>NZ_JARRAF010000100.1 GCF_030129945.1 Parachitinimonas caeni
AGTTGAAGCGTTCGTCGTTGGCTTGCAGCAGGCGGCCAGCCGGGTCGTAGTGGTAGCGGGTCGGGCCGGCCAGGGAGTCGTGCAGGGTGAGGAGTTCTCCTGCCCGGTTGTACTGGTAGCGGCGGCCGAGTCTGGCCTGGCTGTTGGGGCCGTAGGCGGCATAGGCGATGAGGCAGCCGACGGCGTCGTAGCCGAAGCGGGCATTGAGTTGCCCCTGGCTGCGGTGGGTTTCGCGGTGCAGGGCGTCGCGTTCGATGTCGCTGATCAGCTGGCCATCAACGCTGAGTTGGTGCAGGTGGCCGCTGCCGTAATACAGGGCTTGAATCGTCCGGCCGGAGGGCAGGCGGCTACTCAGGCGGTTGCCGAGGGCGTCGTAGTGGTGGTCGAGGCTGGCTTGGCCTTGCTGTTCGCGAATCACGCGGCCCAGGGCATCGTAGACGAGCTGGCAGCGGTGGCCGGCCTGTTCGGCTTCGGTCAGTTGGCCGGCGGCGTCGTAGGCGAAGCGGGTCGGGCCGTCGGCGGTGGTTTTGCGGACGAGGCGACCGGCCGGGTCGTAGTGGTAGTCGCTGACGAGGCGCGGTTTGCCGTCGGCAGTGAAGCCGTGGGGGGGCCGTTGCGGCTGGTCGGGCGGGGGTTGCAGGCCGATGTGGCCGGAGCGGACGTCGGGCTGGTACCAGGCAGCAATGTCTTCGCGTTGCGCCAGCCGGTCGCTCAGGGCTTGGTAGTGGTAGCGGTGGAGGACGCCATCAACGGCTTGTTCTTCGATCAGCCGGCCGACCCGGCCATGCGGGCCGTATTCGGCGTTGATAACAAAACTGGAAACCACCCTGCGGGGCTACCTGTTTGCCTTTAGCCACCTCTCCATCCCATAGGAAACTTTCAACTACTCGTCTCCGATTGAGGCCATAACTTAGTTGATAGAAAACGCAGCCTGAGCTATGCAGGAAGCGGAACTTGGCTCATGCGCTCACCCAGTTTGGACAAAGAACAGACCGCCATTTGAATTTGAACCAGATATGTCCAAAAAAGCATATCCCACCGCATCAACCATCCCCAAAACCCCTCTAAAAGGCTTAGGAAAATCACCAGAATAAAACTGAGAAATGAATCGCATACCATCAAATTTCATAATTTCATTTTGTGTAAAATTTGGGCAACTTTCAGCCAAGAAAGAGAACATAGGAATGCAATCATTCTCAATAATCTGCTCCACACAATTAAAGTATCTTTTGGGAATATAAAATTCAGAAAAATTATTTTCTTCTTCTATTCTTCCACACACAACCACTTTTGTTGAACCAGACCGTATTTCCTCAAGTTCTTGCTCTGAGCCAGAATAAGTTATTTCATCTAAGAAATAATCACTCTTTAAGTAAGAGGAGAAAATAGAAACAACAACCTGCTCATCAATACTAATACCACAAAATCTCTTCAACGCAAAAGAAGATATTGTAGCCAAATGAATCAAAGCCTCCCCTCTTTTATTACACGGCCAAGACTCCTTGTTAAGTGGAGCACCTCCACCCACATAACAAAATTTGTCAAAATTACAAGTTTCCGAAAAAACCATTTCCCAAACCAGCATAACACCCCCTCTCTAGGTGCTGGGTTCCACCGGTTCAGCATCCGTCAGCCAGTGTAGTCAGGGTATTACCCCAAGTCAGATACTCGGCGCGCCAGACGATCTGGCCTGAGGCATTGGTCAGTTAGCGCGAGATACCAATCTCAACCAAGCATCTAAATTGTCGAATTCATAAATTTATCAAACGACTCTTTAAAATCCATATAAACAGAATCCTGCTCAGGTATACGATTATCTTTTGTTGAGGAAAAACTGATAACCCCATTTCTCACGGCTTGCCATAGCTCTTCCATCGAAACAAGAATCGAGTCCCTTCCGTGAACAATTAAAACCTTATTTCTTTTCCTGGAAAATAAAATTCGAAACGACGAATCAACCGCTACAAACTCGTACCGCCCAGCCCCCTTAAACCTCAAGAGCCCATCAAGCAATTCAATGATTGAAAGATAAATCATTGCTTTTAGCCTGGGGTTACCTCTTGTAGAGAACACAATATTATCAAACGCGAACTCTATATCTCCCATGTCAAACCCGGATGCAGCACCGTCCACATCACGATAGAATTTTACGTTCATTAAAATCACTCGCTTCTTACTGGAAAGACAGTAATTGTTCGATTACCATCATGCGAATCAAAAACACCTCTTACTCTGTCGCGCCTACCATTAACTTTCATGCGCTTCTCATACGTTTGCATTCGCTTATTTGGATCAGAAATTCTTGTTCCTTTTTTTACTAGGCACTCACACACCTTTTCCAGTTCCGCTTGAGTTGTCCCTGGCTCAAAAAGGTCTCCGTGACCACTGGCATGTGTCCCACTAACATGACGTTCGTCAATATGTTGCCACCCCTCTTTAGAATTACCCGGAGGTATCCATGGCGTGGGCTCTTTTCTCCCTGACAAGCCCATTGGATCAATCCATTCCAACGGATTCGGCGCATATTCAAAAAGATTAATCCCACCCCTTAACCCAATCGGATCCTGACTAACAAACCTCCCCAAATCCGGGTCGTAATAGCGGAAACGGTTGTAATGCAGCCCCGTCTCTTCATCGTAGTACTGCCCCTGAAACCGTAGCGGCTGTTCTACCGGTGCGACATCCGTCAGCCAGTGTAGTTTCAGGGTGTTGCCCCAGGCCAGGTATTCAGCGCGCCAGACGATCTGGCCTGCGGCATTGGTCAGTTCGCGTGGGGTACCGATCTGGTCGGGGTGGTAGTAGTAGATGTGGAAGGGGGCTGTCGCTTCGCTCGCCTGACCGTTATTTGTATCCGCACTGGCTACGGTTCCGGGTTGGTGACCATCATCCCCCGCAGCCTCGTTCTCCTCTGCCTCCCCCTCCCCCTCATTCGCCGCCGCCATCTGCCGCCGGGCTTGGGCTATGGCGTGGGCGCTGGCCAGCATGTCGGCGCGGGCCTGGGCACGTTGCTCTAGCGGCAGGGCTTGCAGGATTTTGCGTTGGGTGGGGTCGAGCTGGATGGTGTCCAGTTTCGGGGCCGGTTGCGGCTTGGGTGTGGGGCCGCTCAGTTGGGCCAGGG
>NZ_JARRAF010000101.1 GCF_030129945.1 Parachitinimonas caeni
GGGCCGGGGACTATGTGGGCAGAACCGTTGGCGGCCAGGGCGGCGCCATCGTCGGTGGCCTGATCGGCTCAATGGTGTCCCAAGGCATCAGCACCGGCCGCATCGACCCGATGCAAGCCAGCATGGATGCGGCTCGGGCGGGGATACTGTATTACGCCGGCAGTGGCGGGGCCGAGGACGCCGGCAGCGAAGGCGGCCGGCAATGGAATGCCGATGTGCAGCAGCGTAAGCAAGCGATGGTGGACGATGCCTTGGCAAAATCAGACATCGCCGATGCCTACAACTCGCTGACCGTCCGCACCACGTATCAAGACCCACGTTTCCGGTTTGACGAAGGCCCATCGAAATACCGCATGTTCCCGCACCTTGGCAGCAATATTGGGCTGGGTGGCGGCGCAGGCGATGACGACGCTGCCGCTAGCCTGGCCAGGCAGGATGCACTACGGCGGGTAGTGGGCATTGAGCGGATAGCGGTCAACAATGGCTGGCAGAACCAGGCCGATCAGGAAAACCAAGCCATCATCCGTGCCGCGTATCAAGCTGGCGTCAGCCTGGCGCCCACCTCGGCCAATGCCGCCCTGCTGGGCCTGACCACCGCCGAAGCCACCCGGATGGACCTGCTGGGCGAACAGAAAGTCCTGCGCGCCGTGGCAGCCGGTGCCAACGATGATCAGATTGAATGGGTCAAATCTGAAGTGCGACAAGCCCAGCAGAAGATCCTGAGCGCCCAGGCGGCTGTAGCGGCCACCGCCCAGAACCTGAGCCGCAACTACATGGCCGAGACCACGGCCGGTATCTGGAACAACATCGGCAACAGTCCCTACCCCGGCCAAACCGCCCTCTACAGCGCCATTCCGCTGACGATTGCGGCCGGTGGGGCGGCAATGGAAGACGGCTACAACCTGGTGCGCGACGTTGGCACCAACCTGAGGTTGACCGGCAACCTGCTCAGTCTGGGTACCCAGCAACTGCTGGCAGGTGACGCGGAAGGCGCAAGATCGCTTGCTACGGCGGGGTTGACGGCCTTGCCGTACGCGCCGGCGGTGGGTGCAGCAGTCAGCAAGGCATCGGGTGTGGTACGAGGTTCAAATGTTTACCGTGAGTTGGCCAATACCCACGTCCGCCTGGGGGTGGTGATGGTGGATGTCCCTGTCAATTCGTGGATGGGTAAGTTCAGCCAAGCAACCATGCCAAACTTCCAGGTTGTACCGAGTGATACGGTACCCCTGTTGATACCGGTGGTGGGGTTGGAGACAACATCTATAAGTAAAGTGGCCGATTTGGCAGGTGAAAGAGCTCAATTTTCTTTAGCCCTTGGCGTACAAGACCATCCTGCGCACATCTCAGATCTTGCTAAACACGGGCAACTAAATAGATTTGTCTCAAAATTGGAAGATCCATCCATAAAAACGTATTTTGACATAGCGCGGGAAAGAGGTTTTCCTAGGGCCACCTCCGCCAAAGCTCTTGAATCGCAAATCGATTCGTTGATGAAAGAGTCAAAACAGATTCACTTTAATTTGGATGGTGTTGTGACTAATCTAAATAGATCATCTCTTGAGCGAGTGATGGATATTGGAGCTGAGGGATCAATGATTGTCCCGAGAAATGTAACTCGTTGGGAGTTAAGTAGAGTCTGGAAGCTGTACTCAGACAAAACAGTCTTTTACTATGGTGGCAATATGGTCGACTTAAGAGTCATCATGTCTGAAAAAGGACCCCGCAATGTTTTCTGATTTTAATGACTCCCCTGAGAGCTATGACTATGCCCAAGCGGGTAAAAAGATTGCCTCCCTTGGAGATAAACGTGGAGAATCTGACATTTTTGCAGAGGCCATGTATGCAATTTTCTTTAAAATTAGAAAGTCGCCAATGCCTGTAAATTTTCTTACTGATTGTTTGGGACAGCCTGATTTTATAGACTCAAAAGACCCTAAAAAAGTCACTTATATTTATAAGTGGCAGCAGATGGTAGGCTCTCACAACTTTCAGTCCAGTACGCGCTTTCTGGTAATAAATGAGCAGGTGATAAAAATTCTGCCTCAAGATGATGGTGATATCTTGTAGGGTAATAGGAACGGATGACGGGGAAATTGACAGCCAAAAAAGTGAGCCTATACCTTGCCAAGCTCAATCGAGTCATAGAGGTGGAGTTATTCATCTCTGTGGCTTCAGATTGTGAACTGAAAATTAAAATTGAGGGATTGGAGCATGTTGCAATTGGGAAGGATTTTATCAATTGCCTCAATGACCTCCGAGAGCACATTCTTGAACCAGAAGAAGCATTTTTAATGATAAATGCCTGTAGGAAGGATTTTCTTTCCTCTCGAATGGCTCGCCAGATGTCGAATGGCTTGAGCGGTTATCTGCTCGAAAAAGGTAAGCAAGCCAGAATGGCTGATCTAGTTTCCTCACTAGATTTTGCTGAGGTTGGCTTATTGACAACAGTCAACTTGCAAAGGCAATTTCACAATGAGTGGATTGAATCATTCAGAAATAGACAATGTTAAGCCTACGGAAGAGGCAGTAAACGAAGCGATGCAAAATCCTGGCGGCTGGGGATATGTTCTTGATAAGAAATACCCGAAAACTGGACGCATTCTTCCTGAGGCGATTGTGGGTGCCTGGAAAGTTAATGAAAAAGGGTTAATAGAAGGCCCTTTCAAATCCTAACTATGTTCCAAGTGAGTAAATTGTTCCGCTGTCCTGTTTGAATGATCCAAAAAGAACTTCATTTCTCTGGATTGCTACTGGTACCGCTACGACAACTTCAACCGAGTCGTGGTCAGCCAGGGCGAACTGGGCAAAGACGAAGCGGGCCAAACCACGGTCGTCAAAGGCGAGCGCGGCGTGGCGCTGACTTACAACTACCTGAACCAGCGCACCCAGGCGGCCTATGGCGGCAAGACCGATGCCGGCTACGGCCAGTATGCCCATACCGAAAACTATGGCTACAGCCTCGAAGGCTATCTGACCCGCGTCACCAGTGGCGGCGCCGTCGTGTCCGAGCGGAAAGTGGACAGCGCCGGCCGCACCTGGAAAACCACCGACACCTGGA
>NZ_JARRAF010000102.1 GCF_030129945.1 Parachitinimonas caeni
TGCCGTTTGAAGGGCTGGTGAGCGTGTAAGTAATCTGGCTGTCGTTGACATCGGTAAAGACCGAACCACCGTTCTTTGACTGACCACCAGTCAGAGCAGTGCCGCAAAAAACGATACCACCGACGCCGTCGCTGTCTAACAAAACATCGTTGCCTTGGTCTTTCTCGACAAAATAGGTGTCAAAACCATCGCCACCTTCCAGCCAGTCGTTACCGGCGCCGCCGTTGAGCTGGTCCTTATCGGCACCGCCATACAAGGCATCGTTACCTTCTTCGCCATACAGCTGATCATCGCCGCTACCGCCACGCAAGGTGTCGCGCGCCAAGCCGCCGGTTAACGAATCCGCACCGGCACCACCATCCAGACTGTCTTCATCGGCACCGCCGTCCAGCGTATCGTTGTCGGCCATGCCAAACAGGGTGTCATTGCCTTCACCCCCCTTGAGAACATCCAGCCCCTTGCCACCTTCCAGATAATCGGCACCTGCGCCGCCGTCGAGGGTGTCGTTGCCATCCATTGCAAACAATGAATCGTTCTTACTGCCACCAGTCAGGCTTTCATTACTTTCATTACCAAAAATTATTTGATACGGCTCTGGAATCGATCCATCTGCAGGAATTAGGGCTGCGGTAAATTTACTGTTTCTCTCTTCAAATAAATAAAATTTCCCATCAGCACTTGGGGCGTAGATGTCTTCCTTTCCAGGGATTGGCAAGGTTGATGTTTGTGATGGCTTGGTCGAAGTAATTAAGCTCAGTAGTTTGGCGCGCTGTGCGATGTACTCAAGCGATATAGACCCTTTTTCTGAGTTGTTGTCATATATATCCAACTCGCCATTTCTATTGATGGACTCATAAGCAGAGTTATCATTCTGCACAGTGGTTAGCGGTAAAAGATACTTCAATGCCAGTCGAGCTGCGATCCCTTCTTTCCCTTCCTTTTTTGCCATATCAGCGATATTGGAAGAGTTGTAATATTTAGATTTTGTAAAAACTGCTGATGCTTGGCCAACTAGCGCATCCCAACCATAGGCAGCACCATATGTTGCTAAAATGGCCAGATTGGAAACTATATCTGAATTGGAAACCGAGTCAGGAATAGACACCCAGTCTCCACCTAGAACCAGAGAATCCCCCATAGTGCCCGGCCACTGCCAGCTTTTAAGGCCAAAACCCTGTGCAAAATTATCTGCGTCGGCCTTGACGATCCATTCGATGGATGGGATTTCTCCGAATGTAATTATTCTTTCGAATAGCACAGCTGCTAAATCATTGGATGCTTTATTGTATATTAAATCGGAGAATGATTTGCCATTTTGATTTGCTAGCCCTTGCGATACAGCGCGTAACTCAGTATCTACTAAACCACCATCCTGTGAATTGGTTTGTGCAGCAACCCAAAACCAAGTATAGCGATTATATAGACTGTTTTTGTAGAAGCTTGCTTTGGATGAGCCATCATTTTTATAAGCTTCTCCCAGAAGATCCCTTATGTAGATATAGGCTTTCCCATAATTTCCATCAATGGTGTGGTTCTCAACTAAAATCTTCAGTGTTCTTACCTGGTCTTGAGTTAATTTCATTAAATTACTTCCTTATTAAAGAGTTTACGTATTCCGAGATCTTTGCATCTCTAGATATTATTTTTTCTGGTTTCATTGGGGCTGAATGAATTAGGTACCTAAATTCGAAGTGGTCATCTATTTGGCCGGTCCCCCAGTGTGGTGTTGGCGTGGAAATCAAGTATCTTACGTATGACGAATAATTGTTTTTCCCTGCAAAGGATACAATTTCCATATTGTCTTGTAATTTTCCGTTCTCAAGAGCCTTTTCTCTGTATATTTTATAGGCATCAGTATCTAAAACCAATCGCCACGATTTATTTGAAATACGTCGCTCTAATGTGAAAACAGCCGTCGGTTTGCTCTCTGTTGGACTTATAACAATACTTTCATTCATGTCGCCACACGCAAGTCTGGCAGTTTTGTCATCAAAAATCCATTTGCCGTCCAGTCGAATGAATTCCTCTTTTTTACGAATATTAGGTGTTGCAGAAACCGTGCATTCTGGGACTATTAACGAGAGCTCTTTTCCTGATCTGGAGACTAGCGTTATTTTTGTGGGCTTGGTAGAAAGATGGCTTTTGCCGGATCTATTTGAAATAAAAAACCATGAAGTGAGTACAAAAACCAGTAAAAGAAAAACCAGTATTTTCTTCATTTTTGATCCTTGGTTAAACTTGTTTTTGTGTGATTAGGATTTCTCTGGATTGACCTAAGATTAGAGCTGAGATCTGTTGTTATCTGCTTCGCTCTGAGGAAAGCAGAAAGAGAATAGCTCGACCAATTGAGGTGTTATGGTAATGGGGGTGGACGTAGGCATTCGACGCTTGAGCACTGAATGTGTTCAGCAACTGCGCTCCTACCAGGAACCTTATTTTCATCTTCGAACCCCTTAAGCGATACGGGTGGCAATTCGAGCTTCATCCAACCACAAACGGCTGGCTTGTCTTCTCCACCCCTATGCAGCCCAGTGCTGCTGCGCTTTAGGCTGTCTCCGATATGGGTGGGGTGTTGCTTGGTTCATGGTAGTGCAGAAGAAAGTGGGCGGATTGTAGTTACACTGGCAATTTGATTCAAGTATTTGATAAATAAAATTTTTCTTCTGTATGGGTTACCTGGATCAAGCCCCTTGCTGCGCCTTGGTGGTGGGGAGTTGTGTTGGCTGTTTGTTGCCTTCCACGGCCAATGGGCCGCTATCGCCGTGGCAGCTCGGGATGGCAATGGCGGCTAGGGAGCAATGGTCTGCTCAACCATATCCTCGCCATTGACCTTGATCGGCTGGGCATCCACCAACTGTGAATAGCCAGACAGCCC
>NZ_JARRAF010000103.1 GCF_030129945.1 Parachitinimonas caeni
CATATTGCGCGCGCATCAGACATTCATATCGATTCAGGGATTATTTAATGGTTGCCATCGTTACAGGTCAGGGACAGGGTTTGCTCGATACATCACTCAACACACTGGGAGGACGCAGTGTGCTGGGTCAATCTGCCAGCGGGCAGGGCGGGGATCAGATCTATGTCAATGCTGCCAATGGCAATCTGGTGATCCAGCGGGTGGATGAAGTACTGAAAGGCATCGGCCCGGATGCGGAGGTGGTGCGGACCTATAACAGCCAGGGGCAGATGGCCGGGGGCAATGGCCTGGATCATGGCTGGATGTTTGGATTTAACCGTCGGCTGGAGAGTGAGACGGTTAATAACGAATTAGTCTGGTACCGGATTGACGGCGATGGCAATCGTTCTCAGTACAACAAAAACGGTGAGTGCGCCGCCGGTGGCGGAGCCTATGACACCCTAATCAAGAAGGCTGATGGCAATTGGGAATGGACCGATGGCGATACGGGTACCAAGGAATATTACGAAGGCTCTAATTATCGCCTGAGCAGGATTGAGTATGCCGATGGCCGCAAACTGACGCTGGAATATCGGTCGGACGGCTTGCTGTCTGAGGTCAAGGCAGATCGCAAAGCCGCTGCGACAGAGAACGCCGTGATCCGCTTTGGTTATGACGGTTCCAACCAGCTCACGTCGATCCGGATCGTTAACGCCAAGGCTGCGGATGACAAGCTGAATCTGAGGGATGGCAAAGGTGAGGACCTGGCTCGTCACGTTGGCACCGACTATGCCCTGGATGGCAATAGCGTCCGCATCACCACCCACTGGCAGGAAGCGGGCGTCACCAAGGGTTATACCACCCGCTACACCTATAGCGATGGCCGGATCAGCCAGATCACCCAGCCCGATGGCAGCGAGTTATCGATTGCCTACTACAACGACGCCCACCATCGTGTCCGCTACATTCTGGAACAGACGCAGCTAGGCAAGCGCTATACCCATTTTGCTTACGATAACGACGGTCTGACCCGCACCTGGATCAGCGACTCGGAGCTGGACACCCCAACCTCGGCCGCTGCCACGACCGAACTGAAATATTCGGCAACCGGGCAACTGGCCAGTATTACCCAGCCGCAGGTGGATGGCCGGCGCAGCCAGGTCACGTATGAGTACAGCACCGATGGCAGGAATGATCTGGTGAAGGTGACGGTGTTGCCGGACAGCAGTCAGTCCACCAAAGATGGCGTGACCACCTTCTATGCCGGGCATGCCGCCGGCTATGGCAACTGGACTCAGCAGACCGACAGCCAGGGCAATGTGATTGCGACCCGGGAATATGATCCGACCAGCCACCTGTTGCAGAGCGAGACGGTGTATGGCAATCCCGTCAAGCCAGACCAGCTGGCGTCGGCCAGTGGGCAGACCACCCGCTACTTCTATGACAACCAGCGTCATCTGCGCTTTCTGCTGACCCCTGCTGGCCGTTTAACCCAGTACACCTACGAAAATGGCTTACGCCGGAGCGAAATTCAGTATGGGGCGCCCCTTGCGGTAGAGACCGTCGCCAGATTGGGCGAGTGGGCCCGTAATCAGACCACCACCTCGGATGGCGATTTGGGGATGGCGACTAAAGTTGAGAGCCAATACGAGTACGACGATCTGGGCCAGCTGAAGAGCCGTCAGGTGGGAGGGGTTACCACCAGTTATGTCTACGACCTGGCGGGTCGACTGGTACAAAGCTGGGCCGGAAATGGTGAAAAAACCACCTACACCTACGACGGCCTGGGGCGCCTGTTGACCAGCAAGACCGGTACGACGCTGACCACCCGCCACTACAGCGGCGACGATACCAAAGTGGCGTCGGGGCTGGTGGTGCAAATCACCGTTACCGACGAGCTCCAGAAGGCCGATGGCAAGGCCAAGACCGTACGCAAGACCATCGAGACCTACGACCGGGCCGGTGAGCTGGTCAGCCGGGTTGAGGTCTCTGATCTGAAGCTGGATGGCGAGGACGGTGCCAAGACTTCTTATGCCTACGATACCCAGGGCCGTCTGCGCGTCGTTGGCGATGCCACCGGCGTTTACACCGGGGTGTTCTACAACGCCGCCGGTCTCAAATGTGCCGAAGTCGATCAGACCGGGGCGTTTGTCGAGTACCACTACAACGCCAATAATCAGCTGGCCTATACCTACCGCTATGCGACGCGACTGACAGCCGAGCAGATGGGGAAGCTGTATCAGGCAGGCACCCCGATCCTGCTGGATCTGGACATCGAGGGCCTGCAGGCCAAAGGCGTGGTGCCCCCAGCCTCGGTCGATGACCGGCTGGATCTGGTGTTCTACGACCAGCGAGGCCGGGCGGCGATCACCGTGGATGCCGATGGCTATGCCACGGAGACGGTGTACGACGGCACCGGTGCGGTCCTGAAGACCATCCGCTATGGCATTCCTTATTTGCCACTCTACCTTCTCGAAAATGGTGCAACGAAACCCCGCACTGATGGGGATGCCGGAAAACAGCGGGATCAGCTGCGCGCCTACACCAACCTATCCGCCCAATCTGTTATGGAGTTCTTTCGTAATCAGAAGGAACTCATTGATCCGGATAGCGATACCAAGAAGACGATTCCTACGTTACCGGACCGCATCACCCGCTACTTCACCGACGCGGATGGTCTGCGCACCGGCCAGCTCGATGCCGAAGGCTATCTGACCGAATACCAGTACGATGGCGCCGGCCGCAAGATCGAGACCATCCGCTACGCAACCCAGATCAAAGGGGCAACGGACAGCAGTA
>NZ_JARRAF010000104.1 GCF_030129945.1 Parachitinimonas caeni
CATATTGCGCGCGCATCAGACATTCATATCGATTCAGGGATTATTTAATGGTTGCCATCGTTACAGGTCAGGGACAGGGTTTGCTCGATACATCACTCAACACACTGGGAGGACGCAGTGTGCTGGGCCAATCTGCCACGGGGCAGGGCGGGGATCAGATCTATGTCAATGCTGCCAATGGCAATCTGGTGATCCAGCGGGTGGATGAAGTGGTCAAGGGCATCGGCCCGGATGCGGAGATCGTGCGGACCTATAACAGCCAGGGGGAGATGTCTGGGGGCAATGGCCTGGGCAAGCACTGGATGTTCGGGTTTAACCGTCAGCTGGGGACTGACACCAAGGGTCGGTACCGGATTGATGCAGATGGTAACCGCTCTTATTACAACGCCAATGGCGAGTGTACTGCGGGTGGGGGCGCTTATGACCGCCTGAATGGTCAGGTCTGGACCGACGGGGATAGCGGGACCAAGGAGTATTACGACGGCACTGGTCGCCTGATCAGGATTGAGTACGCTGACCGCCGCTGGTTAGACATTGATCACACGGCCGGTACGCTGACTACCCAGGATAAAAAGGTACTGGCCTGGTCTGAGGCGGGCGGTGTCACGACAGTCAAGTGGCAAGAAGCACCTTCAGATAAGCCCAATAACTTCACCACAACCTACACCTACTCAGGTGCGCAGTTAAAAGTGGCGACGCATTCGGCAGATGGAAGCCAGTACACGACCACCTACATCTATGACAACCAGGAGCGTGTCACCCAACTGACCCAGAGTGACGGCACCGACATTCGCTTCAGTTATGACGACAAAGGGCGAGTGCAGTCGATTGAGGAGGTGATTGCTTCCGGTCAGTCGCGATTCACCCACTTCCGCTATGGCAGCAACACCACCTGGACCTGGGTGGATGACGTGGTCGATCCTTCTCCTACCGCCACTACGGCCCCTGCTGGCAAGGCCTATACCGAGCTGACCTATGACTCAAGCAACCAGTTGACCCACCTGATTGCGCCGGCAGTAGATGGCGTGCGCAGCAAGGTTAAGTACGAGTATGACGGCCAGGGCAATTTGTCGTTGGTCGAGGTGTCCGCTATCGACGCCGGCGGTAACACCGTGAAGGACAGCCAGGTCAGCAAGGTCAGCTACAAAGGCGACGACAACAAAGGCTACGACGACAACGGCAACTGGACGAAGCAGACGGATGGTCAGGGCAATGTGATTGCCCAGCGCCAATACGAAGGAACGTTGCTGACCAGTGAGACCCTGTACACCGCGCCTGGCACCGAATCATCCGGCCGGACCACTTACCAGGTTTACGAGGCCGCTACCCGTCACCTGCGCTTCACGGTCAGCCCGGATGGCCGCATCACCGAATATGGTTACAACGGCGATCAACTGCGCGCCTACGAGAAGCTGTATCAGGAGACGCGTACCGACCTGGCGGGTCTGTCGAATGCGGATCGCCTGACGACCTTGGAAAAATTCGTCACCGGCAAGGCCGCAGCCCAGACCACCGAACTGAATTACGACCACCAACGCCAGCTCAAAACTTCGACCATCAAGGGAGGCGGGGTGGGGAGCCAGGATCTGGTTACGCGCTATGAATATGACCTTGAAGGCCGTTTACTGAAGAAGACGGTGGGTGCAGACACCGACCTGAACAAAGTCATCACTCACTACATCTACGACGGTCTGGGCCGATTGTTGACCAGCCAGACCGGTACGACCCTGACCTCCCGTGTCTATGGCGGGGGAAATGGCACCGGTCTGAAAGTGACGATCACCGTCACCGACGAGCTCCAGAAGACCAATGGCAAGGCCAAGACCGTACGCAAGACCATTGAAACCTACGACCGGGCCGGTGAGCTGGTCAGCCGGGTTGAGGTCTCTGATCTGAAGCTGGATGGCGAGGACGGTGCCAAGACTTCTTATGCCTACGATACCCAGGGCCGTCTGCGCGTCGTTGGCGATGCCACCGGCGTTTACACCGGCGTGTTCTACAACGCCGCCGGTCTCAAGTGTGCCGAAGTCGATCAGACCGGGGCGTTTGTCGAGTACCACTACAACGCCAACAATCAGCTGGCCTATACCTACCGCTATGCTACCCGGTTGACTGCCGAGCAGATGGGGAAGCTGTATCAGGCAGGCACCCCGATCCTGCTGGATCTGGACATCGAGGGCCTGCAGGCCAAAGGCGTGGTGCCCCCAGCCTCGGTCGATGACCGCCTCGATCTGGTGTTCTACGACCAGCGTGGCCGGGCGGCGATCACGGTGGATGCGGATGGCTATGCCACGGAGACGGTATACGACGGCACCGGTGCGGTGATCCGCACCATTCGTTACGCAGCGCCCTATGACGAGCTATCCAAACTGGAATCCAAGGGGGACAGCACAACAGCGAAAACCCAGCGCGATATTCTGCGTGGCCTGATCAATTACCGGGCCGAGGATGCCCAGACCTACTATCGCAGTTTGCCAGTCCCTTCCGGTGAGGCCAACCGCATCACCCGTTACTTCACTGACGCCGATGGTCTGCGCACCGGCCAGCTCGATGCCGAAGGCTATCTGACCGAATACCAGTACGATGGCGCCGGCCGCAAGATCGAGACCATCCGCTACGCAACCCAGATCAAAGGGGCAACGGACAGCAGTA
>NZ_JARRAF010000105.1 GCF_030129945.1 Parachitinimonas caeni
TGTAAATCGGCATGCAAATCTTTCCAGGTATCCGGGGTAATCGGCATCCAATAGTTGCCACCCCGGGTTGTGCAACCATCTGGCTTTTTGCCGGAGAAACCTGGGGTGTTAACCATGGATCTCATTGCCGAAATACGGCGTCGCCATCTTGTCAGCGGCGAGAGCATTACTTCAATTGCCCGCAGCCTGAAGCTTTCCCGTCCCACGGTTCGCAAGCATTTGCGAACCACCTCATCGCCTTCCTATCAACGGCGGCATCAACCCGCACCCAAGTTGACGGAAGCGTTCCAACAGATGCTCACCGCCTGGCTCACTGCCGAGCAAACCTTGCCCAAATCACAGCGCCGAACCGCACAACGGTTGTTCGAGGGTTTGCAGGTTGAAGGCTATCTGGGCAGTTATGACTGCGTACGCCGCTTTGTGAAACGCTGGAAGGCCCACAACACCCGTCCGTCTGTGACGCAGGCCTTTGTTCCACTGCGCTTTGCGCCGGGAGAAGTCTGCCAGTTCGACTGGAGCCAGGAGCAGGTTGACATCGACGGTACCTCGCAGAAGGTGAAGGTGGCGCACTTCCGCCTGGCTTATAGCCGACAGATGTTTGTGGTGGCCTATCCCCGCGAAACCCAGGAGATGCTGTTTGATGCCCATAACCGGGCGTTTGCCTTCTTCGGTGGCGTACCGCAGCGGATGATCTACGACAACCTCAAGTCCGTTGTGCAAACCATCCTGACCGGCAAGGCGCGCCAGTTCAATCCCCGTTTCATGGCGCTGGCCAACCATTATCTGTTCGAGCCGGTGGCCTGTACGCCCGCATCGGGTTGGGAGAAAGGGCAAGTCGAGAATCAGCTGGGCAACATCCGGGAGTGGCTGTTCACGCCCAGACCTCGCTTTGCCAGTCTGGCCGATCTCAACGATTGGCTGGCACTGCGCTGTCGGGAACTGGCCCAACGGCAGCATCCGACGGAAGACAGGCCGATTGCCGAGGTCTTCGCACAAGAACACAACACTTTACGTGCCATTGCCGCGCCGTTTGAGGGTTATCTCGAAGAGATGTTACGGGTATCTGGCACCTGTCTGGTTCGCGTCGACTACAACCGCTACAGCGTGCCCGCCGAATTCGCGGGCAAAGCGGTTTCCGTGCGTCTGACAGCGGACCGGCTGCGTATTGTGCACGACAGGCAGATCATTGCCGAACATCCCCGGCAATTTGGTCGGAACCAGCTGGTGTGTAACCCTTGGCACTATCTGCCAGTGCTGGAGAAGAAGCCGGGCGCGTTGCGTCACGGTGCACCGTTTATCGAATGGGATTTACCTGCCCCGATCCGCCATGTCAAAGAGCACTTGCTCAAGCAGCCTAAAGGCGACCGTGCCTTTGTGGAGTTACTGCAACTGGCGCGGGAAGCCGGTCTGGAGCCACTGCAAGTGGCGTGCGAACTCAGTCTGGAAACGGGTCTCGTGACTGGCGCCATCGTCATGAACGAACTGCGGCGTTTGTTGGCACCACCCCAGCCTTCGGCCATCCACTTGCCTGAGTCATTGCGGCTGCGCAGTGAGCCGTTGGCCGACTGTGCCCGTTATGATGTGCTGCGCGGGGGGACTCATGGCCTGCATTGACTGCATCGCTCAGCTCAAATCATTGCAACTGTATGGCATGGCAGCGGCCTGGGGTGAGTTGCACGCCGAGAAGCCGAGACAGCCTCCGGCACCGGAGGCTTGGCTGAGGCGACTCATTGAGGCTGAGCAGCAAGACCGGCAAGCCCGCAGCCTGCGTTACCAGCTCAAAGCCGCAAAATTCCCGATTCATCGGGATTTGGCCACCTTTGATTGGGCAGAAACCCCATTGCCACAAAACCAGATTGAGCAACTGGCCAGCTGCAGTTTTATGGAAACAGCGCACAACCTGATTCTGGTGGGCGGCACCGGCACCGGCAAAACCCATCTGGCCACGGCACTCGGTATCGCCGCGATTCACCGGAACAAGCGGGTTCGCTTTTACAACGCAGTCGATCTGGTCAACCAGCTGGAAAAGGAAAAGCAGTTAGCCAAGGCTGGCAACCTTGCCAGGCAACTGGTACTGATGGACGCAGTAATTCTGGATGAACTGGGCTACTTGCCGTTCCCAACCTCGGGGGGTGCATTGCTGTTTCACCTGATCAGCCAGCTATATGAGAAAACCAGCCTGATCATCACCACCAATCTGTCGTTTGGTGAATGGGTGACTGTCTTCGGCGATGCAAAAATGACGACAGCCTTACTGGATAGACTGACACATCATTGCGAAATACTGGAAACAGGGAATGATTCGTTCCGGTTCAAGCAGCGCAGGAGTCAGGCCAAAATCGGATGATCAGATGGAAACTTTTGGATGCCGGTCGCTGGAAAAAATTGGGTGCCGATTGACA
>NZ_JARRAF010000106.1 GCF_030129945.1 Parachitinimonas caeni
AGCTGGTAGGTGAAGTCGGTTGAACCAACCGGGCGGTACATCACCAGCATCCGGTCGGCCGCCACCCCGCTCACCTCGATACGGCTGCCGCTGGCGCTGATTTGCACCGGCAGGCCACTGCTGGCGGAATCTCAATTATTTTTTTAAAGAACAACGTTTTATTGCAGAGGCGATTCGGCTATTTATTAAAATAGCCGCTCGTCTTTATTGCCAGCACAACACCACAACAATCATCCCCACCAAAACCTGAACGGCTGGACGCCGAAACAGGTTTTGGAGAATGAAAACCCTTTTACCAGCCCACCCAAACATATTGAGCATTTCGAAGAATGGGAAGGCTTGTTGACAGGGATCCGAATACGGCGTTAGTCAGAATCCGAAACCCAAGCCAAACCCGATAGTCCATCCCTTCTTCCGGTCAAAAATTGATGGGAAGAAGGGAGTGGGGAATGTCTAGCGGTCGTGCGGTCATGATACCGTGCATATTTAGCCAACCTTCCATGCAACCTTCCACTTATCTCCATTAACTTTACGAGTAGCCGTCATAACATCGAGCTCGCCAAAACCCCTACTGTAATCAGACCACTTGATCATGACAGCATTATTAGCTATCGCCACTTGATAAATCAGTGTTGGCGGCCATTCCCGCCCTCTGAGCCATAATGCAACTCGTCCACAAAAACCTAAATTCCAATCAACCTTTTCGAGAAAATTATTCTCACGCAAAAAATAGACTTCTTCTACCAACTCATTTTGAACTACCAAAACCCTAAACTTCGCACCATTTGCCTCAGCACGAATTTTATCAGCTGGTAGATCATTAGATAAGGATCTAAAGCTATTCATTTTAATTACTGCCTGCTAAAAAAATTATAATAGTAACCACCAGCTTCTCGTCCATAACGGGAGGTGGTTACTGCAGCATATCCCCCAACGACAATGCCTGCGGCCAAAATGGCAGTTCCACCAAGCGTGATCCCTAAAGCAGCAAGGCCAAGTGCTGCTCCTCCTACTGCCATAGTCGCAAGTGTCCCTCCCGCCCAGCCCCCCGCAATTGAGCCAATCTCCTGTGCAGTGTATAGACCATGTTGCCCTTGCGGTGCATTGTAAACGCGAGCGGCGCCACCGGTAGCTTCAGCAGCTATTGCAAAAGGACCAAGTATTCGTGATAAGGTGTTAACCCGAGAAACCCAGCCATTACTAGCTCCAGATGACTTAATTATGCGCTCGTATACACCACTCTCTGTCGCAATGCCCCCACTCTTAACTATTTTCTTAGCAGAATATTCTGCTTGAGAAACAAAAGTCCTTTCTAACTCAATGGCCTGGGAGACAATTCTCCCCCCAGGACTTAACTTACTTTGAGTAGCCGCACGAAGTTCTTGCCTTTCACCAAATGCTTGTATCGCAATATTTTTACCCTGAGCTCCTGATCTTTGATCAAGTGACAACTTATTAAACTCACTTAGATAAAACTTACTATTAGCAATAGCTTGTGCTTTATAGCCAGCTCGTTGATTTGCGTCATATAAAGTGGCCGCAGAGTATGCGAGTAAGTTTGAATCCTTGTTGTATTCCCATTCCCATGCGGATTTAGCAAGATCGACGGGTGTTTGAGATAGCTTTGCCACCAAGGAATTATCACTCAGCTGCATGTCAAATTCTGGCATCAAATTCCGAGAGACATGTTCTCTAGTAAGCGTCTGTACAATTTCCCCTGTTCCTGTGGCGATTTGCTTAAACAAAGATTCGACATTCGATTTTTGTCGAGGCCATTCAGCAGTTACCGTAATTGGAGAAGACGCCATAGACTCGTCATGAGGACGAGTAGTTGCCCCATTCGGTAGCAAGAAATATTGCTCTTCACGGCCATATGAGTCTTTCCCCATGAATGGGATGCCCCCCAGTTTTCGCAAATCAGCGCTACTTAGACCGCCTTTAGGCCCCCTAGGTCCAGTAGCCCCCATACGGCCGGAAGTTGGAATAAAGCCCCCCTCTTCCTGCGGATACTCTCCCCACGGTACAACGCCATAATAGTCAGTCTCTTGCCCAATCTGCCGGCCGTTGCCATCAAACATGCGGCCGGTGTCGTCCATATAGGGCTGTCCGGCAGTCATGGCCTTGATGCGGTCGGCCGTAGCTGTCTGCTCGCCCGACTTCCTCTGCCCCGATTGATTGG
>NZ_JARRAF010000107.1 GCF_030129945.1 Parachitinimonas caeni
TTCCCGGGTAAGCGGGGTGGTGCGCGCATTGCTGTGCAGGCGGTAACTCATGATCAGGAAGGGTTCTCAAGTTGGGCGATCAGACTACGCAAAAGATCTCTGGCCCGATAGAGCGGCCAGCTACGTCGGGGAATGGAATCTGGTGGAACCCAACAAGCCTGTGCTCAGTTCACGCCACCTCTATGCCGGTCGCCGCTCGGGCAGTAAACAGGTTGCCTCCCGAACTGATCCTGGAGTGCCGCTAGTCCCCAGTTTCGACGACGTCTAACGCTTTCGACACCTCAACGATGGTTCGCTTGCGCTCGTCTCCTGAGCACCTACTTGACGCATTTCCTGCGCCTTTTCCTTGACGCTCACTACAACGGCTCTTTACCGATGCAGCTCAAGGTGGTTTGGAGCCTGCGCCTGCACGCCGGCTCCGAGGGGCCTTCCCCCATCTTCGATACAGCATTGCGTTCGAGGCTCACACCTCTACGCATTCGTGACACACTAGCGGCTTGCGTTTGAAACCGGTCTGGCTTGCATTTGATGCCTTGGCCGGCTCACATTAACTGCATCCACCAAGCTGCACCGACTCAGATTGTTTGCAACTGGATCTGCATTCCACCGCGCTGGCTTGCATTCCATTGCAACCAGCTCACGCTATTTGCAAATGAAATCGAGAAATTCCCAGCATAAAAGCGAGTCTGGTGAAGTGAGAATCGTCATCAGTAGCCCGCCTCCTTCTGGTGCCGGAAGGCCAGAACGTACACCACGTCATCGGCGGGATCGTGGCGGTATAGCGCCACATAGCCAGAATCGCCGAAAGCGATTACCAGTTCGCGTAACTCTGGAATGTCAGGGAGTGGCCGACCAAGGTCCGGGGTCGTTTCCAACAGCAGGAATTGCCGCTCGATGGCTTGACCGGCCCGCTTGGTGGCTTCCAGAGACTTGGCGGCAAGGAATCTTCGGCATCGTTCCAAGCCTTTTGCCGCACCTTCGGTAACGATTACTTGTGGCACTCAGGCACCGCTTTTTCTTCCTCGGTGCCCCAGGTGTTCAACCAGGTGCGTACTTCCTGACCGGTCAAGTGCCGGCCGGTTTCCTGATAGGCAGACCAGGATGCCAAGGCTTCCTGCTGGAAGCTCTCGCGGGCTTCCTCACGCTCGACGTACTGCTGGATGGCTTCAAGCATGATCCAGTGGGGCGAGCGGCGACGCTGGCTGGCGAGGTGCTGGACCCGCTGTTTCAGAGTGTCATCAATCTTGAGAGACGTTGCCATCATAAGACCTTTATCACATGGTAATACCTAGTGATAATCTAGCTCTTTCTTACCTACGAGTCCATCTTTGGCTGGACGGGGAGACTTGCACTTGTCCATCAGAGCTATACCTCAACTTGGCGTCAGGGCATCGCAGCAAACTACGGCAAATTAAGGTAGGAATTCGCATTGATTGACACTCGCCGTAAAGGGTCTAAGATTCCAAGCTGACATATTCAGCGGAGAAACCCAGTGCAGGGGCAGCGTATCGGCTATGTTCGGGTCAGCACCTTAGAGCAAAACACTCTACGTCAGCTTGAACAGGTCCAGATTGATCGAGTCTTTACTGATAAGGCATCCGGCAAGGATGCTCAACGACCACAGCTGGAGGCGATGCTTGCCTTTGTCCGGGATGGCGATACGGTGGTGGTACACAGCATGGATCGCTTAGCGCGCAATCTGGATGATTTACGCCGCATCGTGCAAGGCTTGGTCAAACGCGGAGTGTGCATCGAGTTTGGGGTCTGAGGTGTAACGGAACGGAAAACCGGGTTAAGTCTTTGTCATTACTTTGGAATGGGCTGTTATTGTGCTAGATAAGCTGTCTTTGACGATAAATAGCTAATTTTGGCATTGTGTTCCCAGGAGGTTGAGTTTTGAGCCCTATTGAATCGGATCAATGAAAACCTCATGGACAAGTCGGTCTTGATATATTTATCAGACTCAATCTAATTGAAAAAACAAAGTAATTTATGCTGATTCCCTACTAGATAGTGTCGTCACGAGATTTCCAGCCAAAGAGCAAGGCACCGTATTTGAACGGCCGCGACAAACGACTTCAGTCGTTTTGCGTAGCGGGTTGCAATCCCGCGCCATCGCTTGATCTTGAGAA
>NZ_JARRAF010000108.1 GCF_030129945.1 Parachitinimonas caeni
CCGCGTCCCAGCCAAACCCCGTGTCATGGCCCGCTTCGTCATGCCGGTAGACCGTCTCCCCTTCCCACCGCAGGCGCGGCACCAACCCTTCCACCACCGCCCCAGGCTCCCCCGACATCCGCCCCTGCCGGTCATACGTCCCTACCGTCGGCAGCTCCTGGCCAAGCAGGAGTTCGTCATCGTGACGGATCTGCAGCGGGGTGGCGGTATAGGTGGGCTGGCCACCCGCATCAGTGCCAACATCCTGCTGCCCACTAGTCTGCAACAAGCTGGCATCCCTTAGACCCGCACCCTGCCCGGAAACGATATTCACCATGACCCATCCCACCCTGATCGCGTTGAAAAAGCAGTGACCGATCTGAAGTTTATGCAATGCACCCTGACATAAAAGTGGAAATTGTCAGGCAGGTGACAATCGGAAAGGTATTGACAAGTTAACTTAGGTCTAAACGGAGGTTTAAGATGTTGGAGTGGACAAGTACCCCTACCACCGCCACCGTTTTCCGGCTGAAATCATCAGCCACGCGATCTGGCTATACCATCGATTCAGCCTCAGCTTCCGCGACATTGAGGAGTAGCTAGCATCACGGGGTGTACACGTCAGTAACGAGATGATCCGGCAATGGTGTCTGAAATTCGGTCGGCCTACGCCAATACCCTAAGGCGTAGCCGACCCAGGCGGGGGGATAAATGGCGTCTGGATGAGGTCTACCTTTCCATGAATGGCCGGCGCCATTACCTATGGCGCGCTGTCGATCAGGAGGGCCATGCCTTTGAAAACTTGGCCGGTTAACTTGTCAACACCCGCTCAACCATCAACGTTGATTGACCACAGGATCAGGCCCCGGTGGCAAAACGCACTCGAAAACGCACTGTGGATGAGCGGGTCGCATGCTCCGGGGCATCGCCCGCATCTAACGCAGCGGCACTGGCTCCTCCCGCATAGACACCCATCCAGTCTTCATCGCCGTAAGTACCAGATCGATAGGTTTTGACACCGAGTTCCTCGACTTCAAGTACGCTATTTATCTTCAAGCCAACGCACTCTGCTATGTTCTTTGCCTTCGTTTCCGCATCCGCCAAGGCAGCGCGTTCAGCCGCCCGTCTCGCGTCGATGCTGACGTCAAACCGCGGGGCGCGCATGGATACGGACAACGCGTGTCGTTGATTTTCAAAGAGTGGCTCCAATGCACCCAGCGCAGTCATCAGGCGATTCATGTCATGGCTGCAGATCAACAGTTTATGGGACGCTTCCTTCCCAGGCTTCTGCTTCCAAAACCAGGGTCGCCAGACTTCCGCTCCGCCTTCACTCAATTCATCGCCATTGAGGCCTGATTGCCTCAACTGCCGAATGCATTCGGCACGGAGCTCACCCACTTCTTTAATCGCCGTCTCAACTTGGGCAGCCCGTACTTGAACTGTCACATCCGCCCGATACTCGACGACGCTTTCCACCAAGCTTGCTGTACCTACCACTTCAATGAATCTGTCCACTGCTTCTCCTAAACTCAAACAATTCATGCGCGCCAGGATGGATTTCCATCCAGCATGCCAGGGTAATCAGAACGGGAAGATTGTTCTGCTTGCGCTTTCCGGTTGGCCACCAACTCTTGTCGTTGACCGAAAAACCGGCCTATCAATGCCGCTTTAACCGTCATCTGACGGATCCCATTTTCGCTCGGTGCCCAGCCCGCACTGCAGCCCTCGCACAGAAAAATGAGAACCGTGCGACGTGCAAGTGGTTTCGCCCCGAGAGCGGTCATCGCACATCACACGGAGTTATCGTGCGACGACTGCGGCCTGCTTTACTTTCCCTGTCTTTTGCTACCACCTGCCTTTGCAGACAACCTTACCCCTGTGCAGCAGGTTTACCTGCCGTTCGCACTGGGTCAGAACAACCATCGCCGAGCGCTACGACGTCCATAAAATCCAGGCCGACAACACCATCCCCTGGATCTGGGTCAATCCTTGTTCGGTCCCCGGCCAACGTAAGCGTCCGGTCCCACCACCTAGCGCTGCGGTCACCCAGCCACCAAACTCCGGGATTTGATTGGTGGGAGTCAGGTGATGGTGCAGTCATGTGAATCATGGACAGAGCGGGAAGCACAGGTAG
>NZ_JARRAF010000109.1 GCF_030129945.1 Parachitinimonas caeni
CAACAGCCTGGGCGAGCATCGCGCTTCGCTGGCCGAGGGCGACAAGGCACTGACGGCGCTGACCAAGGTGGCCAATCCCGATCTGCAGCAGAAGGCGCATATCCAGATCCTCAAGGCCGATAGCCTAAGAAGCCTGACCCAGCTCGCCGACGCCAAGCAGCAGCTGGCTGAAATCGAGCGCTCGCCGTGGCTCAAATCCGCGCCCCCTTCCGAAACGGTCGCCCAGTACTGGCATGTTCGTGGGCAGGTGGCCAGGGCCGAGTATCAATGGCGCTTGGTCAAATTTTACGAGGGCATGGCCCTGACTACGCTGGATGGTTTACCGATAAGTAGCCAGCATCTGCATGATCTCGTCAGTTACGAACTTGCCAATTCCAATCAGATGCTCAAGGAATATGCAACGGCGGAACAACTATTCCTGAAACTCAAGCGTTCGACCGAAATGCGGTATGGCAGCAATCACTACCTGCATTGCCTGGCAATACAAGGTTATGGCGACATTCTGACTCGGCAATATCGCTACAAGGAGGCGCTGGCCGAAGTAGAGTCGTCAATCAGCTGTATGCGGCAGACTGTTGGAACGGAATCACTTCCGACCGCCAAATCCTTTATCCGCCTGGGCGGGGTGTATTTCAGTAATGACGAATGGGAAAAAGCAGCGGAATTCAATCTACGAGGCGCCAACATCATTTCGGCCATTTTAGGCCCGGCAACGACAGACGTACTCAGCCCCAGACTGAACGCGGCTCGCGCCTATAAGCACGCCCGCCAACCGGAGCGCGCCAAAGCAATTCTGGTCGAATCCCTGGCATTTGCCCGCAGCAAACTGCCGGAACATCACCCGCTCGTGCAAGCGACCCGCTTTCATCTGGCCGGCACCTTGCTCGATATGCGTCAGATAGAAGGGGTGCCGGCTTTGCTCAACGAGCTGGACGCCAAGGCACTCGACTCCCAGAAGCCGGATGCCCTGTGGGATGCCTACCTCAAATATCAAAACGCCAGGCTGGCGCTGTTCTCACGCGACAAGGCAACCGCCGCACGCTTGTTGCAAGAGGTAGAGACAGCCATCAGCAAGGATGCCCGCCGCACGCTGACGATAGACCGACAGTCGGTTTCTGTATTGCTGGCAGAAGCAAAGCGGCCTTGATGAGCCTGTGGGTGCGCCCCCACCATGCGTTTGCTACGTTGTAGCCTGCTCGTAACCGCGAGCGTGATGCATTAGCCCGATGAACGCTTCTCGCCGTGGGAAACAATGCAGCAAAGGCCAAGTGTCGTAATTTTGTCTTGCTCAAGATATTTGCCAGACAAATTAACAGTGCAACAAAAAACACCTGCGGATCTTGGGCTAGCATTCGCCAGCCTCTGCCTCCGCGGCTAAATACAACAGACGGCCGAGCCTCTCGCAGATGCTGTCTTTCACCAAGGACCGCCAATCGCTCGCCCGCACACGTTGCAATTCGATGAAACCGCTTTGAATATGCCAGCTTCTATGGCATATTCGACTGCCCGTTGGTTGCTATATGCTTGTTATTTCTTCCAAATCTTTACTTATCTCCACCAAGAGATATCAGGGGCGCGCCACCCGACTTACTATGTCGATGGGTTTTTAATTGCCAGGGCCGATTTACCAATCGGGGCAAAGCGGCGCCAAACTCCAAGCAGCACATGCCAAACCACGTAGTCTCGCCAGTAACCCCCTTCCCTATCAGGAAGTAAGTTATCAGGCGTTATATGCATATAAAAATGAGGAGTCCCTGGCTTTGAACAAAAAACCTTTTCCACGCCCATTTAGTCTCATCTTGTCGCTCCGGATTTTCTGACATTATTTGTCACTGGCATTTCCATAGTATTTTTTATTCAAAATCCGCCCTCAGGCAATTTAATTAAAATATTCCGAGACGATGTTTTACCAATACCGCTTTGGCTCAACGCTATTTGATGAATCGACCGGAGAACTGACCATCAATGGCCTGTCTGTCGATATTCAGCCGCAATCTGCCCGCATTCTCGGCATTCTGCTGAAGCATCGTGGCGAGGTTGTCACCCGCAAGGCACTGGAGGAGCAGGTCTGGCAAGGACGGTTTGTCGGCGAGAATG
>NZ_JARRAF010000010.1 GCF_030129945.1 Parachitinimonas caeni
CCGAGCCGAAACTCCAGCCGATATTGCCCAGGCCATTGCTGGTGAGCTTCTGATAGACCGCCGTCCAGTCGAGGCCCAGATCGCCGTTATCACTGGTCTGCACCGACAGCACCTTCACATCCACCTGTACCTGCCGCGTCAGCGCCGCGTTTTCGCGCTCGATGTATTCCGCAATGCGCTCGACGGCGTCGCGGGTGTCGGTGACGGACACGGTGCCGGTGGTCTGCGAAATCTCGGCTTTGCCGGCCGCCGTCAGCATGGCTTTGAGGGTGCGTTCGATGTTGCTCCAGAACTGCAGCTTGGCGGTGGACGACACCTTGTTATCGCTGCTGCTACTGGCCGAGCCGCTGTTCGAGCCACTGCCGCTACCCGAGCTGGTGGCGGTGGCCGACTTCGAGACATTCACCGTGGCATCGCCCTCGCCCGGTGGCAGCAGCAGCGTGAAGGTGCGGCTCTGCAGCCGGTAGAACTGCACCAGGCCATCGCGGTATTCCCACGAGATGCTGGCCTGGGCGGCGATCTTGTCGAGCAGGCCGCGTAGCGAGTCAGCACCGAGATAGCCGGTATACAAGGCATCGCGCTCGGTCTGGCTGATATTGCCACCGCTTGATGGCCGGACCGTGGCCGCTGAAGGGGCGGCCGAGGGGGCGGCGGTGTAGACGTCCGGCTGGATGCGGATCATCACGCCACTGACCTTGGTCAGCGCATCGGCCACACCGGCCAGCGTGGTTGGGTAGCGCAGGCTCAGCGAGTGCGGCTGGTCGAACACCGGTGGCAGTTGCTGATCAGGTGAGAGCTTGATGGCGCGGCTGCCGAGCCAGAAGCCATCAACCTTGCGGACCGGCCCGGCCTGCTTCTGCGCATAGTCGGCCTGCACGCTACGTTGCTGGGCGGTGTTCTGGCTGTTGTCGGCCACAGATTTTTCAACCTGATGCTTGAGCTGCACCGAGCTGCAGGCGGTCAGCGCCAGCGCCGTGGCCAGACAGATGGCGCGCCGCAGGCCCGCATCGGGCGTAGGCCGGGCCGGGTGCTGGGCGCAGGCGGAAAGTGGTCTGGGTGTTTGCATGGTCATCCCCTTGTCACTGGGCCTTGGTGCCGGCCTCGACGATCCGCACCACGCGGTTGCCGTTGTACATCAGCGCATTCAGCGCGACGTCGGCCGCAGACAGCGAGGCAAACACGCCGCCGATGGCCTCTTCAAAGGTGCCGGTGAAGGTCGCCTCGTAGTTGATCGGGTATTCCACCGAGGCTTCCCACGCCACCTGCCAGCCGGCACGAGCCGCCCATTCGATCAGCGCCCGCCGCACCGTGCCGTGCTGGGGTCGCAGTACCCAGGTGGCTTCGGCCGGTGCTTCGGCCTTCATGGGCTCGGCCTTGGCGGTCGGGGCCGCAGCCGGGGCTGGCTTGGCGGCTTTGGCCGGCTTGGGCGCCTCGGCGCTGTCTTCGATGCTGAATCCCGCATGGACTGGCGTGGTCAGCCACAGCGCCAGTCCCACGGCCATCCCGATCTTCCCCTTGCGCATCTTCATGGCTCATCCCTTCCGCGACATCGTTTTCGAGTCATCCATCGCCGACGAGCTGCAAGCCCGCCCTGATCCTCACTGCACCCCTGCCCAGGCCACTTCAACCGGGTAGTGGCGCGCCAGCCAGCGCCCCCAGACATCGGCCGCCGCAATCAACCGGCTGCGGTAGACGGCGTTGTAATACGGGGTGGCCGAGTGGTAGCGGGCGGCACGGCTCCACCAGTCGCCACGCCCTCCCCGCCGAACCTCATTCGCCAGCATCCAGCCCGCCAACTCGGCCGCGTAGCAGCCACGCAGTCGCAGGTCATCGGCGCGGATGCCATAACGCGCCAACCGGGGCAGATGTACGCTGTTGATCTGGAATTGCCCCAGATCGACGCTGCCATCGCGGTTGGCCCGCACCTGGCCATGCCGTCCCGCCTCGACGCTGGCAATGGCCAGCAACACATTGGCCGGCACCCGCTGCCGGCGCGCCGCGGCGATCACGCAATCCACCGTAGCCGGGCGGGTGGCGTAGTAATCGGCAGGCAGATCGGCGGCATCCATCATCAGTCCTTCAAATCCACCAGCGTTCGTGCTGGAACCACCGCCAGAACAAGCCCGGCTCGAACAGGCGCCGCTGCTGCAGCTGCCAGTGGCGATAGCTGGCGCGTAACCCCAGCACCCACAGGTTGATCGACACCGCCGTCCAGGTCGCAAACGCCATCCAGCCCCCGGCGTCGTACAGTCGTGCGGTGCCAATGGCGAACAACAGCGCGGCCATCAGCAGATAAAAGCGGGCGCTGTAGCGAAAGTCGCGCTGACGGCGCCGTGCGGCGTCGGGCGCCTGGCGCAATTCGCGTCGCACGCTGCCCCGGTTGGCCTTCAGCGCCCGCTCGCACAGTGACTCGCGGCTAGCTGCCCGCACCGTGAAACCACAACCCGTGCAGCACCAGTCACCGTCACGCGCCATCAACCGGCCGTTATGGCAACGCCAGCACAGCGGTGCATTCAGGCTGCGGAGCCAGCTGACAAAGCTGCCGTTGCCCAGGCGCAGCAACTGGGTTCCGAACAAGGCACCGTGAAAGCGGCCAAACCAGCGTAGAAGTCGGGGAGCAGGCATCAGGCGGTCTCCTCGGCAATGTGGGCGATGATGTGTTGCAGGTTGTCGAGCTGTTCCTGCGGTGTGCTGGGCTCGGGCAAGGGTTCGCTCAAATAGAATTCGCGCAAGACTTCAAACGCAAAGGGCTCGACTGTCGGCTCGGTGTCCTGCCCGGCCTCGGCTTCGGGGGTGCTGTCGGCCCGTTCCTGCAGCCACTGCAGGAGCTGGTGGCCAGCATAGGCGACTTGATCAAGCAACTCGGCCAGCTCCAGCAACACCGGGTCAGGCCGTTCCCGCTGCAACTGCTCGGCAAACTCACCCGCTTCGAGGGCTTGCGCCAGCGCCGTGCGTTCAGCCGCCAAGGTATCGGCATCGCCTCGGGACGGCGGTTCGATCGGCAGAAAGCCGTTGGTGCGCATTTCACGCGGCGGATCGCTGGCGGTGTAGAAGGCCATGCTGCGGATGACGCGCACGCCGCCGCCCTTGCGCGACTTCTTGCCCACCAGAAAGGTGAATTCGCCGTTTTCCTGCTGGGCCAGATCGTCGTAATCGAGCCGGCCACGTTTTTCGACCTTCACCCCGCCTTCACGCTTGTAGCCATCGCCTTGGGCTTCATAACCGCCGATCACTGTCTCGTAGGCTTCCCCAGCCGCTTCCGACAATTTCTGCCAGGTATCGGACTGGCGGCCGCCCGTCATCCGGCCCACGGCGCGGATATTGGTGTTCTCCCAGATCGCCTCGGCTTCTTCGGCACTGGCTTTCTTGAAACTGGAAAAATCCTGGCCGGCAAAGGTCATCGAAAACGACAGGCTGCGCGCCTGTGCCGGCATCACGGCGGTGCCGGGGATGATGTAGTAACCGGCTTCGTCAAAGATGGTGTAGTAGGGAACCGCCGCATTGGTGGGGCGGGAGTCGATGATTTCGCGCACCATGCCTTCGATGCGGTTGCCAAGCGCCCCGGCCATCATCTGCTTGACGCTGCCGACGATCAGCTTGCCCAGCATCTTCAGCGATTCGGGTGCCCGCTCCAGCGCTGGCAGCAGCACCACCAGACAGCGCCGGCCATAGACCACATCGAAGATATCCACCTCGCCGACCCGCACCTTGAAGATATGGCCGTAGTTGAATGCGAGGTCGTTGAAGATGCGCGTCAGCTGCATGGTGATATAGCCATGCTGTTCGAGCGCCTTGGCGTCCTGCTTGCCCCGGTCTTCCTTGCGATAGCCGGGCAAGGTGGTGAAGTAGGCGCGCATCGGCGCCGCCACGGTGTCGAAGTCGGCGCCATAGCGGCCGTTGTGGCCCCAGACCAGCTCTTCCAGCCGGCCCAGATCGAAGTACTCGATAAAGGTTTCGGAATCGAGCACCAGATGGCCAAGGTCGCGCAGATACACCAGCAACCGGGTCTGGGCCGCGACAAAGGTCATCGCCCTGCCCTTCCACATATCAGCGCCGCCGCCCGAGTCGTCCATCAGGCTGACGATCAGTTCGATCAGCATGCCGGACGAGCCGACGGCCATCGGGTTGAGGGTGTTGGTGAGCTGGTCTTCCTGCCGGCCGATAAAGTCGCGGCCACTGGTGATGAAGTTGATGACGAGCAGATCGTCTTCACGGCCGAATTCGCGCATCAGCCGGAATACATCCTTCTGCAGCTTGGGGTCGCCCTTGCCGTCGATGTAGATAAAGCCGCTGTTCTGTACCAGGGCATTGGCGACGATGCCGAGCAGGTATTCGGTCTTGCCGCTGCCGGTGGTGCCCAGCACCAGCTGGTGGGTGCGCAGATCGCTATTGCTGGCATAGACCTCTTCGTTGCTGCCGATTTCGCTGCCGAGGTAGGTCAAGCCTTCGCCCAGCTTGCCGTTGGCCGAGCCATCGCGCACCTTGGCCAGCAGCGGCACCCGGTAGGGAAATTCAAACTGGCGACCTTCCACCTTCAGGTAGCGGCGGTAATAGAGCCAGGCGGCCAACACCAATAACTCGCCCGAAAACGGCAGACGCAGGGTCAGGATCGCCAGCGCCGGGAAGGCCATCAGCCCGAACAGCGCACCCTGCCCGGTTTCGAGCCAGGCGGCGAGCTTGGCCCCGGCGCTGCGGGTATCCACCCGGCGCCGGCTGCTGGCGACTTCTTCGTGCTCCGATAATCCACGGTAATTGGCCATGTCATTGCCCATCCCGCAGGTATTCGGCCACCAGCTGGTTGGCCAATTCTTCAACGGCTGAATTCAGCTGCTCCTCATCCAGAAAATCCGACTGGTTGAACAGGTTTTCGCGCATTCGCTCCAGATAGGCTTTGCACGAGCCCGAGGGAAAGCGCTTGGCCAGCAGCTCGCGGGCTTCGCGCGTGCCCATACGGCGATAAAGCAGTGAGCGCAGCTTGCGGTCTTCGGCCGTGGTCGAGAGCGCCCACAGCCGCTTGGCGCCACAGGTGAGGGTAAACAGGTGGCTGTATTGCTTGGTTTTGGTGACAAAGCGCGCCAGCATGGTGGCACCATCTTTGTTCGCGCCTGTGACATAGCGCTGCAGCGCGCTGTTTTCGACCTCACTCAAGCCGATGGTGTCGCGGGCGTACTGGCGCGTCTGCTCAGTGCCCGAATCGAGAATGAAGATCGACGTGGCGATTTTCGACAAACCGCCAAAATCTTCCAGAATCTGCGAGGCGAGCACGATTTCGAGGTTCCACTTACGGGCCTCGCGGCCGTCGGTCATGATCTGTTCCTGCAACATGGCGTGGCCGCCCGTCTTGTGGAACTCGTCGTAGCAGATGACCTTGTAGTCTTCGGCAATCTCGTCGGTCAGCCGGGTGTAATGGGCCAGATAACGGGGCGGCACCAGTGCTGTGTCTTCGCGTGAAATCGCCACCTTCTTCAGGAAGGACTGGCGGGCGATCATGTACATCAGCGCCGCCTGTTTCTTGGTCGCGGCCGAGCCGACCTGCACCACGTCCTGCAAATCAAGCGACATCACCCGCGACTCGCCCAGATCAAAGCTGGTGGGTTTGCTGAAGATGGGGTAGTCGTTGATCGCCTCGCTGATCATGGTCATGAACAGCCGGGGCAGGCTCTGGCCGGCGCTGGTGGCGCGGTCGCCGTAGTCTTCCTGAATATCGGGCGTGGCGGCGATGCCAATGGCGATGTCCAGCGTCGGCACCGCATAGCGTTGGGCGCGCTGGGCGCCGTAGATATCGCCGGCGTCGAACAGGGCGTCCACGATGTCCCACCACTTGGTCGCCTGCCGGATCTCGACCCGCGCCCGCTCAATGGCTTCATCGACTTCCTGATCCAGCCCCGGAATGTAGTTTTGCGGCCGGCCCCGTGTTTCGCGGTCGGACACCGAGCGGTACACCGAATCGACGATGCGACCGACAAAGCCGCTCATGCCGTCATAGGGCACGCCATCGCGCTCGGGCGGTGTGGCCAGCATCACCAGGAAGTTGATCAGAAACTGCCGGTCTCGCGGCAGCGGATTGCGCAGGCCGATATGGGTATCGAAGGGGTTGATGGCGTAATCGGCCGTGTTCTGGATGCGCTTGTACACCGCCAGATGCTTGCGGTCTTTGGGCAGGGCATCGGCAATCAGATCAATAAAACCCGCCGACGAAATACCGATGTCGATGATGCAGATATAAGGTAGCCGCGTCAGGCCCGGCATCAGGCAGCTATCGACATTGTTCGAGTTCATCATCACCGACTTGCCGGAGCCCGGTTTGCCGGCAATCAAGGTGATCCAGGTCGATTGATCGCTGGAAAAGCGCTGATAGCGCATCAGCTTGCCATCGAGGCTGCGGTAGAGCGTGGAGCCGAGCTTGAACGGGCTGGTCGGCCGGGTCAGCGGCAGCAGATAGACTGCATCGTAAAGCGGTGCCGCCGCCGGGTTGCCGATGTGCTTGTACGACAGCCCCACGGCTGTTGACTGGAAAGCCAGCAGCGGATGCCCCGACTTCTCGACCACCTTGCCGCCACCCCAGGCTTCGAGCGACTTGATCAGCTTGCGCTTGCGCAGGCTCAGTTCCTTGTCCTCGCCCAGCCGGGCCCAGGTCAGCGCCGAGATACGCAGCTTGACCAGAGTACCGCCATCGCGCCGGAACTCGCCCAGTGCCTTGGCCGCTGAATTCAGATTGCGGTTCTGCTCGCTGGTAAAGCCGAGGATGCTCGAAAACACCGTCTTCAGCCCGAGCACCGACATGCCATCGCCTTCGAGCATGAACGACAGGGCGTAAGGCACCGACCGCTTGCGACCGTTCTCGACGGTTTCGGCCTTGTTCAGATCGTTGAACAGCGCGGTGAAGGTCTTGGGTTCGTTGGGCGGCAGCTCGAACAGCACTGGCGCAAACACTCGTGCCCCCAGCCGAACCGTGTTGGGGTCGGGCAATACCGGGTTGCCATGCCGGCCGATTTCAGCATCGAGTGTCATCACCTGCTGGGCGATGGAGGGTGGCAACAGCTCACTGGCATCGCGCCGGTTGGCATTTTTCTTCCAGCGGATCACCGGCCGGTCGCCCGGCAACTGCGGTTTCCAGCGCGGGTCAACACTATCCGGGTAAACCGAACGTTTGATCGCCCGCACCATGCCGTGCACGTCAAACTCATCGACCATGAAGTCGAGCATGCGCAGATCTTCCACTACCTTGCGTACAAAACCGATGTGCCGGTCGTAGAGAAAGCGCACCGGCCGCAAGGGGTTTTGCGCGTTTTTCAGTGCGGGCAATTTGTGTTGTTTGGCCAGCGCCCGCTTTTCTTCGGCATCAATGCGGGCTTCGGCCGGGTCAAGCAGTAGCGGTCGTGACCACAATACGCAGTGCAGGGTTTCGTCGTAGAGGTAGGCCGATAGCTTGTCGGCGGTTTCATCGACCAGATCGACGACATCAAGATTCAGATAGGCCGCCGTGTCTTTCTGCGGCGCAATCGCCTCGTTCAGCAGCTCGGTCGGGTCGATATCGCGCCGGAACACCACCTGAATCTGGTGGCCCCGGCTGCGCATGAAAGGCGTCAGTGCGCCTTCCAGCCTTTGGGCGATTTCCTGAAAGTGGGCACTCGACAGCAGGGTTTTCACCCCGAGGATGCGGATCACCGTGGCGAGCGAACCATCGTTGGCCACCAGCACGTTGTCGTCGATGGTTTCGATATCGCAATAATCGACCACCTCGGTGCGCAACACCGACAACAGGCTGATAACGACAGCTTCCAGCTCGGCCAGCATGGCTACGCCCTCCCGGCTTCGAGCCGTCGCCAGTCTTCAATCTCACGACGGAAGGCCGAGGCCAGCGGCACCAGCCGCAAGCCATCGAGCGCCCGTTCGATCTCATCACAGGCGGCTTCGCTCTCGGCGGCAGCCAAGTCGGCAAAGATGGCCGGGTAGATCGCCGCTTCGCCATAGCGCAGCGCCAGCCGTGCCACACCGCGTTCAAGCCGTGCCGACAGCTCTTCCGCCAGCCGGCGCCGCCCCGGCTGGGGATGGTCCGCATCGAGCCAGGCCCGCCGGGCCAGCAGGTTGATCTGCCACTGCTGCAGCTCGGGCAACCACGCCAGCCGTGCCAACCCCATCACTCCGGCCGCGACAGGATGCGCTGCCAGCCGGCACAAGGCACAAGCCAGGGCCAGATTGTGCGCATCGCGGTTGCGGGCATTGCCATCACGGAACACCACCCCCCGATGCGGCCCGGTCGGCTCGCCACAGAACGCGCACACCTCGCCAGCCTCTTCCAGCCAGCGCCGCAACGGCGCCGGCACTGGCCGGGTCAGGCCCAGCACGCCCCGATAGTGTGTGAGAGTGGGGGTGGTGAGGTGGGTCATGGCATCAGCCCGTTACGGTATTGCGCATCACCACGGTAATCGTCGATATACCCAGCATCGCCCCGCCGATAAATAAACCGACAATGGCCGAAGCGGGCTTTTCCCGCTCGTCTTTTGACGACTTATAAAGCTGGTAAAGTGAATACCCCACAATCAAGAATCCTACCAGCGCTGCCACAGTTAACAGCAGATCATAAATATCATTGCTGGCTGTTTTTAAATTACCGGTAATAGAACCTAGTTTTTTTTCTTTTCCTGCGTCATTTAACTCCCCCTGCAAAGTCTTCTTGCTTTCATCGGCCCAGGCTGCACTACTGCCAAGCAAGATCATGTAAAAAACCATATTTCGCCAAATGGCATTCAGATAATGGAACATTTCAACCTCCTTGTTGGCACAGGTCGCATACTTCATTTCACATCAAACACCCAGGTAATCAGATTAAAGCCGGTGGTGTTATTCAAAACGATGGCCAGGTCTTGCACGTATACACAGAGTACGCCGCCAATCATGAAGGTCACCGCCTGGCCGATGGTGGCGCTGCCGGTGCCGTTGTAATAGCGGTTGAGCAGAATCAGCCCGCGTAGCATGGCGACTAATCCGACTATCCGCAAAAACAGCAAAATGCCGATTTTGGCCGCCTTGGTTTTATCGGCCGAATTCGAGGCATCGCTCACGCCATATAGAAATGCCGAATTCAATTGGCTGGGGGTATCAAACAGGGTGTTACCCAGAATGCCGGTAAAGGTGGCAAATGACACCAGCGCCCCGCCAATCAGTAGCTGTATTACTTTTCCCGATAAACTCGGCTGTTTATGGCCCATGAATTTACCGGACGATAACGAACCCAGGCTCACCAGCGAATCGAATATCAAATACAAACCAAATAGCGGGCCCAATGCACCGAGCAAATCGAAGACGCCTTCGAATTCTTTGGCGACATTGATAAAGATGGTAAAGAAATCAGATTCTTTTGCCATGTCCCGGCCCATTTATGGCTAATTGAGTAACACGCTGCCCTCACCTACGGTTAATCAATGACCTGTCCATTCACCAGCCGCACATCGCGCCGGCCGACTTCCCTGACCTTGAAACCCGCCACCATCTCGCCGGCCGCCACGCTCAGCTCATCACCATTGGGGGCGATGATCCAGGCCCGGTCGCCGATGATGGCGCTGATGCGATAACCCGCCGGCAGCTGGCGGTCGGTCTGCCGGGTGTCGGCCTCGGCTTCGGCAAGGCGCTTGCGCTCGGCACGGCTGCGGTGACGGCGACTATCGCTGCTGTCTGCCTCGCTGGTTTCGACTTTGGTGCTGCGCGTAGCGCGTGCCGACTTGCTGTCGGTTGTCGCGGCGACGTCAGCCGGCTTGGCAACGTCGGCTTTCGCTGGCGTAGCTTCGGCCCGGCCCGCTTCACTGGCGCGGCTGTCATGACGGGGTGCCCCTTGCTCCAGCCGGCTGAGGATGGCTTTGAGGGTGGTTTCAATATGGCCGACCCGCTTGTTCAGATCGCTGACCTGCGCCGTCACCCTGGCGGTATCTGCGCCAAGCTTGTTGACGCGACCGGCGATGTCGGCAGGCTCTTTCTGTTCAGCCGCTTTGGGCTCGGCCGACTTGCTGGCGGGCTTGGCTGCGCCGGGAGGAGTCAGGGTTTCGACAACGGCCTCGGCCGGTTTGTCAGCACCGGCCGGGGCAGCCTCGGCCTTGGCGGCTACAGGCAGGCTCTCGGCCATTTTGAGCGGTTCGGCGGATTGGGCCGCCGCCGCTGGCTGCGGCTCCGAAGCCGGAGGGGTGGCCGCTGGCGCAGGGTTTGGTGCCAAGGCCACTTGCCCGGCCGGCGTGGCATCGGGTGCAGGCGGCATGGTCTGTGGCACTTGCAGTGCCGGTTGTGGCATGACCAGTGACGGCTCGTCCATCTGCGCGGCGCGCTTTTTCTTCAGATAGCTCATGGTGCCAATGGCACCAACAATGATGACCAGCATGAACAGGCCGAAGATGCCAATCAGCATGCCAAAAGACATGCCGCCCGACTTCTTGCCGGCGGGTTTGGTCGGCGCCGGTTCGTCGGTATCGTCGTCCGAGTCGGTGTCGTCGTAGTCCTCGTCGGCGTCGTAGTCCGGCTCGTCGTCATCGTCCTTGGCGTTGTAGGGGCGACGTGACAGGGTGGTGACCTTGGCGGTATTCGACTGGCTCATGGTGTTGCCCCCTGGTTGTAGGCGACATCTGTCGCCGGGCGGTTCACGTCTTCAACAAACAGCACGCCGATGCCTTTGCCCGCCGGAATCGACAGCGTGGGCGGCCGGCTGAACTGCTTTTTCACTTCGGCCCCCAATGCCGTGCCGACTTCTCCGGCCGCAAGTCTGGCCTGACGGCTGGTGTCGAAAGGATCAACGGTGGTGGTCGTGGTGGTGGCGGTGCCGGTGCTGGTGGTGGTGGTCGAGCCGCTGACTACAGATGCCGCCTTGCCAATGCCAGTGAGTGCCGCAGCGGTAAACAGTGAGAGGTAACGCGAGAAGTAGTGCCCATCCACCTCATCCGTCACGTTCTGGCGCCCATCTTCTTCCCGCAGGGCTACCGCGCTGACCCGGATCGAGCCGTCGTTGACCCTGGCGCCGGACATGGCGTTGAACTCAATGCGCATGGCGGCTTCGCCCACCTGTTCCAGCCGGACTTTGCCGATCATCTTGGCGCCATCGAACTCACCACCACGCAAGGTGGCCAGCACCACACCCATGTCGTCCGAATTGACGGCGGTATCGAGCGTGGCATAGAGAATGGTTCCCTGCCGGATCATCGGCTTGCGCGCACCGCCGGCCAGCGCCACCTTACCGGCAGCTGGCGACGTGGCGGCTTTGTCGGTGGCTGTCGGGGCCGCAGTTTCCGCCTTGGGCGGGGCGTATACCGCCACACTGAAGGTCGTGGGTTTACCCAGTGTGCCGATCAGGGTCTGAATCTGTTCCTGCGCCCGCTTCTGCACTTCCTGCTGGCGCCGGCGATAGGCTTCCATCTCTTCATTCCATCGTGCCTGGGCGGCGGGGTCGATTCCCATATCCGATTTGCCAAAGCGCCCCATGTCATCTTTGACAGCCGGCAGCATCTCGGCCTGATAGCTCTTGTTTTCCTTCTGCGCGGCCTGGGCCTCTTCGAGGCCCTGCTGCTTGCGCCGTTCCACCTCGCTGGCGGCTACCGGTTTGGTCGGATCGGTCTTGATATTGGGCGCCGCCGGCAGCTCGACATTGGGCGTCTCACCCGCCTTGGGGGCCGGTTTGCCAAACAGCCGGCTCACCGCCACATAGCCAAAGACCACAACGATAAACCCCGCCACCAGCAGCGAAATGCGGCCAATCCCGCTGCCGAACACGGCTTTGACATTCTGGGTACGGACGTTGCCGGCAGGCGCTTCGCTCATCTCAGTAGCCACTCATGAAGTAAGTCACCGCCCGCCCGGACTCCAGCGCCACCACGACAGGCGGCATGCCGGCGAACTTGTAGACACTGGTGCCATCCGACGACCCCATGCGCGAGATGAACGCAGGTGACTGCACCGCGCTACGGGTGCGCACAAACAGATTGCCGGCGTACAGCCACGCTTCGGCACTCCCCCCTTGCACGTTGAGGCGACGAGCCGTGTCAGGGGGCACGCCATCAATAAAGGCCACCATCTGCACGTCGTGCTGGGGCATGGTCACCATCACCAGATCACCCGGCGAGTCGGGATTCCGCCCCGGAATGCGGGCATCCACCCGCACGTCGGTTTCCGCTTGCCCGGCACTCAGCATGAAAATCACCGGCGTGGCCATGCCCCGCAGCATGACGGTGACGTTGCCAAACGCGCTGGTGGTACGCGGTTCCAGATTCAGCACATTGGTCTGGGAGGCTTTGGCGCCGCCTTCCCCATCGCTGAACTGGGTACGATTAAGCGCCACCGACTCGATGAACCACGGGTTGCCCTGTGCGTCGGTGAACACCACACTGGTCACCGTTCCCAAGGCCAGGCGCAGCATTGGCGGCTGCGCCCCCGACTGCAGATTGACGTTGAGCGAGCGGGTAATCGGCCGCGAGGGTTTGACGTAGTTGCTATTCAGCAAGCGGTCACGCTCGGTGAGCAGACGTTTGATTTCATTCACCTGCTCAGGTGAGAGCGTGGTGTCGCGTAGATCGCGTACGGTGTCGCCCAGCACCTTCTGCGGCATCAGCACCGGAATCGGCGGTAACGATGGCGGCAGGTTGGCCGGGGGGAGATTGGTTGGCGGAATCGGCGGGTCAGCCGCGCAGGCCAAACCCAGCCAAAACCCGATCCACCCTGTCTGCAGCAGGCGTTTCATTCGACCACCCCCCAACCGGATGGCAGGGGCGCCACCACGGTTTTATGCACGGCAATCCCTTTGGGATTAATGGCATTGGTCGGTTCGCGAATCACGGTAGAAACAAACAGCACGCGCTGTAATTGGCCATTTTCCTGCTGGCCACCCACCGAATATAAAATCTTGAGCGGGGTTTGGACTTCCCAATAATAAATACCGTTTCGCACCCCTTGTTTGGCCACTTGCGACGGCGCAATCGCCACGGACGAAACAATTAACCGATTCTTGATTACCCGATCCAGATTACCCGACTCTTCCAGCGAATTAAGAAAGGCCGTGCGGCCATCCGCTGAATAATATTTATCCATTGCCGCCGTCAATATCGGCCGGTAATTCCGATAATCGAAAGTAAAACTGCCGACGGCTGCATCCGTAGCAAATTGCGCCACCGCTGCGACATCGACATTGGGCTGATCGAGTGCCTGGGCCACACACACGGCATTGGCATCTTTGACGTGAATATAACGGTATTTGGGAAAACCCCAGAAAAAAGCCCATACCAGCGTCAGTAACAGGCAAATGGTGACCAACAGGCCAATCACCAGGCGCAACAGCTGCAATTTAAGGCGGCTCACCTCGTCGTGCAGACGGGCATTGTCCTGCAGGACCAGGCCATAGGCGGCTGCCTCGGCAGCATTAGCGGCTGATTTTGCCATTCTCGCCTACCACGCAGTAATTGGTGGTGCCGTCCGATACAATGGCCAGCTCCAGATTGCGACCAAATATCAGCAGCAGCAGGAATATTGCTGCCAGCAATAAAACCGACATCAATGCGATTTCGATTACCATATTGCAGCGCCGCAAAAATACCATATAGCGCTGCAAGGCTCTGGAGTCAGGCAGGAATTCAAATCTTCCCCAGGAAGAGAATTTGAATAATCGTGCGGATGTGGCCTGTTTCATTCAACCACCTCTAATCCACCCTGCTTGTATTGAACAAACCCTGTCAACCGGCAGCGCAATCCATGTTATCCCACCTGTTTATTCATCAGGCTCTTTTGGCCAATCAAAACCATTCGATGCATGATTCATTCAGCCATTCATGAAATCCAGCGTAGCAAAGCCCCCACAAAATCAAAGGAAAATATTGTTCAGTGCTGTACAAAACAATCGGATTTAATTCTGAATAAATGCAAACAAATTAGTTATTTTCAGCGCAAAGATTGTCTGACCATGCGGTAAACAAGCGGGCAGATAGCCGATGACCGCCCGCAACCAGGGTCGCGCACTGGACAAAACCTGGATGCCTGTTCAGGTATCGCAATGTGGCATGTGCGCAAACCGCTGCCCGCCCCCGAGAACGAAGCAGCCGGTTCCACGCAGCCCGACGCAAACAGCGGCTAACTGGACTGGCGAGCAGTAGGCAGGGCCAGACCGGGGCGTTGCTTGTAGAGGGTCTGTGCCAGCGTGCGGCCATCGACCAGGGTGTGTACGCGTACCTGTTCCGGACCGAGTTGTTCACGCTCAAACGTCACCTCGCAGGGACGGAGCGGCATGTTGATCCAGCTGCGGCCAACCAGCGCATCGGAGTGGACCTCGAACTCAAGCAATATCGCCAGAGGATGAGGGTTGCACAGGCGCAGATCCTTGTAGCCCCAGACCACCGTGGCGTCGGCCCCCAGTGTCGTAAAGCGCTCGTGCTCCTGGTAGATGTCGATGGAGTGAGCATGGCGTTCCACCACCTCCAGACCACTGCGCAGACCGAGGTGGTACAGGATGGATGAGAGCTGGCAAAGCCCCCCGCCCACTTGCCGCGTCAGCTCACCTTCAACCAGATTTCGCCCGACCATGAAGCCATTTTGCGCCACCGGCCGGCCGACATGGCGCCAGAACGAGCAAATGGCATGCGGCTCGATCAAAGCCAGATTCAGCTTGTTGGCCCCTAGCCGCAGGTTGATCAGCTTGTTTTCCAGCAATGTACTCGGCATCACCGGCTGGCGTATTTCGGCCAGCAACTGCCAGGAGTCGGGCAAATTCACAGCATGTCTGGGCATCAGCTGCGCACCGAGGGGGTAGTCGCGCACCTGACGTCGCCACTGCGCCACGTTCTGACGCAGGGCCAGAGGGAGCATGCGACGTACCAGATTACGCCAGGTCATGACGCGCGCCCTCGGTAACTGGCTGACGTTGCAGCTGGTAAACGTGGTAAGACGCCCAGTCCGCAAGCGGGCTGTTGCAGAGCAAGGTGTCGAGGGGCTGGCAGGCGGCACGCAGGCGCGAGGGCAGACGGTGGATCGGCAGAAACAGGATCCCCCGTCGTGCGATCACTTTCCACTCGGGTCCCGCCCATTCCTGCAGCAGTGCCGTCGTCGCAACGGTGTTGGCGTGCCAGGGCGTACTGCTGGCACGAATCCGCCGCAAAGACCGCCGCCGCAGGGAGGGCAGATCAACGATCAGGCTACCGCCGGGCCGAACCAATGCCGCCAGGGTTTGCAATGACTGGGCAATCACCTGCGGGCTCAGGTGCATGAAAACATGGAAGCAAGTCGCCACCTGAAACTGACGCGCAGGCCGAGTGGCGGGCAAGGAGGGGTCCGCTTCGAATAGTTCGGACAGGTCTGGCAATTGGCTGCGAACGAGCCGCCGATCGGCAAATTTGCGTGCAGCCTCTTGCAGCATGGCATCGGAGACATCGACCCCGGTTTGCGCGAAATTCAGCAAGCGACCGGTGCCGCACCCGATGTCGATGACCTCCGCTGCCGGCACACCCGCCAGCCACTGGCACAGGATGGCGCGTTCCATGGCATCGATATACCGGCCATAGGAATTGCCGAAACGGTTCTGGTCATAAGTGGGTGCAAGCTGCTCGTAATAGTCGTGGATGGCTGTCATGGTATCGGCAGACCCCGGTCGGCGTGGGTTGGGTAGACCGGTTCATTCTACGTGCGAATCTGCCACCTGGCTGCCGCGTGGGGCTGCGGCGATTGCAAGGCTGCGTTGACCTTTTATTTCCAGCCCACAGGGTTGCGCCGGGAGCAAAACGCCAACTGCGTCTACGGTACCCGATTCTCAACGCCGACCATTCATGACAGCGACAACCCCCGCCCCGATGATCAGCATGATGGCAAGATAAGCGGTCGTCGGGTGGCGATCGTGCCAGAAAACCATGCCAAAGAAGGTGGAAAACAGCACGGTCGAATACGCCAGACTGGCCATAACCAGTGGTTTTCCCGTGCGATAAGCGCGTGTAAGTGCCAGCTGCGCCAGGGTGGCCGTCACCCCCATACCGACAATGATCAACAGGCCGCGTCCGTCTATGGCATGTAACGGCCCGGTCATCATCCAGACAAAACCAACCAAGGTGGAGATCAGGGAGAAGTAGAACACCGTGCGCCAGTCTGGCTCCCCTGCTTGGCTGAGCAGGCGCACATTCAGATAAGCTACCGCCGAAAGAAGCCCAGAGAGTAGTCCAGACACACCAGCCAGCCATTGTGACTGCTCGAAAGTCGGATGCAGCAGCAGAGCCACCCCTGCAAATCCGGCAATGATCGAACCCAGCAACTTTGAATTGAATCGCTCATGCAGATAGAGCGTTGATAACGCCGCCAGGAACATCGGCGAGGTGTAGTTGAGCGTAAAGGCCGTACCAAGCGGCAAGTGCGAGATGGCATAGAAATAGAACATCATCGACACCGTGCCTGATATTGAGCGGGACAGCTGCTTTTTCAGCTGACCCGTACGCAACGAATATCCCTGATACCAGACAACCCCTCCCATGACGACCAGACTGGCTGCGCAGCGATAGAAGAGCAGCTCCGCAGTCGTAAACTGGCTGGCCCCCAGCTTGACCATAACTCCCATGACAGAGAACAGAAAACTGGCAATTAGAATCCAGACGACTCCAGATCGGCTGAGTTTCTCGAAACGGGACATTGGCAGGGCCTGCAAAAATCAGATATCCCGAAAATTGTAGTGACTATGCCGGACAATCGGCAGTGCCAGTTGACCCACAGCCAGCCGATACAGTCGGTTTAAGCCCCTCCTCGCAACGCCTGTCAGAAAATCGACGCCGCCCATCCGCATTATGTCATTGTAATTACTGGAAAATTAATTGACTTTCCAATGACATAAAGCGAAACTGCGGGCTGTGTGAAATATGCCAAAAATAGAAATGAAGTCATTGAATCTTCGAGCTTTCCTGTTCATTCCATTCTTTGCAGCCAGCTTCAGCCATGCTTGGGCCGTTTCTCCGCAAGTTGCTGCCGGAGCCAGCCACAGCCTGATGCTGCGTAGCGACGGCACCCTCTGGGCTTGGGGACAAAATGATTTCGGCCAACTCGGCGATGGCACCCGCAAAAGCCAAACACGGCCCCGCCAGATTGGCGCAGATTTCTCAGCCGTCGCATCGGGTTGGTATCACTCTGTTGGGTTGAAAGCAGATGGCAGCCTGTGGGCATGGGGAACGAATGAGCAAGGCCAGCTCGGAGATGGAAGCACCGTCACCCGCTCCGCCCCAGTCAAAATCGGCAAAGACTTTATCGCCATCGCTGCTGGCAATCTGCATACCCTCGCCATCAAGCGCGATGGCAGCCTGTGGGCCTGGGGCAACAACAGCCACGGCCAGTTAGGTGACAGCACGCTGATTTCCCGCGTATCTCCTACCCGCATTGGAGGTGGATTCACCGCGATTGCGGCAGGTGATCTGCACTCGGTGGCACTGAAGGCAGATGGCAGCGTCTGGACATGGGGCAACAATGTTCACGGGCAGCTGGGAGATGGCGGCACCCAGGCGCGCCGTATGCCTGCGCAAGTCAGTGGCTTGTACCGCGCAATTGCCGCCGGCGAAAACCACACGGTTGCACTGAAAGCCGATGGATCACTCTGGAGCTGGGGCGCCAATTCACACGGCCAGCTTGGCAACGGCACTACGCAAAAACGTAACTACCCCGGTCTGGCAGATGGCAATTTTGCGGCGATCAGTGCAGCAGGCAATCACACCGTTGGTATCAAGTCCGATGGCAGTGCCTGGCGCTGGGGCCGGACCAATCATCAGGGCAACTGCGACGATGAATCGCAGACCACGCCAAAGCAGATTGATGGCCAATTCAGCAGTGTCGCAGCCGGTTCACGCCACACGGTGGCGCTGAAACGCGACGGCAGCCTCTGGGCTTGGGGACATAACGACTGGGGTCTTGCTGGCGACACCACCGACGCCTCCAGCCCAGAGAAACTGTCCAGTCTCGTCGCCATTGCGCCGGACTACCAGGCCAAGGTCCGTGGCGAGCCCGGGGCGCAGAATCTGACGGTAACGGTAGACCCCTCGCCTGCGGATATTGGACAGGATGGCGATGTTTACATCGTGGCGGTTTCGCCAACGCTGGGTAGCTGGCAGAAGACCCCAGCAGGCTGGGCCCCCTTCAATGTCCATGCACCTGAAGCTGCCTATAGCGGCAAGCTACGTAAAGCGGATTTCTCTTTGCTCGAAAACACCGACTTTAGCGCGCTCAAGGGCGCACAGGTGTTTGTCGGTTACGGCCGAGGCCAGAACCGCGCTGAACGCTTCGCCGATCTGCTGAACTTTCATATGCATCAGTCGGTATTTCAGTTCTAGGCTTGGCAAATACGAGAATCTCCCCAACAGCCCGCCAAGCGGGCTGTTGGCATTTTGTGGCCTGCACGAACACCGCTACTGCAAACCAAAGAAATGCTTCATCCGTGCCAATAGCTCGGTGTGATGAGGCGTAATTGGTGCCACCGATGAGTTGTTTACCTTATTGCGATTGGCTTCAAGCCGAGTCGCCAGCACTTGCGAAATAGCTTCGGCCAACTCCGGCCTTTGATGCAGCGCCTGCTGGAATACGGCTTTGTCGAGTTTGTAGCACTCGCAGTAGCTGACAGCGACAACCGTTGCCGAGCGCGGTGCGCCGGTCATCAGTCCCATCTCACCAAAAAAACTGCTGGCCGTCAGCCGGCCCAACATTTGCGCATCAGCTGTACCGAAGTCCTTCCAGACCTCGACTTCACCAACTGTCAGGATATATAGCCAATGGGCAATCGCCCCCTGCCGGGTGATGATGTCACCCGTCTCGAATGGTGCGAAATTCAGTTGCTCGGCAATCTTGGTCCGCTCCGCTTCAGAAGCGGCAGCCAAAAGATCCATTTCACTCAGGGCTTTGATGCGGGCTTGCAGATCCTTGGCCAGCTTGGCCGCCATCGTTTTGTCGTTGTCCTTGGTCATCAATACATTGTGACTGTGGATCGACAAGGCAAAACCATGCCTCAGCAGCGAGGCCACCACATGCGCCCGGACTTGTGAATCCGTCGGATCATCCACCTGCGGGTTGGTCAGCCAATAGCGCAATGCATACCGGGCCACGCCATTGGACAACTCCATCAGCACCGCCTGTGGTGCTGGCTCCGTTGCCACAAACTCGATACGTGCATCACGCACCCCCTGGGTAGCGGCGTCCATGACATGCTGGGGAGGGCACTCCCAATCCACTTCGAAATACACCCAGCGACGCCAGACCTTCAGCTCGCCGAGCTGCTTGCCAATGACCGAAAATGTATTTTTCATCAGCCAGGCATTCGGCACGACGGCCGTCTCGCCATTGCGCGTCTCAATCTGGGTACTACGCCAGCCGATCTGAACAACGCGGCCCGAAATATCGCCAACCTTCACCCATTGACCCAGTTCAATCGAGCTATCGAGCTGCAATGCAATACCCGACAGTACATTGCCCAAGGTGTCCTGCATCGAGAAAGCCAATACCGCCGTGATGATGGTCGAGGTGGTGACAATCTGCGAAAGATCCAACCCGGCATAACGCAGCCGTACCAACCCCCAGGCCAGGTAGCCGACCGAGACGATGACGTCTTCCAGGATCTGCGGCACCCGCACGCCGATTGCCGGCAGCAACAGACGAAATATGGCCAGCCCCCACAGCCGGATGATGACCATACCCAGCAGGATGGTGAAAACCTCGCCCATGATGGCCGCCACCCGCGACATGCCCATCAAGCTCGCGCCCTGCGCAATCCCGTAGCCAATCAGTCCCAATACCAGGAACACAGCCGTCAGCCTGACATTACGGCGCTCGTCAGGGCGGAAGCGGTACATCAACAACAGCCCCACAACGCCACTGATCACGACATATAAAAGCTCCTGCTGTAGCAGCGAGTACACCGTACCTCCTGTTTCCACCCACGCAGGCTTCATGAGCAACCGATTTTGCCAACCGGAAACACCCAGCCACTGCCATGGATGTTGAATCCCTGATATCAATCTTAGGCTCTGTTGCCGTTTTGTTTTCGGATCGCGTTTCGTCGGATTTGGGTCTGCCAAAGCGCACACTTCGCCAAACCCTGCTGACAGTATGCTGTCAGTAGCCCCTGCGTAGACTGGCCTCATCGACTTAGCCAGCACCGGGTCGAAGCCCAATCCAACTACTGACAGGAGCATACCAATGAACGCCATCAACTGGTTCGAGATCCCCAGCCACGACTTCAATCGCGCCACCGCATTTTACGAAGCACTGTATGCAGAAACACTCCGCCTCGACACTGACTTTCCCGGCATGAAAATGGCCATACTGCCGCATGGCGACGAAGATGTCGGCGGTGCAGTCGTTCATGCCGAACACCTGCGTCCATCCTCTGATGGCATGCTGCCCTACCTGAACGCCGGCGCAGATCTGGCCCAGATGCTGGGACGGGTAGAAGCGGCGGGCGGCGCCATCATCATGCCCAAGACCCATCTTGGTGAGAAAATCGGCTACATCGCCATCTTTCGCGATAGCGAAGGCAATCACGTCGGGCTGCATTCCATGAACTGACCGACCTCCGTGGCCTGCTGCCATCCGCCTTATCCGGACCGCAGCAGGCCCGCACAAGGATTTACCATGCGCCGTGCTGACCGGCTGTTTCAGATTGTTCAATTATTGCGTGGTCGCAGATTGACCACAGCGCGCTACCTGGCCGAGCGGCTCGAAGTTTCGGAACGGACGGTCTACCGGGATGTGCGCGATCTGATCCTGTCCGGAGTGCCGATCGAAGGTGAAGCCGGCGTTGGTTATGTTCTCCGGCACAAGCTCGACTTGCCACCCTTGATGTTCGACAAGGAAGAACTCGAAGCCCTGCGCATTGGCGCCCGCATGGCGCAAGCCTGGGGAGACAAGGCACTCGGCCGGGCTGCCGAGCAGGCGCTGGCCAAGATCGAATCGGTGCTACCCGGAACACTCAAGCCCAATCTTGCCGGCAGCCGCCTGTATGCGCCAACCGTACGTTTCTATTCGCTGGACATGATGGCTCCGTTGCGGCAAGCGATTGCCGAGCATCGCGTGGTCGATCTTGACTACCACAAGCAGGATGGCGAAGCGTCATCACGCCGCGTCTGGCCACTGGGCTTATTTTTCTGGGGTACCGTCTGGACTCTGACCACCTGGTGCGAGCTGCGGGCGGACTTTCGTAGCTTCAGGCTGGATCGGATTGATCAGATCCAGCTATCCGACGAACATTTCAGCCTGCTGCCCGAGCAGACTCTGGAAGCCTGGCTCAAGCGCGAAGGCGCACCGCCGCCGCAGTTTTAGACTCAATCGGGATTCAGAGGTACCCACCCGATCAGCCCATCAATACGGGCCGTCGTCAGCCCGCAACTGGTCGGGAAGCCCGTCATGATCGCCCATATCGCGTGGTGGAACATCCGCCCAGTGCAGATCCCCGATGCGGATATTGCGTGCCGGGTGCAAAGGGTAATGCACTTGGTTATCGTCCCGTCGGGTATCCCCCACGACCAGCAGATGTACCGGCTGGCAGGTGTTGTTGATGAAGGTGTGCGCGAGCCCGTCACCCGGTTTGAAGCCCACGCCATCGCCCGGCTGCAGACGGTGCAAGACACCGTCAATCCACACATCCGGATTTCCCTCGATCACATAGACAAACTCTTCTTCTGTCTTCTCGGCATGAGGCCAGGAGGTTCTGCGGCCTGGTGGCAATAGCTCATGGTGAATCCCCAGTCGCTGCAGACCAAAGTGGCGGCCGAATGGCGCGCCAATCGACAGCCGCTCGGCACTATCCGGGTAATGGGCGTCATCGGCAGTCTGGATATCAAGGTAATGGGCAATGCAAGGGGGGCGGCTCATGGAACGGTCTTCTCACTCTCTCGTCGAAAGTGAGGTTTATAGCGAATTCCCGGCAGCTCGCACAAATCTGCGGCCCAAGCAGTGGCCCAGTCGGCAGCCCGGTCATGCACTGGTCGGTCTGCTGTTGACGGCTTATGCGCAGCAAAATTTGCCCATCTCATTGGAGAGTCATTCAGGGATCGCGCTGAAAACCTTGCCGCATGGCCTGTCACGGCAGATCATGAACAAGTTCCCAGCCGTCCCACCGTCATCAGGAGTCCGCATGAATCGACACGCCCTCAGACCTTTGACAGCCAGCCTTCTGGCCACCCTGCTGCTTACCCCATTGGCACTTGCAGCAGAAACCGCGCCCGAGGCCGCCACCGGCACTTATGGCAAGACCTTGGCTTATGCGCCGGAAGTCATGGTTACCACTGCCAATCCCTTGGCCACCGAAGCCGGTTTGGCCATGCTGCGCAAAGGTGGCAGTGCCATTGATGCGGCTATTGCCGCCCAGCTGATGCTGGGACTGACCGAGCCACAATCCTCAGGCATCGCCGGTGGTGCCTTTCTGCTATATCACGACGGGAAGCAAACCACGAGCTTTGATGGACGGGAAAAAGCGCCCGCAGCCGCCAAGCCTGAACGCTTTCTCGACCCCAACGGCAAACCCCTGGCGTTTTACGATGCCGTGATTGGTGGCCGCTCGGTTGGTGTGCCCGGCGTGTTGGCGATGTTGCACATGGCTCACCAACGTCACGGCAAACTACCCTGGGCAGCGCTGTTCGAACCGGCAATCAGCCGTGCAGAGAATGGCTTTCAAATGTCATCGCGCCTGCATGCCTTACTGGTCAGCGAGCCTCATCTGAAGAAAGATGCGAACGCCCGAGCCTATTTCTATCAGGAAGATGGCAAACCCTGGCCGGTTGGCAGCGTATTGAAGAATCCCGAATATGCCGCCACGCTGCGCGCCATAGCGGCGGGAGGCCCCAAGGCGTTTTACAGCGGCAAAATCGCCCAGGCCATTGTGGATGCCGTGAAGCGCCATCCAACCAACCCCGGCGATCTGACCCTGGCAGACTTCGCCGCCTACAAGGCCGTTGAGCGCCAGCCGATCTGCGGTCTGTACCGTTTCTACAAGGTGTGCGGCATGAATGCGCCAAGCTCAGGTGGCGTGGCAGTGCTGCAGATGCTCGGCATTCTGGAAACGCGCAAGCTGGCAGACTGGGCACCGCATGCGGTAGAAAGTGCCCATCTATTTACCGAGGCTGGCCGACTGGCATTTGCTGATCGCGCCAAATATCTGGCAGACCCGGATTTCGTGAAAGTCCCCAGCGATGCGCTGGTATCCAAACCTTATCTGGTCACCCGCAGCCAGCAAATCGACATGGCCCGCAGCATGGGTCGAGCCCAGGCCGGCGACCCCGTGCCCAAAATGGCACTTGGCCTTGATAGCTCTCCCGAGTTCCCGAGCACGAGCCATCTGATCGTCATCGACAAGCAAGGACATGCGGTATCGATGACCAGCTCCATCGAAGATGTCTTTGGCAGCCGGATGATGGTGAAAGGCTTCCTGCTGAATAATCAGCTCACCGACTTCTCGTTCAGCCCCACCGACAACGGCCAGCCGGTCGCCAATCGGGTAGAGCCGGGCAAGCGGCCCCGCAGTTCCATGTCGCCGGTGCTGGTCTTCAACGAACAGGGGCAACTGGCGTTTGCAGCCGGCTCTCCGGGAGGGAGCCAGATCATCAACTATGTGGCGCAGACTCTGGTCGGCTTGATCGACTGGAAGCTATCCCCCCTGCAGGCAGTTGCCCTGCCCCACTACGGTAGCCGCAACGGCCCTACCGAACTGGAAAAAGACACCGGGCAGGAAGCATTGGCCGAAGCCCTCAAGGCCAAAGGCCATGAAGTGAAGTTCGTCGAAATGAACAGTGGTTTGTCGGCGGTCGTGGTTAAACCCGATGGCCTGTGGGGCGGAGCCGATCCAAGAAGGGAAGGGGTTGCCAAAGGCTTCTGACGCATTCCCTTGCGGCTTCACCGTGACGTGCTTCAATCAGGGAAGAGCGTTCATGTGAACGCTCTTGCCACGAGAGTCTCGCCACCCTGGAGCCGCCATGAAAAACCTGCTCGCCATCAGCCTGTGCCTGGCTGCAACATGCGCCAACGCCGATGTACTGACAATCAGGGCCGACCAATATTGCCCGCTCAATTGCGCACCTGGCAGCAGCAGCCCGGGTTTCATGATCGACATCGCCAACGAGATTTTTGGCAAAGCCGGGCACAAGGTTGATTACAAACTGATGGGCTGGCAGCGTGCGATTGCCGAAGGCAAGGCAGGTAACATCCATGCCATTGTCGGCGCACTCAAGGATGACGCACCCGACTTCATCTACCCGGCCAACGAACAAGGCCGCTCCATGCAGTGCTTTTATACCCTGAAAGACCATCCCTGGCAGTTTGATGGCCTTGCCAGCCTGAGCAAGATCACGCTTGGCACCATCAATGGCTACAGCTACGGCGAGGAGCTGGATGCCTATATCAAAGCCCATGAAAAAGATGGCAAGGTACAGATGCTGGTGGCCAATGACGAACCGTTGATCCTGAACATCCGGAAGCTGCAGGGCAAACGCGTTGATGCGATCGTCGAGGCCCAGCCGGTTGCCATCTACACACTCAAGCAGCAAAAAGCCACCGACACCGTCCACGAAGCCGGTTGCGAGAAAAAAGCGCAGGACATCTTCATCGCCTTCTCGCCCAAACACCCCAAATCCCACGAATATGCCGAACTGCTATCCAAAGGCATGCAGGATCTGCGCAGCTCCGGTCAACTCTCGAAAATCCTGGCCCGTTACGGTTTGAAAGACTGGCGCTAAGCGCTGTTGAGATGCTCGTGCTCCCTAGCAAAACATCAACAGCACTAGCGCTGCCCCAGCGGCACCCCGCCAAAGATATGCGGCAAGAGCCGCACGATATTGCGCGCATCGTCGATACCCCGATGCGCAGTCCCTTTAAACCGCATCTGCGCGGCCTTCATTGCCATCCCCAGTCCCAACCCGCGCTTGAACCCCTGCTGGTCTGAAAAGCGCTGCTTCACATTGCAATGCTCACCGCCTATCGGATTACTGCAGCGGTGAAATTCGGCGTCCTGAATCAGCTGCTTGCGGTCGTAGTCCCCCCACGAGCAAAACAAGACCGGGCGATGCGGCGCCAACCAACGCTCCAGCTCCTTGGCGACCGCCGGGAAAGTCGCGGCGGAATCGACATCCCACTGATTGATGGTAGTCAGCGTCTTGCAGAAGTCCGTCAGCAGCGGATGACGAACCGGCCGGATGAATCGCTGAAACTCATCAATCGGTCGAAAGGTGTGGCAATCAACCAGCACGGCGCCCACTTCAATGATTTCCATTTCATTTCGTGGAACAGAACCTTTGTCACAACAGGTTGCTTCGAAGTCAACAACAAGAAAGTTGTTTTGTGTTTCAGTAATTTTCATTTATTAGAATCCTCTTATATAATGACAATTGTCAGGCAATTCTACGTCATAAACCCTTCATCAAACGACTTAGTTTCATCAGACTAAGCCCGCCACACCAGCTAATGCCATTCGCAAAAATTTTTAAGTTATTCAAATAAGAAGATAATGACGTTTATATAAAACCATTGGTTTTATGCAAAATAGCGACAAGTTTATTCAAAAGAACGACACGAATTTTGAAACAACTTCCCATCCGCTTACAATGCGCCCCGCATTCGGACTCAGCGATCCTGACCGAATGCATTACTCGCCCGATTTCTCACCGGAATCGCGGCAGCCGATGACCTGCATGGGGGCTAGCATCGGCTGCAACCGGCTGATCTGTATGAATTTTATTCTGAGGACGCCTGGTGCGAGTTCACTGCCACTCCAACCGGACTGGCTTGTCAAATAACAATGATCTGGAGTAGTCAAAATGAAAATTCGTTCACTGAACATCGCTCTGATGGGTATGGCCGTTGCTGCAACCGCCTCCGCCAGCACTTACATCGCCACCGTAAAGGGCGACACCGCAACATTCACCAGCAACCGTGGTCAGGAAGTTCAGGTTAACGTCACCGACGTCACTTCCACCGCATGGCGCAAGTATTCCGATTTTGCCGGCACCGGCGAGCGCTGGATCTGGGCAGATCCTAACGGCGAGTCGATCTTCACCCGCGTAGAGCGCACCAACCAGTCCGCCAAGATCGTTGATTTCAATGATGCCGTTGGCACCCGTTACACCAGCACTGGCCTGGGTGCTTGCCAAAGCGTCGCCGTTCTGGCCGACAAGGGCATGAACATCAGCACCGCTGCTGGCACCTTCAGCAACGTTGCTCGCGTTACATTCAGCGGTCAGTGTGCTGACGCCGGCACTGGCGAAGCGTACTTCGCACCCAAGGTTGGCCTGATCAAGTGGACCAGCCAAACCATCGCCGGCCCGAACGTATTCGAGCTGTCCAAGGCGACGGTTGGCGGCAAGAACTTCCCTGAAGGCGGCCTGAAGGTTGCAGCCACTTTCCCATCCTCCCGCCTGGTATTGGGTCGTGACAAGGCAGAAGTTGAAGTTGCTCTGGATATCACCAACGGCAGCAACAGCGACATGACTTTCACCTTCCCTAGCGGTCAAGACTTTGACATCACCCTGACCAATGCAACCGGTCAAGTGATCAATAGCTGGGGTGCTGACAAGCGCTTCATCATGGCCATTCACAACACCACACTGAAGGCCGGCGAAACCCGCCGTTATGCTGGCACACTGGCCGTGCGTAACCTGAATGGCGCATCGGTGGATATCGGCACTTACAAGCTGGGTATCGAGCTGAAGGGTTCGAACGCACCTGCAGGTTCGGTTTTCGTTCCAGAAACCGTCAAGGCTGAAGCACCTCTGTACATCGACCGCATGATGACCATCAGCACCCCTCGCTAATTGGCCTGGCAGTGCATCAGGTCGGACCAGACCTTCTCATGGCGTATTGTCACGAAGGACAACACGCCAACACGATCAGAGGTTCAAGCTTACCCAAGGTTATTGCGCAACGGCATTGAGCCCAAAGGTCTGGCCTTAGCCTGAATATGAAAAAAGCGGGGAATTCCCCGCTTTTTTCATTTGCGACCGCTAGCAATCACTTACATGCCCGATACGCAGCATCGCCTGTGCCCGATGCCTGTACCTCATCCTTGGCAAAATTGGTAGGAACAATTTCCAGACAAAGAACATTGCCAAGCCACAAAGGCAGATGTGATTCTTCGTGGTTATTTGGGCTTGAAGCCCTCATGCTTTACAAGCTTTATCCAACTTGCAAGACCTATAAGCCAACGGAAGTTCACATCATGATGCGCGTAATCAAGGCCGCTCTTTGGGGCGTAGCGATTTCTGCAACCGCCTCCGCAAACAGCTACATTGCTCTCAACAAGGGAGACACGCTGGTATATCAATCGAAAGGCCAGAAGTCTTTGCACCCGGTGACCGTGCAAGAAGCCAAGGCTAACGGATGGCGAAAATACTCCAATTTTCTGGACACAAGCTATCCACTATGGCTCTGGTCCGACGCCAACAGTGAGGCAGTATTCATTGCCGGTTCTGAAGGTGGCCATGCGACCCGCCTCATTGATTTCAATGACCCCGTCGGTACGATCTATACGCACTTAGCTTTTTTCATGTGCGCAGATAAGGTGAAGATTGTCCAAAAAGGGCTGACCATCAACACGCCTGCGGGAACATTTAGCGATGTCGTCATGGTCCGCTTTTATAGCGATGATTACCATTGCTACGACGTCGGACTGCTTGGTGCTTATTTCGCCCCCAAGGTAGGCCTCATCAGTTGGTGGGAAAACAACATCGGGGGCGAAGTCCGCTACGATTTGGCGAGTGTCCAGCTCTCGCCTTCCGCAGAACCGACATTTGATGGCGTAAAAGTCACGCCAATCATCCCCAAGAATCGATTGAAGCTAGGCAGGGACAAGGAAGAAATCGAGATCGGGCTGGACATTGAAAACATCAGTGGCCAGGATATGCAGATTCACTTTCCCAGCGAGCAAGAGTTCGAAATCACGCTTGGCAAAGAAGTCCAGAAGCCTGTTTTACGCTGGAGTGATGGCAAGCAGTTCGCCGCACAACCCCATACTATCAACCTGAAATTTGGCGAACGTTATCGTCTCTCTGGTACCTTGCCGCTGCGGCTCGCCGATGGAAGCAAACCAGCCCTTGGCAACTACCATGTCTCAATTACCGCCAAGGGCTCAGTCCATGCCCTGGGTGCCGAGATTGATGCAAAGAAGCTACAGACAGAAGCCATTGTCAGCATCAGCCAATACATGAACCTCAAACCCCGCTGATCAGCCACCTTTGGCAGCCAGAGTCAGCTCTGGCCGCCTCTAACGTATCAAGCCTGCCAGGCTCCCGATTTGCCACCACGCTTCTCCAGCAGACGAATACCGCCAATCACCATTCCCTTATCAATTGCCTTGCACATATCGTAGACCGTGAGCAACGCCACACTGGTGGCAGTAAGCGCTTCCATTTCCACACCGGTCCGCCCCACAGTTTCGGCCGTCACCAGACAACGCACCGCAGACTCGGCCTCCAGTAGTTCAAACTCTACCGCCACTCGTGTCAGCGGTAGCGGGTGACACAATGGGATCAGGTCGGCCGAGCGCTTGGCGCCTTGAATCGCGGCGATCCGGGCAATTCCCAGCACATCCCCCTTCTTATGACTACCGGCTGCAATGCGCTGCAGGGTGTCCGCCTGCATGGTGATCCGGCCTTCGGCCACTGCAACACGGTGCGTCTCGGCCTTGGCGTGGACGTCCACCATATGAGCCTGGCCCTGACTATCGAAATGTGTAAGTTCTGACATGAGAGTCCTGATGGTTCGATGGATGTTCTGAAAATGACTGAACGCTGCTGATATTTGATTTCAGATCGAAAGCTGGGTTCTGTTGAGGTTAGGTTTGCGCGGCAAGCACGCAAAACTAACGGGTTTGTGCCGCCTGTAAGGCCTGCGGCGTATTGAGGTTGTCAAATGCCGCGTCATCAGGGAAGGTGACCGCGACAGCAGCTTGCTGATCAAGCCACTGCCAGAGGCGAGCCTGGCCGTTGTCCAAGGAAGCCGTCAGGGCAGGCAACAAGGCTCTTGCCAAGACACAACACGCTGGATGGCTACGCTCGGCGGTCAAAGCATAAGCTGCCTTCGCCTCGCCAACACCGCGCAGCAGGCGATCTGCCAAGTCCAACGGCAGTTTAGGTACGTCACAGGGAACAACCAGCAGCCAGTCAGCGCAGGTATGGGTCAACGCTGCTTCGATTCCTGCCATCGGGCCAAGCCGTTGCGGGCGAAGATCTGCGATCACAGCAAGCCCGCTCGCCGCATAGCGCTCCAGGTGGCGATTGGCCGACAGTACAATGCGCTGGGGTGGCAATGTCTGCCCTTGCAACTGCCGCCAGGCGTGCTGCCATAGCGGCAAGTCATCCAGCATCAGCCAACCTTTATCGACTCCGCCCATCCTACGGCCTTCCCCGCCGCACAGAATGACAGCCTCGAATACTCGATTAGTCGTGATCAACAATCCCCCAGTTGGTCTTCAAGGCATGCTCCCAACGCTCCAGAGCGGAATAATCGGAGTCTCGGGCATCCACCCAGCGCGCCTCACCATCCACCCCATGCTCCTTCTTCCAGAATGGCGCACGGGTCTTGAGGTAGTCCATGATGAATTGGTTGGCTTCATACGCATCTTTACGATGCGGGCTGGCAGTCAATACCAGCACGATGTCATCGGTGGGTTTGAGATCGCCCACCCGATGTACAACACGCACGGCATTCAGTGGCCAGCGGATGGCCGCTTCATCGGCAATCCGCTGCAAGGCTTTTTCAGTCATGCCAGGGTAGTGTTCAAGCGAAAGCGCCACCACATTGCGGTCCAGATTCAGATCGCGCACCCGGCCGACGAAGGCCACCACCGCACCAATGCCCGCATCGTCGGCACCAAACTGGCGATATTCGGCGGCAAGATCAAACGACTCGGACTGCACGGAAACGGAATTTGTCATTTCATCCCCCGGTTACCGGTGGAAAAATCGCCACTTCGGCACCTGCCGGAATTTCCGCATCCAAGCTAGCCATCTCCTGGTTGATAGCCACCCGGAACAAGCGCTTGCCACCCAGTTCCTCAGCCCACTTGCCTTCACGCTGGCAGAGCAGACCCATCAAATCTGCAACCGTCCGGACCGTTTCCGGCAGACTCAACCGCTCGTGCCCAACGCCCAGCACTTCCCGCAAGCGGGCAAAAAACAGCAAATCAATTTCACGCATCAGCAATTATCCAGTCACTCATCCAATCAGCTGCGACAGTGCGATATAACTCACCCTGTCACCCGCCTTTACACTCTGCCCTGCGGGCAGATCAATCAAACCATCCCCCCATACCAGTGACGTCATGACCCCCGACCCCTGATTGGGATAAAGCCTGGCTATCGCCTCTCCCTGAGCATCAAACTCCAGCTTTACCCGCAGAAACTCTCTGCGTTTGTCAGGCTTTGGCCAGTCGAAACCCGCTTTCACGGGTATGCGTTGCGGTAGATAGTCCGTCGCGCCCATACGCTTCAGCAGGTAGGGCCGGGCCAACAGCACAAACGTAATGAAGCTGGAAACCGGATTTCCCGGCAGACCGATAAATGCCGCGTCAGCCACCCGGCCAAAGGCAAGCGGCTTGCCAGGCTTCATGGCAATCCGCCAAAGTTGTAACGCACCCAAACTGCCAACAGCCGCTTTTACGTGATCTTCTTCACCTACCGATACTCCCCCGCAGCTGATGACCACATCATTCTCCGCTGCAGCTTCAGCCAGTGCATCCCGGGTTGCCTTGGCCGTATCAGGCACATTGCCATAGTCGTTGACCACGCAACCCAACCTGCCCAGCAGGGCAGACAATGCGTACCGATTGGAGTTGTAGATACCTCCTGGAGGTAGGGGTTCCCCTGGCATGGTGAGCTCATCGCCCGTGAAGAGTAGCCCCACTTTCAGCCGGGCATTCACCTGCAACTCGGCCACGCCGACCGACGCCGCCAGGGCAATGTCTTGTGGCTGCAGGCGTTGCCCAGCCGGCAGCACCTGAGTGCCAGCGGTAATATCCTCGCCTCTACGCCGAATATGCTGCCCCGGCGAGACCGCCCCCTTGACCGTGAGCTGACCGTCGATCTCCTCACAGTCTTCCTGCATCACCACAGCATTGCACCCAGCCGGAATCGGAGCGCCTGTGAAAATTCTCGCAGCTTCTCCGGCTGCCAGCGGCTGACCAACCGCCCCCGCCGCAATGCGCTGCATGACCGGAAACCGCGCCGGCATTGCGCCAAAGTCAGCGATAGCCAAGGCATAACCATCCATGGCACTGTTATCAAAAGCCGGGACATCAATAGTGGACACCAAGGGACGAGCCAAAATCCGGCCAGCGACATCCAGCGAAGGCAAGGTCTTGGTAGCCTCAATCGCCTTGGCGTTGACCAGCAAAGCCGCCAGCGCATCATCAAAACTCTGCAGAGGTGCATTCATAGTGGGATCATCCTGTGCGGTACTGCCCCAATGTCGGAGCAATGGAAATCTGTTGGCTAACCTGTCAGCCCCAAGCATCTCTGGGCCGCCCGGTACGTGTTATGTCTCAGGCACGGCCTCGATGGGAGAAGGGGCAATCACCGGCCTATCGTTAAAAAACGCGTTTTGCACACTTGCGCCAGTTTAGGCGTTTAACCGGTCAACTGCACCCTTCAGCCCTGACGGGCCCGAGCCCGTCCCATCGCCCGCCTCCCGTTACCTCAGGCAATGGTAATTCCAGACAATAAATGTATCGACGGGAATTCAGAATGCAGAGGACGACCATGACAATGCCGACCCCATACTGATGCAGCGGATAAGCCTCTCGAGGCAACTGCGTACCCAGGCGCAAGTGCATGAGGCTTAGCTTATAGATCACGCCACATAGCCATTTGCTTTTATATAAGTTCTTATTTAAATAGATTTATCCCTGAAGTCAGGTTTTTGCATACCAACCCCTGCAGAGCCTAGCTTAGCTGGCTTTTTCATACCATGACCCGCATCAATCCGCACATCTGCCATCACTTTGCGTAACGCCATCTCTCGATTCGCTCTCCCCATACTGGTGTTTGTGGCCCCAGGGTATTTTGCGCGAGTCAGTAGCCCTCCACTCATCCCTACCAAAACAAAAATGACATTTGAATTCAAAGACTTTTGTATGGCATCGACATTTTTCATACCAATCGCATTTCATTGATTTGTTAATTTTGTTATTAAAATCATTAAGTTACTTAAAATCAAAGAAAAAATGACATTTGAAAATAATGTTTGTACACAAGCATAAATTCGTTTTACAATGGGTTCTCTGTGCAGCTATCCACAGATTCGATTGAATCTAGGCACCGCTCCGCTGCCGGTTAGCTGCAGGTGTTCGGTCTGGGCCAACCTTCCGCTGTCAGGTTGGCTCCTTATACGGGAGGGTCCATACCCTCCCGTTTATTTTTTCTGCGCGGCATCTTCTTCCCCCATCCGAATTGACGGTGCCGGCCTGCTAAAATCAGGGCTTTCCGCTTTGAGTCCGACCCGCCATGACAGATGCCGTCGCAACCAATGTCCGCTATAAACAACCCCGCTCCGTACTGGTTGTTATTTACACCGAAAAACTCGATGTATTGCTGCTTGAGCGCATTGACTACAAACACGCCTGGCAGTCAGTAACTGGCAGTATCGAAGGTCTGGAGTCGCTAAGAGACACGGCTATTCGTGAGGTCGCAGAAGAAACTGGGCTGGATGCCACGGTTTACGAGTTGCAGGACTGGCAACTTGAATCTGATTTCGAGATATTCGAGGTATGGCGGCATCGTTACGCGCCGGGGGTCACCCACAATACCGAGCATGTATTTGGCTTACGGCTACCCGAGCGGATTGACCCTAGAATCAATCCCGAAGAGCATTCCGAATGGCGCTGGCTGGGCTGGGAACAGGCGGCTGAGCTGGTATTTTCGCCATCCAATGCCGAAGCGCTGCGCATCCTGCCTGAAATGTCAAAGCGCTTCGGGCCAGATCATCAGTAAGCAACAACGCCCACGGCCTGACAGGTCTTGAGCTCATCAAAAAAGAAAAACCGGGTTGATCCCCGGTTTTTCTTTTTATGGCTGCCAAGCAAAGCGCATAGCCAGCGCTGCTATTTGCTGAATCTATCGCCAAAGTTGACCAGCAATACGCCAACTAACAAACATGCCGCACCAATCAATCGGGGCGTGGACAGCTCACGCGTCGCCACGCCCAACCAGCCAAAGCGGTCAAACAACAGAGAAAACATCATCTGACCAGCAATGATCAGCGACACCATTGCTGCCACACCGATACGAGGTGCCAGCAACGTTGTGCCAAAGACAAAGGCAGCACCCATCAAGCCGCCAGTCAACTGCCACCAGGCAAGTTGATGTAATCCACCAAGTTGCTGCCAGCGCTGGCCCGTCAACAGCGCAAGCACCGCAAGGGCCGCTGTTCCAACGAGAAAGGACACGAGTGCCGCAAGCAGCGTACTTCCACCCAGCCCGACTTTGAGCTGATTGTTGACAGCAGCTTGAAGCGGCACGACACAGCCGATAGCAAACGCAAACAGCAGGCTGAAGGCGAGCATGGCGTTTAGTCTACCAATCCACGCGCCTCAGCAACCTGCCCCCGGTAGGCGTCAAAAATATGTCGCAACGCATCCTGCATGGTCACGGTGGGTGCCCAATCGAGATCCTGCATGGTGTTGTCGATCTTCGGCGTACGGTTCTGAACATCCTGATAGCCCTTGCCGTAATACTCGCCCGAAGTGGTTTCGAGAACTTTGACCTGAGCAGCCGAGTCACGGTACTCGGGGTATTCCTTGGCCAACTCCAGCATCATGCTGGCCAGCTCGCGCACCGAGTAATTGTTTTTGGGGTTGCCAATGTTGTAGATCTGGCGCGTCGCCTTGCCATCGGTATTGGCGATGATCTTCATCAGCGCCGAAATACCGTCGTCGATGTAAGTAAACGCACGGCGCTGGGCGCCACCATCCACCAGCTTGATCGGTTCGCCGCGCACAATATGGCCAAGGAACTGGGTAATCACCCGGCTGGAACCTTCTTTGGCGGTATGGATGCTGTCCAAGCCAGCACCAATCCAGTTGAAAGGGCGGAACAGGGTGTAATCCAGTCCTTCCTGCATACCATAGGCGTGAATCACGCGATCCATCAGTTGCTTCGAGCAAGCATAAATCCAGCGTGGCTTGTTGATCGGGCCGTAGATCAGCTCAGAATTGTCTGGATCAAACCCTTCGTCACGGCACATGCCATAAACTTCGGAAGTCGAGGGAAACAACACGCGCTTGTTGTACTTCACGCATTGCCGCACGATCGGCAGATTGGCTTCAAAATCCAGCTCGAAGACCCGTAGCGGTTGCTGCACATAGGTTGCCGGCGTTGCGATGGCAACCAGCGGCAACACCACATCGCACTTCTTGACATGGTATTCAATCCACTCACGATTGATGGTGATATCGCCTTCAAAGAAGTGGAAGCGTGGGTGGTCAATCAGATCGGACACTTTGTCCGAGAACATATCCATCCCGAACACCTGCCAGTCGGTGGTCTCGATGATGCGCTTTGACAGGTGATGGCCAATAAAGCCGTTGACGCCGAGGATCAGGATTTTTTTCATCGAATGGTCCTTTGCCAATTCATGGGCCGCTCGGCCGTGAGAGTTGTTTGGGGCACATCGCCCAGCAAAGTCGCTGCATTGGCTTGCCTGCAGCACTTTGCAAGAAGAAACGGTTGGAAGATGCCGATTGACGATTCAGTTTACAGATCGGGCTGGCCCAACTGATGCCAATCATCGGCAGTCAGACGCTCACCATTGAGCTCCGCCTCAAGCAGGTATAGCAACTCGCCATCCCCGCAGCGCACATAGAGCTGTCCTTGGTGTGCAAATAGGCGGCCTGGCGCAGAAATCGTCTGGCTGGCTGGCCGGGTGCGCCACACCACAAGCCGACCCGCCGGCATATCGTGAAAAGCTCCGGGAAACGGTCTTGTCACCGCACGGACGAGATTATGAACCGCCACAGCAGGTTTCGACCAGTCGATACGGCCATCCTCCGGCTTACGACCACCAAAATAGCCACCTTTTGATAGATCTTGTGGCTGATAGACCACTTCACCCTTCAGCAGACCAGGCAGTACGCGGTCCAGTGCCAACTCTGCGGCCACCGTCACCTTGTCGAACACTTCAGCTGCCGTATCATCCGGCAGAATCGGCACCGCCTGCTGCGCGACAATGGCCCCGTTGTCGGGTTTTTCATTCATCACATGCAACGTGGCACCCGCTTCACGCTCACCGTGAATGATGGCCCAGTTCACCGGTACTCGTCCGCGATACTTGGGTAATAAGGAACCATGCATATTGAAAGCGCCCCGAGCAGGGGTGGCCAACAGCGGGGCTTTCAGCATCAATCGGTAGTAGAAGGAAAACAGAAAATCCGGCCGGCAGGCTGCAACCTGGGCAACAACCTCATCGGCATTGGGGTCAGAGGGGGTGATAGCAGGGATTCCGTATTCACGGGCAGTCTGCGCCACGCTGCCAAACCAGATGTTTTCAGCAGGATTGTCTTCATGAGTTACCACCAGGCCCACCTCGACACCATGTGCCAGCAGGGTTTTCAGGCAACGCACCCCCACGTTGTGATAGGCAAATACCACTGCACGACTCATGCTTCCTCCTTGCGCTCCAGAACGCCAGCGACCAGATAACGGGGTCTGTCACGCACTTCCTGATAAATCCGGCCGATGTATTCGCCCAGCAGCCCGATGCCGAACAAGCAGAGGCCAATCAGGAAGAAAGCGATGCCGAACAGGGTGAATGTCCCTCCCTCTTCCGGGCCAATGATCAGACGTCGCAACGCCAGCACAACCGTCAACGCCCCGGCCAGGGCGGATACCACCATGCCCAGCAGTGAAAACAGCTGCAAAGGCATCAGCGAAAAACCGGTCATCAGGTCAAAGTTAAGGCGAATCAGGCTATACAGCGAATACTTAGACTCCCCGGCCACGCGCTCTTCGTGCCCGACCACCACTTCGGTCGGGTTTCGGGAAAACGAATAGGCCAGTGCAGGAATGAAGGTATGCATTTCCTGGCATTGATTGATGGTGTCGATGATGCGGCGATCGTAAGCGCGCAACATGCAGCCCTGATCGGTCATCTTGATACGGGTGATCTTTTCGCGCAGGCGATTCATGGCCCGACTCGCCACATGCCGCCACCAGCTGTCATTTCGCTGACGACGGATTGAGCCGACATAGTCATGCCCTTTGTCCATCTCGGCCAGCAGTGTGCCGATGTCCTCTGGCGGGTTTTGCAGGTCGGCATCCAGCGTGACGATGCGTTCGCCATGACAGTGGGCAAAGCCGGCGAGAATAGCCCGGTGCTGGCCGAAGTTGCCGTTGAACAGAACAACCCGCGTGACATCGGGCCGCTGATTGAACTGATCGGCCAGGATGGCTGCCGAGCGATCACGGCTGCCATCATTGACGAAGACGATCTCATACGGCGTATTCAACGCATCCAGCGCGGGATACAGCCTGGCAAACAATGCGTCCAGGCTCGCCTCTTCGTTGTAAACAGGGATGACAACCGACAGCACAGGTTTCATGCACACTCCTTATTGCAAAACGGGCCGCAAAACAGCCTCAAGCGCAGCACATACCCGGTCCACATCCTCGTCGCGCATGGCCGGGAACAACGGTAAAGTCACCGTTTCACGCCCGACCTTCTCAGCATTCGGGAAGTCCCCTTCCTTGTAGCCCATGCGACGATACAGGGTCAGCAGGTGAATGGCCGGGTAGTGCACGCCGACGCCGATGCCATGCCCGTGCATGGCCTGGATGAACTCGCCGCGCGTCATACGCATGCTTGGCAGCGGCAACAAAGGCTGGAACATATGCCAGTTGGAGTTTTCAAAGTCAGCCAGAGGCAAACCCAGCCCCAGTGTGCGATCAATCCGTTCGAAGTAACGCTTGGCCAGTTCTGCCCGCCGTGCATTGAAGCGCTCCAGATGCGGCAGCTGGCCCAGGCCAATCTGGGCCGCAACATCGGTCAGATTCATCTTGAAACCCAGAACATCGCAGTCAAGTGTTCCATCCGGAAAGCGGGTCACGCCCTGCAGGCGATAACGCTCGAACAAACGGGCCTCTTCTTCGGTATTCAGAACCAGACAACCACCTTCCGATGTCGTGATGTTCTTGTTGGCATGGAAGCTGATCGAAACGAGGTCACCAAACGTGCCGATCTTGCGTCCGCCGGAATGCGCCCCCATTGATTGGGCGGCGTCCTCCAGCACGCGCAGGCCGTGCTTGCCGGCAATCTGGTACAGGCGGGTCCGATCTACCGGCAGACCGGCCAGATCTACCGGAATGATGGCCTTGGTGCGCGGGGTAATGGCGGCTTCCAGTTGGTCGAGATCCATATTGCGGGTCAGCGGATCGACATCAACGAATACCGGCGTTGCACCAACATGCAGGATAACGTTGGCACTGGCCACCCATGACAAGGCAGTGGTAATGACTTCATCCCCTTCACCGACTCCCATCAGCTTGAGCCCGATTTCCATGCCTCCGGTAGCCGAATTGATCGACCGGACCGGCCGGCCACCGAAGTGCTCGGACAAGGCCGCCTCAAGGGCTTTTACTTTGGGACCGCTGGTAATCCAGCCGGAGCGCAGAACCTCACCGACAGCGGCAATCGTTTCTTCGTCAATCGACGGGCGGGTAAATGGCAGAAATTCCATATACTGATTATTCCTTCCTGCGGCTTCTAGCTTTTGGCAACCAGATAGACGCCGACAATAATGATGGCGATACCAATCATGCGCTGGGTGGTAATGACCTCACCGAATAGCGCGTAAGCGAGCGCGGCATTGACAACATACCCTATCGACAGCATGGGATAGGCAATACTGACATCAACCCGCGACAGCGCCATGATCCAGATACCCACGCTGACGACATAGCAGGACAAGCCACCGAAAATATAGGGGTTCGTAGCCAGCTGCCAGCCTATAGGCAAGACATTGGACAGGCTGAAATCAAAATGCCCAATCGCGCGGGTGCCGGCTTTCAGCGCCAGTTGCGCGGCGGCATTCAATAAGACTCCGGCCAGAATCAGGGCAAACTCAAGCGCTTTCACAATTCATCTCCACGGGGTTTACGGCAGCGGCGCAAAAGCCACTCGACGACTGTCTTCCGACAGCAGGCGCATTTTCAGGCCACGTTGCTGGAGTTCTGCGTAGAAGTCAGGGCTCGTGACGGCCACAGCATCCTTCTCGGCGGGCCAGCGAGCCAGAAACTCTGCCAGACTGATTTCATGCTTGCCGGGTTCCTGCCTGAGGCCGAACGACAGCTCGTCACCAAACTCCACCAGCGTGAAGGTGCGCTGCAGATAAAACGGCAGTGTCTGTTCATAGTGGCGCAAGCTGTAAAGCTTGGTGTTCGGACCGATATAGGGACGGATGTCATCGGCCAGACCTGCCGCACTGCTGGTTCGCCGCAGCTCGTTATGACCAAGCATGGCAACCTGCCCACCGGTCAGGGTGCCGATGGTGCAAGCCAGAATTGCAGCCCGCACCATTCCTCTACGGGCAAGCCAGCCTCCAAATGCCGCTCCCGCCACAATCAACCCGCCTGCTGCCACGACCCAGGGCGCGTAAGCATCAAATAAAGGACGGGGCAATTCCAGCTTGTAGTCAAAAGCCAGAATGGAAGGCAGCGTCATGGTGAATACACCAAGCACAATCGGCAGAATCAGGTGCCACCCAAGGTTTTTGGGTGCCATCTGGTCCACCACTCGAGCAAACAGCAGCGCCAATGCCGGGAAGATCGGCAGGATATACGACGGTAGCTTGGAGCCGGATTTGGAAAAGAAAGCAAAGATGAACACCGACCACACCAGCAGCATTTGCGCGGCCTGAAACCTGCCAGGCCCCCGTCGGCAACCAGTCACCAAGCCTTGGGGCAACAAACTCAGCCAGGGAATGACGCCAATCGCCAGAATCGGAAAGAAATACCACCAAGCCCCCTCACGTTTATGCTCGGTGGAGGTAAAGCGCTCGAAATGCTCATGGATGAAGAAAAAATGGGGAAACTCGGGGTTGCGGAGCGATACCCAGATAAACCAAGGTGCCGCTATCAAAAGAAACAACGCTATGCCACGCAGCAACTCCAGCCGTCGCCACAGATTCCAATCACGGCTCCAGACGGTGTACACCACCAGCACACCCCCTGGCAGCACCAGCCCGATCAAGCCTTTGGATAGTACCGCCAGCGCCATCGCCGCCCAGGCGACCAACATCCAGCGACGGGCCTCTCGCGGCGTTGCCTCATCACGCTGCGCCAGCAAGAACGCACATAGCGTCATAGCCATCCAGGCCGATACGCCCATATCAAGGGTCAGGAAATGGCCGTTGGCGATATGCCAGAACGTTCCGGCCAGCACCAGCGCGGCAATGTCCCCGACCCTTTCCCCCCACAAACGGCGCCCGGTAAAGCCGACCATCAGGATTGCCATAAAGCCCATCAGTGCCGGCCAAAACCGGGCCGACCACTCATTTTCGCCAAATACTTTATAACTGGCAGCCCCAGCCCAGTATTGCAGCGCGGGTTTCTCGAAATATTTGATGCCATTCAGGCGGGGTGTGACCCAGTCCCCAGTTGCGCTCATTTCGCGCGCAATTTCGGCGTAGCGTCCCTCGTCGGGGTGAATCAGCTTGCGGTATCCCAGCGCGCCAAACCACAGCACGGCCAGCAGGATGACGACAAGCCAACGGCGTAGATGAATCTGTGCAGCAGGCATGTGGCGGGTCAGCGGAGAAAAAACGTGCAAGTTTACTACGCCGCAGCTACGGCACGCGAGGCCACGCCTTGCCGCCTGCCCTGCTTTCGCTCCACAATCGTGCCGCTTTTGAATCGGGACGAACGCCATGCTGCTTGCACTGAAGATTGATGTTGATACCTACCGGGGCACCCGTGAAGGTATTCCGCCATTGGTAGCCGCCCTGCAGCGTCACCAGGCCGGGGCCACCTTTTTATGGAGTCTGGGACCGGATCACACGGGGCGAGCGATCAAACGGGTATTCCGTCCCGGCTTTCTGAGCAAGGTCTCGCGTACCTCGGTGGTGGAGCACTACGGTATTCGCACCCTGCTCTACGGGACGCTGCTCCCCGGACCAGACATTGGCCGTCGTTGTGCAGCCCAGATGCGGGCCGTCAGGGATGCAGGTTTCGAATGTGGCATTCACACCTACGACCATATCAAGTGGCAGGATTATGTGGCCAGCAAGGATCAGGCGTGGACCTTGCGCGAGCTGGAGCGGGCCCGCCTGCGCTACCAGGAAATTTTTGGCGAACCACCGAAGACCCACGGCGCTGCGGGCTGGCAGATGAACTCGCATGCGTATCGCTGGGAGGAAACCGTCAAGCTCGATTACGCCTCGGACGGACGGGGAACCCACCCGTTCTGGCCGGTTGTCGATGGTCAGCGGCTGAACTGCCCACAACTTCCGACCACCCTGCCTACCCTGGACGAACTGATCGGTGTCGATGGCCTGACACCGGAGAATGTGCATGAACATCTGCTCGGCCTGACGGCAGACGCCCCGGCTCATGGTCATGTATATACCCTGCATGCCGAGCTGGAAGGCATGCGCCTACTGCCAACGTTCGAACGCCTGCTGGCTGGCTGGCGTCGGCAGGGCTATCAGCTGGTTTCCACCCGGCGGCTATTCGAGCAGCTGGATCTGGCCCGGCTACCGGAACATGGTGTGGAAATGGGCGAGATTCCTGGCCGCTCCGGCACTTTGGCGCTGCAAGGCAAGGTACGGGGCTAGGCTCTGTTGACCTTAGGTTTTCAGTCGCGCCGGGCCGAGGCGCTTTTACCGGGATGTTCACGGCACAAACCGCAACAGCGCCTATGCTTGAATTAAGACCCTGCAGCAAGCAGGGTCAACGCTCCCCAAGCCCCGCCGACAATGATCAGCTCACATAAAGACAGCCTCACCGTTGCCACTTACAACATCCACAAAGGCATGTCGCCATTCAACCGGCGGATCACTCTGCACGAGCTGAAGGCAGCATTGGTTGCGCTGGATGCCGATCTGGTGTTTCTGCAGGAAGTTCAGGGCGAGCATCGGCTACGGGCAGCCCGTTGGGATCACTGGCCGGATCAGCCACAGCATGAGTTTCTAGGGAATGGCCTCAGTCACAACCATGCCTATGGCCGCAACGCCGTCTACCGGTGGGGGCATCATGGCAACGCCCTGCTCTCGCTCTACCCCATTCTCACCGTCAAGAATCATGACATCACGCTGAATCGCTTCGAGCAGCGTGGCTTGCTGCACTGCGAAATCGAGATTCCCCACTGGCCGCAGCCTCTGCATGCCGTGTGCGTCCACCTCAACCTGCTGGCAGGGGATCGTCGCAAGCAGATGGCTAATCTGGTAGCGCGGGTACGCACACTCGTCCCGCCAGAAGCCCCGTTGATCATCGCGGGTGATTTCAACGACTGGGGACGTGAAGCCTGCCGTTTCCTCGGCGATACCATCGGCGTCGTTGACGCCTTCCATTGCAAACATGGCCGGGTCGCGGCAAGCTTTCCGGCACGCCTGCCGCTGTTGCCGTTAGACCGAATCTACGTAAGAGGTCTGAATGTGCGGCACGCCCAGGCCCTGCATGGTGCGCCGTGGGACAGGCTATCCGACCACACACCATTGAGTGCCACCCTCTCCCTGGAATAACGCTTTGCTACGACGGTTGACGCGAACCCTGCCAGGAAACCGGCTCACCTTGCTTTGCAATGGTGCCGACTATTTTCCGGCACTGATTGCCGCCATCCAGTCGGCCCGACATGAAATTTTGCTGGAAACCTATATCTACCGTGTCGATACCACCGGACAGCGCATCGGCCAGGCCCTGCAACAGGCGGCCCAGCGCGGCGTAGACGTCTGCCTGCTGGTCGATGGCTTTGGCTCGGCCGATCTGCCCTCCTCCTTCCGTACCGAGCTACAGCAAGCAGGGGTAAAGCTGATGTTTTTCCGCCCGGAAATTTCGCGCTTTGCCCTGCAAAGGCACCGGCTGCGCCGGCTACATCGCAAATTGGCGGTAATAGATGGAAGAATCGGCTTTGTCGGGGGAATCAACATGCTCAATGACAACGACCACCCAGACGAACCACCACGCTACGACTATGCCTTACAGATAGAGGGGCCACTGCTAGGGCCTCTGCATGCTGCTGCCACGGCCATGTGGCGACGCACCGCCTGGATGCAGCTAAGACACGACTGGGCAGCAAAGCGCCCACTGCAGCCAATGCGTGCACCCGTCGGCCCCATGCCCGCTGCCTTGCTGGTACGTGACAACCTGAAACATCGACACGCGATCGAGACCGCTTACCTGAGCGCCATCCGCTCCGCCCGGCACGAAATCGTCATTGCCAATGCCTACTTCCTTCCTGGCTACACGTTTCGCCACGCACTGCTGGCTGCAGCACGTCGGGGCGTCAAGGTGACCCTGCTGTTACAGGGCAAGCGCGATCATGCGCTGTTGCAATATGCCTGCAAGGGTTTTTATCGGCGATTCATGAATGCAGGCATCGAGATTCACGAGTACACCCGCAGCTTCATGCATGCCAAAGTCGCAGTGATTGATGGCGAATGGCTAACTGTGGGTTCATCAAACATTGACCCTTTCAGCCTGCTCCTGGCACGGGAAGCCAACGTGGTAGCCAATTACCGACCACTGGCACAAACCCTGCGTGCCGATATTTTCCGTGCGATCGAGACCGAAGCCCGGCGCGTTAAAAAGCGGGAAGTGGTGCGCGCACGCTGGGTCTATGGTTTTCTGGCCTGGATGGCTCTGCTGATCGTCCGCGCCTTGATGGAGCTGGTTGGTTACGGCCACCGCGAATATCGCGAATAGCCCTGGCACCGCCTAACATTCAAAGAGAAGGCGACGCTCTGGGCAGACTGCACCGGTCTGCATGCCAGACCCTTTTCCCCAGTCGGAGAGAGCTTTTTGCCATGAGTCTTCCAGATTCCATTTCCACAGAGTCGCTGATCCTGTTTGCGGAAGACCACCATACCAACCGCAAGCTGCTGAGCCTGCATCTGCAAAAGATGGGCTTTGCACTGGAAAGCGTCAGCAATGGTCAGGAGGCGCTCGACGCCTGGCGTTCTGGCCGGTTTGCGCTGGTACTGACGGATTGCCACATGCCCGTGCTGGATGGCTTCGAGCTGGCAGCGGCCATCCGCGAGGCCGAGCGGGGAACATGCCATCGCACCCCCATCGTGGCACTGACGGCAGATGCGCACGAATCCGATAAAGCACGGGCCTGCGAAGCTGGTATTGATGAATTTTTAACCAAACCCATCGAGATGCAGCAGCTGCGGGAACGCCTGACACACTGGCTGACACACGGCACCCAACATCCGGCCCATCCAGGCGCGGCGCCCTGTACAACGCTGTCAGAGGCTATCGACACGCAACGTTCCCTGGCAATTCTGGATCAAGCCATCCTCTCAGAAATGTTTGGTGATAACCAAAGCCTGACGCAGACCATGCTAGGAAGCTTTCGCGTCGCCAACGACGAGGATGTCGCGGCGTTGAGGCTGGCAATTGAGCGGGCCGATGCGGCCGAAATCATGGAGCAGGCACACCGCATCAAGGGAGCGGCCCGATTGATTGGCGCCATGCGCCTGGGCGCAGAGGCTGCAAGGCTGGAACAGGCAGCGCGCGAAGCCGATCTGGGCAATATCCTCTCGACGCTGCCCGAGTTCGAATGCCAGCTGACCGCCTTGAATGCGGCCATTGACAGCTTCTACCAACGAATCCCACCCATGGGCGGGTTGTAGTCATCAAACACCAGACCATTCACTGTTTCGCGATAATTCACCGAAACACCGGAATACTGGTCTTTGGGCCTGACAACCTGCTGGCGGGCCAGCGCCGCTCTGACCCGTTTTTCCAGCTCGATGGGTTTCACCGGCTTTACGATGAATCCATCAACATCCAGCGCCATCGCCCGTTCGACCACGGCACGGTCGGAATGCCCGGACAAAAACAGGAAATTGGTATCACGAGACAGATCGGTCAACCCCATGCGAACTGCCTTGAGCAAGTGCAAGCCGTTGACCGGCTTCATGTTGATATCGCAAATCACCATATCCAGTGCCTGCTTGCGCATCACCTCTACGGCGGCATCAACAGAGTTGGCCTGAAAGACGCGATTGATGGTCATCGCGCCCAGCAATTGTCCCACGATGTCGCGGACAAACCGCTGGTCATCGACGACCAACACCTTCAGCTCAGAAAATTCGATTTGGTCGATCATGTTAGGTTCTGTTGACGTTAGGTTTACCGTCGCGCCGGATCGAGTTTTGAGGCAGGGCTATACCCGCAAAGAGTAGGCCGTGGCAGGTAAGGGGCTAAAGCCCCAACCACCACGCACGGCAGGGTAAGCACGGTTTAGCGAGCTAAATGAGCGAACCCTAACGACGCCCTGCCCCAAAAATCGACCCCGGCCTTGCGTGGCTGTTGCCGCAAAGCGGCTTACAGCCACGACATTGTGGGGTGGTGCTCATATTGTCATAGGGGATATATCTCAAAAAAAGAGCCTAATTCGTTGATTCGTCAACGCCTTAGGCTTTTTTTACGTCAAGTTTTGCTTTGAGCAGATTTGCGCGATTGTGATCGGCGATTGCGCGATTATTGTCATCGCATGATCGCAAATCAAACGTTTCTGCTTCAAGGGGTATAGGTCTGACGACTATCTGCTACTGAGTATGCTAAGTAAGTGAGTCTACAGGCCAGCTCATCGGGCACATTGATGCATAGCTCTAATAATTGGCGCTTAACGGAGCCTGTCCCCGTTTGTGCACTCTGAATTGCAGACTGCATCATGCATATGTCACTACTTGAGCCTAGAGGCTGATCGCGTGCCACCAAAAGTACAGTCTCAACTATTAGGTGATTGATTTGCTCTTGATTGTTTTTGCTCAAGTCCTTCTCCCAGCTTCCATGCAGCAAATTTGTTATTGGAAAGGATAGTAAGAGAACACTCGGCCTGTGGATAGTCCCCTTTCCACCCTCGGCAGGTAACAAGTTGTTACGTTTTTTTAAAAAATTCCCGTGCAATAAGGGAAAACGAGAGTGGGTGTTGCAAAAAAAAATTACTAATGCTCAAATATTTCGATGGGAAAACGCGAAAACGTGAATCCAACTTCACACATCATGGGCAATGTTGCTGCCTTGCTATATGAGATTGAGCCATATAAGCACCGCTGGGCATCATGGCTTGCAGAACGGACGGGAATGACTCCGCATTGGATGCGGAAGTTCCTGGCAGGCAAAGCTTCCAGCCTTGAGGTTTATTACAAGGTTGCCGATGCTCTTGGAGTCCCTATCGCCCGCCTATTTGACGAGAGTCTTCCGAATTCACGAGTGATAACCGCCAAAGCAAATATAGCGGGCCGAGTTTCAATAGTTCGTGCTTGGATCACGCTAGAGTGTTTTATTCCCTGGAATGACGAATACCTATACGCCATAAGGGTGGATGACGGTACATGGCATATTCTTGATGCGGGAGATCCACATACAGGACCTGCTTACAGAGTCTTACGTCATGAAGGCGTAGGCGATCCACAACCTTTAGATGTATGCAAAATTCTTCTCTGCGCTCTGCCAGGAAATGAAGATGCTGAGGATCTAAAGTTATGGCTGATAAGGCGAGGCTTCACAGTTCGCATGGAGTGCGACATTCATAGCATTCCCGGTATCTCTAGGCGGTGGAAGCAGCACATCTTGATTGCTATGGTTGATCAAGACATCCAGCTTTTTGATGAAGTGATTGCCAAGGCTCGCACCCCTCTCTCCGCCATAGCCATTAGAGATTCAGTAAACTGCATCGAGTTAATAGAAGATTTTCCAAATAGATATTGGATTGTTCCCCCAACCAGTCACGACATTCTCTTTGCAATTAAGAAGTTAGTTTACTTTTTATCACCGGAAACCAAATTGTAAATTTAGAAAGGCTCTCCTTATGAAGAAAATTCTTCCTATTCAAGAACTTCCGATGGAGTTACTTGAACACGTATCTGGCGCAGCAGAAAGCGAGCCGGCGCCAACACCTGCGCCTCCACCACCTCAACCCACAACTGGATCAGCCCCATTACTTCCTGGTGCAGTCGCAGATCAGAGCATTCCCGTGCCTGTAGTGAAATAGCATGTTTAAACGGCCCCTACGTGATCAGCTTGCGGATATTCGCAATCAGTCCGAGTTGAAATACCAGATTGAACGGCTGGTGGGGCAGCTTGGGTGCAGTGCCTATGCTTTAGGGTATTGCACCCATTCTCGACCAGAGGACACGGTTTACTGGGTTGAAAATTATCTAGGCCGGTATGAGGTGCCGGAGGATTATTTAGAAAGGGACCCACTAGCTCAAAGAGTGATTGCAGGCCCGAGCTTATTTGAGTGGGGAAAGGAAGACTATATACAACGTAATGCCTTGGATATTTGGCAGTTGGCCAGTGAGCACGGCATACACTCAGGTTACGCGACATCCCTACGGCCTCATGGTGACTCTCGGCTGATGCTATCAATTGTCAATCATCAACCTTTATCCGGCTCTCTGAATGATCGAAGGGTTGTTTTGGAGGAATTTGGACAATTTGCCCGAATGCTTGCAGGAGTTGTCATGGATACATTTGAATCGCTAGAAAGATTCAATGCGCTGTTGACCGAGCAAGAGAAGGAAGCACTTCGTTGGGTTTTTCATGGTTGCACTACTCAGCAAGTTGCTGATCGAATGCGACTTAGTTACGGTACTGCTTACCGAATATTACATGATGCAGCAGTCAAGGCTGGCACGAATGACCCGTTAACTGCCGCTTTTTCAGCAGCACGGTCAGGCGTCCTTGGCGCCGTCTAAATTTCCCCTTCCTCAAGGCTCTTTCTGAGTTGTCACCCATATAAAGCCATCGCGCACTTGGCGAATGGCATATTCAGCAGCCTCATCCGCATTTAGCCCACTTCTTGAGGCGGACTGCATGACGCGGGTTCCAAAGTCTGCTGCCTCGGACGCAGATAGCTTCATTGTCACAGTCATAATCGCAATGAACTTACATAGTTGCCATACCGCCTGCTTATCGAGCGCTATTTCAGGTGCGTCACCATGCCATTCGTTCGGTGGCTGACCATCTAAATTGGCTTCCTTTTGGGCCAGATCTGACCCAGTAGCAAGCCACTGAACGGACACTCCCGCACCATTGGCTATAGCAAGCAGTAAAGATAGTGTTGGAGTACCTCCGCGCAAGAGGCGAGTAATCCCCGTTACACTAACCCCACACTTCTTGGCAAAGGCTGTAGCGCTTCGCTCACGCGCTACCAGACTACTCAGGCGTTCGTGAAACTCGCCGACCCCCTGAAGCTCATCCCCCTCTACCAATACATTCACTGTCGTCTCCTTTGACTTCATGTTCATTCCCCGAGTCGGGACAAAACTCCAACCGTAGCCATCCGACTTTAATGATCGAAGTCGGATGAATCCGAACTACTCAAACAAATTCATCCGACTTCGCTTCAAGCTCTTGAAATTGCTAAATAAGTTCAAAATCAGGCGCATTTGACGACAAAATTTAAGTCGGATGAACCTAGATGCTTTCGATTTTTCTTGCAAATGAAATCAAATGAATTCAAAATGGCATCATGTAGTAACGACATGAGGTGACTAAATGATGTCATGCCAGCTGCCAAAAAAAGCCGGCGAGGATTGGCATCCTGCCGACGTCATAGCGGCGCTAAAAAAGCAAAAAAAATCCTTACGGCAATTGTCAGTGGCGGCGGGTTACAAGCCGGCCACACTTTCAAATGCCTTACGTACGCCTTGGCCAAAAGCGGAACAGATCATTGCGGATGCGATCGGCTTAAGGCCAGAACAAATTTGGCCACAACGCCACGCTAACCGACAGCCCTAATTGAGTCTGTTTCTTTCTGCCTGTGCATGTTGTGCACTGCTGATAGAGGTAATTTTCTACCAAAAACCTCAATTGTGCATGCAAAACAATTATTGGAGTGATGACCGTGACAACAAGAAAAGTATCGAAACGCAACTGGAAAGCTTTACGGCCCAAGAGTTTAGGTCATGCCGTCGAGCTGGATGCGGAATTTGCGCTGACTGAAAAACGTCTACCGGCGAAGCGGATTTGTGAGCAGCTGGAAACATCGTTACCCACTTACTACCGCTGGGTGTCTGAACAGCAGATTCCCTTAGGCAAGGTGCTGACGTTTGAGCGGCTGTGCGGCGCTTCCTATGTGGCCGAATATCTGGCGGTGGCCTCCGGCAAGATTGTGATTGATATGCCACGCGGCAGAGTGGTGAAGCCCATCGACTTGAACGCGCTGTCTGTGCAGGCCGCAGCGGCCTTACTGGCACTGAATGAATGTTATGCGGGGCATGGCGCACCCGAGGATGCGGTTTCCCGGATTGATGAAGTCTTGCGGGGTCTGACGTTCCACCGAGAGAACGCCAGGAAGTTGCGGGCCCCCGAGCTGGATCTGTTTGCGGAGTAAGCCGCCATGAGTCTAGCCCTTAAATCCCATTACAGCGCATCTGAGTTGGCCGCGTTTCATCTACCCGGCTTGCCTGCCACACCCCGCAACATTCTGGAGCGGGCCAAGCGCGAGAACTGGGCCTCAAGGCGGCGGGACGCGCAGGGCGGTGGCATTGAGTATGACTTCAATAGTCTGCCTCCTACGGCACAGGACGCCATCAAGCGCCACATCCTGCAAGCGGTGGTGCAGTCGCCGCAGATTGTGGTGCCGTTGCCGGTCAAGTCCAGGCCAGCGTTGCAGCCGGTGATCCGTGAAGCCAAAGCCTTGGAAGTAGCGATCAAGTCCGGGGTCTGCGGCATTCAGACCTGTTTGACCGGGCTGGATGACGAGCAGCGGGCCAAGGGGGATGCGCGCAAGGGCATCTTGCTGGCGATTGAGTCGATTCAGGTTGCAGCCCGTTGCAGCTATGAAGCAGCCCTGACCACGCTGCTAACCAATGCCCGCCAGGGCAAGGTGGAGCCGCAGGTGATGGCGATGTTGCGGGCGGCCCGGAGTGCAGCCGGCCGTAAGGGTGGCGAGTTGCCGAGTGTGCGCACGCTGAAGCGCTGGTTGTCGATTGCCAAGCAGGGCGGCGATCTGGTGGCCAAGCGCAAGCAGAAGGAACCGCTGCCGGTGTGGATTGGCGGTTTTTTGGAGTGCTATCGGCAGCCGAGCAAGCCCACCCTCAAGCGGGCGTATATCGAGTTCGCCCAAATCTGGCAAAGCCAGCCTGAGTTGGCCGATGTGCCGGTGCCGAGCATTGATGCGGTGCGGCGGGCCATGAAGAAATTGCCAGCGGATCTGCTGGAGAAAGGTCGGCATACCGGGGCCGCCCTGAAAGCCCTGCTGCCCTATATCGAACGCGATTGGTCGGTGTTGCGGCCGAATGATGTCTGGGTCGGCGATGGGCATGGCCTGAAAGCCTTGGTGGCGCATCCCGAGCATGGTCGGCCGTTTGTGGCCGAAGTCACGCTGGTTCTGGATGGCAATACGCGCTTGGCGGTCGGTTGGAGTGTGTCGCTGTCCGAGAATCAAGTGGCGGTCGGTGATGCAATCCGGCATGGCATCAGCCAGTACGGCAAACCACTGATCTATTACAGCGACAACGGCGCCGGTGAAACCGCCAAGACCCTGGATGACCCGCTGCTGGGCATCTTGCCCCGGCTCGGCATCCACCACGCCACCGGCATCCCCAGCAATCCGCAGGGCCGGGGCCTGATTGAACGGGCGCACCAGACGATTCTGTTACCGCTGGCCGAACAGTTCGCCACCTTTCGCGGCAAGAAAATGGACCGCGAAACCCTGCGCAAGACGGCGCAAGAAATCGAGTCGGCGCAGAAGCGCGGCGAGACCTCGGCCAAGCTGCCGACCTGGGCGCAGTTGATCGACGCCTTGGAGCAGGCGGTCCACGCCTACAACCACACGCATGAGCACAGCCGCTTACCCAAAAAACCAGACGGCCGTCATTACACCCCGGCCGAGTATTACGCCGAGCGGGTGTCCGAGGACATCGAAAAAGTCTCGCCGACCGCGCTGCAAGACCTGTTCCGGCCGCATGTCATCCGCACCCCCGAACGCGGGGTGGTGAAGCTATTCAACAACAGCTATTTCAGTCGCGAATTGAGCGCTTTGCCGAGGGGGACCGAGGTGCGGGTGTCGTTCGATATTCACGACCCACAAACCGTGCAGATCCGCACCTTGGAAGGCGTGTTCATTTGCCAGGCCGAGTGGAACGGCAACAAGCGCGCCGCCTTCCCGCTGAGCTTTATCGAGAACCTGAAGGACCAGCGGGCCGAACGCAAGATCAAGCGCGGTAACGCGATTATCGAAGAGGCCGAAGCCGAGCGGCGGCCGACCTATCAGCTTGAATCCACTGAACGGATCAGCATTCCGGGCGTCGTCAGCCTGCGGCGCGACGAGTTGTCAACGTTGGCGGTGGGGGCGATTGAGGGCGAAGCCGTGGCAGTGCCAACCGCGCCAACGCTGGCGGCAGTCGCCGGGCCGACGCCGGACGAACGCTGGCAGCGCTGGTGGCAGATTGATGTGCAGATGCGGGATAGCGAGGAGGAACCGGCAGAGGAAGACCGGCGTTTCTGGCGCCAGTATCAGAAAAGCCCGGAATACCGGGCTCGTCTGAAGTCTGAAGGCGTACCCAGCTGGGCGGCCACCCAGTTAGGTCTCTGAAGAAAGCAAATAAAGCGAAAGGAATCATAGATGGGCGCTATCGAAACTTCAAGCATCACGGCGGTGCCGGGGATTGCGCAAATTGGCAATCTGGCGCTATGCCGGGTGGCGGTACGGCGAGCGCTGGACCGGAATTCAAGTCTACCCGGCATGGTGGTGTTGCATGGCCCCAGCGGTTACGGCAAGACCATCGCGGCCAATTATCTCGCCAATGAGTCGCGGGCGTTCTATGTGCAAGCGCAATCGGTCTGGACCCGCAAAGCCTTTCTGCAGGCGATTCTGCGCGAAATGTCGATCCGGCCCGCTGGCACCGTTTGCGAAATGGCCGAGCTGATTGCGCAAGAGCTGGCCGCCAGCGGCCGGCCGCTGTTTATCGACGAAGCCGACCATGTGGTGGACCGGGGCTATATCGAGCTGGTGCGCGATCTGTACGAAGCCAGCCATGCGCCGATTTTGTTGATTGGCGAGGAGCTGCTGCCGACCAAGTTGCAGCGTTATGAGCGGGTGGCCGGCCGGGTCTTGGCCTGGGTGCCGGCTCAGCCCGTCAATCTGGAGGACGCCAAAAAGCTACGCACCATCTACGCCGCCGATGTAGCGATTGCTGACGATCTGCTGCAACGAGTGGTCGAGGTTGCGCATGGCTCGGTGCGGCGGGTGGCGGTCAATCTGGATTTGATCCAGTCGGAAGCCTTGAACGAGGGGCTGGAACGGGCGGATCTGGGCTGGTGGGGCCGGCGGGAGTTGTATACGGGGGAAGCGGCGAAACGGAGGCGCTTGTGAGATTCGGGCGCACGTATACGCAAGTCTGGTCGGCGATCCAGGCGCTGGCTGATAAGCCGCGCTGGCGGATACGCGACGTGATGATCGGCGCGCCGGGGCTGTCTGACTCCGCCGTCCGGCAGTATCTGAATCGGCTGCTGCGCGCCGGTTATGTTGAGCCGTTGCCGAGAGTACCGGCCTACGGCCCTGTGTACTACCGGGCCATTCGCCCCTTGACCGGCAAGGCCCCGCTGCTCGATGGCAATGGCCAGCGCCGGCCGGCACCGGTCACCCGCCAGCAGGCCATCTGGGGCACGATGCGGCGCCTGCCGCAGTGGACCATCCCTGAACTGGCAGCCTTTGCGTCGGTCGGCGAGCGGCCCTTATCTCGCGCCTCAGTCTCTCACTATGTCCGGCAGCTGGAGCGGGCCGGGTATCTGGTGTGCCTGGAGCGCCATCCGTCGCGCACCGGCATTCCCTCGCGCTATGCCCTCAAGCCCGCGCATCGACTCAAACCGCTACCGCCGGAACGGCGCTCATCTCGCGTGCTGTTCGACCCGAACACCAGGCAAACCATCGAACTGCCAAGGCGGGCGTCATGAACCCCATTTACCAGCACGAGCCCTGGTACCAGTTGCTACGCCAATCGGTGGCAGCCGTTGGTGTCAGTGCCACGGCGCGCCGCCTCGGCTACCGCAACCACACCGGCACCAGTCTGGCGCTCAAGGGCTGTTATCGCGGCGACATCGCGCCGTTTGCCGCCCGCGTGCTGCAAGTGCTCAGTCAGGTGGCTTGCCCGCATACCGGCAGCACGCTGCCGCTGGCCGACTGCCGCGCCATTGCCCTGGCTGCCGCCCCCACGCACAACCCCTTGCGTCTGGCGCACTGGCGCGCCTGTCGCAACTGTCCGCATCGCCCATCACAGGAGGGAACCGCATGAGTACTGCGATTTACAGCGCGAGCGCCTTGGCCCGCATGGCTGAGCGTTTACCCAAAGTCTGGTCAGGCTTGGCTGTGTCCCGCCTAGCGCAGCTGAATACGGTGTTGCGGCAGGTGCGGCAAGCCGGCTGCTGCGTACGTGAGACGCAGTTGAACACCCGGCTGGATGGCCAGTGCTCGCGCATCGTCATCGACCACGCCACGGCTGAGCTGCACCGGCAATGCCGGCAGGCGGGTACCTGCCCGACCGGCCACGGCCGCGAGTACCGGTTGGAGTTGGGCGGGGTGGAAATCGTCTGGCGGGTGCCGGCATGAGTGCCTTGCCGATTGAAGTCGCGGCAAAACTACGGGCCGAGGCCGAGCATCTGGCCCGGTCGCGTGGGCTGGATTTGCAGGAGGCCAAGGCCATCGTCTGGGCCAAGTTTAAAGCGACCCCGGCGGTACCGATTGAGCCGGTAGTGGCCAAGGCGCAGGCGCCACCGAAGACAGCGGGTGCGGGGATGGGCTTCTATCGCAAACCCAAAGGCTGGGAGCCGCGAACACCGCAACAACTTGCCCACGGCAAGGCTGCCGTGGCCAGCATGCTGCAACAAATCAGACGAGGGAAATATGACAAGACGTAAAACCCTAGGCACTCAACTGAACGACTGGAATGCCGTGGACGATGCCTTACGGCAGATCGGCGAACTGGATCGGCAGTTGAACCAGATCGAGACCGAACAGAACCAGGACATAGACCAAATCAAACAACGTCAGGCTGCGAAGGCTGGCCCTTTACTGGCGCAGAAAAGTGGACTTGAGCGGGCCTTGCAGGAATTTGCCAGTGCCAATCCGCAAGCGTTTGTCGAGCAGAAAACCCGCAGCCTCACTTTCGGCAGCATCGGTTATCGCTTTTCCACCAGCGTGGTGGTGAAAGACCCCGCCGCCACGCTCGACACGCTGAAGCGGTTGGGTCTGTTTGGCTGCATCCGTATCACCGAAACACTGGACCGCGAGACCCTGAAAACCTTGGCGCCAAGCACCTTGCAGGAGATTGGCGCGGCAATCCGCAGCCAGAACAAGTTCGGCTACGAAATTGCCCGGCAAGCCTTGGCCGAGGTCGCGTGATGGAAGAGCCCCCAGAACTGGAAGTCACCCTGGTCGAGGTGGATGGGCAGACGGAGGTTTGTATTCACCTGAGCTTCGACCGCCAGTCGCATTGCTTGCTGTTGCCCGATGCCGTGGTCAGAAACCTGATCCGGGAATTGACAGATCGGCACCTGCAGAGCCTGGCACTACGGACCTTGGCCGCACTGCCCGGCGCTACCGCCGTTCATTGAATAAGGAGGAAACCATGCAACTGAAAGAAGTCGATAACTGGCCCCGGCTGACCGTGCAGCAGCTGTTCGACGATGCCCGCCGCCGCGACGGCGATCAGGCCGACATCGTACGGCTGACGGCACCGAACGGCCGGCCAGTGGTGATTGCGGTGCTGTCAGGCCGCACCGCCCGCGAAGCTTCCGAAGTACTGAGTCAGTTTCAGTAGTGCCCGTAACCCATCAGGAGACATCCATGAACAAGCAGGAATTGATACGAGAAATCACCGAGGTATGCAGCGATAGCGGGCTGGATCAAGGCGACATCGAAACCATGCTGGATGGGCTGGCCAAGGTGGCCACCAAGAGGCTGGCTGCCCGTCAGGACGTCAGCTTGCCGGGCTTGGGCAAGCTGCGGGCCAGCCTGCGCGCGGCCCGTCCTGGTCGTAACCCGAAAACGGGCGAAGCCATCCAGATTCCGGCCATGACCTCGGTCCGCTTCGCTCCCTCCAAAACCCTGAAACAGGCGCTGAATTCGTAGTCCCCAGCCTGCCGCCTCTGTTAACGCGGGGGCGGTGGAGTGGCGATTACGAACGGGAGGCAAGCATGTTGAGTACCGAACAATGGAAACAGGTGGAGGCCGAGTTGTCGTACCTGCCGGGGCGGGTGAGTCTGCGTGCCGATGGCTATCACGTCGATGCACGGGTCATCCAGATGGGCCGGCGCGTGTGCATTCTGGTCTGGGTGGACGGTCGGGGGGATGGCGAGTGGATGCAGGGCGCGGCGGAACAACCACGCAAGTTCTGGTTTGAGCGTAAACGCTTTCTACATTCCAAAGCCGAGCGCGACGACGCGGCCAAGCAGGCCCGCAAGCGTGGCACGAGCCAGCTATGGAAAGCCTATCTGCAAAAGATCGTGACCCGCACTTACTCAATGTGGACGCCCGAATGGGGCAGCCCCCGCAGCTTCACCCGTCATCTGCGCCGCAGCTGCCAGCACGTTGAGTTGGTCAGCCTCGGCTATTGCACGGAGCGATAAACATGGCCACTGCCCGCAATGCCGCCCTCGGCAAGATTCATATCGCCGTGAAACAGCTCGATATGGACGATGACAATTATCGCGCGCTGCTGCGGCGGGTGGCGGGCGTTAGTAGCGCCAAAGACCTGGACCAGACGGGCTTGGATAAGGTGTTGGGCGCGCTGGTCAAGCTGGGCTTTCAGCCCAAGCCCAGCACGCAACACGGCCGCAAGCCGACCGTTACCGCTAACCGGCAAGCCCAGCTCAACAAAATTGAAGCGCTACTGACCGAACGCAAGCTGCCCTGGCCCTACCTGACTCGGTCCAGCACCGGCAAGCGGTCGATGCTGCAGCGGCTGTGCGGGGTCGATGCAATTGAATGGGCCAGTGGTCAAGGTCTGAACAAACTGATTGCCGCGCTGGCGGTAGACCAACAGCGGCGCAGCCAGCGCGCAGACGGAGGTCAGGATGAACGATAAGTGCATACTCGAACCCTACCGCCACCTGCTGCCCGATACCGCGCAGCTGCTGGTATCGCTGCTGGGCCTGACGCCCGCGCTCAAGCTGTGCGAGCACTTTGGCGGCACCACGCTGATCGTACCCAAGGGCCTGCTACGCGCCGGCCAGGCCCGGCAAGCCGAACTGGCCGAACTCATCGGCGAGCCGGCCGCGTTGGCGCTATCCAAGCACTACGGCGGCGACAAGCTCTACGTGCCCCGCTGCGCCGCCGCCCTCCGGCATATCCGCGACCAGCAGATCTGCGCCGACTTCGACCGCTCCAGCCTCAGCGCCAACCAGACTATTGCCAATCTGGCTTTGGAGCATCGTCTTTCGGACAAGCGGATACGGGTTATTCTGAAATCAACCGTGATTGCTTCTGGCGTTCGGTCAGCCCAGGGGGAGCTGTTTTAAGCATCCTCTGCCAAATCGATGTGGGGGTGGAAAGATGCCTGCTTATGAAAATCAGCACTACGTTCCGATATGCCTACTCAAGAATTGGTGCGGAAGCAGGCATACACTCTGGCGCTATTGCTGGAAAAATGGTCGTTTGGTGTTTGACCCTAAGGGACCGAGAAAGGTTGGCTTCAAAAAACATACGTCCAACTACCACAACCTGCCGGGCCGGGATGCTACGGAGCCCGAGCAGCGGCTCGGCCGAGAAGTTGATACCCCGGCAAGCCTTGTTCTGGGAAAACTACAAAGCTGTCAACTTCAGGACTTATCGAACCAAGATCAGCTTACGTGGTGGAAATTCATCGCCTCGCTGAGAGCGCGCCATCCTTGCAACGTTGATAGATATTTTCGGTCGCGAGCTCAGAAATTGTACGAAGAATTAGCTCGTCCATTCTTGGACCCGAAGTATGGTAGTTGGTTATGGGACAGCGGCCGCGACCTTAACAGGCTGGAATATATAAACCAGCTACTGCGGCTAAGAAATTCCAGCCTGATTCACTGGACTACAACAATGGGTAAGGTCGGGGGGTGGCTTTTTGATGATATGCACTCTCAGTTGATCAATACTCAAAAGCCTTTGTTATTGGGCGACTACCCATTGGTCGAAAATGACTTGAGTTGGGATGCGCCGATGTACACCGGCACGCTGCCAATAAGCCCATATCGCGTATTTTTATTTTCATCCAGAGCCATAGAGTGGGTTGTGTCAGATCTGGATCAAATGACCCATGACATAAATAGATACACGGTCGAAGATGCAGAAGCGGAGGTTTATGCTGATTCGGCAGACCATCGCGATTTCGTAGAACGCTATTTGCGAAAGCCACCCTGCTAGGGAACCCCTTCCTTCCTGCCCTGAATCCTCCCGCCTTTTAAGCTTTCCCCTACAGAAGCCACCCGAACGCCATCGGGTTTCAAGCGGCCTCCCCGGCCGCTCTTTCTATACGGAGGAAAGCATGTCTCAATCAAACCCCATCCTATCCCGTTTGCCACGCATGAGCCTGTGGGTCGTGCTGGCTGCTGCGCTATTGCTGCTGATTGCCTTGGTCGCCCCGCAGCAGCTGGCGGTAGACCTGCATAAAGCCTCGCTGCTGTGCCTAGCTGGTGTGATTGGCTATTGGCTGGATCGGGGGTTATTTCCCTACTCACGGCCTGATAACTATTTACAGACCGACAACTGGCGCGAGTTGCTGTGCGGGCTGGGCAAGAGCGCGACCGATGCCGACATCAAAGTCGCGGCGGGTTATCACTGGCTGTTTGCCTTGGCCATGCTGCGGCGAGCCGTGATTGTCGGCGCCGCCATGCTGGCGCTTGCCCTGGGGTTATAAGCATGGGCTGGCTTGCCGGGTGTTTGGGAGTACTGGCGCTGGGTGTGGTGGTAACCGCCTGGCTGGATTGTGTGCGGCCGACCCTTGGCCGCCATCAACTGTTGCAATGCCTGGGCTGGCTATGGGCTGGCGGGTTTCTGTCGGTGATGTTGGTGCCGCAGGCACAAGCGGAGGTTCCATCGGCCGCGCTACGGCTGCGCGCCCAGCTGATCCGCGAGAGCCAGGCCGCTTGGGGCTTGGCTGCCCCCTCGGCGACCTTTGCCGCCCAGATTCACCAAGAGAGCCACTGGCGTAGCGAAGCGATCAGCCCGGTGGGTGCGGTGGGTCTGGCCCAATTCATGCTCGCCACCGCTCGCTGGTTGCCGAGCGTGCGGCCCGAACTCGGCTCCCCCCAACCGACGCACCCTATCTGGGCGATGCGGGCCATGCTGCAGTACGACCACTGGCTATGGCAGCGCGTCAGCGCGGCCAATGACTGCGAGCGAATGGCCAAGACCTTGCGCGCCTACAACGGCGGCTTGGGCTGGATTCGGCGCGATGAGGCGCAGGCCCAACGCAATGCCATTGATCCCGCCATCAACTTCGGCCAACTCGATACCGTCAACAGCGGCCGTAGCCGTGCGGCATTCCGAGAGAACACTGCTTATCCGCGCTTGATTCTGTTGAAGTGGGAGCCGGCCTATGTGGCAGCTGGCTTTGGTCCGGGTGTCTGTGGGGGGCTGATATGAGCACCCTGCAAGACAAGCTCGGCCACGCGCTGGCACACGGCTTGACCGCGCATGCGGTGTTGGTGGAACGGGATAGCGAGGGGCGATTGATTGCCACCGTTCGCTACTCCGGCATCGGTGGTGATGCTGGCCGTTTTCAGGTGGTTGGCGATCAGTTGCAGCCACTGGCGGCATCGGAGGTACAGCCATGCTGAATCCTGCTTATGGCTGGCTGGTTGGTATCGCTGCCGGTGCAGCCGTGTTGGCCGGTGGTGGCGGTGCCTGGGTTGGCTATCGCTACGGCCAACAACAAGGCGAAGCAACCGTGCAACGCCTGCGCGCCGATCAGGCCACCGCCCGAGCCGAGGCCACCAGCCGCGCTGCCAGCCGCTATCAATCAGCGGTCGAGTTCGGCGAGCAGTTGGCCCGCCTGCACCTGTCCCAACTCGCCAGCCTGCAAACCGCTTCACGCCAACGTCTGCAAAGGGTATCCCATGTTTCGACCGTCTACCGACCGACTCCGGCCGTTGCCGCTGTGCCTGTTGTCTGCACTATTCCTAACGGCTGGCTGCGCGACTACAACGCAGCTTTCGGCCTGTCCGACCCTGTCACCAATACCGGCCAGCTTACAAGCCAAACCGCTGCCGCCGCCAGCCCTGAGGCCGGGCTACTGGACGACCTCGCCACCAGCGGCGTCAGTCTCGCCGACCTTCGCGCCCACAGCGAAGACCTTGCCAGTTGGTGCCAAGCGACCGCTGCCCAACGTGATCGATTGCTTGACCTGTTAACTAGCCAGACATCGGAGGACAGCCATGACTAGTCGGGAGATTGTTCAATGCACCCAATGCAATTCTCAGCATGAGCTGGCAGATCGGATCATCGCCGGCAAGCGCGATCTGGCCTGCCCGCATTGCGGAGGACGCCGTTATTTCCAACCCACTCCGCAACCGGATAGCCCGCCCAAGCCAGTGCATTGCGATGATGTGCGAGAGGTCTGGGTAAGTGCGCCAAGCGTTGAGCCCTGTTCGTCGCTCAGCCCATCCAGCTACGCCATCCAAAGCGATAGTAGCGGCTTCTCTTCTAGTACGTGCTTCGAAAATTCAACCAGCAGTACCGATTGCACCAGCTTCTAACATCCATAACACCAGGAGGAAACCTGTGGACCAGCTAGACCTTGCGGCCGAACTCGAATACGAGCACCGCAGCTATCACCTGACCCGGCAACAGCAGGCCGCCCCACCCAGGCCATCGGCCACCGATTGCGACGACTGCGGCGAGCCGATACCCGAAGCGCGGCGTCTTGCGGTGCCCGGCGTCGTGACCTGCATTGCTTGTCAAATCCGACGTGAGCAAAGGAGCAAACCATGATGCCCAGTTGGCAGATTCTGTTAGGTCTGGTGGTCGCCCTGGTGGGTGGCGTGTGGGCGGTCGGGCGGGTTTTGGTCGGGCAGTACGACCGACGCTTGGACGAACGATTCGCCGCCCGCGACAAGACCGATTCGGAACGCAAGGTCGAGCTGGCGACCCGGTTGGACCGGCTGGAAACCCGTCAGGCTGACGAAATCGACGAAATGCAGCGGGTGGATGAGCGGCTGAGCGAGCGCATCGGCCGGATGGAGGCCGCGCTGGCAGCTGCCCCCACCAAGGATGATCTGAATCAGGTGCATTCCCGGATTGATGAGATTGCCGCCAATATCGCCGGGCTGAGGGGCGAGTTCCAAGGGGTAGCCGTAACGGTTTCCTTAATTCACCGCAAGATGCTGGAGGGCTGATATGGACCTGCAGGAAGCGAACCGTCGTCGCGCCATTCTGGTGGCCCTGTCCATTTCTGCCCAGTACCGGCTGCCGATACGACCCTTGCGCGACATACTGGAATCGGTCGGTCATGTGCTGAGTCTGGACCGCTTGCGTACCGATTTAAGCTGGCTAACGGAACAAGGCTGCATCGAACTCGGTGCCAATGACCTGGCGATTGCCAAGGATCGTGGCGTAGACGTGGCCATGGGCCGTACCCATATCCCCGGCATCGCCCGCCCCACCCCGACTGAAGTGGGCTCGCTGTCGTCGGCCTTGGCTACCACCGGCATCAATCTGGCCAAAGCGCTGGGCGGGTACTGAGATGGCCCACGGCGAAGACACAAAACGCCTGGTGCGGAAATCGTATGTGTTCGATGGACTGGACTTGTCCGCTGCCGCCGCCTTACAGGGCGTGTCCGATGCCACGGCCCGACGCTGGAAAAGCCATGCCAAGGAGGTAGGCGACGACTGGGACAAGGCACGCGGTGCCCATCTGATTGCCGGCGGTGGCCTGGAGGAGGTGGCACGGCAGACGCTGGCACTGACGGTATTGCAGGTCAATGCCACGCTGGATGCCATCACCAACGAAGCCGATATGCCCGCTGCCGCCAAGGCCAAGGCGCTGGCCAGCCTCGCCGATTCCTACAACAAGCTGTTATCGACCAGCAAACGCCTGATGCCGGAGACCAGTCAACTCGCCACGGCCATGGATGTCATCCAGCGCCTGGTGCAGTTTGTGCGCGACCAGTATCCGCAGCATACCGGCGCCCTGGCTGAGGTATTGCAGCCGTTTGGCGAAGAGGTGGCCCGTGCCTATGGATAAGGATATTGCCCGCCAGCTATCGTCCAAAGACTTCCGCGAAGAGCTGGGCAAGCTGGTCGGCGAGCTGAAGAAAGACATCGAGGCCCACCAGTCCGGGCTGGACCCGTCACCGGCCGCCATAAGAGAACGGCGCCGGCGCGTATTGCAGGGCGACTTTCAATTCTTCGCCTATACCTATTTCCCGCACCATGTACGGGGCGAGCCATCGCGGTTCCAGGCGCATTTCTGCCTGCGCTACCCGCAGCTATTGCGCCAGACTGGAGGTGTCACCGAGTGGTGGATTGCGCCACGGGGTGAGGCCAAGTCCTCGCTATTGACCAAGGTCGGGCCGACCTGGTGCGTGGTGCAAGCCCTGCTGCAACAGCCCGGCATCCGCGCAGAAATCGGCTGGGACGGCCCGCCGCCGTACTTCGTCGATTACATCATTCTGCTGGGCGCCGAAACCAAGCTGCCGACCAAGCTACTGGAAGTGGTCAAGACTGAATTGACCGTGAATGCCGCGCTGGCGCTGGACTTCCCGGAAGCCTGCGGCCGGGGACCCATGTGGAAGGTCGGCGAGTTCATCAGCCGCACCGGGGTCAAGGTCGAACCCTTCGGCGCCGAGCAGGCGATCCGGGGGACGTTTCACGGCGCCAGCCGGCCCAAGCTGTTGCTGGGTGATGACCTGATTACCGATGCCGAGGCCAAGAGCCCGACCGAGCGCAATAACCGCTGGGACTGGCTGAGCAAGGCGATTGATTACCTCGGGCCGCCAGATGGCAGCGTGAAATATCTGGGTGTCGGTACCGTGCTGGATAAGGACGACCCCATCAGCCGGGCTAAACGCACCATTGGCCATGTGGTGCACCACTTCCGCGCCATCGAGCAGCTACCGACCCATATGGACCTGTGGGCGCAATGCCAGGGGCTGATGCTGAATGCGGACAAAACCGCGCAGGAAGTGGCCGCCCACAGCGGGCAGGCGCTGCCGGAACAGGCGTTCCCCTCGTATCGCTTTTATTTAGAGCATCAGGCGCAGATGGATGAAGGGGCCGTTATTTCCTGGCCAGCCGTGCGCAGCCTGTTCTGGTTGATGCGGCAACGGGCCAAGGCACCCCGTGCCTTTGGCACCGAAATGCAGGGCGAGCCGCGCAGTGATGAAGACAAGGTGTTCAGCAAAATCACCTTCTGGGTACAGCGTCTGCCCAACTGGCTGATGTTCGGCAGTTGTGACCCGTCAATGGGCAAGGGGGAAAGCTCGGACCCGTCGGCTCTGCTGGTGGGGGGCTGGGACCGGCTAAAAGGTCAGCTGCATGTGGTCGAGGCCGAGATCAAGCGGCGGGTGCCGTCCAAGCTGGAAGCCGACCTGATTGCCTTGCAGCGCACCCATCGTACCCAGGCGATTGCCTTTGAAAACAACGGTGCGTTCGAGCATTCGCGCCAGACCTTCATCAAAGCCGGGCTGGAACAGGGGGTGGCCCTGCCCTTGATCGGCCTCACCGCCACGGTGCCGCAGGAGGTAAGGATTGATTCGCTGGAGCCCTTTATTACCGATGCCTTTGCGCCGTGCATTCTGATCAGCCCGGCGCTGACCCTGTTACTGGCTGAGCTGGACAGTTGGCCGGAGAAGCAGAGTGGCCATCATTACGACGGCCTGTGTGCCTTGTATTGGTTGTGGCATCTGGTTACCGAAGGGCAACAGACCATCGCCTTCCACCGTGTACCACGGGCCAATGGCCAACGCTTCTCAAGAGGAACCTGGTAATGGCCAAGCTCGTCGATGTGAACGGCCGGCCGATTGATCTGGCGGCCCTGCGCCAACCCATTGCCAACCCGACCCTGACCGGGGTCCGCCAGCCGGTGGGGGCTTCGGTGTCGTCCGGGCTGACGCCGGAACGGCTGGCCCAGCTGTTACGCAATGCCGAGGGTGGCAACGCGGCCGGCTATCTGGCGCTGGCCGAAGAGATGGAAGAGAAGTATCTGCATTACAGCTCGGAGCTGGCGACCCGCAAGCGGGCGGTGGCCGGGCTGGCGGTGCAGGTGCTGCCGGCCGGCGAAGACAAGACCGCCGAGGCCGCCGCCTTGTTGGTTCGCCAGTGCCTGCCGCTGATCCAGGCTCGCCTGCCGGATCTGCTGGATGCGGTCGGCAAGGGCTTCTCGGTGCTGGAAATCGACTGGGATACCAGCGGCAAGCAATGGCTGCCGCGTGCGCTCGAATGGCGCGACCCGCGCTGGTTTCAGTTTGCACGGGCCGATGGCCGCACCTTGCTGTTACGCGATGAACGAGCGCCGGATGGTCTGCCGCTGGCACCTTACAAATTCATCCAGCACCGGGCAGCGGCCAAGTCGGGCCTGCCGATTCGGGGCGGTCTGGCGCGGCCGGTGGCCTGGGCCTATCTGTTCAGCAATTACTCGATCAAGGACTGGCTGACCTTCGCCGAGGTCTATGGCCAGCCGCTGCGCCTCGGTAAATACGGCCCGACCGCCACCGATGACGATATAGCCACCCTGATTGAAGCGGTGCGCGGCATCGGTACCGATGCGGCGGCCGTCATTCCCGACTCGATGCTGATCGAATTCAAAGAGAACAGCGGCAAGGCCGCCAGTGCGGATCTGTACGAGCGGCTGGTCAGCTATATGGACCGGCAGGTGTCCAAGGTCGTACTCGGCCAGACCCTGGCCACCAATACCAGTCAGTCCGGGGGTGGCGCTTATGCCCTGGGGCAGGTGCATAACGAGGTGCGGCTCGACATCGTGAAGGCCGATGCTGCCGGACTGGCCGCCAGCCTGAGCCGCGATCTGCTGCGCCCGCTGGTCGATCTGAACCTCGGGCCCCAAGCCGCCTACCCGCAACTGCGGATTGACCTCGAGGAGCCGGAAGACCTGAACGCCCTGGCCGGCCATCTGCGCACCCTGCATGAGCTGGGGCTGCCGATCAAACGGCAGTGGGTGTACGACAAGTTCGCCATTCCGGCACCGGAAGCGGGCGATGTGTTGTTGGGGGACCAAGCGGCAGCCGGTGCGCCACCCGCCACCCAGCGTCGGTACGGCAGCGCCCACAGCACGCAAACAGTGCCAACCCCTGCCAGCCCCGCCCCCGACCCACTCGACGACTTGGCCGAACTGGCGCTGGAAGGCTGGCAGCCGCAGCTGAAGCCGCTGACCCATCCGCTGGTGGCCGAGCTGGCCGCCAGCCTGCAGCGCGGCGACAGCCTGCAACAATTCAGCGACCGCCTGCCGGGGCTGCTGGCGCAGATGGATGTGACAAACATCGCGCAAAGGCTGGCCGAGGCCGACTTCATGGCCCTGCTGGCCGGCCGTGCCGGCATCGATCTGGGGGGCGAATGAGCGGTAATGATCTACAGCCCCTGCCGCCCAATGCGCGCTTGCAACCCTTGCCGCCGCAGGCCGCCATCGACTACTTGCAGGGCAAACGCCTGTTGGCCAGCTTCGACTGGCAGGAACTCTGGCAGGAAGAGCACAACCGGGCGCTGGTGGTGGCGAAGATGGCGCGGCTGGATTTGCTGCAGGCGGTGCAAGCCGCCTTAGTCGAGGCGGTCCGCGACGGTAGCGGCCTGGCGGAATTCACCGCCCGGCTGAAGCCGCTGCTGGAGCGCGAAGGCTGGTGGGGCAAGAAACTGCTACCCGATCCGTTAAGCGGTGAGCTGGTGGAAGCCCAACTCGGCAGCCCGCGCCGGTTGCAGACGATTTACGAGGTCAATACCCGTCAAGCCTACGCGGTGGGCCGCTGGGCGCGCATCGAGCAAAACAAGGCCGTGCTGCCTTATGTGCGTTATGTGACCCGGCGCGATGAGCGGGTGCGGGCCTCGCACCGCAGCTGGCATGGCCTGACCCTGCCGGTCGATCATCCGTTCTGGCAGACCCACGCCCCGCCGAATGGCTGGCGCTGCCGCTGCAGCGTCTATGCCCTGAGCGCGTCAGCTATCAACGATTTGCGCGAGGCCGGCGAGGCAGTGCGCACCGAGGCACCCATCATCGAATGGGCCGACTGGACCAATACCCGCACCGGCGAAGTACGGCGGGTGCCGGTCGGCATCGACCCCGGTTTCGGCTACAACCCCGGTCAAGCGCAGGCCCGTGCCGCCAGTCAATCCGCCGCCTTGCTCGGCAAGCTGGATCAGGCCGCCCCGGCCTTGGCGCAGGCGCATGTGCGTGACTTCTTCGACAGCGGCGACTTTGGCCGTTGGCACAAGCAACTACAAAGCGCTATCGCCACCGCCGAGGCTGACGAACGACTGGCCGCCCTCAGCCCCGCTGCCCGCGTGCAACAGCTGCAAACCGAACTGGGCCGGGGTGAGGTGCGCGGCGTGGCCGTGGTCCCGCCCCCGCTGCGGCCACACCTCGGCGCAGCCCCGCCAGTGGTCCGGCTGGGTGACCCGCAGCTGATCGCCCAGTTGGCGCAACCGGCCCCGCTGAGCCCGGCCGACTACGCCCAGTTGCCGGCGCTGATCGCCGCGCCGCAACAGCTGGTACAGATCGGCCCGCGCTGGCTGCTGTGGCGGCAGATCGACGGCAAGCTGTATCAGGCCGAATTGGCCACGGGCAGCGACGGTGCCTTGGTCCTGCTGGCATTGCAGACCACCACCCCGGCCGAAGCAGCGCAGATGGCCCAGACGGGCCAGTTATTGATTGGAGGGGCTCTATGGCAGGGGGATTAACCGTAACAGTCGCCGATACCGGCATTCGCCAGGTCTTGCAGCAGCTGGCCCAGCGCACCAATGACCTCGATCCGGCCCTGCATGCCATCGGTGCGATTCTCGAATCCGCCATCCGCCAACGCTTCGAGACCCGCAAAGACCCGAACCGCCAAGCCTGGGCGCCACATGCCGCCAGCACTGCCAAACGCTACGCCAGGCAGGACCGCCACCCGAAAACCGGCCAGCTCCACAGCCGGGGCACGCTACTGCAACGCACCGGCGAAATGCTGGATTCGCTCAACTACCAGGTAGAAGGCCAAAGCGTGCTGATCGGCTTCGGTAAGCCCTATGCGGCCTACCACGAATTCGGCACCCAACGCATGCCCCGGCGGGGCATGTTGCTGGGTGATCCAATCACCGGAACATTGGGGCTGGGGGATGAGGGCGAAGTCGTGGCTATACTTCAACGGTTCATTGAAGGAGGCGCACGATGAAACTGAAGAGCATTCTGCTTTGGTTGGCGGTCGCTCTGTGGCTGGCTGGATGCGCGGCCTCGGGGCCGGCCTTTTCGATATTGAAGACCTCAAGTCCGAATAGCGGCGCCCTGTATATTTACCGACCGCAGATCATGGCCAACGTCCTTATCTCCCCTGGTATCAAGCTTGATGGCACTGAATATGCAACGCTGCAAAATGGTGGCTACATGGCCTTTGAAGTGGCTGCAGGCGTCCACACCGTTGAAATGGTTCTGAGTAAGCGCTACAAGCATGAAGGGGACGGGCTCAAGGTATACGTGCCCGAGCGAGGCGATGTCTTTGTCCGATTGACCACACAAAACACCCTAAATCAGAGAAGGTTCTTGCTGGATCTGCCCGGTTTTGAGGTAGGCAGCACGGAGATTGCTGCCTGCAAGCAGGTTGACCCCATGTCTGGCAACAAACATAGCCCGAATTTTTTAATTGATAACTAGGCTTTCAAATCATCTGGTTATGAAGCTCTCTGTCACCGGCGCCGGCCCGATTGAGTCGCTGATCTACGAATACGGCATCCGTATCGACAAGGAGCACCTACGGTCGCAGGTGCTGGAAGATGGCACGCAGCAGGACTGCGCTTTGCAGCAGCAATTCTGGCAGGCGCACCACAGCTACAACGCCATCGTTGCCCAGATCCGCGACACCCTGCAGGCGGCGATCCATTGGCTGGAGCGGCAGGCAGGGCCGGAGGTGGTCAGCCTGCGGCAGCAGCTGGAGCTGGTGACTGCCCGCTGGAAGGAGGCCAAGGCGGCAGATGATCGGGAATCCCTGAAGAAAATCGCCACCGAACGGCAGGGCTTATGGAAACGTTATTACGAATTGATGCACGCCGCCCGCAAGACCCATAGCGCGCAGCTGAATGCCCAGTTTCTGGATCAGCTGGCCGAGCGCAAAGGCTGCCCGATCTACACGACGCGCTGCCAGGCGGTGGACGAGGGCTTGGGCTGGGCCACTGCCAATCTGGTGATCAAATCCGCCATTCAGGCGTTCCGTAAAACCTGGCCCCGCTTCAAGCTGCCGCGTTTTCATCATGCCTCCGAAATTGTGCAGCAGATGGTCGAACTGCAGTTTGCCAGCGGGGCGGTGTCGATTGGCGATCTGCTGGCTGGTCGTCACAGCGAAATCAAGCTGCTGGCTGGCGAGGCAGGTAGCCGCCACTACTATCCCTTTGAATTCCGCATCGGGGCCGGTGAGCGCAAGCAACAGATTACCGGCACCCTGCAATATCATCGCCCCCTGCCCGAGGGCGCGAAAATCCAGCGGGCGCGCCTGATTGAGCGACGGATCGGTAAGGACCGGCGGTACTACTTGCAGTTTTCCCTGCATCTGAACCAGCCGCTGCAACAGCCTGTGCCGGAGGACCGCCAGCCGCTGGTCGCGCTGGATTTTGGCTGGTACTACGACGAGGATGACGGCCGCCGCATTGCCGGCAAAACCGATAACGCCGATCCAGGTCTGGCAGAAATCCTGCGTCTGCCGCCCGAGCTGGACCAGCAATTCGATCATGCCGATGAACTGAAATCCCGACGCGATGCCCTGCGTGATGAGCTGGTACCGGAACTGCGCGCAGTAGATTGGTGCCATGCGCCCGAGCCGATTGCCGAGCGGCTGGCCAAGATCAAGCGCGTGCCCAAGCCGCAATATGTCGCCCCCGGCCAGCTGGCGATGCTGGTTCTGGCCTGGCGCCAGCACTGCCCGGACTATCTGCCGGACTGGCTGGCCCGGCTGGAGGCCTGGCGCCAGACCGACCGCCTGTTGTGGCAGGCTTCCAGCCATCTGGCCCGCCGCACCCGCAATGCCCGCCGCAAGCTGTATCAGCAATGGGCGCTGGATCTGGCACGGCGTTACGAGGTCATTGTCATCGATACCCCCGACCTGGAACAGACCGCCAAAGTGAAAGACGAGGAAACCGGCGCGCACAACAAGCTGGGGGCACGTGCCCGCGCTGGCCGGGTGCGCGCCTCACTCTATGAATTGCGACAGGCATTGGAATGGGCAGCGGCCCGACACGGTACGATCATTGCCGACATCAAGGGCCGCACCAGTAAAACCTGCGCTTACTGCCAGGGCAAGGCCGAGCCGCCCGAGCCAGCCGCCCGTGCCGTGCATTGCCAGAACCCTGATTGTGGTGCGGTGACGGACCGCGAGCACAATGCGGCAGCGGTCTGTTATCAGCAGGCAGACAGGCGGCAGCAAGAGATCCGCTACCAATACGTCGAGGCCAATCGAGCCAAAACGGAGGCTTTGGCGAAACGGGCCGATTCTCGGCAGAAACGACAGCAGGCACGCTGGAAGGACAAAGACAAAGACAAAGATGATAAGGGCCCGGAGGCGGAAACCCGCGATGAATAAAGCAGATTGCGCGAACCGGTATCGATTGCAAAAACCCGGCCGGTTCGCGCATCCGGCAAGCTATTGATAGGGAAGGACTTTGGAGTGATGCCCGCCAGCCGCTACTGCCATCCTGCTGACATCCGGAAAGGGTCGGCGCAAATGCAGGGATTTGGGCTAGTAGAAGAAGGGGTTATAGTGAAAGGGTTTCACCGGCCATCACAGCGGCCTTGTAGCTGTGACATTTCAGCAGCGGGATGGATACCTTGACGCCACGGGTTTCACCGGCCATCACAGCGGCCTTGTAGCTGTGACAGTATAAGCAAGTTGATATTCGATAGCCCTGAGCGCGTTTCACCGGCCATCACAGCGGCCTTGTAGCTGTGACTGGTGTTAATTACATTCTTTGCTAGGTCATTGTCAGTTTCACCGGCCATCACAGCGGCCTTGTAGCTGTGACAGGTAGTCCTTTTCCGCCTGCAGGGCTAGAAAGTGGTTTCACCGGCCATCACAGCGGCCTTGTAGCTGTGACCCAACGTCATCAATCAGCACAAGATTGGCCTCCACGTTTCACCGGCCATCACAGCGGCCTTGTAGCTGTGACTCGACCATCAGATGTGTACGCTGGTACGTCATAATCGTTTCACCGGCCATCACAGCGGCCTTGTAGCTGTGACCACTTCACGTCAACCTTGCTGGGCTTGCCCAGCACTGTTTCACCGGCCATCACAGCGGCCTTGTAGCTGTGACAGGGGCTGTGCGAGAAAACAGGGCATGACCGGAAAACCAGTTTCACCGGCCATCACAGCGGCCTTGTAGCTGTGACGTGATATATGACTCGCGCTTCGAAAAAAAGGCGGGATTCACCGGCCCTCACAGCCGCTTTATTGCAAACCAATGAGCCATCCCCTTGGCCTTGCCGCTTCCGGCAGCCACTAACGCCCTTCTAACGGCCTTTTCCGGCCCTTCCTGCATCATGTTCCGCCTGCCCCAGCCTCCCGGCCACTACTGAACCCCTTCCGCCTTAGCTCACCCCCCGCCACGCCGCAGACTGTGCGGCATGAAACCGAACCCTGATTCCCTACTATCGCAAGCCGCGCACGCCGTGCAGCTGGATGCGGCCTTGCCCGAATGGGTCCATCTGCTGCCGGCTGGCACCTTCAGCGGACGCGATGGGCGCGGACCGTACCGGTTGGATGCTGACGCCGGCCCCGTACTGGCGGCATTTGCCAGCTGGGGCAAGCCGCTGCCCATCGACTACGAACACCAGACCCTGTACGCGCCCGACAACGGCCAGCCTGCGCCCGCTGCCGGCTGGATTCATGCGCTGGATTGCCGGCCGGATGGCCTGTGGGGTCAGGTCGAGTGGACCACGCGGGCGGCTGGGTTCATTCAGAACCGCGAGTACCGCTATCTGTCGCCGGTGTTCGACCACGACCCGGCCGGCCGCGTCATGTTGTTGCAGATGGCCGGCCTCACTAACGACCCGAACCTTTACCTCACCGCCATTGCCCGCCGTCTGGCGGGTCATTCCCAGGAGCACACCATGTCCGGCATCAATAAAGACGAGTGGCGCGGCCGGCTGATCTGTCAGCTGAGCCTGCCCGAAACCTGTACCGACGATGACATCGCCCAGCAGCTGCAGCAGGTAGTGAACGCCTACAAAGGTCAGACCACCAGCGTGGCGCAGATGCGGCAAGCCTTGAACCTGGCCGTGGATGCGCCACTGGAAAGCGTGGCCCATGCCGTGATTACCGCCACGGTTCCACGCACCGAGTACGACCGGGTGGCGCAACGCCTGCAGACGCTGGAAACCGCCAGCCAGCAAGGCGAGGCCGAGACGCTGATCCGTGAAGCCATGACGGCCGGCAAGCTAGCGCCCGTGCAGGAGGGCTGGGCGCGGGCCTATGCCAGCCGCGACTTGGTTGGCTTTCGGCAGTATCTGAACCAGCAACCAGCGATTGTCAGCCCGGCTGGTCCGGTCTCGACACCACCGATCAGTAGTGCCCACCGCCTCGACACCGCCGCCATCTACCAGGCCCGCCGCTGAACGGCCGGCCCCCAACGCTCACAGGAGTTCACCATGCCCCGTGTTCTGCCCCCCGCTACCGGCTCGGCGATTCTGTCCGAAGTCGGGCTGATTTCCCGCGATGTTGTGACCATTGCTGCAGGCCAGAAGCTGAGTGCCAATAGCGTACTCGGCAAGAATGCCGCCGGAGCTTATGTGCTGCATGACCCGGCCGCCAGTACCAGCGAGAAAAACGCCGTTGCCATCCTCTATGCCGACACCGATGCCACCGCCGCCGATACCAAGGCCGTCGCCGTGCTGCGCCTGGCTGAGCTGAAAGCCGATGAGCTGATCTTCAAGCCCGGCATCACCGCCCCGCAGCTCACTGCCGCCCGCGCCAAGCTGGCCGAAAGCTATCTGATCGTGCGCGACTGAGCGCTCCCGCGACACCTGTACCTTATATAAGAAAGGATCTGCCATGCCCCTCGTCCTCCCCGACGGCTTCACTCTTGAAGAACTGACCGCCGCCATCAATGCCCAGCCGCATGTACCCGGCCGAATTGGCGAGCTGAGAGTGTTTGAAGAGGAAGGCATTACCACTACCTCAGTGGATATTGAATACAGCAATGGCTTGCTGGAGCTGGTGCAGTCCAGCCCACGCGGCGGCCCCGGCCAGACTGCCGGCGGTGATAAACGCTGGCTGGAAACCTTCAAAGTGCCGCATCTGCAACAGGACGATAGCTTTCTGGCTGAGTCCATCCAGAACGTGCGGGCCTTCGGTTCAGCCAGTGAGACCCAGCAGATCAGCGTGGTGCGCGATCAAAAGCTGGCGGCCAAACGCCGCAATCTGGATGCGACGATTGAATGGCACCGCATCGGTGCCATCAAGGGGCAGATTCTGGATGCCGACGCCACTACGGTGCTGTTCGACCTGTTTGCCCGCTTTGGTGTCACTCGCCAAGTTGTACCGATGGATCTATCAACGGCCGGCACTGATCAGCGTGGCAAATGTCTGGATATTCAGGAAGCGATGGAAAATGAGCTGGGCGGGACCAGCTTCAGCGGGGCGCGGGTGTTGTGTGGCGCCCAGTTCTGGCGGGATCTGATCAGCAACAAATCGATCAAAGAGACCTATCTGAATACCCAGCAAGCCGCCGCTCTGCGCGGTGACCCGCGTGACAGCTTCGACTTTGGCGGCCTCACCTGGGAGCGTTATCGCGGCAAGGTCGGCAGCGCCGCCTTCATTGGCAATGACGAAGCGTATGCCATCCCCGAGGGCGTCTCCGGCCTGTTCATCACCCGCTTTGCCCCGGCCGATTATCTGGAAACGGTCAACACCCTGGGCCTGCCGTACTACGCAAAAGTCTGGCCAATGGCCAACGACAAAGGGCTATCACTGGAAGCCCAATCCAACCCGCTCAACCTCTGCACCCGGCCACGGGCGGTGATTCAGTTGAAGCGCGGGGCGGCGTGATGGCGTAAGCCTGGGTGGATAGGACAAAGGCCGCGTAAGCGGCCTTTGTGTTTCAGGAACTGGCTAGAACATATCAGGGCGAAGGCAATACTTTTGCCAGATGCCGGGTTCTGTCTCACCGTCGGCCTTGAGCGCAGTAAAAACATGCTTTAACACCGCTTTGTTTTCAGCGCTGTTGTCCCAGACTAAATACCCCGCCATTCGTACTGCCGCCATCATCATCTGTAGCTTCACATAAGACACCCCGTTTTGCCGGAATAAGGTTTCAAGGATGTTATCTGCCAGATCACGATCTATGGGTGTTTGATTGGCGTGATGAACATAGTAGAGCCAGTCGTGGACAAGGGCCGCAGCCATGACGTCCGGATGAAACGGCTCGTAGGTGGCTTGCCAGGCGATGGCGGGCACCGAAGCACCGTCGTAGTGAAAGAAGCGGGGGACCGTAATGGTTTGGCCATACGCGGTAATGGTGTAATCAGCAATGAGCAGGTAGTGCTCTTTGGTTGGCATTGGGCTGAGATGGGGTTGTGCTGTTGGCATTGGATATTCCTCCTGGTGAATGAACGCGCTTCTAGGTATTCCCCTGTGTTTGAAGTCTAGTTCCTATTTATGCTTCACATGTCAGCAGCGGAATCCGTGCAGCCTTCATCGGCAATGACGAAGCCTATGCGATACCGGAGGGCGTCTCCGGCCTGTTCATCACCCGCTTTGCCCCGGCTGATTATCTGGAAACGGTCAACACTCTGGGCCTGCCGTACTACGCCAAAATCTGGCCACTGGCCAACGACAAAGGGCTATCACTGGAAGCCCAATCCAACCCGCCCAACCTCTGCACCCGGCCCCGGGCGGTGATTCAGTTGAAGCGCGGGGCGGCGTGATGGAAAAGCCTGGGTGGATAGGACAAAGGCCGCATAAGCGGCCTTTGTCCTCAGTAAGTATCACTCGTGGTCAGCTAAACCTTTAGAGTCTAACGCTCCCCCGCAACCCTGCCGGGTCGTCAGGCGCATAGACTCGAATGGTTTGGACCAAATCCTTCAGATTCATTTTTTTTGGCATCACATAGCCAGACTTCTTAAACCAGGCCAGCACCGCTTTTAACTCCGACTCCGTTGGCTTGAATGGTTGTAGTGCTCGCGCCAGCTTCGGATATATCTCCCGGCGAAGATATCTGCCTTTACTCTTAAGCCCGTTATAAATCACTGCAACGATACCAATAATCATGATAGACAAGCTCAATTCAGCGACTGGAATTGTGCTAAGCCCAATAGCTTGCAATAGATTAACAATCAGAGCAGGCCCCGCTATAGTAAATAGCAAACTTGCCACTACGTAGAGATCAATATGTGTCTGCGAGAATCTTTCTTCTACTGTATTTGCTACCAGGTTAAATGGCTCCATAATGAGAGACATTCTTTCTTCATCTGAAATGAATTCCAACCCGCGAGCCAGCCTGGCTTCCAAGTCAAGACGCTCTTTGTATGCCTCCATAATATTTGGGAAGGTTTGTTCAATCAAACTTTCCATATCGGGCGCATTAATGGGTTTATCCAAAATATTCTGATAGTTATCAATATTGACTCCAATCAGACTCTCACAGGTCATGCACATGGCCTGATGCCCGATTAATTTCCCCTGCCCATTGGCGATTCCATAAACATGCGATGCCATGCCAACCCGAGCCAATTCAAAACGCGCTATCTTACGGCAGGCAGGGCAAAAATCGGCCACATGACCAAGAATACGAACAACTTTTTTTGTTCCCCAATAAATAAACACAATCATTATTCCTTTAAATAAAATGCAAAACAAGGATAGGTTTGCAATCTAACTAAATTGCTTAATGTCGAAATATTTCGCAAGACGACAAGCAGGCGACCAAAAGGGATGCAGGCGTGAGATTTTAAACAAACACCTCTGATTTTGAAATATTTTTTCATTATTTTACATAGGAGCTATTGAGTTAGAGTATATCCACTATTCAAATAGATCGGATTCCTCTACTGAACCCCTTCCGCCTGATCCGCCCATCCCCCCGTCGCCACAATAGGCGGCATGTACTGCACCGAATCCACCCTGATTGAACGTTACGGCGCCAGCGAAATCGCTGCCTGGCAACTCGACCGTGGCACGCCATCGCCCGAGCGGCTGGCGCGGGCCATCGCCGATGCGACCGCCGAAATCGACGATGCCCTGCGCGTGCGTTACCGGCTGCCGCTGGCCGAGGTACCCGCCAGCATCGAGCGGGTGGCGTGCCAAATATCGCGCTATCGGCTCAGCGTGGCGGCCGGCAAGACCACCGAACTGATCGCCGCAGAATACGCCCAGGCCGTCAGCTGGTTGCGCCGGGTCGCCCGTGGCGAAGTAGACCCCGGCATTGCCGCGCAGGCCGAGTCAGCCACGGTACCGGGTCGCGCCAGCTTCACGGGTCAGCCGCGCCGCTTCAGCCGCAACACGCTGGAGGGCTATTGATGAACCCGTTTCTGGAGGACTGGCTGGCCGCCGGCCCCCTGCTGATCCAGCGGCTACAAGGGGTCGCTGGCGTGGCCAGCGTGGCTGGCGGCCGTGATCTGGTGGACGTGCAGGAACAGGCGCAGGCAGTGCCGGCGGTGTATGTGCTGTATGGCGGTGACCGCATCGGCAGTAGCGGGGGGGATTGTCAGCAAGTGTTCCAGCGCTGGCTGGTGGTGTTGACGGTGCGCAGTGTCGCCGACCTGCAGTCCGGCAGCGGCTTGCACGCCGAAGCCGGCCAGCTGCTGCCGCGTCTGATCCGGCGCCTGAGCGGCTGGAAACCCGCCCGAGGTGCCCAGGCGCTGCAACAGGTCACCGGCCCGGCGCCCATTCTGACCGACGACTTTGCTTACTTCCCCCTGCTGTTTGAACTCGGGGTATTCCTCCCGACCGACCCTGATTGACCTTCCTGGAGACCTACCATGACCCAACGTAAACGCAGCTTCATTGGCAAGGGCATTGTCCGGCTGGCGCAAGCCGGCACTGATCGCTACTTCGAGGTGGGCAACTGTTCCAAGCTCGAATTCACCCATAACGAAAAAACCATGGAGCTGCCTGATTACCAGCACTCAGGTGGCGGCACGGCCGCTTATCACACCCGGATTGAGGGGGTGGAGATTGCGCTGTCCTTGCGCATCTTCAGCCCCGACAACCTGGCGCGCTGCATTCATGGTGACGTGGACGCGCTGACCGCCAGCAGCAACCAGACTCTGAGCTTACAGGCAGCCAAGGGCGGCTTTGTGCCGACGCCCTGCCTGATCAACCCGGCCAGTGCCGTACTCAAATCCGCGACCCCGCCCGCCTGGACCGCCAATACGGCTTATGCCCTTGGTGCCCGCATTAAGGCCGGCAGCAAGAGCTATGTGGTGACGGTGGCCGGTACCTCGGCGGCCGTCGTGCCAACCTGGCCGACCACCACCAATGACACCGTGGTCGATGGTGGCATCACCTGGAAATGCGAAGGCAATTACACCGCCACGACCTATGTGGCTGGCACCGACTTTGTGGCCAGTGCTGCCGGTATCAGTTTCCCGGCTGGCAGCAGCATTGATGACCTGACCCCGCTGGAACTGAGCTATGACCGGCCGGCCCAGTTCAGCATCGACGCGCTGAGCCACGGTGCCCGCGACTGGTCCTTGCATTTTGAAGGCATGAACGAAGCCGATAGTGATAGCCCGGTGGTGGTGTCGGTAGCGCTGGCCAAGTTCGGCGCCACCAAGAATTTACCCCTGATCGGCGACGAATTTGCCGCGCTGGAGCTGTCCGGCAAGGTGCTGCGCAGTGGCGAAGGCAGCGGCGACAGCGCTTATTACCGCCTGCTGCAAGCAGCGGCCTGACCCTCGGGCCGGGCGGCGGCCCGGTTCCTGATTACCCATTCATAACCGACTTCTGAACTGAAAGGATCATCCCATGAGCAACACCCAACAAGCCCGCATCGTCATCGCCGCCAAACCTCAGCCGATCCGCTGGCCCGTCACGATCAAACTCCTGACTGATGGCGGTGAACAATCCGCCTTCCAGTTCGACGTCTGGTTTGCCCGTCTGACGTTGCCAGAAGGCTTACAGCTGGATGCCGAGTTTCCAAAGCTCGGCGACGGCGCCACCGATTGGGAGTACCAGCAACGCGACGCCGAGCTGTTTAGCCGCATCTTAACGGGCTGGAGCGACAACCTCGTCATAGAAGATGCACACGGCAGCCCGATGCCCAGTGGTAGCCAGCCCGAACGTGTCGCCGCCCTGCATCGGCTGTTTGAATCGGCCGAGGGCGGCCAATTCCGCCTGGCGCTATGGCGGGCCTACACCGACTGGCGCAGTGGCCAACCGGCGCTTGCCACAAAAAACTAACCGCCGCCGCCCGCGCCTGGGCCAGCGGCGAGGGCGAGGTCGAGCTGTGGCCGGAACATGGCGACGCCTTCCTCCTGTTCTGCCGCTGTCCCTGGCGACTGATTGGCGGCGGTCTGGGTGGCCTGGCCTACGCGGGGCTGGACTGGCAGCAGCTGGAAAGCAAAGCCCGGTTGCTGGGCATTACCGTGAATGACCGGCCCGAACTGCTAGCGCAACTCGAAGTACTCGAATCCGCCGCACTTCCATTTCTGAACGAGCGCTAACTGATCTGACATGAGCAACCGCGAATTCCGCTTATCGATCCGCATCACCGCCGATGGCAAGGTTGCGACCAATGAAGCCAACCGGGTCGGCGCCTCGTTTGACCAGCTCGGCGCCAACGCCCGTCAGGCGGGACAAGCGGCTGGTGCGGGCCTCGGGCAGGCCAGCCAGAGTGCCGGCCAGCTCGGGGCGGCGGCGCAGGGGGTGCTGGCACAGGTCGGCCAATTGGGGCCGGCACTACAGCAATCCGGGCTGGCGGCCGCCAATGGGCTGGGGGCGGTCAATACCCCCTTGCAACAGCTGGGGCAACACACCGAATCCGCTCGCCTCGGTTTTGCCCGCTTTGGCGAGGCTGGCCAGAACGCTGGCCGGGCCATCAGTGTGGGATTGGGCGGCGCGGTGGCCGGGGTGTTGCCGCCGGTGCAGCAACTCGGCAACGGCTTCAATCTGCTGACCAGCCGGGTACAACAGGCTGGCCAGCAAGCGGCGGCAGGGCTGGGTCAGATCGGGCCGGCCAGTCAGAATGCGGCGCAAAGCTTGCTGAATCTGGGACAACTGGGGCCGATGGCCGGCCAGTTGATCAGTAGCGGTGTCGGCGCGGCCAGTAATAGCCTGCAACAGTTCGCCCTGCAATCCCAAACCGCCCGCCTCAGCTTTGCCGGTTTCGGCGAGGCTGGCCAGCAGGTCGGCCGGGCCGTCAATGTCGGGCTGGGTGGAGCGGCGGCTGGGGTGCAGCAGCTGTTGGGCCAAAGCCAGCTGGTGCGCACCAGTCTGGTCAGCCTCGGCGATAGCGGCGACGCCGCTGGCCGTCGGCTGAACGCCGGGCTGGGTCAGTCAGGTTACGGCATCCGCCAACTCGGACAGTCACTGCAACCCATTACCGTGGCCTTGAATGGCATCGGTAACGGCGCAGTGCAGACCGGTGCCCAGCTGCGCCAGCTCGGCGCCGGTCCGACCGCTGATGAATTGCGCCGCCTGGCCGACGCCAGCCGCCGGGCCCGAGAAGCCGGCGACCAGTTTCTGCAGACGCTGCAGCAGGAAGTGCAGGCCATCGGCAAAACCCGCCACGAATTGCTGCAGTTGAAAGCGGCGCAACTCGGGGTGGCCAATGCGGCCGGGCCGATGATTGCCCAGCTGAAAGCCGCTGAAGAGGCCAAACAACGCTTGATCAATGTCGGGGGGCGCGCTGGGGCGGCACTCAACGGGTTGGCGGGTGCGATGCAGTCAGTTTATGCCAGCGGCTCAGCCCTGGCTGGCATGGCGCTGATCGGTGGGCTGGCAGCGATTGGCCATGCCGCGCTGGAGGCCCAGATTCAGGTCGATAAGCTGCGGGCCGGTCTGCTGTTCAGCAATAGCGGTAGCAGCGTGGCTGCTGGCCGCGATCTGGAATACCTGCGTGTCACCGCGAATAAACTGGGTCTGGAGTTCACCAGCACCTCGGCCAGTTATATGAAACTGGCCGCCGCCAGTCGCGGCACTTCCTTAGAGGGCCAGAAAACCCGCGACATCTTCGAGTCCGTGGCCAAAGCTTCCAGCGTCATGGGCTTGTCGGCGGTCGAAACCGAGGGCGCCTTGCTCGCCATCAGCCAGATGATCAGCAAGGGCAGCGTGCAGGCGGAAGAATTGCGCGGCCAGCTCGGCGAACGCCTACCGGGGGCGTTTCAAATCGCATCCAGAGCGATGGGGGTGTCAACCTCCGCACTCAGCAAGATGCTGGAACAAGGTCAGGTGATTTCCGACGACTTCCTGCCCAAGTTTGCCCAGCAGCTGAAGACCGAACTTGGCGACGCGGCCGAGCAGGCCGGCGACCGGGCACAGGCTGTCGTCAATCGCCTGGCGAATTCGTGGCATGAATTCAAGGTCTCGGTGGCCGAAAGCGGCGTGGCCAAGGTCGTTTTGGCCGAAGTCGAAGGCGCCTCGGCCGCCATGACCCTCTTCAATGAAGCGGCCGAAGCCTCGCGCAAGGCCGGTCATAACGGCCTGGTGCAGTTCGGTGCCGGCGTCGCGGATCTGGGCCTGTCGCTGGTCGAAGCCATCGGCCTGTTTGATGTTTTCGGCTTCGGTCTGGATACGCTCAGCCTCAAGTCCGGCCCGACGGCGGCCGAGCTGAAGAAAGTTACCGATGAGCTGCAAGCGCAAGAAGCCGCACAGAAGGAAATCGCCCGGCTGGCGGCCCGGTCGCGCGATGAGGGCTATGTTGGTACTTATGGTGTCAAAAGCCGCGAAGCGTCGGACAAATGGGCGCATAACCATCGGACCAAGCAGGAAATCGCAGCGGATGATTTTGCCCTCCAGCGCAAATGGCACGACGACGGCATCATCAGCGATGCCGAGCATCAGCGCCGCATTCAGCTGATCCGAGAAAAAAGTCAGGACAAGGGCGCCATCCGCTCGGCGGGTAAAGATCAATATCAAGCCCTGCTGCAACAGCAGGACAGTGCCGAGAAGCAAGCCCGTGAATCCCTGCAACGGCAGACCCGCGAACTTGATAACCAGCTGAAGCGGCGGCAGATCAGCTATCGCGACTATTACGCCAGCCTTAAAACCGCCACCGAAGCCACATCCGCCAAACAAATTGATGCGGGTCTGATCAAGCTGAATGCAGCCAAAGCCAAGCACGACAAGTCCGACCTCGCCAAGTTTGAAGGCGAACTGAACCGGCTGCGGGCCGAGCGCGACGATAAGCTGGCCCAGTACGACGACGACCTGCAGACCAAGATCCAGCAGACCAGCGAGCAGTTTCAGCGGCTCACCGAGTCAGCGCAGATTGAGGCTTTGAAAGGTCAGGGCCAATTGGTCGAGGCGGAACGGCTCAAACTGACGCAAGAATTGACGGCCCTGCAACGCGAGATCAGCCGGCTGGGCACTGAAAATGCTCAGCAGCTGTTGTCCCAATTTGACCAGTACAAACAAACCCGCCTGGATAAAGCTCAGATCGAAGAATGGGCCGCCAGTGGCAAGGCCGCGCTGGCCGAGTTCGATGACGCCATTGCCCTGGCGCGCAAGCGCAATCCCGGCGGGATTTGGGGCAATCAGCGCGAAATTGAAGTCGAACTGCAGTTGCAACGGCAATACGCCGAAACCGTGCTGACCGATCTGCAACGTGCCCGCGAGAAAGCCGTCCAGTCCGGACTCAAAGCCGAAGCCCGCGTCCTCGATAACCAGATCCGCGATGCTCAGGCCAAGCTGGAAGAAATCCCGGAGACCCTGAAAAAGCGCAATGAAGAGCTGAGCCGCAGTGTCAGTGATGCCCTGATGCGGGGCTTTGAGGCGGGTGGTAACTATGGCGAAGCCTTTGCCGAAACCCTAAAAAACCAGATCAATAGCCTGGTATTGCGGCCACAGGTTGAAGCCCTGGTGAATCTGGTGATGCAGCCAGGCCAGCAAGGCGCCGGCAATGGCCAGGGCAATGCAGGTGGTCTGGACTTTGGCCAGCTGTTCAACTTCGGCAAGTCATTCTTTGGTTCCGGCTCTTCGGCTGATACGTCATCGGTCAAAGGCAATGCTTGGAGCTATGGGCCGGGCAACGCCGGCGACTTTGGCTCAGGCGGCTATAGCCTGGGTGGCAGTTATAGCGGCGGCAGTGCGATGGGCGGCATCGATAGCAGTATGTCGCCGGTCGCTGCCGATTACCTTGGGGGTAGCAGTAGCAGCGGTCTGGGCGCCATGGCGGGTGGCGACATGATGAGCAGCGGCGCCAGCAGTGGTGGCGGCATGTCATCGGGCCCGTGGGCGGCCATTGCCGGCATGATTGGCTCGGCGGCTTCCAAGGACAAGAGCAAGTCGCAAAGCGCTGGCCAGGGTGCCGCCATGGGCATGCAGATGGGCATGCAAACGGGCAACCCGTATATAGCGGTTGCCGCTGCTATTGCCGGCTGGATTGCGGGCGGCGGGCTGGAGGATGGGCTGGCCGAGCGGAAAGCCCAGCTCAAGACTGGCAGCGCCAGCGACTTTGCCCCCGGTAGTTATCAAAAGGCGGCGGGCCTGCGCAACACGGCGCTGGGCACCGTCGGCATCGTCCATGATGAATGGTTCAGTGATCAGGAGATGGGGCCGGCGCTGACGGCGTTCATGGACTCGTTCAAGACCATGGACGATGCGGTGGCTGCCAGCCTCGGCTTGAAGGGCAAAGCTCTGGACGACGTCAAGTCCGCTGTCGCGGGCACCAGCCAGCAATACGACTTCGGCACCGAGCATGATCAGCTCAGTACTCGCCTGGTCGAGTCTTATAAAGACCGCTATAGCGCTGTACTGGATTTGCAGGGGAAAGCCTGGGGCGACTTCATCCGACAGTTCAGCGGCGAAGCCAAAGACTTCCCGGCCACGCTGGAGGCCGTCAGCAAGGCGGCCGCGCTGTTCAATCAACCCGGACAAATCAAGCGGGTATTTGGCCAGGAGGCCCAGCTTGACGACTTCAATGCCCTGGGACAGAACGGCGAGAAGGTGTACGAGACAGTCAATCGCCTGGCCACCACTTTTGCTGCCACCGATGCCGCGATTGCGCTTTACGGCAAAGACTACGCAGACACGGTGCAGAAGCTCGGCTTGGCTACCGCGTCGGCGCGTCAACAGCTAGTGGACATGGCCGGTGGGGCTGACAAGCTGAGCGCCAGCATTGCTGGCTATCAAAACGACTTCCTGCCCGCTGCTGACAAAACCCGCACCCAGATCGGGCTGCTGGCCAAGCAAGTGGAAAACCTCGGCGCGCCATTGCCAAAGTCCGCCGCCGACTTCCGGGCCATGGTCGGTGCTCTGGATTTGAATAGCGAAGCCGGCCGCAAACAGTTCTCGGTGCTGATGCAAGCCGAGGGCGCGGTTAAAGCGTATACCGATGCGGTCAGCGAACAGACCAAGCAATGGGCCGGTTGGAATGCCGACGATGCCGGCAAAGCCTGGCAGGACGCCATCCTCAATGCGGACAGCGCCGCCGAGGCCGGCAAGCAATACGCCGGGGCCTTTGGCGACGCCTTCACCGGCGCCCTGACTGGCCAGGTGTCGCAACAGGTCGGCCAGCTGGTGATGGATCAGATCATCCAGCCGCAGATCAATGCCGCCTTGATGCAAGCGTCCACGGTCGCAACCGGCGGGACCGTGGCCGGTGTTGCCATGCAGACGGGCGGTACCCAAGCCGGCACTAGCCTCAGCAACGCCGTTGGGGTGGTCAAGCAGTACCTGACCGCTATGTCTGGCGTGTTGTCGAACCCGGAAATCAAGCAGGCCCTTAAAGACATTCAACCCGCCCTGGCCGAAATCGGCAGCCTCGGCTTTGAATTCGCCCGGCAGTTGCCCGGCAAAACGGGCATTCAACGCAGCCCCAAAGATCCCAGTAAAGACGCCGACAAGGCTGCGGAAGAGGCGCGCAAACGGGCTGAAGACTTGGCCGAGTTTCTACGTGACATTGACCGCGAGCTGGTGAGCATTGGCCGGTCTGATACAGCTACCAAGCTCGCCGAAATTAATAAGTCGCTGGATGACAACATCGCCAAGCTCAAAGAGCTGGGCGGTACCTCGGCCGCGAACATGGCAAAACTGCAGCGGCTGCAGGCGGCCCAGGTTGAGCAATTAGCGGTAGACGTGTGGAAACGTTCGCAGGCGGCGCTGGGTAATAACAATGCACTAATGGCGCGAGAATTGGCATTGAGCGGCCAGGCTAGCCAAGCCGCGTATGCCGGCGCTGCCAAGTCGTTTGGTTTCGATACGGCCGGGCTAGATGCTTGGCTCAAAGCCACCGGCCAGACGCTTGAACAAGCAGCGGTTAGCTATTGGGGCGCGATGAGCGACGCGCAGCGCCAAGCTGTGGTATTGGCGGTCGATGCCAAAGCCGCTTACATCGAGACGGTACGCAGCCAGTTCGATGCCCAAGCCGAAGCCGCCCAAGCCCTTGAGCGCGACTTGAACAATCTGCGGGCGTTATCAAGTGGCATCAGCGACGACATTGCCAACATCCAGATTGAGGCCGGCCAACTCAATAAACAGCAGTATTTAGGTAGCCAGATTGCCACTGGCTGGGAAAAACTCGGCCAGCTCTATAGCGCGGGCGCCGGCATCGATGAACAGATTGCGCAAGCGGACAAACTGAAGTCGCTGATTCTCGACCGCTACCGGGTCGAACTCGAAGCCGAGCAAAAGCGCCTGGAATCGGCTCGCGAGTTTGGCGACTATCTGAAGTCGCTCAAGGTCAGCGACAAATCCAACAAAACCGTTTCCGAACGGCTGGCTGAATCAGACAAGCAACTGGCCGAAGCCGCCGCCAAAGCCAATGGCACAGGTGACGAGGCCGGCAAGGCTCGCGCCAAACTCACCCAGTTAAGCGATCAATACCTTGAGCTGGCACGGCAACGCTACGGTTCCGGCACCGGCTACGATGCGGCGCTGTCGCATGTCCAAACGCTGATTGGCCCGCTAGCCGACTCGGGCGACCTGAAAGCCCGTGAGCTGGCACAACAAACCGCCATCGCTGAGCGGGCCAAGCAAGCGGTCGGCGAGTTGCAAACCCTGCAGCGCAGTGTGGACGGGGTGCGGGGCATTACGGCTGGCAAATTCGACATCGCCAATACCCGGCTGCGGGATATTCACGATCAGCTCGGCAAGCTGGGTGTGGATATGACGGCGAGCCTGCAGAGCCTGTCGAGCGAGCTGCGCAACGCGATTACCGGCAGCGTGGCCAACCGGCCGCCAGCGGGTACCGTTGGCAACAGCGGCACCGTTGGTGGTGTCAGTCAGGGGCGCGACAGCCTGCGTGACGCGGCGCTGGCCAACCAAGTCAGAGCCGGTGACCTCGACGGCGCCCTGCGGGCCGCCGTCGGTCTGGGTTACAACGTGAACGACATGCTAGCGGTAGCAAAGCTGGTGGACCCCAAGAGCACGCTGACCAGCGCACAACTGGCGCAACTGGCGCGAGAACGCGGCATCCCCGGCTTTGCCGTCGGCACCAATCATGTGCCATCCGACATGATTGCGCTGATTCATCAGGGTGAACGGATTGTGCCGGCGGCCGATAACCGCGAACTACTGGCGCAGTTGCGCGACAGGAATTCGCTGGTGCCCTTGCTGGAACGACTGATTACCGCCGTTGAGCAGACCAACAAGACCCTGGCGGCCTCCCGATCCGATCAACGCAATGGCGACTTGGCCAACGTCGAAGCCACGCTTGACGCGGCCAGCAATGTAATAGAAGCCCTCACCAAAGCCAGCCGCGACGCGACCTATCAGACGGCCAGGGCATTGGAAGCCGGGAGGCGCGCATGAACGATGCTGAGTTTCTGGCCTGGCTGCGGTCCGGCGCCCGCCGCGTGGTCTTGATTGAAGCCCGGCCGTTTGATGGCCAGGCCGAGCACCCGATCTATCTGAGTCAGGGCGGCTATACCTCCGGCCCAGCTGACATCCCACCCAACCAACCGTATGCCGATCTAGCGACCGTGCCGCGCTTCAAGGGCGAACTCGGCGACAGTCTGGACGGGGTGGCCGTGCCGGCCTGGGGCGATATTGAAGTCCTCAACGCCTTGGGCGAGTTCGACCACTGGCTGGGCTGGAGTTGGGACAAGCGGCCAGTCGCGCTCTACGTCGGCGCGCCGGACTGGCCGCGTGCTGCATTCCGGCCGGTGCTGGTCGGCGTGCTGACCGATATTGCCGTCAAGGACGGCGCAACCCTGACCCTGAAGATTGCCGACCGTCAGCAGCTGTTCAATACCCCGGTGTCCACCCGCAGTCTGGCCGACCCGGAACCGCTGGGCGGCTTGGTCTGGCAGATTCTCGGCGGGGAGCCAGTGACCAGTATCGACGCCGTGGATGATGACGGCCGGCTGGTGTCGTTTGCCGCCGAGCCGGCGCTTGGCAGATTCAGCCTGGCTGCGCCACCAGTCGGCCGGCTCAATGTGCGGTTTACGGGTGGCAATGCTAGCGGCGGCACGCTGTTACCGATTCCGCTCGGCGCCGTGTTCAACGTCACACCCCCGCTACTGAATGGCGGACTGCACCGCTATCTGCTGGCCGATGGCCCGGTGCAGGCCGTCACCGCCTGCCGTGACGACGGCGCGCCGCTGCCGTTCACCCTCGATGCCGCTAACGGTCGGCTGACCTTGAATAGTGCGCCCACCGGCACTTTCACCCTCGACTTGCAGGGCCGCACCGATAACGGCCCATGGCCACATACCGTGGCCAGCCTCAGCCGCTTTCTGCTGCAACGCTATGCCGGTCTCACCGATGCCGAGCTGGACCTGGCCAGTTTTGCCCGACTTGACACCGATTGCCCGCAGACCGTCGGTATCTGGCTGGCCGACCGTACCAATCTGCTGGATGTGCTGGATAGCCTGTTGCGCTCGGTCGGTGCCTGGCTGTGGCCGGACCGCAACGGCCGGGTACGGGTCGGCCGATTGATGGCGCCAACCCAGGCCAGCCTGCAGCTTGGCCCCGATGATCTGGACGCCCGCCGCGAGCTGCGCTTACTGCGCCGCCGGCTGCCGGCGCGCTCGGTCAGCCTGCGTTATCGCCACAACTATCAGCCTTTAACCAATGTGCGCGAGGCCACCCCCGATGCGGATAAAGCGGCCCTGCGCCAAGCCTGGCAACGGCTGCCCTTGAGGCAAAGCACGCCGTACCAAGGGGCCGAAGACCTTGAACCGGAAACCTGTTTGATGAACATCCACGACGCCCGCACCGAGGCGGCCCGCCGTTTACTGGCCCGGCGTGGGGTGCAAAGCGTGTGGGAGTTGCCCACCTTACTGGCACCGCTGACCATGCAGATCGGCGATGCCGTCCAGTTCGGGGCTGTCCGCTATCTGGCCGGCCGCTTTGGGGTCGTAGTCGGCATTGATGAAGCCCTGACCGATAACCAGACCACGCTGCAAGTATGGGTGCCGCATGAGTAATTTCCGCCTGTTCCACGACCTGCCAACCCGGCATTACCACCAACTGAGCTCGATGCCGCCAGCGGTGCCCACACTGCCACTGGACAACCTGCTGAGCCCCGGCCGCGACAGCCGCACTCGCTGGTTATCCACCTCGGTCACTGTGCAATTTGCCTGGGACAGTGGCCGGGTGATTGATTCGGTGGCGGCGATTCGCGGCAACTGGTCTGCCGCCGCCACCTGGCAGCTCAAGCTGTGGCGCGATGCCGACCGCAGCCTGCTGGTGTACGACTCCGGCTCGCAGTCGGTCTATCCCCGCTTGGGCTGGGGCGAATTCGCCTGGGGCATAGCGCCGATTGGCGCCTCGGTCTACGACGGCTGGCCGCTCAAGTTCGGGGTTATGCAGTTTCCACCGCTGGGGGCGGTGGCCGGTGAACTGCGGTTTGACGACCCCGGCAACCCGGCTGGTTATCTGGAAATGGCGCGTTTGCTGATCGGCCTCAGCTACAGCCCCAGTCATAACGCCGACAGCCCGCAAGTCTACTGGCTGGACGATGCCAAGCAGGTACGGACCGCTGGCGGTTCGCTGGTCACCGTGTCAGCGGTCGAGCCCTATCGCCGGGGTGAACTCAGCTACAGCAGCCTGCCCGAGACCGACCGCGCCGCCCTGACTGAGCTGGCACGGCAACTCGGTGGCCGTGAAGACTGGTTCGGCCTGGTGTGGGATGGCGCAAAAGAAAGCCGGCTGCTGATGCACGGCGCGATTCACGCCAAGTTTGTGCAGCCGCCCAAGGCGATTCATCGCGCCCGCGATGCCTTTGATATTCCGACCTTCAGCTTTGAGGAGTGCTGAGATGACCCGTGTGGACCAGATCATTGGCGGTAGCTTTCATCCGGCGGTCGCCCCGCTGGCTGCCGTCGAAGTGATCGACCTGAACGACCGCAATTACCCGGCCAAGCTGACCCAGCTACACGTCGAAACCGTGCGCGCTTTCAATACTGGTCTGCTGGCCAGCGAGCAGGCCCGTGCCGAGAGTCTGACAGCCAAGGGCGAGGCGCAGCAGGCAGCAACGGCAGCCGGGCAAAGTGCCGGCAGTGCCACGGCCAGCGAGGCGGCCAGCCTGGCTTACAAGAATCAGGCCGCGACTAGCGCCAGTAACGCCGCGCAATCGGAAACCGCAACCCTCAATAGCAAGACCTTGGCAGCGACCAGTGCCAATAATGCCGCTACCAGCGAAGCCAGCGCGGCCAATAGCAAGACCGCCGCCCAGGCCAGTGCCACGGCAGCGGCGGGTAGCGAGGCCAATGCCCTCGCCAGCAAGAACGCGGCGGCCAGCTCGGCCGCCAGCGCCGAGGCAGCCAAAACGCTGGCCCAGCAATACGCCAATGCCCCGCAAAACACCGAGGTGCTACCCGGTGAGTTCTCAGCCAAGCACTGGGCCTTGCAAGCTCGGGCATCGGCCGTTGGGGCTTTGGTTTATCGCGGCACCTGGTCTGCCGCTGGTGGCAGCTCGCCCGCCTCGCCGGCATTAGGCGACTTCTATCGGATCGGTACTGCTGGAATCATTAACGGCACGGCCTACCTGGTCGGCGATGCCCTTATATATAACGGTGCAGCATGGGACAAACTCGACGGTGCTGAGGCAGTGCATAGCTTCAATGGCCGACTCGGCGCCATTACCTTGCAGGCTGCCGATATATCGATGGCGCTTGGTAATAGCCCAGTACTCCAAACCGGCAGCGATACAATTCGTTTCAGCTGGGCCAGCATTACAAGCAAGCTCAGGTTGACCATCAATGGCAATGATCAGGGTGGGCTGCTGCTGGAGTCGGCATTTACTTGGGCCAACCTTGGCAATAAACCTACCACTGTTGCCGCCGCCGGTCTGGCTAACGCGGCCGTGACGGATGGCGCAAACAGCTTCAGCGGTCGTCAGACTTTCGGCAGCGACTATGCCGAAACCGTTAATACGCTGGGCAATGTCAGCGGGAACAAGACGATTGATGCCGCCCAGGGTGGATACGTCACGGCCACGGTGATTGGCGCCACCACCTTTGGCTTGGCCAACCCCGCCCCAGTCGGCCGAGTCACCTCCTTGACGCTCGAACTCACCAACGGCGGCAGTGCCGTCATTACTTGGCCAGCGACGATCAAATGGCCCGGCGGTGCCGCGCCGATTCTCACTGCTGCCGGCGTGGATGTGCTGGTGTTTACCACCCGTGATGGCGGGGTGAGCTGGCGTGCCGGCTTGGCTTGGAAGGATTCGCGATGATTGCCCAGCGATTGATGAGTGCCAGCGGCAACAAGCTGGACCCGGCCAAGCTGCTGGCGGTGACGGCCTACACGGGTGACGGCGTGAGCGGCCGCAGCCTGGCCACGGGTCTGGACCAGACTGGCGGCGGGCTGTTGATCGGCAGCGCCAGAAATGGCAGCGCCGCCCCCTGGTTGAAGTCGGTAGCGGATCTGACGGTGCAATGGGATATGACGGGGGTTGGCACGGCCATCAATTATGGTTCTGCAGGGGTTACTGCCGTGAGCCGAACCGGCCTCACGCTATCGAACCATGTATTTGCCAATGCCGCAGCTACCCCCTACGTGCTGTGGCAGTTAGCCCGCTGCCAAGGTTTTATGGACCTGGTCAGCTATGCCGGCAATGGTAGCGTGCGCACCATTAGTCACGCCTTGGGCGCCATGCCGCGTTTGCTGATTGTGTTATGTGCCAGCAGTTCCACGCTGAAATCGGTCTACCACGCCGACCTCGGCGCCAGCCAAGGCTTGTTGCTGGGCAGCACGGTCAACGCCAGTGCGGGGCCGTGGAACAGCACGGCGCCAACCGCCAACGCTTTTACCGTTGCCGCTGACGCCAACGTCAATGGCGCTGGTAATCAATATCTCGCTTGCCTCTTCGCCGAGGTAGCCGGACTCAGCAAGATCGGTAGCTACAACGGAACCGGCAATGATCTGTTTCTAAACCTCGGCTTCCGGCCGCGCTTGTTCCTGGTCAAGTCCAGCGCCGGCAGTGTGCAGCATTGGCTGGGTTTCGACACGGCACGCGGCTTGATTGACCCTGGCAACGACCCGGCCCTCTACCTCGACTCGGCAACCGCCGAATTCAATAACGAATTCCTGAAGCCCGCCGCCTCGGGCGTCACCCTGCCGCCCAGCATCATCAACGTGGCAGGTTCCACCTTTATCTATATTGCGATGGCCTGACGATCATGTATCTACATATCCCGACCCAAAGCTACCCCTTATCGCTGGCTGACATTCAAGCCGCGCTACCGCATATCAGCCTCCCCGCCAATCCCTGCAATCGCGATCTGGCACCGCTCGGTTACTGCAAAGTCAAACCGAGTCCGTTGCCAGCAGCCGGCCCGTACCAGCGTGCCAGCGAAGCTGCACCCATTCAGGTCGGCAATGACTGGCTACAACAATGGACCGTGATTGATGAGTTGCCACCGCTGGATCAGCTCAAGCGCGCAGCCAAGGCACTCGTCGATACCCGTCGCGCCGTCGAAGAAATCCGCAATTTCCTGTTCCCCTTCCCTGATGGCCAACTGGGGACGATTGAAATTGATGAACCCCGACATCGGGAAAACCTGTCTGCCCAAGTACAAGTCGCCCAAGCCTTGCTGGCGATTGGTGGTACTCAACAGCTGCCATGGCGCGATGGCGAGAACGTCACCCATCATTTAACGCCCCGGCAGATGATTGATGTGGGCTTGGCCTGGGCGAGCCGCAAAACTGGCACTTATGAAAACGCCTGGCGGCTGAAAGGCTTGATTGATGCTGCCACCACCAAGGAGACCCTGCATGATCTGGACCTGAACAGCGGCTGGCCCGACTGAGCCAGCATTCAACTAACCGTGCCGAACATTGCTCACCTAAAACAGACAACGATATGAGCCTCTATGACTTATCCGACTATTCGTTGTGGTGCCTGTCACCGCAAGCTGGCCGAGGGCGCTTATAGCTACCTTGCCATCAAATGCCCCCGTTGCGGGGTCATCAATCAATTGAAGGCCGTCGAGCCTCCCACCCGCACGCCCCGAGCGTCCACCGCTTCAGATGATCATGACACTGAACCCGGACACCCCTCAGGGCAACCGCCCCACCGTGGGTAGTTTATTTGCAGGTATTGGAGGTTTTGACCTTGGATTCGAACACGCAGGATTCACCACTCGCTGGCAAGTCGAAATCGACCCCCTCTGCCGCGCCGTACTCGCCGACCGATTCCCGCACGCCCAACAGCTCGTCGACGTGCGTGAAGTCGGCACCCATAACCTCGAACCCGTCGATGTGCTCGTTGGCGGCTTCCCCTGCCAAGACCTCAGCAGCATGGGCAAGCAACGAGGGCTCGCCGGCAACCGTTCCGGCCTGTTCTTTGAAGTCTGCCGACTCTTACGCGAGCTTCAGCCCCGGTGGGTGGTCCTTGAAAATGTCACGGGCTTGCTCGCTTGCAACGATAGCCAAGACTTTCAGACAGTCGTGCAGTCGCTTGCCGAATGCGGGTATGTGGGACTTTGGCGGGTGCTTGATGCTCGATATTTCGGAGTCCCCCAAGCACGCCGTCGGGTTTTCCTGGTCGGGGGTCTTGGACGACAGCCCCCAATGGAGTTGCTGGCTGACGCCGCCGCAGTGGCAGCAGTACCTGGCCCGTCTCGTTCGCAGTCAATCCCATGCGAAGCGGATCGATGGCCTGCCAATACTCTACTGGCCAGCAACACCCCGTCCCGCATTGCTCTCGGTTGTGAAGTTCTCGTCGCTCACGCCGGACTGCGGGATTCGATGGTTGAGCGGGGCCGAGCGGCTGCGGATCATGGGCTTTGTCTCGGACTGGATGCGGCCAACTTTACAGAAGCTCGGGCTGCCGGAAACGCCGTTGTGCCGCAAGTCGCGCAGTGGATCGCCGGGCATCTGATGCGGGCCATTCAAACGTAAGTTGGCCAGAACGAAAAACGGGGCGAGCATCGCCCCGTTTCTTGCAAAAAGATTCCATCTGGTAGAAATTGGCGCGATGCCATTTATTGCGCCAAACTACGCCAAATTTCGCGCCGCGCTACAACATCCCCCATGCGGGGACGGAGGATTCCGCCGGAAAATGGCCTGGCCCGGTGTTGCAGAACGCTTGCATAGAATGACTATGCGGCGCGTTCTGCGCCTTGTTCCAGGCCATTTTCCGGCGAAACGCGATCTGCAAACCTGACGTCAACAGAACCTAGCTACTGCCTCATCCGAATTTAACAGTAGGCAATTCGACCTAGGCTTGCAATCCGCTACTCCGCATCTGGCTGGCGGCTGGGTTGCGACTCGATGAACGCGGGCAGGGTCATACAGTGCGCGTCGATCCTGACGATGCGTGGATAAGGCGTCAGATCCACATTGAACCGCCGGGCATTGAATACCTGAGGAACCAGGCAGAGGTCAGCGATGGTTGGGTGGTCACCGACACAAAAGTCACCACTACCCAAAGCAGCCAACTTTTTCTCGAAGGCATCAAAACCTTGGCGTATCCAGTGGCGATACCAGTCATCCGCTTCCTGCTGGCTACGGCCGAGCGGCCCCTTCAGATATTGCAGAATTTTCAGATTGTTGACGGGATGGATATCGCAGGCGATGGTAAGCGCCAATTCGCGAACCCGCGCCCGAGCCAGCGGATCTGCCGGCAGGAGGGGGGGCGATGGATGAACTTCATCCAGGTATTCGATGATCGCCAGCGATTGGGTAATCGCAATATCCCCTTCCTGCAGCGTTGGTACAACTTCCTGAGGGTTGATCGCCTTGTACTCGGGGCTATGCTGCTCTCCGCCGTTGCGAAGCAGATGTATCGGCGCCAGTTGATGCGGTAGCCCTTTCAGCAGCAAGGCAATGCGGGTACGCCAGGCTGCGGAGGAGCGAAAATAGGTGTACAGCGTTCGTTCCATTGAATTCCCTTTGTGTTATCTGATTTCGACCGGCGATTGGTCGTGACAGGACCAGGCTCTGTTGACGTTTTATTGTTCAGCGTAATAGCGAAAGATCCGATCTAGCTCACCTTGGTCTTTCAACTTGCGTAGCGCCCTCTCCAGCTGCTGCGCCACATTCGGCGGCAGCGACTTGCCCAGAGCCAGATATTGCACTTCTTCCACCATCGGATGAGGCAGAACACGCAATTTATCGCGGTCTGGGTGATGTTTTTGCAGGTGGTTCAACACCATGTCGGTGTTATAAAAGAAGCGCCCCCGGCCGCCAATCAGTTTGCGTACATTGACGCGGTTGTCACTACTGGTGTCGTCAACGGTTAATCCCCTGTGGCGCAACATCGTCGGAAACGCCGTCCCATTGGTTGAAATGATCAGATTATTGGGCGTCAGCGCCACCAGGTCGTCCAGGTCATTAACCACTACCGTGTCTTCAGCCCGTGCCATCAGCTTGTGTCGGGAGGCATAGAGAGGTGGCTCGATAAACATGGCATACACTTCGCGCTCAGGTCGTCGCAGCATGCCGCAAAATACATCAATCATGCCTTTCGAGAGTGCCGACTCGATGTAGGGAAACGAATAGCGCTTGCCATACCCGGTGAAATGCAAATCCGGCTCCAGCCGTTCAATGGCGCGCAGAATATCGGGGCAAATGCCTCGAACCGAGGCACCTTCGATCAGATATTTGGGTTCGCTGTCCTGCGCAACGGTCCGCAACTCCAGCGCATGGGCTGCCGGCGCCGCCCAAAGCCATCCGCAAAGGCTCAGGCAACACAGAACGCTCGAACCTTGCAGCCTGTTCCATCGCATTACCATCATCATCAGCCCCATTTGCCCGGATTGAAGCGAAGGCGTGCTTTATCCCCACCACTCGCAAAGCGCACCAGATTTTATTCTGGCCCGTTTGCTTCAAACCGCCAGTATCGAATCACTTCCGCAGCCAAACGGTCGGCTACGTAATCAGAAACAACATAAAATGCCAAAACCAGAACCTTTCAAGCATTTTCATTGCTCATGATTGAACTCGACAAAATCGACCTGAAAATTCTCGCCGCCTTACAGGAAAACGGCCGGCTAACCAATCTGGAATTGGCCGACGTCATCAATCTCTCACCCTCCCCCACCCTGCGTCGCCTGAAACGGCTAGAAACCGAGGGCATCATTGCATCCTACCGGGCCTTGCTCGACCCAACGCAACTAGGCCTGGGGCTGGAAGCGTTTGTACGGGTCATGCTCGACAAGCGCGGTAATCAGTTCACCGCCAGCTTTAACGAAGCCGTGCAGAAATGGCCAGAAGTCGTAGCCTGCCACGCCATGGCAGGGGAAATGGACTATCTGCTGCGTGTGGTCTTTGAGGACTTGGCGCATTTTTCGCGTTTTGTCATGGACCATCTGCTGCAACATCCAGGGGTGATTGATGTGAAGTCGAGTTTCGTCTTGCAGGCCGTCAAACAGACAACGGCACTGCCGCTCGGACATCTGGTCGCTCAGGCACGGCGACGCGCGGAAAGGGAATGACAGCGAGGCGCCAGTAGGGCAGCACCCAAAGGGCCGTCACACCGGCCATGTCAGGCTTAGCGCCTAGATAGTATCGTCACGCACAGGGGCCAGCACCGTGCGGTTGCCATTGGTTTCCATTGGCGAGACTACCCCGGCAGCTTCCATTTGCTCGATCAGGCGGGCGGCACGGTTATAGCCGATTCGTAACTGGCGTTGTACGGATGAGATCGAAGCTTTACGTGACTTGATCACAAAATTGACGGCTTCATCGTAAAGCGCATCACTCTCGCCATCGGCATTCAGCCCAAACTCACCGCCACCGCTGCCGCCGTCACCGCTTTCGATCGACGCTGTCAATATACCTTCCACATAGTTGGGTTCGCCCTGCAATTTGAGAAACTCGACGACCCGATGGACTTCTTCGTCGGCCACAAATGCTCCATGCACCCGCAACGGATAACCACTGCCCGGCGGCAGAAACAGCATATCCCCCTGCCCCAGCAAGGCTTCCGCCCCCATCTGGTCGAGAATGGTTCGTGAGTCGATCTTGCTGGAGACCTGAAATGCCGCCCGGGTAGGAATGTTGGCCTTGATCAGCCCCGTAATGACATCCACAGAGGGACGTTGTGTCGCCAGCACCAGATGAATACCTGCCGCACGCGCTTTCTGCGCCAGCCGTGCAATCAGCTCTTCGATTTTTTTCCCCGCCACCATCATCAAATCAGCCAGCTCATCAATGATCACCACGATCATGGGCATGAATTCGAGGGGTTCAGGGTCGGATGGATTAAGGCTGAAAGGATTGCGCAGCTTGTCGCCCTGCTTTTCCGCCTCTTTGAGTTTGGCATTGAAGCCAGCCAGATTCCTGACACCCAAGGCGCTCATCAAACGATAGCGGCGCTCCATTTCGGCAACGCACCAGTTCAGGGCATTGCCAGCCAGCTTCATATCGGTCACCACCGGTGCCAGCAAATGCGGAATACCTTCATAAACCGAAAGCTCCAGCATCTTCGGATCAATCAGGATCAGGCGAACTTCCTCGGCCGATGCTTTATAGAGCAAGGACAAGATCATGGCATTGACCGCCACCGATTTGCCTGAACCGGTTGTACCGGCCACCAGCATATGGGGGGCTTTGGCCAGATCTGTTACAACCGGCTTGCCGGCAATGTCCTTGCCCATCGCAATCGTCAGGTGAGAATGCATGTCGTGATAAGGCTGCGAGCTGAGAATTTCAGACAGCCTGACGACCTGTCGCTTGGGGTTGGGCAGTTCCAGCCCCATATAGGTCTTGCCTGGTATCGTTTCGACCACCCGAATGCTGACCAGTGACAGCGCACGGGCCAGATCTTTCATCAGGTTGACAACCTGCGACCCCTTGACGCCCGTTGCCGGCTCGACTTCATAGCGCGTAACCACGGGACCAGGATAAGCCGCCACAACCGTGACACTGACACCAAATTCCTGCAGCTTCCGTTCAATGAGGCGGGATGTGTACTCCAGCACTTCATGGCTGACCGACTCCTGAGCCGGTGGTGGCGGTGCCAGCAGGCTGACAGATGGCAATTCCCCCGGCTGACCCGGGACCATCGATACAGGTGCAGGCAGAGGCAGATCATCAAACAACTCGGGCTGGATTTCTTCCCGCTTCTGCTTTTCCTGTTTTTCACGGGCCTTTTTCTCAGCCTTTTCTACCTGCTTTGCAACGGGGATCTCGACTTGTGGCGGCTCAATATGCAGTGGCGGCGCCTCATCAAGCTTTTTCTTCTCGACTTTCACGGTCTCTTCACGCTGGATCGCAGCACGCTCCCCCAGCTTGCGGTCATGCGCCGCCTGCAAGGTCTGCATGACCTTCATCCAGGCATCTTCGAGCACGCCACCGACTTTCTCCATCAAGGAGAACCAGCTCATGCCGGTAAACAACGACACTCCGATCGCAAACAAACAAAGAACAAACAGCGTCGAGCCGGTAAAACCCAATGTCCGATACAACCATCCCCCTAAAGACAACCCCAGCAAACCACCAGGGGCCAGAGGCAAGGCGATATGCCAACTGCCCATCCGCAGGGCTTCGAGGCTACTGCTGGACAGCACGATCAGGAAGTAGCCAAAGGCCGACACAATCGCCATCGGCCCGCCTTGGGACTCCATGCGATCAAGCCGACGGTAGCCCCACATGATGGCCGCCACACAGAATACAACCCACCACCAGGCTGACATCCCGAAGGTATACAGCAGCACATCAGCCAGCCAAGCACCCAATGCGCCTCCATGATTGTGCACTGGCGCCTGTGTTGCGCTATGCGACCAGGAAGGGTCTTGGGGGTTATAGCTGGCCAGAATCAGAACCAGATAAATTGCAGCCGCCACAGCGATGAACCACCAGGACTCACGAAGAATGCTGGTGATATGCGGTGGTAATGGCGATGAATTTGGCTTTGCAGCCGACTTTTTCCAGAAAAACAGCATTGGTTGGCACACCGAAGAGGAGTGGCAAGGATTATATCAGTGCATTGACGGTGAAATATGCCAAGCAATTTCAATCATTCGACACATAAACCAATACAGAACGAGAAATTGCACAAACAAAAAATAGCGTAAGCAAATTCAATCAATCACAGAATAGCCCATGAAAAGTGCCTTTCACCCTTACGGTGTGACAACCTCGACGGTGCGGCTTTTGTATTCTTCCAACAAGCGGGTATTGGCTCGAATACCATCAAGCGCTTTCATCCGTTCATCCAGGACGGGCAACCAGCGCAAGCACGATGACTTCCTGCTGAAAGCAAAATAAATGTCGTTGGTGGTAACGTAAGGTCCAATCGGTACCACGGCACGGCTCAGTCCCGTGTTATTCAGGTAAGACAATCCGGCATAGTGGCCAGTCACGAAGTAATCAATCATTCCCGACGAGAGCATCCTGAAGTTGTCCTTCATGGAAAGCGCCACTTCCACCTTCAACTTTTTTTCCAGAAAGCTATCGAAATTACCGCCAAACCGGTCTCCCAGACTGATACCACCCCGAAACGGGATGAGGTCATCCCAGGTTTTGTATTCAACATGGCTACCTACTTTCACGAAAACCGACATTGGGTTTGCGAACGCACGACTGGCGAAAAACACGAGGTAGCCCTTACGTTCGGCATTTCGTTGTAAAGGTGCAACAAGATCAATCTTGCCTTGCTCTAACTCCAGCAAGACCCGCTTCCAGGGTACAACCCGGGGTTCAAGTTTGATCGGCAGGTCTGCCACCAATTGCCTCAGAAGCGCGATACTGGCTCCGTCAAACCCACCATCTACTGCCCAATGAAAAGGCGGGTAGATCGGATTCGCCGAATAGACCAGCCTGTCACAGCATTGGGCAGACCCGCCGGTCACTAGCAGCAAACCTAGCAAGGCCGCCAAACTGCGAGCCCATCGCTTTACGATCAGTGTTTTCACGCTTTCTCCTCCATGCCACTCGCCCCCAAGGTGCCTCCCCGATTAATCCGCCAGGAATTTCAGCAGGAATGCCTGAAATATCGTCCTGATTTGCGGTCCTGTCGGCACGAAACACGGATTCTTGTTAGATCGTGGCTCGAAGCAGGGCCGGATATCCGGTAAAATTACGTCTCCTTCCTTGCCGTGTCGGGTTCTGCCTCCATGTCGGACATCCTCAAACTGCGCGGAGGTTCCGCGCTTTCCCAGTTTCGCCTCGCCAAATTATCGTCACAGCTTGATGCCGCGGGTGTCCGCGATATCGATCTTTATGCCGAATTCTGGCACTTCGCCGAAATAAGCGCGCCCCTCTCTGCTGAAGAGTCAGCCGTGCTTGATCGCCTGCTGCAATATGGTGACCCCGCGCAACCCGCCCAAGCACTTGGTAGCATGCTTGTGGTGATTCCTCGCGTCGGTACGATTTCACCCTGGTCCTCCAAAGCTACCGACATCGCCTCGCATTGTGGCTTGTCCAAGCTGATGCGCGTTGAGCGCGGAACCGTGATCTATGCAGCACGCAGCGGCAAGCCTTTGTCCGCTGACGAGCTCGCCAAACTTCGGCCACTGATTCATGACCGCATGACTGAGCAGGTGTTCGATTCGATCGACGATGCGAGTCGGCTGTTCCGCCATATCGAGCCTGCCACGTTGGAGACAGTAGATATTCTCAACGGCGGCAAAGCCGCACTGGAAGCCGCCAACAAAACGTGGGGGCTGGCGCTTTCGGCAGACGAAATCGACTACTTGCTGGAAAACTTCAATACCCTCGGCAGAAACCCAACTGATGTCGAGTTGATGATGTTCGCCCAGGCGAATTCGGAACATTGTCGGCACAAGATTTTCAACGCCGATTTCATTGTTGATGGCGTCAAGCAGCCCAAGTCCCTGTTCGGGATGATTCGCGACACTCATAAAGCTCATCCCCATGGCACGCTGGTTGCCTACTCTGATAACTCCTCGGTGATAGAGGGCGCAACCATTGATCGCTTCTATCCAGAAGCCGACAGCAATCAGTACCGCTACGAGAGCCGCCCAACCCACATCCTGATGAAAGTGGAAACCCACAATCACCCAACCGCGATCGCCCCCTTCTCCGGTGCGGCAACAGGTTCCGGCGGTGAAATCCGGGATGAAGGCGCAACCGGCCGAGGGGGAAAGCCCAAAGCTGGTCTCACCGGGTTCTCTGTGTCCAATCTGAATATCCCCGGCGCCAAGCAACCATGGGAGATGTATTCCGAAGATCAGCCAGAATATGGCAAGCCGCATCGCATCGTTTCTGCGCTGCAAGTGATGCTGGATGGTCCCATTGGCGGTGCCGCTTTCAATAATGAGTTCGGGCGTCCCAACCTTGCCGGCTACTTCCGCACTTACGAAGAAGAAGTAAACGGCGAAATGCGTGGATACCATAAGCCGATCATGATTGCCGGAGGTATGGGCAATATCGACGAGCGTCATATCGGTAAGCTGGACCTGCCAGAAAATGCCCTCCTGATCGTCCTTGGTGGCCCTGGCATGCTGATTGGGCTTGGAGGTGGCGCAGCATCCAGTATGGATACCGGCGCGAATACCGCCGATCTGGACTTTGATTCGGTTCAACGTGGTAACCCGGAAATGGAACGTCGGGCCCAGGAAGTCATCGACCGCTGCTGGCAGCTTGGCGAGAAGAACCCCATTCTGAGCCTGCATGATGTCGGGGCCGGCGGAATTTCAAATGCCTTACCGGAACTGGCACACGGTTCAGGTCGCGGTGCCCTGTTGCAGCTGCGCGATATCCACATTGAAGAGCATGGCATGTCGCCCAAGGAGATCTGGTGCAATGAATCTCAGGAGCGGTATGTCCTGGCTATTGCCGAAGCCGATCTAGCCACCTTCGAGAACCTTTGCAAGCGTGAGCGCTGCCCATTTGCCGTCATCGGTCGCGCCACTCTTGAGCCCCGCCTGACAGTTGCAGACAAGCATTTCAACAACCAACCCGTTGATATGCCAATGGATGTCCTGCTTGGCAAGCCCCCCCGCATGACACGTGATGTAAGCCGTATCAATCGACCCGCACAGGGCTTTGATTCGTCGGCCATCGATCTGAATGAAGCCGCAATGCGCATCCTGCGTTTGCCCGCTGTAGCGGATAAGAGCTTTCTGATCACGATTGGCGATCGTACGGTTGGGGGTTTGTGCTCCCGCGACCAGATGGTCGGTCCTTGGCAGGTGCCGGTTGCCGACGTCGCCGTAACAGCTATGGGCTTCAATACCTACCAAGGTGAAGCCATGTCCATGGGGGAAAGAACCCCTTTGGCGGTACTCAACCCTGTTGCCTCCGGGCGAATGGCCATAGGCGAAGCGTTGACCAACCTTGCTGCGGCCGACGTTCCCTCGCTGGGACACGTCAAACTCTCAGCCAACTGGATGGCTGCGGCAGGTCATCCTGGCGAAGATGCCGCCTTGTTTGACACCGTGGAAGCCGTTTCGACACTCTGTCAGAACTTGGGTGTCAGCATCCCTGTTGGCAAAGACAGCCTGTCCATGAAAACCGTCTGGCAAGATGGTGGAGAGGCCAAGAGCGTGACCGCCCCCTTGTCGCTCGTCATTTCTGCCTTTGCGCCAGTAAAAGACATCAGACGAACGCTCACACCGGAGCTTCGCACCGATTGCGGCGACACCGACCTGATCCTGATTGACTTGGGAAACGGCAAATGCCGATTGGGTGGCTCTGCTCTGACTCAGGTATATAAACAAGTAGGTAGCCATACACCAAACGTTGATCAGCCGGAAAAGTTGGCGGCATTCTTCACCACGCTACAAAAGCTCAGGCAGGAGGACAAGATTCTTGCCTATCACGATCGTTCCGACGGCGGCCTGTTTGTAACACTCGCAGAGATGATGTTCGCCAGCCGCATTGGCATCACCATCGAAGTGGATGAGCTGTGCATTGAGCGGCGCCGCGCCCAGCGCGAGTTTGGCGAGATCACTCCGGCAGATGTAGAACGTGCCGAGCGTGGCAGACTGATGGGTGTGCTGTTCAACGAGGAACTTGGCGCCGTACTGCAGGTTCGCCGAACCGACACATCAGCAGTATTGGCTGCCTTCTTCTCAGCCAATCTACGCAGTGAGCTGCATGTACTTGGCACCACCAACAAAGACGATCGACTAAAAATCCGCAAGTCAAATCGCTTTGTTTTTGATGAAGCTCGCTTCGACCTGCAACGTGCTTGGTCTGAAACCAGCTATAACATGCAAAAACTGCGGGACAACCCAGCCTGTGCAGAGTCGGAATACGCAACCATTCTGGATGAAAAGTCCCCTGGACTGTTTGCGAAACTGACTTTCGATCCTTCAGAGGACATTGCGGCACCATATATCTTGAAAGGAATTCGCCCTGCGATTGCCATCCTTCGCGAACAAGGGGTAAATGGTCAGATCGAAATGGCCGCAGCCTTTGATCGTGCCGGTTTCGCTGCCGTTGATGTACACATGAGCGACGTTCTGGAAGGACGCATTAGTCTGGCCAACTTCCGTGGCTTCGCCGCCTGCGGCGGATTCAGCTATGGTGATGTACTTGGTGCTGGAGAGGGCTGGGCAAAGTCCATTCTGTTCAACGCCAGGGCACGCGATGAGTTCCAGGCATTCTTCACACGCCCTGACACGTTTGCCTTAGGCGTCTGCAACGGGTGCCAGATGATGAGCAACCTATCCAGCTTGATTCCCGGGGCAGAGTCTTGGCCAAAGTTCGTGAGAAATGCTTCCGAGCAATTTGAAGCAAGACTCTCCATGGTAGAGATTGGCCAGTCTGCGTCACTTTTCTTTGCAGACATGGTGGGCAGCAAGCTACCAGTTGTAGTCTCTCACGGTGAAGGCCGCGCCAAATTCAACAACGACGAAGCGCGAAGCAGCATATCAACCGCGTTGCGCTACATTGATCCATACGGCAGGCCCACTCAGACCTATCCGTACAACCCAAATGGCGCAGAAGCTGCCACGGCAGGCGTCACCACGCCGGATGGTCGCTTCACCATTATGATGCCCCACCCGGAGCGCATATTCCGCACAGTACAGAATTCTTGGCATCCTCGTGACTGGGAAGAAGACAGTGGCTGGATGCGGATGTTCCGAAATGCCAGGAAGTGGCTGGGCTAACACAGTAAAAAAGGGCTTCAAATTGAAGCCCTTTTTTACCTTACATTGCCATTTATGATCGTAATCTCAGGCACATTACCGTAACTATCCTTATGTGCAATCAGCAGTAGCGAGTAAGCATCACCCGCTCCCCGAGGAACCTGAATGATGTCCGCGCTACTTGTGGCAGCGAGAACAAACCAACCCAACGTTCCAATCGCACTACGCACATTTTGTGCACTCATCATGTCCGGCAGACACTGGCGGGAATATACATCAACCAAACCAACCCTTGTCACGGCAGGTGTATTGATGCAGGTTACGCTATACCCAGAAAATCCATTTGGCTTTGCTTTCGCCGTAGCCACATAAGCTCGCTGCAAGTCAGATGCCAAATCAGCATGCGCATTGCCTGCTAGCAGCAGCAGAGCCCCAATTGCAGAAATGGTCGCCTTCATCATCCTTCCCTCCAGAACTATCAATGAGCAGCCTTACTATAACGATGTTGGCCTGAACGTTGACTGAACCGCCCAGCAACGACCGGACTAAGCAACTGACCAATCGCATTTATCGGTTACCTTAATGCACAGACACCTTAAGTAGGGGCTTTCCAAACCTATACTGGAACTTAGGCTCTGTTGATCGAAGGAGGGTAGGATGCAAACGATTGCCCTGAAAGCCTCATCGGAAGATGACAGTGAGGATGGCCTAGCCCCTCAGAGATATTTCCAACGCTACGAATCTCAGATTGCCATCCACCAAATTTCCTTTTACTTAAGCGGAGAAATTGGGCCACCATTGGCATACACAGATCTACTAAGTAGCCTTCGTTCTGCGAATGAAACTGATCTCATATATCTGCACTTGAATACCCCCGGCGGGAATTTTGATACCGGCCTGCAAATTATTAACAATGTCCGTTCAAGTCCTGCAAGAGTTATCACTGTTCTGGAGGCTAGAGCCTATTCAATGGGGGCATTGCTATTCCTAGCTGGCGATGAGCTACTAGTGCACGACAACTGCCAACTCATGTTTCACAACTATTCAGGGAGCTTTATCGGAAAGGGAAATGAACAGCATGCACAGGTTATGGCAATTGGACGCTGGTTTGAAAAAGTAATGTCCAGAATATGCCATCCATTTCTGAGTCGTGAAGAAATTGATCATATCCTGCGTGGCGAGGATATATGGATGGATTCAGATGAAATTCGCCGTCGCCTGCATAAGATGGAACTGGGTCAGCCAACAACAAAACCCAAATTACCAGCAAAAAAGAAGCTCGCTAATGAATCAGGTCAATAGCTTTTAAACTCTAAATCAGAATTTTAAATACAAAATAAAAACACCACCGCTGTCGGTGGTGTTTTTATTATATTTATAACAATCAGACTAATGATTGCCACGCCCAGGAATGGCCGCCAGCAACTTCTGAGTATAAGGATGCTTTGGAGAATGATAGAGCTCGTCAGAGTTTGCAAACTCCACCATCTCACCACGATTCATCACCAATACTTCGTCAGAGATGTACTTCACAACAGACAAGTCGTGCGAAATGAACAGATAGCTCATACCGTACTCATCCTGCAGCTCCTGCAACAAATTCAGCACCTGGGCCTGAACAGAAACATCCAACGCAGAAACCGACTCATCACAGATCATTACCTCAGGCTTCATCGTCAAACAACGCGCAATACTAATGCGCTGTCGCTGGCCACCAGAAAACTCGTGCGGGTATTTGAAGAATGCACTCTCTGCAAGCCCGACGCGCTTTAGCAATGCCATTGCATGCTCAGTCCGGTCTTTATCACTATCCAAGATAGAATGAACCCGCATTGGCTCTAACAATATATCGCCGATGGTAAAGCGCGGGTTCAATGACGCATAGGGATTCTGAAAAATGATCTGCAGGCGGCGCTTGTATGGCTGGAACTCCTTCTGGCTCAATGCCATCAAGTTCTTGCCATCAAAAAGAACCTCGCCCCCCTGACAGGAATGCAGCCGAATCAAGGTCTTGCCGAGAGTCGTCTTACCAGAACCTGACTCACCTACAATGCCGACTGTTTTACCACGAGCAAGCTTAAACGAAACATCTTTAACTGCAACAATCTCTTCCTTCTGGAAAAACCCTCTCTTAGCAGTAAAGGACTTTCGCAGCCCCTTTACCTCCAGAACGATCGGATCTGTCGGCAAAACTCCCCTTGCCCGCTCTCCTTTGGGCAATTCACCTTCGCGTCCTTGGAGAAAATCGTCAACCACTGGCAAACGAATTGGGCGACTGTCCAGGGTAGGACGGCATGCCAATAGTGCCTTTGTGTAAGGATCCTTCGGGTGATCGAAAACAGCACTAGCTTCACCCAGCTCCTTAATAACTCCGTTGTGCATCACCACAACTTGGTCAGCAATCTCACGCACCAATTCAAGATCATGGGTAATAAACAATATGCTCATCCCATGTGTCTGTCTCAGCTTCATCAGCAACTCAACGATTTGCTTCTGAATGGTGACATCTAAAGCCGTTGTCGGCTCATCCGCAATCAATAACTTTGGCTCGCAACAAATAGCCATCGCTATCATTACACGCTGCTGCTGTCCACCGGACAGCTCATGAGGGTAACTATCGATCTTAAGCTCAGGTTGTGGAATGCCCACCTCATCTAGCAGCTCAATAGCACGCTTCCTCGCCGCTAGTTTCGACATCGGCTTATGTAAGCAAATCGCCTCTACGATCTGTTCACCAACCTTATAAACTGGGTTCAGAGAACTCATCGGCTCCTGAAAAATCATCGAGATCTCTTTGCCGCAACGATCCCTGAGCTCGCCTTCACTTTCTTTCAACAAATCAACGCCGTTGAAAATCAACTGGCTATCATTGCTAATTTCGGTATTTGCTCTGGGCAACAAGCCCATAATTGCCATTGCAGACACTGACTTCCCAGAACCAGATTCGCCAACCAAGGCAACTACACTATTTCTAGGAACAGAATAACTAACCCCTTTCAAGGCGGTAAAACGTTCTTGCTTACCCAAGCGAAAGGTAACCTGCAAATTCTTTACATCGAGTAAAACATCATCAGACATTTTTAAACCCCAACCCTTATCGGCGGCTCGACTTTGGATCGAGTGCATCACGCAAGCTATCAGTGAAAAAGCTGAAAGCAACCACAAAAACGGACATGGCTGTTGCACACGATGCCAATTGCCACCATTTCCCGATTACGAGCTCTGACCTAACATCACTGATCATGATCCCCCAAGAAATCAAATCAACAGGGACACCAAATCCCAAAAATGACAACACAACCTCAGCTTTGATGAAGCTGATTACTTCCTGGGATAATTGGATCAAAATCAAGTGGGAGACATTCGGCAATATGTGCAAGAACATCATCCGAAGATGGGATGCACCAATGGCGTTCGCAGCCTGCACATAATCACGATCACGATGCTTAATATACTCAGATCTAATCAGACGATAAGTTCCTGTCCAGCCAGTCATACCAAGAACCAATATGACGGTACCTACCCCTTTACCCAGCACCGCAGAAAAAGCTAAAACCAGCAGAATATAAGGTACCGAGGTAAATACGTTATACACCCACTCCAGTGCATCATTTACTTTCCCGCCAAAATAGCCGGAAAATGCTCCTAAAACTACACCAATGAATACGGCAATGAATGAGGCCGCTAAACCAATCGCTATCGAAATCTGCCCTGCTTTGATGGTTTTAGCTAAAACATCACGTCCCGTCTTGTCCCCCCCGAGAGGAAGAAGCCGCTGCAGCACGGTTACCTTATCTGCATTAGTTCTTTCGAGCTTTGCAATTTCCTCATATTTCGGGGCAAGAGGATCAATTGCCTTGGTTTCATCATCAGTGACAGACGCATCCTCACGAATTAGGCTGGTATCACCTTCGGGATTAGGCTCATTTGGTGCAAAAACCGGGTTGGCATAAGATACACCAACCTCATCGTTCCATCCCTTAGCAATCAGCCCTGTGGCAGAAAGTAAAGCCACCACAAGGTATATGGCCAGAATACAGCCACAGATGCGGGCAACTGGATCAGCCAGCAGTCTTTTCCATGCTTGAATCCAAAAACTTGCCGAGCGTGTATTTGTTCCATTCATACTCATCATCAAGCTCTTTCTTTTTACTTATTTAAGCTGAACTCGTGGATCCAGCCACTTATAGAGTAAATCTACGCCTAGGTTTGCAAGCATGGTCATCATTGCCAAGGAAACCGTGATGGCTTTAATCACTGGAAAATCGCTCCGATCAACCGCCAAAACGACTTCACGCCCTAAACCAGGAATTGAGAAGACTTGCTCAATGACGAAAGACCCGACAAATAATCCAGGAATTGCCATGGCAATATTGGTAACGATAGGAATTGCTGCGTTGCGCAATACGTGCACCAACATCACTCGATGATCCCCGGCACCCTTTGCTCGTGCGGTTCTAACATAATCTTGGTTTAATTCCTCAATAAGGAATGTGCGATAAAGGCGTAAGGAAGGAGCAATAGAAACCGCAAGCATCAGCAATACAGGAAGGGGTGAATAGCGGGTTACATTAACCCAAAAACTTTCACTCCAACCCATTACAGGGAAAAGCGCCCACTTAAACCCAAGGAAGTACTGCCCAATCACCACATATAGCAGCAAGCTAATTGACATGGCAGCGGTACAAATTCCGGTAATTAACCGCTCTGACAAGGATCCCTTAAGATATGCAGCAATTACCGCCAGCAATACAGAAATGATCGCATCAAGAAACCAAACTTGGGCCATCACTGTTAGAGAAACCTTTCCTCTATTAACCAGCATGTTGGAAACCACTTCATTGGTACTCCAACTACGGCCAAAGTCAAAAGTTAGGATTTGCTTGACAAATATCAGCAACTGAACAATTACGGGTTGATCCAGCCCTAATTGCGCTCGAATAGCAGCAATCTTATCTGCCGTTAACTGTTTACCCGCCAAAACAGCGGCAGGATCCCCACCAAAGTACTTAAATAAGAAGAAAACTAGCAAAACGACCCCAATCAAAGTTGGAATCATCTGCCAAACTCTACGAAATATGTAAGCGCCCATTCGCCATCAATCTCCCGGTGCTTAAATCGTTTGATTTTCCTAGTATTAAAATTCAATACAGGGACTATTTCTAAATTCTTAACTTTAATAAAAAAGGCCAGCTAGGTTCAAGCCAACAGCTAGCCTTTCAAGTCATTCACCCAAAACCGCTCTGCGCTTTTCCAAGTCAATGTCGTAATACATGAACTTCGGCTGCTCAATTGGGTGATACTTAAACCCTTTTGCCCAAGGCTGCACCAGATGAGTGCGTATGCGGTGTGCATTCAATCCCCATGGTGCATATGCTGCCACTAAGCGGTTCATTGTAATGAATTTCTTTTGCCTTTCATCACTCTGAGGCATCGTGGCAATTTCCTCATATAGCTTGTTAAAAACGGGGAAATCAAATCGAGACTCGTTGCCTGCGCCCTTATTTGGGCCATACAGCAGTTGCATGTAATTCTCCGCATCGGGATAATCTGCCCCCCATGCGGCCCCTGCCATCTGATATTTCCCACTTTGGCGTCGTTTCACTAGATCGGGAAATGGTGTCATCTCAATCTTCAACTTAACACCAATTTTGTCAAATCCGTTCTTTAAAAGCTCATCTGTGTCTCGTTTGCTGCCAGCAGATGCTGACGACAAATATGTAATCATCAAGGGTTTGCATCCGGGAGCTTCACGCCACCCATCCCCATCACAATCCTTATAGCCATAGGCATCCAATATGCCCCTAGCTTTGGCTAGATTAAACCCACCAAGCGGGTTTTTATAAGCAGGGTCGTATCCAGTAATTCCGGGAGGAACCGGAGACTGGGCAATCAAACCTTGGCGCTTCATCAAAACATTGACTAGCTTTCCATTGTTATATGACAAGACAATCGCTCTACGTAAAGCAACTTTATCAGCCGTATACCCCCCCACAACGGGATCATCCATATTGAAAAGGTTATATGTGGTATCCGGTTCAGCCTCGCTATAAAATTTGACGCCCTTTTTCTCTAAAGCGGGAGATAGCTTTCCTCCTGGAGCTGCCTGCGAAACATATTCCGCACCAAGTCGGATTAAAATATCGATTTGACCGTTCAGGAACGAAAGATATGAAGCCTGTCCGCTTTCAACCACTCTGATATCAATACGGCCAACTGATGGGAGAGATCTCCCCTCAAACGATTTGGCAATGTCCCTGTCCCTAGGGTCCACTTCAGTAGTTGGCTTATAAACTTCGCCACGGTAATTACTATTTGCTTCTAATACCATGCGATGAGCACGTTGCCACTCCACCAATCGATAGGGTCCTGTTCCCACAGGGTGAGAATCTAGGTCTGCGCCGTATTTTTCAACCACTTCTCTTGCAACAGCACCCGTATTTTGCATCGCCATAATGTATGGCAGATTATAATCTGGCTTCTTTAGCGTAATTTGAAGTGTATATTTGTCAGTGGCTTTCAGGCCTTCGACAATGCTATCAAAGTCAAATTTCTTCTTTTTCTTGGCTTCTTCTATCTTCTCATCAAGCCCTACAACTTTTCCCTGAAGAAGAAACGCCCAAGGAGCATTTTTATTTGGATCAACAAGGCGCTTTAAACTGTAGACATAGTCTTCTGCAGTAAGCTCCCTTTTCTTCCCGTTAAACGCTGGATCATCTGCAAAATAAATGCCTTTCTTCAATTTAAAGACATAAATTCGTCCATTTTCCTTAATTTCAGGTAACGACTCTGCGGTATTCGGAATTGGCTTCGCAGGCCTCGCCAAATGATCATAGCCCAGAAGTGGATCAAAAATATTCGCAATAATTATATTGGAATAATTATCTGACACCTCTGCGGGATCAAATCCAGTTTCAGCAGCTTCGAAAGTAAAGTGGAGTGTTTTCTTCATATCAGCAGCCGCAGATGCATGAATACTACAAACGGCTAAAAAGCTGAAAATGAGGGAATTTATCAGGCGCAAATGAGATTTAAGTTTCATCTCTCGAGGAAACCAAGTAAATGGGTCATGATGAAAAATGCGTGCATACTGATAAAAATTAGCGCTGGTCAATAAATACCGACCAACGCTAACCTCAATTGCCGCCGCTATGAAAAGTGAATCTCTCTTGAAACAAAAAGAAAGATATCACTCTTGGCTTAGTTTGAACTCCATCGGCACGGAAACTCTCCGCAACTCAGAAGAAGAGGGATTTAACAAACCCTTGCGTTTCACTTGCTTTGTAACCTCATCCAAAATCTGTCGAGGACACTCAGTTTTGCCCGTGTAACGTGCATTGATTACTTTGCCTTCTTTATCTGCCTCAACTTCCATTTCGGAGATAACGCACTTGACATCCTCATCAAGCTCTGCCATCACCTCTCTCGGCATCGTAATCTTCGGCTTTGTCACCCAGTAAGATCCAGGGGGAGCCGGCTGTTCCACCTTCTCTACTGGCTTATGGGTTGTCGTCTTTTCACCTACCTCTTTAGCAATGGGAATTGCATTACCAGAACCACCCGGAGCATCCGGGATTGGGTCGATTGGAACAGGAGTAGTATCTTTTGGCTGCTCTTTCTGAACAGTCTTAGGCTTCTCTTGAATCTTCTCAACCTTAGGTGGCTCAGGTTTCTTCTCTTCCTTAGGTGGCGGAGGTGGCGGAGGTGGGTCTTCCAAACGAACCTCGCGAAGTTCCTGCTTGACCGGCTTCTTGTGTGCAGCCCCGGCGCTTATATAGTAAAGAGCGCCAAAACCGGCTACTTCCAAGATAAGCGCGATCAAAAACGCTTTCTTTAACGACAGAAATGGCTGCTCGTCTTTTGGATGTGCCCAAAGTGTTTTTCCCCCAGTGGGCGGTACCGGTGATGGAGCTACCATGGCCGCACTCATGACCCCGCTCCAGATGCAGTTGTAGCAATGGCAACGTCCTTAAGCCCGCTCTGCCTTACTACATCCATAACTTCCATTAACTTCTGGAGTTGAACACCCTTGTCTCCAGCGATCACCACATCAACTTTCTCATGAGCCTTCTTATCGGCTGCCAATTGCGCAGTAATCTTAGCCGGGTCCATTGCGATGTTCTCGTAATACATGGTCCCATTCAGCTGAACCGACACAGTTCGTTTGACTGGAGGGTCAAGTTTTTCACTTTGACTTGATGTTGGAAGCTTTAATGGAATGCCAGATGCCTCAATCATCTTCAACATGATAAGCATGAAGAAGATCAACAAGAACATCATGATGTCAATCATTGGCACCACTTCGATCCGAGCTTCCTTACTTTCGAAATAGCGGTGGCTGATACTCATTTTCAAGCTCCTTGAGGCTTGAGCGCAGCAGCATTCACACCAGCAGTCGAAGTGGACTTGTCAGCAACGGCCGCAGTAGAAGATGGAGTATTACATAAACGGTTGATAACCATTGTTTTGATCAACTCCATCTGATGCATAGCAATGCGAATGCGCTTGTTGAAATAGTTCAAGAAGCAAACACCGATAATTGCAATCAGTAGACCACAAGCAGTAGCCATCAAAGCATGACCAATACCACCTGTCACTTTACCAGCCGCACCAGAACCACCAAGACCAATCGCATTAAAAGATTCGATCATCCCGGCAATGGTACCAAACAGGCCAAGCAGAGGCCCCAGCGTTACTGCGGTATCAAGCATCCACATATTGCGATCAAGCTTTGGCAATTGCCACAGCAAGGCTTCTTCAATCTGACGATCCATAGCTTCTGCAGACTGACCACGTACAGTGATAGCCGCAGAAATGATTTTCGACTGAGGAGCATTCTCGTAGTGCTTGGCAACTTGAGATAGCTGATCTACGTTTTGTGGCTTCACGAGCTCCAGATCATGTTCCATTGCCTCACCCGCCTTCACCACACGTACAAAGTAGTAAAAGCGCTCAATGACAATAGCAATAACGCCTAAAAGCATTACCGCCATTAAAGGAATCAAGCCGAATGACAGGATAGAGATTTCGATAATGAAATCGATGAGGCTACCAGATTGAAACATTTTAACTAAAACTCCATCGGGTGAAGGAATCATCAACTGCAACGAGGGATTACTCCGCAACATTCGCAGAACGAAGCCGAAACTCCCGTAAAGGTATTCCGACAATTAATGCAAAAAGCAAAAGCTTCATGCACGGACATTTTTCAAGCAAGAACAAATCGACCCAGAGCTGCTGAAACTGACTTGCAACAAAAATCCAAGTTGAGACAACTTGCTTGCAGCGAAAGCCGAAAAAGACGGCCTACCAATTTGGGTACTACAAATTTAAAAACTAGTTATATTTGGCCAAAAACCTACTTGGAGTACAAACTCTGTCAGTTCAATTGCGCATCAACCAATGATCTCGCAGAGTTATGACACAGCACAATGCATGCCACAAACGACAAGGTCTAGTAGGTAAAAGACGACCGGCGCATAATATGCAATTCCCAGTTTCAGTTCAATTACTTATGATGGTGCAACGCACAATCCGACCGCAAAATCTGTCTAACAGTATATAGGAGATTTCCCCAATTGCGAGCACCCCTCGGAAACTTTTTCCGTCGATTGTGCGCCTAACGAACAGCTTGAGGATTTTAGAAAATGACTTTAGATAGAAAAACGGGGCCTAATATTAGAGGCCCCGTTCATTCAAATTTGGCGCGCCCGAAGAGATTCGAACTCCTGACCCCTTGGTTCGTAGCCAAGTACTCTATCCAGCTGAGCTACGGGCGCATATTGAATTTTGTATACTATATTTTGGCGCGCCCGAAGAGATTCGAACTCCTGACCCCTTGGTTCGTAGCCAAGTACTCTATCCAGCTGAGCTACGGGCGCACAAAAATTTAGTTGGCGGAGAAAGAGGGATTCGAACCCTCGATACACGTTTTAGCGCGTATGCTCCCTTAGCAGGGGAGTGCCTTCGACCTCTCGGCCATTTCTCCGTAACAAGGAGGCGCATTATTGCAACCTTCCCCCCCCTATGTCAAGCGTTTTATGATTCGGAATCCAATCCGAATGCCTTATGCAGCACTCTTACGGCTAGCTCAAGGTACTTCTCATCAATAACAACCGAGATTTTGATCTCTGATGTGGAAATCATCTGGATATTAATTCCTTCCTCAGCAAGGGTCCTGAACATGGTGCTAGCCACCCCTACATGCGAGCGCATACCGACCCCAACCACCGACACCTTGCAAATCTTATCGTCACCTGAAACTGACCGTGCACCAATGTGGCTCTGAACGCCTTCAAGAATCCCAAGTGCCTTTTGATAGTCATTTCGATGCACGGTAAAAGAGAAGTCTGTCGTACCTTCCAACCCAACGTTCTGGATGATCATGTCTACATCAACGTTAGCATCGGCAACCGGGCCCAAAATCTGATAGGCGATACCGGGCTTATCGGGAACCCCCACGACATTGATACGGGCTTCGTCTCGGTTAAATGCGATGCCAGATATCGTTGCCTTTTCCATGTCCTCATCTTCCTCAAACGTAATCAATGTACCTTCGCCACCCTCGGCGAAACTAGAAAGAACCCGCAGCTTGACCTTGTATTTACCTGCAAACTCTACAGATCGTATTTGCAGGACTTTCGAACCTAAGCTTGCCATCTCCAACATTTCTTCAAATGTAATGGACTTCAAGCGTCGGGCTTCAGGCACTACTCTTGGATCGGTTGTGTAGACACCATCCACATCTGTGTAGATCTGACATTCGTCAGCCTTCAGTGCGGCAGCCAGTGCAACGCCCGTGGTATCTGACCCGCCTCGACCCAGGGTTGTGATATTGCCTTGGGCATCTACGCCTTGGAATCCGGCAACAATTACGACTTTGCCGGCAGCTAGATCCGCTCGCATCGCTTCATCATCGATATGCTGGATTCGAGCCTTGGTAAACGCAGAATCAGTGAGTATTTTGACCTGCCCACCAGTATAGCTTTTTGCCTCGATCCCTAATTCCTTCAGGGCCATTGCCAGCAAGCCAATGGTGACTTGCTCTCCTGTCGATACGATTACATCCAACTCGCGAGGATCTGGAGATGCCTGGACTTCTTTAGCCAATGCAATCAAGCGATTGGTTTCTCCACTCATTGCAGACACAACAACAACGAGTTGATGGCCTTCGCCTTTGAAACGCGCGACACGTTTTGCAACGTTTTTGATTCGGTCAGGGGATCCTACCGACGTACCACCGTACTTCTGGACTATGAGTGCCATAAGTTCCAATCCAAGAAGGAAAAAATTTGATTCTAGTGTGAAACACCCGCCACGACGCAAGGACCTAGCGGTTGTAGCTAGAATATTTGCGGTGTGGCTATATTGCTATCGGGAATAACCGCTCAGCAACACTGATTTGGACATATTGAGAAGAGAGGGAGCTTGATGCGAGCCAAGGCGAGGGAGGTTAAACCTCCCTGCCCAACTTGCGCGCTAACGAGAGGTGCTATTGCCGGTCTGGCAGTCCCGCCGTTTGCGGCGCCAATAGACGATAAGTGTTACGCACAGCAAGGCACCTAGTGCAATGAAGATGCCTGTCTGCCCAACCCTTACCCAGCCAAGCAACCACTCCCGGTTATAAGCACCAAAGTAACCCAGATAAACCCATACCGGTACGCTGATCAAGGCTGCTGCACCATCTAGCAGCAAGAACTGAAGAAATGACACCCGACGACTCATGCCGGCAGTCAGGTATATAGGGGAGCGCAACCCCGGTAGAAACCGGGCCACAAACATCACCCGGTTACCATAACGACTGAATTTGTCCTGTACCGCAGAATATCGCTGGGGGGTCATGATGCGCGCCACGACCTTCCACTTCAGAACCTTGGTACCGAAAACACGGCCAATGATGAACATGGTGGCATCGCCAGCCAAGACTCCAGCCAAGCCAATCAACACCATCACATTGACATCGGTGTGGCCCAAGCCAGAAATGATTCCGCCTGCCACCAAAGAAATATCTTCAGGAATGGGCACTCCGAAGCCACAGATTAGCAGTACCAAAAACACTGCCAGGTAGCCGTTGCCGATGAAGATAGATAAAAGGAATTCGAGTATATCCACGAACTATCGCCGGGGTTGGCAAAGACGGCCGCATCATAGCACAGGGGCCGCGTTAAACCTCTGCTTAATCAGAATGGGCTAGATTGGTAACGCCACACCCTCTTACAAGCTGGCTCCTTGCAAGTAAGTAACTGAATTGCACTTGAACAGGATTAAGCCTCGCTAACATTTTGTAAGTAACCATTTGACCTACCAAGGAAACGTCAAGCTCAGCCCCATTTAAACTCAATATAAAAATCAATTACTTACCAACAAATCAACTTAACCCAAGCTGGCTGAGGTGCCATATGCGCTTACATGACCACTATTTTGTAAAGTTGCGTCAGAACAGGGAAATTCAATCCCTTTCGCGATTTTCCTTGCTGACACCAGAGCAAGCCTTCGATATCCATGCCAAGAGCCAAGCCCACATAAAGAGCCACACGTTGGATGGCTGCAAGCTCACTGGTGGGCTCGAAGCATTTAAAACCTGCTAGTTAATAATCTGGGTGTCCGGTTCCATCTGTTTAAGCTTCTTTTCGGCGCACGCTTCGACGGAAATTGGGCTGGCTGTGCGGTAAGGTCTGCTGACTGGAGAATGGCAGCAAGCAAATTTAACGCTGTAGAAGCCCCAAGTTTGGTAATGCGCCCAGAGCCAGCCGCTACTCACAGGAGATTCTTGTGTCAGATCAATCCACGGTAAACCCAAAACATGGATAGAGGGTTCTATACCATTCTTTCCGCGCAATTTCTGTCAGCTTTGGCAGATAACGCGCTATTTCTCGCCGCTAGCGCCCTCCTACGCGCGCAGCTAGCTCCAGAGTGGCATCAGTCCATGCTGCTGTGGTGCTTTACCGTGTCGTATGTTGTGTTGGCGCCCTTTGCCGGTTCGTTCGCAGACTCCATGCCCAAAGGCCGGGCCATGTTGATCTGCAACGGGGTCAAGCTGATCGGATGTTGCAGTATGCTGGTGGGCATGCCGCCGATCATCGCCTACGCCATCGTCGGTTTCGGCGCGGCAGCCTATTCACCTGCCAAGTACGGGATCGTGACCGAGTATCTGCCTCATGACCGGCTTGTTGCAGCCAATGGGTGGCTGGAAGGCGCTACCGTCGCGGCTATCGTATTCGGCACAGTCCTGGGTGGCTTTCTGGCGGGCGGCAATGTCGATCGCTGGCTGGATCGCACATGGCTCGAACCACTGAATGCGCCGGAGTTTGCGATCAGCGTGGTTTGCCTGCTCTATCTTGCGGCAGCTTGGGTGAACTGGTACATCCCCAAACTGGATGTCCACCTGAAGCCTATCCACTTCAATCTGCACTTCCTGCTGAAAGAGTTCTGGTGGTGCGTGCAGCGGCTATGGAAAGATCCACAAGGCCAACTATCGCTGGCCGTCACAACATTGTTCTGGGGAGCCGGTGCAACCATGCGGCTGGTGGTAATCAACTGGGCCATCATCTGGCTTGAATACACACAGGAACAGGCCACCCGACTGGTTGCCCTGGTGGCCTTTGGTACCGCCTTTGGCGCCATCCTTGCAGGGCGGTTCATTCCTATTCGACGGGCGTTTGTGGTCTTGCCAGCGGGCGTGGCCATGGGTGCGGTGGTAATGACGCTGCTCGCCGTAAAAGACACATTTGCGGCAGGACTCATGATGATTTTCATCGGCAGCCTTGCCGGATTTTTTGTCGTCCCGCTCAATGCCATGCTGCAGCATCGAGGGCATATGTTGATGGGTGCCGGCCACTCTATTGCCGTACAGAATTTCAACGAGAATCTAGGGATTCTGTTGATGGTTGGCATCCATGCACTCGTTGTTCGCTATCTGAGCACACCTCTTGATCCCGAGGCTAGCGATGCCGTCAAGGCTGCATTTGGCGCAACGGGTGCCACGCCGCCGATGGTTGGCATCGTTGTTGGTTTTGGCGTCTTCGTCATGCTGCTGATGCTCTGGATCAGTCGACGACACCGGCGCGGCGTTGCAGCCGGAATCATGCATGACTAAACCGGGTTAGGGATCACTACACGCCATTTCCCAACAACGAGACCGCTGCAACCCGGCTCGGCCGGAAACAAAACGTCAGCGTCACCCTGATGCCCACTTGACCGAAATCGACACCCGCAATCCGGTACCGCGCGAATCATATTAATAATGCAGCTGACTTGACCTGGATCCAGACCATCTTGCCTGGCGACAGTTGCAAGGTCGCGCAAGACAGGCGGGTGATTCTGGCAACAAAACGTATTCCAGCAACATCCAATGCCAGCACAACCTGCGCCGGATGATGCGCATCTGCCAGCTCAATAACGCAAGCGGGAAATTTGTTGAGGATACTATCCTGCGTGTGAGGGTCGATTGCGATACTGACATCCTTGGCACATACCCGAACCCGAACCCTCTCCGCTGCAGGCTTTGTACTGGCGGGCACACGCAGGATATGGTCGCCGATCTGCAAACAGGCCAGCGCATAATCTGCATCCCAACGAATTACCGTCGTTTCGATGACCACACTGAGGTCATCCTGAAATGGAAATGGCAAATCAAGCCGGGATAGTGTTGCCGACAAAACGCCTTGCGACGCAATTTCCCCGCTGTCAAATAGCGCAATATGGTCCGCAAGGCACACCGCTTCTTCCAGCGAGTGGGTGACATAGACCATTGGGATGTCCAGCACCCGCCGCAAGCGCACCAGATAAGGCAGGATCTCGTCCCGATGCGCACGATCAATCGCTGATAGCGGTTCATCCAGCAACAGCAGCCTGGGCGCCGCCAATAACGCACGGCCTATCGCCACCCGCTGCCGTTCTCCGCCAGACAATTTCTGAACCGACCGCTGCAGCAGGGTGCCAAGGTTCAGCATTTCGACCGCCCCCTCATAAGCTGCCCCTTGCACGGGCTGAATACGCCGGCGCCAACCGTATCTCAGATTCCCCTCAACATTCAGATGCGGAAACAGACGCCCCTCCTGAAACACCACGCCCAATTGCCGCGCATGAACCGGTACAAATACGGGAGGGTCATCGCTCTGCCAAACAACACCATTCATCGACAGCCTACCCAATGCAGCAGGCTCCAACCCTGCAAGGCATCTTAATAGCGTGGTCTTGCCCGAACCGGAGGGGCCAAGCAGGACGGTAGTGCCACGGCCCGGAAAATCAAAACTTGCCCGCAGGCTGAAGCCGGGCCGCTGCAATGTCAGATTGCCACTCAAGCTCATGAGAAGACTTTATTTGTTGCGGTTGACGATCTGAACCAAGAACAAGGCTAGAAGGCTGAAAGCCACCAGAATCGCTGCCAAGCTATGCGCCTGGGCAAATTCAAGCGATTCGACATGGTCATATAGTTGCACCGACACTACCTTGGTCTTGCCAGGAATATTGCCGCCAATCATCAGCACTACACCGAATTCGCCCACAGTATGGGCAAAGCTCATCACCGCGGCGGTAATCAGACCGGGGCGCGCCATAGGCAGCACAACACTGAAGAAGGCATCCAAACGAGAAGCTCCTAGTGTGGCGGCCGCCTCCAGCCAACCATCTCCTTGCGACGCAAACGTCTGCTGCAAAGGCTGCACGGCAAACGGCAATGTGTAGATAACCGACGCCACCAGCAACCCACTGAATGAAAACGGCAAGATCCCCAAGCCCAGGGCATTGGTCAGCTGTCCAATCGGCCCTTGCTCACCCAATGCTATTAATAGATAGAAGCCAAGAACGGTGGGCGGCAGCACCAGCGGCAAGGCAACCACCGCAGCCACCAGCTTGCCCGCCAGCGAATGCGTTCGGGCCAACCACCAGGCAAGCGGCATAGCGATCAGCAACAGGATTACTGTCGTCAGCGTGGCAAGTTGCGCTGTCAGCACAATGGCCACCCAGTCGCTATGGCTCGGCAGCGCCCAACTCGTCATAGCTCGTATCCATAAGACCGGATAACCGCTTTAGCCGGCTCAGACCGCAAATAGGCGAGCAAAGCCATCGCGGCAGGGTTGTCCTTACCCTTGATCAGCAACACCGCGTCCTGACGGATGGGCTGATGCATCTCGGCAGGTACTCGCCAGATCGAGCCGGTTGCGTGCCCACTGGCATCCACAACCTGGGATTGCGCCACCAGGCCCAGCTCTGCGTTGCCGCTCACCACAAACTGGAAGGCTTGGGCAATATTCTCGCCCTGCACCAGTTTGGCCTGTACGGCCTGCGTCAACCCCAGATGACTCAGCGTCTCGACTGCCGCCCGTCCGTATGGCGCAAGCTTGGGATTCGCGATGGACAATCGGCGAAAACGCCCCTGCTTCAGCATTTCTGTGCCCTCTGCAAATTTACCTGGCTGGGGCGACCACAGAACCAGTCGCCCCAAAGCATAGGTAAAGCGACTGCCCGACACCACCAGGCCCTCCGCCTCCAATCTGGCCGGCGTCTCGTCATCGGCGGCCAGCAATACCTCAAACGGAGCGCCGCTCTTGATCTGTGTATAGAACTTGCCGGTTGCGCCACTCGAAATCACCACTTTATGCCCGGTGCTTTGTGTAAATGCCGCAGCAATTTTCTGCATCGGCGCAACAAAATTGGAGGCTACCGCCATCGCCACCTCGCCAGCACTCGCCCAAGCAGACCAAACCGTCGTGATCAATACGACGAAAATATCCCGTCTTTTCAAAACACTAACCCCTATTCTTCTGAAATTACCCGAAAACCCGATCATCTCAAGCAAACGCCATGTTATCCGCCGGCATTTTGCTGTTCTTCGTATAAGATCAAAGAGTAAATACATAGATTTCAGTATTTATTTGGCGCTATTGACACTTTTTGCAGTCCATAAAAGGTCTCAATTGAGCCAAAACCCATGTAGAGCCGTTCATTCAGGTTACATGGGCTTTCATTGAAAAGTGATGACTTGCACCTTGGTTGGCATCGGACCTTGCGTCATTCCGGACCAACCATACGAGCCCCGCCTAAGCGGCCTGGGCCAAGGAGACTGCTGCAATGGCTTACGGTCGGATCAAGCCCTCGGATGTGCATATCGGTCGCCCGCTTCAGTGGGATGTCTTTGACGAAAAGGGCAACCTCCTTTTAGGCAAAGGCCATGTAATCAGCAGCGAAAACCAGCTGGTGCGACTACTGCAGCTTGGCATGTTTGCCGACAACGCAGCCCTGCAGCGCAGCAGGGGCGATGTCGTCATCGACGAAACACTGCCACCCTCCACCGTAACCCTGCTTCTGGTTGCGAGAAAAAAACTGGAAACCCTGTTTACCCAGCTCGAACAAGCGACACTTGAAGACAATTTTGTTGCCCGGATGCATGAGATCGTCGCGCATGTGGAAGGTGGCTGCAGCGTCAATCCGAATGTTGCCCTGGCGATGATTCTGCTGCGACAGGATGGGCGTTACGCCATCCGCCATATGGTCAACGCTGCCGTGGTGGTCAATCTGGTTTGCAAAAGCATGGGGAAGACCGAAGACGAACGCCGCCGGATCGTCGCTGCCACTCTGAGCATGAACTTCGGCATGATGGACTATCAGGACAAGCTCAAGCAGCAAACCACGCCACTCACTCCCGAGCAACGTGCCGAGCTGGAGCAGCATCCGTTTAAAAGCCGTGAACTCCTTGCCAACGCTGGTGTACTGGACGAACTATGGCTTACCGCCGTGCTGCAGCACCATGAATACATCGACGGTTCCGGCTACCCCGGCAAGCTCAAAGGTGACAGCGTATGCCAGGAAGCCCAGCTGGTTTCCCTCGCTGACCTGTTCTGTGCTCGCGTCACACCCAGGGCATATCGGGCAGCAGTTGCATCCAATGTCGCCTTGCGCGGCATCCTGCTTGATCGGGGCAAAGCGTTCAACCCGCTGCTGGCCGCCCACTTCATTAAAACATTGGGCATCTACCCGGCAGGCATGATGGTCAAACTGGCCAATGGTGAAATCGGCCTGGTTTCAGAACCCACCGAAAAAGCCAACTGCCCGATAGTCTCCAGCTTCATCGGCCCTCGGGGTGCCCCGCTGACCATCGTGCTGAAACGGGATACCAGCCTGGATCTGTACGCCATCCGCGAAACCGTCGATCCAAAATCCTTTGCGGTACATATCAATATGGAAAACATCTGGGGATCTGCCGCAGTGGAGTACCGGATTTAGCCACCGCCTCGATTGCGCCCCCTCCTGCCGAATCATCTCCCCCACCCAACGCTTGCCGCCACCGCGAAGCCTTGGCAAGCTTGAAACCCAATCAGATCCGACCGATGCTGGCCTCTATTGACCTATTGCCTCCGGACACAAAACGTCAATCGAGCCAACATGGCCAGAATCTAACCACCCTGCATACTAGAAAGCCCGAAGCATGTTAATCGACGCCGCCCAAAGCACCTTGTTGATTGTTGATGTTCAACAAAAGCTCCTGCCCGCCGTTGCCGAGGCCACAGAAACTACGGCCAACCTGCGCTGGCTGATCCGCATCGCCAATACCTTGTCGATACCAACCGTCTTTTCCGAGCAATACCCACAAGGTCTTGGCGCCACCCTGCCCTGCCTGCTGGAAGCGGCCAATAATGCTCCAGTAGTCATCAAAACCCTGTTCTCCTGCGTCGATGCCAGTTGCCTCAACGGCTCGCCGGTCGAGCAAAGCAGTCAGATCGTTGTGGCCGGCATCGAGGCACACGTATGTGTTCTGCAAACGGTGATTCATCTGCTAGCCATCGGAAAGACGGTTTATGTGGTAGCCGATGCCGTGTCATCGCGCAACGAGCACGATAAAGCGCTGGCGCTGGAACGCTTGCGCGGTGCCGGCGCCCATATCGTCAGCCGGGAGATGGTGTTGTTCGAATGGCTGCGCGATTCACGCTCGACCCACTTCAAGGAGATTTCACGCGAATATCTGCAAAAACCACCAGGCCTGAGCTTTGCCGATGCCTTGACCACGCTGCCCACCACGGCTCACCTGTCCGGATTACAGCTATGGCGGGATGGCAAGCTGGAAGCCGTCATCGAAAACAAACCCGGCCAGACCGGTTCACTTGCTATCTATCACGCCTTGTTCCAGCGCTATCGTTCCATCACGCCCAAAGCCGCTCGCGCCGGATTGGCGATGTATGGCGAGCATGTCGCCGATGCTCAGGCTCATCCGGGCAAACATCCCAATATCGACAGACTGCTGGCTCTGGAACTGGTAGGCGGTGGCTTCGGCGTCAGGCTGCTACCCCTATGAGCAGGCTCGACCGCGCGGCGGCATCGCTTCGCGCTGCAGACCTGCCTGCCCGCAGGTGGCTAAACCTGCTCTGCCTGTTATCGGCGAATTGGCTGGCTGCCTGTACCGCGCCGCAAGCCCCTCCTGTAATCAAGCCACCTGTCGCACCCGCAACAGATCCATGGGCCGCACCGTTACCACTCGTCAGAAACCTGAGTGGCTTTCCGGTATTGCAAAGCCAGTATCCCAACCATGATGGCCAGCCTTACCTCTCAGTCATCCTGAAGCAAACCTATACCCGTACGGCGGATCAGTCCTTACAGCTCGCCCTGCCGCAACCGCCCTTGCAAATCGACGACGAAATGAGTCGCAACGACTGCACGGCAGCCTTGATTCGCCCTGGAGAGCTTGCCCCACTCAAGCTGGCAACCGACGTGATGATTACCGGAACCGCCCATGCCCCGCAGGGCAAACCTGCGACCGAATGGAAAGTGGGCCTGAAGATGGGTGACGATAGTCGCAATTTGCACCTTACCGGACCTCGCTGGTGGCTCAAGGATAAGAACAACTGGAAGCTGAGCAAACCGAGTCCGATGAGTGCCTTGCCGCTCAGCTACGACTACGCACAAGGCCGACGCGACGCGGGTTGTGGCCTGGGCAGCTTCGCCCACAATCGCACCGGAATGGGCTGGTATACCCTTGCCGAGCGCAAGGAAGCAAAAAAGCTCGCCGCGCCACAGATCGAATGGGACGAAAAGCGGGTTAGCGTCATTGACCGATTTACCCAGCTGGCAGGTTTCGCACCGGTCGCCCCCAACTGGTGGGCCCGCGCAATCTACGCTGGTGCCAAACCCTGTGAAGTGCCGTGCAAAAAGCTGGAATCAGATTTTGATTTCAATTTCTACAGCCAGGCCAACCCGGCACTCCGATTCAACTTTCTGAAAGGCGATGAAGCAATCACGCTGGAGGGAATGAGCCCGCAGGGGCCGCAAGTCTGGCGCCTGCCGGGTGATCGACCCCACCTGCTGCTGCATGAACGTGCAGGAGGCCAACGCCCACAAGCCATGCGACTGGATACGGTGCTGATAGAAAACGACCGCAACCGTCTGACGTTGATCTGGCGGGCAGTGTATCTCCCCACTCCGTCCCTTGTGGCGACGGAAGTCCGTCTGTTACGTAAAGAAGAACTTCAGGCAAGCGATGGCGCAATAGCCGGACCAACCAGAGAACTGATGGAAAAATTGAAGCAGTCATTACAGCCAGGGTACCCAGGCTACTGGTGGCCGGCCATTTAGGTGATCGGGGTGGTATGGCTATCCCCCCGTGATCAGAATGAAGCATTCCCGACATCCGGGAATGCTTTTTAACTTCTCAAGAAAGCGAATGCAGGAATCAGTATTTGACGGGGTCGCTGGCGGTTACGTCGTACTCGGCTTCTGTGTACGGGCAACGAATTCGCCATCAAAACGGGCAGCCATGCCATTACCGGCCCAGATCTCTACCGTGACGGCCAGTCTGCCAATTCCACGTCGGGTCAGTATCTTGGCAAAGGCGGCAGCTGCCTCTGCATGACACGGAATGGCTCTCGCAATGAAATCCGACTCAACCGGCTTCAAATACTCGGTAGCCCCACGCTGGATGACAATCTCGACGGGTCCAAGATCATGCAGATCAGTCAACCGCAACACTTCGCACCAGCCGGCCAGTGTGGCCAGGGCTGCGATGCTGCCACCAAACCCTGTTCCCTTGTCGTTACGATTGGGGGCTAATGGCGCGAAAAGCTGCAGATGGCCATCTGCATCCAACTGGGCCTGAACAGCCATCGGCGCCGCCAGAGGAATACCCGAGCTGATCAGACTTTGCCATGTTGCAGCATTTCGCATCGACTGCCTCAGCGCTTACCGACTGGTGGCAACAGCAAAGCCGCTACAGGGCGTTGAGGACGCTGACCGAAGCGGATCTCGATCGCGGCGCTGATCTGCGCCTTGCCACCAATCAGGGCGGCAGACTCGGTTCGCGCCACACCAACCCGACCGGTTGCAGGCATCGAACGGGGCGATGCCGTTGCCGAGGGAAAGGCGGCCGGATCTTTCGGCAAAGGAGCACCGCCGCGTGAGAACCCCGGTACTGGGGTTAGAGGCAAATCACGCTTGAGCAGCTTCTGAATGGCCTGGAATTGCCTCTCTTCTTCCGGGCTGACCAGCGAAATCGCAACGCCCGACGAACCGGCACGGCCAGTGCGGCCGATACGATGCACATAGTCCTCAGGCGAACCTGGCAGCTCGAAGTTCACCACAAACGGCAGCTCCGAAATATCCAGGCCACGGGCGGCAATATCCGTCGCAACCAGCACGCGCAAGCTGCCTTCCTTGAAGGCTGCCAAGGCGGCCATGCGGGCCTGCTGGGTGCGATCACCATGAATTGCTTCTACCAGAAAACCATCACGGGCAAGTTCTCGCGCCAGGCGATCAGCCCCCTGTCGCGTGCGGCAGAATACGATGACCTGCTGCATCTGGTGCATGCGGATCAAATGCGCCAGCAAGGCACGCTTGCGCGGCGCATCAACCGGATGCAGATACTGGGCCACCGACTCATTGGCACTATTGCGACGGGCCACCTCGATCGTTTCCGGCGCATGCATGAAGTCTTCGGCCAGCTTTTTGATTTCCGGCGCAAAGGTAGCCGAGAACAGCAACGTCTGTCGCTGCTTGGGCAACAGGCTCATGATCTTGCGAATATCCAGGATGAAGCCCATGTCGAGCATGCGGTCGGCTTCGTCCAGCACCAGCACTTCCACTTGCCCCAGAGAGACGGTTTTCTGCTGGATATGGTCGAGCAGCCGTCCCGGCGTAGCCACGAGAATCTCGACCCCATCGCGCAGGGGCTTAACTTGGCCATTGATATCCACCCCGCCAAACACAGCCGTGGCGCGCAGAGGGATGTACTTGCTATAGGTTTGGACGCTGTCGAATACCTGATCACACAATTCACGGGTTGGGGTGATGATCAGCGCACGGACAGGGTGCTTGGCTGGCGACACGCTGTTGTTGGCATGTTTTTGCAGCCGATGCAGGATAGGTAAAGTAAAAGCTGCCGTCTTACCGGTGCCAGTTTGTGCGGCGCCCATCACATCGCGCCCGGACAGAACGGTCGGAATCGCCTTCTGCTGAACGGGTGTGGGGCTGGTGTAGCCCTGCTCCTCCACGGCACGTAGCAGCTCAGCCGACAGGCCAAGTTGTGCAAATGTCAGGGAAGAGGGAGCGTGAGGTCCGGAATCGGACGGTAGTTCTGAAGCCGCCTGTTGCATGGAAATTGATGACACCTTGGGCGCGGATAAACGGCGAAATATAAGCGATCGACGCCGTTCGTGAAACCTGAAACGGCCTCACTGCGGCATTTTCGAGACAGTTTGCCACACGCTTGGGCTAAACTGGAGTGTTGTCCGACCAATGGATTCGCCATGCAACCGATACCCTCCCCAGCCGAACCGAACCTGTTTCAAGATGCTTCGGCACATCTCATTACCATTCGAGACCTGCTGCGTTTTGCTGTTTCTCGCTATGAACAGGCTGAACTGTTTTTTGGTCACGGCAGCAGCAGTGCCTACGACGAAGCAGCCTGGCTGATCCTGCGTGCCCTGCATTTGCCAGCCGACCGCCTGGAGCCGTTTCTTGATGCCAGATTACTGCCTGCCGAGCGCGATACCTTGCTCGGCCTGATCAAGGCCCGTGTCGAAACCCGCAAGCCGGCAGCTTATCTACTGAATGAAGCCTGGTTGGGTGACTACCGTTTTTATGTCGATGAACGGGTCATTGTGCCGCGTTCATTCATCGCCGAACTGATCCGCGATGAAGCTTTACTGCCTTGGATCGAATACCCCGAGCTGGTGAACCGGGCGCTGGACCTGTGTACAGGCTCGGGCTGCCTCGCAATCATGCTGGCCGATGCCTTCCCCGATGCCGAGGTGGATGCTGTCGATATTTCCCCGGATGCCCTGGCGGTTGCTGAGATCAACGTCAAAACCTACGGCCTGCAAGACCGCGTAGCGTTGGTGATGAGCGATATGTTCAATTCGCTGGAAGGCCGATACGACTTGATCATCAGCAACCCACCTTATGTTGACGCGCCGTCGGTAGCCGAGCTGCCAGCGGAATACCTGCATGAGCCAGAGCTGGCACTTGGCAGCGGTGAGGATGGTCTGGATGCCGTTCGGGAAATCCTGACCAGAGCGCCAGACTTCCTCACGGATCAGGGAGTGCTGGTGGTTGAAATCGGCCACAACCGTCTGGTGCTTGAAGCCGCCTTCCCCGAGTTGCCATTCAACTGGATGCCAACCAGTGGCGGGGATGGCTTTGTATTTGTCTTGAGTCGCGGCGACCTGCTGGACCTCGCCCCGCTGTAGCTGTAGGGCAAACCGGTAACCAAGACCATCCAAGGAGGCATCATGAGCTGCCTGAATGTGGGAATCCTGTTATTCGACGACGTCGAGCTGCTGGACTTTGCCGGCCCTTATGAGGTGTTTTCGGTCGCCGCAGACAGGCAGCAACCGCCGCCCTTCAAGGTCTTCACGGTCGCACGCCAGAATTGGCCCGTGCGCTCGGTCAACGGCCTGACGGTCAATGCCGACTATCACTTCTCCAACTGTCCCACCATCGACCTGCTGGTCATTCCCGGCGGGAATGGCATGCGGCAGGAAATCACCCGGCCAGATGTGGTGGAATGGGTCAGGGAGCGTGCGAGTCTGGCTCGTCATGTCATGAGCGTCTGCTCGGGGGCCAGGCTGCTTGCGGCAGCCGGACTACTCAAGGGGCAGTCAGCCACCACCCATCACGAAGTGGTCGATGAACTGGCCCGGCAGGCGCCAGATGCAACCATCATCGCAGGTGCCCGGTTTATCGAGTCGGGCAAAATCTTCAGCTCGGCCGGCATCTCGGCAGGCATTGATCTGTCTTTGTATCTCGTTGCCAAGCTGTGTGGAAATGATGTCGCCACCGACTCCGCCCGATATATGGAATATGACTGGCGCCATCGGCATGCGGGTTGATGGCGAGGCTCAGTGATTGCGGGCCGGGATGGGCGCATCCACCGATACTGGCGCCTGCCCGGTCAGACCGTGGCGGATCAAAATGCGGTCGTACACGCCGTTTGCGCGGATCCGGCTTAGTCCATCGTTGAACTGCTGCATGAGCAAGCGGCTTTCCGGATAACTACGGGATACCAACAGCCGGTTATGGCCAACCAGATTCAAAGGCGGTTCGAGCACCCCGAACGAGGCAGACTCCTTGGGAAATTGGGTATTGATGTGGTGCCAGCCAACCACATCATTCATTGGCACCAGATCCACGCGACCAGCCCGTAGCTTGGCAATACTCTGTGCTTCGGTGGTCGCATAGTCGAGATTCAGGCCAAGGCGGCCGAACTCTTCCAGATACCACTCGCCTCTGATCACACCCAGCGTATAAGGCCGCAGCTCATCCAGTCTGGCATAGCTTGTCCGGCTCGACCATTTGGGCCGGAAAAAGAACAACCGGCCGGTTGTTGTCAGCAAGGTATCGGAGAACTCGAACCTGGCCAGTCGTGCGTCGGTCTTAAGGTAAGGAAATGCAGCAAATACGCTGCCCTTTTCAACCATCGCCTCGGCGATCGGCCAGCTGACGAACTGAATGCTCACTTCATAACCCGCCTCCTTCATCGCCATGCGCACGATCTCGGTCACCGGTCCCATATCCGGCGCAGACTGCGAGACAAACGGGGGCCACTCCCCTGTGACCAGAGAAATGACCGGCGCAGCCTTGCTGACAGCCATAGCACCGATTGCCGCGCCAAACACCACGCCACGCCAATCCATTCGCCCCCCTCTCCGCGCACTTCGGTCCACGACACACCCACACACAGACGCGCATGAAATGCGACAAACAGTTAAGTAGTCAGCCTTTCTACTGACAGTATAGATGGCTCGACAAGCAGCAAACTGGCAGATCAACCGCTGCCACCCAATGTCGCAAGGCAGCCACTGGCACGCGCTGTTAAAATCTCTTTATGAATACTCCGTCTTTTGTCCATTTGCGCCTGCACAGCGAGTTCTCGATCAGCGACGGCATTGTCCGGCTCGATGATGCGGTCAAGCGCGCCAAATCTCTGGACATGCCGGCATTGGGCGTCAGTGATCTGATGAACCTGTTCGGCATGGTGAAGTTTTACAAAGCCTGTCGCGGTGCCGGCATCAAGCCCGTCGTGGGGCTGGATGCCTGGCTCGAAAACGAAGCAAACCCCGACCAACCTTACCGCCTGCTGATGTTCGCCAAGAACCGCACCGGCTATCTGCGCCTGTGCGAGCTGATTTCGCGGGCTTATCGGACCAATCAGCACCGGGGCCGTGCGGAGCTGCGCCGCGTCTGGCTGGAAGAAGGCGACAACAGCACGCTGATCGCCCTGTCCGGTGCGCAACTGGGTGAAGTCGGCATGGCTCTCGCTCACGGCCAGCTCGATAACGCCCGTTCGGCCGCGCGTTATTACGCAGCGCTGTTCCAGGATGCCTTCTATATCGAACTACAGCGTACCGGCCAGCCGGGCGTCGAGGCCGTGGTGCAGTCCAGCCTCGCCCTGGCAGCCGAACTTGATCTGCCGGTTGTGGCAACACACCCGATCCAATTCCTCGACCCCGATGACTTCAAGGCACATGAAGCGCGTGTCTGTATTGCTGAAGGCTATGTCCTGGCGGACAAGCGTCGGCCGCGTCACTTTGCCGAAAGTCAGTACTTCAAATCGACCAGCGAAATGCTGGCGCTGTTTGCCGACATCCCTGAAGCACTGGCCAACACCGTTGGCATCGCCCAGCGCTGCAATCTGACCGTTCAGCTGGGCAAGAACTACCTGCCGCTGTTTCCAACGCCCGATGGCATGTCGCTGGACGACTACCTGATCCATGAAGCGTCACGCGGTCTGGAAGAGCGGCTGGAACAGCTCTACCCCGAACCGGTCACACGCGAAGCCAAACGCCCGGAGTACGAAGCACGACTGAAGTTCGAGTGCGACACCATCATCAAGATGGGTTTCCCCGGGTACTTCCTGATCGTTGCCGACTTTATCAACTGGGGCAAACAGAATGGCTGTCCGGTTGGCCCTGGCCGGGGTTCCGGGGCCGGCTCGCTGGTTGCCTATGCGCTCAAGATCACCGATCTCGACCCGCTCAAATATGCGCTGCTGTTCGAACGTTTTCTGAACCCGGAACGGGTGTCGATGCCTGACTTCGACGTGGACTTCTGCCAGGAGAACCGTTGGCGCGTCATTGAATACACCCGGCAGAAGTACGGCGAGGAGGCGGTCAGCCAGATTGCCACTTTCGGCACCATGTCATCCAAGTCGGTGATTCGTGATGTGGGCCGTGTACTGGATCTGCCTTTCGGCCTGTGTGACCGGCTATCCAAGCTGATCCCGCTGGAAGCCAACAAGCCGCTATCACTAGCCAAGGCGATGGAGGCCGAGCCACAGATCAAGGAGCTGATTGACGCAGAGGATGCCGGAGAGTTACTGGAACTGGCCGAGAAGCTGGAAGACCTGACACGCGGCATTGGCATGCATGCAGGGGGTGTGCTGATCGCACCGGGTAAATTGACCGACTTCTGCCCGGTTTATGTCGCCAGCGGTGAAGGCGCCGCGCCAGTGTCGATGTACGACAAGGACGACGTCGAGCAGATTGGTCTGGTCAAGTTTGACTTTTTGGGCCTGCGTAACCTGACGATCATCGAACTGGCCCAGCGTTACATCAAGCAGGTCAGCAACGAGGAAGTGGATGTCGCCAAGCTGCCGCTGGATGACAGCTTGGCCTACAAGGTGTTTGCCGACGCCAATACCACGGCAATCTTCCAGTTTGAATCAACCGGTATGAAGAAGGTCCTGGTCGAGGCCAAGCCCACGCAGTTCGAAGAGATTATTGCTCTGAACGCGCTGTACCGGCCGGGGCCGATGGATCTGATTCCCGACTTCAACCGCCGCAAGCATGGCGAGAAGTTTGAATATCTGCACCCCCTGCTGGAGCCCGTACTGGCGCCAACCTACGGCATCATGGTTTATCAGGAGCAGGTGATGCAGGCCGCCCAGGTCTGCGCCGGTTACTCGCTCGGTGGTGCGGACTTGCTGCGCCGTGCCATGGGCAAGAAGAAAGTCGAAGAAATGGCCCAGCAACGGGCAATGTTTGTCGAGGGCGCCGCCAAGAACCAAATCGGCGAAGCCAAGGCGAACGAGATCTTCGACTACATGGAGAAGTTCGCGGGCTACGGCTTCAACAAGTCGCACGCGGCGGCCTATGCGCTAGTGGCGTATCACACCGCCTGGCTGAAAGCCCATCATTGCGCTGCCTATATGGCCGCCACGATGTCTACGGAATTGGATAACACCGACCAGCTCAAGGTGTTCTACGACGACGTGGTGCTGAACAAGCTGACGGTGCTGCCCCCCGATGTCAACCAGAGTGTGTATCGCTTCGTACCGGTATCGCGCAAAGAGATCCGATATGCACTGGGGGCCATCAAAGGTACTGGCGAGAGCGCGGTCGAGCATATTGTTGCCGAACGCAATGCCAATGGCCCGTACACCGATCTCTTCGATTTTTGTCGCCGCACCGACAAACGCATGGTCAACCGCCGGGTGATCGAAGCCTTGATCCGCGCCGGCGCTTTCGACTCGATCAACCACCATCGGGCCAGTCTGCTGGCCTCCGTCGGCTTGGCCATGGAAGTGGCCGAGCAGGAAGCCGCCAATGCTGCACAAGGTGGTTTGTTCGATGATATCGAACCCCATCCGGATCAAGTCATTCAGCTGGTGGATGTGCCGATGTGGGAAGAATCGGTCAAGCTGACCGAAGAGAAACTGGCCATCGGCTTTTACCTGACTGGCCACCCATTCGAGGCTCAGGCCAAGCTGGTACGCGGCTTCATCAAGACGCCACTATCACGCATCCAGCCCCGCAAGGAACCGCAGATGCTGGCTGGCGTTGTCACCAGCCTGCGCACCAAGATCGGTCAACGCGGCAAGATGGCCTTCATTACGCTCGACGACGCCAGCACCAAGCTGGAAGTGTCGATCTTCTCGGAAACCTTTGATGAGAACCGTGGCAAGTTGAAGGAAGACGCGCTGCTGGTGATCGAAGCCAAGGTCAGTGACGACAGCTACACCGGCGGCCTGCGCATTGTGGCGGACAAGGTCTATGACCTTGCCGAGGCACGCAGCCGATTTGCCTCAGCCCTGAAACTGCAGGTTGGCATTGATGCTGCCGATGCCGTCCGCTTGCGGCGAACACTGGAACCCTATCTCGGCGGCGCCTGCCCATTGGAAGTGTATTACCGCAATCAGTCTGCCCAATGTGGCCTGCGTCTTGGGGAAGACTGGCGCATCACCCTGCGCGATGATCTGATCAAAGACCTGCAAGGCTGGCTGGGCGACACCTCAGTCAAAGTTGCCTTCCAATAACCCCTTGGCGGGAAGCCGGCAAGGGCTTCCCGCCACCCATCTGCAAATTTCCTATATTGGAGGACACAGGCCGCTGCCGCCGAGTCCGTCTGGCACGCAACGATTTCGCAAACCGCATCTGACACCGGAGCCAGCATGCCTTGGTCATCATGTGCGCAGTCAGTCCCGTTTCGAATGCTTGCCATTGCCACGGCCCTGGCATTCGCCTCGGTCCCATCAACAGCGATCGCATCAGACCCCACCCGCCTGCGCCTGACTTTGGACCATTGGCCGCCTTATGAGTACGTCGAAAACGGTCAGGTCAAAGGTTACACCATCGACAAGCTGCGGCTGGTTCTGAAAAAGCTTGGCATTGAATTGGAAACGCCACAGGCCAGCGTGCCCTGGAAGCGTGTGCTGGCAATGATTGAATCCGGTGAAGCCGACGTCGCCGTCAATGGCACTTATCGGGATATCCATTTGGGTAGCATGCGCTACTCAGCCACCCCCATCACCTACGCCAACTGGACATTTTTTGTGCGGGCCAGCGAAAAAGATCAGTTCAAGACCCGTAATGATCTCAAGGGAAAGACCGTCGGACTCGTCAACGGCTGGCTATACAGCGAAGCACTGGACCAGTTCACCCGTCGTCACAGCAAGCGTGTGGTGTCTTACGAGCAGGATGTGAACTTTCAGCGGCTGTTGTCCGGCCAGGTGGATTACGTTATCGACAATATTCATGTTGGGCGCTACATGCTGCAGCAACATCGCTGGCAGGAGCAGATTGTTGCTTCCCAAGTACCGCCTGAGCCCGTCGATTTTTATGCTTTTTTCTCGCTCAAGACAGTCCCCGCCAGTTTCGTCAGCCGTTTCAGCTCGGCATTGGCGAATTTCAACGATAGCGCTGAAGACAAAGCCCTTAAACGTCAGTACGGGATTGATACCGACACCCCACTGCCATAATGCCGATTTGCTGAAAACCAACCAATTGGTCACCTGTCCATTTAATTAATTAGCCATATGAATGACTGGACCATGCTTTTCAAGGAACGACCTCAACATCAAATAAACCAGATAATCCCCATTGGATAGACAAAGTTGTCTAGATCTAAAATAGAAACAAATGTATTTATTTAGTCCATATCCATGCAATACCCCTTATAACCCGCACCCTCCCCGTCATGAAAAATAAAAATCCCGCCACTTCTCAATGGCGGGACAGCCAAAAACCCTTAATTGCCGAAACGCGCTTAATTCAAACGCACCTCAACCGAGGCACACTCAAGAGCCTGCATTTGATGTTGCGATAGCGGTCGCGGGGGGCGTTTGGGGGCGGCGATGACATCGAAAAGCTTACCCGCCCATTCCACGCGATAGACACCCGGCTTACTCAAATCGTAAGCCAGCCCCAGCTCCACACTGGCATGCAGACTGCCACCCGGCCGAATCTGCCGGTAAGCCTCTCGCGCCGGATTGCCGCGCTTGAACATCGGGCCGACATAGGGCACCTCTTCACCATCCCGACTGACGCGCAAAAAAACGTTGCGCAACCCTTCCAGCGGTGTGTTCCAGCCCAGCACCCACAAGGTGCGCTTGTCGTGGCTGATCAGCTCGAATCCCAGCTCGACAGGACTGCCAGCCTTGCCGCTGGCGGGCAAGGTCAACTTGCACTCCAGCGGCAAAGCCTGATTAGCAGCGGCATGAGCGGGCAAAGCCATCTCCAGACAGCCAGCGACACAGAGTAGCTGGCTGATTCGTCTGATAAGCAGCATTACGGCAAGGCAGGGGTGTTCTCTGCAAAGTATTCGTGGTTATCAGCGTTATCCAGTGCTTTGTCTGGATTGGAAGAGGCCAACGATTTGGCAGCGCTCTGGCCATAGGCATGGTCATCGGTACCTGCGACCACGGTGAAATGCGACAGTTCATGCACGATGGTACCGGCACGGGAATCGGTACCCGTATTCGGTGCCGACCAGAAAGCGCCACACAGATAAATCTTGTATGGGCTGTTCGGATAAACATACGCATAGGTTCCGGATTCGGTGCAGCCGCAATCAAACGACAGCGGCTTGGACGTCAGTGCCGTCTTGATATTGTTGAAGTGCGTCCGCGCGGTGCCCCAGCGGGTGCTGGTGTAATTGCCAAACCAGGTTTTGTAACGCTGGGTGTTTGAGCCGGCAGGCGCCAGATAGCTCGCAGCGTTACTGGCGTAGGTCGTCGCCGAATTGACTGCTGTGGCAATCGACGTACGGCGGCTGGAACTGCAATTGGCCGCATAGGTAATGCTGGCAGCAAAAGCGTTCTGCGCCATGATCTCCAGCGCATCAGCCTTGACACTCAGCGGGTTGAGCCGGCCTTCTACATCCATGGTCACGGCATTCGATTCGACCGCATCGAACAGATCCTGTACCCGATCACGTTGTGAAGCAGCGCTGGCGCCACGCAGGTTAGGGGTTTCGGTTTTGTAGTTCAGCGCACCAAGGTTGTAGCGGATGCTGTACTTGCCGGATTTCGACATGTCGTACATCGACGAGACATTGATGGTGCGGGTAACGCTCTGACCTGGCTGGATCTTGAGCATGGTATTCAGGCTGGGCGCTGCGCGCTTTACCTGCGGGCCGACATAGGCCACAGCGTTACCGTCTACTGAAACCTCGAAGAGACGGTCCTGCAGCGAACCACTGGGCGCCACCCAGTGCGGCAGGTAGACCGCCTGTTTGCCGGTATTGGTGAACTTCACATGCACATCCACACCCTGCCCTGCGCTGGCCGTTGTTTTGGCTGTGGCAATGCTGACCTGGATGTCCTGAGCGAAAGCAGGTACGGCGGCAACGGACAAGGCCGCTGCAATAATCCAACGAGTTTGCATCCCAATTACTCCTGTAGTTTCTCTATATGTGTATGTAAATGCCGCCATATCGAGATGACGACGGAGTAACAGTAAAAAATTTCTTACCCGTTATGCAATACCTCGTTTGAAATTTTTTAAGCCCTCGCCAAGATGCTCAATGATAAATCTCTGAAATGGTTTTGATTAAGTACAAAGTTGTCTAGGTTAGAATATTTATCAAAGCATCGAAAATCCCACAAAAACCTCCTGTTTTCCCACGCTTTCCGAACGTTCGTGCAAAAGCCAGGGCGCTTATCCCAATAGATGCAATTTAATTAAAAGTCCAGAATTTTTTTGGCTCTCAAATGGTGCGCTTCCATGCACCATTTAAATACTTTGGCGACTTTTGGCGGTGCAGGCATTATCCAAAGGCACGCTGCAAAAGAATGGGCATGGCACTACCACGTGCACCATATTGAAGCTTGGGTCTCGCCCCTGCCAGCACCAAAGCAAAATGCCGCTCAGGATTCACCTGAGCGGCATTCGCCTGCCAATGTGGCTGCCATCCTCCCGAGCAGGGGCTCAGGGTTGTGGCCTTGCGTCTTTAAGCGCTCAACACCTTCAACGCAGCAGATCGCGATAAGCATGCCATGTGGCATGGCCTACCACCGGCCCCACCAAGGCCAGCCCTACAAAGTGCGTCAGGAAGCCGATGACGGTCATCGCACAGATCAGGCTCCCCCACAACAGCATGGTCACCGGGCTCGCCACCACAACCCGCACGCTGGCAAAAATTGCGGTCAGCGTGTCGCAATCGCGATCCAGCATCAGCGGGATAGACACCACACTGATCGCAAACACCAGGCCTCCAAAGGCAATGGCGGTACCCAGATAGATAGCAATGAACGGCAGGTTGTCTACGCTCAGAAAGCTGGTGCTGAACAAGGCCGTGGTCGTGGTCAGATCTGCCTCCAGAAACAGCGCGACGATGACCACAGACACCCGCAGCCAGCCTGCAACCAGCAAGGCCAGAATAATCGAGAACAGGCTGATCCCCCCCACGTTGTGGCGCCATGCGGTCAGCGTCGGGATCAGTCGTACCGGCCCGCGCGCCTCGGTGCGTCGGCTGATCTCGTACAGGCCAATAGATAGAAAAGGGCCTGCCAGCAAAAACGCTGTAGCCAGTGTGATGACATGGTGGGGAGCCGAGAAGAACAGGTCGTGCAATAACCACCCCATCACTGCAAAGGCCGCACCGTAAAAAGTCGAAGACAGCGGATGAGTTCGCCAATCGAAGAAGGCTTGGCGCATCCATTGGCCGATCGCCTTGGGTGGCCGCACCTGCGCCTCGGGTTCGATGATGGGTAGTTCGTCAGTTACGGTTGCCATGAGTGTCTCCCTGTTTTTGGTTAGGTGCATGTCACGAACAATAGTCATAGACGACCAAGTGAATAAAACCCAGCCAAGCGCCCGGATTTGTTGAGGCAGCAAGCATCAGGGCTGCTCGCAGGCCGGTTGAGGGCCAGAGCCCGGCTTTCACTCTATATTTAACGGACCGTACCTGATTCCATCAGTTCCGCTCGTCGGAGAGCTTCATGAATACACCCCCCAAACCCGATAACTGCACTTGCCCGATCCACCAGGATCGGCGGCGTATCCTGCGTTATGCCCTGGCGGCAGGAGGCCTGCTGTGGCTGCCGGCTGACGCCCATGCCAGCACCATCAAACGCCTGGAAGGCATGGTAGCCATCAACGGTCGCAAGGCCCTCCCTGATACCCCGGTTCGTCCTGGCGATGTCATCGAAACCGGTGAAGACGGACGCATCGCCTTTGTCGTGGGCAAAGATGCTTATTTATTGCGGTCAAATACCCGTCTGAAGCTGGAAGCCGACACCGACAACAATGCCTTGATCGGTAGCCTGCGCGTGTTTACCGGCGCCCTGATCGCCGCCTTCGGCCGGGGAAGGCGTCGCCAGATCGTCACCCCGACCTTGACGGCCGGCATCCGGGGAACCGGTATTTATCTGGAAGCCAGTGCAGAAGAGTCTTACTTTTGTCTGTGCTATGGCGAAGTCGATATCGGCCAGCCCGGAGGACCACCCAGCCTGTTCACGGCGGGTCATCATGCCGGCAAGCGTAGTACCCTACAGGGGATTCAGGACGCACCGATGATCAACCATTCAGATGTGGAAAACATCTTTGTCGAAAGCCTTGTTGGCAGAAAGCCGGACTTCCTCAGATAGCCGTGCCTGCCGGTATAGGTTCTGCTGACGTTTTGTTTCCGGTCGCGCCGAGTCAGCTGCTGTTGACATCAGGTTTGGGCCGGGGCGAGCGGAAACGAATCGCCCGCCGAGCTCAGCCTTGTCTATACAACTAGTGCGCGATATAGTTGCAGCTAAGTTGACCAGACAGGAGGCGACATGACGCAACTTACCCTCACCCCAGGCAAACTCTCTCTTTCCCTATTGCGGCAAATCGCCCGCGAAGAAGTCACACTGAAACTTGATCCCGCCGCCATTGCCGGCATTGAAGCCGGTGCCAAGGCAGTAGCCGCGATTGCCGATCTGGGCAAGCCCGCCTACGGCATCAACACCGGCTTTGGCCGACTGGCATCGACCCATATCCCCAACGATCAACTCGAACTGCTGCAAACCAATCTGGTGATGTCGCACGCCGTCGGCGTGGGCGAGCCAATGTCGGCACCGGTCGTCAAACTGCTGCTCACACTCAAACTATCGAGCATGGCGCGGGGATTCTCGGGCATCCGCCTGTGCGTGATCGAAGCGATGGTCAAGCTCTTCAATGCCAGGGTTTTGCCCGTGATTCCGGTCAAAGGATCGGTTGGCGCATCTGGCGACCTCGCGCCGCTCGCCCATATGGCCGCAACCTTGTTGGGTGTGGGAGATGTCACGGTGGATGGCCAGCGCATGTCAGCCGTTGCGGGTCTCGAAATTGCCGGTCTCAAGCCCATGAAGCTAGCAGCCAAAGAAGGGCTGGCACTCTTGAATGGCACCCAGGCCTCAACCGCCCTGGCGCTCAAGCATCTTTTCGATATTGAAGACCTGTATCAGACCGCACTGGTCTCCGGTGCGCTGAGCGTGGATGCTGCAGCCGGTTCGGTAGTACCCTTCGATGCCCGCATCCATGAGCTGCGAGGCCACCAGGGCCAAATTGATGCTGCAGCGGCCTACCGCAGCCTGCTCACCGGATCGCAGATCAATCTTTCCCACCGCGACTGCGGCAAGGTTCAAGACCCCTACAGCCTGCGTTGCCAACCGCAGGTAATGGGCGCCTGTCTCGACCAGATCCGCTGGGCATCGCAAGTGCTGCTCACCGAATCCAACTCGGTATCCGATAACCCGCTGGTTTTCCCGGATACCAATGAGGTTTTGTCGGGAGGCAACTTCCATGCCGAGCCCGTGGCCTTCGCTGCTGACAATCTGGCCTTGGCCGTCGCCGAGATCGGCGCCCTGGCCGAACGCCGCATTGCATTGCTGATTGATGCTACGCTGTCCGGTCTACCACCTTTCCTGGTTAAGGATGGCGGGGTAAATTCGGGCTTCATGATTGCCCATGTCACCGCCGCAGCGCTGGCTTCGGAGAACAAGACGCTGGCTCACCCGGCCAGTGTGGACTCCCTGCCGACCTCGGCCAATCAGGAAGACCACGTTTCCATGGCCACCTTTGCCGCACGCAAACTTGGCGATATGGCCAGTAACGTCGCAAATATTCTGGCGATAGAATTGCTGGCAGCGGCACAGGGCGTGGATTTGCGGGCTCCGCACAGCACTTCGCCGGACTTGGCCAAAGCCATGCAGAAGATTCGTGACCGGGTACCGCATTACGATATCGACCGCTACTTCGCGCCGGATATCGCTACCCTGCACGATATGGTCGTCGCGGAAGAGTTCGCCCAGCTGTCACCGTTCCGTTTCGCCTCGCAGGCACACTGAGCACAGACGCTTGTGCCACCAGCGTGCCGGGCTGGTGGCAAGTAAATGATATATAAGCAAATCCAGAGAGATAATCGGCCATGACCGCACCCGCTTACCAACGCATCAAGGACTACCTTGTCGATCAGATCCAGGCTGGCATCTGGCGCGAAGGTGATCTGATTCCGTCAGAAAACGAGCTGGCCCGCCAGTTCGATGTCGCACGCATGACCGTCAACCGTGCCGTGCGAGAGCTGGCCGATGAAGATGTGCTACGGCGGGTGCAAGGCGCCGGAACCTTTGTCGCAGCGCCCAAGTACCAGTCAACCCTGGTGACCTTGCGCAGCATTGCCGAAGAAATTCGCGAACGCGGCCATCAGCATTCGTGCCAGGTGCTCAAACTGGCCGAGGCCAACGCCCCGCTGCTGCTGGCGCAGGAAATGGCCGTTGAGCCCGGTGCCGACGTCTATCACTCGGTACTGCTGCACCGTGAAAACGGCTTGCCGATTCAGCTTGAAGACCGCTGGGTCAATCCACCGATGGGGCCGGGTTATCTCGAACAGGACTTTCGCCATCTGACACCGAACGAATACCTGGTGCGCTTTGCCCCCCTTGAGCGCGCAGAATACCGGATTGAAGCCCGCATGCCCGATCCGGCCACGCGCGAGCTCTTGGCCATGGGCAAGGACGAGCCTTGCCTTGTCCTGCACCGCCGCACTTTCAGCCAAGGCAAGATCTGTTCGGTCGTCAATCTGTACCATCCGGCCGGCCGATACCGCTTCAGTGGCCACTTTTAATCGACCGCCCCCGTTCAACCCAGGCGCCCGCTACGGCGTGGCGCCTCGCAGAGGATGCTTCCATGACTGACCCTCGCCTGGACCCTACTCGCCAGATCCGCGCTCCGCGCGGCAACACCCTCACCTGCAAGAGCTGGCTGACCGAAGCCGCTTACCGGATGATCCAGAACAATCTGGATACAGAAGTCGCCGAACACCCGCAAAGCCTCGTGGTTTATGGTGGCATCGGCCGCGCAGCCCGTAACTGGGAATGCTACGACCGTATCCTCGATACCCTGAAGACATTGAACGACGATGAAACCTTATTGATCCAGTCCGGCAAGCCCGTCGGCGTATTCCGCACCCATGCCGATGCACCGCGCGTTCTGCTGGCCAACTCCAATCTGGTTCCTCATTGGGCAAACTGGGAACACTTCAACGAGCTCGATCGCAAAGGTCTGATGATGTACGGCCAGATGACGGCGGGCTCCTGGATCTACATCGGCTCGCAAGGCATTGTGCAAGGCACATATGAGACGTTCTTCTCCGTTGCCAATCAACACTTCGGTGGCAATCCAAAGGGGCGCTGGATTCTGACTGGCGGCCTCGGCGGCATGGGCGGTGCGCAACCATTGGCCGCCACCATGGCCGGATTCTCGATGCTTGCCGTTGAGTGTGACGAAACCCGTATCGACTTCCGCCTGAAGACTCGCTACCTCGACCAGAAAGCCGCCAATCTGAACGAGGCGCTCGCCATTATCGAACAAGCCAAGGCCGATGGCCGAGCGGTATCGGTGGGTCTGCTCGGCAATGCCGCAGAAGTCTTTGCCGAGATCGTCTCACGTGGCATTACGCCAGATGTCGTCACCGACCAGACCTCCGCCCACGACCCGGTTCACGGCTATCTGCCACTGGGCTGGAGCCTGACCCAGTGGCGTGACCGGCAGAAGACCGACCCGCAAAGCATCGTCGAACCGGCCAAGCGGGCCATGGCCATTCAGGTACAGGCCATGCTGGAGCTGCAAAGACGTGGCGCGGCCACGCTCGACTATGGCAACAATATCCGCCAGATGGCACTGGAGATGGGCGTCAGCAACGCCTTCGACTTCCCTGGCTTTGTACCCGCTTATATCCGCCCCCTGTTCTGCGAAGGCATCGGGCCTTTCCGCTGGGTAGCGCTGTCAGGCGATCCGGAAGACATCTACAAGACCGACCAGAAAGTCAAAGAGCTGATTCCTGATGATCCGCACCTGCACAACTGGCTGGATATGGCCAAGGAGCGGATCGCTTTCCAGGGCCTGCCCGCGCGGATCTGCTGGGTCGGCCTGGGTGATAGACATCGTCTGGGCCAGGCATTCAACGAGATGGTCAGGAACGGCGAGCTGAAAGCACCGGTGGTGATCGGCCGCGACCACCTCGACTCCGGCTCGGTAGCAAGCCCAAACCGCGAAACCGAAGCCATGCAGGATGGCTCGGATGCGGTATCTGACTGGCCATTGCTGAACGCCCTCCTCAACACGGCTGGTGGAGCCACTTGGGTATCGCTGCACCACGGCGGTGGCGTCGGCATGGGTTTCTCCCAGCACTCGGGGGTTGTCATCGTCTGCGATGGCACTGAGGCTGCCGCCAAGCGAATCGAGCGCGTACTATGGAATGATCCGGCAACGGGCGTCATGCGCCATGCCGATGCGGGCTACGACATCGCCCAAAACTGCGCCCGCGAACGCGGGCTCAACCTGCCGATGTTGAAGTAATACCCAGCTCCGCAACGCCCCGCCCTGCGGGGCGTTTTACATTGTGATCTGCGCACTTTCTAGAGTTGCCATGCCTATACGTTTAGCCACACCCGCCGATGCGCACACCATCGCCCGCATTCATGTCCTATCGTGGCAAGGCGCCTATCGCGGCATCGTTCCGGATGCGCATCTGGACGCCATGCAGATCAGTCACCGAGAAGCCATCTGGCGCGAACGGCTGCACACCGCTGAAACTGAAACTTGGTTAGCCGATCACAATGGGGAGGCCCTTGGCTGGATCAATACCGGGGCGTCCCGCGACAACGATGCCACACCAGATTGCGGAGAAGTCCTGGCGCTGTATGTGCTGCCGGAACACTGGTCCACCGGAGCTGGGCGCGCATTGTGGCTACATGCCCGCTCCCGAATGGTCAGTGCCGGCTGGCGTCAGATCAGTCTTTGGGTGCTCTGCGACAACCTGCGCGCCATCCGCTTCTATGAGACCGCCGGCTTCCAGCCTGAGCCTGGTAGTGAAACCGAGCTAACCCTGGGCGGCAAAACACTGATAGAACGCCGTTACCGGCATACACTTGTTTACACAACAGATGACTTACCCCCCCAGACGGAGCCCCAGCCGTGACAGACTTCGACACCCTTTTCCTCAACGCCAACCTGGCCACTTTTTGCGGTGAAGGTTATGGCGAGATTCGTGACGGCGCACTGGCAATCGCCAACGGCAAGATTGTCTGGCTAGGCCCTCGCAATGCGCTACCCAGCGGTTGGGCTGCCAGCACCGACAAGATTATTGATGCCAAGGGCGGCTGGATTACACCGGGTCTCATCGACTGCCATACCCATCTGGTTTATGGCAGCAATCGTGCCGCCGAATGGGAAATGCGGCTGGAAGGCGCCAGTTATGAAGAGATTGCGCGGGCAGGCGGTGGCATCCGTTCTACCGTCAGCGCCACACGCGCTGCAGATGAAAGGGTATTGCTCAGTCAGGCATGGTCACGGGCACAGGCTCTGGCCAGTGAGGGCGTTACCACCGTCGAGATCAAGTCGGGCTATGGGCTGGATACTGACAGCGAAGCGCGCATGCTGCGGGTTGCCCGGCGCATCGGCGATAGCGGCCAGCTGGCAGTACGCACCACCTTTCTGGGCGCCCACGCCTTGCCGGCTGAATTTGCGGGTCGCGCTGATGACTATATTGACCATCTATGCCAGCACATGCTTCCAGCGATTGCTGCGGAAGGACTGGCGGATGCCGTTGATGCATTCTGCGAGACCATTGGTTTCAGCCCAGCCCAAACTGAGCGCGTGTTTCAACGCGCACAAGAACTGAATCTACCGGTCAAACTACATGCCGAACAGTTGTCCAATCAGGGCGGGGCTGCATTGGTCGCACGTTTTCAAGGATTATCGGCAGACCATATCGAATGGCTGGACGAAGCAGGTATCGCCGCCATGAAGCGGGCCGGCACGGTCGCAGTGCTGCTACCAGGGGCGTTTTATTGCCTGCGCGAGACCAAGGTGCCGCCGATTGACGCATTACGCGCCGCAGGCGTGCCGATGGCCGTTGCGACCGACCATAACCCTGGCACGGCCCCGCTGCTCTCACTGCGTCTCGCCATGAACATGGCCTGCACGCTGTTCCGCCTGACACCCGCCGAGGCCTTGGCCGGCGCAACGCGCCACGCTGCAGCAGCGCTCGGACTGAACGACAGAGGCCGACTCGAAGTCGGCCTGCGTGCAGATTTGTGCGTTTGGCAAGTGGAGCGGCCGGCAGAGCTGATCTATCAGATTGGTGGCCAGCCACTACGTATGCGCTACCTGGAGGGGCGTCAGCTATAAGACAGATCCATGGGCCGGACTTTCGTCACGATACGTTGGTGTCCACCCAAAATCTTCTGCCCAACCTGGGATCTGAGAACGTTAGATTTGCAGTCGCGCCAGGCTGAGGCTGGAGGTAACGCTAAGCCAGTACAGGCGGCAGCGCGCCCGTCAGAGCCTGCTTGCGTGCCGTCGCAGTTCCGAGTAAAGCAAAACCAAGCAATGCGCCATCCTCCGACATAAAACTGGCGGCAATCCCCCCGTCTTCGGGCTCAATCCGCCACTCCCCGGCAGAACCAATCGCCGGCGGCGATACCACAGTCGGGCAGGCAGGGGTTTTGACCACGACCGGCATGGCGGGATAGCGCACCGGGGTAGGCGTGCCGGCCAGCGTCGGGGCCAGCGCACGCGCGGCATTCATGATAGGCAGCACGAAGGGCAGCACCAGCCCTTCTACCTCTGCGCAATCACCCAAGGCGAAGATCGCAGGATCACTGGTTTGCAGATGGCGATCGACAACAATGCCACGCGCTGTCTTGATACCTGCAGCGGCAGCGAGGGCGATGCGCGGACGCAAGCCAATAGCGGACAGCACCAGATCTGCCTCCAGCACATCACCACCAGCCAGCGTGACCTGATAGCCCACAGCCGTACGATTTACTGCAGCGGCTTGTTCGCCGAGTCGCAGCGTAATCCCGGCGGTCTCCAGCTGACGCATCATGAATTCGCCTGCAGCCTGTGGTAGTAGGCGAGACAGCGGCCATTGCATCGGATCAATCACCGTCACTTCAAAACCTGCCGTAACAAGATCATTGGCAAACTCACAACCAATCAAGCCGCCGCCTAGCAATATCACGCTGCGCTTGCCAAGCAAAGCCGCTCGAAAGCGGCCGTAGTCCGACAGATCATTCACCGTCAGCACCTCGGTAACGGCATCGCCCTGCATTGGTGGTGTAAATGGGTCCGCCCCCAGTGCCAGCACCAGCTTGCCATACGGATACTCGCCGGACGCCGTTTTCACGACTTTGCGCACAGGGTCGATCTGCTCGACCCGGCTACCGGGGCGAACCGCCGCTTTCAGTTCTGTCGCCATCTGCTCGGCCGATTTCATCGCCAGGCTCTCGGCAGTTTTGTTGGCTGCCAGGCCATTCGACAGCATGGGTTTGGAATAGAAGGCTGCGCTATCTGCACTCAGCAGGGTTAGCGAGGCATCCGGAGCCAACTTGCGAAACTCACGAGCAACAGTGTAGCCAGCAAGGCCGCTACCCAGAATCAATACGTCAGACATGATGTTCTCCCGCAGGGCCGGTTAGAAAGGCCAAAAAATGACGGCGCCCGAGGCGCCGTTGTTGTTCCGCCGATGCCAGAGTCAACGGAACCCCGTATGGCGATGCCGTCGTCAGGCTATCTGCAGCATGTCGAAATCGGCTTTTGCCACGCCACAATCGGGGCAAGACCAGTCTGCCGGTATATCTTCCCAACGGGTTCCCGCAACAATGCCTTCTTCGGGCATGCCCACCGCTTCGTCATAAATAAATCCGCAAACGATACATTGATACTTATGCATGATGATGTCTCCAGTCTGTAGCAGTCGATCCGGCGTTCATGCGCCGATTTTTTCCAGAACGGCACGATACTGGTTCGCGTGCCTTTCTTCCACTTTCGCAAGTGCAGCGAATCGCTTGGCTGCTTTTTCCAGAATCGCCAGGAAGCGTTCTGCATGCTCGCGCGACTCGGCAATCTGCTCGTCTATTTCAGCCACCGCTGCATGATTCCCCTCTTCTACCGCAACATGGCGAAATGCAGGGTACATCTCGGTGTATTCGTAAGTTTCGCCTTCAATCGCGTACTTCAGCGCTTTGGCCGGGGTCATCTGGTCTTTTGGAAATAACAGGTCCAGATGTCCGAAGGCATGCATGACCTCCTGATCGGCTGTCTCCTCAAAAACCTGGGCAGTTTCAAGATCTCCTGCCTCGCGTGCCAATTTGGCAAAGTACCGATACTTGATGTGAGCCATCGACTCACCCGCAAATGCGGATTCCAGATTCTTGATGGTGGCGGATGCGTTAGCGCTTGTCATTTCGGCTCTCCTTTGAATTTGAATCTTGCAGACACTGTGTTGTCTGCAGGCTTGAACGCATCTTATGCCCCTCTCGAAAATTAATCTAATTAATTAATACTCAGTTATTGATTGTTTTTATCTATCAAAGTCACACAAAAAAGGATGGCAACCATCTGGTGCCATCCTATCTGCAGACCTGCAAACCACCAACGCACATGGCCGGAATGAGAGCAACCGCCGGTAAAACCTGTCAGCCTCCGATCACCACCGCGTCAGGAATCATTTCCACAGCGGGAATCTCAGCATTCACAATCGCCTGCCGGATCGCCTCAATAGCCTCACGTCGCGGAAAATTCCGGCGCCATGCCAGCACCACCCGTCGAGTGGGTTCAGGCTTGGCAAAGGGGATCAGACTCAATAGGTGCTTATCTGCAGTGGTAACCGAGGTTGCTGGCAACACTGTCACCCCTATGCCGCCAGCCACCATATGCCTGATCGTGGTCAGGGAACTACCTTGCAAAGTGCGCTGCAGGCTGCCGGCAGGCAAGGCTTCACGATTCAACTCCGGGCAGCTTTGCAAGACCTGATCTCGAAAACAGTTGCCGGACGATAGCAGCAACACATTCTCCTCAGAGAGCATCGCTGTATCGACTTCATTGGCTTGCTCCCAAGGGTGGCCCTTCGGCGCAGCTACCACGAAAGGTTCGTCGTACACCGCCTGGGTGACAATACCGGGCTCGCGGAAAGGTTCCGACAGCACCGCCACATCTATCTCGCCTTGCTTGAGCATCTCTGCTAACCGGCTGGTGTAATTTTCTTCGAGCAGTAACTGCATCTGCGGGGCACGCTGCCGCAAAAGCGGAATCAGATAGGGCAGAAGATAGGGGCTGACCGTGTAGATGGCACCAAGTCGCAACGGCCCAGACAGAGGATCTTTCCCCTGCTCGGCCAGCTGCTTGATGGTCTGGATCTGCTCCAGCACTCGTTGCGCCTCGCCGACAATACGCTCGCCAACGGGAGTAACGGTGACATCGCCGGCAGAACGCTCGAACAAGGTCACGCCGAGTTCGTCTTCAAGCTTCTTGATCGCCACCGACAAGGTCGGCTGACTGACAAAGCAGGCATTGGCAGCTCGTCCAAAATGGCGCTCCCGCGCCACCGCAACGATGTACTTAAGCTCCGTGAGCGTCACGTCTACCCCCCCTGACACACCTTGAGCCTGAATGGCCCCAGGCTTGCATACCCGGAGCAAGAATTGGCGATGCCATGATCAGACGCGCTCACCCCACAGATCGTGCTCGTCTGAATCAACGATCTTGACTGTCATCCAGTCGCCCACCTGCACGCCTTCGCTACCCTCAATATAGACATTGCCATCAATCTCGGGCGCATCGGCATAGCTACGAGCGACAACACCTTCTTCGTCCACTTCATCCACCAGCACTTTCAACTCACGCCCTACCTTCTCGGCAAGCTTGCGGGTACTGATTTCTGCCTGCTTTTCCATGAATCGCGCTTTGCGCTCTTCCGCCACTTCAGGCGCAACATGGTCTGCCAGAGCATTGGCCGTTGCCCCATCGACCGGCGAATAGGTAAAGCAACCAACTCGGTCTAACTGCGCCTCATCAAGAAAGTCCAGCAACATCTGGAAATCTTCCTCGGTCTCGCCAGGAAAACCGGTAATAAATGTCGAGCGGATAGCGATATCGGGACAGATCTCACGCCATTTCTGGATGCGTCCCAGCACATTTTCTGCGTTGGCAGGGCGCTTCATGGCCTTGAGCACACGGGGACTGGCATGCTGGAAAGGGATATCCAGATAAGGCAGTAATTTGCCTTCCGCCATGAGCGGGATGACTTCATCAACATGCGGATACGGGTAGACGTAGTGCAAGCGCACCCAGATTCCCATTTCGCCCAGCTCCCTGCACAGCTCGGTCATGCGGGTCTTCACAGGTCGGCCATTGTGAAAGCCAGTACGGTACTTGACGTCTACTCCATAAGCGCTGGTGTCTTGAGAAATAACCAGCAATTCCTTGACGCCCGCTTTGGCAAGATTTTCCGCTTCGCGCAGCACTTCATGAATCGGGCGCGACACCAGATCACCACGCATGGATGGGATGATGCAGAAACTGCAACGATGGTTACAGCCTTCCGAGATCTTCAGGTAAGCAAAATGCTTTGGTGTAAGCCGAATGCCCTGAGGAGGGATCAGATCGGTAAATGGATCGTGCGGTTTAGGCAAATGCTGGTGTACAGCCGCCAAGACCTCATCGGCCGCATGGGGGCCAGTAACCGCCAGCACCGAAGGGTGAACCTTCTTGACTGTATCACCACCTTCACGAGCCCCCAGACAGCCCGTGACAATGACCTTTCCGTTTTCTGTCAGCGCCTCGCCGATGGCATCCAGCGATTCAGCTACCGCACTATCGATAAAACCACAGGTATTGACCACCACCAAGTCAGCGTTCTGATAGCTTGGCGAAATGACATACCCTTCGGCTCGTAGCTGGGTAAGTATTTGTTCCGAATCAACTAAAGCCTTAGGGCACCCCAGAGAGACCACCCCGATACTTGGTAATTTATTCATCGTCCGTTGCTGCCGAATCTATGCAAAACGCGAGAGTATACAGCCGCTTAGATGATAAGACCGCTAAATCATTGGTTTGAATCAGATTCGCCACTGGATCCCATTCTTCCTCGTTCCCGGTACGCAAGAGGCTGGTGTTCGAGGCTGCCATCCCGTCTTGTCTCGACACCTTGCTCCAACACTTCACGACCCATGCAGATCAGTATTGAGACAGTGTCGAATGGTGATTCGTCACTCGGTTCCAGCTTTCCTGCAATTGGCTTGATGTTATTGATGCAGCAGGAATCACGAAACAAGTACCAACACAACGCAAGCAGAAAAGCGTCAGATAGCACCATGCAATCCCGACGACGACACACCGACCGGGACCCAGAGAACTGCACTCGGGAGGTAAACAGAAATGAGTTTTGAAACCGCACACCAACTGGTTGCCAGTTCATTTCGCGCCGCAGCAGCCCATGGCACGCACCTCCTTCCGGTCAGGCACAATGATCAGGCCAACCTTACTTGGAGCCTAGTACTGCAAAAGATAACTCTGCTACCTATCGAGCATCGGCTCGTCATAGCAGGCCACTATGATTCGAAAATTGACGTTGATACGGTATCGATTGGCTTGACCGAACTGCTTGCGCATCGCATGCAGTGGGAACGCAAGGCTGTTCGACTTGCGATTAGACGTTACTTTGATCACTCCCCACAAAATACTCCGCAGGGGAAAGTCGCAGATTTAATGAGTGCGGAAACGCTCTCGCGTCGTTATTTCGACCAAGTGTGCGTGATTCTGGACAGCTTCTGGTTCCAAGCTATCGACGCAATCTACCGGCAATTACCGGTAGTACCAAAAGCTCTGGAGCAGGCTGCCTGAGTAGACCTAAAGCAGGCCCCAACCAAGGGGGCCGACTTCTCAATAGTAAAGGCTTAGCGGGTAGTGCGCTTACGAGTCTCTGGTGGCGGCTCAGCGGCAGGCGGGGTGGAAGGCTGCGAGCTTGACGTGGGTTGCGACTGAGGATTCGGGAATCCCTGAAAGCCAAAGCCGCTCCACAGGTTACGGGTTCGATCCTGCAGCTGTTGCTGCATCTCGACGAACATATTGGTGCTTTGTTCCAGATAGCTCGTCATCATGTTCTGGATGGCTGGCCCCTGAAACTTCATGAAGTCGTTCCACATATTGGAATTAGCCGAGAGAGGACTATCTCCGCCATACACCGACTTGGCCTGATCCTGCAGTCGATTCTGCATCTGAGTAAACAATTGCAGATTTTTCTCCAGATAGTTACCCATCAAACCCTGCATTGCATGGCCATAGAAGCGGATGATCTGAGTCAGCACGTCATAGCTGAACATGGGGGCTCCGCCACTTTCCTCTTCAAGAATGATCTGAAGCAGTACGCTGCGTGTAATGTCTTCGTGCGTCTTGGCATCCTCGACAAGGATATCCGTATTTTCAAGCACCAGTTGTTTGACATCCTCCAGAGTGATGTAGCAGCTGGTAGCCGTGTCATACAGCCGACGATTTGGGTACTTCTTGATGATCCGCTTCTCTTCGCTCATCGGGCTCCCCTTTATATCTTTTAAATCAGATGGTTGCGAACAGATAAAGTGCCGCAGGGCATTTAATGTTGCGACGCACAAAAAATCATTGACATCACAAAGAGCGCTTCCTAGAATGGCTTGCGTCATTGTGCGCAGCAGCATGATACCAGATATTGCATCTTGCCTGATTGAGCGCAATGCGTGCGATCCCTAACCGGGATTGCCCCAAAGGAGAGAACGAGTCCACCCGTAAGAGGAGGTAAATACCCATGGTTTCAATGAACACACATCCGCTTTCAGACTTGGCCAGCGAAAATCTGGAAACCGTATTACGCTTTAGCAAGATAACACTGGATAGCGCAGAACGGCTCGCAAAATTGCAGTTTGAAGTAGCAAAGCAGTCGATTGAGGAGTCAACCAAGATCGCGGGGGCCTTGGCTTCAGTCAAGGATGTTCAGGACGCCATGGCCTTGCGCACAAAGCTGTCTGAATCTGCAGTAGAAACGACACTTGGATTTTCGCGCAATGTCTACGAACTGGCCTCGCAAACCCAGTCGGAAATCAGCAAGCTGTTTGAAGAGCGTATTACCGAATTCAACAAGAGCATTGTTTCGGGCATGGATAAAGTCGTTAAATCCGCGCCCGCAGGTGCTGATGTTGCCGTGGCAGCAATGAAGTCAACCGTCGCCGCAACCGCAGCAGCCGTCGATAGCATGACCAAGGCAGCTAAACAGGTCGCCGACTTTGCAGATGCAAGCGTAAAGGCCGCAACGACCGCTACCGCTGATGCCGTCAAGTCCGCAGCAGGCACCAAGCGCTGAGCTAGTTTCAGATATCCCCCGTAAAATCAAAAAGCCAGCCACTATGGGGCTGGCTTTTTCGTTTTGCGCATCCGCTTATTCGCCAAGCTGACCCAGATCGAAAAGCATGCGTATCCGCCTGACGGTATCAATGTCTGCGGATCGGTAGGCCTCTTTGACGTAGCCGGCAAAGTACGCATCATCCGCCCCAGGCCCAATCTCACCACTCTGCCCTTCCGGCGCCTCTTTCAGTGGTGTCTCGTAGACAAAACGCAAGTATAGATGCCCCTCGGCGGGCACCTCTATGGTGACTGTCTTCACCCCGCCACTGTGCTGCTCGCTGGCATGGGTATCAAAGCGCAGGTATTTGCTCGGTTCAAAGCTCACCCTCTCCTTGACCTGCATATCGCCAAACCACAACTCCCGCTGCAGATAGCCCTCACCCCGCTCCGTAATGATCGCCTTATCCAGATTGTCGTTAAACAACATGGGTTGCTCGGTAAACTGCAACAGGCCTCGCCAGAGTTGCGTTACCGACATCGACTCGATAAGTGGATTATTCGGGTCATTAATTGCGATCAGGTGTTCAAATCGCATACGTCCTCCTGAAAATTCATGCTAGCCGGCCATTTTAGACTGTTGAGCCGTGCGATAACTGTCTATCGAAAACAAAGCAAGGGCTGACCAGATCAAGGCGAAGCCGACCATCTTGGCTTGAGAAAATGGCTCGTTGTAAACAAATACTCCAAGCAGCAGTTGCAAGGAGGGACCGATGTACTGCAAAAAACCCAGTAGCGACAAGGGGATTCTCCGAGCCCCCGCAGCAAACAGTAATAAGGGGATAGCCGTTATCGGCCCAGCCAGCATCAACAGCAATTGCGTATGAGTCGTACCCGAAACAAAGCCGCTTTGCTGTGTAAGCATCAGATAAATCAGGTATCCCCCGGCAAAGGGAAACAACAGCAGCGTCTCGAAAGAGAGCCCTTCCAGTGCCCCCAGAGCTGCAGTCTTTCTCAGCAAGCCATAGCTACCAAACGAACACGCCAGAACCAAGGCAATCCACGGCAGGCTACCTGCAGCGAATGTCAGCCACGTAACGCCACCAGCAGCCACCGCCACAGCAAACCACTGCGCAGGCCGCAAGCGTTCCTTTAGCACCAGAAACCCAAGCATGACGTTGACCAATGGGTTGATGAAATACCCAAGGCTCGCATCGACCAATTTTCCGGCGTTGACCGCCCAGATGTACACAAACCAGTTAAGCGCCAGCACTGCTGCGCTGGCAGTGAATCCGAGCAGCACCCTGGGCTGCCTTAGTGCCGCCGGCAACCAGCTCCACTGCCGCCTCCAGGCAAGAATCGCGCAAAGGAATACCAAAGACCAAACCATGCGATGCAACAAAATCTCCATCGCGGGAACGGTTTGCAGCATCTTTAAATAAAGGGGTAATAAGCCCCAGCAAAAGTAAGCAAGTGCGGCAAAGAGGATCCCGTTATTCATGTCGCCGCCTCATTATCTGAATAGTCACAAGTTGATCCATGTTAGACGCACCGCATCCATGCGGACATGGACAGGCATCTGATGTCCGACCATGACAATCTACCGAACGCGCTTTACCGAATGGAGAATCAACTCTAGAATCGGGTACTTAGAGCTTCCACTTGTGGGGGCTCGAAGCGCCGAACCGTGGTTGGTGAGGTGGGCCGGAACGGTGGTTTCTGCAGCAAGTTGATCGAATTTGCCGTAGAGACGGACAGGCTGTGTCGCCGTGGCCGGTGGTTGACGTCACAAATATGGCAAGGGTTGCAACCGCCCGCGTACAGCTAAGCGCGAGGATCCTGACGGATTGATGTCTGGTGAATCAAGCGATGCCGAAATTGAAAGGAGCATTAAGATGGCTTGGCTCATCTATCTGTTCCGACGCTAATCGCGTCGAAGGGGAAAATACCCCGTTCACGTAGCCGCGCGGCAAATTGCCTCGCGGCTTTTTGTTTTGCGTTGGCGATCAGATAAGCCAACAAGAAGCGGGACGGGCTGCCCGCATGGTAGCGCGATGCATCACACAGGGAAATGCTTCAGCAGATCAAGGGTCGGATGGCGCCACTACGGACAATGCCGGCACATCACTTCTACCGGAATCCCCCCATCTATCACATCGCTCTCAGCTCTGGGTTCTGTTGACGCCAGGTTTACAGTCGTGCCGGGTTTCACCGGAAAACACCATCTGCAAACCTGGCGTCAGCAGAACCTAGGTCTGTGTGAGCAATACTGCTTAGAGTTGAGCCAGTTCATCAACCACATGAACCGGGGCATTTTTGACGAACAGATCAACACTAACTGCATCTACCCAAGCAAAATTCACGACGTGCTGGGCATAGTGCTGCCCATTGTGGCTGGTAAACCGGCCATTGATGCGAAACACCGCCAGCTCACCTGGAGCTAACGTAAATATCGGCTTATCGCTATCTTTACGCTGCGGCTGGCCGTGCGTCTGGTAGTGATACTTGAAATACACATCCAGCGCATTGTCTTTGTCCTTACAGAGAAAAGACCAGTATTTGTCATGGGTTGAAAAGGTCTCAAGCGTAGGTGCCAATTCAAAATCCCGGCTTTCGGTAGAAAGTACCCGATGCACGAGCATGTCTGCACGTTCGCCGCCTCTTACGGGTAGTGACATCACGGCTGGTACCGAATTGCGGCGGGTTGCCTCAGGCATCCCGCGGGAATTCTTGGTCCAAACGGTCTGAATATGTTGGATCACGAGCATCGTCGGCCTTTCTGGTTCTATGTCTTGAGCGGCGCTAGTCTATACAACTGTAGTCGCGGATTCATCTGCCTGAGCAGAAGAAATGTCTGTCAATCTATTCACCGGCCCGCTCTGGCATGTCCCTCCAGACATACCTGCGCAAGCCAGCTTCCTTTTGCCCGGCAAGCTGGCAGGCCATCATCAACCTGGCCACGCCACACCGGAAACAAAATCCTTTCCCCTCATCAAGTACTCAAATCCCCGCAAGCCCATCTTGCAAGGTATTGATTCGGCACACTTGCGTGCAGGATCGTGTGGCAGCATCAATGTGCGCTGCGATGAACAGCCATGTCAGATGCCGGCAGGGTCAAGCTTACCGCTGAACCTTCGATTGCCGCTGCCAGATAACGCCATTGCATACATCCCTATCCATCTCAACAAAATAAAATTTCTCGTTCTTCAGTCTGGCAAACGTTTGCCAAAACAAACAGCTTTGGCGTTACCAATATATTTTCCGTAGTTGGCGATACGCACATAGCCGCGCTGCTCATAAAAACGGACGGCCACCTGGTTTACCAATCGGGTTTCCAGCCAGATTTCCTGGTAATGCATAGCCTTGGCTTCAGCTTCGAGCTGGGCCAGTATCCGACTGCCAATGCCAGACCCGCCCTGCACAGCGTACATCCGCTTTACCTCCGCCACCGTCGAAGAAATGGGGCGGAAAGCACCACATCCCACTGGCTTTCCATCATGATCCCGCGCCAGCAGAAAGAGGGCTCGTGCGCCTCTGACGTCAGCGGCATCAAACGAGGCGCGACCACTATCCCCCGTCACCACTTCCAGCGCTATCGACAACTGATCAAGCAACACCAGCGCCTCGGGTGTCGCGGGATCTACTCGATCAAAATAAAGTGGCATGGCAACTTGGACAACAGGGTTACTCACAGATTCTCCCAGGCGTGAATCGAATAGAGGATTGGCGCATGGTCCAGCATCGGTTTAGGCACCGCCCGGATCATGGATAGTTTCGGAATGTCCTTGGAAGGCAAAAGGAAACTCGTTACCGCGCCAGCGCCCAAGGCCAGCAGATTATCCCGTTCTCGCCGGCGCGCTTCACTGCCACGCAGCATTCGGCCGTTCCGGTCGTACAGCACCAGCTCACCATAATGCGCATAACGCTCACCCAGCCAGGGCAAAGGAGCGGAGCGGCGTGGCACGCGGGCGGCAAGGTCAAGATCATTCACGACACGATAAGCCGGCACATCATTCAAGCTTTCAACAAACTGCCGGTCACCTACATAGGGGGCGCCGAAGGTATAGACCCCCTCCACGACAATCGGTCGGGCCAGGCTCGGCAAGCGCATATTCGCCAGCTCGCTGGCCAACAGGCTCGCCATCGCACCGCCCAAGCTGTGGCCGGTAACCCAAATGGGCAATCCTCGTCTTGCAAGTTCGACAACTCGCCCCAGCAACTCCCCACCCGGCCGGCGCCCTTCCAGCGGCACCAGCTCCCGATACGCCTTGTAAAACCCACAATGGACCTGTGCGCCGGCATATTCCCAATCAACAAAGAACAAGTTGGCATCCGTCACCACCCAGTCTTTGAAAGCATTCATTAATTCCTGAGGGGTATGATCAACCCGACTTGGCACTTCAGATCCCCTAAAGACCACAATCGCAAAATCATCGGCCTCAATGCAATACCAGAAGGCGCCACGCTCCGTTCGCTCGCGCGGCTCGTGGGATACCGACACGGCGTAGCCATGCTGCCCAAAGCCTTGTATGTAGTCATTGCGGGCATGTGGGGGATCAAGGTAGGCAGTGCGGCTGACTTCGGCCAACCACCAGCAGCGTCCACGATCAAAGTCGCCCTCGCTTCGGGCATGAAAAGGCACCCGTCTGGCATCCCAGAAATGCCGGTACACGCTGGGTTGTGACGGTGGAAGGTAATTCACCAGGTCGTTACGCCATTTTTCAGGACGATTCGACATCGATTTTCCTTATTAAAACAGCAAGTAGCGCTGCAGGTAGCGGGCCAAGGTCCGGATTGCACAACAGCACCGCCGCGCCGCTGACAAGGATGTAAACTGAATACTCCAGACTGCCAATTCAAGGCCAGACATGAATATTCTGCTCGGCATTCTGTCGCATCGCTCTCTTGTTCTAGCCTCGCTCGGGTATTTTGCAACAGCCTGCGCCAATGCTGACGAGCTGGTCTTCGCATTCCGGGTTCTACCACCTTATATGGTCAAGCTGGAGAATGGGCAATACAGCGGCTCTCATGTCGAAATCATGCAGAAATTGAGTCAAGCCGTCGGCGCTTCGTTGGTCATCAAGGAATGTCCGCTGGCTCGCTGCATCCGTATGCTGCAGGACGGCAGCGCTGATGTCGCCATGGGCTTGGCCCCAACGCCAGAGCGGGCGCCCTACATGGCTTTTCTCTCGCCCCCCTATGCTCATGGTACCCCCACTTATTTCTTTCAACGGGCTGACGACACGCGCACCATCCGCTCTTTCGATGATCTGCGCCCACTCCGGATCGGAGTCATCAACGGGGTGCGCTACTTCGATGAATTCGACAACGACAAAACCCTGTTGAAGGATCTCGCAACGGATAACCACCAGAATTTTGCCAAGCTGTTGGCAAAGCGGATTGATGTCATCCCTCTGGGTGCCAACGCCGGTGCGGCAACCGAGGCACTGCCCGAATTCACCGGTAAATTGAAGCGGGCCGAGTATGTGCGGCCGAACCCGGTTGAGCGCTATATCGTCTTGTCACGCAAGTCCGGCTGGATGGAACGACGCAACCAGCTCGAATCACGCCTGGCACAGCTGGTCAACACCGGTGTCATCAGCCAGATCATGAATCGCTACGAGACCGCCACGCCTGCGGGCTGCAAATCTGCCACGCAGTGCTAGGCCCTGTTGGCGTTTTGTTTCCAGGAGTAAAGCGTCAACTGCGCCTAATCAACCTTGCGCAAAGGAATGATGCGATATGCACAGCGCTGACCTTCGCTGATCACATGCTCGACACGCTCCACCTGACACTCCTCCCCCAGACTGCGACGGAATACCGCCAGCTCTGACCGGCAAAAGCCTTGGCATTGGCGGGCTGCCGCACAAATCGGGCAGTGATTTTCGACCAGTAGCCAGCCGTCATCACTAGCCTGTACCTCGGCCATATACCCTTCCGCAGTACGGGCCTCCGCCAGTGCGGAAACCTTTTCAGCCAGGCTGTCACAAGCATCCGCCCGCGCCGTATATAGCAGCTCCATCTGGCGTTCGCGTTCTGCGATCAGACGGTCCAGCCCCTCCTCACCAAAGAGCTGACGCACATGGCCAATCAGCTGCAGGGTGAGATCGGCATGACGATCAGGAAAGCGGGCATGGCCGGCGTCCGACAGAGACCAATAGCGCGAGGGGCGGCCAACCCCATCCCGCCGGTCTTCTGTTTGCAGCAGGCCCTTCTCCTGCAAGCTTTCCAGCTGCCGTCGTGCGCCCATCGAGGTCAGATCCAGCCATTCGGCCAGCGCTTGGGCGGTCTGCGGCCCACGGGTTTTCAGTAAGTAGAGAATGCGATCAGAAGTGGCCATATACCCATCGCTAGCGATTTTTGTAAACTTTTCCCATTACAAAATAAGCGCTAAGGCAGGCGGCTGTAAAGACTATTGACGGCAAGACAACGACAAACCGGCCCTCTAGGCTCGGTTGACGTTTTATTTCCGATCACTCCGGGCCGAGTTTCGGGGTGGGGCGATACCCGCAAGGAGCAGGCCGTGGCGAGTAAAGCGTTGAGGCCCCAACCGTCACGCCCCCTGGGGAGACGGAGGGCTTCGCCGGATTGAGGCCGGTTACCGTGTTGATTGCCAGGCTGTTGGCTTGCCTCAAGCCCAATACCGACGAAACGCGACACGAAAACAAGTGTCAACAGCGCCTAAAACATACCGCGGCCATTCGCCGATTTGGCAGGAATCGTCTGGATCACATCCCAGTGTTCGGCAATCTTGCCATTCTCGACCCGGAACAAATCGTAGTAGGCGCTGGGTTTACCGGCGAATTCGCCCTCCGATTGCACCAGAACAAAATTACCTTGGCCAATCACCCGATGCATGCGCTGATACTTGAGGGTGATACCTTGTTCAGCCATCGCCTTCAGTCCCGCCCCTAACCCAGACAAGCCATCCGCAACGGCTGGGTTGTGTTGAATGTAACGATCGCCATCGAAAAACCTGGGTAGTTGATCCAATTTGCCGTCGAACAAAATGGTCTGCATGAATTCGCGGACGAGGGCCTTGTTACTGTCGGTCCTGGCTTGATCCCGCACTTCAGTCACGCCGTCGATCATGCTGTGCCCGCTGGCAGTCTTTTCCGGATGAACTTGCAGCGCATCCCAATGCTCCAGTACCTGACCATTCTCAACGCGAAATACGTCGAACGCGACCTGACGGTTTTTGCCCCAAGTCAGCTCACTGTGCGTCACCACCAGGGGACCATCAACCAGCGTGCGTTTGATATCGACTTTGAATGGGTTGGCCGGATCATGAATCTGGTCAAGCAGCTTGAGCAACCCGGTGCGCCCATCTTCGACCTGTGGGTTGTGCTGAATATACTTTTCGGCCACCCACTTGCGCACGACTTGCTGGTCGCCTTTGGCGATGCCTTGTTGGTACAACTCGTGAACAATCTGGCGGGCATCAGGCGCTGCAGCCTGAGCCGTCGCAAACACAGAGGAAGAGAGAACGGCGGCAATCAGCAGGGGTTTCATTTCAGTACTCCGGTTAGTGAATTCATGACCAGCATGGTAAGGACAAACCCGTATCAGCACGAGGTTGAAAGTGGCAGCCTTATGGTCAAAATCAGACATCTCATCAGCAGGCCAGGTTGAGAGGAGCTCCCTCCGGCAAGGAATGAACTGAGGCTGATCAGGCGTGGCAGCCCCGGTATTGCAAGACTGCACGAATCACCCTTTCAAGGCCAAATAGCTGCTTTTCACCTATAAACACAGCAAGGCTCTGCTGAGGTGACATTGAGTATGTGCCGGGAATCGGGACTAGCACAGCCATGTGTCGCACGATGGAGTGTGATGAATCGTCCATTCATCCCCTTTCCAGACCCGCTTACCGCAGGGAGCAGGAATGCGCTGGTATCCGCTGATCTTACTCGCCGCGTCGGGTAGCCTGACGCCGGCCCACGCCGAGTCTTTGCCTGACTGGCTGAAAGTCGATGGTTTTGGGACGATCGGAATCTTGTATGCAGACGACCCGATCGCCACTGTCCGCACCGATGGGCGCAACAGTTCTGGCGCGCAAAACGAAACGCGCTACGATCAGGACAGTGTGTTGGGCCTGCAACTCACTGTGCGGCCTGAAGGGCCGTTCAATGCAGGGTTCCAGCTCATCTCCAAGAAGAACAGTGAAGCAACCCATCGTCCGAGGGTGCAATGGGCTTATCTGGGCTGGGAGCCGAACAGCAGTGTGCATATGAAGGTAGGCCGCGCGGTTGCGCCTGTCTTTGCGCTATCAGATGTCAACGATGTTCATTATTCGCAGATCACCGCTCAGCCCCCCAATAGCGTTTACGCCAATAACTCCGTCACCTACAACGACGGCCTGACCGGCACTTGGGAGCACACTTTCGGCAGCGACAAGCTGACTGTTGAGGGATATGCCGGCAAAACCAATATCGACACTTCGCGCCTGTTCATTGATGTCCCGCGCCAGGCTGGACTGTCGCTCAGCTGGAACCGCGATGCGCTGACCCTGCGCGGCGGCTATTCCTACGCCAGGGCAGTGGTCGGAATTCCGCCAGGTGGCACCATTGATCAATTTTTCAAGATCACACGGGCAGCCCAGGGGCTGGGTCTGTGCAGCAACTGTGAGGCGTTCATAGATCACCAGCTCAAACTCAACGGCACGACCAACCATGTCTCCAGCCTCGGCCTGACTTGGGACGATGGAGCGAATGTCGTGCAGGCCGAGTGGGCACAGCGTACTTCCGACTCGGCCATTCTGTCGGGTTCTGCCGGCTGGTATGTGACCCTGGCCCGGCGCTGGGGGGCTTTTACCCCCTATTTGATGTTCAGCGCCATCAAACCCGTTGCCGAACCCATCAATCTCAAGCTCACCCCTCCAGCCCGGCCCACAGCCTCGCAGACCGCCATTTTGAATGCACTGGAAGGCGCCAACGCCTCTAACTTCACAGGGCAGTTTCACCGCCGGCAACAGGCGCTGGGGCTACGCTGGGATCTTTACCGGAATCTGGCGCTGAAGCTGCAGTGGGACACCTACAAAATCGACAATCCACTATGGGGCAGTGCCACGGTCGTCACGTTTCCTCAGGGCCCACAGTCGAAGTTTGATGGCAGGGTGAACACTTACAGTCTGAATCTGGACTTTCTGTTCTGAGAGGCGGCGATGAACAACACTCTACGCCGTTCCATGATCTGGCCTCTATTGCTGCTGACGCTGACCTGTTTCGTACCATCCCATGCCGAGCTAGTCGTCGTTGTCGGTGCAGGCAGCACCGTCAGCACTTTAAGCAAAGAGCAACTGATAGACCTCTATCTGCGTCGTCTCAAGGATTTTCCTGGCAGTAACGACACCGCCACGCCCTTGATATACAACAGCGGCCCACTGCGGAGCGAATTTCTGCAAAACGTGCTGGGGCGCAGCGATGCACAGGTCAAAGCGATCTGGGCCCGCTACACCTTTACCGGCAAGGCACAGGCACCCCGTACCGTCGAGAACCCGGAAGAAGTGAAGCAGCTGCTGGCGGCGCATCCCAAGATGATTGGGTACCTGAATCGGGGGGATGTCGATGCCAGTGTCAAGGTGGTACTGGTGCCCTAGGCTCTGTTGACGTCAGGTTTCCGGCCGCACTCCCCCTGCCGGCAACCGATCAGGGCAGCGGGAATCGACCTTCAGTCTTGAGGATGACCAAGCCCCGGTTAAGCGCACTGAGTTTAGCCTCGTAGCCCGGCACGCTTTTGCTGAACGCCACATAAAGCGGCAAGGTGTCGATGACGCGGCCACTGAAGATCACTTTGCCTCGCAGATTGCTCAGGCTGGTTTTCAGCAGATGTTCGGCCAGACGCCTGTCCACCAAAGCCACATCAATCCGGCCGGCAGCCAGTTTGCGTAGATTGGTTGCATCATCAACGGTTTCCTCCGTCTTGGGCTTGAGTCGGGTAATCACGTCAGGATTGCGATAATCACGCACCGTTCCCACGATCAGGCCGTCCAGCGTCTCCAGGCGTTTACGGTCGAACTGATTGACCACGCTCAGGTAATAGCCGATCTCGTTGGCGGCTGTCGGTTCGGAAAAGGCGAAGTTTCTCGCGCGCTCCTCGCTGTGCCAGATACCGACGATGCCGTCGAAATAGCCACGCTGCGCTTCCTGCAAAGCGCGGGCCCATGGCATGAACTCAATGGTGGCCGCATAGCCTGCACGATGAAATGCATCGACCACCAAAGCACCGAGGATGCCCTGCCCGGGCAGGTCGCTGGCGTAGTACGGCGGGAACTCTGTAGACACCAACCTGACCTTGAGTGCGCCGGGCTGATGCTGCGCCCAAGCCGATGTCGGCAACAGTCCACCAAGGCAGAATGCCCCCAGTACGCCGCATAACAACCTGCGTCGCCTTGAACTTCCGATCATCCGCTCCCCCTTTGCTGCGCGACCTCAGGCGATCCCGCATTGAAATACCTTCGCTGCCTTGCTGGTTCAGATCAACTCGACCCGCATCAGCTCACGCTTCATATAAGCGTAGTAGATTGGCGCGGCCACCACACCTGCCAAGCCAAACGCCGCCTCCATCAGCAGCATGGCGGTCAGAAGCTCCCAGGCGCTGGACTGGATGCGCGAGCCGACAATACGCGCATTCAGGAAGTACTCGACCTTATGGATGACAACCAGGAAAGTCAGCGCCGCAATCGCCACCGGAAAGGAGATCGACAGAGAAACGATCACGATCACCGTATTCGAAATGAGGTTGCCCAGCACAGGCACCAGTCCGGCGAAGAAGGTCACGGCAATCAAGACCTTGAGCATGGGCAAGTGAATGCCAAACAGTGGCAAGGCCACACCCAGGAACAACCAGGTGAAGAAGGTATTGACCGCAGCAATCTGCACCTGCGCAAAAACGATGTCGCGGAAGGCGTTCGACAATAACGAAAGCCGTTCAGTGATTGCCTGGGCCAACGGGCCAACACGCTTCTCCGGGTTGACTTCGTGCAGCGCAACCAGCGCCCCCAGCACCATCCCCACCAGAATATGCGTCAGCACCAGTCCGACTTCCTTGCTGACCGTACCCAGCATTCCGGCATGCTGTCGCAACAGGGCGGACGCGGCAGATTTCAGCTCACCGACATCTGCCGGCAGATAGGGCAACAAGACTTCCGGCAGCCGTCCGCGCAACCCATCAATGATCTCAGCCAGCTTCACCATCAGCACGGGCAGGCTACCCGAGTCGCTGCGAAAAAATGCGGTCGTACGCAAGACCAGCACCGTCAGCGCAATCACAACCAGACTGGAAATGAAGGCGACTGCAATCAGCTTGGGTCGGCCGCCGATCCGCCCCCGAACAACCAGTGGCGCCAAGATATCCACCAGCTGGACAACCAGCAAACCGGCCAGCAACGATGGCAACAAGTGGGCAAACATGACAAAAACCAGCCCAAGCCCGATAAACAGATAGCTGGCGATATTGATGGTGCGTGGGGACACTTGGAATCCTCGTCATTGGGGTTGGTCCAAACATCGTAGCCCGAATAAACGGCGAGCGGGCAACTGGCAAGCGCTCGAATGCCCGAAGAATGAAAAAACCCGGCCTCTGCCGCATCACAACCAGCCGGGCAGGCCGAGGTAGTCGTACAATGCGCCCGGACGCCGCCTGCCAACAGCCACCCGGGCAGGCGCGACGGGCGGCAGCCCGTCATCACCGCTTACCCGCGGCGATGGCGTGTGCGGCCCGACAGGCGGAATAACCGCCAGAACATCCCACCAAACAGGAGTGAGACATGCCGATTTCCACCGTAAAACTGTTGATCGATGGCGAGTTCGTAGAATCGCGCACCAACGAATGGCGCGACGTCGTGAACCCCGCCACGCAGGAAGTGCTAGCCCGCGTGCCGTTTGCTACGGCCGACGAGATGAGTGCGGCGGTAGCCGCCGCCAAGCGTGCCTTCCCGGCCTGGCGCGACACGCCTATCGCCCAACGGGCACGGGTATTCCTGAAGTTGCAGCAACTGATTCGCGACAATATTGATGAGCTGGCCCGCACCCTGACTACCGAACAGGGTAAAACGCTGGCCGATGCTCAGGGCGATGTCTTCCGTGGACTGGAAGTCGTTGAACATGCCTGCTCGGTTGGCACGCTGCAGCTGGGAGAGTTTGCTGAAAACGTTGCAGGCGGCGTAGACACCTACACCCTGCGCCAGCCACTTGGCGTCTGCGCGGGCATCACCCCGTTCAACTTCCCGGCGATGATCCCGCTCTGGATGTTCCCGATGGCCTGCGTGCTGGGCAACACCTTTGTTCTCAAACCGTCTGAACAAGACCCGATGACACCGATGCTGCTGGCCGATCTTGCCCAGCGCGCCGGCTTGCCCAAGGGAGTTCTCAACGTTGTGCACGGGGGCCCCGACGCCGTCAATGCCATCTGCGATCACCCGGATATCAAGGCCATTTCCTTCGTCGGCTCGGTTGGCGTAGGCACCCACGTCTACCGCCGTGGTTCGGAGGCTGGCAAGCGCGTGCAAGCCATGCTGGGCGCCAAGAACCACGCCACCTTCATGCCGGATTCGAACAAAGACCAAGCCATCAACGCACTGGTCGGCGCCGCTTTCGGGGCTGCGGGTCAGCGCTGCATGGCGATTTCCGTCGGCGTACTGGTTGGAGAAGCCAAGGCCTGGATTCCAGAGATCGTCTCCAAGGCCAAGCAGCTGAGCGTCAATGGTGGTCTGGAACCCCATACCGACGTCGGCCCGCTGATCAACAAGCGCGCCAAAGAGCGGGTGGAAAGCCTGATTGCCGCCGGTGTTGCCGAAGGCGCCACGCTGGAACTCGACGGCCGTCAGCCTCAGGTTGCCCGTTACCCGAATGGCAACTTTGTTGGCCCGACCATCTTCTCTGGCGTCAAACCCGAGATGACGATCTACCGCGAAGAGATCTTCGGGCCGGTGCTGTGCCTGATCACCGTGGATACGCTGGATGAAGCCATTGCCATCACCAACGCCAACCCTTATGGCAACGGTACGGCCATCTTCACCCAGTCTGGTGCAGCGGCCCGCAAGTTCCAGAACCAGATTGACGCTGGCCAGGTTGGCATCAATGTGCCGATTCCCGTGCCGGTCCCGTTCTTCAGCTTCACTGGCTCTCGCGGCTCCAAGCTGGGCGATCTGGGCCCTTACGGCAAGGAAGTGGTGCGCTTCTATACCCAAACCAAGACCGTTACAGCCCGTTGGTTTGATGACGAAACGGTCGCAGGCAAGGTCAATACCACCATCACCCTGCGCTAATAGCCACCGAAGGCTGCCCGTCATGGGCTGCACTGAATAAACAGCCCGGCTCATCCTTTTTATACACGGGATGGGTCGGGCTGTTTGTTTTGACTTGGCCGATTTATATTTTCAAGCCGGCGATATATTGCCTATCAAACCATTCACGAGACTCTTGCCCAGTCGATATATTCATACACTACGCAGCAGAAATATAAACAAACCCCAAGAAATCCGATAAAATATCGCTGCAACTTTTTGTTGCCAGTCATGCCAGACTTTTTCAGAAAATTGCTAATTGACTGGTATCGACTGATTCCAAATCAAACAATAAACAGGAAATCTTATGCGACAATTCAAACTTGGCAAACTCGCCATTATTGCAGCCCTTTTTATAAGTCCCATTAGCGCGCAGGCAACCTGGGTGCAAGAACTCGACCATTTTGACTATACCTTGATATATGGTAGAAATGGCAGCAACCGAAAATTGGTTGATCCCACCCAGACGATCAAACAGGTTACCGACAAAACCGCCGATATTCTTGCCTACAAAAAAGCATTAGCCACTTTGGCGGAAAGTGAAGTACAAAAGGCCATTGCAGGAAAGGCGACGCTGAAGGGATTTAATTTCAAAATGGTCGGCCCGCTGGTTATCAGGCTGGAAGGCAACGATAAAGGCAAGATCATTGCCCGGATTGGTGGCATGCAACTGGATGCACATGCCAATCTTCATGCCAAATGGACAATTGATGCCGATGTGGCGATTTCTTCCAATCCTATCTGGTTAAAGGCAGAATACGATCCGAATACTGGTAAATTATCGAATGCCGTTCCCGAAAATCTGGATATCCGTACCAACGTCAGCGTCAGCACCATTCTTGATTATATTCCTGGCTTCACCCAGCTCATTACCAATCGCGTCTCTGATCATTTCTCCCGAGAATTACACGATATGGTCTATAACTCGCTTAACCAAAAGCTGGCCACCACTTCGCGCGATTTTCTTGGGCTGGATGAAATAATTCCGCCCGGCACCGTATTTGACCCAATCAGCGGCAAGGACATGAGCAGCAAAATCAAAGAGGGTTTTGCCAATCTGATCAGCGGCGAAAAGATCGAAGTGGCTTTGGATGAAAACCAGATCTGGTATTACGGCTTCAAGAAGTCATTCCAGATGTATTCGCTGAAAGTGACATTTGGCGATACCACCAGTCTCAGTTTTGTCAATTACCCCGCTTATCGACAAGCCTGGGATGATTGCCCTAACTCGCCGTTGATTTGCCGCGACCCACACGAAGTCATTGACTAAATCATTATTGAAGTCGCTGCACTTTTGAAGTCACCACAAACTGCCCGTCCGAGTACGGGCAGTTTGTCTTGCGGGAATGGCCACTACGCCTAAAACACCGCGTCCGGCAATACCGCCTGTATCTGCGCCAAAAACACCTTGCGGATGCGGGCAAGCGCCTCGGGCGTGTCCGCCTCAAAACGCAAGGTCAGCATCGGCGTGGTATTGGACGCCCTGACCAGACCGAAGCCGTCATCAAACTCCACTCGGAGCCCATCCAGATTGATGATGTCGGTGGCGCCTGCAAACTCTGCCTGCTTGCCCAAGGTCTGCATAACTTCGGTGGGCTGACCCTCCTTTAAAGGTAGCTGCAACTCCGGGGTGCTGATGGCATCGGGCAAAGCATTGAACAGCGCCGTCGGGTTATCAACCCGCGCGACGATCTCCAACAGGCGGGCACCGGCATAAATGCCATCATCAAACGCAGGCCAGCGATCCGCAAACAAAACATGACCGCTCAATTCACCACAGAGCAAGGCCGAAACCTCTTTCTGCTTGGCCTTCATATAGGAATGGCCGGTGCGGCATAGCACAGGCTTGCCCTTGTGCTGCTTGATCCACGGCGCAAGCAGGCGCGTTGATTTCACGTCGTAGACAATCTTGGCGCCCGGATTTTTTTCCAGCACCTCCGCAGCAAACAGCATGAGGGCCCGATCCGGGTAGAGAATCCTGCCATCGCGCCCAACCACGCCCAGCCGGTCGCCATCGCCGTCAAATGCCAGTCCCAGTTCGGCATCGGTGCTCGCGACGGCATGGATCAGCTCATTCAGGTTCTCCGGGCGGGATGGGTCCGGGTGGTGATTGGGGAAGTGTCCATCCACCTCACTGAACAGGCTGCGTACCTTGCAGCCCATCCTTCGATAGAGGACTGGCGCAAACGCCCCCGCAACACCGTTGCCACAGTCAGTCACCACACTTACCGGGCGATCCAGCTGGATATCTGCAACGATCCGGCTGTAATAAGCTTCGGCCACGCTGGCCTGACTCAGCAGACCGCGCCCATCGGCAAACTCCCTGGCATCGATGCGCTGGCGCAACGCCTGAATGGCCTCCCCCGCCAGGGTGTCCCCCCCCAGCATGATCTTGAAGCCGTTGTACTCAGGCGGGTTGTGACTGCCGGTGACCATGATCCCGGAGTGGCAGCCGAGTTCATGCGTGGCAAAGTACAGCAGTGGTGTGGGCACCATGCCGACATCGATAACATTCACCCCGGTCGAGAGTACCCCTTGCGTCAGTGCGTCTGCCAACGCTTCGCTGGAAAGGCGGCCATCCCGGCCGACACAAAGCCGGGCCTGTTTGCGCACCAGGGCTTCGGTGCCGATGGCACGGCCCAGCACTTCAGCCACCTCAGGGGTAAGCGTTTTGCCGACGATGCCGCGGATGTCGTAGGCCTTGAACAGATTGGGGGAAAGCGAGGGCATGGAGCCTCCGGAAGGTGCGGTCGTTCTGACCCGATGCGGCCGAGACTACGCTTGTTGCAGTGCAGAATCAAACAGTCGTTTGGCACCTTTCCGATTGGCCGGTCAACCTGCACATGCGAATCCTGCATGACGCTGCGGGCTTTTCTAACCGAGACGTCAGCGGTGCATCGACGAGCCGGTCAGCCATACTCAGAACGGCGCTGGTCATCCGCATGCGCCTGAAAGAAGGTCAACAGACAGCGGGGGAGCCAGTCAATCCGGCCAGGAAAGCCACCATCCACAAACCCGACATGCCCCCCCTGCGCCGGCTGCAACAAAGTAACCTGCGCCGAGACGTCGGCAGGCGAAGGCAAGGCGTGCTCGGGCAGAAAGGGATCATTACGGGCATTGATGACCAGCGTCGGTACCTCGATGTGGCGCAGCCAGGGCTTGCCGCTGGCCCGCACCCAATAGTCATCGACATTGCGAAAGCCATGCAGCGGTGCGGTGACCCGATCATCGAACTCCCGAAAGGTACTGGCCCTTTGGATTTCCTGCGGATCTACATTCAATCGCGCCAGATCTTCGCTGAATCGCTGAAGGTGCTGCAGCGTCTTGGGGCGCAGTGTCCTCAAGAAATTCCGGGTATAGACGCGGCGGTTGAATCCGCGATCCAACACTGATCCAGCAGCAACCAGATCTAGCGGTGATGAGACGACCGCCGCACCATTGACCAGCAGTCTGGCTGCGGCGCCCTGCTCCCCCAGCCATTTGGCCAGCGCATTGCCACCCAGAGAAACGCCGACCACAAACAAGGGACCGGCATGCACCGCGCGCAGACGGCCAAGCATCCAGCCAATCTCGTCGCTGTCCCCGGCGTGATAAGCGCGTGGTCGCCGATTGGGTAAGCCTCCACACCCTCGAAAGTGCGGAACCACCCCTTGCCAACCTATCGCCAGGAGTTGGTGAAACATCGCCAGCGCGTAGTGGCTGCGGGAACTGCCTTCCAGCCCGTGAAACATGGCTACCAGGGGGGCGCCGCCAGGAGTCTGGGCACGATCACCCAGCCAATCGACGGCAATTTCATCGCCATCTGGCGTTGTCCAGTTTTCGCGGCGCATGGCCGGCTCGGTGGGCCGTAATAGCAACGCCGGATAAATGGTCTGCGCATGGCCACCCACCAGCCACCGCGGCGCCCTATAAGGTGGTAGTTGCATGATCTCCCTTTCTGAATACTGGTTTGTCTGCAGCATCCCAACAGGCCCTCGGTTTGACAAGGGGATGGCGCCACAAGGGCTCAAAGATTAGGTTCCTCTTGCCAGCACTCGGCCATCGTCTAATCTGCTTTGAATAGCCACGTCCGACTCCACAAACGGGCATCCACCTGTTCTGAAGCGACATCAGCAACCGGTGGCATCAAGGCTTCACCCAGGCATACGTGTCACGCAACTTCAACAAGCCCCTCATGTGGCCCTGCCATAACCATGACTGGCAGGTTGATGCTTCACACCTCAGGAGGAAACCATCATGACAGAATCCGAAAAACGCAGGCCGCAAAGTAAGGCAACATTCCCCTCACACAAGGTAGTGCTGGTGCTCCAGGGCGGTGGTGCGCTGGGTGCCTACCACATTGGTGCCTATGAAGCATTAAAGGATGCAGGCTTTGAACCGGACTGGGTAACGGGCATTTCGATTGGCGCAATCAATGCCGCCGTGATTGCTGCCAACCCGCCACAGCAACGACTGGCAAAGCTGGAAGCGCTCTGGGAAAGCATTTCGCGCCCAGATGGTTGGGGAATGATGCTGCAAGGGGTCGATCTGCGCATGTTCAACCAGTTCAACGTGGCCGAGGCGATGGTTCTGGGGCAGCCCAATTTCTGGTACCCCCGCGTCCCCAGCCCGGTTCTGGCAAAGGATCTCCCAGCCACCGAGGCCAGCTTCTACGACACTCGCCCAATGCTGGCAACGCTGCACGAGCACGCCGACTTCGCGCTGCTCAACCGTGGAGAAGGCGCTCGCCTCAGCCTGGGCGCAACACGGGTGGATACCGGAGAGCTGGAGTTCTTCGACTCCAACCATCAGACGATCGACCCACGCCATGTATTGGCCAGCGGCTCTTTACCGCCAGGCTTTCCGGCCACTGAAATTGACGGGATCTGCTATTGGGATGGCGGCTGTGTCAGCAACACGCCACTGAATGCGGTGCTGGACGATCTCGCCACTGATGACCTGCTGGTATTCATGGTGGATCTATGGAGCGCTTCGGGCCCGCTACCCCGCACCATGGATGAAGTGGCATGGCGTCAGAAGCAAATCCAATATGCCAGCCGTAATGCTCAAGTCGAGACCCTCTGCCAGAACCACAACATCCGCCAGGTTCTGCAACAAAACAAGGCCGGGCTCCCCGCTGAAACCCTTGCAGTGGCCCGAGCTGGCATGCTGGAAGTGCCTCAGCGTCACATTGATATCGTGCACATCACCTACACACCGAGCGACACAGAAAGCTCATTCAGCGATGCCGAATTTTCCCGGCCGTCCATCCAACGCCGGCGCGACGCCGGCAAAGCCGACATGCAGCAAGCACTGGCTGCTTCGCCATGGCTGCAAACCCATATTGGCGCCGCTCCCATGGCACGTTTGCACCGGATGCAGGCAGGTTGCATGAATAGCAGCTTGTGCATGTGATGTTTGCGGTATAGCGGACTCCCCAACCCTCGATACGGCGGGGAATCGGTGCTGACGGGGCTAGCTGTTCAATGACGCGAGCAGTGCAGCGCCAGCAAGCCCTCACCCTGACGGCCAATGCAGTCAGGTAATACTGCGCTTGACAGTGAAATCAGCGCCATGGTGCATGGCACAAAAGCGACGTAGCCACCTCAATATAAATCAATGAGTTGAACGGCACTCCTCGCACCAGCCATACCGAAAGTTTGCCTAACTGGTAGACATTCTTTATGGTCTGTCAGTTGGGGATTTCCCGTGCCGTGATCGCAGAGAAATCTGCACATGCTGCGAAACGTCTGTGATCACAACACCATGCAACCCGGCATTCCCCAAAACACCATGAAAGCCGCAATCAAGGTATAGCGGCTTTGAAGATAAGACGGCTGCCGCAGGGGGGCCAAATTCTGCGAGCCGCCAGTCATACCCTTAACCTACGCAGCCATTCCATTTTCTAGCAAACCCAGTCGAGGGGAGTAAACAAGAAATGAAGATGAAGCACATTGCCTACGCCATCAGTATTCTGGGCTTGGCCGGCCAAGCTTTTGCGGCAGACGAAGCGCCTGCCACGCAGAAGCCTGAGAAAATCACCGTTACCGGCTCGCACATCAAGCGGATCGCCAAAGAAACCGTTTCGCCCGTCACCATCATGACCCGTGAGGACATTGATCGTTCAGGCGCCACGACCGTTGTCGAGTTGATGCGCAAACTGACTGCTGCGGGCGGTAATGGTGGCGAATCGCTGACAGCCAGTTCGTTCCGTAATGGTGCAACCAGTGTTGATCTGCGCTCATTGCCAACACTGATATTGCTCAACGGCTATCGGTTGCCTGCATCCGGATCTGATTCGTACAGCGGTGAAACCGCCGTTGACCTCAATGCCATCCCAGTCGCTGCTATCGAGCGTGTGGATGTTCTGAAAGATGGCGCATCCGCGCTGTATGGTACGGATGCCGTTGGTGGTGTGATCAACTTCATCTTGCGCAAGGACTATCAGGGCTTCGGGGCCAATGCCTACTACGGCCAGACGACACACGGTGATGGCCAGACGACTCGCGCGTCCGTTACTGCGGGTTTTGGCGACCGTAACACCGATCGCTTCAATGCCAACTTCACATTCTCGATTGAAGATCGCAAAGCCGTTCATGCATTTGACCGCGATTGGGCGCGCGGCCCGGATTTCCGCGATCGTGCCAATGGCCTGCACCAAGGGAACGTCTACGGACAACGTGGCTCAGACCCTGGCACGATCTCTACTGGTGGCTCGCAGCGTATGCCTGATCCGGAATGCCGCGCTGATCGTAAGCAGCCTTATCCCGATGCGCCCGAGTGGTTTGCATCACCCAACCGTAACGCCTGTATGTACGCGGTATCGGAGTCAGAAGACGTCATTCACCCCTACAAGCGTTACACTGGCGTAGGGATGTTGAATTGGGACGTCAGCAGCAATGTTTCAGTGTTCGCTCAGGCCTTCGTCAACCACTACGATCTCAGGCTCGAAGGCTCCCCTTCCTGGATCCAAGACGAAGGGCGGGGCAGCGTACTGTTCGTCAGCAAAGACAATAAATTCAACCCGTATGGAAAGGACGTCAGAATCCGCCGTCTCTTCCAGGCTGATGAAGGCGGTACCAGATCAAAGGTCGATACGCTCTGGCTGGTTGCAGGCGGTAGTGGACAAATTGGTCGCTTTGACTGGAACTTGGCGGCCGGGCATGCCGAAGAGAAAGGTGATATCCGCACCTATGGTACTTTCATGCACGACAAGCTGCATCAGTACCTGAAAGAAGGTAAGTACAACCCATTCGGCGGCAATCATAACTCCCCCGATGTGATTCGCGAGCTGACAGCAGACCATCATGTCAACACCAATTCAAAGACCGACTTCATCACCGGTAAGGTAACCACCGAAGTGGGTGAACTAGGAGGCGGCCCGATTGGCGTGGCAGTTGGCGCCGAATGGAAGCGTGATCAGCTGAGCTATGACCCCTCTCAGGCTTGGCGTGACGGCGCCATTGGCATCTATTCGATACTGCGCGGCATTTCTGGCTCCCAGAAACAACACGCCCTGTTCTCCGAATTGAACTTGCCATTCCTGGAAACACTGGAAGGCCAAGTGGCGGTACGTTACGACAAGTATGAGTTTGCTGGCGACACAACCAATCCTAAGATCGGCCTGCGCTGGACACCACTCAAGAACTTTATGATGCGTACATCATGGGGCACGGGCTTCCGCGCACCAACACTGTCGCAGACCTTTAGCGAAGGCCGTGGTGGCTTTGCCGCACTTAAGGATGGTCGCCGCTGCATTCCAGGTGCTTATCAGTTTGACGACGACTGCACCGGCTCCGCACTGTCGGTTACAACGGGCTCCAAAGACGTCAAGCCCGAAAAATCCGAGACCTTCAACTTGGGTTTTGTTTTTGAACCCACCGCCAATAGCAGCATGGGCTTGACCTACTGGCGCATTGAATGGAAAGACCGTATTTCTTCATTGGACACCGAAACGGTCTTGGCTGGCGAAAATGGATCTTACAAAAACTCCGTCATTCGTCATCCCTGGAGTACCGAGGACGAGGAAGCATTCAAGCGCCTGACACCCGCCCAACAAGCTCAACTCGCTTCCAAGCCTGGACGCCTGAAAGAAATCCGCGTTGGACTGATCAATCGTGATCAGGTACTTACCGATGGTTTTGATATTGATGGCTCAGTGCGATTCCGTCTGGATCAGTGGGGCACTGTGCGTCTGTATGGAGAAGGGACTTACCTGAGCCGTTACAATCGGACGCTGACCAAGGACGATCCAGAAGTAAATTGCGATGGAAACCGGGCTTGTGATGCGGGCGAATTCCGCAATCCACGCTGGTTGGCTAAAGCTGGCATCAATTGGGACATTGGCGCCTGGAAGATCAATACAGTTGCCAATTACACATCAGGCTACCGAACCAACCGGTTGCCCAATGAAACGATCAATGCCAACTATGGACAGTATGAAGCAGGCGTATCAATTGCCAGCTCCACTCTGTTCGATGCTTCAGTGAGCTATTCCGGCTTCAAGAACGCGACTCTGCGCCTGGGTGTCGACAATATGTTTGATCGCGACCCACCGTTCTACAGTGGATCAAACCTTGGCTTTGACACCAGCTATGGCAGCGCTCGTGGCCGCTATATTTACGGTTCGCTGAGCTACCAGTTCAAGTAAGCATTTAGGTTTATTGTATTAAGCAAAAGCCGGTACAAGTTGATTGCTTGTACCGGCTTTTGCTTTGTAGCTAGAGTCAGGCCCCCCCAATCTGCCATTGCATTATCCGAAGCGTGAGATGCTAATCACCCCGAAGAACAGCGGAGATCAGGGGTAGAATTTTCTCGAATAGAGAGTTCTGGTAGATGAAGAGCATCCGAGAGGCCTGCGCGACGTTCGGAATCAGCAAATCCAGCTATCGCTACCAAGCCCCCCGCCAGGCGGCAGAGAAAGGTTAGAGGCTATTAGTGGGGATTGCCGTGGAGGAGTATAAAGCAAAGCGCCCCGACCATCAGAGGAGGGGGCGCTTTATAAGGGGAGCCTGGCGGTGACCTACTTTCACACGGGAATCCGCACTAT
>NZ_JARRAF010000110.1 GCF_030129945.1 Parachitinimonas caeni
CGGATTTGGGCCTGCTGCGGTGTTAAAAATCGCTTGCTTAGCCCGCTAAGCGGCGCGCTTTTCGCCTTGCATCAGGCCCAAATCCGACGAAACGCGATCCGGAAATAAAATGTCAACAGAGCCTAGGTTCTGTTGGCGGTATGGTTTGCGATCGCGTTTCACCGGGAAGCGTCCTGGAACAAGGCGCAGAGCGCGCCGACTTGTTCCCCGCGCAAGCTTGGTCTACGCTGGCCGCTATGTGCCTGATTGGTTTTGCTTTCCAAACACATCCGGTCTACACGCTGGTCATCGCCGCCAACCGTGATGAGTTTTTCTCTCGTCCCACCGCCTTCTCCCGCTGGTGGCAGCATCCACCTATGCTTGCCGGCCAGGACCTGCAGGCAGGCGGAACCTGGCTGGGCACAGACCGATCCGGTCGAATCGCCGCCCTGACCAATTTCCGCGATCCTCGTCGCACCCGCCAGGACCGGCGCTCTCGCGGCGAACTCCCCGTCGGGTTTCTGGCAAACACACAGACCGCAGAGCAGTACATCAGGGCCCTGCGGCCAAAGGCCCGCGAGTATAACGACTTCAATCTGCTGCTGGGCGATCAAACCGGGTTATGGTGCTACGAAAGCCGCGTGGATTTACTTAGCCAGATCACACCCGGTATTCACGCCATCTCGAATGGGCCTCTCGACGCACATTGGCCCAAGATGGAAAAACTCAAGACAGGCATGAAACAGGCCCTGGATTCAGACCAAGCCCTGTTTGCCTTACTGGCCGACCCGCAAACTGCCCCGCTCAACGAGTTACCCGATACCGGGATTGGTCAGGAATGGGAGCTGCTGCTGTCGAGCAGCTTTATCTCCAGTCCACTCTACGGCACTCGTGCCAGCACCCTGTTGACGATGAACAAATCCGGTCACATCCGCTGGACGGAGCGCAGTTTTTCTCAGCAGGGCCTGATCCAGACCATCCATCACGAATTCATGCAGGAGCCCGCATGAGCCACGCCCACTCACACCCCCATCCCCATGCAGCCAGCCGGCGCAGACTGGCCCTGGCGCTGATTCTGACGGGAGGCTATGCCGGCATTGAGTTCGTTGGGGGAATGTGGACAGGCTCGCTGGCACTGCTGTCTGATGCGGGCCATATGCTGACCGATTCAGCAGCACTGGCACTGGCACTGTTTGCGAGCGCCTGGTCACAGCGGCCAGCCAACAGCAGCAACAGCTATGGCTACGCCCGAGCAGAAATCCTGGGCGCTCTGGTCAACAGCCTGCTGATGCTGGCAATGATCGGCTGGATTGTGTTCGAGGCAATTGGGCGATTACTGCGTCCCAGCGTGGTCAACGGTGGTGGCGTCATGGTGATTGCAGCTGCGGGCCTTGGGGTGAATGTCCTTGCCGCCTGGATTCTGTCTGGCGACAGCCACAATATGAACTCACGGGCAGCCCTGCTGCATGTATTGGGAGATCTGCTGGGATCAGTGGCAGCCATCATGGCTGGCGCCGTGATCTGGCTTACCGACTGGCGACCGATTGATCCATTGTTGTCGTTGCTGGTCGCCATGCTCATCTTGCGCTCAACCTGGCTATTGATACGCCAGTCCAGCCACATGCTGATGGAAGGCGTTCCCGCACACCTCGACATGGAAGCTATCGGCCGGGCACTCGCCAAACAACCTGGGGTGCAATCGGTTCACGATCTGCATATCTGGCATCTTGGGCCGAATCGAATCGCCTTATCGGCCCATCTGGTCATTACCGAACCAGATCACTGGACCCGCCTGCTCGCCACCTGTCAGGCCATGCTGGCCAAAGACTTTCTGATAGACCATGTCACGCTGCAACCGTCTTGGTTTACCCAGCGTAGTGGCCATGTCATCCCGATCATTGAGCAAGCGGAAAAGCCGCACGCACACGACCACGCGCCACATTCCCCCCATCCTCTGCATCGACATTCACACTAGGCTCTGTTGACGTTTTGTTTCCGGTCGCGCCAGGCCGAGTTTTGGGGCAGGGCTAGGCAGGGTAAGCGTGGTTTAGCGGGCTAAATAAGCGAACCCTAACGACGCCATGCCCCAAAAATCGACCTGGCCC
>NZ_JARRAF010000111.1 GCF_030129945.1 Parachitinimonas caeni
AATCTGTTGACCAACATCCTGGGCAAGGCCAGCCGCGTCGAGATCGACTTCCCGAAGGTCTCCGCCTGAGCCCGCCGCGATTGACCGACTTTGAACTGATTGAATACTGGAAAGGAAATACCATGAAGGGGGTGTAAGCCCAAGCAGGGAAAGTAGGCAGCTATTACCTGACCGATGGGCAAACCGGCACTGCCAGTCTGTCAGTGTCCGAACTCACCACCGGCACAGCCTTTGGCGCTGGGCTCTCGTTTATCGGCAATACATTGGGCCGCATCCCCAAGGGCTACAGTAAAGTTCACTGGAGTGCCCCCAGCCACGCCAATGCCTTACCGGTCCGCATCGTGTCGGCCACGGGGGCGCGGGTGTCAGCGGAACTTTCCAGCTCACTGGCCAATACGGCCGGCACCAGCATCTATCGCAGCGCTGGCGGCGTACTCACCACCCCCAGCGGGAACCGAATCACCTTACCGAAAGAAGGATCTATGAACTCTGAAGAAGCATTCTTGTGGTTGCGTGAACAAAAGCGGCAAATCGGTAACTGGATTGACCCACATGCCAGTGCGCAGGAGCGGGCATTTCAGGCAGTGAGCCTGGACAACAGCTTCAAAATTGCCTCCCGCAATGCCATGGACAACTCGTTTGCCGCTGCACAATTGAGCATCACCGATTCGATCCGGCATTTTGATGAAATCGTGCAAAAGGAAGCCGCCGCCCGCTCGGGCGATTGCCTGTTCAACAAAATCATTGCCGATGCCACCCATGAAGTCACTCAATTGCGCCGGGTGACTCAACCCGGCGGCTGCTTTGTGGCCGGTACGCCCGTATGGACCAAGAATGGCCCAGTGCCGATCGAACAAATCAAAGTCGGTGATCTGGTTTTATCGCAGCCGGAAGATGGCGGGGAATTGGATTATCGGCCAGTGGTGAATACGTTTGAACATGATGATAAAGAACTATGGTTAGTACAATATGGAAAAGATTCTATGTGTAGCATTGTTTGCACTGGAAACCATCCATTCTGGGTGGAGGGTATAGGCTGGACAGCCGCAGAGAAATTAAAACTGGGAGATATACTTAAATCAAGCGACGGACGTGCCGCAGGTGTATTTAGAGTACTAAAATTATTTAATACAGAAATTGACGGGGTGGGCTGGGCCTGGGATTATTTTTTTAACAGTAGCTATGGCGGGCCAGCTGTCGATATTAGAAATGGGGTCATATCAAGCGATGACGACGTCGCACAATCTCGCGTACCAGATATTGTTTCTGGAAAAAAAATAGAAGGTATCGATATTGATGCTCACTTTAACACCAGCTTTAAATCAAAAGTATTTAACCTGGAAGTAGATGGATTTCATACTTATTACGTTGGAGATGAGAGTATATGGGTACACAATACTAATTGTGGAGAAGAAGGTGTTCATTTTCTAGATGAACGTCTGCATAATCTTGGGCTACTTCCAAGCCCAAATACACCTGTTTATAGCAGCTCTCAAGCTGTTTCTAAATTGCCGCCACCGCATGTCGGTGAGGTTTTAATCAAGGAAAAAACAAGCGGCACCAAGGAGCAGATTGCTTTTCAGGACGGTACAATTGGTGCAATGAAAACAGCAGATGGCGCTTCGGTCGCACATGGCATACGCTATCCTAATTCAGATCCTAAAGGAGAAATGGTTATCCGATTTGATGGGAGAATACCCATGCCCGATGGAAGTGGCTTTTCTAAAACCTATATAGATGGGCGATTTCAACTCTGAAGTGCAACACTATTATTTAAGAGATTGATTTGTTGCTGAAAGGGTATTGACAACTTAATTTAGCCAAATTGCCATTGTCATATAATGGTGCGTAAAAGTTGCGCCAATCGCACCGCTCCCCCAATTCAGGCCGCAGCAAGGGCGTTGGTAATGATCTGCCACGTGAAGAAAACCTTTTCACGCGCAGCGCGGTAATCGACCCGACTGAGCAAATGGCGGCGACAACGAAACAGGTTGTTAA
>NZ_JARRAF010000112.1 GCF_030129945.1 Parachitinimonas caeni
CGACATTGACGTTGTAAGCCATGCCGATGGTCATCATCTTGGCCAGGCCGACGTTCTGCATATAGGCCATGCCAACCGTCTCGGTCTTGAGCTGGCCGACCTTGATCGACCAGTTCTTGCTGATCTTGTCCTGCTCATTCCTGCCTATCTGCTTGTCACGGCTGCTGCCCACCGACAGGGACTGGTTCTTGCCGATCGTTACCGACTCATTCTTGCCCACGTCCTCATTGCGGTTATCGCCAATCGAGATGGTTTCGTTGTGATCGACCCGTTCCTTGCGGTGCTGGTGGATGGTGAGGGTTTCATTCTGATCCACCGTCTCCGTCCGGTTCTGGTGAACGGTGATGGTTTCATTGCCATCCACCGTCTCAGTGCGGTGGCGGTGGACAATCGTGGTCTCGTCGCGGTCGATGGTCTTGCGCCGGTCATTGCCGACCCAATGGCTCTCATCATGCTCAACCTCGATCCGCTGATCCTTCTCGGCGTGCAGCCAGACTTCTTCGGCGCCCTTCTTGTCTTCGAAGCGCAGGGCGTTGGCGTGGTCGTAGTGGCCGCCCTGGCTGGAGCGGCTGAGAATACCGGACTGGGTCTTGTTGCCGGGCAAGTCCCACGGTGGCATCTGGTCGGCGTTGTAGACACGGCCGGTGATCAGGGGTTGATCCGGGTCACCTTCGAGGAAGCTGACCACCACTTCCTGACCGATGCGCGGAATCGCCACCATGCCGAAGTTCTGGCCGGCCCAGGGTTGCGAGACCCGCACCCAGCAGCTGGACTGGTCGTTTTTCTTGCCCCGGCGGTCCCAGTGGAACTGCACCTTGACCCGCGCATGTTCGTCGGTCCAGATCTCTTCGCCAGCCGGGCCGACGATGACGGCGGTTTGTGGGCCTTGCACGATGGGTTTCGGCGTGCTGCGCTCGGGCCGGAACGGCAGGTTGGAGGGCAGGGCCTGGATATCGACCTGGGCTTCCCACTCGCCGCCACCGGAGCGGTAGTCGGATTCGGACAGGTGCAGGGTGGCTTGGGCCACCAGATATTGCCGGTTCTGGTCGCCACGCGGGTGCTCGGTCAGGCTGAACAGATAACCGACCGGCAAGCCGCGCACCGGGCCTTGGCCGACCACCCGTTCATGCCGGGCCTGCAGTTCGTCGATACGGACCCGGGCGTAGTGCTCGCCGACGCCGGGGTCCACGTATTGGCCGGGGTAGTCGTAGATTTCGTGCTTGGCCTGCGGGTGTTCGCGGTCCACGATGGCTTTGACCTTGAGGTCGGCCTTGGGCTTGAGGAAGTCGTAGTCGTTGAGCACGTAGTCGGCCGGCTGTACGGATTTCTCGGTGCGCCAGTGGGCCATATGTTCGCGGTTGACGGTCATGCCGCCATCCTGCCCACCCAGATAGAACGGGACTTGTTCAAAACCGGGGGCCGGGCTGTGGCTGGCAATGCCATCGGCCAATACCAGGGTATGTTTGCCGCCGCCGTGCTCGAAGTAATAGTAGATGCCTTCTTCTTCCATCAGCCGCGACACGAAGTTCAGGTCGGATTCACGGTACTGGATGGTGTAGACGCGCTGCGGATAGCTGGCAGTGAGGCGATCCTTGAACACGGCCACGCCATGATCGCCGAACACCTGCTTGATGATCTCGGGCACGGTCAGGTTCTGGAACACCCGGCAGTCGGTGGTGCGGGAGAGGAACCAGAGCCAGGGCCGGACCGAAGCATGGTAGCGGTGGTAGTCGCCTTCCCGGCCGATCTGGGCGAAGCGGGTGACGTGGCCGCAGATCTGGCGTTCGCTGCCATCCTGCAGTTCGATGTCGAGCGAGACCGGATGCCCGAGCAGCGCTTCGAAGTTGATGTCGGGTTTCTTCGACAGGACTTCGATCTCGGCCTCGAACACGGTGGAGAGCGCATCGCGCAGGGTCATGCTGCGGAACAGGAGGGCGTCATCGCCCA
>NZ_JARRAF010000113.1 GCF_030129945.1 Parachitinimonas caeni
GGGTCGGGCCGTCGGCGGTGGTTTTGCGGACGAGGCGACCGGCCGGGTCGTAGTGGTAGTCGCTGACGAGGCGCGGTTTGCCGTCGGCAGTGAAGCCGTGGGGGGGCCGTTGCGGCTGGTCGGGCGGCGGTTGCAGGCCGATGTGGCCGGAGCGGACTTCGGGCTGGTACCAGGCGGCAATGTCTTCGCGTTGCGCCAGCCGGTCGCTCAGGGCTTGGTAGTGGTAGCGGTGGAGGACGCCATCAACGGCTTGTTCTTCGATCAGCCGGCCGACCGGGTCGTAGCGGAAGCGGTAGGCGGCGCCGTTGGGGTTGATCTTTGTGCCTTAGCAGGCCGCAGAGAAAGGATTTCATTTCTCATGAAATCCATCAAAAATCGAAGATTCACCAATATTTGGCACAAAAATAAACTATTTCACCTAATTTTTGGTGCAAATAGCAATACTAGAAGTAGGATTTAGTAGATTTCCCCACTCGAAGCTGCTTTTCAATGACCTTTTATATCAAGATCAATACGTCAACACTTTCATCAACCATTTTAAAACTAAAATTGACAAAATGAGCGCCGTACTTACTTGACACAATAAAAGAGCACGTATACTCAATCCTCAGCCCCTTCCATCCATACATCCTCATAACCTTCATCATCAATGATGAATTTAAACCCTGGGGAAAGAAACAAGTATTTTTTTACGGATGGGAGTATTTCGTCTAAATGAGATGTATGTATAGGCTGAAAAAAATCTGGGGCCTCAGAGTAGTCTCCACAATAAAAAAACCAGCTAACATTTCCATTTTCAGGTTTTTCTATTCGGGTCCCGTAGATTGGATTTTTCCCTATGGAAGAAAGTGCAACTGCAACCATACCCCCCTCATCTATTTCAAACTCTGGGGAGTTGTACTTTGCACATACATCACGCTGTTCAGTAGTAATTTCCATAGAATTCAAATTCCTAATTTTCGTTTCATGCATCTAGAAAATTTTGATGCATATCCACCTTGTTTTCGAGAACAGGTTGGGCAGTGCGATTGAACTGCCGCAACACTGGATTGATGTGCCACATCGTTTTGACCGGTCCTGTAGTATTCTACTGTAAGAGCATCTTTATGGTCAGCCACCATTTTTGAGGCAACTTGCCCACATACAACACAAGGTACACCTTGTACGGCATTTGTTTGCTGTGTAGTAGGGCCACATGCAGTATTTCTTCTATATGCTTTTGTTATATTTTGCTTAGGATCAAATTGCTGGCCATCAGGTATACCATACGTATTTAGAGGCACATTTTTGCCAACCCCATCAATTGTTGATCCAGATAACCCCAAAGGGTCAATCCATTGATTTGGATTAAAAGCATATTCATAAAGATTCTCGCCCCCCGCCAACCCAATCGGATCCTGACTAACAAACCTCCCCAAATCCGGGTCGTAATAGCGGAAACGGTTGTAATGCAGCCCCGTCTCTTCATCGTAGTACTGGCCCTGAAACCTTAGCGGTTGTTCGACGGGTGCGGCATCCGTCAGCCAGTGTAGTTTCAGGGTGTTGCCCCAGGCCAGGTATTCAGCGCGCCAGACGATCTGGCCTTCGGCATTGGTCAGTTCGCGTGGGGTGCCGATCTGGTCGGGGTGGTAGTAGTAGATGTGGAAGGGGGCGGTCGCTTCGCTCGCCTGACCGTTATTTGTATCCGCACTGGCTACGGTTCCGGGTTGGTGACCATCATCCCCCGCAGCCTCGTTCTCCTCCGCCTCCCCCTCCCCCTCATTCGCCGCCGCCATCTGCCGCCGGGCTTGGGCTATGGCGTGGGCGCTGGCCAGCATGTCGGCGCGGGCCTGGGCACGTTGCTCTAGCGGCAGGGCTTGCAGGATTTTGC
>NZ_JARRAF010000114.1 GCF_030129945.1 Parachitinimonas caeni
TGATTGACAGCCTGGCCACCCCCGAGCTGCACTGGCAGCTGAGCCAGGGCGAACACACCCTGGCCAGCGGCCCGCTGTCTGGCGAAGACCGGCTGCTGGCCTTGCGGGCAGGGCGCTACCGACTGACCCTGGATGCGCAAGCCGACCAGACCGGTCGCTACCGCCTGCGCCTGCTCGGGCAGGCACAGGCCCTGCCGCTGATCCCGAACCAGACCCTGGCCGGCCAGCTGCCTGCCGGCGCGGCTGCCCAGCTGTATCGGCTGGACCTGCAAGCCGGAGACCGCCTGATGCTGTTGCCGCAGTCCACCGGCGCGACCGGCCTGCGCTGGCGCCTGCTGCAGGCGGATGGCAGCCTGCTCGCCAACGACCGCGACTGGCAGGACAGCCCGGCCCTGACGGCGCGGCAGACCGGCCGACACTGGCTGCTGATCGAAGGCGACCCCACCCAGACCGGTGGGGTGGACTACGCCTTCCAGCTGGCGGTCCACACCCCGCCCCAGACCCCGCTGGTCCTGTCACAGCCGGTCACGCTGGACCTGGGCCAGCCGGCCGCTGAACACCACTATCTGGTTGAGCTGGATACCGCCAGCTGGGTCCGCTGGGACGAACTGAGCGGCGGGCAGCCGGACATCCACTGGCAACTGCAGGATCAGAACGGCCAGCAACGGGCCGAGGGCCGTGCCGGACAGCCCGCGCTGGACAGCCAGCGCCCCCTGGCCCTGGCCGCAGGACGCTACCGGCTGAGCGTACGCAGCGACCGGCGCCACGCCGAACCCTTGACCTTCCGCCTGCAGACCTGCCCCCAGGCCGACGTGCCGGAACTGCTCAGCGGCCAGAGCCTGCCGCTGGCGGGGGGGCAGGCGATGACCGTCTACCGGGTCGGCAGCGCCACCGCCGAGCGCATGCTGCTGACCGCCGACTGGCGCAGTGACGACGCCCAGGCCCGCCAGCACTGGCAGCTGACGGACCGATCCGGACAGATCCTGCACACCGGGCAGCTTGCCAGTGGCGAACAGGCACAAGTGACCCTGCCGGCCGGGGCGGACTGCCTGCTGTGGCTCGACGGCGCCCCCAGCAATCAGGCCGCCCTGCAAGGCTGGCTGCGTTATGACCGGCAAGAGCCGCAAGCCCCGCAGGCCCTGGGGGAACTCCATACCAGCGGCCAGACCCTGCAAGGCCAGCTGCCCCTGCGCGGTCAGCAAAGCCGCCAGACCTTCCACCTGGCCCAGAGCGGCCTGTGGCAATTCAGCCAGATCGGCGACGCTGCCGGAATGTCCTGGCAACTGCGCGGTCCGGCGGGCGTTCTGATCCCTGCCCAGCGCCTGCCGGCCCCTGGAACCGCCACGGCCCCGCTCTACCTGGCGGCCGGCGACTACCAGCTCGACCTGATGGCCCAGACCGGCAGCGGCGACTGGCAACTGCGGGCCGAGCCGCTAGACCTGGCCCCCACACTGAGCCCGGGCGAGCTGGCGCTGCCGGCCCTGACGGCCGGTCAGACCCGATACTGGCAAGTGCCAGCCGCAGCGGGCGACCGACTCAGCTGGCAACTGAGCCCGGCAGACGCCTATCGCCTGGCCTGGTTTGACCGCTATGGCACCCGCCTGCCGCAGCACGACACCGCCAGCGGCACCCTGACGCGCCCTGCCGGAACCGGCCCCCTGATCCTGCAATTGACGGCCCTCGAAGCGGGGGCGGCTGGCGGCAGCCTGAGCCTGCAACACCAGGCCGGCACCCCGACCCCGGCGGCGGGCCAGCCGGTTGAACTGGGCAAAGAAATCCTGTTTGGCGGGGCGGGGGGCGCCGCACCTCCGGAATACCGCTTCGACCTGCCGGAAGATCGCCTGCTCTGGCTGGACA
>NZ_JARRAF010000115.1 GCF_030129945.1 Parachitinimonas caeni
TGACGCGATCCTGATAGCCCGTCGGCGCGGCCACCGCGCCCTGGTTGGTTTCGGTCCAGACCACGGTGACCGCGTCGCCATCCTGCGCGCCGGTTTCCAGCAATCCCACCTGGCTCACTTGCAGGTCGGGGCCGATGGCAAAGGTCTGTTCGGCCTGGTTGTCGGCGTCCAGCGGCCCCTGGGCGTCGTATTCGGGGAGTTCCCCCAGCGGGTTGAGCTGGATGCGCAAACGGAACTGGCCAATGGCATTCAGCCCCTCAGGCCAGGTCAGCCGGACCTGACGGGCCGCCCCGGTCTGGGCAGCGATCGACTGGTCGGTCTGCAGCGGTGACAGGTCGGCCATCACCGCACCGGTGCTCAGGTTGATCAGTTCGATCCGTTCGCGCCACTGGCCCAGTGCCGGTGCGGTGCCGGCGTTCCAGGTGGTCCAGTGCAGATCAATCGGATCGCCCCCCCGCCAGGGGCCGGCCGGTTCCAGCCGCAGGTCTTTCACCTGCAGGTTGGCCGTGGCCGCCAAGGTGCTGCGGAGGCTGAGGCGGGCACTGTTGTTGCTGGCAGCCGTACCGGTCTCGCCTTGCTGGTGGCGCGGGTCGCTGTCGATCACCAGCTCGAATTCGCCGGCGCCTGCCGGGCCATGGGGCAGGCGCAGGCTGAGTTGACGGGCCCGGCTGCTGCCGGCAGCCAGCGGCCCCAGCTCGGCTTCGCGCCACGGCAGCTCGGCCTGCAGCACGATTTCGCCGCTGCCGACGCGCCGGATGATCAGCCGTTCGCTGAAGTCGCCGTGTGTCGGTTGCTGGCCCTGGTTGTGGCTGGTCCAGTGCACGGTCAGGGGCTGGCCGGACTGCAGACCGTCCGCCGGTTCCAGCCGCAGGCCGTCGGGGCGCAGATCCACCCCTGCGGCAGCCCCGCCCAGGTCGAGGTTCTGCGGGGTCGCCGGGGCGTTGACGAACACACCCAGCCGACAGGCCAGATCGTCGCGGCCATCGGTCTGATCAAGCACCACACGATAGCGGCCGCCGATCAGCGCCAGGTGTTCGAGGTCGCGCAGCGCGCTGTCGCTGATCACCTGCCCATAGGGGTCGATCAGCCGCAGGCTGGCCTGGTAGTTGTATTCGTAGCGGCCGCTGGCCGGGTTGTAGCTTGCGTACGATTCGGCCAGTTCGCGCAGGTCGAGGTAGAGCCGGTCCCCGGCCTGGACCTCGACGCTGTAGACGCGGGCTTCGCCGCTGGCGGGCAGGCGCAGGTCGATCACCTGCCCAGGGGTCACGGCCGGGGCTGCTGCCAGATCGAGCAGGCGGAAGCCGTAATCGGCCGGGTTGAAGCCGGGGTTGTCCAGCCGCAGGGTGTACTCGCCGGCGTGCAGGGTCAGCAGGCGGGCGGTCTGCAGCGGGCTCTGGCTGACCAGAACCGGGTCGTGGGCATCGCCACGCAGGCTCCAGCTCAGGTGGTCGGCCGTGCCTTGCAGCGGATCGAACAGCAGGGTCTTGCTCTCGCTCAGGCGGAAGCGGTATTCGCGCTGCTGCCGGGAGGCAGTCAGGCTGCCCCGCAGACTCTGTCCCAGAACCAGCGATTCGACCGCCGGCTCGCCCTGGTCGAGCTGGAAGCTGACGCTGACCGGCGCGGTCAGTACCGAGTCGGGGCGCAGCTGCAGATAGACCGGGCCATCCTGGGCCAGGG
>NZ_JARRAF010000116.1 GCF_030129945.1 Parachitinimonas caeni
AACCTTCCAAGGCCATTGCCGATGCCAGCAAGAAGCTGGCGGAATTGCGCAAACCCTTCCTGAACGGTGCGCGTACCGCGACCGAGGCGGACACGAAGGCGATTGCCACGGCCCAGGCCGAGCTCGATGCGTTGTGGCAGAGCGCCACGACCCATGCCACCCGTCACCAGTACGATGCCGCTGGCCGCAAGATTGCCACCACCGATGGCATGGGTAGCCAGACCCTCTACTACTACGACGACGCCGGCCGCTTGGCCTATACCGGGCGTCTGGGGAAATCTCACGACCAGACACTGCTGGAAATCGACCAGATCGACTACACCGCCTTTGGTGAGGTCGCCAACACTACGGTCTATCGTGATCGGATCGACCTCTCGACCACTCAGACCAGGGGCGACGCGCTGGCAACCGCTGCCAATCAGATCAGCGATCTGAGCCAGCGCCAGAAGACCGACCAGAACGGCAAGACGACCCTGACAACGGGCCAGGCCAAGGCCGCGCTCGACACCCTGGTCAACCAGGTGCTGCGCAATGGCCCGGCCGTCTCGGCCACCCTGCGCGATGGCTCGGCGCTGAGCAGCACGACCAGCAAGACCTATACCCGTCGCGGCCAGCTTGAAAGCCAGCGTAGCGGCATCGCCGATGCCGTGCATTACGCCTACACCGCCTTTGGTGAGCTGGCAGACACCTCGTATACCTACCAGGATGAAGCCGGGCGTCGCCAGAACGCGGTCAGCCACAAGACTTACGACCAGCGTGGCTTGCTGATTGCCACCAGCCAGTACAAACAAGGTGGCACAGCCGCCGAGAGCCTGGAAACCGGCAAGACCCAATACGACGCCTTCGGCCGCGCCGTGACCCAGACCGATGGCCGGGGCATTGTCCGCCACACTGAGTACGACCGCCTGGGCCGGGTGGTGATGACCGAAGATGGCTTCCAGCGCCAGACCCGCACGCAGTTTGATGCCTTTGATCGGGTGAAGTCTGTTACCGATCCGCTGGGTCATGTCACTGTGTACACCTACCGCCGCGACGACACCCTGTTGGCCGGCCAGACGATCAAGCCGGGTAAGGAAGGCGAGGCGATCTATGTTCCGGCACTGAGAGTGGAAATATCCCGCCCTGGTGGCCTGAGCGGCCAAGGAGAGCTCAAGACCGTCACGATCAAGGATCTGTTTGGCAATGTGGTCCAGACCGAAGACGAAGCCGGCATCATCACCCGCTACGAATACAACTCCTCCGGCCAGCTGACCAAAACCGTGCGCGATGGGGTGGAGATCAGCGGCAACACCTATCAAGCCAACGGCCTGCTGGCGACCAGCACTGATGCCCGTGGCACCGTCACCCGGTACGACTACGATCCGGCCAACCGCCTGGTGAGCAAGACCGTCAACCCTGGCGGTACCGCTGCCGAGCAGGTGGTCACCCGCTATGTGTTCGACGGCGCAGGCCGTATGCTGCGCGAGATCGGGCCGGATGGCCGGGTGGTGCAGACCGAATACGGCGAGGATGGCCGGGTACGGGCCGAAGTCAAAGACCCGGATGGTATCCAGGCTCGCACCGAGTTCCGCTACGACGCCGCTGGCCACACCACCCGCATTGATGCCGGCGTGACCTATAGCGCCATCCATGACCCGGTGA
>NZ_JARRAF010000117.1 GCF_030129945.1 Parachitinimonas caeni
GGGGGGTACAGCCTACCCAGTACGCCTACGATGCGGCAGGTCGCTTGGCCTATACCCAGGATGCCGATGGCAACCGTGTGTATCAGCTCTACGACGAAGCCAACCGGCTGGTTGGCGAATTGCACGGCGGCACCCGCACCCTGACCGAACACATTTATAACGCCAGGGGCGAGAAAGTCCGCACGGTGCGTTATGCCACCCCGGTCAGCCAGACCGCGCTGGCAACGCTGGTCGTCAATGGCCAGCCGGCCAATCCGACCCTTGCCAGCCTGCGCCCGGCTGCTGACACCGCGCATGATTTGAGTGGCTGGTTCTTCTACGACAAGGCTGGCCGTCTGACCAAGGCGGTCGATGCCCTGGGTTATGTCACCGAAACCCGCTACGACGGCGCCGGTCGGGTCGTGGCGGAAGTCCGTTATGCCACCCCGCTCGCCACCCAGCCCACCGCCAGCAGCCGGGCGGAAGACATCCAGCCAGCCACCGCCAACAGCCGCACCAGCCGTCGCTTTTATGATGGTGATGGCAAGCTGACCGGTTCGCTGGATGCGGCGGGCTATCTGACGACGATTGAATACGACAATGCCGGCCGGGCCTGGCATAGCACCCGCTTTGCCACGGCCGTCAACCCCTCTTTGATGGCCACAGGCACCCTGGCCCAATTGCTGCCGACGGCCGACGCCAGCAATGATCAGCACAGCTACACCCTGTATGACGCCCAGAACCGCGTGGTTGCCAGCCTCGATGCAGAGCGTTATCTGAGCGAAGTCCGCTACGACGCAGCCGGCAACAAGCTGAGCGAAACCCGCTACGCCAGCCGCGTGGGCAGTGGTATATCCGTCAGCGTCAGCAGCACGGTTGACAGCCTGCGCCCAGCCGCCTCGCCGCTCGACAACAGCCAGAGCTTTACCTACACCAAGCTCAACCAGATCGACACCAGCACCGCCACCGATGGCACCGTCAATCGCTTCGGCTACAACGAGATTGGCCTGCGCACCAGCGCCAGCCTGGGCGACGGCGTCCCTGCCGAGAACCGTCGCAGCCTGACCCGCTACAACGCCCTTGGTCAGGTGATTGCCGAACTCAGTGGCGAAGGCGCCGCACTGGCGCTGGCCAGCAGCGATGCCACTGCCATCGAGGCGATCTGGACCAAGTATGGCACCCGCTACCAATACGATGCCGCCGGCCGCCGTACCGCCGCCCTCAGCCAGAACCCGGACGACGGCAGCAGCCTGCGCACCCTGTTCTACTACGACACCGCTGGCCGCCTGCTCTACACCATCAACCCGCTGGGCGAAGCCTCGGGGGTGGCTTACAACACGCTGGGCCAGGTTTCCGACAGCCGCAAGCTGGCCACCCGGATTCCCGCCGCCACCCTGGCCACCTTGCAAGGGGGTCTCACCAATCCGGGCATCGACACCTTGCTGAGTAACCTGTTCAGCGCCGTCGATGCTGGCGAACACTACGAATACAACGTCCGGGGTGAGCGGGTATTGACCCAGACCGGCGTTGGCGGTCGCAGCGAAGTCGATTTCA
>NZ_JARRAF010000118.1 GCF_030129945.1 Parachitinimonas caeni
TGGTCGGGCGATTCCAGTCGCGATGCGCTGACGGGCGCGGTGGTTCTGGGCCCACGTGGCACCGGCCAGCACCTGCCGGGCAAAAAATTCCCCACGGAGGTGGCGGTGTTCAACCCCGGCCTGGACACGGCCAAGGCACTGTGGGTTTACGTGCGCAAAGACGCCGCCGGTGGCGACCCGGCACAGACCGTCGGCAAAGGCCAGCAGCCCGAGCCCTACCACATCATCAAACTCCAGCCCCAAGCCGGCACCCAGCCACCGATGTTCTACCTGCCGGTGAAAGGCATCCTGCCGCAGGCCAATGGCAGCCTGGCCGACCTGCCCAGCCCCTGTCACTACTTCTATGTCGTGCGGGGCGACGACGACAAGGAACTGATGCGTCGCAACGGCTACCTGACCTGGGAGACGCTCGATAAAAAGGCCGTGGTCACCGCCGTTGAGACCGACTGGACCGTCGAAGGCAAGCGCCTGGATCAATACCAGCTCAAGCGCACCCATCGCTACAACGCCTTTGGCGAACTGGAGGCCGAATCCTACGGCTTGGAATCGGGCCAGTGGCAGGACGTCACCTACCGCTACAACCAGCAAGGCCGGCTGCTGCAGAAGACCCTGCCCAGCGTTCTGGTCACCGACAGCGCCGGCGAGAGCCGCCCCCAGACGCCGAGCGAGCAGTACGGCTACAACAAACTGGGCCAGCAGACCCGCGTGATCGATGCCAACGGCCATGTGCGGACCCAGCATTACGGCCACGGCCTCGACCTCAAGACCGGGCAGCTGCTGCTGACCGGCGTCAGCCAGGATGGGCAATGGCTGCAAAGCCTGCGCCACAACGAATTCGGCGACGTTGAAGCAGAAATCCAGCGGATGGAAGACTACACCGCCCGCTACCGGCAGAACCGCTACAACCAGGCGGGCCAGCTGCTGCAGGTCAGCCACTGGGAACAGCTGACGGCCGCCACCGCCGCCTTGCCGCCCCTGCCGCCGATCGCCCCTGCGGCATCGGCCGTCACCGCCCAGGACTACCTGTACGACAGCCTGGGCAACCGGCTGCGCGAGCGCAGCTATGTGAAAGTCGCGCGCGATTCCCTGGCCCGCCACTTCGTCGATGCAGAAAAAGAAAACGGCACCCGGCTGCCGGATGGCACCCCGATCAAACCGGGCCGCCCGACCCTGAGCGGGGAAGTCACCCAGCAACTCGTTCAAATCACCGGGTACGATGGCCTGGGCCGCATCGTCCGTACCGATAGCGAAGTCCTGACCGACGACGTCACCGGACTCGACCTCAAAGACCGCGAACAGGGACAAGACGTACAGATCAGCTATCTTCGCGACACAGCCGGCAACCTGCTCACCCAGCGCAAGGTGAGCGGACAGGTAGTGCAGACCAAATCGCTGTCGGCCCTCCAGAACGAGTTCGACCTGCTGGGCCGGCTGCAACGTCCGGGCGAGACGCAAACGCTCAGCCAGACC
>NZ_JARRAF010000119.1 GCF_030129945.1 Parachitinimonas caeni
AACGACATTGCCCGGGCATTGAATGATCGGCCCAGAAAATGCCTGGGATTCAAAACCCCGGCAGAAGTCTTTCAGCAACAAATCAATCTCTTAAAAAATAGTGTTGCACTTCAGAGTTGAAATCGCCCCTTTTTTTGAAGAGTGCTTCCCCCAACCTTTTTTGGTTGGTTCGTCTCAACCCAGGATAGTCACTTCTGTTCAACTGGACTTCTCCATTGCCAATATTTGCCCTGTTTCATGTATAACCGCAGACCATCATCCAGGATTTCAAAAAAGTCATTCTGTCTGTGAAGATATCTTCGGCCGCAGGCACAATGAAAGAGGGCTTCATCTTTCTCGTAATCGAATTGAACCATGCGCATTTCTATTCCGGCCCGGCCACACAGGCATGGAGGGCGGATTGGGAGAAAATGATTCTTTAAAATGAGAGTAAGTCGTAACAAAAGCCTGAACAAAACGACCAATGAAAAGCCCACAATCAATGCGCCTACTTGGCCCAAGAGAGCTTCGTATTGGCGATAGGCCCAGTACACAACAATAAAATATATGGCGCCGTACAGCAGGGTAAAGCCATTCACGCGGCAGACTCCTTCAGGGTTTGGCTGTATCTCCTGGCAGCGTACCGACGGCGCTGCCGCCCAATAGACGTGGAACCAACCAGCGAAACAATGGTGTGGGTCCTGTGCTCAGAGTGGTGCCGGCCCCCAAGACCAAACCTCCACTTTCAGGCGCGAGAGCGCCGAACCAACCCATGTCTTTGACCATGGCAGCGCCTCTGGCTACCGGATCGAGGGCGGCATATTTTCCGTAGGAGCTCGTGGTCTTTTGCCCGATTTCATAGAGCAGCTTGTCCTTGAGTGACATGCTTCGCCATGCGGCATCTACCTCTGAACCGGACATATACCAGGTTCGGGCTGCCGTACACATAGGTTGTCCCGCAGTTGCCGTCAAGGCAATGGCGTCGGGCGAGGCTGCAATGCCAATGGCAGGAAGGGTAACGGTACGTGTCAACGCACCATTTGCAACCGCCTGATCCAGAGTTACGTTTTTCTTCGCGGCTTCAAATGTCGTGAGTTTGAAAAAGCTGGGGCCCTCTAGCTTTAGCTCTCCAACTAGTCCCATAGGATCAATGAAAGTCTCCGGCATATTCGACCCAAACCGGTACAGATTACTTCCTCCTGAGATGCCTACCGGATCCTGCGTCACATACCGCCCCAGTTGTGGGTCGTAATAGCGGAAGCGGTTGTAGTGGAGGCCCGTTTCCTCATCCTGCCATTGCCCCGGCAGCCGTAGCGGCTGATCCCCCTGGAGGGGGCCGGATTCGTTGAGCAGCTGGCCCCACGGATCAATCTGAGCTTGCCAGACGCGCTGACCATCGGGGTCGG
>NZ_JARRAF010000011.1 GCF_030129945.1 Parachitinimonas caeni
TCGAGTTTTGGGGCAGGGCTAGGCAGGGTGAGTGCAGTTTAGCGAGCTAAATAAGCGAACCCTAACGACGCCATGCCCCAAAAATCGACCCGGCCCGGAGGGTTTCGCCGGATTTGGGCCTGCTGCCGCGTTAAAAATCGCTTGCTTAGTCCACTAAGCGGCGCGTTTTTCGCCTTGCATCAGGTCCAAATCCGACGAAACGCGATCCGAAAACAAAACGTCAACAGAGCCTAGGTAGACGCTACCAAGCATCTCCGCGTCCGGTAAAAATGGCCCGGCAGGGTGACGATTCCTTACTCCGTCAGCGTCTTGGTCATGAAGTGCTTGCAACCCGTGCGTGGATAGCCTTCCTGCGTCCATTGCACGGTGTAGCCATAGCGTTCATAAAACGCCCGGGCCTGGAAATTGAGGGTGTCGAGCAAGGCATGGCGACAGCCGCGTTCAATTGCCTGCTGTTCGAGCTTGGCCAATAGCTGGCTGCCCAGATTTTGACCTCTCAGCGACTCGCTGACCCAGATATTCTCGATCAAAAGCCAATCGCCAAATGTTTTGGCCGTGGCACCCGCCTGTAATTCGCCGTCTTCATTTTCCACGATGATGGCTAGTGGATATTTCTGCTTTACCTCCCAATGCTGCACATTGAATTCAGTGATTTTCTGATCAAGCGTTTGCATCAGCGTATCGCTGGGTTGATGAATGATTTTGAGCGGCATGTTTGCTTTCCTGAACAGGATGTTCTTGATTGTGATGACCAGCGGCATATCTGGCTGACCAGTGCCAATGGGCTGACTATGCTGAAGGTAGCTTTTCGCGCTGACCTGAACGGGATGTTGGGGCGTTTGCCATGCAGGCAATGGGGGGTAACCACGCCGCCCCAGCGAGGGCTTTGTCCGGTGCATGCGACCAAGCATCAGCGCGTCTGATGAGGGCCGATTTCAAATGAAAGGGGAAATGGAAATGACGATGCAGAAACTACTACCTTTGGCAGCGTTGGTTCTGGTGGCGCAGATGCCTGCAGAGGCGCGGATCTATACCTTCGTGAATATGCCGTTGACCGGTAGCCAGGCCGGTAACCCGACCAGCTCGGGCAAGGGCTTTGTGAATGCGATGTACGACACGGCAACCAAGACGCTGACGTATCACGTCAAATTCGAGCTGACACCGAATGCCACCGCAACGGCCGCCCATATCCATGGCCCTGGTGACGTTGGCGTGCAAGGGCTGCCAGTGAAGTACGAACTGACAGGGGTTCCGTCGGCCGACAACGGCAGTTTTGGCGGGACGCTGGTGATTTCGGGGACTGATGAAACCGAGCTGCTGACCGGAAAGTGGTATGTGAATATCCATAGCAGCCAGTTTCAGAGTGGCGAGATTCGCGCCCAGCTATTCGAGAACAGCTCGTCGTATAGCGGGGTGGTCTACGATAGCTCGACCAATACCTTCGCCATCAAAGACATCGTGATACCCAAGGTGGGCGTCTACGATGCCGAATTCCTGATCCAGCAAAGCAATACCCTCGGCTTTACGGTGACCAAGGCGGGCAAGACACGCTGAGTGCTGAGGCTGGCGCTGCGCATCTGCCGCACGTTTTCGGCAGATGCGGGGCGTCGCCGTGACTCTGGGATAGACCGCGCCTGGAATCGGCCTGTATTTCCCTATGGGCCGGTTTCTGTGCGGCGCGTGATCGTTTGAAACACTCATCCCTAAGAAGCTGTTTGCAAAAATGAGCGAGGGGTCGTCAGCCGGGGGCGCCCAGCGCGCAGAAACCGGAATGTACTGGTGTACATGAGGATTTCGAGCACTGCGCAACCCCGGATTACGGCCACGCAGCAATTTTGCAAACAGTTTCTCAGAATGGCCGGTTTCCACCCGGATAGGTGCCCGACTCCAGTGCTTGCTCGTCAGCTGCCTTGTCGAAGTGTCCAATTTGTATCAAAAGGTAAAACCGCTTTACCGCCGGAACTCAGGGAGGCTATATAAGGTCGCTTCCGAGAGACGGTCATCGAAACCCGTTCCGCTCTACCCAGGATGCTGTTGACGTTTTGTCCCCTCTGGGTCGGGTCGATTTTTGGGGCATGGCATTGTTGGGGGGCGCATAGTCGCCTCACTAAACTGCGCGCACCCTGCCCCAAACCCGACCCGGCACGACCGGAAACAAGACGATAACAGAGCCGAGTTTCCGGCTGAGAACAACATTCAGCAGAACTCCGGGTCTGAACGGGCTTCCGACCAAGCCGCCCGCCGATATTGCACCTGCATCTACCGAGAGTTTCCATGCCTTCCAAGAAGTCGATCATCATCATTGTGGGCCTTGCCGCCGCTGTGGCTGCGGGCTTTGCCTGGAAAGACCGTCAGCCCAAGGCGGCAGACGCTGGCCCCGAGCGTGCGGGCAAGGGCGACAGCCGCCCAACCCCGGTTACGGCCCTGATTGTTGCCAAGCGTGATATCCCGATGCGCCACGAGTTCTCTGGCACCGTGGTTTCCGCCAATCAGGTGGACTTGCGAGCGCAGGTGGCAGGTACGGTTGCTGCCATCAAAGTGGCCGAAGGGGCGAGCGTCGCCAAAGGCGATCTGCTGGTCGTGCTGGATGACCGTGCCGATGCTGCCATGCTGCAAAAGCTCGACGCTCAGATCGCCCGAACCCGAGCCCAGTTGGCCGATGCCCAGCGGGCGTTAAACCGCAGCCGGGAGCTGGTTGCACAGGGTTTTGTATCGAAAAGTGCCACGGATACTGCAGAAAGCAATGCCAGCGCGCTCACTGCTGCTCTGGCAGCTGATCAGGCAGCGCTGGCTGCGGCCAGAGTCGAGTCGGGCTATCGCCGGATCGTTGCGCCCATGTCGGGCCGGGTCGGGGCGATTGCGGTGCGGCCGGGGAGTCTGGTGCAGCCCTCGGGTGCCCCCTTGCTGACGCTGACCCAGTTCAACCCGATCGAAGTGAGCTTCTCGGTGCCGGAGCGCTTGCTCAGCCAGCTGATCACCGCCCGGCAAGCCGATGCGGTCGAAGTCAGGCTGAGCGTGGCTGGCAAACCGATGGCTGGCAAACTCAGCTTTGTTGATACGACAGTCGATGCCGCCAGTGGCGCCATCAAGGCCAAAGCCACGTTTGCCAACCCGCAAGATCTGCTGTGGCCGGGAGCCCAGCTGCAGGTCGAGGTGACCTTGGGCACCTTGAAAGACGCAATCGCCGTGCCCGCACAGGCGGTGATGAATGGGCCGAACGGTAGTTTCGTCTACCAGATTGGCGACGATGCCAGCGCCAAGCCGCTACCCGTCAGGCTGCTGCGGTTGGGGGAAGGGCTGGCCGTGGTGGAAGGCATCAGCCCCGGCACCAAGGTGGTGGTGGAAGGTGGCCCGAATCTGCGGCCCGGCGCCAAAGTGCAGGAGGCCAAGCCGGGGGATGGCCCGGCTGGCAAATCCGAGCGCAAGCACAAAAAGGCCGACGCATGAACCTTTCTGAACTCTGCATCCGCCGGCCGATTGCCACCGTTTTGTTATGTATTGCAGCCATCGTGGCGGGGCTGGTGGCCTATCGCAAACTGCCGATCGCCGCTTTGCCAAGCTTTAACTCGCCAACCATCAATGTCTCGGCCAATCTGCCCGGCGCCAACCCTGAAACCATGGCTGCCGCCGTCGCAACGCCCCTGGAAAAGCAGTTTTCCACCATCGCGGGCATCGAAACCATCAGCTCGACCAATACACTGGGCAATACCTCGATCACCCTAGAATTTTCGGCCGACCGGGATATCGACGCTGCGGCCGTCGATGTGCAGGCCGCCCTGTTGCGGGCGCAGCGTGCGCTGCCGGCAGAGATGACCTCATTGCCGTCCTATCGCAAGGTCAATCCGGCGGATTCGCCGATTCTGCTACTTGGCCTGTCGTCACCATCGCTATCGCTGGCAGCCATCAACGAGTTTGCGGATTCGGTGATATCGCCCAGCCTGTCCACCATCAATGGTGTGGCGCAGGTGCAGAACTTCGGCCAGAAGCGGTATGCGGTGCGGGTGCAGGTAGACCCTGACCGGCTGGCGGCGCGCAATCTGAGCTTTGATGAGCTGGCAGCTGGACTCAAGACGGCCAACTCGAACAGCCCGCTGGGAGTGATCGAAGGGCCGCGCCAGGTGCTGACTTTGCAGTCGAACCGCCAACTGCTGAACGCCGCTGAATTTGCCGAGCTGATCGTGGCGGTGCGCAACGGCCAGCCGGTGCAACTGCGCGATGTGGCCACTGTCAGCGATAGCGTTGAATCGGTGAAGACGGCGAGCTGGGTCAACGGTGAGCGTGCCATCGTGCTGGCCGTGATGCGCCAGCCCAATGCCAATACCGTAGCAGTGGTCGATGCCATCAAGGCAGCGTTGCCCCGTTTTCGCAGCCAGCTACCGGGCTCGGTCAAGCTGGAAGTGATGAACGACCGCTCGCAGTCGATCCGCGAATCTTTGCACGACGTCAATCTGACGCTGGGCTTGACTGTGGTGCTGGTGGTGCTGGTGATCTTCCTGTTCCTGCGCCGGGCCATGGCCACCTTGATACCGGCACTCTCGCTGCCGGTCTCATTGATTGGCACCTTCTCGCTCATGTATTGGCTGGGATACAGCCTCGACAATATCTCGCTGCTCGGGCTGACGCTGGCGGTAGGACTGGTGGTTGATGATGCCATCGTGGTGCTGGAGAACATCGTTCGGCACATCGAGGAAGGCATGCCGCCGTTCGAGGCCGCTATCAAGGGGTCGAAGGAAATGGGGTTCACCATCATTTCGATTTCGGTATCGCTGGTCGCGGTGTTCATCCCGATTTTCTTCATGCCGGGAGTGATCGGCTTGCTGCTGCATGAGTTCGCCGTAGTGGTGTCGTTGGCCGTGCTGGTGTCGGCGCTGGTGTCGCTGACCTTGATCCCGATGTTTGCCAGCCGTTTCCTGCACCATGACGACCCCTCGCGGGAGCCCGGCTGGAGCCGGCTGGCCGAGCGTGGCTTCCAGAAGGTGCTGGATGCCTATCGCCATTCGCTGGATCTGGCGCTACGGCATCGGCGCTGGGTACTGGCTGCCGCGCTGGCGACCTTTGCCGGCAGCGTCTGGCTGTTCGTGGCGATTCCCAAAGGCTTTTTCCCTAACGAGGATATCGGCCAGCTGATCGTCAACGTCGAGGCGGCGCAGGACGTGTCGTATGAGCGGATGCTGGTGCTGCGGCAGCAGGTCGGCCGCATCATCGAGGCCGACCCGGCGGTGGCGACGGTCACTGCTTCGGTCGGGCAGGGCGGCAGCAACAACGCCCGTTTTTTTGTGTCGCTCAAGCCGCGCAGTCAGCGGCCGCATATCGACAAAGTCGTGGAAGGCATGCGTCGCAAAACCGGCTCGGTGGCGGGTGTCAGCGTGTTTTACTCGCCGACGCAGAATCTGCGCATCGGCGGCCGGCAGGCCAAGAGCCGTTATCAGTACACCTTGCAGAGCGTACACGCGGAAGAGCTGAACCAATGGGCCGAAAAGATGCGCGAAACCTTGCGCGGTGACCCGATGTTTCGCGATGTCACCAGCGATGCCCAGCTGCGTGGCCTGCAGGCGATGGTGGAAATAGACCGCGACCGCGCAAACCGGCTCGGGGTGGCCTTGCAGGATATCCGTAGCGCCCTCTACAGCGCCTTTGGTGACCGGCAGGTGGCGACCATCTACACGGCGACGGATGACTATCAGGTCATTATGGAAACCAGCCCGCAATTCCGCGCCGACGAAGCAGCGATCGGCCGGCTGCAGATCCGCTCGCGCAATGGCAATCTGGTGCCCCTATCGAGCATGGCCACGGTCAAGCGTATGGCGGCGGCGACAGCGGTCAACCATCAGGGCCAGCTGCAGGCAGTGACGCTATCGTTCAACACCGCGCCGGGCGTGCCGCTGGGCGACGCGGCCCGTCGTATTGATGAACTCAAGAACCGGCTCGGCCTGCCGCCAACGGTACTTGGAGGATTCGCCGGTGATGCCGCCGCTTTCCAGCAGACCCAGGGAAACCAGGTGTGGCTGATCGTGGCAGCGGTACTGGTGATCTACGTCTTGCTGGGCGTGCTCTACGAGAGCTTCATCCACCCGATCACCATCCTTGCCGGCATTCCGTCAGCCGCGATCGGTGCGCTGGGTGCGCTGTGGCTGCTTGATCTGGAACTGACAGTGATTGCCCTGATTGGCTTGTTGATGCTGATTGGCATCGTCAAGAAAAACGCCATCATGATGATCGACTTTGCCCTGGTGGCGCAGCGCGACCACGCGGCTGAGCCTGCCGCAGCGATCCGTGAAGCCTGCCTGCTGCGCTTCCGGCCGATTCTGATGACGACCCTGGCTGCGCTGATGGGCGCGCTACCGCTGGCCTTTGGCTGGGGGGCAGGGGCCGAACTGCGCCAGCCGCTTGGCGTTGCGGTAGTAGGGGGCTTGATCTTTTCGCAGCTGATTACGCTCTACATCACACCCGTGCTCTATCTGTACTTCGAGCGCCTGTCGGCCAGCCGTGCCACGGCCGGAGCATTGCAGACGGCATGAAGCGCGGATCGTGGCCGCATTGCGGCCTTCCCCGCCAGCAAGCGCCGTGGGTGCGGATGCGTTGGCCGCCATCAGTCCGCCCGTTTGGCATTGCGATAGAGCGCAATGGTCAGGACGAATGAGCCAATCGCCGCCAGAAAATGGGGGGTGCTGGCTATTCCAGTTTGAGCGCCGGTGATGCAGGCATCTGCCAGCGGGATAAGGCTGCCAACGCCGAAAATGATCAGCACGGCACCTGTCTGGCGCAGGCGCAGCGCCAGCAACATCACCAGTCCGTAGACGAACTGGCGAATGGTGACCCGTTGCAGGCGCGCCGGTTCGGAGCCGGGGTTGAGCATGCCCAGAAACTGGTCGGCGAGTTGCGGTAGCAAGGCAAACAGGCACCCCGTCAGCAGCAGGAAAATCGCCAGCACGGTAGCGAAACGCAGGGGTCAGGCAGACAGGGTGGAAAGTTGGTGTCAGTGATGTTGCAACGTTCCGCAAGCTGTTCAAACAGGTTGCTGGCGCCACCCCTCTGCAATATCGCAAGCGCTTTGGCAGTGTGAAAGGATAACGGTGTGTCGTGGTCGGTAAATTCGGTGTAAATTTTATCTGGAGTTTTTTGGGGGGCTGAGGGGGCTGTCTGCTACGTAGTAATCAATATCGCTTTTGATGGGAAAATACTTATAAATTGGGTATGAAAGGAAAGGGAATATGAAAAAGCTGACCCCGTCAAAAAAGAATGAATTCCCCATGAATGCACGGCCAGAATGGGCAATTAGCCTGATCGGTTTTTTTGGTTCAACTGCCGTTGCTCTTCTGTTTGGAGGAATGTTGACGGGAAATACCTGTTTGTTTATTAAGCTGGGTGTCGGGGCTCTGGGGATTACGTTTATTTTATTTGGCGTGTTTGCATTGTGTTTTTCCTGGACTTTCCCGATTCAGTATTCTCACAAGTCATCTTCCAGAAAAACAGACCCTCTTTTTTGGTATACTATTTGCCTTGGGTCTATATTGACGGGTGTCATGTGTTTGATGCCGGCATTAGGCTTGACTGCTGAAATGGCAAAGATGTGTGGATGAATTCCGCGTTGCTGGGTGGATTTTTTATTGACGCAACTCGTTTACGTGAATCATTTATGAATACATAGTGTCTGATTGTTGGGTATAAATAAGATCTCTCCTGTTTTAAATTGCAGCAACGGATGGTTTGGCAAGTGCGGGGCAATATAGTGTGTTTAACATATGAATTGCAGACTACTGCAGCGGCGGATGCTGAGCAGATTTACCAGATCGTCAAAGCCACCATGTACGAGATGGCTGTGGCCGTACATGGCAGCTGGAATGAAGGTGGTGCGCGTCGCCATACCGAGGAACATGCTCGCTCCGGCGAATATCAGCTGATCAGGTGCGGTAGGGAAATCGCTGGTGCGATGCTTTTGAAACGACATGCCGATCATTTTCAGCTGGAATCGCTGTACATTCTGCCGCCTTGGCAAAAACAGCAGATTGGCAGCCGGATCTTGGCCGATATCCAGGCCGAGGCCCGTGCCTGCCAATTGCCGGTGCGATTGCGGGTTTTATCCAATAACCCGGCGCGCGAGTTTTATCGTCATTATGGTTTCGTGGTGGTGGATTCAACACCTGAACGATTTTTTATGGAATACCGGCCGGAATCTGGCCTAAATCAATAAGGAAAATCATGCATCGAATACGGGGTCTGATCGTTAGTCTCTTCCTGTTGGCAGCAGGGGGCATCAGCTGGGCCGTGGCGCCCTTGCAAGCCGGAAAAGGCAGTTTTGTATTCGAAACGGCACAAGCTGCCGATAATAAACCATTAACGGTTTGGTATTACAAGCCGGCAGGTTTGAAGCCGGATGCCAGAGTCTTGTTTGTGATGCATGGGGTAAAGCGGAATGGCGAGAAATACCGGGATGATTGGATACGTTATGCCGATCAATATAAATTCTTGCTGATTGCGCCAGAATTTTCAGAAAAATATTTTCCTGGTGATGCGTATCAATTTGGCAATATAAAAAACCCGAGCTTTACCGAGTGGAGTTTTATGCGGATCGAGCAATTATTTGCCGAGCTGAAACAAGCCGAGGGTTTGCAAGCGGATCAGTATTCATTATTTGGCCATTCAGCCGGGGCCCAGTTTGTGCATCGCTTCATGCTGTTTACCCCCATCAATAAGGTAGACGTTGCCATCGCCGCCAATGCCGGCACTTACACCCTGCCTTATTACGCCAATGCCGGGGAGGCTGGGTTTCCGTGGAGCCTGGATCGCAAGTGGGTGGACGAAAACCAGCTCAAGGCGGTGTTTGGCCGCAAGCTGTGGGTCTTGCTGGGCGAGGCGGATATCGACCCCGACCACAAACACCTGTCGAAAAAGCCTGCTGCCATGGCAGAAGGCGCCAATCGGCTGGAGCGTGGCAAGCGCTTCTTTGCGACGGCCGAGAAGCTGGCGGCCAGCCTGAACACGCCATTGAACTGGCAGTTGAAGACGGTGCCGGGAGTCGGGCATAGCGACCAAGGCATGGCTAAAGCCGCCGCAAGGTGGTTGTTTGAACAGCGTTGAAAGCAGGCTGATTGGTTTGCCAGACCGGAATAAGCGGGGGTTTCCGGTAAACTGCCGCCTTTCCCCGAAGCTCTCGCTGTGTATTTGCCATGCTGCTCTTGAACGCCCCCGCCATTTTTATTGACCTGGAAACCACTGGCGCCAACGCCGGCCGCGACCGCATCACCGAGATTGGCGTGGTGGAAGTCGGGCCCGAGGGCATGAGCGAGTGGAGCACCCTCGTCAACCCGAAAACACCAATCCCGCCTTTCATCCAGCGCCTGACGGGTATCAACGACGAAATGGTGGCCGATGCACCGACCTTCGCCGAGCTGGCGGAGGCGCTGCACGAGCGATTGGCGGGCCGCGTGTTCTATGCGCATAACGCCCGTTTCGACTACAGCTTTCTGAAGGCAGAATTTGCGAGGGTTGGGCTCAAGTTCCGGGCCGATGTGGTCTGCACGGTCAGGCTGTCGCGCAAGCTCTATCCAAACGAATACCGACACAATCTGGATACGCTGGTGGCCCGACATGGTCTCGGTGAAGAAGTGCGGCACCGCGCACTGGGCGATGCGCGGCTGATCTACCGCTTCATGCAGATCGTGCGCCGCGATATCGCCGAAGACACCATCGAAGCCGTACTGGCCGAGCTGAGCAAGCGGCCCACCCTTCCTCCCGGGCTGGATGCCGAGCAGCTCGACGATCTGCCGGAAGGCCACGGCGTTTATCTGTTTTACGGCGATAACGATCTGCCCCTGTACGTGGGCAAGAGCAATACCTTGCGCAAGCGCGTGTTGTCGCACTTCACGGCGGACGCGACCAAGCAGGATCAGGATATTGCGCGGTCGATCAAGCGTATCGACTGGATCGAATGTGCTGGCGAGCTGGGGGCCTTGCTGCAGGAGGCCCGTCTGGTCAAGGCGCTGCAACCCCTGCATAACCACCGGTTGCGGCGGCATGGCGAGCTGTGTGCCTGGCGTTTTCTGCCGAATGCCGAGGGCAATGCCAGGCCGGAGCTGGTATTCGCGCACGACGTTGATTTTGGCAAGACTACTGATCTGTATGGCTTGTATGCCAGCCAGCGTGAGGCGACCAACACCCTGCGCAAACTGGCGGAAGTGCATCGACTGTGCCATATCGCACTGGGTCTGGAAAAGGCCGGCAAGCGTGCGGCATCCCCGTGTTTTGGTTTCCAGATTGGCAAGTGTCGGGGCGTCTGCGTGGGCAAGGAAGACAAGCTCGCCCATCAGGCCCGCGTCAGCAGTGTGTTGGCCAAGCTCACCCATGCCCGCTGGCCTTATCCTGGGCCGATTGCGGTGGTCGAAACCGAAGAGCGCACCGACTCGACTCAGCTGCATGTCATCGACCGCTGGCACTACCTCGGCTCCGCCCGCGATGAAGCGGAACTGGCCGAGTTGGTGGCAGAGCGTGACAACGCTGAGTTCGACGTGGATGTCTACAAGATCCTGGTGAAGTTCCTGAGCGCTAAAAAGGCGGTTCAGGTGAAGGTTTTATAGGGCGGGTGTTTTGAATGGCATCCCGCCACACGGTCAGGCATATCCATCGCGCCCTGTGCAGAGGGATGACGGCAATAAGCAGAGGAGGTCTCTAGATGAAACTGGCTTTGATTACCGGTGGCTCGAAGGGTTTGGGGGCTGCATTGGTGCAGCAGTATTGCGATGCCGGCTGGCAGGTGCGTGAGTATTCGCGGTCGGGTAGTGCTGCCGGCCACGTCGATTGCGACTTTGCCGATCCGGCCGTAGTAACTGAGGTGTGCGGCAAGGATTTTGCTGCGCTGGCAACCGAGCAATGGGATGAAGTGGTGTTGATTCTGAATGCGGCGGTGCTCGACCCAATCGGGCCGCTGGCTGCATCGACCCCCGCCGACTGGCAGCGGCATCTGACGGTGAACGTAACGGCCACCATCACCGCACTGGGGCTGTTCATGCAACATTTTCAGGCGCTGCCCGCTGCCAAACGGGTGGCAGCAATTTCTTCTGGTGCCGCGCGCAAAGCCTATAACGGCTGGAGCCTTTACTGCGCAAGCAAGGCGGCGCTGGAGCATATGATCCGCTCCATTGCCATCGAGCAGCTGGCCGAGGCGCATCCGATTACCGCGATCAACATTGACCCCGGCGTCATTGACACCGCCATGCAGGCGACGATCCGCGCGGCGGGGGAGGATCGTTTTCCTGATCATGAGCGCTTTGTGCGCTATCACGCCGATGGTGTACTCAAGCCACCGGCACGCGTGGCTGCGGCGATTCTGGCGATACTGGCCGACCCCTGCATTGGCGGAGAGCGCTATTCGGTCGAAGATCGTTTGGGTGGCCGTTAGGCGCGGTTGACGTCTGGCTGGCTGATCGTCTTTGCCGATGCGACGGCAAGCCTTGGCGGTCAATCTCCCTGCGCCACGGGCGCACCCTTCCGTTTCACGTATTGGCTGGTGGAGGCGGTGAGACGGGCCAACTCTGCATGGCCAGCTCGGCAGACTGCAGCAATACCTCCTGGCTGGCGCCGTCGTGCGCCTGCACGGCCATTCCCTGAATCACCAGCGAGTAAAAGGTGGCGAGCGCCAGCGTGTTGGTGCCCACCGGCAATTCGCCTTCCACTATCGCCTGGTCGAGACGCTGCTGCAAAGCCTGTAAGGCGTCGCGTCGCATCTGGCTGAGCGTTTCTGCTATCAGCAGATGATCGCTGGCACATTGCACGTTGGCGGTTGCCACCATGCAGCCCGGCACATGGCCGGCGCCAGTGAACTGCCTGGCTGCACCTTTGAGTACGGCATGCATCGCGGCAAACCCGCTGGTTTGTTCGGCCAATGCCTGCCTGAAGTATTCGGCATGCTGTTGCTGATAGAGCTTGAGTGTCTCGAAGTACAGCGCATCCTTTGAGCCAAAGGCCGCATACAGGCTGGAGGACGTGATGCCGAGAGCCTCGATCAGCTGCGCCGTAGACGTACCTTCGTATCCCTGCTTCCAGAAGAGATCAAGTGCGGTGGCCAAGGCGGCTTCTCGGTCAAAAGCACGCGGGCGTCCTGCCTTGCGCCGGCTGACTGCGTCCAAGATGTTTACTCCTCATAGTCAAATGGGGGATGGCGGCACGTAATGGCCGCCTTGCTTGCGCGCTGAGCGTGCTGAATTCATCCCCGGATTATATATTGGAATGGTCAATCCAAAAATAAATTGACGAGTGCGATGCCTTGCTCATATTATGGAATGGTCAATCCATAATTGAGGTAAAAATCATGTTGCACACTTCCCGTCGTTACACCCTGGAGCCTTCTCCTGAGCGGTTTGTTTTGCAGCGCAGCGTTGGGACTACCGCTGAACTCTCACCAAAACAGGTGCTTATCCGTGTTGCGGCTGCCAGCCTTAACTACCGTGACTGGTTGGTCCTGCATGGTGTGCGGGATAACCGGGCCGGGCTGGTGCCACTCTCTGATGCTGCAGGGACGGTCGTTGCTGTTGGCAGCGACGTATCGCGCTGGCAGAGCGGTGATCGTGTCAGCCCTTCCTTTTTCTCAGCCTGGCATGACGGTGCCTTCCGGCCGCACCATCTGGCATCGGCTCTGGGTGGGGGGCAAACGGAAGGGGTGTTGGCGGAATACATTGTGGCGGATGAATCAGCCGTGGTTGCCGTGCCAGAGCATCTGAGTCTGGCTGAAGCCGCTACTTTGCCCTGTGCCGGCGTGACGGCATGGCATGCCCTGTTTGAGCGTGGCCAGCTGCAGGCCGGCGAGACGGTATTGGTCCAGGGTACCGGCGGGGTGGCCATGTTGGCACTGCAGCTCGCAACGGCGCATGGAGCGAAGGTCATCGTGACATCTTCCTCCGATGACAAGCTTGATCGGGCCAAGGCGCTCGGGGCTTGGCAGACCATCAACTATCGTCGGGATGAGAACTGGGATCAGGCCGCGCTGGCGCTGACCGATGGCCAGGGCGTGGACCACATTCTGGAACTGGGCGGGCCGCAGACCTACGCCCGCTCACTCAATGCGGTGGCGCACGGCGGGCGAATTGCGCAGATCGGCGTTCTGACAGGGTTTGACGCCGCACCACACATCACGCCGATGCAGTTCAAGAACGCCAGCATCCACGGCATCTGCGTAGGCTCGGTCGCCCACTACGCCCGACTCAATCAATTCATCACCCAACACCAGATCAAACCACGGATCGACCGGGAGTTCTCGTTTGAGGATGCTCCGGCCGCTTATCAGACGCTGGCCGATGCCGGTCATGTGGGCAAGCTGGTGATTCAACTCAACTAATTGTGTTGCGCGTGCTTGGCATGTGCCCAAGACCCGGTTTGCTGAATCGCCGATTCGGCAACCTTCGACCTGGATTTTCTTACCCCTAGTTTTTCCTTACAGGAACTTGACCATGAATACCCCATTTGCCCTCCATACCCAGGAAACCGCCCCAGTGGCCAGCCAGTCTTTATTGCAAAGTGCCAAAGCCAACTATGGTTTTGTACCCAATCTGTTCGCGGGTATGGCCGAGAGCCCGCAGCTACTGGAAGCCTATCTGGCAACCAGTGCCGTGTTCAATCAGACCGAACTGAATGACACCGAAAAACAGGTGGTCATGATGACGGTCAATCGCCTGAACGACTGCACCTATTGCATGGCGGCGCACTCCATGGTTTCTACCATGAGTGGTGTGGCGCCAGATGTCCTGCAGGCACTGCGGGCCGGTACCCCGATTGCCGATACCAAGCTGGAGGCACTCCGCCTGTTCACGGTACGCATGGTGGAAAGCCGTGGCTGGCCAAGCGAGCAGGATCTGCACGACTTGTATGCCGCAGGATATGGTCGCCGGACAGCAATGGACGTTGTCTTGGGTATTGGCCTCAAGCTCATGTCGAACTATGCCGCTGCTATGGCCGACACCCCGCTGGACACCGTATTTGCGCCCCACGCCTGGTCAGCAACGCCCCATCGCTGACCAGACCCATGCACCTCCCCCGCCCAGAGTACTGATCGCAAACGGCGCCTGTACCTCCGGCAGCGACCGCCTCCCGCAGCGAGGGCTGCCGACAGACGGCCGGCAATCCTCTCTGGGTAGGCAGTGTGACTTTCTATACTGAAATCAGTTGTTTGCTCTATTTCAGACGGGGGAAGTCATGAAGCCGAATCGGGTATTGCCATGGATGGTGGCCATGGCGCTGTGGGCACCGCCAAGTCTGGCAGGTGTGCCAGGGGAGTTTGTGCTGGCAGGCAAATCCAGTGGCGGGGCCAGCAAGCTCACCTTGAATCTGGATTTACGCCCGGCAACGGCCGACGTCGGCAAGAACGGCGTCGTCTTCGTCGCGGCATTCTGGCGGGGGGCGATTGTGTTCCTGACGCCCTCCGGCTGGGTGCCGGCTACCGGCGCCCCGATTCCGTTGCAGTCCGGCGTGCTCGCCACTGGCACGATCCCGCTCTTGAAGGATGCGGATGTCGCAGCCTTTGATTGTGCGCAAATCTATGCCGGCTATGGTACGGACTACAGCAGCATGCTGGCCAACCGCAGTTTTGGCCTGATCTACGGCACCAGCGGCGCCAGCAATGGGACGTGTGACAATACCGCGCTGGCGCCATTCAATGGCCTGGGGGCTGTCGAGGGTTATCTCTACAGTGGTAGCGGCGGACTGCAGCTATCGCCCAAGTCCACACCGCCAAGCGGGACTTCCGCGCTGTCCGGGGCGACGGTGGCCATCGGCAGTGTGCAGGGCACAACCGACAGTACAGGCTATTTCAGCCTGCGGGGCGTGCTGGCGGGGGGCGGCAAGCTGAAAGTCACGGGTGCGACGAGCGGCGAATTCGGGGTGACGGTGGTGTCCGATACGCTGACGACACTGGGTACCCCAAGTGTTAGCCGCCAGCAGGCAATCGAGTTGGTAAAGGCCGAAGCGACCAAGGTTGGCAAAGTGGCAAGCATGCTGATCATGGGCAGTCAAAACCCCTTGCCGACAGCTACCCGCGTGCGGTCGGCGCTGAAAAGTACCAGCGAACCGCTGGCATTTCGTACCTTGCCGGCACCTTCCTGGCTGTTCTGGGTGGACTTCGAACCTTATCTGGCGTTTGGCCACGCTACCGCCGTGGTGACCGTCGATGCCGAGACCGGCGCCGTGCAAAGTACCTTGATGAACAGCTGGCCGTCGATCAATGGCAGTGAGTTCTATCGTGGCGAGTACAACAAAAACTCGGACGACCTCGTGTCATTCCCGACCGAAGAACCGACCGCTGCGATTCCCCTGGCTTCGGTGGCTACCCTGTACGACATCCCGGCCGAAGCTTACGAGCCCGCGCCAGTCATGAATGACCACGTTGCTGGCTGTACCGACCCGAAAACCTACGCGCTGCTGGTGCGGGGCTATGACGAATCCGACAGCGCCCGTGATGTTGAAAACATCAAGAAGATCATGGGAACACGCGGCCTTGGCGCCAATCCCGACATTAGCGAATACCTGGCGGGCAAAGATACCGACCCGGTATCGGTACTACGGGCCAAATTCACCGAGCTGTACGCCAAAATGCGGCCGTGTGACACCTTCTTCCTCTATATATCGGCCCATGCCACCAAGCCCAACGACTTCACCATCAAAGGCGTGAAACTCAAAATGGGCGGCGTGCAGCTGGAACGCAAAGTCACACCACCTGTCGCAGACGACGCTGGAACGGCAGATGAGTTTTCCGTCATAGATGCCCAGTTCGAGAAAATGCCGGCCTGCCATCTCTATACCATTGTCGATGCCTGCTACTCCGGGGCCTGGATCCCCGAAATGAAGCGCGAGCTGGAAAACCGCACCGGCTTGAAAGCATTTGTGTTTACCTCCACCACCGATGCCGCCAAATCGGTCGGCTACAAATGGTGGTGGCCTACCGCCAGCACGGGTGGATGGTTCACGACCCAGCTCACCAGCGCCTGGCAGGATAGCTCGACCACCGCACAGTCTTCCGACCCGCCCGAACTCAGCGGCACCGAAGCTGGCAAGGCGTTCTCCAAACCCTATAACAGCTACCGCATTGGCTTACCGGGCATCATTGGCCAGAAGCCGCAGTTCTGGATTCGCAACAAGCCCGATGAAACCTGCGGGTGCAGCCTGGGCTTCAGCCTGACCAAGCCCACCACCGAAGTCGCCGCTGCCTTTACCAATGGAACGGGCAGCTGCGGTGCCAATACCACCTTCAATGACACCTTCAGCTTCAAGCAGGCTTGTTCCAGCTTCACCATGACTGAGTCGAACGGTAGCAGTTTCACCGGCACCATCGACGATGCCGGCAATGTCGCCGCGAGCCGGGGCGGCAGTGAGCAGATGAGCGTCAAGCTACAAACCAGTGGTAGCGGAACCGGCAGCTATGCCTTTACCAATGCCCAAGGTTGCAAGACGGTGTGGCAGGTGACTTTTACCCCCAAATAAGGAGGGATTGACCATGCCCGATGGCTGAGTGAGCCGGTGCAGACATCGGGCGGAGGGTTCTGCGGCGTGAGGTGAGAGGCTCATATTGCCTTTCAGGAGCCAAGATCGTTGGAAATCCCTACACCTCTCACTTGCACTCCGCACTTTCATGCTGCCTTGCGCGAAGGGCAGCCATGCTTTCATTTTCAGGAGCACTATCCATGCGGGTTGATCAGCTAGGCGTTTGCGTTTCACTGTCCATTTCCGCTGCCCTGTTAGGGCTAACGACACAGGCTGTGGCGGAAGAGCAGGTGTTTACCGGGGAAAAGGTACATTTAGGAATGGGCAGTGCCCAAGCCTTTGTGCGTAGTGAAAATGGACAGGCAACCGCTGTTGGCATCATGTTGAGCGCCGACTCGCTCAATGGCTTATCCAAACCCCAAAAAGGGCGCAGTGCTTATGCTTCATATTTAATTAAATTGCCTGCCAGTGGACCTAAAACAGTATTCGATCATATCGAAATCAATTGGGAGCCCAAAGGCCACCCCCCACCCAAGGTTTACGATAAACCACATTTTGATTTTCACTTTTATCTGAGTGGTCAACAAGCGCGGAATCAAGTGCATTTCAAGAGCGATGCCGATTCTGCTGATCCAAGCCAACAACCGCCCGCCGAGCAATTGCCTCAGGGCTTTATCGTGCCACCTGGAACTGCGGTAAATCGGATGGGGGTTCATGCGATCAATCCGGCCAGTCCGGAATTTCAAGGCAAGCCATTTACCAGCACCTTCATCTATGGCTATTACAATAAGCAACTTTCATTTTTTGAGCCGATGGTATCCCTCGATTTCTTGAAATCGAAGCCGCAGTTTTCAGAAAAGGTAGCGCGACCTGCAGCTTATGCCAAACCAGGCGCTTATCCCTCTGCATATTCAATTAAGTATGATGATCAAACTAAAATGTACACCATTGCTTTGGAGGAATTGAAAGAAGGGGGTTGATATATCCGATTGGTGGTGGAGGATTATCTGGCGTTACGATGAACTATCTATTAATCCCTATCTTCCGGTCTTGTTGATGGGTTTATATATCCATCAACAAGACCGATTTGCGATAAAACGTTCAGATTGGTATTAATCCTGCTAATTCTGGCGAAGCCATACCAGGAATAAATTCGATACATTCATAATCGGCGACCCCTGCCTGATAAAAGGGGTCGCACTGAATGATTTGATCAAGTACTGCCCGACTGGCTGCGTTGGCAATAATAATGCCACCCGTCCGAGGCTCTTTACGACCGGAAAGCACAAAATGGCCTGCCGCATAATGCTCTTCGAGAAATTTTCGATGCGCCGGCACCAAGCGGTCAACTTCTGAAAGGGCCGCTTTGTAATTAATTAAAACGATAAACATGCAAGGGTGCCTCATTTGCCTTCGTTGATTTGAATTAATCAATGCGTCGCTGATGACTTTATAAGCGACTGATTGAAATGTGTTATTTGGATTTTTCGAGTGGCGTTGATAGCAACCAATGACCCAAAGGCATCCAGAGAAATGAGGCCTGGTTTGATGAGGCCACTTTATAAATAAGGCCTGAGTCTGGTGTGCTATCGCATCCAGTATTTCAAGAATACACCTTATTATTGGTATGAGGTGTCAGAGCCCAAACAAAATCGCCACCTTTAAAGGTGGCGATTTTGTTTGGGGGTGAGTTGGTCAGTTACAGCTTCTCCAACACCTTGAAGTTCGCCAGCACGTTATCCGGCAAAGCTTCGAGGGGGGGCATCAGGTGGATGCGGTAGCGCTTGCTTTGCGCGGAGAGGATCAGCTCGCGTTCGGCCTCGTACTGCGCGGCTGGAATCACCATGAAACGCCCCAGCTGCGGATTGGGGCTTTCCGGCGCGTACACCGCGAAGAACGGATGGCTGCCGTCGGTGGGCGTCAGCTCTACCAATACCGGCGTTTGCGAGATCAGCTCGACCCCGACATTGACCTTGCCTTCGCGGTTCTTGGTGAGACGGCGCACGATACCGACCGCGAATTTGGTGTCCTTTTCTGCTTTGGCACCAATCAGCTCGCCGATTTCCAGTGCGTCGTCAAACGCGGCCCGGTAGTTGGCGCCGATGCCGGTAACGCTTTCATTTTCGACAATCCACTCTTCATGGTCGGGGGCGAACAGCTCGTTTTTATCCTTGTCGCCAGTGATGGTGGCCGGGCCAACGAACTGCACTTTCATCTGATTGCTGGTCGGTGCCTCGTTTTCGGGCTCGCGCATCTTCAGATTGGGCGAGTGCATGAGCTTGATGATGTCATCCAGGCTGTAGACAACGCGTACGCGCTTATTGGTGCTGGTGCGCTCATGCCGGCGGGCGAGGTTGACGCCATCGCGTGACCAGGCCAGCGCCACTTCGCTCAGCAACTGGCCAATGGCAGGCGCACGACCAGAGTCGAGATCACCCAGCTCGGGAGGGAACTTGCCTTGTTTGACCTTTTCCACGAGCTTCTGAACGTGCGCCACCAGATCGTCGGTTTGAAAGTAGCGGTAACGGTCTCCCACCATATTGCGGCGCAGCTTGGTGGGTGGGCGGGCATCGTCGAGGTTGACGGCAAATAGTTGGCGATGTGGCTTGATGTGATTTTCAAACTGCACCAGCGAGATCCAGTTGGGTAGCCAATGGTCGAGCAGCTCGATCTGCTCGGCCCGGCGCTTTTCGGGAATGGCCAGATGCAGCATCAGCAGGCGCAGATATTCCGCTTCGATGGTGGTGGGCTTCTGCCCTTCAAACATGGTGAGTGGCTTCTGGTGATAGCCCTCGGTGGTGGCATACAGGTAGAGCTTGTGTGTGTTGCGCCAGATGCGGGAGTCCACCTCGACATAGCGGCAATAGGCCCATTTGGCCTGCATGGCGAAGTAGTGCAGGGCACGCAGGTTGACGAGTTCGAGCTGCGGTTCCAGTGCCCGGCTCGGGCTGTCGGAATACTGTTTGATACAGACTTTGTAGCCATTGGCCATTTCATGCCAGAACGACATCAGCGTCGGCAGGACATGGCGCGGCTGCACTTCAGGGATGAATTCGTCCCCCTGATAGACAGCGATCAGGTAGCGTTCGAGCGGTTGGGCCTTTTCATCCAGATAGAGCACCGTCCGGAAACGCTCTTTGGCCTTGATCTTGGGATTGTGGTTGAGTCCGTTGAGTGCCTTGACGATTTCGACCAGCGCCTGCTGCATGTCGCTACGCGGCAACTGTTCCATCCAGGTGGTGGCAGACTTGATGTCATGCACCCCTTGCTTGCTATCCCTCCCGAAGAGGGCATCGACCATCCCTTTGAAATCAAACATGGTTGTTTTGTCCTGTCGGTGTTCGCTTGTTATTTAGGTTCTGTTGACGTTGGGTTTACCGTCGCGCCGGATCGAGCTTTGGGGCAGGGCTAGGCAGGGTAAGCGCGGTTTAGCGAGCTAAATAAGCGAACCCTAACGACGCCCTGCCCCAAAAATCGACCCGGCCCGCAGGGTTTCGCCGGAAAACGGCCTGGCCCTGTGTTGCAGCGCGCTTGCATAGAATGACTATGCGGCACGCTCTGCGCCTTGTTCCAGGCCGTTTTCCGACGAAACGCGACTGCAAACCTAACGTCAACAGAACCTAGATGCTATGTCCGGCTGGCTGGCCGCCCGCCGGAATGTCCCTCGTTTTGCTGCTGGCCTGTACAGAGTCCGGGCCGTGACCGATCAGCTGGTCAGGTTGTTTGCCTGAATCGAAGCGATGTGTGGCTTCAGCCATGTGGGTGACATCGCAACTTGACCGGTTCCCTTCGCGACCAACCCGCACGAACGGTGGGCGGCCAGTACCGATACGGTTGCGTTGCAATCTCGCCATACTTTGGTTGAACAAGATGACTGTGCTTCAAAGCCGCCATCTGCTTAGTTATGGCCGGGCATCTATCAATTTGGCAACCCTGAGCAGTGCCTCCTCTATGCGATCAGCATCGGTAGTATAGGCAAACCTTACATAATCACCGGGCTGATGCAGACAAAAGTCCAGCCCCGGTGTGATGGCAACGTGGGCATGTTCCAGCAGACGTTCGGCCAGGGCTTCGCCATCGCCCAAAGCGGCGCAGTTGGCCCAGACATAGAAAGCACCTTCCGGCATCAGGGGGATCGAGAATCCGAGCCGGCGCAAGCCGGCGACCAGCAAGTCGCGCCGGCTGGCCAGAATCTGCCGGCGGGCTTCGATAATGGCGTGGGTATCCGCTGAAAACGCTGCCAGTGCCGCGTACTGGGCGACTGTCGGGGGTGAGAGGAACAGGTTCTGGGCAAGCTTTTCGATGGCGGGAATATAGTCAGTGGGCACTACCAGCCAGCCCAGGCGCCAGCCTGTCATCTGGAAGTATTTGGAGAAGCTGTTGACCACGAATAGCTCGTCGCTGACCGCGAGAGCGGTTTCATTCGGCGCGTCATAAACCAGCCCCTGGTAGATTTCATCCACGATCAGCCGACCTCCCCGCAGCCGGATCGCTGTGTTCAGCCGGGCTATAGCCGGATTGGGCAGCAAGGTACCGGTCGGGTTGGAGGGAGAGGCGACCAGCGCGGCTTGGCTCCGTGGCGTCCAATGGCGTGTCAGCAAGGTTTCATCGAGCTGGTAAGCCGTCTGTGGACCGACCGGAATGTTCACGGCCCGCCCCTCCAGCAGCGCAACAAAATGCCGGTTGCAGGGGTAGCCCGGATCGGTCAGCAACACCTCATCATCCCGACCGATCAAGGCGGCCAGCGCCAGCAGCAAAGCCCCGGAGGCACCGGGGGTGACGATGATGCGGGCAGGGTCTACTTTTACGCCAAAGCGCTGCCAATAATGGCCGGCGATGGCCTCACGCAGTGCCGGGATGCCGGCGGCCGGTGTGTAGTAGGTACGACCATCCTGCAAGGCGCGGATGCCGGCATCGACGATGGGCTGCGGGGTCGCGAAGTCCGGTTCGCCCACTTCCAGATGGATGACATCGTGGCCGGCGGCGCTGAGCTGATGGGCGCGTTCGAGTATCCGCATGACATGAAAGGGCTCTATGGCGTCAATGCGGGCGGCAAGCGGGTGGGGCATGGGCTTTCCTCGGCTGGGGGGAGGGGTTGGCTATGGTAAAATGACGGTTTTCCATCCATTCATATTGCATAGCAGGCTGTCGCAACAGGCTGACGGGTGCGCGAATCCGTCGCAATGGCGGCGATCCCCAACCCGGCTTTGCTGCTTCTTCACCGCTATTTCTTATTTCTATCTAGGGTCGGTCCAGTGATTACCACTTCCAACATTACCATGCAGTTCGGCTCCAAGCCGTTGTTTGACAAGGTTTCGATCAAGTTTGGCGACGGCAATCGCTACGGTTTGATCGGCGCCAACGGCTGCGGCAAATCGACATTCATGAAGATTCTGGGCGGCGACCTGGAACAAACCGCCGGCAATGTCTCGCTGGAGCCCGGCGTGCGTCTGGGTAAGCTCAAGCAGGATCAGTTTGCTTACGAAGAGTGCCGAGTGCTGGATGTCGTATTGATGGGCCACACCGAAATGTGGGAAGTCGCCCGCGAAAAAGACGCGATCTACGCGAATCCGGACGCAACCGAAGAAGATTACATGCGCGCCGCCGACCTCGAAGCCAAGTTCGGCGAGCTGGGTGGCTACGATGCCGAGGCCCGTGCCGGGGCGCTGTTGCTGGGGGCGGGCATCCCGACCGAGCAGCATAATGGCCCGATGAGCGAAATCGCCCCCGGCTGGAAGCTGCGGGTTTTGCTGGCACAGGCGCTGTTCAGTGACCCGGACGTGCTGCTGCTGGACGAGCCGACCAACAACCTTGATATCAACACCATCCGCTGGCTGGAACACACGCTGAATGATCGTGAATCAACCATGATCATCATTTCGCACGACCGACACTTCCTGAACCAGGTCTGCACCCATATGGCCGATCTGGACTACAACACCATCCAGATTTATCCCGGCAATTACGACGACTACATGCTGGCGAGCATGCAGGCGCGTGAACGTCAACTCAGCGCCAACGCCAAGGCCAAAGAAAAAGTATCGGAACTGCAGCAGTTTGCCGCCCGCTTCGCTGCCAACAAATCCAAGGCTCGTCAGGCTACCTCACGATTGCGTCTGGCGGACAAGATCAAGTCAGAGATGGTCGAAGTCAAACCTTCCTCCCGCCAGAACCCGTATGTCCGCTTCGATCTGGAAGACAAGCAAAAGCTGCATCGTCAGGCATTCGAGGCAACCGAGGTGTCGTTTGCTTATGAAGAGGGCCCCACCATCCTCAAGGATCTCAACCTGATCTTCGAAGCCGGCCAGAAGCTTGCGGTGATCGGTGGCAACGGGGTGGGTAAATCCACACTGATGAAGCTGCTGGTAGGGCAGCTCAAGCCCCAGACTGGTTTTATCAAATGGGCGGATAAGGCAGAAGTCGGCTACTTCGCGCAGGATCATGAAGAAGACTTCTCGGAAGACATCACCCTGTTTGACTGGATGAAGCAGTGGAGCCAGCCAGGTGACGATGATCAAACCATCCGTGGCATTCTGGGCCGTCTGCTGTTTAGCGGCGATGACGTGAAAAAGTCGGTGAAAGTGCTGTCCGGCGGCGAGAAGGGGCGCATGCTCTACGGCAAGCTGATTCTGGAGCGACCCAATGTGTTGGTTATGGATGAACCCACCAACCACATGGACATGGAGTCGATCGAATCGCTGAATATGGCACTCGAACTCTACAAGGGCACGCTGATTTTCGTGTCGCATGACCGACAATTCGTCAGTTCGCTTGCCACACAGGTCCTCGAACTGAAGGGTGACGGCAGCTTCGTTCATTACATGGGCAATTATGAAGATTATCTTTCAAGTCAAGGACTTGAGTGATTTTTCTTGCTATTTTGCAGCGCACAAACTAGCTCTAGAGTAAGTGCCTCTTCAAAAAGTTCCTGGTTGGAGTATTTACTCTGTAAACGTTGTGTTTATAATGCGCGCCATCATGTAGCGAACGACAGGCGACAACAACTGTCGGCTACAGGCCAAATCGGTGGGCAGCTAAAGCCGGCCCCCGTCTGTGATGGCGCTCCTTGTTGAGCGCATCAACCAAGAGTGAATGCCGCAACGGCAACTCGACCGGATATTACAAAGAAGATGGATGGAGAAGGCCAGCACAACCGCCCGCGAGGGCGGTTGTGCTTTGCTACGGCTCAGCCTGCTCTGGCAGGCCCGCAAGCCACTGTTTGCTGCCCGTTTGCGATATATGGGCTCTTAGAACCTGTTTGCAAAGTGGCTGTGCGGCCGTAGTCCGAAGATGGGCAGCGCTCGGGACCGTCATGTATCACCCATACACTTCCGGTTCCTGCGTGCTACGCACATTCGGTTGACGACCGCCTGCTCTGTTTGCAGACAGCTTCTCACTCCTAGGAGATCGTTATGCGTTTGAAAGACAAGGTATCAATCATCACCGGCGCGGCCAGCGGTATTGGCCACGCAACCGCTCTACGCTTTGCTGCCGAAGGTGCAAAGGTTGTGGTGTGTGATCTCAACCGTGAAGGCATTGATGCCGTGGTGAGTGAGATCAAGCAAGCGGGTGGTGAAGCTGTCGGGTTTGAAGTCAACGTCACCAACAAACAGCAGCTTGCTGACATGGTGGCTGGCGTGAAAGACAAGTATGGCCGCATCGACGTATTGGTAAACAACGCCGGTATCGTTGCGGATGCACAACTCTACAAGATGACCGAAGAGCAGTTCGATCGCGTCATCGACATCAACCTCAAAGGTGTCTACAACTGCACCAAGGCGGTGGTAGATCACATGTTGGAACAGGGTTCCGGCGTGATTCTGAATGCCTCCAGCGTCGTTGGTCTCTACGGCAACTTCGGCCAGACCAACTACGCGGCAGCCAAGTTTGGCGTTATCGGCTTTACCAAGACTTGGGCCAAAGAACTTGGCCGCAAGGGGATTCGCTCCAATGCGGTTTGCCCTGGTTTCGTGGCGACCCCCATCCTCAAGTCGATGCCTGAGAAAGTCATCGCTGCGATGGAAGACAAGGTGCCGATGAAGCGCCTGGCCAAGCCTGAAGAAATTGCCAGCGTTTATGTCTTCCTGGCATCTGATGACGCCAGCTATATCAATGGCGCGGTGATCTCGGTCGATGGCGGTATGGTCATCTGATTTGCGCTGACCCAGCGTGCTGAGTGCAACAAAACCCCGCCCTCTGCGGGGTTTTGTTTGCGTGGTAGCTTGGCATTCTTTACTATCCAGCCCTTCCTTCTTGTTGCTGCTGCAAGCGAAGGAGTCGAAGCCGGCAATGCCGGCGGTTCGTACTCGTCTTGCGGAGTCTGCAACATGTCGCACTTCCAGCGTCTCGAAAAGGCGCTAAAAAAACTCAACGTTACCGTTAATTTTGAACGCGGTATCTATCGACTGTCCCGTCCGGATAGCGAAGCCACCGTATTACTTCCTGAATCCCTGCCGCTCGAAGCCAAGGCGGTCAAACAGCTGCTGGACTTTGCTGCGGTGCGTCAGCCTGGCCACGAAGGCCACGTCTGCAAAGCCTGTGCGACGCCAGACTTTCATCCTGGCTCAATCGCTCCGGTTGGCTCGGTGGTTGCTACGACGCCAGATTTGGTGATCCCGGCCGCCATTGGTACCGACATCAACTGCGGCATCCGGCTGATCGCTACAGGCATGGATCAGGCACATCTGGCACCGCATGCGGATGCCTGCATTGCCGCCTTGCGACGATGCCTGCTCGAAAATGGCCGCAATGTGCCAGTGCCCTCGAAAGCTTTTCACGCCTTGTTTGAACACGGTCCGGAAGCCTGGCTGGCTGCATTACAACGGGAAGGTGTCTGGGCCGGGGCGGATTTTGATCGGTTGTATCTGGAAATGGCCGAAGCCATTGGCTTGGACCGCTTTGAATCAGCGGCGCGCCATGCCCCGCCAGCGCTGATGCCAGAGCGTGAAGTCGTGCGGGACCCCCAGCTTGGCACGGTCGGCTCGGGTAACCACTTTGTCGAGCTGCAGGTAGTCGATGCAGTGCTCGACCGGCATCTGGCCTATCGCCACGGTTTGCGGGCCGGTATGGTCATGGTGATGATTCACAGCGGTTCACGCGATGTCGGCTTTTATGTTGGCCAGCGCTGGATGGATCGCGCCCGTGCCGAATGGCCGAAGGCCGTCAGTCACCCGGAATCCGGCCTGTATGGCCTGACAGGGCCGCTAGCCACGGAATATCTGCAAGCGATGGGGGCAGCAGCCCGTTATGCCTGGGCCAACCGTGTCGTGCTGGCTGAGCTGGTGCGGGAGGCGCTGGCGACCACGGCAGGGTGTGATGGGGGGCGCCTGATCGTCGATGTGCCACACAACGTCGTGATGCGGGAGCACGGGCTGAACATCCATCGCAAAGGCGCAACCCCGGCCCATGCGGGGGAGCTGGCTCTGATTCCCGGATCGATGGGCGATGCATCCTATCTGGTGGAAGGGCTGGGCAATGCCGACTGGCTGTGGTCGTGCAGCCACGGTGCGGGCCGACGCCTGCGGCGGCAGGCCGTGCGCGCCAGCAAGCTGACCGACGATGCGCCATATCCTTGGCACTGCGTGACATTACGTGAGGAGCGGCGGATCGAAGAAGCGCCGTCCGCGTATAAACCTGTTGGCCCGGTCATCGAGGCGCAAAGCGAAGCCGGCTTGATTCACCCTGTAGTCCGCCTGCGGCCATGGGTGACATTCAAAGCCTGAGCCAGAATGCGCTGGCGTGACGGTCAATCCAGTTTCAATACAGTCCAACCACGCATCCCGATGAAAGCCGGGTGTGTGAGATGCCTGAAGGAAAGACAGCATGAATCCGAATCCCTTGATCAAGGCGGACATTCTCCAGAACGATCCGCTGATCCTGACCATTGCGGCGGCGTTGTCCGAGCAGGAATGTCAGCAACTGATTGCGCGGAGTGAGCGCGAAAACGCCTATGACATTGCAACCATTCAGGGGCGTGATGGCGGAGAAACCCGTCTGGACATCCGCCATAACTGGCGCTGGATGGTTGACGACCCGCAATTGGCGGGCTGGTTGTTCGAGCGTCTACGACTTGCTTTGCCAGACCAGCTCAATGGCTGGCATCTGCAGGGGCTCAACGAGCGGCTACGCTTCTATCGCTACGATCCGGGCCAGACTTTTCGTCCGCATTACGATGGCGGCTTCGAGCGCAATGTCTTTGAAAGCAGCCAACTGACCCTGCTTATCTACCTGAATGAAGCGGTGCAAGGTGGGGCCACCCGGTTTTATCAGGATGACCCCAGCCTGCACGCCAGCGAAGACACCCTGCAGTACAGCATTGCGCCCAAAACCGGGCGGGTGCTGGTGTTTGAACACCAGCAACTGCATGAAGGTGCGCCCGTCGAGTCGGGTCGCAAGTATGTGTTACGAACCGATGTGATGTACCGCTGGCGCGGATAGGTGGGTAGCGGCGGCAGGCGGTGTCTGTGGGCGCAGGCAGCCGATTCCCAATAAGGTGGTTTCGATCGCTACGTCCAGTGGCGTGTGTGGCTCGAAACCGAGCGTATCGACCAGCAAGCGGTTGTCCATGCGGACTTCCTGTTGCCAGAGGTAGCGCATTTCCAGCAGCTCGCGGAAGGTGGCAACGAAGGGTGCGGCCAGACGCACCAGCCACCAGGGAAAGGCTTGCAAGCGGGGTTCGGCGCCGCCGTGACGTACCACCGCACGCTGAATGGCAAGTCCCAGCTCGCGACCATCCTCATCCCAGTAGCCGGCCATCTGGAAGCGTGCAAACGCTGGCAGGGTCTGGCGCCGCTGCAGGAGTTCGACCATGCAGCGGGCAACGTCGGGCAGGTAGGCAAACTGGTGGCCAACCCCCTTCCTGCCCGGTAAATAGACGGTGCTTACGGGGCGGCCCGGTTTAAGCATGCCCTGTGTCAGCCAGTTGTTGCCGCTTTGTGGGCCGAAGAAGTCACCCGCCCGCACGATGATGGCCCGGATGTCACCCTCTGCGGCGGCCAGAGCGAGGCGATGTTCCAGCTCCACGCGAATGGCGCCTTTGCGGGTCACCGGTCGTTGTGCCGAGGCTTCGGTGATCAGTGGAAATGCGTCGGGACCATAGTTGTAGACCGTGCCGGGTAATACCACAGTAGCCTTGTGGGCTTTGGCTGCGGCGATGGTGTTGTCGATCATCGGTAACACCAGCTCTGCCCAGCGCCGGTAGCCGGGCGGATTGACCGCATGGACGATGACCGAGCAGCCTTGCGCCGCCGCGAGCACGTCGCCGGGGTTCATGGCGTCACCGGTAACGCGCTCGATACCATCATGATGGTCTGAGTTGTGGCTACTGCGGACCATCGCCCGAACCTGCCAGCCCGCATTTTGCAATTGCCGCGCCACTTCGCCGCCAATCCCGCCGGTAACCCCCAGCACCAATACTTTTTGTTCGCTTCGCATGTCGCTACCCCTGTTGTGTTGTGGATGGGTGGATTATCAAGCGAGACCTTTCAATAGAAAATTGCCGAAATTTTGATAGCTGTTATACATTTTTGTATGGATAAAAATATTGGATGGGAACTTTACCGGTCTTTTCTGGCGGTACTGCTGGAAGGCTCGTTGTCTGCGGCGGCACGACGACTGGCGCTGACCCAGCCGACGCTGGGCCGGCACATCGCCTTGCTGGAGCAACAGTTGGGCCTGACGCTGTTTACCCGCTCACAGAATGGGTTGATGGCCACCGAAGCCGCGCTGGCCTTGCGTGAGAGTGCGCAAGCGATGTGTGCAGCAGCCGCCTCGCTGGAGCGGGTGGCGCGTGGTCTGGGCGAGGCAGTGCAGGGCGAAGTGCGCATAGCCGCCAGCGAGGTGATCGGCGTCGAGGTACTGCCGCCTATCCTTGTGGCCTTGCAGCAGCGCTACCCGAAATTGAAGGTCGAGCTGGTATTGAGCAATCGGCTGCAGGATCTGGTACACCGCGAGGCCGACATAGCGGTAAGGATGGCCCCCCCGCAGCAGGAGGTACTACTGGCGACCCGGGTTGGCGACGTTGTGCTGGGCCTGCATGCGCATCGTCGCTATCTGGCGCAACAGGGCACGCCCACTGGCATTGCTGATCTGGTTGATCACACCTTGATCGGATTTGATCAGGAAACGCCGTTTCTGCGTGCGGCCCGTGCCAGTCTGGACCTGCCTTTGTGGGTCCGAGACAACTTTGCCCTGCGCTGCGATAGCGACCTCGGTCAGCTGGCCATGCTACGGGCAGGGGCGGGCATCGGCATCTGCCAGATAGCGCTGGCACAGCGGGATGTCGATCTGGTGCACCTGCTGCCCGAGCAGTTGTCGCTGAGCCTGACAACCTGGGTTGCCATGCACGAAGGGCTGCGTACCAGCCCGCGTTGCCGCGTGACGTTTGATGCGTTGGTCAGCGGGCTGCGCGCCTATCTTGGGCAGCGTCATTAACCTGCCTGGGCTGATTGCGCAGACGAAACGCCGCGTTTCGAGAAGCCTGTTTACGGCGGCAGGCTGTCTGTTTGTTTTCTACCCTTTCAATAGACGCTGTATACGCCCGGGGGCGCTTGGGAGCATGGCATTGGCGTTCCCTTGTTCTGGATGAGGCGGAGAAGGAGAGATTGGTGAATCGGGCGGGCGGTTGGCTGGCACTGGTGGCCTTGTGTACCTGCTGTAGCGGGCTGGTATCGGCACGGGAAATCCGGCTGGCCAGCGGCGAATGGGCGCCTTATCTATCAGAGAAATCCCGCCATTTCGGTTTTGCCTCACATATCGTCACCGAGGCATTCAAACAGGCAGGGGTTCAGGTGCGCTACGAGTTCTATCCCTGGGCGCGCTCTGAAGCCCTGGTCAAGGTTGGGGCGGTGGACGGATCGCTGGTCTGGTCGCAGACATCGCAGCGTCAGACATTTGCCTGGTTCAGCGATACGGTCATGACTGAAGAAGAAGTGGTGTTTCATTTGAAATCGACGCCGCTGGTCTGGGAGCACATCAGCGATCTGCACGGCCGGAAGATGGGGATTCCATTGGGCTCCAAACCGGGACGTTGGGAAGAAGCGATACAGTCGGGCAAGCTGGTCAGTTATCCGGTTCAGGACATCGAGACTGGCATGAAAATGCTGCTAGCTGGCCGGATTGATATCTTCCCCTTGGTCAAGACGGTCGGTTACGACACCTTGCGCAAGAAATTCAGTGCCGAAGAGGCCGGCAAAATCGGATATTCCCAGCGCATTGTGGAGCGTATCGAGTATCGCCTGATGCTGTCGAAGAAGCAGGACCCGAATCGGGTGCTGCTGGAAAAATTCAACGAAGGGCTGAAAAAGCTCAAGAAGAGCGAGGTCTATCAGGAAATGCTACGAGGGCTGGAACGTGGCGACTATGAATGAGTCTTGGTGCTGTGGTTCCGGGCAACCGAGTATTGGGCGGGAAAGACAGTTGGAGGGGGCTGGCCTGCCAGGGAGCGACAGGCCAGCCAGGGTTTCAGGCGGGAAAGCGACGTCCTTGCCGGGCGGGTGCCGAGGGTTGGACCGGACCTAGTTCTACTTCGTGATAGGGCAGGCTGGTCAGGTCGAGGGCATCGACATACTCGACCAGGCTGGCAATACGGTGCCCCTGTTCTTTCCATCCTGCCAGTAACCGCTCGAAATCGGCGGACAGCGCCATGCCCTCCAGCTCGGCTTCGCCGGCATAGACATGCAGGGTCTGGCTTTGGCTGTCATGCAGGATGTCTGCGACCGCATCCCGCCCTGGCAGGTGCAGCTGATCAAAATTAGGCAAAGTGATGGGAATCTGCGGGCAACGTACCGGTTCGCCATCAATCACCGGCCAGTAAGGCGCCAGCCCCAGCGTGTCGCTGCTGTAGCTGAAATGGTGGCGCTGGGCGAGCCGCACGGCCGTGCGGTTGAGCCGCTGCAAGGGCAGGGCACGGCCGCGAGGGACTTCGCCCATCAGGGTTTCGAAGGCCCCCGTGCTTTCACACAACAAGGATTCGGTCCAGCTCATGTTTTGCTGCCTTGCCTGGTACAGCCAGCGCGGGGCATCCACGCCCCCCACCGCGACTTCACAGCCTGCAGCCTTTGCCGCCTGCATGGCCTGTCGCATACCGCTATCGAGCGAGCGGGCGGGTACCAGGCGGCTTTTCAGCCAGCTCCCCACGCCCAGACCCCGACGCCGCAACCAGCGCCAGGGCATGTGGCCCACGCGATCCGGACCCAGATTAAAGAAGAAAGTGGCGCCAACCTGATGGCGGGCCAGCATATCCAGTAGTCGCGGCACGCCTTGCTCGGCGCCGCGCAGGGTCGCAACGTCTATCCTCAGGGCAATCGACATCTACCGCGCTCCAAAAAAATGAGGCCGGATGATAGCTGACTGGCCGCCACTATGGCGCGCCCGCATCAGCAAAATCCCCGGCAGAGGCTATTTATTGTCTGGCCTGCCGCACATTGGCAGGCATGGGCTGGCTGAAGTTGGTGCGGAACGGGTTGATATCCAACCCGCCGCGCCGGGTGTAGCGGGCGTAGACGCTGAGCCGTGTTGGCCGGCACTGACGCATGATGTCGGTGAAAATCCGCTCGACACACTGCTCATGAAACTCATTGTGCTGGCGAAAGGAAATCAGGTAGCGCAACAGTGCCTCCTGATTGATAGGAGCGCCGATGTAGTGGATCTGCACGCTTCCCCAGTCAGGCTGGCCGGTCACCAGACAGTTGGATTTGAGCAGGTGTGAAACCAGCGTCTCTTCGACTTCGGCTTCGGCCGGGTCGGTGTGCAGCAGCTGCGGTGCCGGCTGGTATTGGGCCACATCAATGTCCAGCCGATCGAGCAGCTCACCCTCCAGCCCGCCGATCTTTTCGGTGCCCCAGTCGGCGGGTTCCAGCAACTTTACGCTGACGCTGGCGCCGCAGGCGGCAGACAGATCGGCAATCAGTTTCTGCTTGAGTTCATCGACACTGGCAAGGCGAGTCTGGTTGAAGGAGTTGAGGTAGAGCTTGAATGACTTCGATTCGATCAGATTCGGAGACTCGGCCGGGATACTGAAGCGTGCAATGGCCACCTGTGGCTTGCCGCGCGCATTGAGCCACGACAGCTCATAGCCATTCCAGATATCGACGCCGCCGAAAGGCAGGCTGCCGTCAATGCCGATTTCCTGACGTTTGGTCAGGCGCGGAATGGGGAAGAGCAACTCTGGCGCATAGTGCTCGATGTAAGCAGTGCTCTTGCCCAAGGGGGAGTGTTGTTCATGCATGGGTTCGGTCCCGATTGGCGTTTTGGATTTGGATTTGGATCTGGATATGGGTGGCATTATCGCCTAAGGGCGCCTGGCGGTGATCAGCAGATTGCGGGGCGTGAGGCTGGTGGGGCAGAAAGTGCCGACTGCAACCTGATAACCCGCCTCCTGCAAGGCGAGGGCCAGATCGAGTACCAGCCAGGTTTCGATGGCGCGGCGGAAAGCAAAGCGCGGGAGCGAACGCTGGCTGAAGCGTAAGAACGCCACATTGGCCTCGTGTTCCCAGTATGGCCAGTCGAGATCGGCCGGCAAGGCGAATGCCCGCCGTTGCGCCATGTGCTGGCAGAAATCGGCAAAGCTGCCACTCAGCCATGCGGTGGGGATAGGGGCCTGCGGCTGATACGCTGCGTCACCAGTGAGCTGTCGGCGCAAGGCATCGAAACCAAGGCGCCAGGCATGGCCCCGCTGCCGCAGTCGGTTCTCGCGACCATCGGCCGTCACGGTTTCGGTGACGGCGAGGCGCAGATCATCGCGACTCAGTCGCAAGCCAGACCGGCGTCCGGCTGTGGAGCGTGCTGTGTAGTATTCGTCGGCCCAGCGGTAGTAACAGCAAGGCGCCAGCTGCAGCGAAGGCAAAGACGTGTTGCAGGCGAGATTGACCAGATGCCGGTGCAGCGCGCCGCAGGCGTGCAAGGCATGGCAATGACGGCCGGCTATCAAGGTTGCGGCGGCGGGGCTTAGCACATCAATTGCCGTAAAGCGCTGGGTTTGCCGGGTGCGTCGGGTCAGCGCTTCACCAGCCGCACACAGCACCGGGTCCAGTTCCAGACTCAGTACATCCGCGACACCGCCAAACGCCAGCAAGCGGCCAAGATGTCCCTTGCCGGCACACCACTCCAGCGCAGGACTGGCCTGGGAGCTGACGGCGACGAAGGCTTCGATCTGGGCCTGCTTGCGGCCGGGGATATCCCGCCAGAAGTGGGCATCGGGCGTCGCGGTGGGGTGGGTTGGCAGGGCGGGCAGGTCGATCAGGCCGGCCAGTTCGGCCAGCACCGGCAAAACCGGGCTGAGCCAGGCCAGTAATGCCGGGTTGTTGCTGGCCAATTGCTCGGTGGTCGCCAGTTCCAGCGATTGCAGACGCTGATCTAGCTGCGGCAACTGTTGGCACCAGTCCGGCTGGGGCTGTTTGAATGGTTGCGGTTGCCAGATGGCCTGATGGACTTGCAGCAACTCGCCGATGCGGTTGAAACGTTCTGACAGCGACAGGGTGGAATTCATAAAAGGGCGAAACACCATCTGGAAATGACACTTCAACAGGAGCAAACGGGAAAGGGTTTTTAGAGGGTGGCCGCCAGACCCGCCTGAAGCCGCCGCAAATCGTGTTATCGCGCGGGGCGAATTGACAGTACCGCCAGCAGTTGCTGCGCCAGCGCCTACACTGAATGGAGAGTTCGGGTTCTGTTGTCATTCGCGTTGCTGACGTTTTATTTCTGGTCGCGCCGGGTTGGTGCGATGGTCAGCCTGACGCCAACAGAGCCTCACTATCCATTGATCGCTGCGCCCGCGCTCTGCGGCCAGCATCCCGTCGGGAGGAGCGCCATGCAAGCCAAGTCCGTCAGTACCATGGTATCCGACCCCTATCGTGCCGGCATAGCACTGGGCGAAGCCCTGGCGCCGATCCAGCCCGAGCTGGTGCTGCTGTTCAGCACCGTACATTACGGTGGCAGCACCGATCTGATCGATGGTGTGCGAGACGCACTTGAATCTGCAGCCGTGCTGATCGTCGGCAACAGCGGTGACGGCATCTACGAAACCCGGCGTGCATCTGATCAGGGAGCGGTGGCGCTGGGCATCAACTCGGGTGGTGCCGTGCATTGGTACGCCGCCGCAGCACAGGGGGTCGGCGCCGACCCGGAACGCTGCACACGACAGGCGCTGACTCAGCTTGAGCAGCAGCTGGCTGGACGTACACCCCGCTTCATTCTGCTTTTTTCAGACTTCCGTGCCGATGCGACGCGCATCGAAGCGGTGATTGAGCGTGAAATCAGTGTGCCGGTCGTGGGCGGGCTGGCCGCCGACGATAACCGTATGCAAACCTGCTACCTGTATCACGGCAGCGAAGTGCTGCAGGATGGCATCGTGATGCTGGCGGCTGAAGGGGCATTACGATTCGACATCAGCGTTGGCAATGCGCTGACAGCCATTGGCCAGGCCGGGCTGGTGAATTCAGCGGCAGGTACCCACGTTGAGCAGATTGACGGCGTACCGGCCATGGAATTCATTGAGCGGGAGACGGGTAAGCCGGTGTTGCAGACGGATCGTGGCATCCTGACTTTGGAAGTCGTGAACCCGGCCCAGCCGGCCGAGCGTCGCCTGCGCTCGATCGTGCCGGATTTCTCGGCAGGCCAGGGCCAGCTGGGACTGTATGGCGGCATCGAAGCGGGCAAGCAAGTGCGCGTCTGCCTGGCCAGCCCCAGCGAGCTGATGGCAGAAGTCTACCGACTGGCAGCCCGACGCGAGGTGCTGGGCTTTGAGCCAGCCGCTGCGCTGGTGGTGAGCTGCGCCGGCCGCAAGGCGATTTTGGGGAGTGCCATTGAGGTGGAGGTCAGTGCCATTGCCAAGGCGTTTCCGCAGGGCCTGCCGCTGGCAGGCTTTCCTTCCTTTGGCGAGATGGCACCCTTGCGCAATGGCGATGGCTATACGCCCAATCTTTTCCACAATATGAGCTATGTGCTGCTGTTGCTTGGCCCGGAAGCCGGGTCGCTTGCTGGATGACCGATTGATCGAGTGGCCGCATGAGTGACCGTTTTCTCAGTGCAGTAGATCCTCCCCCTCCGGGCTTCATGGCGGTGACGCTGACCCGTCGCCAGCTGCTGGCTGCACCGGTCGCGGTGTTCGCGCCGAGCCTGGACGAGGTGCAGGTGCTGCTTGGTGACTTTATCGACCGGGCACAAGGCGTGGTGTTCACGCTGGGCGACGGGTTTCGTCGTTACCGGATTGGTGCGCTGCTCTGGCATATGACGGTTCCGTCTGCCGCACTGGCCGATCTGCAGGTGATTGCCGGGGCGGTGCTGGATGCGGTCGATGTCGGCATGGTTGAACGGGAGCGCAATATCGAGCTGTTCCGCATGGTCGAACGGGTGCGGAACGACCTGGATGTCACCCGTGCCGATTACAACCGGGTGACAGGAAAACTGCAGATGCAACTCAAGGATTTGCAGCAGGCTCAGGTCACCATGGCAGAAAACGAAGCCCGCCTGCGACAAGTGTTTGATCTGTTGCCAGTGCTGGTTTACGCCACCGACGCCCAAGGCCGGGTACTGCTGATCAATCAGGCACTCAGGGCCTTGCTTGGCGACGGCGGCCTTGCACTGCCCGAGCGGAAAGAAACCGCCTTGGCACGCTTCTTCAGTACGACCGGACAGAATCCGGGGCCGCTGGCCTTGTCCGAAATGTCAGTAACTCATCTCGATGGCAGTCTGCATACGTATCAGGTGGTGCGTCTGCCGCTCCATCTGGCAAAAGAGGCCGAGCCGGCACTGCTGACGGTGGCTGTCGATATTTCGGCGCGCAAAGATTACGAGGCGCACATCCTGCGCCTGAATGAGCAGCTGGAGGCTAGAGTCGAGCAACGGACGATTGAGCTGGAGATGCTGAACCGGGAGCTGGAGGCGTTTTCGTATTCGGTATCGCATGACCTGCGGGCACCGCTGCGGGCCATCATGAGCTTCAGTCAGATTCTGGCCGGCGAGGCACCGGGGCTGGCGCAGGATCATCAGGACTTGCTGAGGCGGGTGATTGCCGCCAGCCAGCGCATGAACCAGCTGATCGACGATCTGTTGACGCTGGCGCGCGTCAACCGGGCAGGGCTGGAGCGGCAGGTATTTGATTTGTCGGTATTGGCACAGGAGGTCTTTGCCTCGCTGCAGCACGATGATCTGCGGCAGATTGTGCTGGATTGTCTGCCGGGCATGATGGTGCAGGCCGATCCCCGCCTGATCCGGGTGGTGCTGGAAAATCTGCTGGGCAATGCCATCAAATTCACCCGCCGGCAGGCGGTGGCACGCATCCGGTTCGGCCAGACGGACGATGGCAGTTATGTGCTGTCAGATAATGGCGCGGGCTTTGATCCGCAGTATGCCGACCGGCTGTTCACGCCATTCCAGCGGCTGCATTCCGAGCGGGAGTTCGAGGGCACCGGTATTGGGCTGGCGACGGTCAAACGGGTCATTACCCGCCACGGCGGCCGGATCTGGGCCGAATCCCAGCCGGGGCAGGGTGCCAGCTTTCATTTCACCCTGCCGGCCGACTAGGTTCTATTGACCTTCAACACAGTTGCTAACGTCAATAGAACCTAAGATCGGGTTCAATGGGCAACATCGCTGCTGCCGGCCAGCATGCGCTGTTTGCGCATCACCAGCAGCAAGGGCAGGGTGGCGCAGATGGTGATGCCAAACCACAGGAACAAATCGCTGAACGACAACATCATCGACTGCTTTTCAACCTGCAGGCTGACGAGTGCATAGGCTTTCAGTTCGGCCATGCGCTCGTGGATGCCACTGTGCATGAACATCTGCTTGAAGGCCGCCAACCGGCTTTCTGCCGCAGCGTTGTCGTGGGCGATGTGATCGACCAGTGCGGCATGCTTGGTGTGGTCGAACTGGCTCAGCAGGGTAGCCGACACCGCAATGCCGACGCTGCCACCGAGTTGCCGTGTCAGGTTGTAGACACCCGTTGCGTTGGGGATGGCGGCCGGGGCGATATTGGCCATGGTCAGGTTGTTGAGTGGCATGAAGATCATGCCAAGTCCGACGCCGCGCATGATCAGCGGCCAGAAGAAATCATCCAGACCGGACTCGGTGGTAAACAGGTGATGGCGCCACATTGAATACATGAAAATACCGGCGCCAATGATGATCAGCAGCCTTCCTGGTACACCTCGGGCGATCAGTTTGGACATCACCGGCATGACCAGGCCTGCTGCAATCGCAGACGGCAGGATGATGAAGCCTGTCTGCATGGCATTGAAGCCCATCAGGGTCTGGGCGTAGACCGGGAACAGAAACACCGTGGAAAACAGTGCTGCACCCAACAGAAAGGTAATGGCCAGGCCGGCTGAATACTGGGCATCGGCCATCACCCGCAGATCGACGATGGGGTGGTCGATTTCCAGTTCACGGATTGTGAACAGCCCCAGGCCGATCAGGCTGGCGACGGCATAGCCGACCACTTCCGCCGACTCGAACCAATCCAGCCGTTCGCCGCGCTCCAGCATCAGCTGCAGCGCCCCAATGCCGATGGCTAGCAGGACCAGCCCCATATAGTCCACCGATGGCGGCATCTTGCGATGCTTCGAGTCCGGCACGAACAATAGGGTCAGCAATAGGGCAACGACGCCCAAGGGCAGGTTGATGTAGAAAATCCAGGGCCAGGAGTAGGACTCGGTCAGCCAGCCCCCGACAGTCGGCCCCAGCGAGGGACCGAACATGATACCGATGCCGAATATCGCCATCGCCGACGACATTTCCTTGGCAGGAAAGACCTCGAACAGTGTCGATTGTGCCGTCGCAATCAGGCCGCCCCCTCCCAGACCCTGCACAATGCGCCAGAAGACCAGGCTGCCAAGGCTTTCGGCGTTGCCGCAGGCAAATGAGGCAAGGGTGAACAGGATGATGGAGAAGGCAAAGTAATTGCGCCGACCAAACAGATTCGACAGAAAGCCACTGATCGGCAGCACGATGACGTTGGCGACGACATAACCGATCGACACCCAGGTGATTTCATCGAGTGTGGCGCCGAGTGTGCCCATCATGTGCGGCACCGCCACGTTGACGATACTGGTGTCGAGCAATTCCAGCACGCAGGCAAGGGTGACCGTCATCGCAATGACGTAGCGGTTGGCGTAGATCGAGGCATCGTCGCTGCTACGCGACAGGGCTGGCAGAAATGGCTTCATGGAGATCAGGAGCGGGGAACCGGGTGTTCTTCGATGGCGGGTACGATGTCAACAAACTCGAAATAGGGCACGCTGAATACCCGGCTGTCGCGCAGGCTGTCGATCAGCAGATGGTAGGCATGCACCTCTTCCGTCTCGAAGACGACAATGTTGCTGTAACGACCGGTGAAGGCTTCGCAGTCATACATCCTTACGCCAACTTGGGGAAACCGCGCAAACAGGGCGCCCAGCTCTTCCGAGTTGAAGCGGTTGCGTTCACTGCGGGGCAGTGCCAGCCAGGCTGGCGTGGCTTTTAGCAGGGCAAAGAAGCTGTATCGGGTCGCCATGATGGGTTTCCTGAGGTCAGTTGATAAGAATGTCGGCAAATACGCTCATGCCGGGCCGCAGTGGGGTTTTGCCGGCATCGACGCCATTGAGCCGGATGCGCACCGGCACCCGTTGCACCACCTTGGTGAAGTTGCCGGTGGCGTTGTCGGGAGGCAGCATCGCAAACTTGGCGCCGGTTGCCGGGCTGAACGATTCGACTTCACCACTGAAGCGCTGGCCCGGATAGGCATCAACTTCAATCTCGGCTTTCTGGCCTACCTTGACGCGCGAGACATCGGTCTCTTTCAGATTAGCGACAACCCAGACCTTGTCGGTAGGAACAATATTGAAAAGTGTCTGGCCGGGCTGGATCAGTTGGCCGATTTCCACTGCACGCTTTGAAATCACACCGCCAATGGGGGCGTTGATCTTGGTGTCCGCCAGCTGATTGGCGGCCAGATCACGCAGGGCACGGGCAGAGTCAACCTTGGCCTGGGCCGAGCGTAGGCCGGCCGTGGAGACGCCAATCTGCTGGCTGGCTGCCTGGGCAGTTTCGCGGGCAGTTTTCAGCTGGGCTTCAGCGACCCGCACGGCGGCTTCGGCATTGTCGAGCTGGGCTTGACTGACCATCGACTTGGCGGCCAGAGAGCGGCTGCGCTCCAGATCGTTGCGGGCGCGCGTCAGGTTGGCTTCAGCCTGCTGGATAGTGGCATTGGCTGCCGCAGCATTGGCCTGCGCGTAATTGACCTGTGCCCCAGCCTGCCCGGTTTCTCCATGACGGCCTGCTGAGGCAATGGCGATATTCAGATCGGCTTCCGCCTGATTCAGCTTGGCGATGAAGTCCCTGTCGTCAATCTTGACCAGCGCATCGCCCTTGGCCACCTGGCGGTTTTCTTCGATATTGAGTTCCCGCACGAAACCGGAGACCCGAGCCGAGATCGGCACGATATGGCCATCAATCTGGGCGTTATCGGTGGTGACGTGATGCATGCCATGCCAGTAGCGATACCCCAGCCAACCGCCAATGCTCAGCAAGGCCAGCAACAGCACCATGCGGGCGGGGCCTTGCTTGCGGGGGGCTGGTGGTGTCGCAGCGGGTGGAGTGGGGCCAGCCGGGGCGGTATTGGCCGGTGTTGGGGGGGGCGCATCATTGCCAGCTGGCGGGGTGCGGGAATCGCTCATGGTTTTGCTGTCCTTATTGTCTGATGCCATTCATCAGCACATCGAAGTGGAAACGGGCAAAGCTGCGGATTTCGACACCTTCGCAGCCAAGGGGGCCGAATGCGTGGGCCCAGGTGCTGGCCATCACGATCGGGGCGGAGATTTCACGCGCTGCCAGGTAGGCATCAACCGGGCGGAAGGTTCCTTCCGCAATGCCGCGCTCAATGACGGCGGTAAACAGGCGGGTGCTACGAACGACGACTTCGTCGTAATAAAAACGCGCCAGTTCGGGAAAATTGGCGGCCTCGGCTACCATCAGCTTGGAGATGCCGCCTGTCGGGGTCGTGGCCAGTCGCTCAGCCCAGATCGTCAGAAGATGCAGCAGCAGGCTGGCGGCATCGCCCTGATAGTCAGCCACCACATGCTCTGCCGAGGTGATGTTGGGCAGCAGTGTCTCCTGCACAACGGCCTTGAACAAAGCTTCCTTGCTATCGAAATACAGATAGAGCGTGCCTTTGGTCACACCGGCTGCGCGGGCTACTTCATCCAGCTTGGTAGCGGCAAAACCACGCTCGACAAACAGCTTGAGTGCGGCTTCGACGATTTCGGTCGGTCTGGCTTCTTTGCGGCGTTGCCAGCGCGGATTGCTGGCGGATTCATGGTCTGGCTGTTGCGTCACGATCAAGTGTTGGTAAGTGAGTAATAACTAACTGGTTGGTAATTTATTACGGAAAACTGACCCAAGTCAAGCTCTTGACGGCAGGCGGTGGATGGAACGGTATAGCAGGTTTATGGCAGAACGTTGAACATTTGCCTGCAGCATGGCGGCAATCGCTTATTCTGACGTTTGGGCGCTGCCTGCGGCCTGTGTGTTGTCGATTCTGTGCGGCAGAGGTGCCGCCGGGCTTTTGCCGATAGCGGCGGAAATCAATGAATTGGGAAGGGATGTCAATGCGGGAGGCAAATCATGCATGAAATCAGAAAGGCGGATGATCGTGGGATGGCAGACTTGGGTTGGCTGTTCTCGCGCCATACCTTTTCGTTTGGTGATTATTTTGATGCCCATCAGCGTGGGTTCTCTGACCTGCTGGTGATCAATGACGACAAGGTGGAGCCGGGAGGCGGCTTCGAGACGCATTCACACCACGATATGGAGATCATCTCCTACGTATTGTCCGGTGCGCTGGAGCATGAGGATTCAACGGGTGAGGGGTCGGTTATCCAGGCCGGAGACGTACAGGCCATGAGTGCAGGGCGGGGCATTGATCACAGCGAATACAACCATTCAGATGATGAGCCCGTGCATTTTCTGCAGATCTGGATCTTGCCCAACCGGCTGCGGGTGGAGCCGCGTTATCAGCAAAGGCACGTTTCCGCTGCTGAAAAGCGCGGCTGTCTGCGCTTGATCGCCTCGGCCGAGGGAACCGGACAATCCCTGCGGATCCATCAGGACGTCCGTATCTATGCGGGTTTGTTTGATGGAGATGAAACCGCTCAACTGGATCTGCCGGGAGAGCGGTTTGCGTATATCCACCTTGCCAGAGGCAGTGCCTGTATCAATGGTTTGCACCTGCAGGAAGGCGATGGCGTGCGGATACGGCATGAGCCGACCATTACCATTTCTGAAGGTGAGCAGGCAGAAGTCCTGGTATTTGACTTGCGGCCAAACGAAAAGCCGAGAATGACCTGAGTTCTGTGGACGTCAGGTTTGCAGATCGCTTGCCGGTGAAACCCGGTGCGACCGGAAACAAAACGTCAACCGCACCTAGCCGCGCTGAGTTGGTGGACTCGTGGCAGTAACGCGTGACGGCGCTACGAGTTTTGCTGCGAGCGCAGCAGACCTTGATGGCGGCTTTGATACAGCCAAGGGGCAAGTTCTGCGACAATCCGGCGCCCGACGAACAGCGTGCCCGCCTGTTGGTGGACATCCGTCGGTCTGAGATGCCTATCTTTTGACGTTGACGCCCGCATGAAGCAACCTTCCCTCGACCTGTTGCGCCAGCTCAAGCAGCAGCTCAAGCAGGCAAAGCCACCGCCCAAGCCCCAGCCCGCGCCGCCAAGCGATGCGGAGCTGTTCCAGCGTGAAGTCGCCGATGTCACGCCCTTGCCCGCACCATCCAAAGTGGCACACGACTTGCCGCAGCCCCCGCCACGTGCCTTGCAGCATGAGCAAGATGAGCACGAGGTCATGCACGATGCCATGACCGACTACTGGCCCTGGGATGAGTTGGAGACTGGCGAAGAGTTGCTATATCTGCGCCCGGGCCAGCGCCTGGATACGCTGAAAAAGCTGCGGCGTGGCCATTGGGTGGTGCAGGCGCAGCTGGACCTGCATGGCATGAATTCCGACCAGGCCAGGCTGGCAGTCGGGGTCTTTGTACATGAGTGCCGCCGCCAGAATCGTTGCTGCGTCCGCATCATTCACGGCAAGGGGCGAGGCTCCTTCAACAAAGAACCGGTGCTGAAAAACAAACTGCGCAACTGGCTGACCCAGCGCGACGAGGTCTTGGCCTTTTGTCAGGCAAGGCCGGTAGATGGGGGGGCTGGTGCTGTCATCGCCCTGCTGAAAGGCCCGGCCCGTTGAGTGGCGCGGATTGTTGCCGGACACTCAACAGAGCCAAGCCCTCTCAGGATCTACCCGATGCATTCGCACGCCGATAGCTGGGGCTGCGGGTTGAGGGGTGGGACGTTGTTGGCGTTGCTGCCAGTTCCTGGCGGGCCTGCCTGATCACCACCCAGGCTGCCTGCAATGCCAGCGTGGCCATGATGAGGGCGACCAGCAGATCCGGCCAGGCGCTGCCGGTGCCGAATACACCAAGCGCCGCCAGCAGCACGGCGATGTTGCCGAGCGCGTCGTTACGGGTACAGAGCCAGACACTACGCATATTGCTGTCGCCATCCCGATAGGCATATAGCAGGCCGGCAACCGTCAGGTTGGCCAGTAATGCAGCGGTGCCGACGAATCCCATGGTTTCAGCCTGGGGCGTGCCGCCAGTCAATGCATGCCAGATGGCGCTCGCCAATACGCCCACTCCAAATAACCCCATCGTCCAGGCCTTGATCATTGAGGCCCGCGCCCGTGCAGCCAGACTGCTGCCCAATACCACCAGGCTGATGCCATAGTTGGCTGCATCCCCCAGAAAATCGAGTGAGTCAGCCAGCAGGGAGACTGAACCGGCACGTAATCCCGAGGCGATTTCGACGAGAAACATGCCCAGGTTGATAAACAGCGCCAGCCACAGGATGCGGCGATAACGACGGGATGTCTGGGGAGGGGAAGTGTGGTGCTGACAGCAATGTGCGCCCATGACTGGCTCCTTGTGGGTTGATGAGCGTATCCTGAACCCTGTAGCAACTACGGAGTCAAGCCATGCCAGTCACAATTGGAAGTTTGAGTCAGGAATCTGGCGTTAATCTGGAAACCATCCGCTACTACGAGCGCACAGGCCTGCTTCAGGCGCCGATCAGGGCAGCCAATGGTTATCGCCATTACGACGAGCAGGCAATCAAGCGTCTGCGTTTTATCCGGCGAGGCCGGGAGCTGGGGTTTTCGATTGAAGAGATCAAGACGCTGCTGAGTCTGGCGGATCATCCCGAACAACCCTGTACTGAGGCTGATCGGCTGGCCAGGGAGCACTTGCAGGCGGTCGAAGAGCGGATTCGCGACTTGCAGGCGATGCGGGAGGTGCTGCTGAAGCTGGTTGATTGCAATAGTCCGAGTGCCGAGCACTGCCGCTTGATCGAGACGCTGGATCAGCGAGACTGCTGCCAGCAGGGGACGTAATCAATGCAAAGCACGCAGGGGCGGTATCGCCCCTGCACAACGCGCTGGCTACTTGTGTGCGGCCAGATAACGATCCGCATCCAGAGCGGCCATGCAACCAGTTGCTGCACTGGTAACAGCCTGTCGATAGATGTGATCCTGCACATCACCCGCCGCAAAGACACCAGGAATGCTGGTGGCCGTTGCGCCCCCCTCGCGGCCGCCCTGGGTGATCAGGTAGCCGGTGCTATCCATCTCCAGCTGACCACGGAACAGGTCGGTATTGGGCTTGTGGCCGATAGCAATGAAAACGCCGGTGACATCCAGTTGCTTGGTCTCGCCGGTCTTGGTGGACTTCAGGCGGGCGCCGGTTACCCCGGTGTTGTCGCCCAGTACTTCGTCCAGCACATGATCCAGCTCCAGGCTGATTTTGCCGGATGCAACCCGTTCCATCAGGTGATCAATCATGATGCGCTCGGCACGGAAGCTGTCGCGACGGTGGACGAGCGTGACATGGCTGGCAATGTTCGAAAGGTAAATCGCCTCTTCAACAGCGGTATTGCCACCGCCGACAACGGCAACCTTCTGGTTACGGTAGAAAAAGCCATCACAAGTGGCGCAGCCCGATACGCCACGGCCCATGAACGCTTCTTCCGAAGGCAGGCCCAGATATTGTGCGGAGGCCCCTGTCGAAATGATCAGCGCATCACAGGTGTAGGTACCGTTGTCGCCGATCAGGGTGAATGGCCGTTCCGTCAGGTTGGCGGTGTGGATGTGGTCGAAAATCATCTCGGTGCCAAAGCGCTCAGCGTGGGCCTGGAAGCGCTGCATCAGCTCCGGACCCTGCACGCCGCTTGCGTCAGCCGGCCAGTTGTCAACGTCAGTGGTGGTCATGAGCTGGCCGCCTTGCGCAAGACCGGTAATCAGAACGGGCTTGAGGTTGGCGCGAGCAGCGTAGACGGCGGCGGTGTAGCCAGCCGGGCCGGAGCCGAGAATCAACAGACGGCTATGTTTGACGTTGGACATGGTAGCTTCCTTGAGACGTGGTGCTATTGAATGAATGACTATTCATCTATATGACTCGCATGCCGAGTGAATAGGCACATGAATCAGGTGGTAGTCTATCGGACCCTTTAATCGTATGAACTTGCGCCCTACCTTGCCAGATTCCGTTCGAATGCGGCGCATGGCATTTCGCCAGCTGGCTGGCAGCGCAGCCTGAATGCGTGACTATTCCTGAAAAAGGTAGGACTTCGCGGGATTGGTCGATAGTATAAGCCATTGATCAATTTGTTTCCGATTGATTGTTTCTATTGGGTTGATTGCATACCTATTTGGAGAGGATTGGATGCTCAAACGCCTGCGCTATGGCGCACCGCATCTGTTGCCAGAGTTTCTGGCGGCATTGCCAGCTTTGCGGCGATGGCCCGTACGTCGGGTACTAGCCAAGCAGCTGTATTTCTCGGGTATCGAATCGCTAGGCATGGTTGCGCTGATTGCCATGGCCGTGGGCGGGATCATCGTCGGCCAGCTGCACTTCCAGTTTGGTCAGAGTGGGCAGGGCGCACTCAAATTGCTGGCGTCCATCACGCTCTCAGAACTGGCCCCTCTGGTAACGGGATTCTTGCTGGTTGCCCGCAGCTGCTCGGCCATGGCCAGTGAGCTGGCGACCATGCAGGCGGGTGGAGAGATTCGCAATCTCTATCGCATGGGTGTGCCGCCCGTGCCTTATCTGGTGGTGCCCCGGGTAATCGGCATGTCGATTTCAGCAGCGGCGCTGACGATTTACTTTGCCCTGATTGCCATCCTCACGGGTGCGCTGGCGGTGGGGGGGATGAATACAAATATTGAACTGGAAGCGCTGCTGGATGGACTGACCTTGGCCATTCTGCCCATCTGTATGATCAAGGGTATGGCAATGGGGTGCGCGATTTCGCTGGTGGCGTGCGCTCAAGGCCTGTCTGGCCCGCCACTGACAACTGAAATCCCCAGGGCAGCCTCCCGCGCCGTATTGCGCGGCACCATTGCGCTGTTTGGTGTGGATCTGCTGTTTGTCTTGATGGCGAGGCTGATATGAGCTCTGTCATGACACTGTCGATTGCCGACGCAACACTGATCTTGCCTGCCGGCCGCTACTGGTTGTCCACCTGGGATGCCGCCATGACGCAACGCTGGATTGATATGGCGCTTGATTCTGCCATGCAACAAAACCTCAATCCTGCCTGGCTGGCCGCTGACGGGGGGCTGCTGGCCAATCTGAGGGTCTGGGAGAACATTGCATTCCCTGCCGGATTTGTCAGCGACTGGCCTTTGGCCTTGCTGGAATCGCGCTTGGTACCCTTGCTGCGCTTATTGAAGATTGACGAATCTGAATGGAAGCGCTGGCTAGGGCGGCCGGCCGTACAGTTGGAGCAGCGGGAACGTCGTTTGCTGGGTATGCTGCGCGTGGCCTTGCAGCGCCCCGCCTTGCTGGTGGCTGAGGCTGGTTTTTTTACGGAAGAATCCTTGCCATCGCCTAGCCTGGATCTTTGCAATGCAGCCCTTGCCGACGGCGTCGTACTGGCCATCGGCCCCGTCGCGCCGCCGCCGGGGTGGCAATTTGCCGAGATCGGCCTTGAAAGGAAGGAAGTACAGACATGAAGTTGTTGCGTGACAGCGACCCACGCTTTCGCTGGCTGGGCGCCAAGTTGTTGGCTTTCATTGTGCTGGCGGTACTGGCCGTGGCGGGCTTGGTGTATGCCATTGCCGTCAAGCAAGGTTACTTCGTCGCCAAGACCCCATTGCTACTGGTCAGCGAGTCAGGCACTGACCTGAAGGTTGGCATGGCGGTGAAGTTTTCCGGCTTCAAAATTGGGCAGGTTGAGAAGCTGACTCTGGACGAGGTCGGGCATGTCAACATCGAAATAGTGGTGGAGGATCGCTATCTGAAGTGGATCAAGCGTGATTCGGTGGGCCACATGATGAAAGACGGGCTGATCGGTGACAGTTATATCGGTATCAGTGGCGGCACAGGCTTTCTGCCGCCAGTCGATCGAAATTCCCAACTCATCTTCGTTGCGGGCAAAAGTTTCGATGAAATTGCACAGGAAGTGCGCGACCGTGTGGTGCCGGTGATCGAAGAAGTTGAAAAAACCTTGCATTACGTGAACGATCCAAAGGGCGACGTCGTGCAGGCCCTGCAGAATTTCAATCGCCTGTCCCAAGATTTGCAGCAGACCCGTTCCCGTATCGACTCGGCCATTGCGCATTTCGATGCGTTGGCCGCCAAAGATGTGCCTGAAACGCTGCTCTCAGCCAGAAAGGCACTTGAGCGAGCCGATGCGGCCATTGCACAAGTGCAGGAAAAACTGCCACCTATCATGGACAAGGCGAATAGCACGCTGGCAAACGTCGAAGCGGCCAGTGCGGAAGCCAAGCAAGCAGCAGAGGCGCTTCGCAAGACGGCTGAAACCGCTGCGCCGGATGCCGGCCGCTTGCTGAAGCGAGGCAATGAGCTGCTGGATACCGGAGCGGATACGCTGGATTCGGTACGTCGTAGCTGGCCATTGAATCGCATGGTCGCCCCGGAAGAACCGCAGGCTCCAAGGATTGAAAGCCATGAATAGCAAAGCAAGCATCGGACGTTTAGGGCAACTGAGTCTCGTCTGCATACTGCTAGCTGCCTGCGGAACGCCACCCGATCCTGTATCGGTCATGCGTCGCGACGCAGATCGGTATGTGTCGCGTGCGCGGCGCGAATCCAGCGAAGGCAATTGGCAGGAAGCGCAACAAGCGTGGCGGGATGCTGGTTTGCGTTTTGCCGCCCTGGATGACCGACAAGGAGTTGGTGAATCACGACTTGGAGTTGCATTGGTGATGCATCGGCAGGGGCGCTTTGTCGAGGCGAAACAGCAACTGGAGCAGATGCTGGCTGATGCCGCAGGCTACCCGGAAACCATCCAGTTCGAAGTACATTTGCAATTGGCGTTGCTCGACGTAAGGGGAGGGCTGTATACCGCAGCCGCTGAGCGCTTCGGGCAGGCAGAGGCACTATGCAATGCTGGCTGTAGCCGGCGCGCTGCCCTATATAACGGCAAGGCGAGGTTGGTCATACAGCAATCCCATTTTGACGATGCAAAGCGCCTGGCAACTATTGCGCTGCAGGCCGCTGGGTCAGACAAGGCCGAAAGTGCAAATGCCCAGCGCCTCCTGGGGCAAATTGCAATACAACAACAAGATTGGGCGGGTGCACACACTCTTCTGGAGGCGGCGCTGACGGCAGATAAGCAGATTGGTGATCCTTCCAGAATTTCCAAGGACCTGGCCTTACTCCATAAACTCGCCCACTCCCGAGGTGACCAAGCTGCTGCGACTTCGCTGCTCGCTCGCTTGACTGCGCTCTGCCAAAGCCTAGCAACTCCGCCCGCTGATTGCGGCGCAACGGATAACTGAAACAACGAGTGGCTTGAGCAGAGTGGCCGCTACACGCTATAATCTTGGATTAACTCGGCCAGGGTGGCTGAGTAATTCGCACACTCGGTTGTGCCAAGGGTGCGCTGCAATAGCGGCGTCGCGTAACCGAGTGGAGGCTTTAACCCTTAGCAAAATTGGAGTTTTAAGATGTCCATTAGCATGCGTCAAATGCTTGAGGCCGGTGTTCACTTTGGCCACCAAACCCGTTACTGGAATCCGAAGATGGCTCAATACATCTTCGGTCATCGCAACAAGATTCACATCATCAACCTGGAAAAGACCCTGCCGCTGTTTGAGAACGCGCTGAAGTATGTGACGCGTCTGACAGCTAACAAGGGCACCATCCTGTTTGTTGGCACCAAGCGCCAAGCTCGCGAAATCGTGCGCGAAGAAGCCACCCGTGCCGGCGCCCCTTTTGTTGATCACCGTTGGCTAGGCGGTATGCTGACCAACTACAAGACGGTCAAGCAATCCATCAAGCGTCTGAACGAGCAGCAAGCCCTTCTGGCAGATGCCAATAGCGGTTACTCCAAGAAAGAATTGCTCGGTATCCAGCGTGAGATCGAGAAACTCGAGCGTTCTTTGGGTGGTATCAAGGACATGGGTGGTTTGCCAGATGCACTGTTCGTAGTTGATGTTGGCTATCAGAAAGGTGCCATCGTTGAAGCCAAGAAGCTCGGCATTCCTGTGATCGGCATTGTAGATACCAACAATTCGCCCGAAGGTATTGATTATGTAATCCCCGGCAACGATGATTCGAGCCGCGCCATCCGTCTGTACGCTCGTGGCATTGCGGATGCGATTCTGGAAGGCCGCAATCAGGCATTGGCTGAAGTTGTTGCGGCTGCAGCAGGAAATCAAGCAGCTTAAACGCTATCGATTGCAAATCGGCAAGAGGGGCGTAAAAGCCCCTTTTTGCTGCGTAGCACGAATGTTGTGTCATTGAATTAAGAATTCATCAAATTAGTGCCATTGCCTGCATGGCATGCAATGGCAAGTAAGGAGTCAAAAATGGCTGAAATTACCGCAAAGATGGTTGGCGAACTGCGCGAGGCAACGGGCCTTGGCATGATGGAGTGCAAGAAGGCGCTCGTTGAAGCCGAAGGCGACATCAAGAAAGCAGAAGAAATTCTGCGCATCAAAAGTGGTAACAAGGCTTCCAAAGTAGCGGGCCGCACCGCAGCTGAGGGCAATGTTGCTGCTTTTGTTGCTGCAGGCGGTAAAACTGGTGCATTGGTCGAAGTGAATTGCGAAACAGACTTTGTGGCAAAGGACGTTAACTTCGCTGCATTTGCTAAGACTGTAGCGGAAGTTGTTGTGTCGGCTAACCCGGCGACAGTTGAAGCGCTGGCAGAAGTCAAGCTGGCATCTGGTGAGTCGGTTGAAGAAGCCCGCAAGGCGTTGATTTCCAAGATCGGTGAGAATATTTCGATTCGTCGCTTTGTGCGTTTCGAAACACAAGGCCAGCTGGCCACCTATCTGCATGGCACCAAGATCGGTGTAATTGTTGACTTGGCAGGCGATGAAGCCCTGGGTCGTGACATTGCGATGCACATCGCTGCTAGCAAGCCTATCTGTGTTTCCAAAGATCAGGTGCCTGCAGAAAAGCTTGATGAAGAGCGTAAGATCTTCTCGGCACAAGCTGCTGAATCCGGAAAGCCTGCCGATATCATCGCGAAGATGGTGGAAGGCCGTATCACCAAGTACTTGGCAGAAGTGACTTTGCTGGGCCAGCCTTTCGTGAAGAATCCTGATCAGACCATCGAGAAGCTTTTGGCTGAGAAGAAGGCTTCCGTTAACACCTTCCAGATGTATGTGGTTGGTGAGGGGATTGAAAAGAAGGTTGTTGACTTCGCTGCTGAAGTAGCTGCTGCAGCTAAAGTATAAAGGCATGGCGTCAGGTTGATGACGCTGTTGCCGATGGCCGCCGCGGGCACCGGATTCTGGGTGCCTTCGGCGGCTTTGTTCCACCTGCAGCTTGCAGGGAACGTCATTTTATTTCTGCCAACTTGCCATATAAGGGTGATACATGAGCCAGCCGGTCTATAAGCGAATCCTTCTTAAATTGTCGGGTGAGGCATTGATGGGCGATGACAGTTACGGTATCAACCGTCAGACTGTTGAGCGGATTGTGTCTGAAATTAAAGAGGTGGCAGATCTCGGTGTTGAGATCGCGATTGTCATAGGTGGCGGCAATATATTTCGCGGCGTGGCGCCCGCAGCGGCCGGTATGGATAGGGCTACTGCAGATTATATGGGTATGCTTGCAACGGTGATGAATGCTATGGCTTTGCAAGATGCCATGCGCCAAGTGGGCTTGGTGTCACGGGTGCAATCAGCCATTACGATTCAACAGGTTGCTGAGCCATATATTCGTCCCAAGGCAATTCAATACCTTGAGGAAGGAAAGGTTGTTGTATTTGGCGCCGGTACGGGAAACCCTTTCTTTACCACTGATACTGCAGCAGCGTTACGTGGCATGGAAATGAATGCCAATATCGTGCTCAAGGCTACAAAGGTTGATGGTGTATATACAGATGATCCGAAAAAGAATCCGGATGCAGTTCGTTATCAGACCATCACTTTTGATGAAGCAATTGCCAAGAACCTGAAAGTCATGGATGCAACTGCGCTCGCTCTGTGTCGGGATCAGAACATGAATATCTGCGTATTCAGCATATTCAAGCCTGGTGCATTGAAGCGTGTAATATTTGGCGAGAATGAAGGTACCTTGGTTCATTGCTGAGCGATAACCAAATTTTTTGTACTGATTATTGACATGAGCGCCGCAGGTTAGGCTGCTAGATTCAGCAGGAACTTGGTTCTTATGTATAGGTCTATTCAAGATACTTCTTGGCGGTAAAAGAAGACTTTGAATGATTTGTTTGAAGCTAACTTGAAAATAGCAAGGAGCGGAAATGATTGCTGATGTAAAGAAAACCGCTGAGCAGAAAATGCAAAAATCCCTTGAGACGCTGAAAGCCGACTTGGGAAAGGTAAGGACTGGACGTGCTCACGTTGGATTGCTTGATCATATCATGGTTGATTATTACGGTAGCCCGACAGCAATCAATCAGGTTGCAAACCTGACTTTGATTGATGCGCGTACGATTGGTGTGGCTCCATATGAAAAGAAAATGCTGGGTGCTGTTGAAAAAGCCATTCGTGATTCGGATTTGGGGTTGAATCCGGCAAGTATGGGAGAGTTGATCAGAGTGCCGATGCCTGCACTGACTGAAGAACGGCGCAAAGAGCTGATCAAGGTGGTAAGGTCCGAAGCAGAAGGGGCGAGAGTTGCGATTCGCAATGTACGTCGCGATGCCAACAATGAGCTAAAGAATTTGGTGAAAGACAAGGCCATTTCGGAAGATGAAGAGCGTCGTGCTCAGGACGATATCCAGAAATTGACTGATAAATTTGTTGCAGAGGTTGATAAAGCCCTGCAAGCCAAAGAAACTGAATTGATGACCGTATAGCCTTTTTGCTGAGGCAATGAATATTAGGGGATCGTGCTGGAAATAATTGAATGTGATGCATTCAATTTCACCGCCGATCCCCTTGTTAATTGTCGTTACATGCTGAGTGCCATATGGATGCATCGTCAAAAGCTATGCCAGATTTTCGTAATGGATGTGATATTCCGAAATCAAGGCTGAGTATTTTGTAACGGGGAATCTCGCAGTGGGTCTATTTAAGAGTTCAACCCAGGAAATTCCGCCAACTACGGCGGTGCCTCGTCATATTGCAGTCATCATGGACGGCAATGGACGATGGGCGAAACAACGTTTTATGCCCCGTATTGCCGGTCATAAGCGTGGTGTTGAAACAGTTCGGGAAGTGGTTAAGGCATGTGCCGAGAGGGGTGTCGAATTTTTAACCCTATTTGCATTTTCCAGTGAGAATTGGCGCCGGCCACAAGAAGAAGTTTCGTTTTTAATGGAACTGTTTCTGCGTGCGCTGGAGCGTGAAGTCGAGAAACTTAATAACAATCAGATTAAGTTGCGCGTGATTGGGAATCGTGAGCGTTTTGATTTACGAATTCAGGAATTAATTATTTCTGCAGAAGAAAAGACGCGCTTTAACACCGGCTTGACCTTAACAATTTGTGCGGACTATGGAGGTCGTTGGGATATTTTGCAAGCTACTCGGCAGATGCTCCAGCAAAAGCCAGATTTGATAGCAGCTGGTTTTGCAGAAGAAGATTTAACTCCATTTCTGGCAATGAATTATGCACCAGAGCCGGATTTGTTTATCCGTACTGGCGGCGAGCAAAGAATTAGCAATTTTCTGCTCTGGCAGTTGGCCTATACGGAATTATATTTTACAGAGACACTTTGGCCTGATTTCGATCGTGACGCGCTGGGCTCGGCGATTGATTGGTATCAACAGCGTGAGCGCCGATTTGGACGAACTAGCGAGCAACTGACCAAATCATGTTGAAAACCCGCATCATTACAGCACTTGTTCTGTTGCCCTTGGTACTGCTTGCCTTGTTTGCATTACCGGCGCAGGGCTGGGGGGCGTTTACTGTTCTTGTCATTGGGTTGGCTGCTTGGGAGTGGACCAAGCTTGCCAAGCTACAAGGCCCGGAAGCTGGAGTATTCATTCTCGCTAGCGTTGTTCAGAGTGCCGCATTGGCATTCCTGCCAGGCGCGACGGCAGCTCATTTGTTACTGGATCCCTTGGCATTGCTGTTTTGGTGTGCCATTGCGCCGCTATGGCTTGTTCGGAAGTGGACATTGGCGCCACGATGGTTGGCCGCCCTCATCGGATGGTTGATTCTGATGGCTGCGACGGCCTCCTTGCTGCGTTGGCATGCTCTTCCGAACGGTGCGATGGTAATGCTTGCACTCTTTGCAATTGCATGGGTGGCAGATACTGCTGCCTATTTCTCTGGCCGCAAATTTGGTCGGCACAAGCTCGCACCATCCATCAGTCCGGGAAAAACCTGGGAGGGGGTGTTTGGGGGTTTGATTGCCGTAACCGTATACCTGCTGGTATTGCGAGGGATTGGTTTTGCACCATTCAGTGTATTACCGCTTTATGTTTTGTTGCCTGTAGGTTGGGTGCTGACGGCGGTCAGCGTCGTGGGTGACTTATTGGAGTCGCTTTTCAAACGTCAGGTAGGCTTGAAGGATAGTAGTGGCTTATTGCCCGGGCATGGTGGCATTTTGGATCGCGTAGATAGTCTGCTGGCGCTGCTTCCCGTTGTAAGTGCACTGAAGTTCACGATATTTGCAGCTTGGTAACTCTTTGGATCTCCTTCTTATCTGTTTTGAAGCGCCGCTGATTGCGATGGCGCATTCAAATGTTCCCCTTGAGGAACTGGAGTTGTTTTGAATGAGTAAGTCGTCACATGCGTTAACCATATTAGGTTCAACTGGCAGCATAGGGCTCAGTACGCTGGATGTCGTAGCTCGTCACCCCGACCGCTACAAAGTCGTTGCACTTACGGCAAATCAGCAGATTGAACGATTATTTGAACAGTGTCTGCAGTTTCGTCCCGCTTATGTTGCTGTTTTAAAGGCGGATTTGGCGGCTCAGCTCCGGAGCCGTGTGCGCGATGCAGGTTTGCAGATTGAGGTGCTCGAAGGCGAATCTGGACTACAGCAAGTGGCGACACTGCCTGAAGTCGATACGGTTATGGCTGCCATCGTTGGAGCCGCCGGGCTGGTCCCGACCCTGGCTGCAGCGAAGGCAGGTAAGCGCATTCTGTTGGCCAACAAGGAGACGCTGGTCCTGTCTGGGCAGCTTTTCATGGATGCGGTCAAGCAGGCGAATGCCTGCCTGTTGCCGATAGATAGCGAACATAACGCCATCTTCCAGAGCTTGCCCCATCCTTACCCTGGCAACCCTGCTGCGGCAGGTGTGCGCAAGATTATTCTGACCGCCTCTGGTGGGCCGTTTCGCGAGTGGGAATCCAGTTCGTTGGAGCAAGTGACGCCAGCGCAGGCAATCAAACATCCCAACTGGAGCATGGGCCGTAAAATCTCGGTTGATTCTGCAACCTTGATGAATAAAGGACTTGAGGTAATAGAGGCGCGTTGGCTGTTTGATGCATTGCCAGATCAGATTGATGTGGTGATTCACCCTCAAAGCATCATTCACTCCATGGTTGAATATCTGGATGGATCAACTCTTGCCCAGCTCGGCAATCCGGATATGCGCACACCAATTGCCTATGCATTGGCCTACCCGGAGCGAATTGTGTCGGGGGTAGAGGGGTTGAACCTGGCTGCGGTCGGCCGACTTGATTTCATGGAGCCAGATCTTGAGCGTTTCCCTTGTCTGCGCTTGGCATTCGATGCCTTGAGAATGGGAGGGGCTGCTTCAGCAGTGCTTAACGCAGCTAACGAAGTTGCGGTTGATGCCTTTCTGGACGAACGGTTGAGGTTTGATCAGATTGCCGTGTTGAATGAACGTGTCATGCTGCGACTTGCAGATAGTTATGCAGGCAACCTTGAAGATTTATTGGCAATTGATCAAGAAAGCCGGAACCTCGCCCACGAGTTGTTGTCCCGAGTAACTGGCAAAATCATAGTGTAAGCAGATGTCGGTATTACTGAGCATTACAGCATTCATCATCACCATCGGCATTCTTGTGACATTTCACGAGCTTGGACACTACTGGGTGGCCCGTAAATGCGGTGTCAAAGTGCTGACTTTCTCCTTTGGCTTTGGCCCATGCTTATGGTCCATGCAGAGGGGGGATACGACGTGGCAAATTGCCGCGATTCCGCTGGGTGGCTACGTGCGCATGCTGGATGAACGGGAAGGGCCGGTTGCCCCCAGCGAAAGGCAATATGCGTTTGATCATCAATCGTTGGGAAAACGCGCTGCCGTCATCATCGCAGGCCCGGCTGCAAATTTCCTGCTCGCAATCGCAGTCCTTTGGGGCATTTACAGCTACGGAGTTGAAGAACTGCGCCCGGTAATTGGCGCCGTTGTACCAGGTACGCCCGCTGCATTGGCTGGACTGCAGGCCGGTGATGAGGTGAAGGCTCTGAACGCTTCGCCGATTGCCAGCTGGCAGTCACTACGCATGGCTTTGCTGGACTCCGCGTCAGCCAAGGCGGTTGCCCTTTTGGAGGTGAGGACAGCTGGGGGCGCTTACCTCACTCGAGAGCTGGACTTGCGCAAGCTAACTGCAGCTGATGTGGATGAACATCTGTTGTCTCGCCTGGGGCTGAGCGCCTATCGGTACTTGCCGGTGGTTTACGCCTTGGTGCCAAATAGTGCTGCTGCACAAGCCGGTGTTTTGGCGGGTGACAAAATCATTAGTGTGGATGGGCGATCTGTGTCTGACTGGAACTTGTTTTCCAGTGAAATTCGTAGCCGGCCAGGGCAGACCATCCAATTGGGGTTGGTACGGGGGACTCAACAGTTATCCATGTCCATTGCCATTGCAGCAACTGAAGAGGGTGGAACAAAGATGGGCCGCCTCGGAATTCTTCCATCGCCAGACTTCAAGCAGATTGAAAATCTACGCATCAATGTACAGTATGGTCCGATTGAAGCGCTTCAGGCGGCACTGACAGAAACGTGGGATAAAGCCGGCTTCAGCCTGAAAATGCTCTGGAGAATGGTGGCTGGTAATGTTTCGTGGAAGCAAATTAGTGGTCCCGTTTCAATTGCTGATTATGCTGGGCAATCAGCAAAGGCAGGTTTTCAACCATATCTGGAATTTTTGTGCTTGCTAAGTATCAGTATAGGTGTGCTGAATCTTCTGCCTATCCCGGTGCTGGATGGTGGGCATTTGTTGTATTATGCGGCCGAATTTATCAAGGGAAGTCCCTTGTCTATTCGAACTATCGAGATTGGACAGAGAGTAGGCCTGTTGCTACTGTTTTCGCTGATGGCATTTGCTCTGATCAATGATATGCAGCGATTCGGCTGAATTTCCGATTAACTCAACTCAGGCATATAGGGGCTTGGCCTCGGAAGCCATATTGTTTATGACGTTAAAACCCAGTTATCTTTTTATTGCGGCCGCCTTTGGTGTATTTACACTTCCTTCCTGGGCGTTTGAGCCATTTGTAATCAAGGAAATCCGGGTAGAAGGAATTCAGCGTACCGAAGCGGGTACGGTTTTTAATTACCTGCCTGTAAAAGTCGGCGATCGTATTGACGATGGCAAAGCATCTGAAGCAATCAAGGCTTTGTTTGCTACAGGATTTTACAATGATGTGCGTCTGGAAGCTGACAAAGACACCTTGGTCGTTTCTCTGGATGAGCGGCCGGTTATTGCAGAAATGCGGGTTGACGGCGCCAAGGAAATTGAAAACGATCAGTTGCTAAAGGTGCTGCGCGAAGCGGGCCTTGCCGAATCAAGAACCTTTGATCGCGCGTTGCTGGAGCAGGCTGAGCAGGAAATCAAGAAGCAGTATTTTAGCCGGGGAAAATACTCGGTTAAAATCAATGTTGATGTTAAACGACAGGAACGTAACCGGGTTGGCATTTACTGGACGGTTTCTGAAGGGTTGACCGCCAAAATTCGGCAAATCAATATCGTTGGAAATAGCAATTATTCTGAGAAAGAACTACTTGACTACTTCCAGTTAACTACCCCGGGTTGGCTGACCTGGTTCAGCAAGAATGACCAATATTCCAAACAGAAGCTGCAGGCGGATACTGAGACACTGCGCTCCTTTTATCTGAACAGAGGCTACCTTGAATTCGCTATCGAATCTCAGCAAGTGGCCTTGTCTGACGATAAAAAAGATATTTTCCTGACTATCAACATTAATGAAGGTCAAAAATATAAAGTCAGTGCGGTGAAATTTGCTGGAGAGATGCTGGTTCCCGAAGAGGAGCTGAAAAAGTTGGTAAATATCTCGGCCGGCGATGTTTTTTCGCGTGAACAAATCAATGCAGCAACTGAACGTATCAGCGCAAGATTGGCGGATGAGGGGTATGCGTTTTCTAACGTCAATGCAATCCCGGAGATTGACAAAACCAAGGCAGAAGCGGCATTCACCTTCTATATTGATCCCGGTAGAAAAACTTATGTAAGACGGGTAAATGTCAGCGGTAATATCCGGACACGCGACGAGGTGATACGCCGGGAATTGCGCCAGGTTGAGGCGGCCCCCTATGCGGGTTGGAAAATCAAGCGTTCGAAAGAACGGCTTGACATGCTTGGCTATTTCTCTGAGGTGAATATTGAAACACCGCTGGCCCCAGAAAGTCAGGATCAGGTTGATGTCAATGTCAACGTGGTGGAACGGCAAACAGGGAATATTGTGGTGGGTGCTGGCTACCAGAAAGGGGATGGCTTGGTGCTGTCTGGCTCGGTCGAGCAAAGCAATATCTTTGGTAGTGGTAAATATCTGAAGTTGGAGCTCAACACTAGCAAGAGCCAGAAGGTATATGCCTTGTCGTTTACCGATCCTTATTCGACCCCTGATGGCGTTTCGCGTGGTTATGATATTTATCAACGCACAACGGATCCGTCGAGTGAAGCCACGGCGCGCTATAAGAACCGTAGTACTGGCGGTGGGATACGGTGGGGAATTCCGATTTCCGAATACGATGGGATCAATTTCTCATTGAATGCTGACCGATCCCGCCTGAGCCTCTACCCCGATAGTCCTCGTGTGATTGTGGATCTGTATAACAAATATGGCGCGAACTACACGACGCTTTCTGCGTCCGCTAGCTGGGTGAGAGATAGTCGCGATAGCTCCTTGTTCCCCACACGAGGGGTGTTAAGGCAGATCAATGCGCAGTTGGCGCTGCCTGGTGGTGATTTGCGCTATTACCGATTGCTGGGGCAGCAGCAGTATTTCCAGCCGATCAGTAAGGATTTCACCTTGCTCTGGAATGTTGAGGGTGGCTATGGCAAGGGCTACGGCGGCCAGAACCTGCCCGGAACGGCAAACTTTTATGCAGGTGGCGTCGGTTCGGTTCGTGGTTATGCTTCATCAACCCTTGGTCCGCGTGAAGGTGGAAAGGGCGACGCTGTAGGGGGTAACCGGCGCTTGGTGACCAATCTTGAGTTGTTGTTCCCGATGCCGGGCCTCAAGAACGACAAGTCTGTTCGCTTGAGTGGCTTTATCGACGGTGGTACGGTGTGGGGCGAGCAGGACAAGTTTAACTTCAAGGATTTGCGCTATTCGGCAGGTCTTGCCTTAAGTTGGTTGGCGCCTATCGGGCCGCTGAAATTCAGTTATGCCAAACCGCTCAATAGCAAGCCTGAAGATAAAGTCGAGCGCTTCCAGTTCAGCCTGGGAAAGATTTTCTGAACGGTGCTGGAACATTTTGCGAGGAAATTGCCGTGAAACGCATAAAGCCCCTATTAATTTCGTTGGCCTTGGTGTTGGCGCCAGCAGTGGCGTCTGCCAACGAGCTGAAGATTGGGTTTGTCAATCTTGAGCGCATCATGCGTGAGTCGGCGCCTGCGGTGAAGGCTTACAAGAAGCTGGAAAAGGAGTTCTCTTCCCGCGAGACTGATCTGAAAAAGATCACCGAGCAGATCCGTAGCAAGCAGACGGAGCTCGACAAGGGTGGCTTGACCATGCCAGAGACTGAACGACGCAACAAGGAGCGTGAAACGGTTAAGTTGCAGCAGGATTTTCAGCGTATGCAACGCGAATACCGCGAAGATTTGAACGCCAGAAAGAACGAAGAATTGGCAGGTATTCAGGAACGGGTGTACTCGACGATTCAGAAGATCGCCGATAGCGATAAGTACGATGCCGTTTTACAGGAAGCGGTGTACTACAACCCTAAACTTGATATCACAGACAAGGTTCTCAAGGCTCTGTCAGATAAATAGCATGCCCACGGGACAGATTTGGTGTTTTGCTTGGTTGCCCGATCTGTGCCCGTTTGCTGTAGAAAGGTTTGGTTTTGCCCGCGTCTTCTGTGTCTTATCGTTTGTCCGAGCTGGTTGATCGATTTGGTGGTGAGTGGCTTGGCTCTGATGTTGTGGTTTCCCAGGTGGCTAGTCTGGAGAATGCAGATTCCAGCCATATCAGTTTTCTGTCCAACCCGAAGTATCGCAAGCAGCTCAGTACCAGCCGTGCCGGGGCGATTATCGTTGAAGCCTCGTTGCGAGACGCTATTACGGTCCCGCGCATTGTCTGCGCCAATCCTTATCTCTACTTTGCCAAAGTATCGTCACTATTGAACCCGAGAGGACGCCCTGCGCCGGGCATTCATCCGTCGGCTGTGATCCATTCTTCGGCAGTCGTGGACGCATCAGCCCACATTGGACCGCATGTTTCGATTGGCGAAGGTGTGGTGGTTGGTGCGGATTGCATTTTGCATCCTGGCGTACAACTGGCGGCATACGTGCAACTGGGGTCTGGATGCGAGTTGCATGCAAACGTGGTGATCTACCAGGACTGCATTCTCGGCAACCGGGTGACCCTGCATAGTGGCGCGGTGATAGGTGCCGATGGTTTCGGGCTGGCATGGGATGCCGATCACTGGTTCAAAATTCCGCAGATCGGCCGTGTGCTGATTGGGGATGATGTAGAGATCGGTGCTTCCACCACGGTGGATCGTGGTGCGCTCAATGACACCATTATTGAAGAAGGGGCCAAGCTGGATAATCAGATCCAGATTGGGCACAACGTTGTGATCGGGGCCCACTCTGCGCTGGCCGGCTGCGTTGGCGTGGCGGGGAGTACCCGTATTGGTCGCTATTGCACCTTTGGCGGTAGCGCCATGATCCTCGGTCATCTGGATATTGCAGACAAAGTCAATGTCATGGCTGGCACGCTGGTCGGAAAGTCGATTCGCCAGGCTGGGACCTACACCGGCTGGTATCCCGTACAAAAACATGAGGACTGGCTCACCAATGCGTCGCATTTGCGGCACCTGGATGCGCTGGCCAAACGAGTAAAAGAACTCGAAATCAAAATCGCGCAGCTCGACACCCAAGGCGAGCACAACAAAGAGGGAGACAAACCATGAACGCGATGGATATCCAAGGAATTCTCAAGTTTTTACCCCACCGGTTTCCGTTTTTGCTGGTGGATCGGGTGAAGGAGCTTGAACCCGGCAAGCACATCGTTGCAATGAAGAATGTCAGCATTAATGAGCCATATTTCTGTGGGCACTTCCCGCACTATCCTGTCATGCCAGGCGTCTTGATCGTTGAGGCATTGGCACAGGCTGCCGGTATTCTGTCGTTCAAGACCATGGGCGACGCCCCGGATGAGAAGTCGTTGTATTTTTTTGTCGGCATTGATAAGGCCCGTTTCAAGGCGCCCGTTGTTCCTGGCGATCAACTTGAACTGCGGGTAGAGATCGTGCGGCAGATGCGCGGCATCTGGAAGTACAACGGAACGGCATTGGTGGGGGGCGAGGTGGTTTGCGAAGCCGAGCTGATGTGTGCCAAGCGTGATATTCCGGCAAACGATTCACAGTAAGATTCATCAACCATCGGGGCTACCGGCCCCACTAAGGCGGGTTGGCATGGGTGTTGCGGGCCAGTTCAGGCAGGCCCTGCCAATCTGATGACGATCTCGCAGCTACACCATGAGGCGCATCCGCTGCTGCGTTGGGCTGTGACGTCGGGGGCTAAAGCCCTGAAGACTTCCAGCCGTGCTCAGGCAGCTTGCCCGCCAATCTTCTACTACTCAGCCTCGTTACAGAGGGCTTGTCTTATGCCAAAAATTCATCCAAGTGCGCAGGTGCACCCAAAGGCCGAGCTGGCCGATGATGTCGAGGTTGGTGCGTTCGCTTTCATTGGGGAGTCGGTCACCATCGGTGCGGGCAGCAACATCGGCCCTCATACCGTGATTGAAGGTGTCACTGAGATCGGTACCAACAACCGCTTCTATGGTTCTGCCTCGATTGGCTGCGCGCCGCAGGACAAAAAGTATCGTGGCGAGCCGACGCGGCTGGTGATTGGTAACGACAATACGGTATTTCAGTACGTCACGATATCGACGGGAACGGTGCAGGACGGCGGCATCACCCGGCTGGGAGACGACAACTGGATCATGGCGTATTCGCATATTGCGCATGACTGCCAGCTGGGGAGTCATATCATTCTTGCCAATAATGCTACCCTGGCTGGCCATGTCTACCTGGGGGACTGGGTGTTTCTTGGCGGGTTCACTACCGTTCACCAATTCTGCAAGATCGGCATGCATGCCATGACGGCATTTACCGCTGCCGTATCGCAGGATATTCCGCCTTACATCACCGCAGCGGGCAACCGGGCGGCACCCGCAGGAATCAATAGCGAAGGGCTACGCCGGCGAGGTTTTAGTGCCGAACAGATTACCGAGATCAAGCGCGCCTACAAGATACTCTATCGACAAGGGCTGAGTCTGGAGGAGGCTCGGCGCCAGATCGAGGAGCGCAGCCAGTTGTGTCCTGAGCTACAGGCGTTTGTTGATTTCTTCCCTACCATTACTCGCGGTTTGATTCGTTAGAACCATGTCTCAACAACTCTTCATGGGCGGGGGCTCGCCCCGTATAGCTATTGTGGCCGGCGAAGCTTCCGGTGATGCGCTTGGCGCTGCGCTGGTGCAGGTGCTGTCGCAGCGACTGCCTGGTGCGAAATTTGCCGGCATTGCTGGACCAAAAATGCAGTCCGTAGGGGTATACAGCGCGTTTCCAATGGAAAAGCTGGCGGTGCGGGGTTATCTCGAAGTGTTGAAGAGCTTGCGCGAATTATTGGCCATGCGACGTCAGCTCAAGCAGATGATTTTGCGCGAAAGGCCAGATGTGCTGATCGGAATTGATGCGCCAGATTTCAATTTGGGACTGGAGCTGGCGGCCAAGCGCGCGGGCATTCCTACCATTCACTATGTCAGCCCCTCCATCTGGGCTTGGCGGGGGGAGCGCATTCACAAGATCAAACGGGCAACCAGCGATGTGCTCTGCCTGTTTCCGTTCGAGAAACCCCTGTATGACCAAGTCGGCGCGAATGCCACCTATGTTGGTCATCCGCTGGCTGATGAAATCCCCTTGAAACCCGATCGCGCTGCCATGCGCGAGACACTTGGCTTGTCCCAAAGCTCGCTGATATTTGCCTTGCTGCCGGGGAGTCGGCGGAGCGAGCTGGACTTTCATGCCGAGCTTTTTGTGCAGACCGCGTTGCGCCTGAATCAGCGCTTCCCGACGGCGCAGTTTCTGGTGCCGCTGATCACCCGTGAGACTCGTGAGCAGTTCGAGACCGCACTGTATCGCCATGGCGCGCATGAACTTCCCCTGCGCATGATGTTCGGCCATGCCCATGATGCCATGGTGGCAGCTGATGCCATTCTGGTGGCTTCCGGTACGGCAACGCTGGAAGCCGCTTTGGTCAAGCGTCCGCATGTCATCACCTATCGGTTGTCGAATACTACTTACCGCATGGTGAAGAAGAAGATGCACTTGCCCTATGTCGGTCTGCCCAATGTGTTGGCTGGCCGGTTTCTGGTTCCTGAGTTGTTGCAGGACGAGGCAACGCCCGCCAATCTTGCGCAGGCCCTGGCCAATTGCGTCGAAGACCGCCATCTGGTGGCGGCTTTGGTCGAGAAGTTCGAGGGCCTGCATGAGTCCTTGCGTTGCAACGCGGCAGAGAAGGCAGCGGAGGCGGTTATGCGTCATTTGCAGCGAGGAGCGGCCTGATGTTGGTGTGCGGTGTGGATGAGGCGGGGCGTGGCCCACTGGCGGGCGCGGTATATGCGTCAGCGGTTATTCTTGGGCCGGATCACGGCATTGAAGGATTGGCCGATTCCAAAGCACTGACGGCCGCCAAGCGGGAGCTGCTTGCTGTTCAGATCCGCGAACGGGCCTTGGCGTGGTCGGTGGCGACGGCAACTGTTGCGGAAATCGACCAGCTCAATATTCTCAAGGCGACCATGCTGGCAATGCAGCGGGCGGTGGCCGGGCTCGCCGTATCGCCTGACAAAGTGCTGATCGACGGCAACCGTTGCCCGACCTTGCCCTATGCCTGTGAGGCCATCGTCAAAGGGGATGCCAAGATCAGGGAAATCTCGGCAGCGTCGATTCTGGCAAAGGTGGCACGGGACGCCGAACTACTGGCGCTTGATCAGCAATATCCCGGCTATGGCTTCGCTGAACACAAAGGCTACCCCACGGCAGCCCACCTGGCGGCGCTGGCAGCGTTGGGGCCCTGCCCACAGCATCGCACGTCTTTCGGGCCTGTTCGCGCTTGTCTCGGTCAACGCCAGGGGGAGTTGTGGTAGCGGGCAAGCGCGATCTCACCAGTGAAGGTGGGGTCAGATAAACCTGCAATAAATCAAACCTCTATCGCACACCCCCGTCCCCACCGGCGCGACAAGACCTGCCGCCTGCCGCCAAAAATCGTACCAGCCCGCTATTTTCTGCATAAAAACCTGCTTACTTGAATTTGTCATTCCCGCAAACCGGCATCTAAACTGGACCTGACATGGTTCCGGCCTTTGCCGGCAAAGGAATGTGCGATGTTTGTCGTCGTTGGCTACATCTTCATGGTGGTCTGTATTTTTGGGGCCTATGCCGCGCACGGTGGGCACCTGGGTGTGCTGTGGCAGCCATCCGAAATTGTCATCATCTTTGGCGGGGGGCTGGGCGCCATGATTGTGGCGTATGGCGGCACACCGCTGAAGGCAGTGATCAAGGCACTGCCAAGCGTGTTCAAAGGCTCCAAATTCAACAAAAAGTTTTACATGGACTTGTTTGCACTGATGTTTGAAGTGCTGTCCAAGGTCCGCAAAGAAGGCTTGATGTCGATTGAAGGTGATGTCGAAGATCCGCACTCCAGTCCCTTATTCAGCAAGTATCCCGCTATCGCACATGATCACCACGTCGTCGAATTCATCACTGACTACTTGCGACTGATGGTTGGCGGCAACCTGAATGCCTTCGAAATCGAAAACCTGATGGACGTCGAAATCGAGACTCATCATCACGAGGCGGAAATGCCGGTCAATGCCATTACCAAACTGGCCGATGGCCTGCCGGCGTTCGGTATTGTTGCGGCGGTGATGGGGGTGGTTCACACCATGGGCTCCTTGCACCTGCCACCTTCGGCACTCGGCCAGTTGATTGGTGCTGCGCTGGTGGGCACTTTCATGGGGATTTTGCTGGCGTATGGTTTCGTCGGCCCACTGGCAACCGTGCTTGAAATCAAAGTGGCAGAGAGCACCCGTGTCTTCCAGACAGTCAAGGTGACCTTGCTGGCGAGTCTGAATGGCTACGCACCGCAAGTGGCGGTCGAGTTTGGCCGTAAGGCGCTGGAGTCGGTACATCGCCCGACCTTCCAGGAGCTTGAACAGTACGTGAAGGAAGCGAAGAGCCGCTGATTGATGCTGTGCAGTCCGTTACCGCATAGAGGCAACGACCGATGAGTGATGATTCCCAACGGCCCATAATCGTCAAGAAGATCAAAAAGGGGGGGCATGGACACCATGGCGGCGCCTGGAAGATTGCTTATGCAGACTTCGTGACGGCGATGATGGCGTTCTTCCTGCTGATGTGGCTATTGGGTTCGGTGACCAAGGGCGACCTGAAGGGGATTGCAGATTACTTCCAGAATCCGTTCAAGGTTGCGCTGTCGGGGGGGAGTGGTGCCGGTGAGTCGCAGAGTGTGATGCAGGGGGGCGGCAAGGATCTGACCAAGCAGGCGGGTGATTTTCTGCGCAGCCCGGAGGATGGTAGCCGCCGTCAGTCGAAGCGCGGTGAAGAAGCGACCCGGCTCAAAACGCTGAAGAACAAACTCGACAAGATGATGAGCGACAAGAGTGGCAGTCTGGCGCAATTCAAGGATCAACTGATTCTTGATCTGACACCGGAAGGGCTGCGTATTCAGATTGTCGATCAGCAAAAGCGCGCCATGTTCAAAAGTGGTAGTGCCCAGCTGGAGAATTACACCAAGGACATTCTGCACGCGCTGGCGGAAACCTTGAATTCTGTGCCCAATAGTATGAGCTTGTCCGGCCACACGGATGCAGCAGGCTTTTCCAGTGGCGATCGTGGCTATAGCAACTGGGAATTGTCGGCAGATCGGGCCAATGCCTCGCGACGCGAGATGATCGTTGGGGGGTTGAGCGAAGAGAAGGTGCTCCGCGTTGTCGGGTTGGGGTCAGCGGTTCCTTATGATGTGAAAGACCCGCTGAGTCCGATCAACCGGCGTATCAGCATCATCGTGTTGACGGAGGATGCCGCAAACGACATTCGCAAGCAGGCTGGCAGCGGTGGTGCCGTCAAGGAAGAGGAATTCGGGGCCATTCCCGCTGAGGCGGCCAAAACTGCCGAAACAACGGCCAAGCCGGGGCAGTGATCGGGCATGACTTCAATACTTCTGCGTGCGGTGTTGGTTCAGATCGTTGCCTGCTTGTTGGCGACCTTGGCCAGCTGGCTACTTACCGCGCTGTGGCCGTATTGGCTAGTCACGCAGGCGGCCTTTGCTGTGGGGCTGTCTTGGGCGCTGCGTTTGCCACGCTGGTGGCTGGTGATTCATGCAGGGTTCTTGCCGTTGGCGGTGCAGGCGCTGCAGTGGCAGCTAGACCCGGTCTGGTATCTGTTGGCTTTTTTGCTGGCTTGGTTGCTGTTCGGCGCTGTCTACAAAAACCGGGTTCCCCTGTATCTGAGTAACCAAAGGGCGCTGCAGCGCCTGGATGGCTTGATCGCGCCCGGTGCCAGGGTGGTGGATCTGGGGGCTGGTGTTGGTACGGCGCTCAGTTACCTAGGGCGGCGGCAGGACATTGCCGTGACGGGTGTCGAGCATGCGTGGGTGCCGTGGCTGTTGGCGAGGTTGCGACTGTTGCTGCAAGGGCGAAAAGTGGGATTGCTACGATCAGATCTGATGCAGGTCGATCTTGGGCAGTTCGATGTGGTGTATGCCTTTTTGTCGCCAGCGATCATGCCGGGTCTGTGGCAGAAGGTTCGCAAGGAAATGCAGCCCGGGTCTTTATTGGTCAGCAACAGCTTCGAGGTTCCGGGCGTGACGCCGACACAGGTGATCACCCTTGATGACTGGCGGCATTCCTCTCTTTTCGTATGGCGGATCGAATGACCGGCTTAGTCAAACCGCGTACCTCTGCGCCTTCCGATCCTTGGCTGACATTCTGGGCCAAACGCCCGCTCCCCATTCTGCAATCGACGAAGGCTGCGTTGGCCCAATTTTCCGGACGTGCGGAAACTGCGCGTGCCAATGAAATCACTGCCATAGTGCTGCGCGACCCGCTCCTGACTGCGCACGCCCTGCGCTTCATCAACCAGCGCCCGAGCGCCAGTCTCGCCAGCGAAGTCGTGTCGATAGACAATGTGATCATGCTGATGGGCATCAATGCCTTTATCGGCTTTTCCAAGCTGCCGGCAGTCGAGCAGCTGCTGTTGCCCAAACATGCGCCTCATTACTACCAGCTGCTCAACGAAATCGTTCAGGCCCGCCTGGCAGCCAAGCTAGCCAGAGAGTTTGCCACGCTCCGCTACGATGCAAGGCTTGATGAAATCCACGTAACGGCCTTGCTGGCTCGTCTGCCCTATATGCTGCGCACCATCGAGCCCGGCCTGCCTGAGGCCGCACCCAGGACAGACCTGGAACAGGTTGGCGTCAAACTATTCGAGGCGTGGAAGCTGCCTGAGTCGTTCAGCATTCTGCTGGGGGAGTCAGGGGCGACCCAACGTGCCTTGCTGGAACAGACAGCGATTCGCCTGGCCACCCGGCTACATACGGGCTGGTGGGATGAGCTGGTTGAGGACGACTTGCGCATTCTGGCCGCAACGCTGGGCATTGAGCCGCCAGAGGTCTGGCGCATTGTCAGTGGTACCATGCTGAAGATGGCAGCCAAGGATTGGCCGTATCCACAGGTTCCACCGCCTGCCCGCTGGCTGCCGATGATCCCCGGCCCCTGGCCCAAACCCAAGGTTGCTGCTGCGCAGGCAGCACCTCGCCAGACCTTGCAGGACATCATGCTGCAATTGGTGCAGGCCGGGGAAAGCGGCGCCAGTTTCAACCAGATCATGTCGATTGCCATCAAGGCGATTGCCGTGGGTATCGGGATCAAGCGCATCGTGTTTGCCATACTCATGGCCGGGCATAACTGCCTGAAAACCCGCTATCTGCACGGTGCGCCAAATCAAGACCCCTTGCACGAACTGCAGATTGATCTGACTGCACCGCATATTGTCACCAAGCTGATGCTCAAGCCGCAGAGCATCTGGCTGAATGCTTCCAACCATGCTCAATATGAATCCATGCTGCCGCGCGGACTGCGGCAGACGATTGGTCCTCACGAATTTTTTGCCATGTCTCTGTTTGTTGAAGATAAACCGGTCGGCATTTTTTATGCCGACAACCTGGGTAGTCCCGCCTTGAGCGAGGCGCAATACCATGCGTTCAAGCAAGTGTGCCTGGTTACCGGCAAGTGCCTGACCCAGCAAGCGCGGAGGGTTGAACGATGACAGCCAGCCATCACAGTGGGCGCGAGGTAATCCATTCGCGCCACAATCCCTTGTTCAAACAATTGGTGAAACTGGCCGGCAGCCGACGCGAGCGGGCCAAAGCCGGTTTGGCGCTGCTGGATGGGGTGCATCTGATTGAAGCCTGTATCGACGCAGGCTGGCAGCCGGAAAAGCTCGTGGTATCCGAGGCGCTGGATGAAACCCCGCAGCTGGACGAGTGGATCGAGTGCTGCCACGGCAAGGCCGTCTGGATGGCTGAAGCCTTGTTCCGTGAGATTACCGAGATGGAATGCCCGACCGGCATTCTGGCCGTGGTGGCGATTCCGGCTGCTGCCGCACCCAGGCTCGATGGCTGCTGCCTCGCTCTTGATGGCGTGCAGGATCCGGGTAATGTCGGCTCCATCATGCGTACCGCTGCAGCCGCAGGGGTGGATCAGGTCTGGCTATCAACCGGCTGTGCCGATGCCTGGTCCCCCAAGGTGTTGCGGGCGGGAATGGGCGTGCATTTTTCCTTGCCTGTGCTGGAGAAGGTGGATCTGGTGGCGGCATTGAGCCAGTTTAAAGGCAAGGTAGCGGTTACCAGCTTGAGGCAGGCTACACCGCTTTACGCCACCGACCTGCGCGGCGATTTCGCGATGGTGATGGGCAGTGAGGGCGGCGGGGTGTCGGCGGCAGTTGATGCGCTGGCTAAAGTCCGGCTGACCATTCCGATGAAGCCGGGGGTTGAGTCACTGAACGTCGGGGCGGCTACGGCGGTATGCCTGTATGAGCGGATGCGCCAGCAGGAGTATTCCTGACCCCGGTTGAAAAATGGGCGATGGATTGCCTGGTTCGAGCTGATCTGCCTATCAAGAGGCAGCCACATCCGGCGTCGAGTTAGCGGGTAAAACCATGGCGGCCACTTGGCCGCCATGTTTTTTTAGAGCCGCATTGCAGGCATCAGGTCTGCGGTAACCAGCGGGCGCGAAGGCTGCGCAAGGCGGCCATCAGCTGGCGTCCTGAGTCACTATTGGCTTGCATGACGACATTGCCAGCCAGGCACAGGGCGATGCCGGCAAAGCTGGTCAGGTGCCAGACATAGCCTTCAAACAAGCTGGAGAGCAATAGCGCGATGATGGGTGTCAACACGATCGAATAGGCAGCCTTGGCCGCCCCGATGCGTCCGACCAGGGTCAGATATGCCGCAAAGGCGATGATGGAGCCGAATATCGACAGATAGACCAGCGAGCTGATGTACCGGAGCGAGGTGTCGAAGGTCAGCGACTGCCCGCTTGCCAGGGTGTAAAGCACGCTGGCGGTGCCACCGTAGAGCATGCCGAAGCCGATGGTCGGCAACAGGGGTAGCTGAGCTTGCTGATTGCGTTGGGATACCAGATTGCCCAGCGAGGCGACGCAGGTGGAAGCCAGACCAATACCAACGCCCAACCAGGCATTTTCGCCATTCACATGGGTCAACTCGGGCCAGAACACCAAGGCGACGCCTGCGGTACCCATTGCCGCCCCCAGAACGGAGCGCCGGCTGATCGGCTTGCCAAAGGCCAGACGCATGCCCACCAGATTCAATACCACGATAACGGAGAACAGCACTGCAACCAGCCCCGAGCTGACATACCGTTCCGCCTGATAAACCAGCATGTAATTGAGTCCGAACAGAAACAGCCCTTGTGTCGCCATCCAGCCATGTTCACGCAAGCGGAAGGCCAGTTTCTCGCCTTTGGCCGCGCACCAGATCAGCAACAGGCTGCCAGCCAGCAGAAAGCGATAAGCCACCGATGCCGAGGTAGGCACCGTTCCGTACTGGAAAGTAATGGCCAGCCAGGTTGAGCCCCAGATGACGACAGTGATGAGGTAAAGCAAATAGCTGGGCATGGCTGTTCTTCCGATTGATTTTTGAATTTGATAGGGACATAGCCATGGCAGATTAGGCCGAATGGATAGGAATCAACAGCAACGGCCGGTCAGAACGCCGCATGGCTGTATTGTTAAACAGGCCGTGACGGTTATTCGCGAGCCTGTGTCAACGGAACCTAGCCGCCTGTCGGACTTTCGAAGCGCGGGCGGAATTCACGGGTTGAACAGCCCAGGTTTGCTGGCTTTTTCGTTGCATAGGCTCACTATGCGCCTCAAAAAGCCAGCAAAACGGGTCTCGTTCCCCCGTGTTTCCGCCTCCGCGCCCGAAAGTCTGACAGGCTGCTAGCCAATACGGACGGCGGGGATTGCGGCGGTGCGGGTGCCGGGTATCGCCTCGTTATCCTGTGTGTGGTAGCTCATTACCAGCGACAGCTTGGTCTGCGTGGTCTGGTTGTTGCCGGCGGCGTGAAAGGTCGCGCTATGGAAAAACACGACATCGCCCGCTTCCAGAGACGGGAACACCGCTGTGGCAATCAAGCGTTGGCTTTCCGGCAGATCGGTGCGCAGAAAAGTGCGTTCGTCGAAGTATTCCGCTGGTAGATTGACCCGATGGCTACCTGGAATGAAGCCCAGGCAGCCGTTTTCAGGAAACTCCCGCCCCAAGGCCAGCCACACGGATACCAGATTGCTCTCTTTGAAGCTCCAGTATCGGATGTCCCGATGCCAAAGCGTCTTGCTGGAGTAGCTGGGTTGCTTGGTCATCAAACTGTTGTGGTGGGCCTGGGTCAGGGCGATCGGCTTATCGCCCAGCAACTGCCGGACTTTGGTGGTCATGGCCGGATAGTGTGCCCAGTGCCGGAAGGCTTCGTCACGCTGATAGACCTGCAGCAGGCGCCGGATGGTGCGCCCACCCTCCGCTTCGCGAGATTCGGGCGAGCCGGGGTAATGCAAGTCCGCTTCATATTCCACTGGCGCCAGCCCTGCGGCGAGCCCTGCTCGCGCTGCCTCGGCCACGGCGTTGCGCATTGCTGCATCTGCCAGCCCTCGCACAATCAGAAAGCCTTGTTCGGCAAATTGTTGAACTTCGGTATCGGAAAGTAACAAGGAGGTGTTGAGATCAGACATGGCGGCAGTGACTTGAAACAGGGTTGATGGGGCAGAGAACGGTTTAGTTTAGTGTTAGGCGCTGTTGACGTTTTGTTTCCGGTCGCGCCGGGCCGAGTTTTGGGGCAGGGCGAGGCAGGATGAGTGCAGTTTAGCGAGCTAAATAAGCGAACGCTAACGACGCCATGCCCCAAAAATCGACCCGGCCTTGCGTGGCTGTTGCCGCAAAGCGGCTTACAGCCACGGCATCCCCCTTGCGGGGGCGGAGGGTTTCGCCGGATTTGGGCCTGCTGCCGCGTTGACTGCCAGGCTGTTGGCTTGCAATGCAAGCCTTACAGCCTGTGCGCCCAGACGGGAAATCGCGTGGCTTATCACTAAGCGGCGCGCTTTTTGCCTTGCAGCAGGCCCAAATCCGACGAAACGCGATCCGGAAATAAAACGTCAACAGAGCCTAATTGAAGAAGACATTCGGCCAAGGCACGGCCGGATAAAGGGGCTGATGGCGCAGATCTTCACCTCAGCTTCGCTCAGCCTGCTGGGTAGACCTGCCGCGTTGCAGGAAATTCATCGCCAGGCCGAAATTTGCTGGGAGGTAAAGGGACTCGCACATTGGCGGCAACAGGTTCATAGTGCCGGGTTTTGCCTGACATCGTGGCGAATTATGGAAAACCGCCCCACAACAAACGACGATACCGAAATTCTCGAACTGTTGAACAACTTGATGCACGGTCTGAAATATCAGCTTCAGCAGGCCTTCAATCAGGAGCAGGATGGCCTCACGTTGCTTGAGGCACGGGCCTTGCGCTATCTGGCGCGCAATCCCGAGAGTACTCAGGCCGAGCTGGTGCAGAATTTTGGCAGGGATAAAGCACAGATAGCCCGCCTGATCAGCCAATTGCTTGAACGCGGCTTGCTGCAACGGCAGCCGGATGCGCTGGACCGGCGCTGCCACCGCCTGCAACTGACCGAAGCCGGGCACGCCTTGCAGCAGCAGGTTCATCGACACCGCGCTGCGCTGGCAGCACGAATGCTGGAAGGGTTTGAAGCGACCGAGCGAGAAGTGCTGGTGCAGATGTTTGCACGCCTGCAGGCCAATCTGGGCGAGACCGTTGTAGCGCAGAATCTGGATGGTTGATTACATCAACCAATTCAATTAAATTAGTTGAACTGATCAACTATTGAACGATGACCCGCGGCGTTGCGTCGTGTCTGCTCATCCTATTTCTGCTTTCATGTCTGTTTCCATCCCGCAAGACGTTTCCCGCCAGAATCCCAACTGGTTGATTGCCATTCTGGGTGCCCTGGTAGCCTTTGCTCCGCTGTCGATTGATATGTATCTGCCCGCACTGCCTGAAATGGGGGGTGAATTCGGGGCAAGTGCCGGTCAGTACACGCTCGCGGCGTACTTTATTGGCATGGCGCTGGGTCAGTGCCTGTATGGCCCGTTGTCAGACCGCTTTGGTCGCAAGCTTCCACTTTATGTCGGCCTGACCTTGTATGTGCTGGCGTCTGCGGGTTGTGCCCTGGCGCCAGACCTGCCCAGTTTGCTGGTTTGTCGATTCGTGCAGGCTTTGGGTGGCTGTGCCGGACTGGTGATCCCTTTGGCCATGGTGCGGGATCTATTCGACCCGCAAATGACCGCAAGGGTCTTGTCGCGGTTGATGCTGGTGATGGGGGTAGCGCCCATGCTGGCGCCGCTGGCTGGCTCACAGTTGCTGCAAGTGGCTGGCTGGCGGGCCATTTTCTGGGTGCTGGCGGCCAGTGGCCTGGCGGGTTTGCTGGCGATCCGGTTTGGTTTGCAGGAATCGTTGCCTCCCCAGCTTGTGAAGCCGGTATCGGTTGGCGGGGCCTTGCGCACTTTCGGACAGCTGCTGGCCGATCGCCACTATCTGGGCCATGCCCTTGCCGGCGCCTTCGCCAGTGCCGGCATGTTTGCATACATCGCAGGTTCGCCGTCGGTGCTGATCACGCTGCATGGATTGTCTCCACAGGCGTATAGCTGGGTGTTCGGCATCAATGCGCTGGGCCTGATCACCGCCTCGCAGTTCAATCACCGTCTGCTGGCAACGCGCTCCCCCGAGAAAGTGTTGACGCTGGCGTTGTGGGTCATGGCCGTTTGCGGCCTGGGTCTGTTCGCTGCGGGTATGGCGGCACTGACGCATTCGGCAGGCTTGCTCAGCCTGTTGCTGCCCTTGTTTGGATTTGTGATGCTGATTGGCTTTGTCGGGCCAAATACTTCAGCGGGAGCCATGGCCGGGCAGGCGGGTCAAGCGGGTAGTGCCTCGGCCTTGCTGGGGACTTTGCGCTTTGCGATTGCAACCGTGGCCGGGGCATCGGTCGGCCTGCTCGACGATGGCACGGCACGACCGATGGGTTTGATGATGGCGCTGTGTGGCGGGGCTGCGTTAGCTTGCTATCTTGGCCTGGCCCGATCCAGCCGGGTTGGCCAAACTGCCTGAAACGCCGAACCTGGACTTACTGCGACTCGACGACCAGCCGGGTGTTGATCGGTTGGATTGGCCGGGCATTCATCGGGAACTCCTGACGGAAGCGTGCCAATTGCCGCTCGGAAATCTGCTGCGGATTCTTCATGACGATCCAGCGCACCCCCTCGCTGCAAGGTGGGGTGGTCAGTGAACCCATGAAAGTATAAAAGCCCAGCTTCAGTGGAAGCAGGCTGGCTGCACTGACGTGTGTTTCCTCGTACTGACGGGTTTCGCCATGCTCGGTTGGCATCCTGTCCCACAGGGCTTCGAGGGTTGGATTGTCGCGGCCTTTTTCAAACAACACACCAATCACCGCCAGTCGGCCATCTTCGCTACGGTGGACCAGATGCGCAACCAGCGGAAAGGCCCGACCGTTGATCTGCTCTTCACTCGGGGTGTGAAAGTGAAACTGCAGTAGCTGGTAGCGTTCGCCAAAGGCCGTGATATAGCTGCCTGGGTCATAATTTGCCTGGATGGTATGGCCATTGTTGACGAGGTTGATCTTGGAGATGCCGTAGCTGAATTCGATCTTGTCTATCTTCTGCCCGACGACGCTGGTGATGTTGATCGGTGACTGTTCCTTGCCGTCCCGACACAAACTGTAGGCCGGGTTCATATTCGCCCAGCCAGCTGGCCCGTTTGGTCCACCATACCCCCAGTGCCCGCCGCCACTCGGGCCGCTCTCATGCTCATTCTTTTCGGCAGGCTCCTTGGCCTTGGCAGGTGCCGGCCGGGCGGCAGGTTTGGGGGCAGCGTGAGGCTTGGCGGCGGGTGCTGCCGGCTTGGGTTCATTGGCCAGAGCAGGGGCAGTCAGGCTGGCAGCGGCCAGCGCGCATAGCATAATACGCATCGTGAATCCTCTCAGTTGTTTGATTGGTGCGGTGACCTTGGTATAGCAGGAGATAACCCTCCGGGCCGGGTCGATTTTTCGGGGCGTGGCGTGGTTAGGGTTTGCATATTTAGTTTGCTAAACGGTGCGCACCCTGCTTTGCCCCGCTTCAAAACTTGGCCCGGCGCGACCGGAAAACAGACCGTCAACAGGGCCAAGGCAGAGTGAAGGGCGCTGTACGAGGGCGCTGATGGCGAGGAGGCCGTGGAGGTGCAGATGGATACAGGAATCAGCGTTGAGTTGTTTGCCCCCTGCGGCTGGCAGGTTGGGCAGCATGCCGTTGCCGATGACGCCAAATTGCTGCTGCGCGTGCTGGCCATGCTGGAGTCGGCGCAGCCGGGCGTTGAAGAGGTGATGCGACCGGATGATCAGCACTGGCAGGCGCTGGAGGCGAGGGTGGATCTTTGCCTGCATTTACTCAGCGAGTTGTTGAGTGCCCAATCACCGCCACCGCCTGCAGTGCCGATCAGCCTGTCCTGCGAAGGGGCGCGGTTCATCAGTCCGCATCCGCTAACGCCGGGGGAGCGGGGCGTATGGTCTGTCTGGCTGGCAGATCGGCTGGCCAAGGCGTTACGGCTGGACACCGTCGTAGAAACGTGTCAGCCACACCCGCAGGGGTACCAGTTGCAGGTGCGATTCGCGATCGACGACGAAGCACTGCAGGACTGGGTAGATAAAACCGTATTTCGTCGGCATCGACGAGAAATCCAGCGAATCAGAAAGGCCGAACATGGCATTTGAATTTCCCGCACTGCCCTCATCCTGGCAGGCGTGGTTACAGACCGAAACCACTCAACCCTACTTCAACCAACTACAGCACTTCCTGGCTGCCGAGCTGGCAGCCGGCAAGCAGATATTCCCGGCCGTCGAACATTGGTTTGCTGCGCTGTCGCGGGTTGACCCGCAAGCAGTTAGGGTGGTGATCCTGGGGCAAGACCCTTACCACGGACCCGGCCAGGCCCACGGTTTGAGCTTCTCGGTACCGCCTGGCGTCAGGCCACCTCCTTCACTGATGAATATTTTCAAGGAAATCGAGCGTGATCTGGCCATCGCGATGCCCTCTCATGGCTGCCTCGATGCCTGGGCCGGGCAGGGGGTGTTGCTGCTCAATAGTGTCCTGACGGTGGAGGCGGACTCCGCAGGCTCACACCGCAAGCGCGGTTGGGAGCGCTTTACCGATGCCTTGATCAGCAAGCTAGCGCAGGAACGCCAAGGGATAGTCTTCATGCTCTGGGGTGCCTATGCCGAAGCCAAAGCAGGCTTGATCGACGCTGATCGCCACCTGATTCTACGCTCGGCTCACCCCTCGCCCTTATCGGCCTATCGGGGCTTTCTGGGTAATCAGCATTTCTCCAAGGCCAATCAGTACCTCTCCAGCCGCCACAGCCAGACTATCAACTGGCAACTTTGAGCCACCGATTCGCGATGCCGGTCGGGAAGCTGGGCCGTCATGCGAAAAGTGCTGCGCCACTGAAGACGAGTCTTTACTTGCTGCAGGCACAGTCTAAGCTCGTACATGAGTGCTCACTTATTGCACGGGTTTGGAACCTATTCGAGATCTTGCCGCACGTTCCGATCAGGATTGGCTGCTGAAGGGAGGCCCCGGCGCAGTCAACCCTTCCTGATGCCTGGCGCGGCTTCCCGTCTGGCCAGCGCCGAGAGGGATGGATCTTGATGGGCCCCTCGATATTCACCCTCCCGGCGACACCGGCATGTTTCGTCTTTGGCAATCAAGCATAGGCTTTCGTCTTAATCTGCTGTTTGTCCTGATCGTCACGCTACTGCTGACGGTTTCGGGCATGGTTTCGTATTTCAATACTCGTCATGTACTGGAAGAGCAGTATCAGGAAATCCAGCAGCGGCTGCGTGAGCGCCTGAAAATCAGCTTGCCGCCACCGATTTGGGATCTGGATACCCGCAAGATCGAGCAGAACATCGAGGCCGAGATCAAAAGCCCGGTGCGGGGTATCGAGGTGTACGGCGAAGAGAATACCCTGATGGCCAAACGGGGGGCTGGCAGTAAAGATGCTTCGCTCGACAAGCTGGAATTTCATCTCAGCTATCAGCGAGGCAATGAAAATGCAGAAATTGGACGGGCGGTGGCCTATCTGAGCCGTGACGAGATGAACAGCGCCTTGCGGGTTCAAGTGCTTTATAAATTCGTCGAAATTGTTTTGCTGGACCTGGTGCTGCTGGCTGCTCTGTCCATCAGCCTCTCCCGCAACGTGCTAAGCCCGCTGCGGCAGCTCAAGGAAGCGCTGAACACGGCAGCCGAAGCCACCGACAGCTCGGGTGAGATCCAGCTGCCTGAGGTGCGAAAGGATGAGCTGGGTGAGGTGGCGCGCGGCTTCAACCGCATTTCTCAGCGCCTGGCCGATGATCTTGAAAGACGCTCGGTTGCTGAAGACCAGATTCGCAAAGCCTACGATGAGCTGAAGTCTACCCAGGACAATCTGGTCCAAGCCGAGAAACTGGCTGCGCTAGGTAGCCTGGTGGCAGGCGTTGCACACGAAATCAATACGCCGGTGGGCGTGACGGTGACCAGTGCCACCTTGCTTGCGCAGGAAACTCGCAAGTTCAAGCAGGCGGTGGATGGCGGGGCGGTGAAGAAGTCCGATGTCTTGTCTTATGCCGAGACGGCCAGCGAATCTTCCGAGCTGATTCTGGCCAATGCCGAGCGTGCCGCGCATCTGATCCAGAGCTTCAAGCTGGTGGCGGTAGACCAGACCAGCGAGGCACGTCGTTATTTCGACGTTGGTGGTTATATCGACGAGATCATCACCAGTTTGCGCCCCAAATTCAAACGTACCTCGGTGGCGATCAAGAATGAATGCAGGGCAGACATCCGCGTGGATAGTTACCCAGGGGCATTCGCCCAGGTAGTTACCAACTTTGCCATGAATGCCTTGATGCATGCGTTTGAAGAAGGGCAAGCCGGCTTGCTGACCATTCGCGCCAAGAAGGAGGATGAGCGCGTGGTTATCGAGTTTGAGGATAACGGACGTGGCATATCTCCCGAACACTTACCCCGGATCTTTGAGCCATTTTTTACGACAAGGCGTGGCACCGGCGGCAGTGGCTTGGGTCTGAATATCGTATATAACATCATCACCAAGAAGCTCGGTGGGCAGATTCAGGTGAAGAGCGTGGTGGGCAAAGGAACACTGTTTATTCTGACGCTGCCATTGGCAGCCCCAACGCCTGGAGAACCTAATCATGGCGGCGAATGATGCTTCAAGCGACGATGAAGACTGGCTGGTGGACGATGTCTCCCATCCGGTTGCACAAGGGCCCGCACTGGCCCCCTGGAAGGTGCTGGTCGTAGATGACGAGCCGGATATCCATTCGGTTACCAAGCTGGCAATTCGTAGTGTGGAGTATGCGGGACGCGGCTTGTCCATTCTTGGCGAGATGAGTGCGGAAGGCGGATTCCGGGCATTGCAGGAACATCCTGACGTTGCGCTGGTGTTGCTGGATGTTGTGATGGAAACCGAAGACGCCGGGCTAAAGCTGGTCAAGCGGATTCGTGAGGAGTTGGGCAACAAGCTGACCCGGATCGTGCTGCGTACCGGTCAGCCAGGGCAGGCGCCTGAGCAGGAAGTGATTCTTGGTTATGACATCAATGATTACAAAGCCAAGACTGAACTGACCGCGCAAAAGCTCTATACCACGGTGATTTCTTCTCTGCGTTCCTACGAGACCTTGCTGGCCCTCGAACGCAGCCGACAGGGTTTGAGCAAGATCCTGGAAGGCTCATCCAATCTGTATCAGCTGCACTCGCTGCGAGAATTTGCGTCGGGGGTGCTCAAGCAGATTGGTGCCATATTGAATGTGGGTACCGAAGGCATACTCTGCGTTGCAGAACCCCGCCAGCCTGACTCGCCAGACTTGCAGGTGATCGGCGGTACCGGCATGTTTTCGGACCTCGCCGACTCCGGGCGGATCGGCAACAATCATCCGGTATATCCAATGCTGGCGCGTGCCGCCAACGAGCGGCGCAGCATTTTTGATCATCCGAATGAGGTGCTGTACTTTCCGACGCAGTCAGGGCGAGAGTTCGTAGTGTACTTCACCCCCCCTTGGCCACTGACCGAAGTCGAGCGCGACTTGCTGGAGGTCTACTGCAATCGCATTTCTGCCGCGTTCGACAATCTGTACTTCTATTCACAAATGCAAAGAGCGCAGGAGGCGACAGTGGTCGCCCTTGCTGATTTGGCCGAATACCGGGATAACGATACCGGTGAGCATGTGCAGCGTGTGCAGCGATGGTCTACAGCAATTGCCCAGAGGCTGAAAAGCAAAGGGCTTTACGTTGAGCAGATTACCCCGCGTTTTCTGGAGCTGATTGGCATGGCCAGCATCCTGCATGATGTCGGCAAGGTCGGCACACCCGACCATGTGCTGTTCAAACCGGGCCGGCACGACCCGGATGAGCGCGTCATCATGGAACAGCATGCAAAGGTTGGCGCCTCTATTCTGAAGAAATCTGCTGGACTGGTGGAGGGAACCAGCTACCTCTCCATGGGGGCCGAAATAGCAGGGGGGCACCATGAACATTATGACGGTCAGGGGTATCCTAATCGTCGCAAGGGTGACGCTATCCCCCTGTCTGCCCGCATTGTGGCGGTGGTTGATGTGTTTGATGCCTTGATTCATAAACGGCCCTATAAAGAACCTTGGCCGCTGGAAGAAGCCATCAAGTACATTCAGGATCGCTCTGGCACCCAGTTTGATCCAAACGTGATTGACGTGTTTCTTGAACTGGTCAGAGAGCAACCACCAAATAGTTGCTCATCTGAAGGATAGGTTTTTACGATTTACTAGAAAACGCTTGACGAACCCCCCGAGCCTTTTTATACTGCACGTCCTTTCCCTGATAGCTCAGTCGGTAGAGCGACGGACTGTTAATCCGCAGGTCCCTGGTTCGAGTCCAGGTCGGGGAGCCAAATTTAGAAAAGCCCGGTTTAACCGGGCTTTTTGCATTTTAAGATCCGCCCGCCACGTACTGCGTCTGATTTGCTTGTGCCCACCTCCAGAGTCAGCGCCTGCTTCAGGAATACCCCTTTCACATATGCCAGAAAAATGCCCACCGAAGAGGTGGGCATTGCGTAAATTTCTACGGCTATCGCATCACAGCTTGCTTGGCCAGGGTTAATTATCCAGGTCGGCTTCATCCATCCAGGCTAGCTGGATGGCTTCCAGAATTTTCTCGCCGCAATGCTTAGGGTCGTCACTAAATCCTTCCAGCTTTAACACCCAGTTCATCAGCTCGGTGAATCGAATGGTTCGGGGGTCGATATCTGGGTATGTGTCGGCCAGGGCGATGGCGATGTCGCGCGAATCAGTCCACTTCATGCTTGGTTCTCCTGCTTGATGTCAACAATGGCCAACCCATCTACAACAACGGTCATCTGATGAGGAGTAATGCAGAAAACGCTGTTTGGGGTGCCGGCAGCTGCCCAGACCGATTCGTATTGCAGCAGATCTGCATCCATCAACACGATAGGTGGTTCAAGATGACCGACCGGCGCAACACCGCCAATCGAAAAGCCTGTCTTGTTTCGCACAAATTCAGCATCAGCTTTGGTCAGGGGCTCGCCAACATGCTGACTGACTTTGGCTTCATCCACCCGATTGGTGCCCGATGTAATCACCAGAACTACACGATTCGACAGGGTGCTGCGCAGAATAATTGATTTGGCAATCTGCGCGATGTCACAACCAATTGCCGCAGCCGCATCAGCGGCAGTTCGGGTGGAAGCTGGAAACTCTCGTATTTCCAAGCGCACTCCCTTGGCGGCAAGAGCGCTGGCTACCCGAGCGGAGCTACCTTGGCTTGTCGAGGAATTGTCCATGTTCAGTGACGTTCCGAGGCGTGGTTGATGGTGTATTTGGGAATTTCAACGACCAGATCTTCGTCTGCAACAATTGCCTGACAGGAGAGTCGGGAGGTCGGCTCCAGGCCCCATGCCTTGTCCAATAAATCTTCCTCGATCTCGTCGGCATCGCCCAAGGTCTCGAAACCCTCGCGAACCACAATGTGACAAGTCGTGCAGGCGCAGGACTTCTCGCAGGCGTGCTCGATATCGATTTCATTTTCAAGCAAGGCATCGCAGATGCTGGTGCCGGGTTCTACTTCCAGTACGGCACCATCCGGGCAGAGTACGGCGTGGGGTAGTACAACAATTTGCGGCATGTTTTCCCTTTCGGCGGATGGCAAGTGGTCCCAGCCAGTACTGGTGCCAGGTCTTGCTACCGGTGCTACTTAAGATTTGAAAGTATGGCTTCGTGGGTATTGGGTGGCAGGTTCTGCTGCAGAACGCTCTTAGCCCAATTCATCTATACGTTGACCTGCCAGCGCCTTGCGTACGCCAACATCCATGCGACGAGCGGCAAAAGGCTCGGTGATTCTATTCAGCTGTTCGGTAGCTTCACGTATCGCTTGAATATCTTCACCTTGCTGGCAAATTTCGAGCTGAGTGAGTAACTGCATGATGTTGCCGTGCTCATCCGGCGAGACGAGTGCGCTATCGGTTGCCAGGGCACTGCGTGTTGCATCAAGCAAAGCCTGGGCCTCCACTCGCGCTTCGAGCAGGTTGCGCGCATTTTTGTCTTGCTCTGCATTCTGCATGGAGTCTTCCAGCATCTGAGCAATTTCGTGGTCTGCCAATCCGTAGGAGGGTTTGACGATGATACTGGCTTCGACATTGCTGATCTGTTCTTTAGCGGAAACAGCAAGCAAGCCGTCAGCATCAACCTGGAAAGTGACGCGAATACGTGCGGCACCTGCAGGCATTGGCGGAATGCCGCGCAACTCGAACCGTGCGAGCGAGCGGCAGTCTTGTACCAACTCGCGTTCGCCTTGTAGCACATGAATGGCCATTGCGGTTTGACCATTCTTGAATGTGGTGAACTCTTGCGCGCGCGCAGTGGGAATTGTGCTGTTTCTTGGCACAATTTTCTCGACCAGCCCACCCATGGTTTCGAGACCAAGAGAGAGGGGGATGACGTCCAGCAACAGCCACTCTTCATCCCCACGGTTACCGGCCAAAGCATTCGCTTGCATGGCTGCACCAAGAGCGACCACTTTGTCGGGGTCCAGATTGGTGAGGGGTTCTCGCTTAAAATAGTCGGCGACGGCTTTGCGAACGTGTGGCATGCGGGTGGCACCACCGACCAGCACAACACCTTTGACGTCTTCAGTGGCAAGCTGCGCATCGCGGAGTGCTTTGCGCACTGGCGTAAGGGTTTTCTGCACCAATTGGGCGGTGATGGTCTGAAATGTCTCCGCCGATAATTCCAGATCAATGGCCTCGCCATCGCTGAGTACTGCGGTAATCCGGGTTGTGTGGTGGTCGGTGAGCAGCTCTTTGGCCTCCCTGGCGCGGGATAGCAGAAGCCGCATATCTTTATCGGAAGGGGTGGTGAGGCCCGCCTGCTGCAGAATCCAGCAATACAGGCGCTGATCGAAATCATCTCCGCCGAGTGATGAGTCGCCTGATGTGGCACGTACCTGAAACACTCCGCGTGTCAGTTCTAAGACGGAAACGTCAAATGTGCCGCCGCCCAAGTCGTAGACAACATAGATCCCCTCTGCGGCATTATCGAGACCGTATGCGATTGCAGCCGCAGTGGGTTCATTCAACAGCCTGAGAACATTTAATCCTGCAAGCCGTGCTGCATCCTTGGTCGCTTGCCTTTGCGCATCATCAAAATAAGCGGGGACAGTCACAACCGCGCCAACCAGCTCTCCACCCAGGCTTTGTTCTGCTCTGATTCGCAGCTCGCGCAGAATGTCGGCAGAGACTTCAACCGGGCTTTTTTCGCCAGCAATGGTTTTGATTTTCAGCATGCCAGGCGCATCCACAAAGCGGTATGGAGTGGAGGAGGCATCTGGCAGGTCCGCTACACTTCGGCCCATAAAGCGTTTCACAGAAACGATGGTGTTGCGGGGATCGTCAATCTGGCGCGCTTGTGCTAAATGGCCGACCGTCACGCTGTTGTCCGCCGTGTAATGAACAACGGAGGGAACTAAACCAAATCCTGCCGTATCCGGCAGAACGACGGCGGAGCCACTACGGACGGTCGCGACCAGAGAGTTGGTGGTACCGAGGTCAATACCTACAGCGAGGCGGTGCTGATGGGGGGCAGTAGATTGGCCGGGTTCGGCAATTTGGAGCAGGGCCATGACTATAGTCTCGGGATTCTTGGAGTTTGGATCGGAAAACCTTACGTCATCAAAGCCTGGTGACCGCCATATCCAGGCGGTGGGTAAGGTTAGGGGGTAGTACGCAGCAAGAAGGCTAAAACGGATTGTTTATCCTGATGCGGAGGGCATCCATGAGCATTGACGAAAGGCTGGCGCTTTTCCGTTCAGTCTAGAAGTGCTTCGATGGCATCACCTATTTCCTGCTCAAGCTTCTCGATAAAGCGCAGCTTGCGCACGACCAGCCCAGCACGATTGAAGTCTTGCTTGTCGTCTATCAGTCCGGCGATCAGAGTAGTTAGACTGCGGGATTCGGACCGAAGTTGGGTTGCCAGTGCTTCCAATTCATCTAGATCGTGGGTTTGCTTTGCCTCAGCAATCGCTTCACGCCATTCCATCTGCTGCATCAGGAAATCAGCAGGCATTGAGGTGTTGGTTTCTTCCTGGGTATCAAAACCTTGCAGCTTCAGCAAATATCTAGCTCGCGCCAAGGGCGACTTCAAAGTATGAAAGGCATCATTGATGTGCGTTGCAGCCTGCAGAGCGAATCGTTTGTCAGAATCTGAACCCGTCACGGCGCGGTCTGGGTGGTACTGAGCTTGCAGAGTACGGTACACCGCTTCAATGTCTACTACATCTTGCCGGAATTGAACGGGCAGACCGAATAGTGAAAAGTGATTATCGGAGAAGTCGAAGCTCATGGTTCTCGAATGCGATCAGGAAGTCGGCCGTTCAGGCTGGTGCGCTTATTGCAATGTATAGCTTCACACATTGAAACTTTCACCACAGCCGCACTCGTTCTTTACATTCGGATTGTTGAACTTGAAACCTTCGTTCAGACCTTCCTTGACGAAATCCAACTCAGTTCCGTCTAGATAGGGCAGGCTCTTGGCGTCGGTGAATAATTTCACGCCAAAACTCTCGAATACCAAGTCATCGGGAATCGGCGTATCAACAAACTCAAGCTTGTAAGCCATTCCAGAACAACCTGAGGTCTTGACGGCCAAGCGCACGCCAACACCTTTGCCTCGTTTGGCAAGAAAATTTGCAACATGATTGGCTGCTTTTTCGGAAAGTGTCAGAGCCATAAGATTCACCTATTTCAAACTAAGCGCGCATGAGCAGAGGGGTGACCGGACTAGTCAGTTACCGTGCTTGTTCTTGTAGTCAGCGATGGCTGCCTTGATGGCATCTTCCGCCAGAATCGAGCAGTGGATCTTGACAGGGGGCAGAGCCAGCTCCTCGGCGATCTGGGTATTCTTGATGGCGAGTGCTTCATCAAGCGATTTTCCTTTGACCCATTCCGTTACCAGCGAGCTAGATGCAATCGCTGAGCCGCAGCCGTAGGTCTTGAATTTTGCATCCTCAATGACGCCCTGTTCGTTGACCTTGATCTGTAACTTCATGACATCGCCGCAAGCGGGGGCGCCGACCATTCCGGTACCGACAGACCCGTCACCTTTGTCAAACGAGCCTACGTTGCGTGGATTCTCATAGTGATCGATTACTTTGTCGCTATATGCCATCTCAATACTCCTGAAGCCCACTTCCCATCTGGTGCAGCACGAATTACTAGGAAGGGAACCTGCAATGTTTCGTAAATATCGGGTTCGGTGAAACAGCTGGGCTTAGTGTTCAGCCCACTGCACAGAATTTAGATCAATGCCTTCTTTATACATTTCCCATAACGGGGAAAGGTCACGCAGTTTGCCGATTTTCTGCTTGAGCAATTCCGCCGCAAAATCAACTTCTTCGACCGTTGTAAAGCGGCCAAGGGTAAAGCGGATCGATGAATGTGCCAGCTCATCAGAACGACCGAGCGCACGCAGGACGTATGAAGGTTCGAGACTGGCGGACGTGCAGGCCGATCCGCTGGATACGGCTAGATCCTTGATTGCCATGATCAATGATTCGCCTTCAACATAGTTAAAGCTGACGTTGAGGTTATGCGGAATGCGTTGTTCCATTGTCCCGTTTACGTAAACCTCTTCAATGCTGGAGAGCCCAGCCCAAAGACGGTCCCGCAACATCTGAATGCGCTCCAGTTCGGTAGGCATTTCTTCGCGCGCAATTCGGAATGCTTCACCCATGCCGACGATCTGATGTGTGGCCAAGGTGCCAGACCGCATGCCACGTTCGTGCCCGCCACCGTGCATCTGAGCCTCGAGTCGGACTCTTGGCTTGCGGCGGACATACAAGGCGCCAATGCCTTTGGGGCCGTAGGATTTGTGGGCCGAAAAGCTCATCAGATCAACTTTCAGCGCGGCCAGGTCTATTGCTACCTTGCCGGTGGACTGCGCTGCGTCCACATGAAAAATGATGCCGCGACTGCGACAGATCTCACCAATCTCTGCAATGGGTTGAATCACCCCGATTTCATTGTTGACATGCATGATCGACACCACAATGGTGTCCGGCCGCAGGGTATTTACAAATGCGTCAAGATCCAGCAAGCCATCGGGTTTCGGGTCGAGATAGGTAACCTCGAAGCCTTCGCGTTCCAGCTCACGCATGGTATCGAGCACTGCTTTATGCTCGGTCTTCATGGTGATCAGGTGCTTACCCTTACTTTGATAGAAGTGCGCAGCGCCTTTGATGGCAAGGTTGTCAGATTCGGTTGCACCTGAAGTCCAGACAATTTCCTTAGGGTCTGCGTTGACCAGTCTGGCCACTTCCTCTCTGGCCTCTTCTACGGCCGCTTCCGCTTCCCAGCCGTAGCTGTGTGAGCGTGAGGCAGGATTGCCGAAGTTGTCGGTCAGAAAAGGAATCATCTTTGCCGCGACACGCGGATCGACCGGTGTCGTCGCCGAATAGTCGAGGTAGATGGGGCGCTTTGACATGGTGTGTTTTCTCCAGTTTTCGGATCGGTTGGTACTCAGGCTTCGATGCTCAATGCCGAGCTGCGGCCCCGACGTTTATCCCGTTGATCTTGCAAAATGGTTACCTCGCAACCTTCTTTCTGGCGCTGTCGCTCTATCAGTTGCGCCAGGGTTACGGATGCCAAGTAGTCATAAATGGTGCGATTGAGGTTAGCCCACAGGTCATGGGTCATGCAGCGACCTTCTTCCAAGCAGTTCTCTTTGCCCCCGCATTGAGTAGCATCTAGCGGCTCATCAACGGCAGTGATGATTTCTGCAACGGAAATCAATTCAGGGTTCTTGGCCAAACAATAGCCACCCCCCGGCCCGCGGACACTTTCTACCAATTCGCGACGGCGCAGTTTGCCGAAGAGCTGTTCAAGGTATGAGAGCGAAATCTTCTGTCGTTCGCTGATGCCTGCCAGGGTAACGGGCCCACACCGTTCTCTCAGAGCCAAGTCAAGCATGGCGGTAACCGCAAAACGGCCTTTGGTGGTGAGTCGCATGGGTGACAGAGCCTCTCAGTGATGCGCCTGTTGGTTGCCAAGGGTGCTTGAAAGGGCGTCAAACCTTTGCAAACAACGCAAACTATAGAATACCCCACTGTTTTAGTCAACCATATACCATAGTGGTTTAGTCAACTATTGGAACCTGTTCGCGACTTGCTTTGAAAGAGGTTGACTCTGATGCGGGCGAATGAATCTGTGGCTGTTGGGTACTACCAAATAGCCGAAAGCCGACCTTGCGCTAGCGAGATCGGCTTCCATTGGCAGGAGGTGTTGATGCGAATAATCTTCCCGTTTAACCAAAGAGCCACATCACGTGGTTGATGACCGAATCGACACAAATCCACCAGCCCCCAATGCGGCTTGAGTGCTGAGGCGCCAAGGACTTGGCTGCGAGGATTCGAGGGACACTAGCCATTTTTGCTGGGCAAGTGGGGAATCCAGGGTGGCGCTGTAGAAACCATTCTTCAAAGTCAGTGGCACCAGCTTGTCATGCTCAGACCGGGTAGGGTGAGCCAGTCTCAGTAGAAGCTGCGATGGTAGTGCCTGTTTCATTGTCAGCATGACCCGTAGATCTTTTCCGTCTGCTCCGATCATGACCTGCGCGTCAACTCCTAAAGAGCGGGCTGCTTCGATCCGGTGAATGTCTTTGGCGACTTCTTTACCTCGAACGTAGTAGTCATCAACAACCAAACCATCATCCGATTTGAATGCGAGCCAGAAAGTGGCGATTCCGGCGATTACCGCGACTGCGGGGCCGGCCGCCAGTAGCCAAGGCCATCGATGTTGGTACCAGGCTTCGTGCTTGAGGGCTTGTTGTGAACTCATAGGATTCTTGCTTGTATATATTTCAAGGTTCAAGTTGGGCATCAGCGACCGATGAAGGCGGCTTTTTCCTTTACGGAAATGGAAGGCGCATCGACGGCTTGCACTTCAAACCAGATCTTTTTGCTGCCACGTGTCGCATGTTGCGGCTCCACCTGGACTCGAACACTGGCAACTTCCGCTTCAGCTGGCCCTACTACAATCTCTCGCCGGGTATCACCTTCGATTTTTACGTCAGGCAATCCACCCACGCGGATGACGTAGCGATGCTGTTTCTCGTCAGCATTCTGAATATTCAGCCGGTAGCTGTTTTCAAGCAAACCCTCGTCGGTTTCGCGAACCAGCGCATTACGATCCCGCATCACATTGACTTTAAGGGGGACTCGCATGTAGAGCGAAGCGGCCATGATTGATGTGACAGTAAGCAGGATCAATCCATAACCAATCACCCTTGGACGGGCAATGTGCTTGACGAAATCCTTTTCTGGATAGCCATGCGACAGGGCTTTTTCTGTGGTGTACCGAATCAGGCCTCTTGGGTAGCCCACCTTATCCATGACACCGTCACAGGCATCGATACAGGCGGCGCAGCCGATGCACTCATATTGCAGGCCGTCACGAATATCGATTCCGACGGGGCATACTTGCACGCAAATGGTGCAGTCAATGCAATCGCCCAACCCCTCGGCCTTGTGATCGGTACCTGAACGTCTGCTGCCGCGCGGGTCGCCGCGTTCTGCGTCATAGCTGATAATCAGCGTATCCGCGTCGAACATCGCGCTCTGAAAACGAGCGTAGGGGCACATGTACTTGCAAACCTGTTCACGCATCCAACCGGCATTGCCATAAGTGGCGAAACCATAGAAAAGCACCCAGAAGGTTTCCCATGGGCCAAATGAAAGAGTCGGGACGGCGGCCAGCAGATCGCGAATAGGTGTGAAGTAACCGACGAAGGTGAAGCCGGTCCAGATTGAAAACAGTATCCAGAGTAAGTGCTTGGTCGCTTTCAGCCTGAATTTATGCGCTGACATTGGTGCTTTGTCGAGCTTGATTCGAGCAGGTCTATCCCCTTCAATCCACTTCTCCATCCACAGGAAAATTTCCGTGTAGACGGTCTGTGGACATGCGTACCCGCACCATAGTCGCCCGCCGACTGAGGTCCAGACGAAAAGCCCCAAAGCGCTGATCAGGAGGAGGGAGGTTAGGTAGATGAAGTCTTGTGGCAGGAAAACAAAACCGAAGACAAAGAATTTCCGGTTTACCAGATCGAACAGCAACATCTGCCGGTCATTCCACTGAAGCCAGGCGACGCCATAGAAGAATAGTTGAGTTGCAATAACGAAGAAGATGCGCCAGTTGTTGAAGCGGCCGGTAACCCAGCGAGGGTAGATTTTCTTGTGTGTCTCATAGAGCGCCACCTGTTCCATTTCCACCTCGGCTGGCTCTGACGCAGGCGGAACTACCTTGATGGGAATGCCCTTGAACTCATTCTTCGACATGGTGACTCCTGAAACGATTGTCGCAAGCAAACGGAGGGGCCTGTTTGCGACAAGCGTCTGTATGAAGCGGGGTGACTGGCGCGGCGGGGCCAATAGCCGGTTAACTGGCTATCGGCCCCATGCCAATAACTACATCGTTGCGTTATTTGGCTTTTGCTGCTTCGCCTTCCTGATGTGACAAGCCATAGACGTAGCCCGCCAGCAAATGCACCTTGGCATCACCCAGGAACTCCTTCCATGCCGGCATATAATTTTTCCGACCGTTGGTGATGGTTTCGATGATGGTTGTTTCAGAGCCGCCATATAGCCATGTCTTGTCCGTCAGATTCGGCGCACCAATTGCTTGGTTTCCTTTCCCGTCCGGACCATGACAGGCTGCACAAACGGTCTTGAAGTTGGCTTCACCGCGTGTTGCACGTTCGGCATCGAATTTTTTTCCAGCGATCTTCAGGACGTGGTTGGCAACATCCTTCACGCCCTCTTCGCCAAACTGGGCACCAAACGCAGGCATCTGGCCACCACGACCATTGCTGATAGTTTCAACAATTTTTTCGGGGGAGCCGCCGTAGAGCCAGTCATCGTCGGTCAGGTTCGGAAAACCTTTGGCGCCGTGTGCATCGGAGCCATGACACTGGATACAGTAGGTCATGAAAAGACGCTGACCGATTTCGCGTGCTTCTGTGCTCTTGGATACCGCAACCACATCCTGCTGCATGAATTTGTCGTACAGCGGTTTGATTTCGGCGTCCTTCTTGTCGCGCTCCTGTTTGAATTGCCCGGCAGCAGTCCAGTTGTTGCTTCCCTTCCAGACAACAAGCCCTGGATACAAGACGAGATAGCCAATCGCGAAGAAAATGGTCAGATAAAACAACCACATCCACCAGCGAGGTAAAGGATTGTTGTACTCCTCCAGATCATCATCCCACTTATGACCAGTGACATCTGCTTTCTGGCCTTTGGGTAGCTTGACCACGCTTTGTGAGCGCAGCAGGTACAGCAAGCCAGCCAGGGAAATGACCACGATTGCTGCAATGTAAATTCCCCAAAAACCGCTGCTAAAGTCTTCCATTCTTTTTACTCCAATCCGCGTCCCAGGCGCTTGCCGGGCTTGGGTGTGTCGTCATCGTCTATCGGTTGCTGGGCAGCCTCTTTGAACTTTGCTTGCGCTGGCTTGCCCCAGGCCCAGAAGAAAATCAGGGCAAAGCAAATAAAGCCAGCCAGCGTTACGATTTCACGCAACAGGTTCTGATCCATGATTTACCTCACGTTCTTGAGGGCTAGTCCCAGTCCTTGCAGATAGGCAATGACAGCATCCATCTCGGTTTTGCCTTCGACAGCAGCAGGCGCATCCTTGATGTCCCCATCGGTATACGGCACACCAACCTTACGCAAGGCGGTCATGCTGGCAACAACACGACTACCTTCGAGTTTGTTGTTGGCCAGCCACCAGAAGGCCGGCATGTTGGATTCAGGTACAACGTCCCGAGGGTTCATCAGGTGAACTCGATGCCACTCATCGGAGTAACGGCCGCCCACACGCGCCAAATCAGGACCGGTGCGCTTCGAGCCCCACTGGAATGGGTGGTCGTAAACAGACTCCCCTGCAACCGAATAGTGGCCATAGCGTTCGACTTCTGCCCGGAAGGGGCGAATCATCTGGGAGTGGCAGTTGTAACAGCCCTCGCGCAGATAAACATCTCGCCCGGCCAGTTGCAGGGCGTTGTATGGCTTTACGCCGGGGATGGCCTCGGTGGTGGATTTCTGGAACATCAAAGGCACGATCTCAACAAGACCTGCGACACTGATGATCAGAATCGTGAGCACGATCAGGTAGCCAACATGCTCTTCGATCAGTTTCTGTATTTTTTCCATGTCTGATGTTCTCCCAATCAGGCGTGAGCAGGTGCCACAGCTGGGATTGCTGCGTCTTCAGCACGGCCCGCCATAACGGTACGTGCAACGTTGTAGGCCATCAGCAACATACCGAGGAGATACAGCGCGCCCCCCGTTACCCGCACAATGTAGTAGGGGTAGGTTGCTTTGATTGACTCGATGAAGGCATAAGCCAAGGTACCGTCGGGGTTGGTCTGACGCCACATCAAGCCCTGTGTAACCCCAGCAATCCACATTGCGGCGATATAGAGCACCACGCCAATTGTTGACAGCCAGAAGTGCGTGTCAATCAGACGAACGCTCCACATGGAGTCACGGCCAAACAGACGAGGAATGAGGTAATAGATTGAGCCGATCGAGATCATCGCGACCCAGCCCAAGGCGCCGGAGTGAACGTGACCGATTGTCCAATCCGTGTAGTGAGACAGGGCGTTTACAGTCTTGATCGACATCATCGGACCTTCGAAGGTGGACATGCCGTAGAACGAAAGCGCGGTAATCAGGAACTTCAGAATGGGGTCAGAACGCAGTTTGTGCCAGGCACCCGACAGCGTCATGATGCCGTTGATCATGCCGCCCCAGCTGGGTGCCAGCAGAATCAGCGAAAACACCATACCCAGGCTTTGTGTCCAGTCGGGCAAGGCGGTGTAGTGCAGGTGGTGCGGACCCGCCCACATGTAGGTAAATACCAGCGCCCAGAAGTGAACTACGGACAGGCGGTAGGAAAATACCGGACGACCAGCCTGCTTGGGCACGAAGTAGTACATCATGCCGAGGAACGCTGCGGTCAGGAAGAAGCCCACAGCATTATGGCCATACCACCATTGAACCATTGCATCGACGGCGCCGGCATAGACGGAATAGGACTTCCACATTGAAACGGGCACGGCCAGGCTATTGACGATGTGCAGCAGGGCAACAGCCAGAATGAAAGCGCCGTAGAACCAGTTCGCTACGTAGATGTGCTTGATCTTGCGCTTGGCCAGTGTGCCGAAGAACACCACTGCATAGGCAACCCAGACCAGTGTGATCAGGATGTCGATTGGCCATTCGAGTTCGGCGTATTCCTTGCCTGAGGTAATCCCCAATGGCAGCGTGACAGCGGCGGCCACAATTACCAACTGCCAGCCCCAGAACGTGAAGGAAGCTAGCGCATCGGAAATCAGCCGGACCTGGCTTGTTCGCTGCACAACATAGTAAGAAGTGGCGAACAGGGCGCAGCCGCCAAACGCAAAGATCACCGCGTTGGTGTGCAATGGGCGCAGGCGACCGAAATGGAACCAGGGACCGAAATTCAGTTCAGGCCAAGTCATCTGTGCGGCACAGATGACACCGACCAACATACCTACGATGCCCCAGACGACGGTCATTATCGAAAATTGCCTGATGACCCGGTAGTTGTAAGTTTCTCCCGGGCTGGCTTGACCGCGTCCCCTTGTATCGGGGTGGGATGCGGGGTTGGCTTGCATTGAGGTTCTCCAAAAGTGGCAAAGTCGATTCGACGCAATAGAAAATCGCCACCGTAGTACTTCGTGGCGGTGTGCCCCTCAGTATAGGAAGGGCAAAGGATAGCGGTGCGGCGACACCACAAACGTCAAACAAATGTAAGGCTGGGCGGTTGGGCCCGTGTTGACCCAGATCAAGTTGGCAGGGTCAAGAAGTGTTGCGTCGCAGCAATTTTAAAGGGGGGGATCTGTGGGAAAGGTGCGACAAATCGCCGCATGTATGATGATTTGCTTACTATACCGCTTGACAGCTGTGCATGAAATTAACCTGCTTTATCGAGAAAGATTAGTTAATTCATATGGATAAGGCGTTGTAGTACTTCAGAGGAGTGTTTGCTAGTCAATCGGGCGATGTGGTAACAAATGTTGGGTAAATACATTAGCTAACACTGATGCTCTCGCGAAAAAAGTGACTCGATACTTGAGAGCCGCCCCGTGATTGTGGCCAAGAACGCAACACAGACCTTATTGACCTCTGTCGCGATGACCTGATCCTGCCTCTTGAATAAGGTATCGGACCAAGGCTGGCACCGCTGTAAAGAACTTACCCCAGTATGTTTCTTGCACGGGTGCCGGGTTGGATGACAACTCATGACTCCTTGTCGAGAGGGGGAGGGGTGTCATCGTCATGCAGTATGCGGTGGGCAGGCCCTTCAAGGTCGTCGAACTGGCCCGAGCGCGATGCCCACCAGAACAATGCGCCGATCAGGAATGCCAACAGGACGGACAGGGGAATCAGAAGATAGAGGCTTTGCATCCATCCATTCTGACATAGCCGCCTTATCCAGACACAGGCGGTTATCAGAGTACCTTGCACGCTCGGCGGATCTGACTTGTGGATAACTCCCTGGTCAATTGGCATAGTGCCATGCATGCATGGATTTAAGAGTTTTGACATTTCGGTAAGTTTCATTACCCAGAATTGCCGGGGTACACGAGAAGTCCTCTGGGTTTTCATCAATCGAGATTGCTTATGATCGTGCGAAAATAGAAAAATGCTATTGACTGTTTAGCTTGCTCATTTAAGTTAAATTAACTTCCATTTGGCTTAGTTAAAATGACATGCAAATTTAGATAATGCTAAATTAGGAAATTCTGATTTCCTCTGTATTGGAAATGTCCTGATCAAATTTGCTGATAAATTCTGAGGCGTGGGAATAATTTTCCTTTTTGCGGGAATGGATAATATGAACTAGAAGTTCCGGCAATTGCTCTGTGCTATCTATCGATAAATGGGGTTTTTCCGAGCAGGTATCACTCATTCAAACAATATGGCCAAGAACGGGCAGTGCGAGCTTGGTGGCGATGCAATGGTGCGCATCCTTTGCTACATTGCTGCCCAATTCTGGCTGGGATACCTCACTGGCCAGCCAACTGATCAACAATCTAGGAGTTTTCATGCGCCTCGGAACACCACTTTCGTCTTCTGCCGTCAGAGTCATGCTGTTGGGTAGTGGCGAGCTGGGGAAGGAAGTTGTCATTGCCCTGCAGCGGCTGGGTGTTGAAACCATCGCGGTTGACCGCTATCCCCATGCGCCCGCTCATCAGCTTGCCCATCGCCACCATGTAATCGACATGACGGATCCTTCCGCGCTACGTGAACTGATTGAGCGGGAGCGGCCGCACTTTGTCGTACCGGAGATCGAGGCAATCGCTACTGAGCTCTTGCTGGAAATCGAGCGCGAAGGCGTGGCTGAAGTGATCCCGACGGCCCGTGCCGCCAATCTCACCATGAACCGAGAAGGAATACGGCGCCTTGCCGCAGAAGAGCTGGGCCTGCCGACCTCTCCATATCGTTTTGCTTCCAGCCTGGAAGAACTGCAGGAAGCTGCGGAAGTGGTTGGATTCCCTTGTGTTATCAAGCCTGTCATGTCGTCTTCGGGCAAGGGTCAGTCCGTAGCAAAGAATCCCGACGATCTGGCTAAATCCTGGTCTTATGCCCAGAGCGGCGGGCGCGTTGATCGCGGGCGTGTCATTGTCGAGGGTTTCATTGATTTTGATTATGAGATTACGCAGTTGACGGTTCGTGCTCGGGGGGCGGATGGCGGGATCGAGACGCACTTCTGTGAGCCGATTGGGCATCTTCAGGTGCAGGGTGATTACGTTGAGAGCTGGCAGCCACAGCCGATGTCGCAGGCAGCACTGTTGCGCGCACGAGAGATCGCTAAAGCGGTGACCGATAATCTGGGTGGGCGCGGGCTCTATGGGGTCGAGCTGTTTGTGAAAGGCGATCAGGTATGGTTTTCGGAAGTGAGCCCGCGCCCGCACGATACAGGTTTGGTGACCTTGGCCAGCCAGCGCTTGTCGGAGTTTGAGCTACATGCTCGTGCCATTTTGGGGTTGCCGGTCGATGCCGGCTTACGCAATACGGCAGCCAGCGCGGTCATCTATGGGCAGTTGGAAGCGAAGGCGATTGCGTTTGAAGGGATTGCACAAGCCATGGCGATTCCGATGTCCGACTTGCGTCTGTTTGGTAAACCGGAGTCTTTTGCCCGTCGGCGCATGGGGGTTGCGGTTGCAGCTGGGGAATCGATTGATCAGGCCAGAGAGAGAGCTCGCCATGCGGCATCCTTGGTTCGCCCTGTATCAGGAGAAGCGTGATGACACATCCAGATCAGGCCTCTCAGCCATATCATCTGCTGGGCGGGGAGGCGATTGTGCGGCGGGTGGTAGACCGCTTCTATGACTTGATGGACAGCGATCCTCGTGCCGCCGCGATTCGGGCCATGCACCCTGCCGATTTGACCTCGTCCCGCGACAAGCTGTTTATGTTTCTGAGTGGCTGGCTTGGCGGGCCTTCGCTGTACATGGAGCGCTACGGACACCCAATGCTCAGGGCACGTCATCTGCCGTTTGCAATTGATGAGTCAGCCAGAGATGCCTGGCTGATATGCATGTATCAGGCACTTGATGAAACCCCGATGGAACAGGCGCTGCGCGACCATCTGGAAGAAGCGCTGTTCCGGACAGCGGACTTCATGCGCAACCAATAAGCGGTGATTCGCGTCGGTATGTTTTGGAAACGCTCGTTTACAACTGACAGCAGGCGCGAAAAATCTGGGTTACAAAGCGGGCTTAGGATGAGGCTGTCGATTCAACGAATTTCCGCCTCAGGAGGCCACCATGAAAGCCGTAACCCTCATTACTTCATTTGCCCTGACTCTGAGCGTACTTGCCAGTGGTATTGCTTATTCCGCGCCGGATCATGAGTCAAACGCAGCTGGACACTTTCGGATAAGCACGCTGCAGTCCCAGCTGAAAGCAGCGCATGATGAACTCAAGCTATCTGCTGCGCAGGAGGCGCTGTGGCAGGATGCCGAAAAGTCATCCAAAGCCAACCGGCAGGGAATGCAAGAACGAATGAAGCTGGTGCATGAGCAGATCCAGACGGAGAAGTCCAAAGACATCCTCGACTTGCAGAAGATCTCGGACTTGATGGATCAAAATATGGCCGCAGCGCAGGCCGCGCACAAAGATGGGCGTGAGAAATGGCTGAAGTTGTATGCCAGTCTTTCCGCTGATCAGAAAGTAATTGCCAGCCGTTACATCAAGCAGGGAATGAGCCGTATGGAAAGGATGCGCATGCACGGCATGCATGTGCGGTGATGTTTATAGCCTTTTGATTAAAAAGTACTATCTCTCCATCTCTGCGACGAGCAGTCGACAGGCCTCTCTTGCTTCAATATTGCGAGCCAACCCGTTAACGGTTGGCTCTTTGCCATTTGGCGAGGCTGAAATTGTCGCCGCCGTAAGATGGGGCCCGCATGCACAGCTTTCCGACGACTAGACTGGGCGCTAAAATCGACTGAATAAACCCTGCAAAGCGTTGGCGCATATGCTTACCGGGCATGCCATCAATGCTGTATTTCCACTCAATCCGGGTCTTCTAAGGTTTCTTGATGCGCTTTCTTCTGAGCAATGATGACGGTTATTTTTCCCCCGGACTGGCTGCATTGGCCAAGGCGCTCCAACCTCTGGGCGAAGTCATCGTAGTTGCCCCAGCTCGTGATCGCTCCGGTTCCAGTAACTCTCTTACGCTGGATCGCCCCCTTTATTTACGCCAGGCAGCTTCCGGTTTCTATTATGTAGATGGCACGCCGACAGACTGCGTGCATCTTGCCGCCACAGGTCTGCTGGATGGTATGCCGGATATGGTGATTTCCGGCATCAATAACGGCGCCAATATGGGCGACGACACCATTTATTCCGGGACTGTTGCTGCAGCAACCGAGGGGTATTTGCTCGGTATCCCGTCCCTCGCATTGTCCCTGATCGAGCACGGCAGTCCTTATGTTGAAGACGCTGCCAGAGTTGCGGCGGACATCGTGCACCGCATGTGTGAGGAGCCGAGCCGAGGTGCCTTGCTTCTCAATGTGAATATCCCAAGCTTGCCATACCAGGAGCTGAAGGGCTGGCAGGTCACCCGTCTTGGGCGGCGCCATAAGGCTGAGCCTGTGGTCAAGGCACAAGATCCTCGCGGCAACACCGTTTACTGGGTTGGGCCGGTTGGTTCGGCCCAAGATGCCGGGGAGGGCACCGATTTCAACGCGGTTGCCAATGGTTTCGTATCGATAACCCCCTTGCAGATTGACTTGACTGCACATCGTCAACTGGACTTCGTAAAGACATGGCTAACAGCGTGAATGCTGATTACTCGGGCATCGGCATGACCTCGGCCCGTACCCGTGGCCGAATGGTTGAACGGTTGCGGACTCAGGGCATCAAAGATGAATCAGTGCTTGCAGTTATGGGGGCTTTGCCCCGGCATGTGTTTGTCGATGAGGCGCTGGCTCACAGAGCCTATGATGATGTCGCCCTGCCAATTGGACACGGTCAGACCATCAGCCAACCCTACATTGTTGCGCGAATGTCTGAGCTGGCAGTGAGTGCGTTGCGCCGGGAACGCGTGCTGGAAATCGGCACTGGCTGTGGGTATCAATCAGCCGTGCTTGGCAAATTGTTTAAAACGGTCTTTTCTGTTGAGCGGATTGCTTTGCTGCTCGACAAGGCACGCAGCACGCTGCGTGAATTGCAAGTCAATAATGTGCGCTTGCGACATGCTGATGGTCATTTGGGCCTGCCGGAATCAGGCCCTTTTGACGTTGTAATCATGACAGCTGCTGCATCCCATTTACCGCTATCGCTGCTGGAGCAACTGGCACCAGGTGGGCGGTTGATTTTCCCTTTAGGTACTACAGACCAGGAACTTCGCGTGATAGAGCGAACCCCTGATGGATTTGTCGAAGTGCGCTTGGAGAAAGTGCGTTTTGTCCCCCTTTTGCCCGGTCTGGCCTGAAAACTCATCCTGATCACTCAATTTGCTGATGCTGCCAGAACCCACTTGGCTGGCAGGCATCAGCGCACCCAATTCAAATAGGGAGTTACTCCGTGAAAAACTGGCGATTTGCAGCTCTGTCTTCTTTGGTCCTTGCCGCCTGTGCAACTACTCCCCAAACCCCGGCGCCGATTGTTGATAAAACACAGCCTGGTGCCCGTACGAGCACCCCTCCCGCGCCCGCAGCAACAAGCCGCCCAGCAGCCCCTGCAAGCACTCAGGATGGTAAAGATGGGGATTGGCGGCCTAAGACCTATACCGTCAAGAAGGGCGACACGCTGTACAGCATTGCACTTGAGCATGGCTTGGACTACCGGGAGGTTGCTGAGTGGAACCAGTTGCCGGACGTCAATTTGATCAAAATAGATCAGATCTTGCGTTTAACCCCTGGGGATCCGGCGACGGTACCAACCCAGGCTGCTGTGGTGATCAAGCCAGTCAAACCGGATTCTGCTATTTCCGTTACCTCTGTAGAAACTCCAAAACCTGCCGATAGCATCACCATTACGTACCCCAAGGCTATCAAGCTGCCCTACAGCAAAGAGGCTGAGGCAACATTGGCCGCCCAGGCGGAAGGTTCGATAGGAGTACCGAAAACACCGGGCAAGCCAGAAGTAAAAGTTGAAACCAAGCCAGAAAATAAAACCGAAATAAAACCCGAAATTAAAAACACGCCAGTAACTCCAGAAGCAAAGCCTGTTATAAATGGCGCCACTGGTGATGAGGAAGTAAGTGGATGGATTTGGCCGACTGTCGGTAAATTGCTATCACCGTTTAGCGAAACCAACAAAGGAATCGATTTATCTGGAAAAATGGGGCAACCAGTACTTGCGGCAGCGGGTGGAAAAGTCGTATATAGCGGCAGTGGCTTGCGCAGTTACGGCAAGTTGATCATTATTAAACACAATAGAACATACCTATCAGCGTATGCTCATAATAGTCAGCTTTTGGTAAGGGAGGGGGATAACGTGAAGAAGGGAGATAAAATCGCCGAAATGGGAAATTCGGATGCTGACCAGGTGAAACTGCATTTCGAGATCCGGCGATTTGGAAAGCCGGTGGATCCAACCAAATACTTAACGGCAGAAAAACCATGAACAACGCACTCGACACCATTGAAGAAGAGTTGGTTGAAGATGAGCTGATGGATGGAGATGACACCGAAGGAGAGGCAGAATCAGAGGAGCAGGCAGCTGAAGACTCCGATGCCTATTCGCCCGAGACGTCAACGGGTGACGTCACCCAGATCTATCTGAATGATATCGGTCATAATGCTTTACTCACACCTGACCAGGAACGTGAGCTGGCGAGACGGGTAGTGCAGGGGGATTTCGATGCGCGGCAGAAAATGATCGAGCACAATTTGCGCTTGGTCGTGAACATTGCCAAACATTACATCAACCGTGGCATGGCGCTACTGGATCTGATTGAGGAGGGAAACATTGGCCTCATGCATGCGCTGGAAAAGTTCGACCCCGAACGTGGCTTCCGCTTTTCTACTTATGCAACCTGGTGGATCAGGCAGAGCATAGAGCGCGCGATCATGAATCAGTCACGAACAATTCGACTGCCGGTTCATGTGATCAAAGAGCTCAACGTTTATCTGCGAGCGCAAAGGCACCTTGAAGCCCAGATGGGTAGGGAGCCCACCATAGAGGAGGTTGCCTGCCTGGTTGATAAGCCTGTCGAGGAAGTCCGCAGGGTAATGAATCTCAACGAGCGCATGGCTTCACTCGACGCCCCTCTTGATATTGACCCTATGCTGTCTATCGGTGAGTCCATTCCGGATGAACAACACGATGGCCCTGATGTCATCTTGCAGAATGCAGAAATTCAGCGTTATGTCAGAGACTGGTTGAAACAGTTGAATGACAAGCAGCGAATGGTGATCGAGCGGCGGTATGGGTTGAATGGCTACGACATCTGCACGCTTGAAGACTTGGCGTCGCATCTTTCGTTGACTCGGGAGCGAGTGCGTCAGATCCAGATTGAAGCGCTTGAGAGCTTGCGCCGATTATTGCGGCGCCAAGGGGTATCGAGGGATGTCTTGCTTGGGTAAGGCATAGCATTTTCATCCGGACAGGTTCGGCAAAAGTCGGGGAGATCCCGACTTTTTGCATTTTTACGGTTCTCATGATTCGGTGGGGGGCGGCTTGAGTAATTTGGAGAATTAAAGTATTCTGCTCGGTTTTCACCCTTGCCTTACCGACTAGCGCATGACGGAAGGCTACAAACCGTAAGGAGAGCGCATGCGACACTACGAAATCGTGTTTATCGTGCACCCCGATCAAAGCGAACAAGTACCCGCAATGATCGAGCGTTACAAGACGATGATCACCACTGAAGGCGGAAAGATTCATCGCCTGGAAGATTGGGGCCGTCGCCAGTTGGCATACCCGATCCAGAAAATTCACAAGGCACACTACGTTCTGATGAACATTGAAGTTGGCCAGGGCACGCTGGATGAGCTCGAGCACGCTTTCAAGTTCAACGACGCAGTTCTGCGCCACCTGACAGTAAAGATGTCCGAGGCCGTTGTTGAGCCTTCGCCGATGATGAAGGAAGAGAAGTCGAAGTCCTTGACCACGGCACCTGCGGGTGAGTCCAAGGAAGCTGCGGCAGCTTAATTTAAAAGCGGTCGGAGTTTGACATCGATACCTTTCGCAATACCGTTGTAATTACCGGACTCATATCCGATCTGTCTATCTTGCGTTATACCCCTGCAGGGATTCCTGCTGTTGAGTTCAAGTTGATGCATGAGTCAACGCAGAATGAGGCAGGAGCTGAACGACAAGTGGCATGTGAAGTATGTTGCATTGCACTTGGAGATCCCGCTGTTGCTCTTAGTACTCGCATGGACGGGTGTAGATTAAAAGTTAAAGGTTTTTTAGCTGCGCGCAATATGCGCTATCGAAGCAGCTTGGTATTGCATGTAACTGATTACGGTGAATGAAATATGTTCAATAAAGCTCGTGGCAAAAATGGTAAGACTGGCAAGCCAGCTGCTCGCCAGATGTTCAAGCGCCGGAAATTCTGTCGCTTTACGGCAGAAGGCGTAAAAGAAATCGATTACAAGGACATCAATGTTCTGAAAGATTTCATCGGCGAGAATGGGAAGATCATTCCTGCTCGTATCACTGGCACTAAAGCGCGTTATCAGCGTCAGCTGTCCACCGCTATCAAGCGCGCACGTTTCTTGGCGCTGATGCCGTATACAGATCTGCACTAAGCGCCAGGAGAGAACGACTATGCAAATTATTCTGCTTGAGAAAGTAGCTAACCTCGGTCAGCTGGGTGACGTGGTTAAGGTTAAGGATGGCTACGCCCGCAACTTCCTGATCCCTCAAGGAAAAGCGAAGCGTGCGACGGATGCTGCTCTGAAAGAGTTTGAAGCGCGTCGTGCAGAGCTGGAAAAGCGTCAGGCTGAAATTTTGGCAGATGCTCAACAGCGTGCTGCCAAACTGGAAGGAGCGACTGTTTCGATCAGCCAAAAGGCGGGTGTTGATGGTCGCCTGTTCGGTTCAGTAACAAACCACGATATCGCCGAAGCGATCTGCGCTTCGGGTGTTCAGGTTGTTAAGGCGGAAGTTCGTTTGCCAGAAGGCCCGTTCAAGGCTGTTGGTGAGTACGAAGTTACCGTAGCACTGCATCACGACGTTGTGGCAAATGTGAAAGTTGCTGTTGTAGCGCAATAATCGACACTGCTGTAACTGAATCAGAGCAAACGGGGTTCGAGAAATCGAACCCCGTTTGCTTTTTGTGGTTTCGCCTTGCAAAAGATGTTGGCGCACTATAATCCAGAGTGCTGGCAGGCTGCCGAGTTGCTGGCAACTGCATATTTTGCCGACACACAGCGACTGAATAAATTAGATGTCAAGGCACACTAACCCTACAGAGATTGCCCGTGAGACGCTCAAGCAATTGGCTTTGAGACGGATTACCCCTACGCCTGAACAATATCGTGAGATCTATAACGAAATTGCAGGGGTTGATGATAGTCAGGCCGGCCCGCACCCCCTCGTCAAGGCGCTGGTTCAGAATCTCAAGAAATTGCCAAAGATGTCCCCTGAAGTGGAGAGGCATCTTGGGCAGATTGAGCAAGCGGCCATGGCTTACGAGTGGCAGCATATTCCACCGCTGGTTATCAAGTGTGTCGAGTTGCAAGGGGGGCAGGCCGCCCTTACTCGTACGTGGGCGGAGCTTATTCATGAGTTGATTACCCAATGGGAACGGCGTAGCCCCCACTACAACACCAAGAAAAAGAGCGAGACTTTAGGTAAGGTCTTGTTGAATTTTGGCAACTATCCGAGCTTGTTAAATGAGAAACTGGATGCCTTGCTTAGAGGATGGGCAGAGGGGGCGTCTGATTTGGTTGGGATTGAAACGGTCGAGCAAGCCGCTTCTGTAGACTTCGCCAGCGATCTTGCCTCGAGTGAGATGCCTGATTACGCAGGATCTCGCTTGCAGCCCTCCGGTGAGGCGCAGCCAGGAATGGACTGGCAGCCATGGCGGGAGATTTTGGTCCGAACCTTGCAGGTCGGTGTGGCGGACAGGTTGTCACACTACCCTGAATTGAAAGACGAGGCCGTCAGCTTGACCGAGGCAGTCACTGCAGTGACGAGCGAAAAGGGGTTGGATCATGTTGCGGTGAGGCTCAAAAAATTCTGGATCAAGCTGGAACTGCAGACTGAGCGGGAGCAGCGTCTGACCAAGGGCTTGGTCAATCTGCTTATGCTATTGGTTGATAATCTGTCGGACCTGGTTGGTCAAGAAGCCTGGGTGACAGGGCAAATCGAGGTGGTCCGGGCCATGCTGGGAGAACAACTCAGCATGCGCCGCCTGTATGACATCGAAACTGGCTTCAAGGATGTGTTGTACAAGCAAGGCTTGTTGCGACATAGCCTGGATGAGGCGCAGGCCAAGCTCAAAGACATGATTGCCCTGTTCATTGATCGCCTGGGGTCTATGGCAGACAGCACAGGTGGTTATCACGACAAAGTCTCGGGTTACGCAGAAAAGATCCAGGCTGCCAGCGATATCCCGGCGCTCAAACAAGTGCTTGATGAGCTGATGCAGGATACGCGACACATGCAACTGGATATGAAGCGTTCTCATGATGAACTGGTTGCAGTGCGGCAACAGGCACAGACCGCCGAGCAGCGTATACACGAGCTTGAGTCTGAATTGCGTTCCATTAGCGAGAAGGTCAGGGAGGATCAGTTGACTGGGGCCCTGAATCGTCGAGGGCTGGATGATGCATTTTCGACTGAACTGGCTAGGGCATCTCGAAATGGTACGCCGTTGTGTCTGTCACTGCTGGATATTGACAACTTCAAAAAGCTCAACGACCGATTTGGTCATCAGACTGGCGATGAGGCGCTGATCCATCTGGTCCGGGTGGTGAAAGAGACTATCCGTCCGACAGATCTGATTGCGCGCTATGGGGGGGAAGAATTTGTCATCCTGTTGCCGGATACTCCGCTGGAAGAGGCGGAGAGCGTCATGCGGCGGGTTCAGCGGGATCTGACCAAGCGGTTCTTTCTCCACAACAACGAACGCATCCTGATCACATTCAGCGCAGGGGTGACTATCTACTATCCTGGCGAATCGCAAGAGGATGCGATCGAGAGGGCGGATCAGGGAATGTATCAGGCCAAGAAATCTGGCAAGAATCAGGTAGTCTCGGTACCTGGACAGGCGACGTCTTCAGCAGCCTAGCCTGGTTACCTTTTCAGTAGCTATTTGATTTCAATGAAAGCCAGTCGCTTCGAGCCTGTGCCAATTTTCTTCGTATCAGATCCCCATACACAAACTGTTTGCCCCGCTTGGCGTCGTTTGAAAGAGCGCTGACAGGATTTGTAGCTGAGCGCATGTCTGTTGGGCGTGAATGTTAATTTAGGCGCTGCGTCCAGTGCCCAATAGCTGAACCTCTACAAGGCCCGGATCTTGGGCCTTGGCTTATTCTGATTCAAGTCTAACCCTATGGATGGGTCGAGTTTGGGGGCATAGCGTCGTTGGAGTTCGCTGACTTGGCCTGCTAGATCGCTCTCGCCCGGCTCAGCTTTGCCGCAAAACTTGACCCGGCGTGACCGGAAACAAAATGCCTACAGGGTCTGGAGCTGGTGCCGAGGCTCAGCCGGCGCCGGCGTAACCAAGTTGGCGCCAGCCTTCATACACCGTAACGGCGACTGCATTGGATAAGTTCAAGCTGCGGTTATTCGGGCGCATCGGCAGGCGAAGCCAGTCGGCCTGAGGAAATTGCGCCAGTATTTCTTGCGGTAAGCCGCGGCTCTCCGGGCCGAACAGAACGGCATCGCCGGTCTTCCAGTCAAGATTTGCTGGCCCGCGGCTTCCCTTGGTGGTGCAAGGAAACAATCGCGAAGGCTGCACGGTTTGCAGAAAGCTAGCGAAGTCGGCATGACGATTCACCAGCGTAAGGTCGTGGTAGTCCAGTCCGGCACGTCGTAAATGCTTGTCGTCAAAATTAAAGCCAAGCGGCTCAATAAGATGCAAGCGACAACCGGTATTTGCACACAGGCGGATGACATTGCCGCAATTCGGGCCAATTTCGGGCTCAAACAACACCACGTCGAACAAGAAGTCTGATTGCATTGTAGGGCGGGGTCCTCATAAAACAGGCGGGCAGGGTAGCGGGTCCAGCCTCAGTCGTCTACCGGGAGCGTCATACCTTCTTTGACTTCCTCCATCACGACATAGCTGCGAGACTCAACCGCGCCGGGTAGCTTCAGCAGAATGTCACCAAGCAGCTTGCGATACTCGCTCATCTCGCCGATACGGGCCTTTATCAGATAGTCGAAGTCGCCCGATACCAGATGACACTCGACCACGTTGGGCAGCGCCAGCGCATCCCGTCGAAACGCTTCAAATAGATCACCGGATTTTACTGACAGGCGTAGTTCAACAAACACCAGTAGCCCAAGCCCAAGTGCTTTGGGATTCAGGCGGGCATAGTAGCCTTCAATGACACCCTCTCGCTCAAGGCGCTTTACCCGCTCGCTGCAGGGCGTTGTGGACAGACCAATCTTCTCTGCCAACTCTGTCATGGACATACGGCCATCAGCTTGCAGCAACCTGAGAATTTTTCGGTCAAGTCGATCAAGTTCTCTGACTGTCAGGGATTTTCTTCGCATAACTGACCATTCATAAGATATTTTGCTAATAGTAAGATATTTTATGAAAGCAATTACTGGAAAATAAGCAATAAACTAGCGGAAATTGCTTTTGTTGGTTTTGATGTGGAGGAATTGGCGTGAAAATTGCGGTGCTTGGAAGTGGTGTGATCGGGGTGAGCAGTGCTTATTACCTGGCCAAACAGGGGTTTGAGGTAGTGGTGGTTGATCGCCAGCCGGCACCGGCGGAGGAAACCAGTTTTGCCAATGCCGGGCAGATTTCTCCCGGGTATTCCGCCCCCTGGGCGGCGCCTGGCATCCCGTTGAAGGCCATGAAGTGGCTGTTTCAGCGTCATGCCCCTCTAGCCATGAAGTTGGACGGGAGCTTGTTCCAGTTGAGCTGGCTGGCCAAGATGCTATCTAACTGTACGCATGCTCGTTATGCCGTCAATAAAGAGCGGATGATGCGCTTGGCGGAATACAGCCGCGATGTTATCCGCGAATTGCGGCAGGACATTGGCCTGCAATATGAAGGGCGTGCGCAAGGTACTTTGCAGGTGTTCAGAACCCAGGCACAGCTGGATGCGGCACATAAGGATATTGCGGTTCTCAAGCAATGTGGTGTGCCCTATCAATTGCTGACGCCACAGCAGTGCGTGGAATATGAGCCGGCTTTGGCTTTGGTTGCCAGCAAGCTGACAGGCGGCTTGCGTCTGCCAAACGATGAAACCGGTGATTGCCGTCTGTTTACTCAGGGCTTGGCGGAGGCCGCAAAGGCGCTTGGGGTGACTTTCCGTTTTGGCGAGACGATTCAGGCGGTCGAGATGGCTGGAGGAAAGGTGTCGGGCGTCCGCTTGGCCTCTGGGTTGCTGCATGCGGATGCCTATGTGCTGGCCTTGGGTAGCTACTCCACCTCGCTGGCTCGTCAGATTGGACTGGATATTCCGGTCTATCCGGTTAAGGGCTACTCACTGACCGTGCCCATCACCGATTCCAATATGGCCCCTGTATCTACGGTTATGGATGAAACTTACAAAGTGGCCATTACCCGCTTTGACAACCGGATTCGGGTCGGTGGCATGGCGGAGCTGGCGGGCTTTGATCTTGGTTTGAACCCGCGCAGGCGCGAAACGCTGGAGCTAGTAGTAGGGGATCTGTTCCCGAAAGGTGGGGATATCCCGGCGGCCAGCTTCTGGACGGGGCTGCGGCCAATGACCCCCGATGGCACGCCAATTCTCGGCCGGACGCCTATCGACAATCTGCTACTCAATACCGGACACGGCACGCTGGGCTGGACCATGGCTTGTGGTTCCGGTCGGGTACTGGCGGATATCGCGGCTGGACGCAGCCCGGAAATCCGTGCTGACGATCTGGCGATTGAACGCTATTTTCAAACTACCCCTATGCCATACCGGCCAAGCCAGGTTCAAACCGCTGGCCGATAAGAGAAGTCCATGTCCAGACCTGCTGTTGCAACAATTCGTTTAGATAACCTAAGACATAACTATCAGTTGGCCCGCCAACTACACGGTGGGCGGGCATTGGCTGTCGTTAAGGCCAATGCCTACGGTCATGGTGCCGTCGAATGCAGCCGGGCCTTGCTTGGCCTGGCCGATGGCTTTGGCGTTGCCTGCATTGAAGAAGCCCTGCAACTACGTGAGGCCGGAATCCAGGCGCCTATCCTGCTACTTGAGGGGTTTTTCTCTGAGGATGAGCTCCCACTGATCGCGCAGCATCGTCTGTGGACGGCGCTGCACTCCCCTGAGCAGCTGGCTATGCTGCAGGCATGGCCGGGAAAAGAACGCTTTCCAGTATGGCTGAAGCTCGACTCAGGAATGCATCGGCTGGGCTTTGATGTGGCAGGATTCCGCTCGGCTTTTGCGACTTTGCAGCAATTGGATTGTGTTGAAGACATCGTATTGATGTCGCATTTTTCCCGTGCGGATGAATTAGCCTGTGATGATGCCGAACGCCAGACTGCCTTGTTTGACGAGGCGAGGCGCGGTTTGGAGTCCGAAGCCAGCTTGAGCAACTCGGCGGGCATTCTTGCGCAGCCCCTTGCACAGCGCCAATGGGGGCGTCCCGGCATCATGCTGTACGGTGCAACCCCTCTGGATGGCGACCATGCTCTGGCCAGCCAGTTGCGGCCGGTCATGCAGTTGCAGTCTGAGGTGATTGCGTTGCATCGTGTGGCGGCTGGTGAGCCGATTGGTTACGGGCACCGTTGGGTGGCGCCGCGAGACACCTTGTTGGCAACGGTTGCCATGGGCTATGCCGATGGGTATCCACGCGCTACCGCCAATGGTTGCCCGGTTCTGGTGGACGGACAATTGGCCAGCATTGCTGGCCGGGTGTCGATGGATATGATCATGGTCGATGTGACCGCCGTGGTGGATGCCCGTGTTGGCAGCAAGGTGTTGCTGTGGGGTGAGGCACTCAGGCCGGAGCTGGTTGCCGCCCACGCTGGGACCATTCCTTACGAGATGTTTTGTAATATCAAACGCGTGCGATTCGAGTATCAGGGTGGCTGAGATGTTGGTTAGCCCAAAATACTGATGTGTGCAAAGGCCGGAGATTTCCGGCCTTTGTTGTTCGTGGCGAGTAATGCTAGAAATTTCCGACGAAAAGCCGCTTCAGCAAGCCCAGCTTGATGTCATCGGTTTCATCAAGCCCTAACCTTTCCAGATAGCGTTCAGGCACCGGTTTGTCGTTGAACAGTCCCTTGAACAGGCTGCGCGCCAGCGATATCGGGCTGTCGGCAGCGTGCTTGAGTCGTTGCAGTGCACGGATGATGACTAGTTCATCCTCAGTAAAGTCTGTGCCAAAAGGGAAGTCTGGCAGCACGCCATTGTGCTGCCAGGGGCTGATCCGGTTCTCCAGAACTTCAGGCAAATTCAGACGCTGCTCTTCAGGGATCTGATAATTCGTCTCAATCTTGCCGTTTTCCTTGGCGGCGGCGAGCAGCTCATCCTGAAACCGGCTATCGGTAATAGCCAGAAGGCGCTTGATGACCTCGCTATCGCTGCGGCCGCGAAGATCGGCGACACCATACTCGGTAATCACCATGTCGCGCAGATGACGCGGAATGGTGGTGTGGGCGTAATTCCAGACGATGTTCGAGCGAACCTCCCCCTTGCTAAGACGTGTCGCACGCAGCATCAAAATAGAACGGGCACCTGGCAGGGCATGTGCCATGGCGACAAAGTTGTACTGCCCCCCGACGCCGGATACCAACTGCCCCGAATCCAGGCTGTCCGACACAGCGGCGCCCAGCAGTGTCACCATCATCGTCGTATTAATGAACCGGGCATCGCGTCGTTGAATTCGTGCAATCTGCTCCTGGCCATATAACTGATTGATATAGCCGATTCGGCTCATGCAGATCTTGCTGAGCTGCTCGCGCGGCATGTCGCGCAGGCGCTGATAAAAGTCACGAGGCCCAAGGAAGAAGCCGCCGTGCATGGCGGTGCCATGTTTAAGGCGATCGCCAAGGCAGTGCTCGACCAGGGCATCAAAGGCTTCGGGCAGGTCCAGACGCGATGACAACAGGCCATGCGTGCAGACGATCATGCCATCGCGCCAGCCAATCCCTTCCCGGAAGATGCCAAAGTGCACCAACCACTCCACATTGGCGGCAGTCAGTGGCGATTGGATCAGGCCGGCTTCCAGCAGCGCCATCAAGGTAACGGGCCGTACCTCTAGCGATATGCGCCCCTGATCCAGCAAGGTCTGCAACGGCGCATCACTAAAGACTTCGCGCTTGATGATGCCGGCTTCCATTAAATGCAGAAAGCCGTTGACCAGCATTTCGGAACAGCCATACAGCCCCAGATCAAAGGGGCCGGTTTCGGCGGTGGTGGGAATCGTGCCGCCTGACAGTTCACAGAGCAGCTGGTTATAGCGCGCCGGCTCCTGATGGCGAACGATCAAAGCCTGGCATATGGCATCCCCTAATGAACCAATCCCGATCTGCAAGGTACCCCCATCCTTGACCAGGCTGCTGGCGTGAACGCCTATCGCGTAATCCTGGGCTGTTACTTTCATATTGGGTGGCGCAAAGAGATCATGTGTGGCTTTCGGATCCGTCACAATGAAGTTGAATAAGGCGGGGTCCACCTCCGCATCATTCGGCATATAGGGCAGTTGATCGTTGATAACCGCTACGGTCAGCACCTTACGCAGCGGCTCCGCACGCAGCAGGTCCAGCGCATCCAGTGTCACATCGGGGTTGGATGACAGGGAGAGGCGAAGTGTGTCGCCTTCGCCCTGTGCGGCAACGGCCTGTGCCAGGACGTTTACGCCGTTGAGCAGCATGTCGCGGGCGGCATGGCTGTAGTTGCTGTAAACGTAGTGCTGCTGGGCGTTGGCATTGTTGAGATATTCGCCGGTCTTCAGGAAAAATTCGCAAACCTCAACATTGCTCGGCAGACTGCCGTTGCGCAGATCGATGACATAGTCCAGATCGGGATAGTCGCCAAAGACGCGTTCTGCAAATGGCTCCAGAAAGCGCTTTTCCAGCTCGCTATGGCCTTGCGGGCGTTCCAGCGACAATGCGGTGAAAATGGTCAGATGCAGGACAGGGTTGTCTTTTACTCGCTGATACAGTGCATTGACGAAGGTATTGGGTTTGCCAATCCCCAGCGGGATGCCGAGAACGATCCGATTGCCTGTTTCGGTGATGACGGCATCTACAGCAGTTTCTATTGAATCAAAATAGTCTGGATGGGGCATGATGTCCTCTAGTGCGCAAACCGTGTGCCTCCACGATAGCAAACCATCGCAGAGTGGATTTGATCTGGAACAGGTTTGCGAAGCCTGTACGTGGGCTAAACAAGCGATTCTTAACACCGCAGCCGGCCCAAAACCGGTGAAATTCTCTGGAGTGGGTTGGCTTTGTGGGAATGGTGTGGTTAGGGAGGCGTCTATTTTAGCTCGCTAAATCGCACTCGCTCTGCCCGCACGGTGGCTGGGGCTTTGCCCCTTACCCTACACGGCCTGCTTCTTAGGGGTATTGTCCTGTTCCGAAACTCGGCCCGGCGCGATCCGAAAATAAAATGCCAACAGTGCTTGGCGATCAATCTTTTTATGACGATGAATGATCCTGCTATAGAAATTATCAATGTCTCTGCCGTGTCGCATCGCGCCAATGCACCGGCTCTGCTATTTATCCACGGCGCTTATGCTGCTGCCTGGTGCTGGAATCAGGGATTCATGAGTTATCTGGCCGAATCCGGTTATGACTGCTATGCCCTGAGCCTGCGAGGGCATGGTGGAAGTGGTGGTCACGAAGTGTTGTCACTCGCGAGCCTGGACGACTTTCAGCGTGATATTGCCAAGGCGATAGAACAAATCGCACGGCCGGTTGTATTGATTGGTCATTCGATGGGCGGTTTCCTGGCGATGCGTCACGCACGCCAGCACCCGGTCGCCGGCTTGGCGTGCCTGGCCCCAGTGCCTCCGGAGGGATTGATAGGCTCCACCCTGCATCTGATGTGCTGGCATCCGGCCTTGTTGCTTGAATTGAACTGTGTGCAGTACGCAGGGCAGGCACCGCAATTAAGCAAGCTCAGAGACTTGCTGTTTTCGAGTGACTTGCCGGATGAGCGATTGTTGGCATTTGCCCGCCAGTTTCAGCGAGAGTCGGACCGAGCGATACTGGATCTGTCGATGCAGGCTATGAGTTATCTATGGACGGCCTGTCAGCGACCGCAATGTCCGTCTATCGTTCTGGGTGGGGGGGATGACGTGCTGATGCCCGCACATCAGATTCACTCCGCCGCCTGTGCGCTGGGTGTGCGGGCTGAGTTCATTTCGGGCGTGGCGCACGTCATGATGTTGGACATGCGGTGGCAGCGGGTTGCGGAACGACTGAAGGTCTGGCTGGAGGCACTATAAATGCGATGGATGGCGGCCGTACTCTGCGCAATCATGCTGGTTGGCTGTGCCAGCAGCCCAACGCGGCCGCCCGTTGGGAAAACGAATCGTGTTGTCAGCAGGCCTGATGCACCGCAGATCAATCCTCACGAGGGCGCGCGGGAAATTGTGATGTATGCCTTGGGTTTGATTGACGTCGGTTATCAGTTTGGTGGGAAAAATCCTGAAAGCGGCTTGGACTGCAGTGGGATGGTCGCTTTCATTTTCAAGAATGCTTTGGGGTTGGTGCTTCCCCACAACGCGGCAGAAATTGCCCGAACGACCCGACCGATTGAGCGCAAACAACTGGCGGCCGGGGATCTGGTGTTTTTCAATACCCGCAACAAGCCGTTCTCGCACGTCGGCATCTACATCGGTGATGACAAATTCGTCCACGCACCGAGTACCAACGGGCGTATCCGTATCGACTCCATGAAGGCGAACTACTTCGCGCAGCGCTACGAAGCCGCGCGAAGCGTATTTTGATAAACAGCAAGGTAATTTGGCTTCACGCATTGCGACGCTGAAGAGCCTTACCTTGCAACGCAACGGCAGAACCTAGCCCAATCTGTGAGTAGCCGCTCGCTGCAGACGATCTTCAATGGCCAGCCACGCCGGGCCTGCTGGTGGTGTCTCCAGCAATAGCAAGTCAAAGCCCTGACGGTCGAATTCCCGCAATGTGGCATACAGAATCCGAGCGTAAGACTCAGCATCTTCCGGCATGGTTTGGCCGTAAACCCCGGCCGGGTAGCTGACTGTTGGTGACCGGTGCAGCAAGGCCACACGCTTGCCGGCTGCCGTGCGCTGGATGGCTTCGGCAAGCAACAAGGGCAGGGCGCCGATGGTTAGTGGCGTATGCGGGGCATAGTGTGAATCAAGCAAGCCGGATACCCGAATCTTGGCGGTGTCTGACCGCCGATGATGAACCAGTTTGCATCCCAATACCGCTTCAATCGCTTCAGCGGGAATACCACCCGGACGCAGTAACGTTGGTTCATCGGTTGTGAGGCCGACGATGGTGGACTCGACCCCGATCCGGCAGGGACCGCCGTCAAGAATCAGCGGCAGGGCATGACCGAATTCAGCCGCGACGTGGCTGGCCAAGGTCGGGCTGACGTGACCGAAGCGATTGGCGGAAGGTGCTGCGAGGCCGCCGCCAAATCGTGTTAGCAATTCATGGGTCAGCGGGTGAGCAGGGGCTCGCAGGCCAACGGTGTCTTGGCCGCCTGTCACGGCATCTGAAACGCCGGTCTGCCTGGGTAAGATCAGCGTGAGGGAGCCTGGCCAGAATGCGGCCGCAAGTTGGTAGGCAACCTCCGGAATATCACGAGCCCACTGGCTCAGCTGTTCGATGCCTGCAATATGCACAATGATCGGATGGTCGGAAGGCCGGCCCTTCATGGCGAAAATTTTCGCGACAGCATCCGGTTGGCTGGCGTCGGCAGCGAGGCCATATACGGTTTCGGTGGGGATCGCAACCAGATCTCCCTGGCGCAGTAATGCCAGGGCCTGGTCGATGTCGGTGCTGATGTGAGTCATGGCGGGCAACAATCATCTAAAGCCTGATTATACCCTGCCCGCCGTATCTGCTTGTCGGGGAGGCTGAATTCGCCCGGCTCAGGATTTTGAGGTGATTATTGATCAGCCAGAACGCCGCGCCAGAACTGCTTGAGCGCAGAGGTCAATTCGGTGGCGAAGTCGGGTGCAAGCAGGCGTAATGCAGGCCGCATCATGACTTCGCGCATGGCATCGGGGTAATCCAGCAACTGCCAGAGGCCGAGTGTCAGCGCGTAGGTGCGTACCATGAGGCGGGCACCCGAGCCGGTTTCGAGTACTGATAGCGCTGATTCGAGCGCGTTGCCAGTGCGCTCCAGCCGCTGTGCAAGCTGCAGCTTGAAGTTATAGACATGATCCTGAGCCAGGTTTTGCTCCAGAACACTGTTGGCCATGGCGGCCAGACGCAGAAACTCTGGGTGTTCCTGCAGATATTTTGCGTAGAACTCCAGAAACAGGTTGACTCGTTCCCACGGGGTTCCGCTGGCAGTGAGGAAATGTTCTGTCAAACGGTCGAGCAGCGCCGAGAATTCCTGATCCAGCAAAGCGGTGAAGATTTCCTCCTTGGTCTGGAAGTACAGATAAACGGTGCCCTTGGCCAGCCCGGCTGCCTCAGCGATCCGGCTGACTGCTGGGAGTTGGCGAGTGTCCTCCAGATAGAGGCTGCGGGCAGCCGCCAACAGGCTGTCGCGTCGGGCTTGTTTGTCTTCATCAGCAATGGCGCGTTGTTTCATGGGTGTCTGTCCGAGTCAGTGGTTCATGGGGGCGATATTGTCGCCAGCCGGGTTGCCTGTCTAGTCTATTGGGCGGAGCCATTGTCGAATGAGCCTGTACGGGCGGGTCTTTAGGCTTTGTTGGTGTTTTTATATAACATATTGATTTTAATCATAATTAAGAGATTTTAAATTCAAATCCCTTATTTAAAATCAATCGCTTGCATGAAAACGTCAACAGAGTCCAGGGCTCTAACTTTGATTGCACGAGGATGATTGCTGGCAATCAGTTCTTCATCAGCTGGTAAGCGATTTTGCTTTGTAAGGATCTTGGTGCCAGCCGATTGCCGAATATGGTTAATTTATTGCCAAGGCCGGGGATGACGCTTGGCTTGCCACAAAACAACGCAGCCAACCCGGCATCGACAACGGGACGTGACTGCATCATGAACAGCCTCTGATAAGGGGTGGTACGTTGCCCGGCTGCAGCCAAAAAGCCGGTCGCACTGACGCCAGGGGAGAGTACGCTGAGTTTGACCTTATGCGGCTTCAGTTCTTCATGCAGCGCTTCCCCAAACAACAGTACATAAGCCTTTGAGGCGCCATAAGCAGCGTAGGTGGGTGTTGCCTGATAGCCTCCAATGCTGGCAACCAGCAGAATGTGCCCCTCTCCACGTTGGATCATGCTGCGGGCAAACAGATGCGTTAGCTCGGTCAGACTAAGTATGTTCAGCTGCAGCATATCCAGGGTCGCAGCCAAGGGCTGTTCGACGAACGGACCGTAAAGTCCGCACCCGGCGTTATTAATCAGGATATCGACATTGATTTTCTTTTGATCCAAATGTTGCTTGAGCGCAAGACCACTGCCGGGCAGTGCGAGGTCGGCAGCCTTGAGTTCTACTGCAACGTTGTGTCTGGCGCTAATGGTTGCCGCAAGCTGCTGCATGGGTTCCTGACGACGTGCAACCAGTATCAGATTGGCGCCTCTCTCGGCCAAGGCATGGGCAAAGTCGATACCAAAGCCGCTGGAGGCCCCGGTAATCAAAGCCCACTTGCCGGTGAGTTTCTCCATATTGTTCTCCTGATAGGGTGTTTTTAAAATTTCTCTGGCCGCGTATTTTTATGACTTGCGGTCACTTTATATTTAGACAGCACAGGATAAGCCGTCAATAGCCAAGCATGGATATTCAGTATTTTGCGAAACGAGTGAGCTGATGATTCAGACCTTTAATCTTGCAAAGCGGCGGATTCATCCCCATCTACAGCGTGCGCTGCGCTATAATCGCCCCCTTGTCCGTCGAAAACGGGTGTAGTTTTTGAGCGGCGCAGTACCAAGAAATAAAGGACACCATCATGCCTATCTACGAATACGCTTGTTCCGCTTGTGGCCATCATGCCGATGTATTGCAGAAATCATCGGATGCTCCGTTGACGGAGTGCCCGGCTTGCCATCAGGCAACATACGCCAAACAGCTGTCTGCCGCAGGCTTTCAGCTGAAGGGCAGCGGTTGGTATGCCACCGACTTCAAGGGTGGCAGCTCCTCTGCCTCCTCTACGAAAACCGAATCCAGTAGTGAAGGCTCGGGCGGTTCCTGCCCTGGCGGCGGTTGCGCCTGCCACTGACCGGGATCTTTGACCATCAAAACAATGAAACGCTATTTCATCACCGGTCTGCTGATCTGGGTTCCTCTGGGTATCACCCTATGGGTCATTAGTGTGCTGGTCGGCACGCTTGATGACTTATTGTTCTTGCTCCCCCGTCGCTATCAGCCAACCGAGTGGCTGGGCTTCCATATTCCGGGTTTTGGCGTCATTCTGGCTTTAAGTATCGTCTTATCTACGGGCTTGCTGACGGCGAACATTCTTGGCCAACGTCTGGTGACGATGTGGGAAGAGATTCTGGCGCGTATTCCGGTGGTGAAGTCGATTTATGGCAGCGTAAAGCAAGTATCCGATACGCTGTTTTCTGGTAGTGGCCAAGCTTTCCGGAAAGCCCTGCTGGTACGGTTTCCGCATCAGGATGCTTGGACGATTGCGTTTCTGACAGGCTCTCCTTCTGGTGAGGTCGCCAGCCATCTTGGGGAGGAGCATGTGTCGGTTTATGTTCCGACGACGCCCAACCCGACGTCGGGCTATTTCGTCTTGGTCCCCAAGCGCGATACCTTCGAGCTGGAAATGAGTGTAGATGATGCACTCAAATATGTAATTTCCATGGGGGTGGTCGCACCCAGCCCCAAGGCAGCCGAGCTGCGTCTGCAGTCTGGCGACGAGCATAATCGCAAGGGCTAGGCGGCCACCCCGCTTAGCCCGTCAATCGCCGACCTTTCGGCCCCCTGTTTTTCTAGTTTCCTGACTTTGTCGCCATTACCATCCAAATTAGGGGTTTACTCATGCGTACCGATTATTGCGGCTTGATCGACAAGCGTTTTCTTTCTCAAACCGTCACCATTAAAGGCTGGGCGCATCGCCGTCGCGATCATGGTGGTGTGATTTTCATTGACTTGCGTGATCGTGAGGGTCTGGTGCAAGTTGTGATTGATCCGGATACTCCGGAGGCATTCAAGATTGCGGATACTGTTCGCAGCGAGTTTGTGCTGGAGATCAAGGGTATTGTGCGCGCGCGTCCGGAGGGGACGACCAATGCCAATCTGGTTTCTGGCGAGATCGAAATCCTGGCCAAGGAGATCAGTGTTCTCAACAGCGCGGTGACGCCGCCGTTCCAGATTGATGATGAGCATCTGTCTGAAATGACCCGTCTGCAGCATCGCGTGATGGATTTGCGTCGTCCTGCGATGCAGAAAAACCTGCGTTTACGCTATAAGGTTGCCTTGCTGGTACGTAATTTCCTCGATTCTCGTGGCTTTATCGATGTCGAAACCCCGATGCTGACGCGTTCGACGCCGGAAGGCGCGCGCGACTATCTCGTGCCTAGCCGGGTCCATGACGGTCAGTTTTTTGCGCTGCCGCAATCGCCTCAGCTGTTCAAGCAGCTGCTGATGGTGGCAGGCTTCGACCGTTATTACCAGATCACCAAGTGCTTCCGTGACGAAGATTTGCGTGCCGATCGTCAACCCGAATTCACTCAGATCGATATCGAGACTTCCTTCCTCGACGAAAACGAGATCATGGACATTATGGAAGACATGGCTCGCCATGTGTTCATGGAAGCCATTGGCGTGGACTTGGGCAAATTCCCGCGCATGCAGTACGACGATGCCATGTTCTACTATGGCTCGGATAAGCCAGATATGCGCGTTAGCCTCAAGTTCACAGAGCTGACCGATGTGATGAAGGAAGTACCTTTCAAGGTATTCAGTGGGGCCGCCAATATGGCAGGCGGCCGAGTAGTGGGCTTGCGGGTGCCGGGTGGTGCAGCGTTCAGCCGTTCCGAGATTGATGCCTGGACGCAATTTGTTGGCATTTATGGCGCCAAGGGATTGGCTTATATCAAGGTCAACGACGTCACCCAGCCGAACGAAACCGGATTGCAGTCGCCAATCGTCAAGAATCTGACGGAAGCCGCGCTGAAAGCAACGCTGGAACGTACTGGCGCACAAAATGGCGACATTATCTTCTTTGGTGCAGACAAGACCAAGGTGGTAAACGAAGCCATCGGCGCTTTACGTTTGAAGATCGGCCATGAGAAGGGCGAGGCGGGCGGATACTTCGTCAGAGAGTGGCGCCCGTTGTGGGTTGTTGATTTCCCGATGTTCGAGTACGACGAAGAAGACAAGCGCTATGTCGCTTGCCACCACCCCTTCACCTCGCCCAAGGTTGAGCATATTGAGCTGCTGAAGACCAATCCGGGCCAGTGCAAGGCGCGCGCTTACGATATGGTGTTGAACGGCTGGGAAATTGGCGGTGGCTCGATTCGTATCCATCGCGCCGACATGCAATCCACCGTATTTGATGCTTTGGGTATTGGGGAAGAGGAAGCCCGCAACAAGTTTGGCTTCTTGCTCGACAACCTGGCCTATGGCGCGCCGCCACATGGCGGTCTGGCTTTCGGATTGGATCGTTTAGTGACCTTGATGACAGGTGCCGAGTCGATCCGTGATGTGATTGCCTTCCCGAAAACACAGCGCGCACAGTGTTTGTTGACTAATGCACCTAACGCAGTGGATGAGAAGCAGTTGCGTGAATTACATATCAAGTTGCGCAACCCAACTCAAGTGGCTTGATCGCTAAGTCGTCAGAGGTTGAAAGAAAATCGGCGCCGTGTGCGCCGATTTTTTTATCTATTCCTGCTTCAGCAACAATAGGCTCGGTTGACATTTTTGTCTTCGGGCCGTGTTTCGTTGGATTGGGGTCTAGTGCAAGGCGAAAAGTGCGACGCTTTGCAGCAACTGCCACGCAAGGGCCGGGGTCGATTTTTGAGTATGGCGCTGTGAGGGTTCGCTCAGCTGTAATCACCCTGCTGTGTGTAGTGGTTGGAATTTTGGCACATTAACCTCAATGGGCTATGCCTCGTGGCTATTGCCCAACCCCGAAACTCATTCGGCGTAACCAGAAGCAAAACGTCAACAGCGCTACGTCATTGGCGAGATTTTCACGGAGAGCGGTGGTCGTAAAGTCGATCAATTCTCGCGCTTGTACCATCCTGAATCAGGGTGTTTAAGGCATTTTCCATTTGACGGATCAAGCTGTCCGGAGCTTCGAGATTACAGGCCAGATAGAGGTCGGCATGATTAAACGAGAGCAAGGGCATAATGTCTCCTGCCAGGCCGCGTCTAGCCAGCAGTTGGGCGCCTTCGTAGCGTCCAGATGCCCATAGATCAATCCGACCTGCCATCAGCTTACCAGGATTGAGATTGTCATCCGGTGCCGTGTCTACCCGATAGCCCTTGCTCCGGAAGTAATTATCCCGAATGTCTCCGTTATACGTGCCAATTACATAAGCGCGGGCATCTTCCAGCGATCGCAAAGAGATTTTCCGTTCAGCTTTGCCGTAAAGCACCCAGTCGGTGGAGGCGAGTGGCCCAATCCACTTGAATAGCGGTTCGCGTTCTTTGGTGCGGGTCGTTGCAAAGACGCAAGTCAGCTTCTGTGTCAGCGCCATCTCATAAGCGCGGCGCCAAGGCAACAAGTCGATCTGGTAGCGTATACCGGTCTTTTCCATCATCAGGCGTACCTTGTCAGCGGCAATGCCGACGATTTTGCCATCGACCAGCATATTGAAAGGGGGTGAGTCCTCAGTGTTCAGCGTAACCAAAAGGGGCGATGCGGCACACACCCCCCATAGCAGGGTCGTACACGCGAAGACGGTTTGCAGTTTTGGCATAGCTGGTCCCCACTTTATCTGCTGGCGTGGATTGCGTGATGAGTGCTGAGTTATGACTGTTTAATGATCTGTGGCGAGTGATCGTTACGTAAGTGACGGGGCACACAGATTGAATGTACGACAGCTACTCCTCCATTCTGCGTGGTTGAAAAGTCGGACGGTTGCAGTGCTTTGCGATTCAGCCCAGGTGCTCACCGACGTTGCCATCTATAGAAGTGTAGAGAGTCAAGGTGATTTTGTCGGATCCCCATGATAAGTGGTGATAGGTTGTTTGACACTGTTAAATCAAAGAAGACCATATGGCGGGGTGGCAACCGCTTGCATTGATGTGCTCAGGTTTTGAACAGCCACCAGTGGCAAGCAAGTGATGGAGCTTATTGAGTCGTGATGAGAGGGTGATGAGCGCAAACCAAGGGACATTGATAATCGCGCTGCAGCGAGGGTTGGTTGGGGCTGCCGCACTCTGGCCATGCTATGGCAATGCTGCGACGGCTGAGCCGAGGACATGGCCGGTGGCTGTGACCTGGCTGCTAGGCTTGGTGATTGGGGTGTGTGCAGGAGGATTCTGGCAGAGGGCAAGTATTCGAAAACAGCAGAGTGAGATGGTGATCGCTCTGCGGCAAGCGATGCAGGAGGGTGATTTTGCTGCACGTCTGCGGTTGGCTGACCATGCTTCCCAGCCACAACTGGCCGAAATATTCAACGAACTGATGGCTACCATGGATATTCAGGACAGGGTCTGGCAACGTGACAGGCGTTTGTGGCAGGCGACACTTGATGCCGCCCCCGTTGCTATCTGGGTCAAAGATCTGGCAGGGCGTTACGTCCTGGTAAACCAGCGGGCGAAGATCAGCTTGGGGGAATCGTGCCTGGGCCAGACGGACAGCGAGCTAATGAGTGCGGAACTGTCTGCCAGTGAACGCCAGGACGATCGTAACGTCCTGCTAGGACAGCCGCGCTTGCCGGACGTGGTTAAACGAAACATTAAATTTGCAGTGCTGGATGCCGACGGGCAGCCCATGGCGGTCTGCGGCGTGGAGGGGGACTTCGAGGATGGGAGAGTGGGGTGACTTACCTCCTTCGGCGCGTCACCCAATAGAAAGGTTGCTGGCGAGCTGGGCGATTCTGGACGACTCGCCCATCATGATCAGCATGTCTCCCGACTCAATCCGCATAGTGGGGGAGGGGTTGAAGTGGTAGCCCGATCCACCAGTTCGATGCACTGCCACCAGCGATACGCCTTCGACATCCAGCAGATTCAGCTCATCCAGAGACCGGCCGATATGAGGGGAATTGTGCGGAATGCCGATTTCCTCCACACGGATGGACTGATCCTTAGCACGTAGCATCATGTCCAGAAAGGTCACTACCGATGGCCGTACCAGTTCCGACACCATGCGCAAGCCACCAATGAAGTTGGGGAGGACCACACCATCTGCGCCGACGGAACGCAATTTCTGTTGCGATGACTCGTCCACCGCTTTGGCGATGATGCGCATATCCTTGTTCAGGCCTTTGGCGGTCAATACCAGAAACAGGTTGTCTGCATCGGTGTGCAGTGTCGCAATCAGGCCGGCAGCCCGTGCCACACCGGCCTGAAGCAATGCCTCGTCCTGGGTGGCGTCACCTTCGATAGTCAGGATGCCACGGTCACGCAGGCTCTGGATCTTGGCTGGATCGGCTTCTACCACGACATAGTGGCGGCCTGTCTTTTCAAGTTCCTCAACGGCATAGAAGCCTGTCGAGCCATAACCGCAGACGATGTAATGGCCTGACAGCCGGTTGATGGCTTTGGTCATCTTGGTTCTCCGAATCGCATGGGTTAACTCTCCTTCAATGACCAAAGCCGCTAGCGATGTCACGGAATACAGCAGCACGCCCGAGCCGAACAAAATCAGCACAATGGTGAACAGCCTGCCCTCATGGGTGAGGGGGTGGGTTTCGCCATAGCCAATCGTCGCCAGCGTGATGACCGTCATGTAAAGCCCATCAAACCAAGACCAGTCTTCAACCCAGACATAGCCGGCACTGCCAAAGACCAGTACGGCACTGGTCAGCAGAGACAGGCGGAAAATCTGGGTATAGATCTGGCGCATGGGTGAGTGCATAAGCTGTGATGCAATCGGGTTAGTGTCGAGTACTGGTGGCGCTGATGACCGAGTCGGCAGCAAAGAGCTGGGCAACGTCTACGGCGTCGAAGGCATATGCCTGGTTGCAGAATTCGCAACGGACCTCCACCTGCGCCTGCTCCGCCAGAATGGCGTCAGCTTCTTCCTGCCCGACCAGTTTCAGCATATTGCCCACCCGTTCCCGCGAGCACCGGCAGCCGAAGTGAGGGTGTGTCTCACCCAGTAGACGAACGGTTTCTTCGTGGAACAGGCGATGCAGCACCTCCAGTGATGGCAGCTGCAGCAACTCGTTCGATGTAATGGTGGAAGCCAGATGACCAATCCGGTTCCAGGCGTCCGGGTCGCCATGCCCGGCGGGCAGTTTTTGAATCAGCAAGCCAGCAGCGCGCTCGCCCTCACAGGCCAGCCAGATGCGGGTATCCAGTTGTTCCGAACGCTGCATATAGTGCTCGATGATCTCTGCCACGCTATTCCCGTCGAGACCGACAACGCCCTGGTAGGTCTGGCCGCCGTCTTTCGGATCCAGCGTCAGCACGCAACGTCCTCGACCCAGCAATGCGGGCAGGGTAACGCCTGCTGCGGCCGACCAATCGGCATCGTGCTCCCACTGCGCGGTGGCGCGGACTGTCAGATCAGACTCGCATTCAATGGCGATGAGCTTGATCAAGCTGGTGCCATGAAATTGCATGACCAGTGACCCTTCAAATTTAAGGGTGGCCGATAGCAGGGTGGCTGCAGCGGTCAGCTCGCCAACCAGCTGGTGTAGCGGTGCCGGAAATGCGCGGCGCGACACAATTTCACGCCAACTATCGGACAGTTGCACGATTTCACCGCGCACTGGCGCGCCTTCAAACAGAAATCGCTGCAGGGTATCTTGACTCATGGTGTTTCCTTGTCTTGGTCGATGTTGACCGTGTAAAGCGTGCAAGGGGATGCAGAGTTGATATCAAACTCGCAACCCGCTTCGATGCCAATCCGGGCGATATCGGCGGCGGTCAGCTCAGGTTGACCATATATGGCATGCATAGCACCCAAGGCATAATCGCGGCCACTGCCAATCGCCCAGAACTGGCGGTATTCATAAACTTCCCGCATCGAAAAGACACCGAAGATGCCGCCCCTGTTGGCGATCAACACGGTCATCTGGCTCGATTCATAAGGATCATTTTCTTCCTCATCGGTTTGCAGGAAAAAATCTTCCTTGAGCTTGGGATGTAGCTTTCTGAAGCTCTCGAAGACGTTCACCCGACTTTGAAAATCCAGATTACGGGTGCGCCCCAGTGCGGACTGGAGCACCAGATCATGCGCTGCCGCACCGCAGATGGCGAAGTAGCTGTCATGAGCTTGGAAAATCTTATCCGGCCAGGCATCAAAGCGTGCGCCTAGCCGGGTATCGCCAAAAGTGCTCTGGCTATCGGCAGCAATGGCGATCTGTTGATTCTTGCGTACAACAACAATAGTGGTCATGGGTAGTCCTGAAGGCAGATCTTTGTATGCGATGCCCATTAGGGGCATCTTGGACATTGACCGGCTTGCAAACAAATGTGGGCGGGTGTGCTCAACACAAGCCTGGCACCGGGCTGAGTACGTAGCATCTGGGTCGGAACACAGGCACTCGATCGATGCGACTGAAGACAAAACGTCAACAGAGTCTCAGAACGCGCTACTTGTGGTCTCGTGCAGGTGGCGCCAGATGACGCCAAGTGGTGCAGTCGGCTCCGCCGCGAGCAGGGCGGTACAAATGCGGGATGGCTTCTCGTCGGAATGACGCTCGCGATACCGCACCATGCAATTGCCCGACTCCCGCCAGATTACTTGGGGCGATTTGATGCTGATCACAAGCCCCGGCAGGCTGCCATGCTGCTCGGGTAGACAGTCCAGATAATGTCCCGCCGAGTGTACAGAACCATCTGGCGCTACCAGGCGAAAATCCTGTCGCCATACTTGGCGGATGCGATTGAGTGTTGCTTCGGACTTGGGGATCGCTCCGCTATACCAGTCTTGAAAGAAGCGATGCAAGGCAATGACTTCGCCAAGCCAGTCCGGGCCGGAATGCTCGGGCAGTTTGCCGCCGGCAATCTGGATGGCCCGCTGCAAGGCGTAAGCGACGGCCTGCTTGCGTACAGATTGCCGGTCTCCATGGAAATGCTTGGTTTCTGTTTCGATTTTCTCCGAAGTTGCAAAACCAAAGCATACTGTCCCCACAGGCTTTTCGACCGTGCCACCCTCCGGGCCGGCGATGCCGGTGATCGAAACCGCCAGATTGGCGCCGCAGCGGTACAGGGCACCACAGGCCATTTCTCCCGCCGTGGCATTGCTGACAGCGCCAAAGCCAGCCAGTGTGGTCGGGAGTACCCCCAGCCAGTCTGTCTTGATCGAGTTGGCGTAGGCGATGACCCCCCCAACAAACCAGCGCGAGCTACCGGCAATCGCGGTCAAGACCTCGCCCATGCCACCGCCGGTGCAAGACTCGGCGACCGTCAGCATCCAGCCTCGCTGTAGCAGACAATCACCAAGATGACCGGCAAGACCGGCGAGTTCGTTACTGTTGGGATGTGCCAGAAAGTTCGACATAGCGCCGGTATGCGGCTATCAAGCCATTGGTGGATGCGTCATGTTCTGTTGCCGCATGGGGGGAAATGAGCTCAGGAACGATCTTCTTGGCCAGCTGTTTGCCAAACTCGACTCCCCATTGGTCGAAGGGGTTGATGCCCCAAATGGCAGCCTGACTGCAGATCTTGTGCTCGTACAGCGCCATCAGCATACCCAGTGTATAGGGTGATAGTTCACTGAAAAGCAATGTGCTGGAAGGCTGATTGCCTGGGCAGACCTTATGCGGGGTCAGCCGCTCGATCTCCTCTTCAGGCAAACCATTGGCACGGAGTTCTGCCCGAACCTCGGCTTCGGTCTTGCCCCACATCAGTGCTTCGCTCTGCGCCAGGCAGTTGGCAACGAGCTGCGGATGGTGGTCTGGCAGGGAGTGAGAGGGGCGTGCCGACACGATGAAGTCGATAGGCACCAGACGTTGACTTTGATGCAATAGCTGGAAAAAGGCGTGCTGGCTATTGCTACCCACTTCGCCCCAGATGATGGCGCCGCTTGCATGATCAAGCGCGACGCCTTCAGTCGATACCCGTTTGCCGTTGCTTTCCATATCCATCTGCTGCAAGTAGGCAGGGAAACGTGCCAGTCGGTCGTCATAAGGCACCAGGGCGTGGCTTTCTGCTCCCCAGAAACTGATGTACCAGATGGACAGCAAGGCCATCAGTACCGGCAGGTTCTGATCAAGGGGGGTGTTGAAGTAATGCGCATCCATCGCAGCCGCGCCCTCCAGAAAGGCTTCAAAGCCTTCCCAGCCCAAGCCGCAAGCCAGCGACAGCCCGACTGCCGACCAAACTGAATATCGACCCCCTACCCACTCCCAGAATGCAAAGATGTTCTCGGGGGCGACGCCAAACTGTTCGGCGGCCTGACGGTTGGTGGTAATGGCGACAAAGTGCTGTGATACGTTTGCAGCCGACGACGACTGTAGCAGCCAATTGCGGGCTGACTGGGCATTGGTGGCCGTTTCCAGGGTCGTAAAGGTCTTCGATACCACCGCAAACAGTGTGGTTGCTGGATTCAGTCCGGCCAGCGTTCGGGCCAGCTCTCCGCCATCGAGATTGGCGACAAAGTGCAACCGTGGCCCGCCCGTCAGAAACGGGCGCAAAGCCTCCGCAGCCAGTCTGGGGCCCAGGTCCGACCCGCCAATGCCAATGTGGACCAGATCCGTGATGGCCTGACCGTCATAACCCAGCCGCTCGCCACAGCGAATCGCTTGAACGAATTGCTGCATTTGCTGGCGTACGGCCAGAATCTTGGCATGAATACCGTCCCCGGTTAGTGGAAGGCCAGAATCCGGCCGAAAGCGCAGGGCGTGGTGCAGGGCGGCCCGTCCTTCTGAGCGATTGACTTTTTCCCCCTGCTTTAGCGCTTGCATCCACTCAGGCAATCCCGCCTGTCTTGCCAGCGACAACAACAGATCCTTGGTTTCAGACGTGATCCGATGCTTCGAGAAGTCAAACAACAGGCCATCAAGCTGTAGCGAGAACTGTTCAAAACGCAGAGGGTTGGCTGCAAACAGCTCCCGCATTGAGGTCTGGGCAAGAGACTGCTGGTGCTGGGTCAGTGCAGCCCACTCGGCAGAGTGGCTGATCAAGCTCACGCTGGCACCTTGAGGAAATGCTCCCGGTAATACTTGAGTTCGTCTATCGACTCATAAATATCAGCCAGAGCCTCGTGCTTGCCGTGCTTGACCAAGCCCTTGGCCAAGTCTGGCCGCCAGCGCTTCATCAACTCTTTCAGTGTCGAAACATCAAGGTTGCGATAGTGGAAATGTGCTTCCAGCTGTGGCATCCAGCGTGCAAGGAAGCGGCGATCCTGGCAAATCGAGTTACCGCACATGGGTGAGCTACCCTTGGGAATGTGCGGGGCGAGAAAGTCGAGCATCTGTTGCTCAACCATGGCATCGCTCAGCGTCGAAGCCTTTACTTTGTCAATGAGGCCTGAGCGGCCATGGGTGTTCTTGTTCCAGTCATCCATGCCGTCGAGTACGGCATCTGATTGATGAACAACCAGCACGGGGGCTTCGGCAACCGTATTGAGTTGCGAGTCGGTGACTACGATGGCGACTTCAATGATCCGGTCGCTGTCTGGCTGGAGACCAGTCATTTCCATGTCGATCCAGATGAGGTGTGTGGGGTCTTGTGCCATAATCCGCAGCCTGTCAAATTTTCTAGAAAAAGCCGATTATTTTCGCATAAGCGGCTTGCCAACGTCAGCATGACCTCATCTGGCTTTACAAATCTGTTTCTTATTGTTCTTGCGTTATACACATTGGTTCAGCTGGGGCTGAAGTGGCGACACATACATCATGTGGATCGCCATCGCCACGCCGTTCCCTCGGAATTTGCCGAAAGCATTACTTTGGCGGAACACCAGAAGGCTGCGAGCTACACCATCGCCAAGTCAAAACTGGCAATGGCCATGACCCTTTGGGATGGATTGGTTTTGCTTGGGTTGACACTGGGCGGCGGGGTTGGGTTGCTTGACGGCTGGTGCCGCAGCGTGTTCAGTCCAGAGTCTCCCTACTGGCTTGTTCCCATGGCTACGCTATCCACCGTTACTACTCTGTTGTCATTGCCTTGGTCTTTGCTTGTTCTGATCGGAATGAAACTGTTTGGGGGGTATGCTTCACTTGATTTGTTTTGGCATAAATACCTCTCATTGGGGGTGCTGTCTGGAACGGCTTTGGTCTTCGCGGTTGTGTTGTCGACAGCTTTGTTTTCGATGCCATGGTCACTGTATTCCACTTTTGGGCTGGAACAGCGATTTGGTTTTAACAAAACCACTGTAAAAATACTCACGATTGATGTACTCAAATCCATTAGTTTGGGCTGGGTTTTTGGCATACCGCTGGTGACGGTCATCATCTGGTTGATGGAAAGGATGGGAGCCTATTGGTGGGTATACGCTTGGGCCGTCTGGGTAATTTTTGGCTTGTTGATCATGGCGATTTACCCGCACTTCATTGCGCCGATTTTCAATAAGTTCGTACCTCTGGAAGATGTTGCTCTCAAAGCGCGGATTGAGGGATTGCTCAAGCGCTGTGGCTTTTCAAGCAATGGCGTCTTTGTCATGGACGGATCCAGGCGCTCGGCTCACAGCAATGCCTATTTTTCTGGTTTTGGCCGCAATAAACGGATCGTTTTTTACGACACCTTGATCGAAAAGTTATCGCCCGAACAGATCGAAGCGGTGTTGGCGCACGAACTTGGCCATTATCGACGTCACCACATCATCAAGCGTATGGTCATGCTATATGGCTCAGCATTCGTCTTTATGTTTGTGTTGGGTCTGCTCAAGCAATCTGCCTGGTTCTACGAAGGGCTGGGGGTTGCGCAACCCAGCACCGCTGCTGCCTTGATGCTGTTTATGCTGGTGTTGCCGGTTTTCACTTTCATGCTTGATCCGATCAGCAGTCTTTTGTCTCGCAGACATGAATTTGAAGCCGATGCGTATGCGGCGAGTCAGTCGAGTGCCCAGGCGTTGATCTCTGGCTTGGTCAAGCTCTACCGTGATAACGCCAATACGGTGACACCAGATCCCCTGCATTCCGCAGTTTACGATTCCCATCCACCTGCGGCGATTCGTGTCGCTGCGCTCAAGAAGATTGCTTAGGAGCCATTTCATGTCACTTGCTCAGGAACGCTGTCTGGCCACTGTTGATCCGATTTCTGTAGAGGCGTTGCCGTCGCTGCTTGATCAGTTGAATGGATGGGTCGTCGAAGAGGGGAAGCTGGTAAAGCTGCATCGTTTTGCCAACTATTACGAGACATTGGCATTCGTCAATGCATTGGCATGGATTGCCCACCGTGAAGATCATCACCCCGAGATGTATGTGACTTACAACAGCTGCAAAGTTGAATTTGCAACCCACTCGGTTGATGGGTTGTCCCGCAATGACTTCATTTGCGCCGCAAAAGTTGATGCCCTTGATTTTCCGGCATAAATGATGACTCAGCGTGCCCGCATTGTTGCCAGCCACGGCAAGTCTTATATCGTTGAGTTGCCGGATGATCGGCGGCTTTCTGCTTCTGTTCGTGGCAAGAAAACCCACTTTGCCTGCGGTGATTGGGTGGAAGTCAAAGTACTGAATGCAGAGCAGGCTGTCATTGAAAAGCTGTTGGCGCGTGAGAGTTTGCTCTATCGGTCTGACTTGTGGCGGGAGAAATTGATTGCTGCCAATGTCACCCAAATCGTCATTGTGACCGCCCCGGTACCCAGTTGTTATGAAGAGCTGATCAGTCGTTGCTTGCTTGCTGCGGAGGCGGTTGGCATCAAGGCATTGATTGTGGCGAACAAGTCAGACCTTCCAGAGTTCGATGTCTTGCGTAAGCTGCTGCAACCGTACCTCGCTTTGGGGTACTCGATGATCGAACTGTCTGCAAAGGGTGATATCGCACCGCTACGTCACGCCCTGCAGGGGGAAGTCTCGGCCTTGGTTGGGCAATCGGGTATGGGCAAGTCAACATTGGTCAACGCCTTGCTGCCGGGCCAGGATGTCAGGACGGCAGAGATTTCCACGGCACTGGATTCAGGCAAGCACACGACTACCCATGCCAGCCTTTACCACTTACCTGACGGTGGCGAACTGATCGACTCTCCCGGCATGCAGGAATTTGGCCTCAGACATTTGAAAGTTGACGAACTGACCCGCATGTTCCCGGAGTTCCGCCCCTATCTTGGCGAGTGTCGTTTTCACAACTGTCGCCACAAGGCAGAGCCTGGCTGTGCATTACAGGCGGCACGTGATCAGGGATTGGTGTTACCGCAGCGCTTGTCACTGCTGCAGGCACTGTTTGATGAAGTTTCATCTTGACGTTTTAGCCAAATCGTCGATGTTTGGTTTTGTTTTCTCAGTGAATCGCTGCTAGAATCCCATTTCTATCCGACTAACTACCATAGAAAGACAGGACTGATACAGATGCCTAGTGTTCGCGTAAAGGAAAATGAACCCTTTGAAGTAGCGATGCGCCGATTCAAGCGCGCGGTGGAAAAAACCGGTTTGCTCACAGAACTGCGCTCACGCGAGTTCTACGAGAAGCCAACTGCCGAGCGTAAGCGTAAGCTCGCCGCTGCTGTAAAGCGCCACTACAAGCGTCTCCGCAGCCAAATGCTGCCGCCGAAGCTGTATTAAGCATCCCCGTCGGCTTTGCCGACTTGGCTGGTTCTACCAGTAAATGCGAAGGCCGAGTGGGCAACCACCCGGCCTTCTGCATTTGAAAGCTCGAAACCAACAACTTTGAAACAAGGACGAGTCATGAGCCTCAAGCAACAAGTTACCGATGACATGAAAACTGCCATGCGCGAGAAGGATACCTCGCGCTTGTCCACTATTCGCCTTTTGCTGGCAGCAATGAAGCAAAAAGAAGTTGATGAAAGAGTCGAGCTGACCGATACGGATATTGTTGCCATCATCGACAAGATGCTGAAGCAGCGTCGCGACTCCATTACCCAGTATGAGGCGGCAAATCGTACTGATCTGGCAGATCAAGAACGGCTGGAAATGACGATTCTTATGGGGTATATGCCAGCACAGTTGTCAGAAGCGGAAGTGGCTGCCGCGGTAGATGCTGTAATCGCCGAACACGGCAAGACACCAGCTGCCATGGGTAAAATTATGGCCGCCTTGAAGCTGCAGTTGGCAGGCAAGACTGATTTGGCGGCTGTATCTGCAATGGTTAAGGCCAAGATGGCTTGATAAAAATCTAGCCGGAACAAACCCCGTGATCCCAGAGGACTTTATTCAGGATTTGCTCAACCGCGTTGATATTGTTGACGTGGTGGATAAATACGTTCCTCTCAAGAAGGCAGGCCAGAATTACCAAGCCTGCTGCCCATTCCATAAAGAAAAGTCCCCATCTTTTACGGTTAGCCCAACCAAGCAGTTTTACCACTGCTTTGGTTGTGGTGCGCACGGTTCGGCGTTGGGCTTCCTCATGGAGTATAGCGGCCTTGGTTTTGTGGATGCTGTGACTCAGCTTGCTGAGTCGGTCGGTATGCAAGTACCAAAGAACCAGCCAGAGCAGGGGCGATCTGTTGTTGAGAGCAAGCGCCCTACGCTGGTGGAGGCGTTAACTGCGGCGATGCACTACTACCGCGAGCAGCTGAAGCGTTCACCTGCTGCCATTGAGTACCTTAAGCAACGTGGCCTGTCCGGGAAAGTGGCCGCAAAATTTGGATTGGGCTTTGCGCCAGCTGGTTGGCAGAATCTGCAAGTCGTTTTTACTGATTATGGCAACAGTACCATTTTGCTAGATGCGGGATTGGTGATCGACAGCGAAGAAAAGGGCAGGAGATATGACCGATTTCGTGACCGGATCATGTTCCCCATATTTGATCAAAAAGGGCAGGTTGTCGGCTTCGGCGGCAGGGTTCTGGTAAGTGCTTCGGGAGGGAAGGGTGATCCAAAGTATCTGAATTCCCCGGAAACGGCAGTTTTTGAGAAGGGTAAAGAGCTGTATGGCTTGCCGCAAGCCCGTCAGGCCATCCGCGATCACGACAAAGTTCTGGTGGTTGAGGGGTATATGGATGTGGTCGCACTGGCCCAGCATGGTGTTGAATATTCGGTAGCCACTTTAGGGACGGCTTGTACCCCGGATCACGTGCGACGTTTGTTTAGGTTGGCCGATGAGGTGATCTTCTGTTTTGATGGCGACTCTGCGGGACGCAAGGCAGCGTGGCGGGCCCTCGAGAATTGCCTGCCGCAAGTTGTAGATGGAAAATCCATCTCATTCTTGTTGCTTCCGGCAGAGCATGATCCGGACAGCTATGTAAAGCAGTTCGGCAAAGAGGCGTTCGAGGACTTGATCAATCTAGAGGCTATTGGATTTGTAACCTTTGCTGTGCGCGAATTGTCGAACCAAGCCGATCTGGATACCAGCGAAGGGCGTGCCCGCTTTCTTCATCTTGCAAAGCCGCTGACAGAAGCTATTCGGGCACCAGCACTGAGAACCATGCTGCGCAAGGCGGTGGCAGAGAGGGCGGGGATCGAAAACGACGAATTGAGGTTGGCTTTTGGTGAGAAAGCTTCCCCTTCTGCGACGTTTCCGACAGCAAAATTCCGCTGGAATAAAGACGCAACAAAGGTACGGCCAAAGATTATTCGACGCCCACTGGTCCCGGTTGAGCGACGGCTATTGCAGCTGGCATTGCTTGCCCCGCAGCTGCTGCAATCAGCACCTGTTGCACTTGGAGAGGTGGACTCGCAGGAATTGCAGGCATTGGCTTTACTCCTTGAATTTACCCAGCGCAACCCAAATATACTCAATGGCGCGAATGCTATTGAAGCTATTCAGAGGCAATGTGGTGACTTGGATTTGGGCCAAGTTCTATCTGAAAGCCTGAGCCTGTTCGAGAGGTTCGGGCAAGAAGAGCTGCAGGCAGAGTGGCTGGCCCAACAGGCCATCTACCGGCAAAGCCTGAGCCGACCATCTACACTGGATCGTAAAGGTCAGCTCGAATACAAGGCCGCTCATGGCGGATTGACCGACGCAGAACGAGACGAATATCGGATGTTATTGCTGTCTGCTCGTGACGCTAAGGTCTGATCCCCCCTCGCAGGACATACCATATCTGCAGGATTATTTTTACTGGCAAACATGGCAAGGATTGCGATATAATTCGCGGTTTTCCCGTTTCAATTTCAGGTACCGAGATCACACATGGCGGCAGATCAAGATATCGACAAGCTCGAAGGTCGGCAATCCGACACAAAAATGGACGCCGAAGTACGCAAAGCTCGTTTCAAGAACTTGATCGTTCTCGGAAAGGAACGTGGCTACCTGACTTACGCTGAAATCAACGATCATTTGCCAGAAGACATGCTGGACGCCGAACAAATCGAAGGCGTTATCAGCATGATCACCAATATGGGCATTCAGGTTTACGATGAAGCCCCTGATGCCGAGACGTTGTTGATGTCAGACTCAACACCGTCCGTGGCGGATGACGATGCTGTAGAAGAGGCAGAGGCAGCGCTGTCTACGGTGGACTCCGAATTCGGTCGAACGACTGACCCGGTGCGCATGTATATGCGTGAGATGGGCTCAGTGGAGTTGCTGACGCGTGAAGGCGAAATTGAAATCGCCAAGAGGATCGAAGAAGGCCTCAAACACATGATTCAGGCCATTTCGGCCTGCCCAACGACAATTGGACAAATCCTCAGCTTGGTGGATCGGGCTTTGGTAGATGAAATCCGCATTGATGAAGTTATTGATGGATTTATCGATCCGAATGCAGTTGAGGAAGAAGAGCCTGTTGAAATTGCAGAACCTGAAAACGACGAGGATTTGGCGGTTGATGCGGGCGCTGAAGAGGAGGATGAGGATGGCGAAGGTGGTAGCGCTGTCTCGAATGCTAATCTTGAAGAGTTGAAGGCTCAGGCTAAAGAGCATTTCCAATTAATTCGTGAATTATTTGATGAAATGTGTAAGGTTTTGGCAAAGCCCGGCACTCAGAATAAGCGTCACCTTGAATTGCAGTCTCAGATTTCTGCTGAATTCATGAAGATTCGCTTTTCTGCGCGTCAAGTTGAAGCATTGTGCGATCAGTTGCGCAGCATGGTCGATGAAGTTCGCGGATATGAGCGCGAAATTATGGACATTTGCGTGCAAAAGGTTAAAATGCCTCGCGATCATTTCATCAAGGTATTTCCTGGGAATGAAGATAATCTGAGCTGGGTGTCTCAGGAAATTAGCGCAGGCAAGCTCTATTCTCCCGTATTAAATCGCTATCAGCATGCCATTATGGAAAAGCAGTCCAAATTGGCGGAACTGCAAAAGCGTGCGATGATTCCGATTAAAGATCTTAAAGAGATTAATCGGCAAATGTCGACGGGCGAGGCAAAAGCCCGCCGCGCCAAGCGGGAGATGATTGAAGCCAACTTGCGTCTGGTTATCTCGATTGCCAAGAAATATACGAACCGTGGCTTGCAGTTCCTTGATTTGATTCAGGAAGGCAATATCGGTTTAATGAAAGCAGTAGATAAGTTTGAATATCGCCGTGGGTATAAGTTCTCTACATACGCTACATGGTGGATTCGTCAGGCAATTACTCGTTCGATTGCTGATCAGGCGCGAACCATTCGAATTCCGGTTCATATGATCGAAACGATCAATAAAATGAACCGCATTAGCAGGCAAATTTTGCAGGAAACCGGGGTTGAACCAGATCCAGCGTTGCTTGCAGATCGAATGGAAATGCCTGAGGAGAAGATTCGAAAAATTCTCAAGATCGCAAAAGAGCCGATTTCCATGGAAACCCCGATTGGTGATGACGATGATTCGCATCTAGGGGATTTCATTGAGGACTCTGTGACCATGGCGCCAGTTGAGGCTGCGGTGTATGCGAGTTTACGTGATGCGACGCGTGAGGTGTTGGATACATTGACCCCGCGTGAGGCAAAAGTGTTGCGTATGCGTTTTGGTATTGAAATGAATACTGATCATACTCTGGAGGAAGTTGGTAAGCAGTTTGATGTTACTCGTGAGCGTATCCGTCAAATTGAAGCCAAAGCATTGCGAAAGCTACGCCATCCAACTCGTTCTGAGCGGTTACGTAGTTTCCTTGATGCGAACGGAAATGAGATTACTTAATGTAGAGTAGTTTTGGGGCCTGTAGCTCAGTTGGTCAGAGCAGAGGACTCATAATCCTTTGGTCCAGGGTTCAAGTCCCTGCGGGCCCACCAAATAAAACAAGCACTTAGCGTAAAAAACTAAGTGCTTGTTTTGTTTTTTGCTCCGCAAATCTCTATTTGGTGGGGTCGATTGGGTTATCTTTTCGATTGCAAGCATAGTGTTCCGTCATTGTTAAATGAACGATGCCTAAGCTGTTTCTGTGTCGCGAATATTACCGGCCTGCTCAGATTTTTCGTTCCGATCCTTGCCCGGAGATCTCGAAATTGAACCCGTTCAATCGCGGTAGCTGGTTTAGGCGAGGCAAGTATTGCTGCCTCTTTGGCTTTATCGAAGCGTTTGCGTAGCAGTAGTGATCAAGTTATTTCGGACGCTGTGATAGATGGATGACCAGTCATTTCCGCTCGAAAGCGTTGGGAGGCTGGTAAGCCAATTTGGAGTACAACTGGCGAGTGTTGGGGGACTCAATAATGTAGTCGGCAATATCACGAATGGCCTCATCCTGATTGGCATAATTCTGTCGCCAGATACGCTCCATTTTTAGACTAAGTAAAAAGCGCCCCATCACTGCATATTCCAGCAATTGCCCTTGCGGCTCATACGGCAATTTGGAGCTGGCCTCGAACGCCCTGCCTCCCTGCAAGGGGGATGTCGTGGCTGCAAGCCGCTTTGCGGCAATGGCCACCCAAGGCTGGGGTCGATTTTTGAGTTGGCCTCGCTAGGGTTCGCTTATTTAGCCTACTAAGCTTCACTTACCCTGCCTAGCCACACCCCAAAACTCAGCCTGGCGCGACTGTGAGCCTAATGTCAACAGAACCTAGGTTATAATTACCGGTTTTCCGCAAGCCCGATCAGGGAGCATGAACATGGAAGCCGAACGCATCAATCAGATTGAAAGCCAACTGGCCGACCTGGCCACCCGTAACGAAGAACTGCGGAGGTATCTTTGACTACGCCAACAAGAAAGATCGCCTAGAAGAAGTCACCCGCCTGACTGAAGATCCGGACATCTGGAACGACGCCAAACGTGCTCAGGAGCTGGGTCGTGAACGCAAGTTGCTCGAAGGCGTAGTCGTCAACATCGACAGCATCGCCCAGACCATTGCAGACAGCCGCGATCTCTTCACTATGGGGCGTGAAGAAAACGACAACGATACCCTCGAAGCCGTTGCCCTTGACGTCGCAGACATCGAGGCCAAAGTAGCTGACCTCGAATTCAAGCGGATGTTCTCCAACCCGATGGACCCCAATGCCTGCTTTCTGGACATCCAGTCTGGCGCTGGCGGCACCGAAGCCCAAGACTGGGCGGGTATGCTGCATCGTATGTATATGCGCTACTGTGAGCGCAAAGGTTTCACCGTAGAAGTCATCGAAGTATCGGAAGGCGAAGTGGCGGGTATTACCAGTGCCACCCTCAAGATCACTGGCGAATACGCATATGGCTTTATGCGCACGGAAACTGGCGTGCATCGGCTGGTGCGGGTATCACCGTTCGACTCGAATGCCCGTCGCCATACCTCTTTCTCGTCGGTCTTTGTCTACCCTGAAGTCGATGACAGTATCGAGATCGACATCAACCCGGCAGACCTGCGCATCGACACCTTTCGCGCTAGCGGCGCAGGCGGTCAGCACATCAACAAGACGGACTCTGCCGTCCGTATGACCCACCTGCCAACAGGCATCGTGGTACAGTGCCAGAACGACCGCTCGCAACACCGCAATCGTGACGAAGCCATGCAGATGCTGAAAGCACGGCTCTACGAGCTGGAAATGCGCAAGCGCAATGAAGAAAAGCAGGCCCTCGAAGCCACCAAGTCCGATGTGGGTTGGGGCCACCAGATCCGCTCTTACGTCTTCGACCAGTCACGCATTAAAGATCTGCGTACCGGCTACGAAGTTGGCAACATTAAGGGTGTGATGGATGGCGACCTTGACGGCTTTATCGAAGCCAGCCTGAAGCAAGGCGTCTAAACGCCACCGCCTGCGCCCACCCGCCGGTTCCCGGCGCAGGCCTTCCCACTTTTTCCCGGAGAACCGCATCATGTCTCAATTCCTGATCGTGACCGTCATCGGTGATGACAAACCCGGCCTGGTCGAACAATTGTCCGCTGCCATTAGCGCACAAGGTGGCAACTGGCTCGAAGGCAGCATGTCGCGGCTGGCCGGAAAATTTGCCGGCATTGTCAAAGTGGGCGTACCCGCTGACAAAGTTGCCAGCCTGCGCGAAGCACTCGGCGCCCTTCCGTCACTCAAGGTAACCGCCGAGCTCTCGGATGAATGTACAAATCGCAGCGCCCGTCGCCTGACCTTGTCACTGGTAGGCCTAGACCGGATTGGCATCGTCCGCGAAGTATCGCAAGCCTTGGCTCGCCACGCCGTCAATGTCGAAAAGCTTGCCACCCATACCAGCAGCGCTGCCATGTCCGCAGAGATGCTGTTCCATGCCGCCGCTGAACTGACCGTGGCCGAGGGTTTCGACACCACCGCCCTGCAGCGCGATCTGGAGCGGCTATCGAATGACCTGATCGTAGACATCACCCTAGGCGAATCCGCCTGAAACCCTGAATTATTTACCGTAAACAGACCTGTACCATGAGCGAAGAAACGCAAGCCCTACCCCAAGACGACAATCACATCATCGCCGAACGCCGCGCCAAACTGGCTGAAATCCGCAAATCGGGAGTTGCCTTCCCTAACGATTTCGAGCGCCGCGACCTGGCCGCCCTGCTGCACGCCAAATATGGTGAGAAAACTGCCGAAGAACTCGAAGCCGCTGGCGTCGAAGTTGCCGTAGCCGGCCGCATGATGTTGAAACGTGTGATGGGTAAAGCCAGCTTCGCCACGATTCAGGATGGTTCCGCCCGTATCCAGCTGTTCATCAGCAACGATGGCGTTGGCGAAGCCGTACATGGCAGCTTCAAACACTGGGACCTCGGCGACATCCTTGGCGCCAAGGGCCTGCTGTTCAAAACCAAGACCGGTGAACTCACCATCAAAGTCAGCGAACTGCGCCTCCTGACCAAATCCCTGCGCCCCCTGCCAGGTGACTGGTATGGTCTGTCGGATCAGGAGCAAAAGTATCGTCAGCGCTACCTTGATCTGATCACCAACGAAAACAGTCGCGCCACCTTCGTCAATCGCTCGAAGATTGTGCAAAAGGTGCGCGAAGTCATGGTTGGCGAGGGTTACCTCGAAGTTGAAACGCCAATGATGCACGTCATCCCCGGCGGTGCCGCTGCCAAGCCTTTCGTTACACATCACAACACCCTGGACATGCCGCTATTCCTGCGAATTGCCCCAGAGTTATACCTGAAGCGGCTGGTGGTGGGCGGTATGGAGCGTGTGTTTGAAATCAACCGCAACTTCCGTAACGAGGGCATGAGTACCCGTCACAACCCCGAATTCACCATGATGGAGTTCTACGAAGCCTACGCCGACTACCGCCGGATGATGGAGCTGACTGAACACGTCATTCGCGAATCAGCACGAGCGGTTCACGGCCATGCCGTCGTCGAATACCAAGGCAAGATTGTTGACCTCTCAAAGCCATTCGAGCGCCTTACCGTCGTGCAGGCCATCATCAAGTACAACCCGCAATACACCGAGGAACAGCTGAACGATCGCGCTTGGCTCAAGGCAGAAATCGAAAGGCTGGGTGGCAAGCTGTTTGTCACCGATGGCATCGCCGGTCTGCAATTCAGCCTGTTCGAGGAAACCACCGAAACCAAACTGTGGGAACCCACCTACATTATCGACTACCCGGTCGAAATCTCGCCTTTGGCACGCGGCTCCGACAGCCGTCCTGGTGTTACCGAGCGTTTCGAGTTGTTCGTTGTTGGCCGCGAATTAGCCAACGGCTTCTCCGAACTCAACGACCCGGAAGACCAGGCCGAGCGCTTCCTGGATCAAGTCAAGCAAAAGGACGCTGGCGACGACGAAGCCATGCACTACGATGCCGACTACATCCGTGCGCTGGAATATGGCATGCCCCCGACAGGTGGTTGTGGCATTGGCATCGACCGTCTGGTCATGCTGTTGACCGACGCCCCCTCCATTCGCGACGTCATCCTGTTCCCCCAGATGCGCCCGGAGTAAGCTAGTAGCGTTGTATAAACAAGAACCGCCCGATATAATGTGCGGCTCTTCGCCGTTGTAGCTCAGTTGGTAGAGCAACTGATTCGTAATCAGTAGGTCGGGTGTTCGATTCACCTCAACGGCACCACCCAAACTTTTACGAGTTGGGTAGAAACAGACAAACCCCTTGATACTGCTCGGTTTCAAGGGGTTTTTTGTTGCCTGTCCTCCTGCCATTCCCCCGCCTTTACACCCCCTTTTCGACGCCTTCTACGCCAGAATTACGCCTCGTTTACGCCAAAATTTAGGGGGTTCTTGTGCATCGACGGCCAGTTGTAGCTAGTAGCTATTGAGCCCCCCTTTGTCACACCCATTGCCTGATTGCCGCCACATGCCCCGGCAGCGTCGGGGTGAGCTTTGACATGGGAAGCATCAATCTTCAGCCACTCAAAGTCCGGGGCAGAGATCAAACCGTTCATGCAGTTTTCCCGGACGCCCTTGTTGTGCCATTGGTAAAAGCGTCGATGGGTGTTTTTTTAGTCGCCCAGATCGGGAGGAGGATTCCTTCATGGTGCACCTGTCTGCAAAATCCATAAAATGTCATGTATAAACAATGTGTTGCATTTGTCTGCCTCAACCCAATCTCCTCGTCGTCCCGGAAGAGGCGGCTCCAGTAGGAGCTAGGTTGCTTCGGATATGTCATGGCGACGATACGCTGGCACAGCTATGGATTCGGATGTCATTGTCAAATATTTAATACCTGAACGTTCTTGTGACGACACCTTCTTGCGAACTGCGTGAACGACTCATCAAAACCCCCTTGAACACCAATAAGCACGGTAAACCAACTGCGCCTTCTGCGTAGACCTCGCAGCTCAACCAGAACCCTCTCGCCAAATACGTACAAGTGGTGTTTTCTGTTTTTGCCTGTTATTGACCAGATTTGTACGCGCGCCCATAAACCTAGCATTGATGCGGGGTGACGGCAGGGAGTTAGTCCGTACAATTGGATTTGTACGAACTTACCTGCAAACAGGCAGCACACGGCAGCCCCCATTAATGCAAAACGCCAATGCCGCGTTAAACCTCAACGACAGCATTGGCGTGGTGAAAGAGCGGGTTGCCAGGGAGTGGTTCTGGCAACGACCGCTTAGTCCTGCACGGTGTACACCAACTTGTAGCGCTTGGCGGACAGCATTTCATCCAGATGCTTACCGTAGCCAACAAAGAGATTTGCTCCTTTGATCGACGAAATATCCAGGCTGGAAGTGAGGCGAATCGACGTGGTATCCAAAACTCCCCAGTAGTAATGAGGCACCTCATCTATTGATACAGGGGCCCATCCCTTCTGGGTATAAGCGTAGAGTGCACCGTTATGAGACAACAGCACGTAGATAGCCCCACCTTTCCCTGCAAAGTCTTCCCCAATATTGAGCTTCACATCGATTGTCTTACTCTTTAAAGAACCCACCGCTGCCGCAGATATCGGCACAGTAAAGTCGTCTGTCGTATAAACCTCGAAAGTACCTGTTGCATCATTGAATGACAAAGTAGCTATTGATTTATCGCCAGCGAGTAAAGAAGCCCGGGCACGAACGCGAACCTTGTCGCCTCTATTTACTAGGCCAGGTTCGTTGGTAAATGCACTATCGTTAATCGAATATTCGCCGCCGACCACTGAAACAGGCGTGGGTTTGCTGATGCCCGTAACAGTTATTGATTTAGAAGTACCCCACTCCCCACTCTTGACGTTGAATGCCGGAAGAAATTCAAAAGGATTTACGCGCTCAAACTCTTTTTCAAACCTAAATGCCGTAATGGTGTTATATACCCCCGATCTTGCATATTGACCACCATTAAAGGCCACCAAATAATCATCACTAATAGCAGTTGAATTTATGATATTAATACTCGGATGATACGTTTCAGGAATCTTCCACAAGATATCCCGCGTCGCCAAGGCGCCGTTTTTATTTAGTTTAAAACCATACATACCAGCCAAGCAAGGGAAAAAAAGCGTTGAATCCGTAAAGGCAAACCCTAATTCACTTTTCGAGTAACTATCATAATTGCAACCGCCAATCTGCATATAGCTAATTACTCGAGCCGAACGTTCCTCTAGTCCAACTAAATTGTGAAAATTAAGGTTCTCGGCATCTGGGAAATAGACTGACTCGCGTAGATACACCACCCCTTTCCCGGAAATCATCTGGAAATAGTTCCCTGCAAAGGTCCAATCAACAGATCTGGTTTTTAAATTAAAAGAAACCGCCGTTCCATCAATAAGCGCCAAAAGATTGCCTTGCTGCCCAAATAAAAGTGGAGAAAAAACACTATTCCCTTTATGCGGAATTTGATACAGAATTTCGCCTGTGTATATACTATATGCATTCAAATTTCCGTTGAAATAAATGTATAACTCATCATCTTTTATGGCTATTTCAGGCTGAGACTGGGGCAAGACCGCACTCCATACCTCGTCCCCATTAGAGGCATTGTTGGCGTATAAAATATTACGCCCATTGGGCACATCCTGCGCCATGGAAAATATCATTCCATGCTTGATTATGGATCGAGAAAAAGTATTTCCATTCAGATCTTTGGCTGTTCTAGAGTAAATTTTGTCGCCATTATTGGCGTCATAAACCGACACTCCATTGCCTGTCAAATATAATTTCCCATCCACAAAGGAAAGTGAAAATTTATTGTCTTTCGGTAAAGATTCATCTTCCAAATCAAGGGGGGATGTCCAACTCATCTTTCCATCGGACAAATTAATTGCATTAATTTTATAGCGATGCGCATCTTTATCATAAGAAATAAAAAACACTTTTTCTTGTGCAATAACGGGAGAGGGCCCCAAAATATCTGATCGGCCAGAAATTTCCCAAATTAATTTTGGTTTGGTATCTGTATAAGAGACTGGTACATAGTCTGAGTATCTTGTATTTCCTTGATATGTCTGCCAATCCTGCGCCAAGACCAAAGACGAAGCCAAAGTCAGCATCAGCGTGCCAAGCGATTTGAATAGTGGTGTGAAAGACATGGTGCGATGGAATCAGATCAAAAGGGGCTAGATTGTATTTCAGTCAATTGACTGACTGCAAAAGTACTTTTTCACAACGTCTCATTCGAAACAAGCACTGAGACTTACTCAGTCAGCTCATTTCCCCCCCATCCTCGCCAGCAAATCACTCGCTGGCGTCCGGGTCTTCGCCAGCGGGTTGGCTTGATCCAGTGTGCTGGCCTTCTTCTTCATCGCCAGCTGGGTGTAAATCCGGGTGGATTGGGCTGAGCTGTGGCCCATCAGCGCACTGGTTAGCCCCTCTGGCGTGTCCGATTCCGTGAGTTCCGTACCGAATAGATGGCGCAGCGCATGCGGGTGAGTCAGTAATCCCACCATTGATGGGGGTGAAGGCAGGGAATTAGTCTATGCAATAAAATTTGTATGAACTTACCCGCAAACAGGCAGTACACCCCATCCAAGTAAAACGCCAATGCCGCGTTTAACCTCAACGACAGCATTGGCGTGGTGAAAGAGCGGGTTGCCAGAGCGTTGCCCTGGCAAGGACAGCTGCTTAGTCCTGCACGGTGTACACCAGCTTGTAGCGCTTGGCGGACAGCATTTCTTCTAGGTGCTTACCATAGCCGACATAGAGATTTGCCCCCTTGATCGACGAAATGTCCAGGCCGGAAGTGGCTCGAATTAAGGTGTTGTTCAAAGTCCCGCGGTAATACTGAGGAATGTTGCTCATGGATGCTTGAACCCATCCCTTCTGGGTATAAGCGTAGAGGGCGCCGTTATGAGACAGCAGCACATAGATGGCACCACCCTTACCCACAAACTCCTGCCCAATATTGAGCTTAACGTCGATTGTCTTGCTCTTTAACGAACCTTCGGCTGTCGCTGAGATCGGCACGATTGATTCGTCTGCGGCCTGAACCTCAAAAGTACCGGCTACGTCATTCAGCGACAACGTTGCTTTTACTTTATCGCCCGCCAGGAAAGACGCTTGGGCACGAACACGAATCTTGTCGCCGCTTTTGGCTAATCCGGTTTCGTTGGTAAAGGCCCCCTCATTAATCGAATATTCGCCACCAACAACTTTGACAGAAACCGGGTTATTGACACCCGAAACGGTTATTGGCTTCGACGTACCCCACTCACCAGGTTTGATATTGAATGCCGCAGCAAATTCAATAGGGTCCGCACGCTCGACCAATTTCTCAAACTTATAAGTACTAATGGCTTTATGTTTTCTTTCCTTGTCCTCACTCGTTCGGGCACCACCACGATTAAAAACCACCAGGTAATCATCACTAATGGCCATGGCACCAAAATAATCGGCTTCTGAATCTATTTTTCCTGGTAGTGTCCACAATGGGTCTGCCCGCATCAAATTGCCGTTTTCACCCAATTTAAAACCATGGATTCCATTTCGGCAAGAAAATAACAATGTTGAATCAGTAATTACCATGCTGGAAACAAGTTCCGAATTATATAAACTATAACTGCAGTTTCTTACTTCCGAACCATATAAAATGGCGCCAGTCTTTTCATCAAATACATCAAACCCCTCATCGATAAAATTTCCTCCAGGCTCGTGCTCAGATCTAGTTAGATGGCGCATATAAACCGCACCATTTCCAGAAGCCAGGTAATTGTATTTCCCCCCTTTTGTCCAATTAATGGACTTTTCTTTTGGGCTAAAGGATACGCCGCCATTACCATCAAGAGCGAATATATTCCCAGAGTCCCCAATCAGAAATGGCGGTAACAAATATTGCCCAACAAACGGCACTTGATACAATGCTTCACCCGAGTGAGTATCAATTGCATTCAGTTTTCCCGCAAAAAAAGCGTACAGCTCATTTCCCTTGATGACTATCTCAGGGTAATAATTAAATGGTATCTCAGGCAGTGCTGTATTCCAAACTTCATTACCATTTTCAATATCATTGGCATGCAGGGTATGTTTGAACTTTGAATTGCTGGAGGGATCTCTTGAAAGATCGATGGAAATGGAATATACCATGCCATCCCTGAATGTGGGCCTACTAAAATGATTGTTATTTAAATGCCACGATGGCCTTGAATAAATCATCGAGCCATCAGTGGCGTTATAGGCTGTAATTCCGTTGCCCGTTAGAAACAGCTTGCCATCTACATAAGAAAGTAGGAGCTTGTTTTCGCCCAGCCCATACATCCCATAAAAATTAATCTCACTCTTCCAGGCTATGCTGCCATCTTTTAGATTGACTGCATAAAGCATACCTCGGCTCAGAGCCCTATCGTAGGCAGAAAAATAAATCTTGTTTTCCGCAATGACGGGCGAAGGGGAAGTAATGTCGGGAAAATCGGTTCTTTCCCAAATTAACTTTGGTTCCGCATCCGTAAAGGAAACGGGTACGTATCCCGTATGATTTTCATTTCCATAGAGTGTTGGCCAGTCCTGCGCCAATACCAAAGATGGAACCAGTGTCAGCATCAAGGTGCCAGCTGATTTAAGCAACGGTGTAAAAGACATGATGCAGCGAATAAGGGGGAAAAAAGGGCTAGATTGTATTTCGGTCAATTGACTGACTGCAAAAGTACTTTTTCACAACGCCTCATTCGAAACAAGCACTGAGACTTACTCAGTCAGCTTATTTCCCCCCCACATCCTCGCCAGCAAATCACTCGCTGGCGTTCTGAAGGCGCTCGGCATTGGCCAGCGACATCACATCCGGCAGTGGCTTGCCTGCCTTCGGATACGCCAGCCGGCTGGCCGGATTGATGGCCATATGCTGGGTCTTGTGCAGCCAGGCATAAAAGCCACGGATACAGCTGATATAGGGAATGCGCGAGCGGGCGTGCAGCTTGTGATGCTTGTTCAGATGCACCCCGGTAAACAGAACCAGATCATCTTCGGTTACCGCGCAGGGATCTCGATCCCCCAGGAAAGACCGGAAGCGGGCCAGGATGTCGGAATAGGCCGCGATGGTGCGCGGGCTGCAGCCTTCGCTATTGCGTTTGACCGTTGGGTGGCGCGTACCGAATTTGCCTGACCGTGGTGGTTGCGTCGGGTTCAGACGCCGAAGGCAATGACATGGTCGATTTCGAGCCGGATGCCGATCGCCTCGCCAATGGCGTGATCGTGGTGGCTGGGAACCAGGCTCAGCACGGTCTGGCCGCTGGGGAGGGAGAGGGTGTACAGGAACTGGGCGCCACGAAAGGCTTTCTTGACCACGCGTGCCTGCATAGGGCTGGTGTCGTCATGCAGGATGTCGTCGGGGCGTAGCAGCACCTGCACGGCTTGGCCGGGGCGAGCCTGGCAGACCGGCCAGCATGGCCGATGCCCGAGCTGTGGGTCGGCATTGAACTCAATATCGCCAGCCGCCGTGACGACTGCCGGCAGAAAGACGCCTTCGCCGATGAAGTCGGCGACGAAGCGTTCTGCTGGCTCGTGGTAGAGCTTGTAAGGCGTGTCCCACTGCAGCAGCCGGCCGGCGTGCATGACGCCTACCTTGTCGGCCAGCGAGAAGGCTTCGTGCTGGTCGTGGGTGACCAGCAACGCAGTAATGTCGCGACTCTTCAGGATGTCGCGGACTTCCTGATTAAGTCGCTCGCGTAGCTCGACGTCGAGATTGGAAAAAGGTTCGTCGAGCAGGAGCAGTCGGGGGGCTGGGGCGAGTGCTCGTGCCAGGGCTACCCGTTGCTGCTGGCCACCCGACAGGGCATGGGGATAAGCGTTGGCGACCTCGGTCAGCTGAACGACTTCCAGCAGCTCTTCGACGCGTCGTTTTTGCTCGACTTTGTCGAGACGACTAAGCCCGAAGCGGATGTTGTCGGTGACGTTGAGGTGGGGGAATAGGGCGTAATCCTGAAACACCATGCCGATTCCGCGTTGCTGTGGTGTCCATTCCTGACCGGAACTGGCAACTTGTTGACCATCGAGGATGACCCGGCCGGCGGCAACCGGTTCGAAACCGGCAATGGCGCGCAAGGCTGTTGTCTTGCCACAGCCGGAGGCACCCAGCAGGCAGCCGATTTCACCGGCCTGCAGGCTGAAACTGAGCCCTTCCAGTACCCGTTTCGGGCCAAAGTTGACGTTGATCTGATCGAGGGTGAGCAGGGTGTTGGGCATGAGTGCGTGCAAGGAAAAGGTCAGCGGTTTTCAGTCTGGCGTGCCAATAGTGCCACGGGGATGAGGCCGACCACCACGATGGCGAGTGCTGGCAGGGCGGCTTGTTCCCACTGGCCTTCGGAGGTCATTTCGAATACGCGGACAGACAGGGTGTTCCAGCCAAAGGGGCGGGTCATCAAGGTGATGGGCATCTCTTTCATGACATCCACAAACACCATGAGTGCTGCTGTGAACAGCCCGCCGCGCAGCAGTGGTAGGTGCAACCGCCACAGCATCTCTCGCCGGCCCAGGCCCAGGGACGCTGCAGCGGCTTCCTGATTGGGCGTAATGCGTTGCATGGCGGCCTGGGTGGGTTCGAACGCGACGGCCAGAAAACGGGCTGCATAGGCCAACAACATGACGACAAGCGTACCTTTGAGTATCTGCGGGGGCGTCTGCCAGCCAAGGGCCTGCAATGCTGCGATCAGCTGGTTATCCAGTGCGGCGGTCGGGATGAAGACACCGACAGCCAGCACGCTGCCCGGTATGGCATAGCCAAGTGTCGCCAGACGTGCTGCCAGCCTTGCGGAGTGGCCGTCACGACCGCGCACGGCATAGGCCAGTAGCAGGCCGAGTGTGACAACCAGCATGGCCGCACCGCCAGCCAGTAAAACTGAGTGCCAGATGAAGCTGATATACCGGCTATCGAAATCGGTTTTGATGACGGTGGCAGCCCACTTCAATAGTTGCCCGCACGGAATGAAGAAAGCCAGTGCCAGAATCAGCAGGCAAGCGGCAGTGGCGGCCACCGCCCTGAGCCCCTGCAGACGGATTGGCTGGGCGGGGCCGCTACGGCCTGCGCCATGGTAGCGTTTGTTGCCACGGGCCTTCTGCTCGAACAGGGCGAGCGCCAGAACCGCCATCACCAGTAAGGAAGCCAGCTGCGAGGCAGCTTTCAGGTTGAACAGGGCGAACCAGGCCTTGTAAATGGCGGTGGTGAACGTGTCGTAGTTGAAGGTGGCGACGGTGCCGAAATCGGCGAGGGTTTCCATTAATACCAATGAGACACCGCCCACCAGCCACGGGCGTGCCATTGGCATGGCGACGCGCCAGAAGCCCTGACGCCGGCTCAACCCCAGCACGGCTGCGGCTTCCAGTGCGCGCCGGCCCTGAGTCAGAAAGGCATTGCGCGCCAGCAGGTAGACGTAGGGGTAGAGCGCCAGGGTCATTGTCAAGATCACCCCGCCGCGCGAACGGATGGGCGGAAACCAGCGGCTGTTGTCAAACCATTCGCGCAACAAGGTTTGCAATGGCCCGGTGAAGTCATACAGGCCGATCTGCACGCTGGCCAGCACGTAGGCCGGCATGGCCAATGGCAGGGCAAGTAGCCAGGCAAAGTGCCGGCGACCCGGGAAGTCATAGACGGCGGTTAACCAGGCTAACGACACCCCCAGCAGCAAAGTGCCGATTGCCACGCCACCAGCCAGCCAGGCGGTGTTGATCAACAATTGTGGCAGGACATAGTCGGCCAGATGCGCCCAGATATCGGTCTGAGGGTCGGCCAAGCTGGCAAGCACCACCAGCAGCGGCACCAGCGTGATGGCGGCAATCAGCCAGGCTATGCCGGGTTGCAGATTCCAGCGTCTGGGGGGGGATGCCTGGGCTTGGGCGGTGAGTGAAAGCGTCATGAAGGGTCGGGCTCTCAAAACGACAAACCCCGCGTAAGGCGGGGACGTAGGTCAGCCAATGGCTGAGCGGACATCAAAAAGCTGTTCTCTGAAGGAGGGGCCGTTGCCATTGAGGTCGGGCAGTGCGCGGAACCTTGACGCATCTGGATGGATGACGCCTTGGTGCCCGCGCACTGATCGCAAAATATTGCAAGGGCTTATCCGGAGTTGGCCATGTATTGATGCCGTCTCGCCTATGCCGCAAAAAAACAGGCCAGTGATGGCTTATTTATAGCCTGCCCGATCCATGAGTTTGACGGCATTCGCTTGTTGCTCGCCGGCGACCTTCACATTGATGTAATCGTGCTTGAAGCTGCCCCAGGAAGCCACATAGGGATCGGGCTTCACCTTGGGGTTGGCCGGGTACTCCATATTGACGTCGGCCAGCAGGTTCTGGGCCTTCTCGCTGGACATCCACTCCAGCAGCTTGATGGCGCCTTTCTCGTTCTTGGCGTGCTTGGTTACGCCAGCGCCAGAAATATTAACGTGTACGCCTGAAGTCGTTTGATTCGGCCAGAACAACGACACCTTGAGCTTGGGGTTCTTATCCAGCAGGCGGCCGTAGTAGTAAGTGTTGGCAATGCCGACATCGCATTGGCCGGCGTCGATCGCTTCCAGCAGCTTGGTGTCATCCGAGAAAGGATCGGCTGCCAGATTGGCTACCCAGCCCTTCACAACCTGCTCGGTTTTCGCCTCGCCAAGGCGACTGATCAGGGTGCCAACCAGCGACTGGTTGTAAACCTTCTTGGCACTACGCAGGCAGAGACGGCCTTTCCACTTGGGGTCGGCCAGATCTTCGTAGGTGGAAAGGTCGGTTGGCTTGACCCGCTTGGTGTTGAAAAACACCGTGCGAGCACGAACCGACAAGCCAAACCAGTTGCCATCCGGATCGCGCAGATGGGCAGGGATATTGGCGCTCAGTGCGGCTGACTGCACAGGCTTGAGCAGACCCATCTGGGTGGCCTGCCACAGATTGCCGGCATCTACTGTCAGCAGAATGTCGGCTGGGGTATTGGCACCTTCGGCCTTGATTCGTTGCATCAGCGCGCCTTCGTTGTCGGTCACGAACTTCACCTGCACGCCGGTTTCCTTGGTGTATGCATCAAACAAGGGCTTGACCAGCGATTCGATTCGGGCTGAATACACAGTGACTTCTTCAGCGGTAGCCGAACCAACCAGCGCCAGACTCAGCGCACCAAGCAGCAGGGATGATTTCATTGCAACAACTCCGTTTGTAAAAAGACAGGCGGTGAAAGATGTTGTGCAATTGTACAGGAATAGGAATCCTTCTCACTATCGTCTGACTCGCCCTGGGTGAGCAGGCCAAGCACTTTTTTGGGGGCAAGTCATGGCAAAAGGTGGGTTTCCGGGTGACAGGTTGAAGTTCACCTTTTTCTTTATTGCTCTGGTCATCGGGTGCGGCTGGCAGCTGGGAGGTGGAGCCAGTATGGCGCGCTGGTTATGGTTGTGGCCGGCGCTGAGTAGCAGCCAAATGGCGTTGGCCTATGGTTGCGGTCGCCCGGGATGGGTCATGGGGAAGCAACGCCATGGCGGGTTCAGTATGTGTCTTCTGTTAACGGGCCTGCCCTGGCTTCTTGTGACCTGGATAGGTTTTCGCGTGCAGCGTGCGCTTACCTCCGAAAAGGCCTGCAACGAAATACCGGGTACCCATATCAGCATCGGTTGCTATCCTGATCGAGCCCTTGCACGGGAGTTTGATCTGATCATTGATCTGACCTGTGAATTTCCGGCATCTGGCGCGGGCGCCCCGCAGCGCTACTTGTGTTTCCCCAATCTTGACGGCGTAGCCCTCAGTGAGATTCCTGCCGACCTCACGCTGACCAGAGAGCAGAAAGTCCTGATTCATTGTGCGCAGGGTCATGGCCGTAGCGCCATTCTGTTGGCGCTGCTGCTTGCCAGATCTGGCCTGACCGCAACGCCAGGCCAAGGTCTTGAGCAGATTCAGGCCGTGCGCCCGCTGGCTAGGCCCAAACGCTCGCAGCGGCAGCAGCTGCGCTGACAAGCGGGGTGGCATCGGACGCGGACAATCGGTGTAGTATCCTGCCGGTTTACCCCGGCCTCTATCGATTGTTTCAGTACTTCAAACTTGGCAGCTTGATGCCGCAGGGGTTTTCTCCAGACTCTATTGAGTGTCTTGTTTTTAAATAAAAGAAAATATGCATTTCGTCCCTTCTAAAAGAATTTCTATTCTGTTGATGTTGGTGGTGTTTGTAATCAGCTGGATTCAGCCGATATGGCCGCTTGAGCAAGCTTTGCATAGCTCACTCACAATTGTTGCCTTTTTTCTTTTAGGGTTTTATGTAAAGCGTCACAAGATTTCCGATTTCGATTTCTTTTTGATTATGATTTTTCTCTGTGTACACTCAATTGCCGCGCGCTGGCTTTATTCAAATACCCCCTATGATCAATGGTTGCAAAGTGCCTTGGGATTCTCATTCAAGAAAAGTCTGGGGTGGGAGCGAAATAATTTCGATCGCCTTGTGCATTTTTTGTATGGATTTTGCTTTACGCCGGCAATCCTCTCGCACGTAACAAATCAATTGGGCTGCGCCAAAAGAGCAGCATTTTTACTGGCGGTGTCACTGATTATGATTACCAGTTTATGGTACGAATGGTTTGAGTGGTTGATTGCAATGGTGCTCTCGCCCAGCAATGCCGAAGCCTACAATGGGCAGCAAGGCGATATGTGGGATGCACACAAGGATATGCTAATGGCAACAATTGGAAGTTTGATGTGGGCTAAATATTCTCTAGCAAATCGTTGAGAGGTGGCTTTGAGTGATGGGGATTTATGTAATCGATGCTTGTTGCGGCATATTGCACTAAAGCTGGGCGAGATGGTTTATTTGCCTGCAAATATGTTATCCAGTCAGGGTTTTTTAACAGATTTGATGGCGAGTGAAAACATTTTTCAATGCCCTGCCAAGCATTTATACTGCCCGGCCACATATCCAATTTTGAAGATCTGGAGTTATGAATGAAAAAGGCCATCACTGTTCTTGCCTGTGCAGTCTCCATTGTGCTGGGCGGATGTGCCGGAACTGCCGCCGTTGTTCGATCTGAGTACCGGCTTTCGGAGGGTGAGAAGGTTGCCTTCACGGTATCGGCACCGGCAGATCTTGGAGAGGAGGCGCGTGGCATCCTCAATGCACGGCTAACCGAAAAACTTACCGCGAATAGCTTGTTGGCCACTACGGCAGATGCAAGTGCCCGCGAGCTGGAAATCCAGGTTACGAACTATCGGATGCGTCATGGCGCTGCACGCGCACTGCTCGGCATTATGGCCGGAACGGACAATATACAAAGCACCATCAAGGTGAAGAACAAGGCATCCGGCGCTGTGCTGTCTGAATTTCAAATCGAATCAAAAAATCCGACGGCCTGGGGAACTTCGAAGAGCATGATTGAAGAACACGCCGACAAAATCGTTGATACCCTCGTTGGCGCCAAGAAATAAAGTTCTTTAAGGCGTCGTATATAGCCTGTCTTGCGAAGCGTTTCCTTTGGTCTGTTTGCAGGGCCTTGGAGTGAAATGGGCTGAGTTTTCAGCCCATTTTCGCAATGGCCACCCCCTTCTTGTTACGCACTCTCTCCTCCGCTCTTCATTCCTCATCTGCAACGACAGTTGCGTTGACTGGTTTTTTGCGCTGACGCGGTAGCATGCGCTGATGACAGTCATTGCCGAGAAATTTCTTGCATTACCGCCAATCAGCCATGAATTTCCTAGACTGCTATAGGCACGCAGATTCGACCGGATGACGGCGATTACATGCGGGGCGGCGTGATAACGAGGGCGGAAGCGGCTCCGGGTGGGTAGGGGGGGGACTATGGCAATTCAGTTACCGATTCTGGTGGTCGATGATCAGGCGCCGATGCGGCAGGCGATCGTGTCGGTGTTGCGCGAGATGGGCTACGGCCTTACGCAGGAGGCTGATTGCGCCGATGCCGCCATGCAGCAGCTGCGGGCTGGGGGCATTCATGCGGTGATCTCGGACTGGAATATGCCCGGAATGTCGGGGCTGGAGTTGTTGCGCTGGGTGCGGGGGGAGCCACGGTATCTGCACCTGCCTTTCATGCTGGTGGCGGCAGAAACTTCGCGGGAAACCATTCGGCTGGCTTTCGAGGCGGGTGCCAGTGACTATCTGATCAAGCCTTTCACCGCCAACAACCTGAAAGAGCGGGTGCGCCGCCTGCTGGGGGCGGATGCCCCGGTGGTGGCGCCTTGTCCGGCGGTGCCGGTGGCCTCGCCCAGAGTGATCGGCGAGATGGAGTCGATGGCCGCCCTGTCACGGATGAAGGCATCGAGCGTGCTGATTGTCGATGATGTGCCGACCAATATCGAGGTGATGACCGGCCTGCTGAAGGCTGAGTACACGATCAAGGTAGCGGTGAGCGGCGCCAGGGCGCTGGAGATTGCCCGCTCGACCACGCCGCCAGATCTCATTTTGCTGGATGTGATGATGCCGGATATGGACGGCTTCGAGGTGTGCCGGCAACTCAAGGCCGATCCGACCACGCGGGATATTCCGGTGATCTTTTTGTCGGCACGGGATGCCGGGGATGATGTGGCCGCTGGACTGGAGCTGGGGGCGGTCGATTATGTGACCAAGCCAGTCAATCCGGTCGTGCTGAGGGCGCGTTTGCGTACCCATCTTAAATTGCGGAATGCCTTTGCCGATCTGGAGCGCCGCAACCGCGCGCTGGTCGAGAGTGCTGCACTGCGTGACGATGTGGAGCGGATTACGGCGTATGACCTGAAAAGCCCGCTGGCAGCGATTTTGCAGCATGGCGAGATGCTGCTGGGGGCGCCGGATCTGCAATCCTGGCAGCAGCAGTCGGCCCAGGCGATTGTGCGAGCCGCCCGCCTGGGCCTGGATCGGGTCAGTCAGTCGATGGATCTGTTCAAGCTGGAAACCGGCCGGTTCAAGCTCGATGTGCGAGCCGTGTCGCTGCCAGACTTGCTGAACGATGTGGTGGGCGATGTGCTGGCGGTCAGTGGCCGCCAGGTGCCGATCCGGCTGGAGTTGCCGAAAGGTGTCGATGCGGCAGATTTCCGGGTGGGGGCGGAGCGGGGATTGTGTCTGGCCCTGTTTGGTAATTTGCTGCGCAATGCCATTGAAGCCAGTGCCGATGGCGAAGACGTAAAGCTGGTGCTGTCACGGCAGGCGACACAGGTGTTGGTGGAGATCCGTAATGCTCAGGGTTTGCCTGATGCGATGCGGTCGCAGCTGTTTGAAAAGTATGCCAGCCATGGCAAGCCGGGGGCCCTGGGGTTGGGCGCGTATGCCGCCCGGTTGTTTGCGTTGGCGATGGGGGGAGGGGTGGAGTTGCTGGCGGACCCGGCTGGCGGCACCCGTCTGCTGGTGAGCTTGCCGGCCCAGTCATGATGAGGCTGGCATGGTTGGCGTGACTGGCACGAAAATTCGGGCACACCCATCCGGCGTTGCCATGCAGCGCCTGGCGCTCTCGTTGGTTGCCTTGATCTGGCTGGGGTCACTGGCCGTCTATTTCTGGCAGGAACATCGTTTGCAGCAAGCAGCGCAGATCGAGGCGCTGGAGCGGGAGTTCCGCAAGCATGCTGACAAAGTGGCTGCAGCCATTCTCAATGCCAATAATCATCTGACCCGCCTGAAAAGCTGGACCGAAGACCGGTTGGCAGGGGATGCAGTGGCCGTGCCGTTACGGCTTGATATTCAGCCGGGCCGCAATGGCAGTCTGTTGCTGGCACGGCGTCAGGCCGAGGCGCCACCCGCAGCGGCGGCAATCACCACATTTGATCCCCGGACTGCCACTGAAATGCGCCAGGATCTGCTGCAGCTGCTGCCGGGGTGGTTTGAGTGGGTGGCAGCCAGTCACCAGGTGGATCGTCATCTCACGGCTACTTACCTGCTGGCTACCGATCGTTCGCTGGCGGCGGCACACCCGTTTGCCATGGCTGAGGCGATGAGCCTGCAATACCCGATGCGACCCTATGTCGATCAGATCGAGGCGTTTTCAAGACGGCTTGGCACGCGTACGGCAGATCGCGAGGGCATTGCCTGGAGCAAGCCGCGTCGTGACCTGCGAAGTGCCGGCTGGGTAACCACGGGCCGGGTGGCGATCCAGTATCAGAACCAGACTGTGGCGGTTATCGCCAGCGATCTGGCCGTCGAAGCACTGTTCGAGGGCCTGCGCCGCGATACGGCTGATTTTGGCGGCTATGCACTGCTGACTGAAGATGGTTCGGTGGCGACGACGTCGCATGCGGATTTTCTGCGCTTGATGGCGCAACCCGCTTCCGAAGCCCTGCCACCGGCTGTGGCGGCGGGTTGGCGCGATTCTGCCGGTCAGATCGCGCGCCGTAGCGGCTACTACTACACCAGCCAGGCACTGCCCGGCATTGGCTGGACCTTGGTTGGTTATGTGAGCGATGCGGAGTTGGCGGGGCTGCTCTGGTCGGCAGACAAGCTGCGGCTGGTCGGCTGGTTGATGGCCTGCCTGCTGACGGTGCTGGTGCTGTGGTTGCTCGATCGGCGGCTGATTGGCCCAGCACTGGCGGCGCAAAGTCGGCTGAGTGAGAACGAGGCCAAGTGGCGGACCATTCTTGAACAGGCCCCCGATGCCATTCTGGGGATCGACTCGACGGGTCGGGTGGCGTTTACCAACCCGGCGGCCGAGCGGCTGCTGGGAGTGGGTGCAGGGACATTGCGCGGGAGCCCGGTTGCGCAATTGCTGCCCACCCTCAATCCGGCCGATCTGCAGCACCCGACCCCCGCCGGACGGGCTATCGAAATGGTGGTGCGGGCCGGAGGGCGGGGCAGCGTGCCGGTTGAGCTGTCGCTGGCGGTTTATCAGCAGGAGGGAGCCTGGCTGGCGACCGCATTCATTCGTGATGTCTCGGTGCGCACTGCACAACGAGTGTCCATGCAAAGGGCGATTGACGACGCCGGGGCAGCGCATCAGCAATTGCGGGATATGAGCGATGCCTTGCCTTGCGTGGTGTTCCAGCTTGAAACCGCTGCCGGTGAGCTGCAGCGCATTAATTTCATCAGTCGGCAGGTGGCGGCACTGCTCGGATACATGCCGGAGCAGCTGCAACGGCAGCCGGCACTATTACTGCAGGGCCTGCCGCCGGACCAGCGCCGCCTGTTGCAGCAGGCTTTCGAACGGGCGATGGCTTCCGGGCAGTCCCTGCAGATCGACTTGCCGATCACGCTCGCCAGCAAGCCGGGCTGGCAGCGGATCGAGGCGATGCCTAAAGCCGGGGCGGACGGGGTGACGGTATGGAACGGCTATTGGCAGGACGTCACGGCCGTCAAGACGTTCGAGCAACAGCTGGCCAACCAGCTGGAGTTTCAGACCCAGCTGATCGACGCCTTGCCGAATCCGGTGTTCGTCAAGGGGCTTGATCGCACCCTGACCCGTTGTAATACCGCTTTTGAAACCAGTTTCGGTCTGCGCAAAGGTCAGCTGGCTGGTTGTCAGTTTGCCGAACTGAACTTGATGGCCGAAGAGCTGGCGCGCCTGCTCGATGGTGATGACGAGAAGATTCTGGCGCAGCCTGATCTGGTGATCCGCCGCGAAATCCAGCTGCGCTTTGCCGACGGCAAGCAGCACGCCGTGCTGTATGCGCTGCAGGCGCTGCGCCAACCGGATGGCCAGGTGGGGGCGCTGGTTGGAGTGATGGTGGATGTGAGCAATCTGCAATTGGCCGAGCGGCGGATCAGCGAGGCGGAATCGCGCTTGCGGCAGCTGACCGACAACCTGCCGCTGGCGGTCTACCAGTTCAAGCTGATGCGTGGCATGCCGGCCTTTCCGTTTGCCAACGCCTATTGGCGGCAGATTGGCCTGGAGCCGGCGCAAGTGGTCGAGGATGCCGACCGGGTGTTTGCCTTGATCGTGCCGGAAGACTTGCCGGCGGTGCAGGCGTCGATCCAGCAGGCGATTCAGAACGCCAGCCCCTGGTTGCAGGAGTGCCGGATCACGGCGGCCGACGGCAGCATCCGCTGGATGCGCGGCGAGTCGCAGCCGGTGACGCTGCCCGATGGCAGTCTGCTCTACAACGGCTACTGGCAGGACATCACCGAGATCAAACGCACCACGCAGGAGCTGGAGCTGGCCAAGCTCGAGGCAGAGTCGGCAACCCAGGCCAAGTCGATGTTCCTGGCCAATATGAGTCATGAGATCCGTACGCCAATGAATGCCATCATCGGCCTGGCCCATCTGGCGCTCGAAACCGAGCTGGCACCCAAGCAGCGCGATTACGTGCAGAAGATTCATGAAGCGGGCCTGTCCTTGCTTGGCATCCTTAACGACATCCTCGATTTCTCGAAGATCGAGGCCGGTCGGCTCGACATCGAATGCATTCCGTTTGATCTGAACGAGGTTTTCTCGAATGTGGCGACAGTGACCGGCCATACCGCCGTCGACAAAGGGCTGGAGTTCCTGATCCGCTCGCCACGCAACCTGCCGGGCAAGCTGCTGGGAGATCCGCTGCGTCTGGGGCAGGTCTTGATCAATCTGGCCAATAACGCCGTTAAATTCACCGCCAGCGGTGAGGTGGAAGTGGCTTGCGTGGTGCTGGGGCAAACCGCCAGCCAACTGAACCTGCAGTTTTCGGTTCGCGATACCGGCATCGGCATCAGCGATGAAGAGGCGAGCCGACTGTTCAAACCATTTACCCAGGCCGACGGCTCGACCACCCGTCGCTATGGGGGTACGGGTCTTGGTCTGTCGATCTGCCGGCGCCTGCTGGCCTTGATGGACAGCAAGCTGACCCTGCAAAGTCAGCCGGGGCAGGGAAGTTGTTTTCAGTTCTGCCTGACGCTGCCGTGGCAGGCCGACGCGGAAGCGGCTGCCTGTCTGGTGCCGCCTGGACTGGTCGGCATGCGCGCACTGGTGGTCGATGACAACCCGCTGGCGCGGGAAGTGCTGGCCGATGCCCTGGCACCCTACAAATTGCGGGTGGATTGCGCCGACAGCGGCCTGGCTGCGCTGACCGCGATACGGGGGGCCAGCCAGTCCCCTTACGGCCTGATTTTTCTGGACTGGCAGATGCCGGAGCTGGATGGCATCGACACGGCCAGAGCGATCCGGGCGGAAGCGGGAGGACAGTCCCCCTACCTCATCATGGTGACGGCTTACGCTGGTGCGGATATGGAGGAGCGGGCGCGGGAGGCCGGCGTGCAAGCCCTGCTGCCCAAGCCGCTGACACCCTCATCGCTGCATGATTGTTTGCTGCACCAGTTCGGTAACCAGCCGATACCGCTGACGGGGCATGCGCCTGCCGGTCCGCTATTGCAGGGACTGCGGGTCTTGCTGGTCGAAGATCATCCGATCAATCAGCAGATTGGCTGCGAGCTGCTGACATCGGCGGGCGTGCAGGTTGAGGTCGTGGCGGACGGTGCGGCGGCAGTGGCCCGTCTGCAGGCCGAGGCCGATGATGCGTTCGATCTGGTCCTGATGGATCTGCAAATGCCGGTGATGGATGGGCATGAGGCAACACGGGCGATCCGGGCCGAGCGGCGTTTTGATCGTCTGCCCATCGTGGCCATGACGGCACATGCCCAGTCGGAAGAGGCAGAGCGGTGCCGGGCCGAAGGCATGCAGGCGCATCTGACCAAGCCTATCGACCCGAAACAGCTTTTTGCCACGCTGGCCCGGTTGACAGGACGGTCTGCACCGCCTGCCGATACCACTGTTGCCCCGGTCGCCTCGGCAGTCCTCTCCTCCGATAGCCAGTCAGCGCTTGTTCTGGACCAGGAGGCCGGGCTGGCGCGGGTGGCAGGAAATCGTCCGCTGTATGAGCGCCTGTTGCAGCGCTTTGTGCAGACCCATGCCGACACCCGTTCGCAAATTGATGCGGCCTTGGCGGCGGGCAGCATTGGTCATGCCATCCAGCTGGTGCATCGCAGCAAAGGCGTGGCGGGCAATATTGGCGCCGAAAGGCTGCATGCTGCCGCCAGGCTGCTCGAAATGGCTTTGCGTGACCGAGATGCCACGGCGCTCGTTGCCAGCCTGACGCGGTTTGACAGCGCATTTGCCGAGCTGCAGCAAGTCTTGCAGCCTACCTTGCAGGCGCTGGCGGCGCCTGACGGCCCACTGCTGGATGATAGCGACTACGCGATAGCCCTGAACCGCCTGCGTAGCCTGTTGCGCGACTCTGATAGCGAAGCCCTGGATCAGTTCGCCCTGTTGCGGCTCAGTCTATTGGCGCGCTGCGGCACCACCTTCACCCTTCAGCTTGAACGTGCCCTGCAAGGTTATGACTTCAGCGCTGCGCTGACCCTGTTGGCCGAGACGATCCAATAAGCCCGGCTGGGCCATGCCCCGGTGCCTTGTTTCAGGCTGCCTTCCTAAAAAACGCGCTTCGCAAAAATGGATCAATAGAGTCTTGGCATGGCTTTTGCTGTGGTGCGGAAAACAGGAGGGAATCATGCTCAAAGTCGTGCTGATCTGCGATGGCTCGGGCCGGACTGCGTTACTGGCAGAAGCGCTCGCCGGGTGTGGGATCACGCTGCTGGCACAGCTGGGCCCCAGTCCGGCGCTGGCGGCGCAGGTGCAGCAACTGGCGCCGGACGTGGTGCTGATCGACAACGATGCGCCGGCCCGCGATACGTTGGAGTCAATCTGCATTGCCAGTCGTGCCAGTGAGCGACCGGTGGTGATGCTGACCGCAGATGGTCGCCGCGACACCATCCGGCAGGCTCTTGCGGCAGGTGTCGCGGCGTATGTCGTGGGCGAGGTGCCGCATGATCGAATGGAAACCCTGCTATGGGTGGCGATAGAGCGCTTCGCTCTGGAGCGGGAACGACAGCAGGAGCTGGCTACGGCACGTCAACGGCTGGCAGACCGGCAATGGGTAGATAAAGCCAAAGGCTTGTTGATGCAGCTGCGCGGCCTTGATGAAGACGCTGCCTATCGCCTGCTGCGCGAGCGGGCCATGCAGGCCCAGCGCCGGATTGGTGATGTAGCGCGTGAAATGGTGGAGGTGGCCGGCTGGCTGGGCAAGCCGGGCGGACCTGAAGTCGGGCCGCCGGCGGAGTGATGCCTGCAAAGCCCCCTGCAGGGCGCCATTCCAGTGCAGCCCTGCGCAGCTTTGGTGCGGTGCAGCGAGCCGGAAGGAAGGCTCGAACGCAATTTTCACGATGTTTCGGGGGGAATCTAGGCTCTGTTGACATTTTATTTCCGGATCGCGTTTCGTCGGATTTGGGCCTGATGCAAGGCGAAAAGCGCGCCGCTTAGTGGGCTAAGCAAGCGATTTTTTACGCGGCAGCAGGCCCAAATCCGGCGAAACCC
>NZ_JARRAF010000120.1 GCF_030129945.1 Parachitinimonas caeni
CCCTGGCGCTGAACCGTGAACTGAACGGCCAGACCTCCTCGGCCGATGCCGGCAACTGGCAGCTGCCGCTGTTCCAGAGCCGCCTCAGTCACGATCAGACCGAGATCCGCGACAGCGGCAGTCTGGCGCCGTGGCAGACCGGCGCCCGCCTGTGGTTGCAACTGCCGGCCAGCCTGAGCCAGCCACAAGCCCCGTTGCAGGCGCTGCGCTTCAGCCTCGCCACCGAAACGGTCGACCTGGGCCACGGCCTGCACAGCTTGCGCCCCGTGTTCAACGGCCCGGCCGGCTGGCGCCTGGACGCCCTCAATCCGTCCAGTGATCGCCCCGTGGCGCTGCAGGCGCTGGGCCATAGCCTGTACGATCAGGCCACCGGTCTGCCCTGGCAGGCCGCCGGCTACCGCCTGACTGGCCCCGATGGCACGCAATACCAGCTGGCCGCCGATGGCCGGATCGAACGGGTGGTGTTCAGCGATGGCGTGCAATGGCTGCTCAGCGATGCCGGCATTGCCGTGGTCGGCCGTACCGACCGCCTCGACTGCCTGCGCGATGCCCAGGGCCGGCTCAGCCGTGTCAGCGGCCCGACCGCCCAGGGCAGCCAGAGCCTGGCTTACCGCTACGACGCCCAGGGCCGCCTGATGCTGGTGCGGCCGCTGGGCAGTGAGGACATCGGCCAGCGCTATGGTTACGACCAGAACGGCCAGCTGTTGACCCAAGCCATCACCGCCGACCTCGGTGCCGCCGTGCACTGGCAGGGCGCCACGCCGCGCAACCGCTGGGAGGGCCAGCTGAGCGATGGCACCTCGACTTACCTGAGCTTCAGCGTGCGGCAAAGCGAGCTCGACGCCAGCGTCAAAACCCCCGGCGCCCAAGGCGCAGTGATTCTGGCGATTGACAGCCAGGGCGCCACGATCGACGCCCTTGGCGCGACCGTGATCGGCCGCAGTGGCCGCACCACCCTGATCCGCGTGACCGAAGCCGGGCTCAAGCTGCTGCAGCTGACCGGCAAGGGAGATGCCCAAGTCACCATCCGCCTCGCCGGCGACCTCAACCGCGATGGGGCGGTGGATGGGACGGACAGCACCTTGTTCGAACAGGCGCTGGCTGCCGCTCAGGGCGCCACGCAGCCACCTGGAATGGCCGCAGACATCAACGGCGACGGGGTTCTCACCGCCGCCGATCGCCAACTGCTCTACGCCAACTACGGCTGGCGCGCCAATCAGGCACCGCTGGTGCAGGCCGGGGCGGGTATCCGCACCCCCGCCAACGGCGCCCCCTCGCCGGCGGGCGAGGGCGGGGGGAGTGGGAATGGATCAGGAGCGCTGCCGAATACCACGAATG
>NZ_JARRAF010000121.1 GCF_030129945.1 Parachitinimonas caeni
TCAGCCAGACCGACGCCAGCGGCGGGGTCACCGCCTACCAGTACAACCACGCCGGCCGGCTGGTGGGCCAGACCAGCAGCTATGGCCAGCAGCTGGAATACACCTACTACGACAACGGCTACACCCGCAGCCTGATCGACCGTAAGGAGAACACCCTCACCACTTACGGCTACGACGCCGCCGGCAACCGCACCTACGAGGACTACCGCAACCTGCAGGCCAATGGCGAAGTGGCGCCCAACCCCTACCAGTCGGCGCATATCACCTATGACAGCCTCAACCGCATGGTCAAATTCCATGACAACACGGCCGACATCGACTACGCCTACGACGCCATGGGCAACACCCGGATGGTGTATCAGGTTTACAAAAATGCGGTGGACAACAAGGACAGCACCTATCGCTACTGGTACCGCTACGACAACTTCAACCGGGTCGTGGTCAGCCAGGGTGACCTGCAGAACGGCAATATTGTGGCTGGCGAGCGCGGCGTGGCGCTGACTTACAACTACCTGAACCAGCGCACCCAGGCGGCCTATGGCGGCAAGACCGATGCCGGCTACGGCCAGCAGGCCCATACCGAAAACTATGGCTACAGCCTCGAAGGCTATCTGACCCGCGTCACCAGTGGCGGCGCCGTCGTGTCCGAGCGGAAAGTGGACAGCGCCGGCCGCACCTGGAAAACCACCGACACCTGGATCGACCCGCAGGGCAATGCCAACCCCAGCATCACCTACAACCTCTATGGGGCCGACAACCAGATCAACGAGCGCTACGTCAAAAACGAACCGACCGGGCCGGATCAATACCACTCCAGCAGCCGTACCGTTTACGCCCGGATGTATGACGGCACCCTGCTGGGCGAGCACACCGAGTACAGCGCCACCAGCAAGCAGCCGGCGCGCAAGGAGATCCACACCTACCAATACCAATGGCGCGACAGCACCCTGAAACAGCAGATCGATGTGGCAGTGGTTGAGCAGAATGGCGTGGAGCGTCTGACCACCGGCCTCAGTCAATTCGAATACGACGTCAACGGCCACCTGCAGAAAGTGACCGACCAGGCGCAGAACCGCACCTTGCTCTACCGCACCAACGCCCAGGGCCTGATCATGCGGCGCGAAGAAATGCTCGACAAAGCCAAACCCGGCAGCACGGGCAGCACGGGCACCGCAGGCAGCACCGGGGGCACCGGCAGCGCCCCGGCGGTCTGGAGCACCGACTACCGGCTGACACGCTACTACTACCTGAACGGCCAGCGCATCGGCGACGTCTCCAACCAGGG
>NZ_JARRAF010000122.1 GCF_030129945.1 Parachitinimonas caeni
GGGTGCGGTTGCCATCGCGGTCGTAGGCGTATTCGGTCAGGCTGCGGCTGCTCTCGTTCTGGTCGGCCACCGCCATCAGGTAGCCATTGCTGTAGTAGGCATACCGCAGGTTCTGGCCTTCGCTATTTGTCTGCGCGATCAGCCGGCCGGCGTCGTCGTAGGCGTAACGGAACGTGCGCAGGCCATGATCGCGGTGCCACAGCTTGCGGCCAAAGGCGTCGGTGAGGTCGTACAAGCTGGCGTCGTAGTCGCCATGGGTTGTGCCGCCCAGTTCGCCCGGCATGCGGGTGCCTGTCGCCGGCGCTACGCCTTCGGTGGTGCGGGTCTGCAGGTACCAGGCTTGGTTAGCTGCCGAGGCCGTGGCGGCCGGATTGCCGGCGGCATCGCGGGTGGTCCATTCATAGCCATAGGTGGTGACCAGTTGGTTGCGCATCGTACTGGTGACACGGCCAGTGCTGTCGTACCACGTTTCTTCGTGGTTGGTGCTCCCGCTACGGCCGTCGTTGGCTTTCCAGTCGGTGTGATGCTGGATGCGCCGGCCTTGCTGGTCGTAGCGATAGATTTCGGTCAGCGCGACGCCCTGGGGGATCATCTCGCCGTCGGCCACCACCCGCATCGATTGGGGTCGGATCAGCTGGGTGAGGTTGCCTTGCGCGTCGTAGCGATACTGGGTCTTGGCGCCGCGACCATCAGTCCGGCTGACGAGCTGGGCGTAGCCGTTGTACTCGCTACGGGTCACGCTGGCGCCGTTTTCGGTGGCGAGGGTCTCGGTCCGCACCTGGGCCTGGCCGCTGCGGGCATTCAGGGTGTAGTCATTGCCTCCGTTCTCGAAGCCGTAGCTATAGGTGGTGACGCTGCCTCGGGCATCGGTTACCGACTGGATGCGGCCACCGTCGGTGTAGCGATAGTCGGTGCGCGAGCCCTTGGGCGCGTTGGCGGGGGTACCCTTCTCGTCGATCTGGTTGAGCAGTTCGCCATTGCCATTGACGCCCGCTGTCTTGGCGACGAGCCGGCCCTGCTGGTAGTCGTAGACGGTGCGGTTGCCATTGCCGTCCATTTCTTCGGCCAGCTCGCCAAACTCGTTGTAAGACCGGCTACGGTGGATCTGCAGCTGGTCGGTCATGCCTGAGATCGGTGGTGCCTCCGGCCGCTGGAATTGCGGGTCGATCATCACTACTGGGGACTTGCCCAGCCGCAGCTTGCCGTAGAGCGGCTTGGCGGTCGGCAGGTTCGGGCCACGGTTCGGCGTCAGCG
>NZ_JARRAF010000123.1 GCF_030129945.1 Parachitinimonas caeni
CACCGACGATCACTGACGAGCTACTGGATCAGCTGCTGATCAACTACCAGAAACCTGAAGACCTGATCGGTGCCGATGGCATCCTCAAGCAGCTGACCAAGAGGTTGGTGGAGCGAGCGCTAAATGCCGAGTTGAGCCACCATCTAGGCCATGATAAGCATCAGCCGGTCAACAATCAGACTGGCAACACGCGTAACGGATTCAGCAAGAAGAAACTCAAGGGTGAGTTCGGCGAACTCCCCATCGACGTGCCGCGTGATCGGCATGGCACCTTTGACCCGCAGATCGTCGAAAAGCACCAGACCCGCTGGACCGGCTTTGACGACCAGATTCTCTCGCTTTATGCCCGGGGGATGACAGTGCGTGAGATCCAGGCTCACCTGCAGGATATCTACGGTGCCGAGGTATCCCCCAGCCTGATCTCCTCGGTAACCGATGCGGTCTCCGACGAGGTAAAGGCCTGGCAGTCGCGCCCGCTTGATGCGGTCTATCCCATAGTCTACCTCGACTGCATCCACACCAAGGTGCGCGAAGGTGCGGTGCGGGTGAAAGCCGTGTACTTGGCCCTGGGCATCAACCTGGCGGGTGAGAAGGAAATTCTGGGTCTGTGGATCGCCCAAACTGAGGGGGCCAAGTTCTGGTTGCAGGTGGTAACCGAGCTATGCAACCGAGGGGTGCAGGACATCTTCGTCGCCTGCGTGGATGGCTTGAAGGGTTTCCCTGAGGCCATTGAGGCAGTGTACCCCCATACTCGCGTGCAGCTGTGCATCGTGCACATGGTCAGGCACAGCCTGAACTACGTGTCCTGGAAGCGACGGGCTGAAGTAGCAGCTGACCTGAAGCGAATTTACCAATCCAGCACGGCTGATGAGGCCGAACTGCGTCTTGGCGAGTTCGAGGCCAAGTGGGATGACGACTACCTGCCGATTGGGCAGTCCTGGCGACGCAACTGGGCCAGAATCACGCCATTCTTCGACTTCCCGCCTGAGATTCGCAAGGTGATCTACACCACCAATGCCATCGAGTCAGTGAACATGAGTCTGCGCAAGGTTACCAAGAGCCGCGGCTCATTCCCCAGCGACGAGGCACTGCTGAAACTCTTCTATCTGGCTCTACGAAACATCAGTAAGAAATGGACCATGCCAATCCGTGACTGGAAGGCAGCGCTGACTCGCTTTACGATCTGCTACGAAGACAGGCTGCCGCAGCAGTAACACAACCCCGGTTACACAAAATTAGGCACACCCTC
>NZ_JARRAF010000124.1 GCF_030129945.1 Parachitinimonas caeni
CGCCAGACCGTGGCGCCGCAGGAGACAGACTGGGGCCACTTCGAGAGCGTGAAGACCCTCGACGACAACCCGACAGGCTGGATCCTCTACAGCTCGGGCACCACCGGCCGGCCCAAAGGCATCTGCGTGGCCGCCCGCACCGTCGCCCAGTACCTCGAATCGCTGCTGCAGCGGCTGCAACTGCCGCAGGGCCTGCGGGTGACCCAGCAATTCTCCCCGAGCTTCGATGGTTATCTTGAGGAAGTCCTGCTGGCCTGGGCCCTGCAAGGCACCAGCGTGGTCGTTGATCGCTACAGCCTGCTCGACGAGAAGCGGACCCGCGACTTCCTGAACCGCTACCGGCCGGATGTGATCTCGGCGGCGCCGGCACTGCTGGCGGCCTGGAACCGCATGCCCGGGCTGCAGCCGCTGCCGCGAGTCTGCATCAGCGGCGGCGACTTCCTGGCGCCGGGCGACATGCAGCAACTGAGCCGGCAGATGCAGATCTGGAACAGCTACGGCCCGACCGAAACCTGCATTGCCGCCTCGATGGTGGACTGCACGACCATGGTCCCCGGCGCGACGTTGCCGATAGGCACCCCGTACGAACACGTCGCCTTTGCCGTGGTCGATGCCAACGGCCGTCGGCTGCGCGATGGCCAATGGGGCGAACTCATCATCTATGGCGACTTCGACCAGCACGGCTATCTGGACGACCCGGAACGCACGGCCGAGCGCTTTGGCCGTGATGCGAATGGCGCCTACTTCCGTACCGGCGACATGGCGATGCGTGGCACCGATGGCCTCTACACCCTGCGCGGCCGGATGGACGACAGCTGCAAGGTACGCGGCAACTTCATCGGTCTGGGCGAACTGGAAGGCAAGGCCAGCCAGTATCCGGGCGTGGTGGCAGCCGGTGCAGCGGTGGCCTGGGCCGGCACGGCCGAAGCCTGTCTGGTTCTGGCGATTGAAGGTGAGCCGGCCAGCCTGGGCGGTCTGCAACAACATCTGGCCCGCCACTACACCCGCTCGCACCTGCCGTCGGCCATCTTCCCGGTGGCCAAGCTGCCACGCACCGATACCGGCAAGCTGGACCGGGCCGGCGTGGTGGGCTTGTTCCATGCCTGGCGTGAGCAGGCCGCCCCGGTGGCCGACGAGGCCGGGCTGGAACCGGGGCTGCGGCTGCTGATTGGCTGCTGGCGCAGCTGTCTGGGCTATCAGGGCGCGCTGACGCCGGAATCGGACTTCTTCCTGGTTTCAGGTTC
>NZ_JARRAF010000125.1 GCF_030129945.1 Parachitinimonas caeni
TCTTCACGTGGCAGATCATTACCAACGCCCTTGCTGCGGCCTGAATTGGGGGAGCCGTGCGATTGGCGCAACTTTTACGCACCATTATATGACAATGGCAATTTGGCTAAATTAAGTTGTCAATACCAAATTCTGACACCCTCTTACGCACCGGCATATGGCAATGGCAATTCCGCTGATTAACTTGTCAATACCTCACGCAGTTCAATCTTCAGACTCACCCAGCCTGCAAATGCTAGAGTCTAATTCCATATCATAGTCAACCTGACATAGCTGATTATTTGGATTGATCACAAAAAAAGACCATTGATTCAAACCACCTTTCGCCGTAGCGCATCCTCCTTTTGCCCATATAATATTATTATATTGTCTTAATCGACCTACTGTTTTTTTATGGTATTCGCATTCGCAGTCTAACGTACTAGTGAAAGTTCCATCACTTTTGAAAACTGTTGTACAGACAATATCGGACCATTCTGACGAAGTAAAAAATTTAGTTTGGCCATTCCACTTACGAATCGTGGAGAAAGCATCCAGTGTTGTTAGGATACCCTTGGGTATATTGCCTGTAAATACTTTGCCGCTTTTATTCTTTTGTAGTGCTTCAATGGTAAAATAATCAGAATTTGAGTTGATCAGTTTAACTAATTCTCCTTGGCGAAGCACAATCTTAACGCTTCCGAAAGCAACTTCCTTATTTGAATTTATCACACCGAAAGAATATTCTTTCGCCTGCAAGACAAGGGGGGATAAAAGGATGGCTGCAAAAACAATCGTATATTTCAAATGCATATTACTCACCTTGAGTAGTCTAGGGTTTATGGTTAATTACTAAGATTACAACAAGTAAGTCTATAAACAGACGGAACCTGACACCCGGGAAGAAATCCGTTATTCCACCCTGCCGCAGGTAGAGCTGATGCGGCGTTACAGCATCAGCAAGGATACGGTGCGCAAGTGGCAGCAGCGTGATGACTTTGCCGGTCGCTCGCATCGTCCTCATAAGCTGCAGACCACGCTCTCGCCCGCTCAGGAAGCCATTGTGCTGGCGCTGCGCACCACCTTGCTGCTGCCGCTGGATGACCTGCTCGCCGTGACCCGGCGTTTCATCCATGCCGAAGCCTCGCGCTCGGGCGTCAACCGGCTGCTGGTGCGGGAGGGTGTCGGCAATCTCAAGCA
>NZ_JARRAF010000126.1 GCF_030129945.1 Parachitinimonas caeni
GAAAGAGAAGCAGATGCGACGCTTCAAATCCCCGGCTCAGGCCCAACGCTTCCTGTCCGCTCACGGTCCCATCAACAACCTGTTTCGTTGTCGTCGCCATTTGCTCAGTCGGGTCGATTACCGCGCTACGCGTGAAAAGGCTTTTTTCACGTGGCAGATCATTACCAATGCCCTTGCTGCGGCCTGAACTTGGGGGAGCCGTGCGATGGGTGTGATTTTTACGCACCGGCATATGGCAATGGCAATTCCGCTGATTAACTTGTCAATACCTTAAGCACCCACCCCGAAATGGGCAGGTGGAAATCGGCTACAACGTCGCCCCCGCCTGGCAAGGTCGCGGTGTGGCCAGCGCTGCCGTCCGGCAGCTGTTGGCCTTGGCGGCCGAACAGCCTGGGGTCGAGACCGTGGTTGCCGAAACGGCGGTTGATCACCTGGCCTCCCGGCGAGTATTGGAAAAGAATGGATTCCACCCCGTGGGTCGCCGTTATACCGAAGCGGATGGCTGGATTGAGGACTGGCGCCATACCCTCTCTCCCCCCCTCGCACCGACACCGTGGCAGCAAGGCCCGATCCCGGCCGAGGGATCCTCTCCCGCTACCGGTCCCATGACGAACACCGGAGAGCGAGTCATCCACTCACCCGCTTATCACCCCCCCACTCACCGCGCCGAGTTGGAACAGCGCTATGCGGCAGGCGAACGGTACTTTCCCGATACGGATCTAAGTGACGCCGACTTATCGGGCATCGTGCTGGATGGCGCAGACTTCGCCCCTCATTCGTGGTTTCACTCGGCCTGGTTTGTCGGCGCAAGCTTACGTGGCACCAGCTTCCGGGAATGCAATGTAAAGTGCGCGGATTTTTCCAGGGCGGATCTGACGGGGGCCTGTTTCGAGCTCGCCGCCATTGAGGCCATCAGTACCAGCGGAGCCATACAGTCAGGCATCAAGACCCGAGGCGCAACGTTCTATGGTTGCGAACTGCCCGAAGGGGCCGCACTGCCTTCCTGGGAAGCGTAAGGAAGGAAAAGGGGTGGCCTTGACGACACAACAGAACCCCTGCGGCGCCCAGCCACACGGCTCTGATCGATATCGTACCCCCCACCCTGTCCTCGTCAGACAGGCGGT
>NZ_JARRAF010000127.1 GCF_030129945.1 Parachitinimonas caeni
CCCTGGCGCTGAACCGTGAACTGAACGGCCAGACCTCCTCGGCCGATGCCGGCAACTGGCAGCTGCCGCTGTTCCAGAGCCGCCTCAGTCACGATCAGACCGAGATCCGCGACAGCGGCAGTCTGGCACCGTGGCAGACCGGCGCCCGCCTGTGGTTGCAACTGCCGGCCAGCCTGAGCCAGCCACAAGCCCCGTTGCAGGCGCTGCGCTTCAGCCTCGCCACCGAAACGGTCGACCTGGGCCACGGTCTGCAGAGCCTGCGCCCCGTGTTCAACGGCCCGGCCGGCTGGCGCCTGGACGCCCTCAATCCGTCCAGTGATCGCCCCGTGGCGCTGCAGGCGCTGGGCCATAGCCTGTACGACCAAGCCACCGGTCTGCCCTGGCAGGCCGCCGGCTACCGGCTGACGGGCCCCGATGGTACGCAATACCAGCTGGCCGCCGATGGCCGGATCGAACGGGTGGTGTTCAGCGATGGCGTGCAATGGCTGCTCAGCGACGCCGGCATTGCCGTGGTCGGCCGTACCGATCGCCTCGACTGCCTGCGCGATGCCCAGGGCCGGCTCAGCCGTGTCAGCGGTCCGACCGCCCAGGGCAGCCAGAGCCTGGCTTACCGTTACGACGCCCAGGGCCGCCTGATGCTGGTGCGGCCGCTGGGCAGTGAGGACATCGGCCAGCGCTATGGCTATGACCAGAACGGCCAGCTGCTGACCCAAGCCATCACCGCCGACCTCGGTGCCGCCGTGCACTGGCAGGGCGCCACGCCGCGCAATCGCTGGCAGGGCCAGCTGAGCAATGGCACCTCGACTTACCTGAGCTTCAGCGTGCGGCAAAGCGAGCTCGACGCCAGCGTCAAAACCCCCGGCGCGCAAGGCGCAGTGATTCTGGCGATTGACAGCCAGGGCGCCGAAATCGACGCCCTCGGCGCGACCGTTATCGGCCGCAGTGGCCATACCACCCTGATCCGCGTGACCGAAGCCGGGCTCAAGCTGCTGCAGCTGACCGGCAAGGGAGATGCCCAAGTCACCATCCGCCTCGCCGGCGACCTCAACCGCGATGGGGCGGTGGATGGGACGGACA
>NZ_JARRAF010000128.1 GCF_030129945.1 Parachitinimonas caeni
GGCGATTTCAACTCTGAAGTGCAACACTATTTTTTAAGAGATTGATTTGTTGCTGAAAGACTTCTGCCGGGGTTTTGAATCCCAGGCATTTTCTGGGCCGATCATTCAATGCCCGGGCAATGTCGTTGAGATAGGTTTGAGAAAAACCGGAGAGGTCGGTGCCTTTGGGCAGATACTCACGGATCAATCCGTTCATGTTCTCGTTGCTGGGTCGCTGCCAGGGGCTGTGCGGGTCGGCGAAATAGACTTGGATCTTCAGCCGCCGAGCCAGCTCGGCATGATGCGCCATTTCCTTGCCCTGATCGTAGGTCAGCGTTTTGCGCAAACCCGCCGGTAGGTGGCGCATCCGCCGGGTAAACGCTTCCAGTGCCGAATCCGCTGTGGCGTCGTGCATTTTGGCCAACAAGACAAACCGGCTTGTGCGTTCAACCAGAGTGCCCACCGCGCTGCGATTGGCCGCCCCCTTGATCAGATCCCCTTCCCAATGGCCCGGTATCAGCCGACCCAGCACCTCTTCCGGCCTTTGATGAATGGAAACCATGTCCACCAACCCGCCACGACGATCTCGTCCCTGGGTGCGTGGCAGACGGGCTTTGTGGGCCCGGCGGAGTAATCCAATCAGCTCTTTACGCAACTCGCCTCGCGGCATCACGTACAAGGCCCGATAAATGGTTTCGTGGCAAACATGCAGGTCAGGGTTATCTGGATACATTTGCCGCAGCCTGCCAGCAATCTGCTCGGGTGACCAGCGCTGGCGCAAGCCTTCGATCACTCGCTCCCTCAGCGCTGAGCCCGGCTTGAGCTTGACCGGACCTCGCCGCCGCCTTTGCTTTGCGGCGTCACTGGCTCGGGTCGCATGGTAAGCCCCCGCCCCACCCGCTCGCTTCAACTCCCGCGACACCGCCGAGGCAGGCCGCCCCAGCTGCTGTGCGATACCTCTGAGACTGAGCCCGGATTCCAACCCCGCCTGAATCCGAACTCGCTCACTCTCTGTCAAATGACTATATATTTTTCCCACCCCAACACCTTCGCATACGTTTGAAGGTGTTGCACTTCAGTTTAGAGCGGGCCTC
>NZ_JARRAF010000129.1 GCF_030129945.1 Parachitinimonas caeni
CCGTTGTCGGCGCAGGAAGCGCGGTTGTATGCGCAGTACCGGTTGTACCCGGACTCATTGGCCTATCTGCTGGAGATGGACTTTCCGCTACCGGCCGGAATAGGCGCTGAGGCGGTGGCTGCCGCCCTGCAAGGCTTGCTGGCACGGCACGACATCCTGCGCACCCGCTACCGGGTGGATCGGGAGGGAATCCCCTACGCCGAAGTGCAGCCTGAGCTGCCGGTGGAACAAGTACTGCTCGACGAGGCGCGCTGGCAGTCGGTGCAGGCCCAGGCGATGGCGCTCGAACACGGCCCGCTGCTGCGGGGCTGCCTGCTGCAGACCGACGCCGGTGCCCAGCTGCGGCTGCAGGTTCACCACATTCTGGTGGACGAACCGGCGATGATCATCCTGCAGCAGGAATTCGAACAACTGCTGCGGGGCGAACCCCTGCCACCGGTCGGGCTCAGCTACCGCCGCTACGCACTGGCCCTGGCCCAGGCACGCGAACTGCCGCTGTGGCAGACCGCCCAGACCTTCTGGCAACAGACCCTGCAAGGGCTGGAATTCGACCCCTTCGGCCACGGTGCCGTTGAAGCCGGTGGCCAGATGGGCAGCGTAGGCTGGACCCTGAGCGCCGACGAACAGGCCGGCGCCCGCCGCCTCTGTGCCAGCCTGAACCTGACCCCGGCCACCTTCTTCCTGGCGCTGTGGGGGCTGGTGGTGGCACGCGAATCCGGCCGCTCCGCCTTCTCGATCTCCGTTGCCAACGCCTATGGCAGCCGGCAGGGCCTGAGTACCGTCGGCATGTTCGTGGCACTGGCGCCGTGCGCCTTCCGCTTTGGTCAAGGCGACCAGCCCTTTGCCGACTACGCCCGCCAACTGGCCGATGCCCAATGGCAGGTGATGGACCAGCTGTTCTACCCGGTCGAAGAAGTGTTCCCGCTGCTGGCGGACGACCCCCGGCGCTTTGGCAGCAACCCGCTGCTGAATATCGCCTACTCCTACCTCGAAGGCGCCGAAGCCGACGCCAGCCACGCCCCCGACTTCGCCATCGAAGCCCAGGGGCCGCTGAGTCTGGC
>NZ_JARRAF010000012.1 GCF_030129945.1 Parachitinimonas caeni
GGGGCAGGGCGTCGTTAGGGTTCGTTTATTTAGCTCGCTAAACTGCACTTACCCTGCCTAGCCCTGCCCCAAAACTCGACCCGGCGCGACCGGAAACAAAACGTCAACAGAGCCTAGCAGCCTGTCGGACTTTCGATGCGCGGGCGGAATTCGCAGCCAGCTACCCGCTGGCACGGCATCTCTACATGGCTTGAGGCCCGTCGCCAATCAGCTGTGCTGGGGCTGAAAGGGGCGTCGCTCGCTTGGGCGATAAAGCGGCTGGTTTGCGAAAGCGCATGCGATAGGCCGTGGGAGAGAGGCCTAGTGCCTCACGAAAAGCTGAGCGGAACGTCTCGGGCGAACGAAAGCCACAACGCTCAGCGATGCGGTCGGGCGATTCATCGCTGCTCTCCAGCAGATCGCGGGCTCGCCGCAGGCGTTCTTGTCGCAGCCAGTCTTTGGGGGACATGCCGGTGGCGTCGCTGAATCGGCGCAGAAAGGTACGTTCACTCATCGCGGCACGACTGGCCAGTTCTCGTACGCCAAATGGTTCGTTCAGATGCTGGCGTACCCATTCAAGCAAGGGGGCGAGATCTGCCCGCGAGGTCTGAGGCACCGGCGCTGGGATGAACTGCGCCTGACCTCCGCTGCGTTGTGGGGCCATCACCAGTCGTCGCGCTACGCTATTGGTGACGCGGGCACCAAAATCACGTTCCACCAGATGCAGGCAGGCATCCAGGCCCGCCACGCTACCGGCCGAAGTAATCAGCTGGCCGTTGTCGATATACAGCACGTCCGGGTCAACGCTGATTTGCGGATAGCGTTGCGCCAGAACTTCCGCGTGATACCAATGGGTGGTCGCGTGGAGTCCATCCAGCAAGCCGGTGGCAGCCAGCACGAATACCCCGGAACAAATGGTCAGGATGCGTGCGCCCCGTGCGTGGGCTGCTTTCAGCGCCTGCAGCAATGCAGCAGGGGGCGGCTCGTCGCGATGGCGCCAGCCAGGAATGACCACTGTTTGCGCCTGTTCCAGCAATTCCAGGCCTCCATCCACCTCAACCCGGATACCCCCCATCGCCCGTAGTGGCATGGGATCGACGCTGGCAACGACACAGCGGTACCAAGGGAAGTCAAATTCGGGGCGCGGCAAGGCGAAGACCTCAATGGCGATGCCAAATTCGAAAGTACAGAGCCCGTCATAAGCCAGGACGACGACCAGCCCAGGCCCGGCGGTTGGAGAGGAAGTAAGTGTCATTGGCGAATATCCACCGCATGTTGTCTTATCCGCCACTTTAGCGCGAATCCCTGGGGCGATACAGTGACGTTCGTCATTGTTTTCATTAGGAGTCACGCCATGCCCAGCCTTGTCAGTCTGACCCCCGCCGCCAGCCGGCAGGCAGCTATTGCCCACTTTTCCGCCCGTCTGGCCTTTGAGACGGATTGCTCCGATGTCCATGCCTGTCAACAGCAGGGGACTGCCGATTTCATTCTGGTCGATGCGCGCGGGCCAGAAGCGTATGCCGCTGGCCACGTACCGGGCGCGATCAATATCCCACACCGGCAGATGACGGCTGAATTCATGGCAGCGTACCCGGCCGATACGCTGTTCGTGGTCTACTGTGCCGGCCCTCACTGCAATGGCGTGCATAAGGCGGCACTCAAACTGGCACAACTGGGTTTTGCCGTGAAGGAAATGATTGGCGGCGTGACGGGTTGGCTCGATGAAGGTTTGAGCCTGACTGGCGATGCGGCCGACTCGCGCCAGGATGGCATTGCCTGTGCCTGCTGAGTTGCCAGCGGGCATCATCGGTGATCCGACGCGACCGTAAACCTTACGTCAACAGAACCTAGTCCAAACGGTGGATTTTGCGACGGACAACGCAGCTTGAAGGGGGCTGGGCAAAGTGTCCCGAGTGATCCTCCAAGCCGGTTGGCGTGGCAACGCGATCCACAAAAATGCGTCAACACGGCCTAGAATGCCGGGCTGCCTGACCGTTGCATCCTGCGATGGTCGGCAGACCCACCCGGCAAGGCAAGCTCATGACACTCTTTCAGTTGATCGGTGGTTTTGTCCGCCAGCACTGGCGGCCCTATCTACTGTCAGCCTTGATGCTGGCAGGTATCGCTTCTCTCAATGTATTGATCCCTCGCAAGGTGGGCGCCATGGTGGATGGTCTGGTGGCAGCCAAGCTTACCGGCCCGGCGCTGTGGTGGCAGCTCGCCAGCATTGTGGCCATGGGGGGGCTGATCTATCTGTTCCGGGTTGGCTGGCGTCTTCAGCTGTTTTCGGCTTCCTACCAGCTGGGGGTGCAACTGCGCAGCCGCTTTTATCAGCGGCTGGCCATGCAGGGCCCCGGCTTCTTTCAGAAGAGTCGCACCGGTGACCTGATGGCCCTGGCAACCAACGATGTGGATGCCGTGGAAATGGCGCTGGGCGAAGGTCTGCTGGCGGGCTTCGATGGCTTGCTGACGCTGCTGCTGGTGCTGGCCATGATGTCGCTGGGCGTGGACTGGCGGCTGACGCTGGTTGCGCTGCTGCCTTTTCCGCTGATGGGGATGGCTTACAAGTACATCTCGACCAAGGTGCATCTGGCCAGCCGTGATGCCCTGGCGCGCTTTTCCGACCTTAACGACCATGTGCAGGAAACCCTGAGTGGGGTGCGCACCGTGCGTGCCCTGGGCCTGGAACGACGTACGGCTGCCGAGTTTGCCGGGCTGACTGAGCGGGCGGCTCAGGCCAGCCTGAACGCCCAGCGCTGGGAGGCCGCATTCGAGCCGGTGGTGGGCGTGGCCATGACGACAGCGGTGGTGCTGACACTGGCGGTTGGCGGCTATTTCGTCTGGCATGGCAGCCTGACTATCGGCAAGCTCACCAGCTTCAGCATGTATCTGGGTTTGCTGGTCTGGCCGATGTTTGCATCCGGCTGGGTAATCTCGCTGATCGAACGCGGGCGCGCCGCCTGGGAGCGTATTCAGCCCATCCTGAACGAGCCGCTGTCGATCGACGACCACGGCACGCTGGCACCGGTGGTGCCTGGGGTGTTGGCGATGCAGGCTGTGCAGTTCAGCTATCCCGGTCAGCAAGGCCATGCCGTCAGCGGGGTTTCGCTAACGGTGGCGCCAGGGCAGACGCTAGGGATCGTCGGTCCCACCGGTGCGGGCAAATCCACCCTGGTTCGCCTGCTGTTGCGCCAATACGCGCCGCAATCCGGTCGGCTGCACTGGAATGGCCACGCTCTTGAAGATTATCAGCTCGAAGCGCTGCACCAGGCGATGGCCTGGGTGCCGCAAGAGTCGTTTCTGTTCAGCGCCTCGGTAGCCGACAATATTGCGCTGGGCAAGCCGGGCGCCAGCCGGCAGGAAATCGAGAGCGTCGCCCGTCTGGCGTCGGTGCACGATGACATTCTGCGCTTGCCCAAAGGCTATGACACACCTGTTGGTGAGCGCGGCGTCACCCTTTCGGGTGGGCAGCGACAGCGAGTGGCCATTGCTCGCGCGCTGTTGGCCGATGCGCCTTTGCTGCTGCTGGATGACGCGCTGTCTGCCGTCGATACCGAAACCGAGACCCGTATTCTTGGCAACCTGCGCGAGGCACGGCGGGGGCGTACCGTCATCATCATCAGCCACCGTCTGTCCGCCGTTATGGATGCGGACCAGATCCTGGTATTACGCGAAGGGCAGATTACCGAAGCTGGCCAGCACGAAGCCCTGGTAGCGCTGGATGGCTGGTATGCCAGCCAGTGGCGCTATCAGCAACTGGAGGCCAGCCTGGATGCGCTCTGATGCCATTATGAAAGTCGGCGCATATTCCTGCGCCACCACAGTAACAGACCGGGGGAACGGGCAATGGACTCATTAGCCCTGCTTCTGGTTGTCAGCGGCGCCTTGCTGCATGCCTTATGGAACCTGGCAGCCAAAAGAGCCTCGGCAGGTGGCGCCGGTTTTGTCTGGACCACCTGCCTGATCAGCGTGCTGGCTTCCTCGCCGCTGGCCTGGTGGGAGTGGCAACAACATTCGCAGGCGCTCAACTGGCAGGTTGGGCTGGCCATGACCTTGAGTGCCATTCTGCATGTTGTGTATTCACTGGTCCTGCAGCGCGGCTACCGCGAAAGCGACTTCTCGATTGTCTACCCGATCGCCCGTGGTTCCGGTCCCATGCTGTCGTTGGTGGGGGCGGTGCTGGTGCTGCATGAATGGCCAAGCCCGTTAGGGATGGTTGGCATCCTGGCGGTTGTCGGTGGGGTGTTTGTGGTGGCAGGGGCGGGCAAGCTGTTTCGCCAGCACGAACCCAAGTTGCGGGCGGGTTTGATGTGGGGCGGCATTACCGGGCTGTTCATTGCGGCCTACACCGTGCTCGATGGCTGGGCGATCAAGACGTTGAAGGTGCCGCCGCTGTTCTACTATGCGTCCAGCCTGTTCATCCGCATTCTGCTACTGATGCCCGTGGCACTGAAAGCCCGGCAGGTTCTGGTCGCGCACTGGCACCGTTACTGGCGCGAGGCCCTGGTCATCGGTCTGCTGTCGCCGGCGGCCTATACGCTGGTGCTGTATGCCATGCAACGGGCACCGCTCAGTTACGTCGCGCCTACGCGTGAGCTGTCGATGCTGCTGGGCACCGCCATGGCCGCACAGCTGTTGAAAGAAGAAGATCTGTATAGCCGGCTGGCGGGGGCGGGATTGATGGTAGTAGGCGTCGTACTGATCGCCTTTGCCTGAAAACCAGTACAAACTGGCTGCGCGGCCGTGATCCGGAGTCGGGCAGTGCTCGGAATCCTCATGTATCACTCATACATTCCGGTTCCTGCGCGCTGTCCTCCCCCGGCTGACGATCGCTCGCTCAGTTTGTGGAGAGGTTGCGCGGCCGTGATCCGGGGTCGGGCAGTGAGCCCTGCATGGCGGCGTTCTAGGCTCGCTATGCTTGCCAAGAACTGCCGTCATCGGAATCCTCATGTATCACTCATACATTCCGGTTCCTGCGCGCTGTCCTCCCCAGGCTGACGACTGCGCGCGCAGTTTGCTGAGCAGTTTCTGCGCTTTACCGGTGGTACGCCCTTGGCGCCAATCAAAACCAAGTAAACAGGATATTCCATGACCCACCCAAGCCCCCCTAACGACAAACGCCAAGCCATCCAGCTGCTGAGCCGGGCGGCTGCGCCGGAGTCTCGCCATCTATGGCTGGGTCTGGCCTGGTTGTTGGTGGCAGCTGGACTGGAAGCACTCGGGCCGGTCCTGAGCCGCCACTTCATCGACGACCATCTGCTGCCTCGCCAACTGGATTGGCCGTCGCTGATCCTGTTGCTAGGTGGAGGGTTGGTCACGGGCTGGATTGCGACAGGTTTGCGCTATCTGCAACTGGTCCGGCTGGCTGGCGTCGCCATGCGCTCGGTACGTCGCCTGCGGGCAGAGGTCTATGACCACGTCCTGCGACTGCCGATGGCGTTTTTCGACAAAGCCATCACCGGTCAGCTGGTGAGCCGAGTGACCAACGACACTGAGGCGGTGAAAGCGCTCTATGTGCAGGTGCTGTTCATCCTGCTCGATAGCTGCATCGTATTGCTGGGTGCCTTGGGTGCGATGGCCTGGCTGGACCTGCGGCTGATGCTGATCGTATCGGTGCTGGTACCGGCTGTCGTCGTCATCGTCTGGTTCTATCAGCGCTGGAGCGGTCCGGCCGTGGCCCGCGCCCGCGAGCTGCGTAGTGATATCAATGCCCAGATCAGCGAGAGCATCGCCGGCATGAACGTGCTGCAGGCCGCCAATGCGGAAGGCCGCTTCAGCCAGCGCTTTCTCGATACCAACCAGGCCCACTACACCGCCCGCATGGCTGAATTGCGCGCCAATGCCTGGCTGTTGCGGCCTGCACTCGATCTTCTGAATGTCACGCTGCTCGCCATCGTCATCTTTGTGTTTGGCCTGCGTGAGCTGAGCGGGATGGAAGTCGGCATTCTGTACGCCTTCGTCAGCTATATGGGGCGCGTGGTCGAGCCGCTGATCCAGATCACCATGCAGTTCAGCATGCTGCAGCAGTCGGTCGCCGCTGCGGCCCGTGTCAACGCATTACTCCAGGAAACGACGGCCGATGCCGCTCAGGGCCAGGCCCGCATTGGCAACGGCGCGGTGCAGATTTGCGATCTGAGCTTTGGCTATAGCCCCGAAACCCCGGTGATCCACGACCTTAGCCTGCAGATTCCGGCTGGCAGCTTTTACGGGGTGGTGGGGCATACCGGTAGCGGTAAATCCACCTTGCTATCGCTGTTGCTGCGCTTCTACACGGCACAGTCCGGGCGCATCGAAATCGACGGTGTAGCGCTGAACGAGATTGCCGAAGAGACCTTTCGCTCCCAGATCGGGCTGGTGCCACAAGACCCCTTCCTGCTGGCAGCCAGCGCTCGCGAGAATATTGATATGGGGCGCGGGTTGAGCGATATCGAGATCGAAACCGCTGCCAAGGCCGCTCGCTGTCACGACTTCATCCTGGCGCTGGAGCAGGGCTATGCCACGCCCCTGGGTGAAGGGGGGGCCAAGCTCTCTGTGGGTCAGAAGCAGCTGCTGGCGATCGCGCGGGCATTGGCTGGCAAGCCGCGCATCCTGTTTCTGGATGAGGCCACGGCGCATATCGATAGCGAGACCGAGCAGATCGTGCAGCAAGCCCTCAACGCCTTGCGAGGCAACGTTACGTTGATTGCGATTGCCCATCGGCTTTCCACCATCCGCGACGCAGACCGCATCATTGTGCTCAACCACGGCCGGATTGCCGAAGAGGGTAATCATGAAGGCTTGATGGCGATAGACCGGGGGATTTATCAGCGGCTGTATCTGTTGCAGCAACTGGGGGATTAGGTTGGTTTGTCAGGCAATTTGTTAGGAGCCGGTGAACTGTTTTGTTGGTAATCGTTACATACAATCCAGTTAACAGAATTGCCATCTGGCTATAGAAATCGCACTTAACACTTTGAACCAAGGAAATTCCAAATGTCCTTTCCCTCTGTATTTACTGAAGTTATGGGTCACTTCGCCAAAGCGTTTGGCCTTGAGGCACTGACGCCTGAAGCCGATGGCGCTTGTCAGGTGGTGATTGATGATTCGGTCGTCATCAATTTTGGCTGGAACCCGGCGAATGAGAATCTCGTATTGTTTTCGCCGGTTGGCACCCTTGCTGACGGCAGCCGGGCCGAGGTGATGGCAGCTATGCTCAAAGCCAATCTGTTTTGGAAGGAAACAGGCGGCGCTACGCTGGCTCTGGATAGCAGCGGCAGCGTTGCCGTTCTCAACTATCAGCATCCGGTAGCAAGGCTCGACGAGTCTACAACTCGCGAGCTGGCGCAATGGTTTTTTGATACCACTAACGACTGGACCAGCCGCCTGCGGGATATCCAGTCTGGTGCGGGCGCCAGCGCGGCGCCACACGCAGAGCTGAACCAATATGGCCGCACCCTCGGCATGGACTTCGCCATGCAGTTTCGCGCGTAAGGGGCACGGCAATGACGATTCAGCTCAATACCTTTGTCAATACCGCTCAGGCACATGAAAACGCCCCCCGTTTGACCAAGAGTGGGGATGACGCCATCTCCCATAACTCCGGGACCTTCTTTAAGCGCAACGCCACATTGCAGGCTGAAAACGGCACCATCCGTTCCGAGTTTGGTTCTGCGATTCAGAGAGAATTTACGGCGCCGATTGCGGATCAGGTATTTCCGTCCCGTGCGGATTTGCATCCTGACCACAGCCGGCCACTTTCCTCGGCCTCGGTCAAGCAAGTTACCAAAGAGGCGATTACGGAAGGGGTGGCGCAAGCCAGAACTCAGGCAATGGCCGATGCGAACGATGCGCCGATTGGCGACCGTGGCAACTGGAAGCTTTCAGTGCGGGAAGCGCGTGCCTTGAACGACCGGCCCAATGTACTGGGAATGACCGGCCAGAACCGTACGGAAATGGCCAACGGCATCGTCGGGGCTTATCGGGCTTCAGGCGAAATGGCGATAGACCAAACCGCAACCCACCTGACCAGTAGCTTGGTGGCTGCCGATGTGGCCAAGGTGCAGCTGGTTAACGACACGATTACCCAGTTGCGCCAAGACAATCGCTTTCCTGATGGCGACCGGGCGCGGGTATACGAAAGTTTCCTTAAAGATGCCTTGTTGAATGTGGTGGATAGCGTGTCTGCTGCCGACCAGCGGGATGGTTGCCCGCTGCTGGCAAGAGTGGGTGCGCAACTAGCCAAGCAGATGGACGGCGTGGTGGCTGGCGCCTTGCTCAATAAGGCGGGGCAGAGCCAGCAAGAGGTCGTCAATACGATACAGCAAGACCCCAAAGCATTTTTCTCGGCCAACCTGAACACCTTCCACCTGCTGCAGAACAATGTGGTGGGCTTTGCCCGGAATATCAACGAGGTGTTGGGCAGGGTCCAGACAGATCGCAATGATATTGCAGCGACCTTCCTTGGCAATGCCGATAACGCCGCGATTACCGATATTCACATCACCGGTAGCGATCCACACCACGGCGGCCAGAAGGTGCTGATCCTGACTTTTGCTCATGGCGAGAATGGCGAGGATGCCAGCAAGGTTGTCTACAAGCCGCGCGATTGCCGGGTGGATGCCAAATTGGTGGGCACGCCCAATGTGGGTGGAAATGGCCAGTCGGTTGTGGGCTTGCTCAATGAACAGCTGGGGGAAGAGCATGCGCTCCCCACTTATAGCTACCTGCTTAAATCAGAAGACGACCACCACTATGGCTACAGCCAGTTTCTTGATCATCAGGCGGCCGATTATCAGCTGAACGAGCAGGGTGAGGTTGATCGCTACTACAGCGATATGGGCAAGCTGGGCGCGGTGGCGCATCTGTTCGGCGCGACCGATCTGCATCAGGGCAATGTGATTGTTTCGGGCGGCCGGCCGTATCTGACTGATCTCGAGATTTCCTTCAGCAAGAGCCTGGGGCCGAGGAACGATGGTTCGCTACCGTCAATCGGTGCAACCGGGTTTGACCGGGCGTTGACCTCACGCACGGAAAACGACTACATCGTGCCCTACGGACTGGATGAGAACGGCAGAATCACGCCGCGCGGCAACGTCGAGACCAATTCCACTGCCAACTTTGTCGAGTTGAATGGGCATCCCGTCGCCTGGAATGCACAGAGCAAGGCCAGTTTTGCGACCGGCTATAACCAGGTGCTTGATAACTTTGCCAATGCCGACAATAACCAGGCTCTGCAAGATCTGACTGCCGAGTTCAATGATATGCATGTGCGTTATCACCCGGTTGCGACGATGGCCCAGCTGCAGAAGCTCGAGAACAGCAAACTCAACTCCGATAGGACACCCGATAATGCGGTCAATTCTCAATTCCTGCAGGGTGACAAGGATGCCTTGTTTGATGTGAACGGTATGGAAGGGGTATTTGGCGCCACCATGAAGAGCGATTTCATGATTGGCGATGTGGCCTATTACTCCCGTGCTTTGGGCGACGGCGAGACGGTTTATCACCATGACCGTGATGGTGCTCATGAGGTCAACCAAGGCGACCAACATCCCTATGGCTATGACGGCCTGGCGGTAGCCACCGCCAAGATTCAGTCACTTACCACAGAGGACGGTTTGGCAGACATGCGGCAGCTGGGTACTGACTTTACCCGGTGATGACGACTTGCTCTGATCCAGGTGTTGGGTTCCACCAGAATCCAACACCTGGAAAACTAACAGCGACACATTGCAAAGCGGCGCCGGTGGGCGTCGTTTTTTTGGCATGCATCAAGGGCCATTCGCGGCAAACGGCGGCTGGTATCCAGAAATGCCATTACCTTTTTATGGCAAGTTTTTGATAAATAAAAGTTTAATAGTTCTGGGGCATTCGGTAATCGGCTTGAAAGAGAGTGAACTCTTTTATAGTGATCGTTACAACTACATCAGTTAACGAATTAGCCATCAGGCCATAGAAATTTCACTTATCTCTTTGTTATTAAACGCTATGACTATTTCCAGCATCAGCTCGCCATTTCTTCCTGCGACCACTGCTCCCAATGTGCCAGATACCCCGGTAGCGGTCGTTTCCCATGATGGCCCCCTGGCCAAACGGGACGTGCAGGCTGCCAGCCCTCGCTCCGGCCTGTGGGCGCGCCTCTCCTCTGCGATCCAGCGCAATATGCCGGGACGCTCGCTGCTTGATCGGGAGCTGACCAGCGACGGCAAGCCGAATCCGACCAGTGGTTTTCGCTTCAGCATGATCAAGGATCGTCTGATTCATCTCGGCGTGCGCATGTCGCTTGGCACCGTGCGTGACTCAGTGTCTCGCCACGGTGGTCAGGTCAATTTCAAGTTTGCGCAAACCAAAGGCACTTTTCTGGACGAGATCATGAAGCACAGCGAGACGGCTGGCGGGGTGTGTGAGTCCATCTCGGCGCACTGGATCAGCAGTCATGCCAAAGGCGAGCGTTTGTTCGACAAACTCTATACCGGTGGGCAGAAAGGGCAGTTCCAGATTGATACGCTGGTATCGGTCAAACAGCTGCAAATGGATGGCATGAAAGAGGATGTGGATCAGTCACGGGTCACGCACGACTGGCTCAAAGACCGGCAGCTAGTGCCCAGGATGAATAAATTTGGTTACCCCATTCCGCCGGCTTTGGGAGAAACCGGAGCCCAGGGGCCGGCGCGCCTGGTTGCAGCGATTCTGGATACGCAGGGCGATGGCTCGGGATACAAAAAGATCAGCCTCATGGGCAAGATGGCGGCGCACACGGTTGCTGCGCATGTCGATGAACAGCATGGCGTCACCTTTTTCGACCCCAACTTCGGCGAATTCCATTTCCCCAATAAAGAGAGCTTTTCAAACTGGTTTACCGAGTCATTCTGGTCGGGTTCGAAATACAACCTGGAAATCGGTTTGGGCCAGAAGTATGAGGTTCAAAGTTTCAGGAGGGCTGAAGCATGAGCCCACTGACTTATCACGAGCTGGTCGAAGGGCTGCTGAGCCGTTTGGGTGTCAGTGCAGCGCCCAATGAAGATGATGTGTACACGCTGGAGGTCGATGGGCGCCTGCAGGTGCTGATCGGCTGCTATCAGGAGCAATGGCTGCAGTTGTATTGCGAACTGGGGCCGGATATTGCGCAGAGTGACAATCTGTTCGGCGCGCAGTGGCCAGCCCATGTGCAGGGCACGCTCGATGGTCAGGCGATTCTTTGGTCACAGCAATGTTTGTCGAACCTGGATCAGCCGTCTCTGGAGTCCTGGCTTGAGCGCTTTATTGATGATGCCGAGCTGCGGATGCAGTCCTCCAATACAAAAGTCTCAACCCCACCTGAGCCATCAGGGGCCGGTTCGGGATTGTTACAGCGGGCTTGAAAATCCTGAATAGACACAAGGCCGCCAGCGTGAGCTGCGCGGCCTTGTTGTTGGAGTGGGGTGGCGCTGGCGGGATACGTCAGTAGCGCTGTTTGCTCAGCGCCAGTGGCCGCGCCAACTGTAGTAGCCGCCGTAATAACCGCCCCGATAACGGCCGTGGTGCCAGCCTCGGTCGTAGTGATAGCTGCCAAGAATCCCCAGGCCCATTCCCAATGCAACGCCCCAGCCAAATGATGAGCTGCTGCGGCGATCTTCTACGATGACACTCGGGCTGTAAGTTTCGTAGCGATAGGTAATGCTGGGGCTGCTGGTTTCGTAGTAGGTGGTGACGGGGCTGCTATAGACCCGGACCGGCTCTTCATACACCCGGCTGGTTTCGCGATAGACGACACGCGGTGCAACGACATGGCGGATCCAGCGTGACTCGACCCATTCCTCCAGCGTGTCATTGCCGTCGCGATACCGCACCAGACAGCGGTCGCCAGCTGCATTATTGCTGAGGGCCGAGGCCTCGACCCAACGGCCTTTCCATTCAACTTCCAGACGTTCACCCGGCTCGCAGACATCGGCAAAGGCGGTGCTACTCAGGCTGCCCAGCAGGGCCAGACCAAGCACCGGCAGGATTCTTGTATTCATGCGCATCCCCTGTTTTCGATTGAAAACACACAGTTATCTACTTGGATGGTAGCGCGAGGGATTGGTTCTGTCGCCTGTCGCAAACCGCATCAGCTCGCGCTGAAGCGGCGCCGCAGCCAGCGCACTGGTCCTCCCAGCAGGGGTAGTTGCTGCCACAGTTCTTCAGCCGGGTCCCAGTAATCCCGATGCAGGACGATGCGGCCATCTGCGGCAAACCGCAGCTGGCTGGCACCGCGCATGCATAGCTGGCGGCCCCGCACCCCGCAATGAAAATCCCAGGTGACGAAAGCCTGCTCGGTATTGGCCAGCTGGTCGATGATGACAAAGCGGGGGCCGTCGGTATGGCTGAACATATGCTCGAAAATCTGCTGGATGGCGGCAATACCCGTCACGTCGTTGAAGGGGTCTTTGAAACGGGCGTCTGGCGTATAGAACTGCCCTATCTGCTGCAGGCTGGTCGGGCTGAGCTGGCTATACCAGTCGAGTAAGGCGTCGAGCGAGTTCATGTCAGATGCAGAAGTTGGTTCATCAAGGCAAAGCGCCAACGATACGGTAGCAGGCTGGCCCATTTCATGGGTCGGGTAAAGCGCTTGGGAAAGTCGATTTCAAACCGGCCTTGTGCCAGACCTTGCACGATGGCGCTGGCGGCTTGCTCCGGTGTTTGCAGGGCTGGCATATGAAACTGGTTCCGGGCGGTCAGCGGGGTGCGCACAAATCCTGGGTTGACCAGATAAATGCCCAGTCCCTTCGGATGCAGATCGGCGTACAGCAGCTCGGCCAGATTGATCAGTGCTGCCTTGGTTGGGCCATAGACGCTGGCATTGGGCAGGCCCATGTAGCCGGCAACACTGGCAATCAGGACGAGGCTGCCGGACTGTTGCGCCAGCAAGGTCGGCAGAATGACTTCCAGACCGTAGTAAATGCTGGTGAGATTGACTTCGATGGTTTGGCGCGCACTGCAGCCTTCAACCTGCCAGGAGCGTTCCTGCTGGTAGCTGGCGGCGCAGAACACCACCATGTCCAGTTGTGACCACTGCTCGATGATCTGGCGATGGGTGGCGTGCCAATGGCCGGCAATGCTGACGTCCATCGGCAGAATCAAGGCATCCGGTAGCGCCCTGGCCGTATACAGCAGGGCATCGCGGTTGCGGGCAGACAGCGCCAGTCGGGCGCCCTGTCGCCCCAGATGCTGGGCCAGCGCCGCGCCGATGCCTGTCGAGCTGCCGACAATCCAGACGCGGCGACCGCGCCAGTCCGTGAGTTTGGGGTTGAGTGAGCGGAACCACATGATGCTACTCCCTGCTGGCGGGGCGACGGAAAAACAGCGTGACCTGACCCAACTCGATGCCGAATTTGCGCAGGCTGGCCCGGTTGACCAGGGTCTGTTCGTCGATCAGATACATCCAGTCGTCGAAATCGACCTCATAAACCGTGCCATCCACGGGCAGCCGCAGCCGATAGCGCCAGTTGAGCGCATTGCCAGCCATCTCGCCGATGGCCTCGCCGACGACATCCGCTGCGGTGCCGCGCCATCGACCATCCGCTTGTCGTTGCAACGTCCAGATGCGCTGCTGGGTGCTGCCGTCGCTGTAATGAAAGTCTTCGCGCAGTACCAGTTTCTGACCATCGAAGCGACCCTCCAGATCGACACGGAAGCGTTTGACGACCTCTCCATCGCGCTGCTGGAACATGCCCCAGGCCGTGGTTTTGCCTTCAAAGTACCGCACCAGATCCAGCGTCGGTTGTTGTGCCGCGTAATGCTGCACAGCGGGACCGGCGCAACCGGTCAGGCCCAGGCAGGCCAGGGCGATCAGCAACGGTTTCATGGTGTACCTCCGGTTTCTGCGATGGCGGCAGCCGGGCGCGGCTGCCGATCTGTAGCGCGTTCGACCATCAAGCCCAACGCCAGCAGCTTGCACAGACAGGGCAGGCCGCCGTAGAGCCAGACCAAGGCGCTGGTGCTGCCTGCAACACCGGGCTGGTAATGCAGATAGCTCAACAGTGGCAACAGCAGCCCGGCCAGTGCCAGCGTGAGCTTGGCCAGCAACGACCAGACGCCAAACCAGGCGGCCATCGGCTCGCTGGCTGGCAGGCGGGCAGCCAGCAGGACGGGAGGAAGGGCCAGATCCGCGCCAAGCGCCAGGCCGGTGAACAGGCAGATCAGGCCATAGGCCCACAGGTCACCGGGGCCGAGCATGCCGACGCCGGCAAACGCCAGCAGCGCCAATGTCATGGCACAGCGCCAGCTGGCTGCGGCGCCAATCTGGCGGGAAAGCCCAACCCAACCCGGCAGACTGATGGCACCGGCCAGAAAGTAGATCGCCAGAAACAGGCCAGACCACGGCTTGGCGGCCAGATGATCGGCAATGAAAAACAGCGAGAGTGTGGCGGCAATTGCCGATGCCAGACCGTTCAGGAAAAACGCGGCCAGCAGACGACTGATGGCGCGATCCTGCCACCCCAGCTGCCAACGGGGACGCTGTTGGGCGTGACTAATCTGCCAGGGGGGGGCCTGTGTCAGCAGCATGCCGACGCCGGCCATCAGCAATAGTCCGAATAAACCGCTGAACACCGCCATGCCCTGGCTTGACCACTGCAGCAATACCGTTGGCAGGAGGGAGGCCAGAATCACCCCGACCAGCGCACAGCCTTCGCGCCAGGCGGCGGCGCGGGCGAGGTCGTCCGGGTTGGGGCTTAGCCGGCTACCCCACGCCATCAGGGCAATATTCAGGAAGGAGTGGCCAAGATACACCGTCACCAGCGACAGACTCAGCCAAGTCGCCAGATGAGGACTGCCGCCCGGTGCTTGCCAGAGCGTAACGAAGCCCGCGCCGAGCAGCAGCATCGCCAGCTTGAGGGCGCTCGCCAGCTGCCGGCGCTGGGCCAGTCTATCGACCCAAAGCCCCAGAAACGGGTCTTGCAAGGTGTCGAGCAGCCGTGTGAAGAACAGCACGCTGCCAATCACCGGCAAGGCGAGGCCAAGCTGACGGCTATAGAAGTCTGGCACCAGCACATATAAAGGTAGCGCCGCAAAAGCCAGAGGCAGGCCGAGTGCGCCATAGGCGGCCAGTTGTCGGGTTTTCATGGCGCGGCCTTGCCCAGCAGGCTGTTGCGCAAATCCTGATCGCGACTGGCAGGGGAGAGCCAGATGGCGAAGAAAGCTTGGGCAAACTCGGCGTCGTTGATATCGGCCGTCTGCCTGTCCTGATAATAGAAACGCACGCCGCGTCCCGGCAGATGCAGACCGGTGATCTGGTCATTGGGGGCGACATCGACAAACGCACTCTGCATCAGGCTGCGCCAGCGTTTGAGCCGTTCCGGGTCGGGGGGCTCGCTGCGGGTACGCTTGATCTCGTCGAGACTGGTATCCACAAACTGATCGCGGCTGATGGCGCGGTGATAAGTCAGCCGCAGGGCGTATGGCTGACTGGCATCGAAGGGGAGACGGCTGGTCCAGAGTTCGGCGGTGTAGATGCGAAAGCCGAACCAGCGAAAGTCGCCGCCACCTGCCCGTTGTGCGGGGTTCACTACTTCACGCCAGCTGGCGTCGGCGATGCCGGCGGCCATCCAGGCTGACAGCACCCAAGCCCAGGCGCGAAGGCGGGGCTTAGTCCCGGCGTTGCAACTCGAACTGGACCACATCGGTACGCTCCTCGTCGAAGCCGGCTTCGCAGTAGGTGAAGTACAGGCGCCAGGTGCGGATGAAGGTTTCATCGAAACCCTGGTTACGGATTGCCTCCAGCTGGTCTTCGAAATTCGCCCGCCAGCGACGCAGGGTCTCGGCATAGTCGTGGCCAAAGGCATACTGGCTGCGCAGGCTCAGGCCGCGCCGTGCCGCATGGGCTGCGAAGCGCTCGGGGCTTGGCAGCATGCCGCCGAGGAAGATGAATTCGCGTATGAAGTCGCTGCTGCGCCGATAGCTGAGGAAGCGAGATTCGCAGAGGGTGATCGACTGTACCAATGCCTTGCCGCCCGGCTTCAGGCAGCGCCGCAAGGTTTCGAAGTAGCCATCCCAGTACTGCTCGCCGACGGCTTCGAACATCTCGATCGAGACAATGGCGTCGTATTCGCCAGACAGGTCGCGATAGTCGCGCAGTTCCAGCGTTGCCAGCTGTTCCAGACCGGCCTGGGCTACCCGCTGCCTGGCGATTTCGAGTTGCGAGGGTGAAATGGTAATGCCATGAACCGCGATACCAAGCCGGGCGGCGTGTTCGGCGAACCCGCCCCAGCCGCAGCCGACTTCCAGTACCTTCATGCCGGCATGTAAGCCCAGCGTGTCAACGATGCGTTGATATTTGGCGGCCTGTGCGGCCGGCAGCGAGCGCTGCCTGTCGTCTTCGAAGATTGCGCTGGAATAGGTCCAGCTCTCGTCCAGCCAACGCTGGTAGAACGCATTGCCGATGTCGTAGTGGGCGTGAATATTGCGCCGGCTGCCTCGTCGGCTGTTGGGGCGCAGACGATGCAGCAGGTTGTACCAGAGCTGTGACAGCCAGCCGCCAGTGATGGCCGAACGGAGTGCCGCTTCGTTCTGCAGTGCCAGCCGGAGCAGGCTGGTCAGGTCCGGCGAGTCTATCCAGCCCTGGCGATAAGCCTCGGCAAAACCAATATCCCCGGCAGACAGAATCCGGCCACAGGCTCGCCAGTCGTGCAGCGTGACGATGGCCCAGGGTTCGTGACGGGCATCGCCAAACAGCATGCGTTCGCCATCAGGGGTGATCAGGCTCAGATGGCCAACCTTGATCCGCTCCAGCATCGCCAGAAAGACCCGTGCCATGGGCGGAATCGCAGCAAAACTGCGGGAGACGTGTTGTTGAGTGCTCATGGATCGACTCCTGTCGAGAGGGGGATCGGCAAGGAAGGGGCGTCCGGCTTGGCCGTTTCGACGCTACGGCTTGACCCCTGTCTGGGTGGTTCGGGTTTGCGGAAGAACGGGACTTTGTGCCACCACAGCCGGAGAGCTTGCCAGTGGATGCGGGCGATGATGGCCAGTGTGAGCCAGGGGCGTCCCAGCACTGCGCGCCGCAGATTGGCTGCACTGAATGGATGCCGGTGTCCTCCCACGGCCGTGCGGATCAATAAGCCGGCGTTATCGTAGTAGTCGATCGACATCAGCGCCGTCGTGGGGCGCTCCCGCAGTCTGAATTGGTAGTGGCCCACTACGCGGCAGAATGGCGACACATGCATGAGCTTGCGGCAGTGGATGGGGCTGTCCTCACCCAACGGCCCACGATCTGCTGCCGTCAGCAGATAGCAATGACGTTCGCCAAAGGTATTGTTGACCTCGGCCAGCACAGCCCGCAGGGTCTGATCGGCATCGTGGCAGTACCAGAAGCTCACCGGGTTGAAGGCGTAGCCGAAGACGCGGGGAAAGGTCTGCAACCAGATCTGGCTGGCCGGCGGCAGGCCATGCTCCGCCAGCAGCGCCTGCATCCAGACGCTGAGGTCGCTGCCATCCCGTGGGCCATAGTCGCGGCGGTACAGGCTGAGCGGTCTCCAGCAGTCAACGCCGAACCAGCGCTGTGTCAGCACATCCAGCCGATCCAGCCGTACTCGCAGGCAAAAAATCCGGTAGACGAAGCGGTTGCGCCAGGGGCGTAGCCGCTCGTGCATGACCTGACCATCAATCAGGAAGGCATCCATTTCACACCCTCGCCCATTCCGGTAGCCGGACGAAATCTGCGGCCACGCGCAAGCCCGACTTCAGTCCGTCTTCATGAAAGCCATAACCCCCCCATGCCCCTGCAAACCAGCAGCGCTGATGCCCCTGCAAACGGGTGAGCTGGTGCTGTGCTGCAATGGCGGCGCTGTCGAAGACTGGGTGGTCGTAGTGGAACCGTGCCAACTCATGGCGGCTGGCCGGCTCTTGAGTCGGGTTCAGGGTGACCACGACAGGCTGCGTAAACGGTAGCGGCTGTAAACGGTTCAGCAAATAGCTGACGCACACCGGCTGCTCACCGTTCTGCCCGCTACTGCCAAGGTAGTTCCAGGCCGACCATACCGATCGACGTTGCGGCAGCAAGGCAGGGTCGGTGTGCAGAATCGCCAGATTCGGCTGGTAGCGGATAGCGCCGAGAACTGCGACTTCCTCGGCACTCGGATTGGCCAGCAGGCGCAGGCTATCCGGGGCGTGGGTGGCCAGAATCACGGCGTCGAAGTGCTCACTGCCCCAGTCGGTCTGTATCGAAACCCCTTCGCCGTGTCGCCGTATTTGCCGCACCGGGCTGCTCAGGCGCAGGTCGGGCAGCCGGTGCAGCATCCGTTTCACATATTCTCTGCCACCACCAAGTACGGTTTTCCATTGCGGTCGGCCATTGATCTGCAGCAGGGCATGATTCAGGCAGAAGCGTAGAAACGTCGCTGCCGGAAAATCCAGAATATCGCGGGGCGCACTCGACCAGATGGCGGCTGCCATCGGCAGCAGATACCAATCGCGGAAACTCGTGCCATAGCGCTCGGTGTCCAGCAGCTGGCCCAGTGTCGCGCCATCCTGCAGACAGCGTGCCAGGTAGGGCTCGGCCAGACGGTTGAAACGCAGAATGTCACGCAGCATGGACCAGAATCCCGGTGACAGCAGGTTGCTGCGCTGGGCAAAGACACCGTTCAAGTCTGTGCCGGCCCATTCGCGCCGCCCTTGGTCGAGCGATACGGCGAACGACATCTCGCTGGCGTGAATCGAGACGTCCAGCTCGGCAAATAGTGCAATCAGGTTGGGGTAGGTCCGATCGTTAAAAACCAGAAAACCGGTATCAACCGGATGTTGCCGGCCTTCGAGGTCGATCTCGACGGTGTTGGTGTGGCCTCCAGGGTAGCTATTGGCCTCGAAGAGGGTGACCTGATAGTGCGGCGCCAGCAGCCAGGCGCTGGCCAGGCCAGAGATGCCGGCACCAATCACGGCAACGCGCTGACCGCAGTCGGCTTGAGGCTGATAAGGGGCGCTGGTGGTTGGCATGGTGGCGATCCTGACAGTGACTTGGTTTCTTTTTACAAATAGCGGCTTGCAAGCTGCTAAGATGTGAATTGCTACTCTTCAGTAGCTAATCTACTACACAGTAAAAGAAATTACCAATGAGTATTTTTGGCAGAATCAGTTTCAAGGATCAGGCGTTCAAGTTGCGTGAAGACGCCATTCTTGATGCCGCGACCCGTATCCTCGCCAGCAAGGGCTTCGACCTGATGACGATGGACGATGTCGCGGCCGAAGTCGGCATTTCAAAGCCGAGTCTGTATAAGCATTTCAAGTCGAAAGATGAGCTGGTGGGCGCGGCGATGATCCGCCTGATCGACGGCGCGCTGGAGTTCTGGGATGGGCTGGCCAAAGAGTTGGGGCCGGTCGAGCGTCTGAGCGCTCTGCTGGAGTGGGCTTTACGGGTGCGGTTGGGGGGTGGACTGCCTTTCCTGCCTTCGACCAGCCCCACCGTGCGCGAGATGCTGACGCGCAATCTTGGTTACGTCACCAAGGTGCTCAGGCTCAACAACCAGCTTAAGGCAACCGTGCAGGCGGGCAAAAAACAGGGGGGATTGCGTGCGGATCTGCCCGACGATGTGATCCTGTTCAGCTACTACGCACGCACCTGCGACCCGGCAGTCGAATATCTGCGGCTCTACGCCGATATGCAGGACGATGCCATCGTCGCGCATATGCTCTCGGTGTGCTTTGAAGGTCTGGCCAGGCCGGCAGCCCAATAAGCACCTCAAAACAGCCTGGCTGGGGCGGTCCCTTGCCAAGCCGGGGGCTTGTTACGCCTAACGTGGCCGCGCCGATTTGCCGTCATTCAGATAATGCCAGGCGCGCACCAGTGCCGGCGCAGGGCCGCACAAATGCAGGAAGTCGCCGGCCTGCAATCGGAAGTCTGCCGTGGGGGGATGACGCGTGCCGGCGCGTTCTACAGCTTCGACCCTCACCTGCCATTGCTCGAAATCCAGCTCAGCCAGACATTTGTCGCTGGCAAAGGCGTTTTCAAACAGGATGTAGCGCTGGCGCGATGGCGTGCTGATGCCAAATTGCCAGCGCCGCTCGCCAAGGCTGACTTCCAGCCCATCCGGTTCGGCCCCAACAATTTTCAGGCCGTGTACGGTAACGCTATGGACCGGATCAAAGTGCATGCTGCCCGCCCAATAGCTATAGCCGACTTCATATTGGCCGGTGTGTAGCTGGATTTCTATGGATTGCCCACATTGCAGGCAGCGGGTGCAAAGGTGCCCGCTCTGGCCGCAAGCCTCCGTGGGCAGGCTGTCGAGCTGCTCGGCTAGATCCAGTGCCTTCCCGCATTCACATTGATACGCCATAGCAGCCATTCCTCTGAAAGCAAGAGTCAGCTGTCCCGCTGCTTTGCCAATAATGTCAACGAATACGCCGTATTTGTGCGTATCACCGCAGGACTCCGGTTCTCTACCATGCACAACATTCGCATTGGCTAATTTAGGTTTTTTTGACGTTAGGTTTGCAGCCGCGTTTTGCCGGAAAACGGCCTAACCCTGCGTTGCAGAGTGCTTGCATAGAATGACGATGCGGCACGCTCTGCGCCTTGTTCCAGGCCGTTTTCCGGCAAAACGCGACTGCAAACCTAACCTCAACAGAACCTCGTCCCGGAGCTTACCCATGTCACATCGTTCCCTGTTTGCTGCGCTGCTGATCTCTACCGCTGTTCCTGCCCTGGCCTGGAATAGTGAGCCTCAGTCCGTTTCATTTCAGAATAGCGAAGGCCGGAATATTCCCGCCAAGCTGTTCACGCCAGCTTCCTGGGTTCCAGGTAGCAATCAGCGTTTTCCGGCAGTGGTCATGCTGCATGGCTGCAGCGGCATCTATAGCAATAGTCTGCCGAATGCCCAATTCAGCAACATTCAGAGCCTGTTCCGCGAGTGGGCAGATCGGCTGACGGCAGCGGGTTATGTGGCCTTGCTGGTTGATAGCTTCACGCCTCGCAAGCCCGCCGGGCAAAACCAAAGCGAGTGCAATAATGGCGCTGGCGTGGGGATCTCCGAGGTGACGGAACGCCCGCTTGATGCCATGGCGGCACATCAATATCTGCAAGGTTTGACCGATCGGGTGCGTACCGACCGCATCGGCGTGCTTGGCTGGTCGCATGGCGCCAGCACCGTGCTGGCCACCCTGGCAGATACCCTGCCTGATGGCGTGACGCCCAAGCCCGAAGCGGCTGCCCGGCCATTCCGGGGCGGCGTCGCGTTTTACCCCGGATGCGGGCTGAACAGCGCCTATAACGGCATCACTTTCAGCAAATGGCGGCCTTATGGCGCCGTCAGCATTCTGCACGGCAGCGCCGATCCGTTGTATTACGACGCCAGCAAGAACACCTTTGCGCTGCAGTACAAGTGCACCACACGCCAGGATCGCGCCATCCAGTTTGGTGCGGGCGATGGCAACGGCAATCCGGTGACACTTACCGTCTATACCGGCGCTGCCCATAGCTTTGATATGGCAGGGGGGACCTGCGTCAGCACCGTCAGCACGCCCGATGCCTGTGCCAAACAGCAAGGTGATGCAGCGGCCATGGCAACGCTGAACCAGTTACTGCAATAAAGGAAGATCGTCGCAACAACCAGGCGATTCGCCTCGCGCCCAGCCAGATAAACTGACTGGGCGCTGGTTTTTGTGGGTAAAGAAAAGGTGAGGGAGTCCGAGAATCGGAATTCCCAGCTGTTTATTTGCAGCATTCAAACTGGGCAGATGACTCGGCCTCTGAACTTCAATCAACTTTAAATTCAGCTGGAAAATGGCAGATAAGTATTGGTCTGTAATGCGTGGGGCATAACTACGTAGTGCGGTTACTATTGGGTACGTTAAAAATCGTCGATACAATGAATGTTGCGTTGCACAAGTTTCGCAAAATGCCTAATAAATAATTTGACGGAGCACTCAAGATGAAAAGAATGATTCGTGTATTGGCGCTGGCGGCATGGTTATCTCCTCTTCTGGCTTATTCGGCTGATGAAGTCAAATTGATCAGGGCAAATAGCTCGATTGGCAGTAAATATGGTTTTACCTGGCAAAATACGGGGTTTGATGTCAAGGTAAAAGACCTGGGTTATGAAAAGTCGGTATCGATTCGCTATCGTGATGCTGACGGCAGCTGGCGTGATTCGGCACTCAGCTTTTCGCGTAAGGCAGAAGAGGGAAGGGAAATCTGGACTGGCAATATCGGCCGCTATCGCTCACAGGATGGCCAGCCACTGAGCCCTATCGACCTCGAATATGCGATTCGTTATACCGTAAATGGCACCGATTATTGGGATAATAATCAGGGTGCCAATTATCGTATGGCCGCCAATGCGGGCGAAAATCTCTATGGTGTCGAGGTGTATAACAACGCCTATTACCCGGTAAACAACTATTTCTACGGAAATTTGCTGGGTGGAACCGTGGTGTTGCGGAATATCGCACCGCATAAAGAAGTGCAGGTACATTATTCAATCGATAACTGGCAAACTGTCAAAGTTGCTCAGGCCCAGTATTCGCAATGGTATTGGATGGGGCAGTATGCGCATGTCGATAATCCATCCCCCACCGGCTTTGAAATCTGGTCTTATTATCTGGATGTCGGCAGCGCTAATCAGGTAGAGTACGCAATTAAATACAAGGTGGATGGCCAGACATATTGGGATAATAATTTCGGCCGCAATTACCGTACTACTTTGCTACGCCCGAGTTAAATCGTCTGTGTATGGAAAAAAGCCGCCAGTCTGTGAGATTGGCGGCCTTTTTCATTGGCGTTGATCTGGTTTTGTCGAATGCAGTGAATTCACCGTGAATAGTCGGGTTCCGTCTGCTAAAACCCAAGCAGGTGGCCCGATGTGATGGCAGGGCTGTCGAGAAGGTGCCGTTCGGCTTGCGCTGATGCAAACCCGGATCAGGCAAATTCAGACTTATTCACCCTTCAAGAGGTGTTTCCATGAAGAAAGTACTGCTTGCGGCAGCCTTTGTCGCTTTGACGCCGCTATGTTTGGCCGAGACGGTTTCCATCGGGGCGGAGGACGACTGGTACCCCTATTCCGGCAAGGTAAATGGCCAGGCCAAAGGCATGGCGGTGGACATCGTCGGGGCGGCATTCAAAGCAGCAGGTATCGATGTGAAATTCGAATCCTTGCCTTATGCGCGCTGCATGGCGATGGCAAAGTCGGGCGAAGTGGCAGGCTGTTTTGATACAGCACGCAACAGCACGCTGGAAAAAGAATACCTGTGGCACAAGCAGCCTTTGTTCAAGGCCCGCATTGCCATTTACGCTAGAGCTGATTCGAAGCAGAGCGGGCTCACGACCAAAGACCTGGAGGGTAAGGACGTGGGCGTGACCAATGATTACGAATATGGGGAAGAGTTTGACCGCAACACCAAGATACGGCGCAGCGTGTCGAACCAGGATGAACAAGGCTTCCGTAAGTTGGCCGCTGGCCGTGTTGAATACATGGTGGCCTACGAGAAAGTGGCTGATGCGGTCTTCAAAAAGAACGAGAAGGACTTTGCCGGTAAGTTCAAAGCGGTGGGTGAAACCGCCGTGCCCGAGCTCTATATTGCCTTCTCACAAAAGCGACCAGACAACCAGAAGATCGTGGATGCCTTCAATAAGGGCATGGACGCTATCCAGAAAGATGGCACCTACAAGCAGATTGTTGATCGCTGGAAGTAAGCCGCCGTCCCGAGCGTGATGGCTTGGGCGTAGGTGTTGCTACAGCAGACAAGGCCCGGCGTTGCCGGGCTTTGTTTTTTTCGCGTGCAGCCGGGATGAGGGGCCTGTCTTGCCCTACGCACCCCCTGGTGCCGCCACCGGATGAATGTCGGACATTGCGGATTGAATGTCCGAATTCCGCCAGCGCGGCCTGATTGCCGCGCGTATGCTTTGCGTCATGGAACTCACAGATGCAGCCTGCTACGCGGCATTTCTCTCGCACGACCGCAAATTCGACGGCCGCTTTTTCATCGGCGTCGCTTCGACCGGTGTGTATTGCCGCCCCGTTTGTTCGGTGCGTACGCCCAAGCCCGAAAACTGCAGTTACTACCCGAGTGCGGCGGCGGCCGAGCGTCAGGGCTTTCGGCCATGTTTGAAATGCCGTCCAGAACTGGCACCGGGTTTGGCGCCAGTCGATGCGGGCGGCCGCTACGCCAAAGTGGCAGCGCGGTTGATCGAATCGGGCTTTCTGGCCGATCACAACTGCCCGCAGCTGGCTGCCCGGCTGGGAATCACCGATCGCCATCTACGGCGCATCTTTGCCGAGCAGTTTGGGGCATCGCCGATTGAATATGCCCAGTCGCAGCGCCTGCTCAATGCCAAGCGGCTGTTGATGGATACCGACCTGCCATTGTTGCAGGTGGCGCATGAGGCCGGCTTCAGCAGCCTGCGCCGATTCAATGAAATGTTCTGCGATCGTTACCGCTTGTCGCCCAGCGAGATCCGGCAGCGACAGCAGGCCGGGTCGGCTCTGCCGGCTTCCCTGCAATTCCGTCTGGCTTATCGGCCACCCTATGACTGGGACTGGATGATGAACTTTATGGCCAGTCGTGCCATGAAAGGTCTGGAGACGGTCGAGGCAGGGAGCTATGTGCGCAGCCTGACGATCATGCAGGGGGGCAAGGCGCATCCTGGCTGGGTGCGGGTGACACCCGAGCCCACACAATCGCGGGTAGTGGTCGAGGTATCCGCAGGGCTAAGCCCGGTGGTGCCCGAAGTATTGGCGCAGATGCGGCAACTGTTCGATCTCGATGCGGAGCCGCAAGACATCGCCGAGGTGCTGGGTGAGCTGGCTTTACCCCGGCCGGGGCTACGTCTGCCAGGCGCGGTGGGTGGTTTCGAGTTCGCTGTGCGGGCGGTGCTGGAACAGCAGGTTAGCGTCAAAGCTGCGGCGACACTGGCTGGCCGCCTGATAGAGCGCTGCGGCGAGGTTATTGAAACGCCGTTTGCCGGTGTCTGCCGCTTGTTTCCCAGTGCCGAGGCCGTAGCGGCCCTGCCGGTTGAAGTGTTGCGCGAGATCGGTTTGAGTCGGCAACGGGCGCACTGTCTGCACACCCTGGCCAGCCAGCAGGCGCAGGGATTGCTGAGGCTGGATTTTGTGGTGGATGTCGAAGCAGCCATCACGCGGCTCACCGAGTTGCCGGGTATCGGCATCTGGACCGCGACTTACATTGCCATGCGTGCCTGGGGTTGGCCGGATGCTTTTCTGGCGACGGACCTCATCATCCGGCAACGGTTTGCCGGATATAAACCCATAGATATTGAGCGTCATGCAGAACGTTGGCGGCCCTGGCGGTCTTATGCCGTGTTGCATCTGTGGCAAGGCACCCCAATCCGGTTGACCGAGCCAGGGCTCTAGGTTCTGTTGACCTCAGGTTTACCGTCGCGCCAGATCGATTTTTGGGGCAGGGCTATACCCGTAAGGAGTAGGCCGTGGATGGTAAGGGCCAAAGCCCCAACCACCACGCACGACAGGGTGAGCGCGGTTTAGCGGGCTAAACACGCGAACCCTGACGACGCCTCGCCCCAAAAATCGACCCGGCCCGAAGTTAAGGAGAAAAATCATGTGGTATGCACGCTTTTACACCCGGCTGGGCAGCATGTTGGCGTTGGCGGGGCCTGATGGCCTCTTGGGCCTGTATTTTGCCGATCAGAAGTACCTGCCATCTTTGGCGGACGCGGTGGAGATGCCCAGCCACCCCATGCTGCGGCAGGCGCAGGCACAGCTCAATGCCTGGCTGGCAGGGGATATCGAGACTTTCGATCTGCCGCTGGCACCGCAGGGAACGCTTTTGCAGCAGCAAGTCTGGCAAGCCCTGCAGTCAATTCCGGCCGGCCAGACCTGGACCTATCTGCAGCTGGCCCGCCATGTTGGCCGCGAGCGGGCGGTTCGTGCGGTGGCGCAGGCGGTGGCCCGTAATCCGCTGATCATCGTGGTGCCTTGCCATCGCGTCATTGGCACCAATGGCAGTCTCACCGGCTTTGCGGCAGGCATTGAACGAAAGCGTGCCTTGCTTGATCGCGAGCAGCCCGCACTGGCCATTGCCTGCTGATTGGCCCTTTTTCCTTCAACGAGAAACCAAACAATCATGAAAACTCGTGATATTGCCGAAATGCTGATACTGGCTGCCCTGTGGGGGGCCTCTTTTATGTTCATGCGGCTGGCGGCGCCCGAATTCGGCCCAGTAGTACTGATTGAGCTGCGCGTGGCGCTGGCGGCACTCTGTCTGATACCGGTGCTGTGGTGGCGGCGGGGACAGATTCACCTCAAGGGTAACTGGCCGGCGTTAGCCATTGTGGGCATTACCAACTCGGCTTTGCCCTTCTGCCTGCTGGCCTTTGCCACACTGTATGTGACCGGCGGATTCGCGTCGATCCTGAATGCGACAACGCCACTCTGGGGGGCGGCAATTGCCTGGATATGGTTGGGCGATCGGCTTAGCGGCAGCCGTGTAGTGGGTCTGCTGGTGGGGTTTTGCGGTGTCTTGCTGCTGGTTTGGAACAAACTTCACTTCAGCGCAGGAGGCGCGGCCCTGGCGGTGCCTGCCGCCTTGCTGGCAACGTCGATGTATGGCTTCGCAGCCAACTACACCAAACAGCGGCTGACAGGTGTCAATTCGCTGGCTGTTGCAACCGGCAGTCTGATCTGCGCCGCGCTGTTACTGCTTCCAGCTGCCATCGCACTCTGGCCCCAGCATCCGGTCTCGGCACGGGCCTGGATGGCCGTCATCATCATGGCCATCGCTTCCACGGGGTTGGCCTATATCTTGTATTTCCGCCTGTTGGCGCGCATCGGGCCGGCCAAGGTGATGACGGTTACTTTTCTGATTCCCTTGTTTGGCGTGCTCTGGGGAGCGCTGTTCCTGAATGAACAGCCCACGCTGAATATGCTGGCGGGTAGCCTGGTGATTCTGCTGGGTACCGCCTTGGCTGCGGGCCTGGTCAGTCTGCCCGGCAAATTGGCGACCGCCCGCAGCGGATGATGCGACGACGTTTCTGGCTCGTGCTGGCGGTGTTGCTGGCCTGGATTGGCCTCGCGGCATGCAGCCGACCGCCGGCTGCGCTGCCCCATGATGCCTACATCTGGCAGCGGCAGTGGCGTCCGGCTTTGTTGCAGTCGATGGCTAGCTCTGCCGGGGCGATCCGGCAGTGGCGGGTGCTGGCGGCGGAGTCCGATCGCCGGGGGCGCTTGCAACCGGTGGCGTTTGATGCGGCGGCACTCAGGCAGAGCGGGCGACCCGTGGTACTGGTGGTTCGCATCGACGGCCAGCTGTCACAGCTGAACCTGAACACGTTGCGGCAGCAGATGACCCAGCTGTTGGCGCAGTGGCGGCAAACCGGGTTGGCTTTGTCCGGCCTGGAAATCGACCATGATTGCGCCACCGCCCGTTTGAGTGCCTATGCCGATTTCCTGGCGCAGCTGAAACCTGCGCTGGCGGGCTTGCCGCTATCGATCACTGCTTTACCGGCCTGGTTGGAAAGCGAGGCTTTGCCGGCAGTGTTGGGTCGGGTGGACGAAGTCGTGCTGCAGGTGCATGCGGTACGCAATCCGCGCCAGGGTTTGTTCGAATCGGACCAGGCCAGGCAATGGCTGGAGCGGTTTGCGCGCTACGACAAGCCCTTTCGCGTGGCGCTGCCGGCCTATGGTAGCCGCATTGGTTTTGATGCTGCGGGTGAGGTCGCTGCCGTGACCAGCGAAGCGCCCGGCAGGCGGGCGGGGGTGATTGAGCGCGAGCTGGTGGTAGAACCGCTTGCTGTCGCACGCTTGTTGCAAGGCTTGCAGCAGAAACATCCGGCCAACCTGCAGGGCGTTGTCTGGTTTCGTCTGCCAACGGCTGAAGACCAACGCGCCTGGAGTCTGTCAGGCTGGTTGCGGGTGGTGCAGGGGCAACCACTGCAAGCCGAGCCGGTGCCGCTGTTAGAGGCTGGTGATGTGCCTGGGCTGTATAACCTGATACTGCTCAATCGCGGCAATGTGGATGCCGGTTTGCCGCCGGTTATCCAGGCGCCAGCCAGTTGTGAGCTGGCCGATGCCTTGGCGGGGTATTCATTGCAGCTGACCCCGGCTGGCTGGCAATTCGAACGCCAGCAGGCGGGTCTGCTGGCTCCGGGCATGAAGCAAAGGGTGGGCTGGCTACGCTGCGCCAGTCCACCCAGTCTGAAGTGGCCGGCGGTTTGATCACGCTGGCCCGGCTGACGATGGGGTGATTGGGAAGCGTGGCAATGAGTTGATCAGCGCCCATTCGTCAGGGCCAATACCCGGATCAACAGTCAAAAGCCCGCATTGCAGCGGGCTTTTGATTTGAACGCCAATCAAATGCGCAATCAAATAATTTCTAGAAAAACAGAATATCCTTGGTGACTCTGCTGCCGGTAATCTGCTTGATTGCATCGACACTGAAGTAATTCACACTACCCAGCGACTGCCCTAACTCATTGAAATACTGATCTTGTACCGTAAGCGCTTTTAGTTGCAGCGTGTAGAGCATTTTCAGCACGGGGTCGTCGCTATTGGGGTCCAGCCAGTCGGCGGTGATCAAAGGCTGCATAGCCGGGCGATCTGCCTGAACCAGCCAGACTTTTGAGGCCGAGGCAATCCAGACAAAATTACGCAGTTTGTAATTGCCGTCATTTACCGAGAAATTACTATCTGCGCCTTTCCCGCCATTTTGCTCTACAAATTGCGCGTCATTCGGATATTCCTTGGCGTGGAAAACAATACCGAAATCCTTAAGGCCATCGTGCTCGAATGAAAAAATATGGCCATGAAACAGATCGTTTTTTGAAAAGCTGATCTGATAGCCTTTCTGAGCCATTCCGGTGCGAATCGTGTTGAATACTTGCTTGAAGTAGCGTTGCACCGATTCATCTTTGAATTGCCAAGGCTCATGGCCGCCACCACTTCCCCAGTTTTTAACTTTGAGCGGTACCGACACGGTCAATCGGCCGGTTTGGTCCTGCCAGCCGTTCTTCAGGGTTTGTAGAAAGCCGGCACGATCCATTCCCATGGGCAAAGGCAGTACGCTGCCCAGACGCTGTGCGTAAGCGCCGCCCTCCTGTTTGATCATCTGATCCAATAAATTGGCGGCCAAAGCATTTCGCTCTGATGCGAGGGCCGGTTGCCAAGCCAATGAGGCCCAAAGTAAAACGCCAAGACCGCTGCTTGCTGCTTTAAACATGCTTCTTTTCTTTCGTTTGAAAACATTGATCGGGTAAGCACCCGGGAAAATCCTCCGACGCACGGCCTGGCCGGTGTGGGGGGGGCGTGCGCCGTCTCGCTTACTTTTGCTTGAGCGCGGCGACGGATAGCCCGGATGCAACGAAGGTGAGCCCCGCTCCGATATTCAGGCCGGCAATGACACGCGGACGACCTTTGAGCCAATCGGAGAGCCGGGATGCCGACATGCCCATGGCCGCGAAGCCCATCGCCGTCAACAGCGCAAACCAGACGCCATAAATCAGCATCTGGATAGTCACGTCGCCCCTTGCCGGGTTCACAAATTGTGGAATAAACGCCAGGACGAACAGCCCGGGTTTGGGGTTGAGCGCTGCAGATAGAAAGCCCGTGGCGAAAATATGGCCAAGCGGCTTGTGCGCCGCCGGGGTGAATTCAATCAGGCTGCGTGCGCGCAGTACTTTGAAACCAAGGTACAGCAGGTAGCCGGCACCAATCAGCTTGACCAGCCAGAAGGCAATTGCGGAAGTCTGCATCAACAGCGTCAGGCCGAAGGTGGCGGCGGCAACATGGAACAGGATGCCCGCACCGGATGACAATCCGGAAATCAGCGCAGCGCGCCAACCCTGGCTCAGGCCACGGCCGATGGCCAGCAAATTGTCCGGACCGGGGGACAAGACAAGCAGAATGCAGGCAAGGGTATAAGCCAACCAGATTTCAAATGGAAACATCGCGAGTCCTCTGTAGTGGATTGAGCGCTGCTGACGTTTCAGCGACGGGGTGGGTTGTTTTCATGCCAGCCCCTGCATGGGCGATACAGGTGGGCCCAAACCCCGCTGACATTGGCAAGCCGAATGTCAACAGAACCTAGGCTCTGTTGACGTAAGGTTTGCAGATCGCGTTTCGCCGGAAAACGGCCTGAAACGCTAAACCGCGCTTACCCTGCCTCGCCCCGCCCCAAAACTCGGCCAGGCGCGCCTGTAAACCTTACGTTAACAGAACCTAGTGTGCCGGTAACCAGCGCAACAGTTTACGTAGCACTCTGGGGTGGTTCAGCAGCGCCATGTGGTTCATGCGACAGGCGATCCACTGCGCCTCTTCCGCGAAGCTCAGGCTGCGTGAAGGATCGGTGTGCTGACCTAGTGCGCTAGGAAGCAACACCAGCCCGTCACCCAACAGGCGGGCCATCAGATCATTGCGTCGCGGGGCGGTGGTTGCGGCAATCGTGTGGCAGGCAACGCCTTCCGGTAGCGGCAGATGGCGCCGTTGGTCGGGTATGCGCTGGTATCGATCCTGGCCGTGCCAGTCTTCCGCCAGCACATGACCGTGACGCAAGTCGGTGATGCCTGCGCTACGGACCTGTCCTAGATTGGCGAACGGCGCGGCATAGGGCAGTTTGCGCAAGATGCCTTCCAGCCAGTTGCCGGCTTGTTCCAGCGGTGCGCCATGATGTGGCGTGCCCAGAAAGACAATATTCTTGAGCCGTTCCGGCCAATGCATGCCGGCCTGCTGTGCTTGATACACGGCACTGCGTATCAGGAGCCCGCCCATGCTATGGGCAAGCACAGAGATTTCCTGCACCGGCGTGGCCCAGTAGTCATGCAGGGTTTCGAGCTGGTTTGCCAGCTCCCAGCCGTTGTCGGAAATGTGCAAGCCGGAGTTGTAGCGCAGGTAAAGCGGCGTATAGCCGCGCGTCTTGGCCAGAACGCTGCCGTAATCATTGGCACCATCGTGATAGCCGGTATGCCATTGCAACTCGCTCATGCATAGGCCGTGAATCAGCAGCAGCACCTTGCTGCTGGCGACGTCAGGGTCGGGTGGTGATCGCCAGTCTATGGCCTGACCTTCATAACGGATGCTCATGCGGGTAGCCAGTGGATTGTTGGTCGCCGCCAGCTTGTCGCCCATGACACCATTCAGGGCGGCGATTACTGATTCCCGTTGTGGACTGCCATCCTCACAGGGGAGATCAGGCTCGATCAGTGTTAATACGCTATCGACACCACTGCCCACCATGCGCGTCAGTTCGTTGAAGGTTCGATAAAACATCCCGGTAATGCCTCGCGCTTGGCCGGGTTGTTCCCCGCCACGAAAACCGAGAGTGCTCCAGAAAGTCTGATGCAGTTCTTCTGCAATCTGGCTGGCGCCGAGCACTGCCTGGGTGGTCAACTGGGCGGCAGCGCGCAGATCGCTGGGGTGTAAATGTTTGCCTGAGCGATAGGCTGCAAACTTGCTCATGGTCTATTGTCTCCTCTTATTCGACCAGAACCTCCCACCCCGATGCAGGCTAAGCTGCCTTAGCGACGCGGAGAGTTCCGGTTGGCCCCAATACAGGCTCCTTTGAAAAAGAACCCTGGTTTTATGCGGGTTCCGAGACTGATCCTACTCGCCTGAAGCCACTTAAGCATCTACTGATGCATGCTGCGGTGCAGCGATCCGACGGCTGATTCGCCAGTCTGTCGGGCGGTCTGGCGAACTCTTTCTGAGGTCGAGGTACGATGTAGCGGAGGGATGATTGATGGCGCTGCGGCCCGAATGGCGTGTTTTGTTGTATCGACTGTTGTTTATGCAATTGACAATAAATGTATGAAAAATCAATTAATTAACGCTGGCTTGAGGCGTTTTTTATAAAAGAGTCATGGCCGATTGCGGCGCAAATTGTGCTGAATAGGACATATGTGTAAAATATTGGTCCGAAAGAATTTGGTTTCGTCAAGTGTGGCTTGTGCTGTATCGCAGCAAGACTTTATTCCCGTACCTGGTTTTATTCCACAGTTGTCGGTGGTTTTGTGTTTTCGATTACTTCTATTGATATAGCTGATATTTTTATGAATTGATGGGTGGGTATAAAAATAAATGCTGTGACGTTGGCGGAAGACAGTGCTTCCGCATTTTTAAGAAAGGGTAATTAAAATGAAAAAGCTACAGGCCGGTTTTACTTTGATTGAGCTGATGATCGTAGTGGCGATCATCGGTATTCTGGCTGCGATTGCCATCCCCCAGTTCAGTGAGTATCAGAAAAAGGGTCAGGACAAGGCTGCTCAGTCGGATGCCCGTAACTTTCTGACAACAGCCGCTGCCAATACATCGAGCTGATTGTTTGAAATTTCCGGCTTCAAAGCCTAACAAAACAAGGGATTTAAAAATGGAAAAGAAAACCAAACTGGTTATTCTGGGTGGTGTGGTTGCGCTGAATGTAAGTGGTGCTATTGCCGCTGATTTTGAGATTGGCGCGAAGGATGCTGAGCGTTCCAAGAAATTTGAAGCGTCTGCTACAGGTTTTGTAGTAAATGAATTTACTTTTACTGCTTCGAAAAATGTGGGTCTGATGGCCAATGAAGGCAAGACTGCAATTTCGGTACAGGCAGCCAATATCAAGGGTTCGCGCATTTTCGGCGGAAGCAGCAACGGTGGTGGTGGCATCAAGGCTTGCAAGGATGAGAGTGTTGCCAATCCTGAACCGAAAAAACCAACTACTGAAAACGACGGTTGCGCTTGATTAGCTTAAATCGACTCAGCTAGTTATCTGGCAGGCCAAACTGCCAGTCAGGACTGATTGGGTAGATCGAATCTGCCAAATTTGAAAAGGGAAGTGAGCGACGGTATGGCGTTTGCCAATGCTGTTCGCCAGCTTCCCTTTTTCTATGGCGCTGCAGCCGGCGCTTGGTCAGGTCTTCCGTCCTTGCTGTTGCCTGTGGGAGGAGGCGCGTGTGTCGGACTCATCAGGAACAATCTGGATTATCTAATATAAGGCAGGTAAGGCAGGGGCCGCGACGGATCGCTTTTACCTTAAAAGACCATGAAGCAAGTATGAACCGATTTTAATAAAAATGGTAAATAACAAGCGCTTACCGTTGTGGAAGTGATTGGCTACTTATTGTTACACATGGTTTCGAATATTGTATGACAGTGTTTGTGTCTGTAAGCTACGCAAACATCATTTTTCTGCAGGTTGATTGGGTTTTGCTTAGTTCAATAAATTAACGCATTGAAACTATTTTGCATTATAAAGCTATGGGATTGTTTTATCTCATGGCGGCATGGTTTCGCCTGTAGGAAATGACTCTATTTTTTAAGTAAAGGATTTAGAAGTGAAGAATCTGCAAAAAGGTTTTACCTTGATTGAGTTGATGATTGTGGTGGCGATTATAGGCATTTTGGCTGCAATTGCTATTCCTCAGTTTTCCGAGTATCAGAAAAAGGGTCAGGATAAAGCTGCTCAATCCGATGCGAGGAATTTTCTGACGGCAGCTGCAGCAAATACTTCAAGTTAAAAGCATCTATTTTGGGTGTGAAGTGACGTTTTGAAATCGGTTAGGGATGATGGTTGATGGAAAAGCATACAAAATTAGTTATTGCCGGCGGCGTGATGGCGCTGAATCTGGCCAGCAGCGTGGCATTGGCCGAGGTGTCCATCGAGGCGGCTGACACGACTCGTGATGCAACCTGGGCGGTATCTGAAGGCGGGTTCGTGACGCATGCGTTTACCTTCAAGGTGTCGAACAACGTTGGCTTGCAAGCCAAGGACAGCGAAACGGCGGTTGCTGTGCAGGCTGCCAATATCAAAGGTACGCGCATTTTTGGTGGCAGCAGCAATGGTGGTGGTGTTAAAGATTGCTCGAATGCCAGTATCGATAAGCCGTCCCCCAGCATGCCAAGCCCGGCGGAGGATGGCTGTAAGCAGTGATGCGCACAATGTCGCAAAAGTAGCCCGGCGTGTTGCAGCCACTTTGGCTGCAACACTCTCGCAACCCTGCCATGGGTACTGCCCTCGTGGTGCTGGTGCTTTCCCCGGCGTGATCTATCGTCAATTGTCAGGTTCAATGTGAGCTTGCCATTGCTGATAATTAGCGAGAGACATGCAAAATCACAAAGTTGTTGCGATTCTTTTCCTCGGTGGTGTCATGGGGGCTTTGGCCTATGCTTGTGGCCCGGAGTTCTACCAACTGCTGTTTGATCGAGGCCAGAGCCTGAAGGCGCCGATCAATATCGATTTTGCTGCAGAAGTGCAGCGTCAGAACGCCAAAGCGCTGACATTCAAGTATTCCCCCGATCTTGCTGAAGCCCCATATTCCCCGCCCGATGCGCCTGCACCACCAACGCCACAGGAACAAGCCGAACGGGCCGGTTTGAACCAGGGGCTGGTGGCACAACTAAAAGCGGCCCGCCAAGCCAAGACGGGAGAGGCGGCGCTCATTGCGGGTAAGGATTTGCCGGCAGCCATACGCCTGTATGTGGCGGGTGCGGTGGAGTTCAATCGTACTGATGCGGCTTTGGGTTGTGGTGACGACGATTCTGAAGAGGAAGAAGACGCGTCAGCGGACAAGCCCAAGGTCAAGCCGCCGTGCGATCGCACGCAGCAAACCACCATGCTGCGCAATGCAGCCCAGTTCTTCAAACAGGTGCTTGAGCTGCCGGCCAAGGATCAGTCGAGTCGTTCGGTATGGGCGGCTTTTATGCTGGGCCGTACCTGGGCACGTCTTGGCGAGGATCAGGCCGCAGCGCAATCCTTCCAGCAGACTCGCCGACTGGCCCGAGAAGGGATGCCCGATCCGTTGGGGCTGGCGCTGTCCAGCCTGGGGGAGGAAGCCCGGCTTCTGCTGAATCAGCAGAAGCTGCCGGCAGCGCTTGCTCTCTACAACGAGCAGGCGGCGCGAGGCTCCGAATCGGGGCTAGGGTCGTTACGGCAAATTTCCCGCGAATTATTGCGCTTGCCCCAATCTGAACTGAAACAACGGCTGGCAGAGCCGGCGATATTGAATCTGCTGGTGAATTACGCGCTGGGGTTTAGCGACGATATTACGGTCAGCCGGCGGATGCCCGAAGACCGGCCGAAGACTGAACGGGAGGCCGGTTCACCTTATCAGAACTTGCTGGCAGCGGTGGATATCCGCCTTGCTGCGAAGCATCCGCAGGCAGATCGATTGGCTGCGCTGGCTTACGATCTGGGCCGTTTCAGCCAGGCCGAGCAGCTGAGCCAGGGTAGCAAAACACCGATGGCTCATTGGGTTCGGGCCAAGCTGGCTTTGCGACAGGGCAAGATTGCACAGGCAGCCAGCCACTATGCGGTGGCGGCGAAGGCTTTCCCGCAAGTTGATGGTATGCCCACCGATAGTGCCAAGCGCTTGCAGGGTGAGCAGGCAGTGTTGACGCTGTCTCGTGGCGAGTATCTGAACGCGCTGACCCAGCTCTACAGTGTGGCCGGTCATTACTGGCTGGATGTTGCCTATCTGGCCGAGCGGGTGGTGACCGTGGAGGAACTGAAGGCATTTGTGGATGCCAAGGTGCCTGAGCCACCCCTGCCCAGCCTTGAGCAGATTGGCAAAGGCGTGTACGCCCGTCCGGATGCCGGGGCGATCTGGCCTGCCGTGAGTCCTGCGGCTCAGTTGCGTGACCTGCTGGCCAGGCGGTTGATGCGAGCAGGCCGCTACGACGAGGCGCTGACCTACTTCCATGCCGATGGCGACAAGCGCTTTTTTGATCCAGACATCCGGGAACACGCCAAGGCGTATGCGGATGCCCGGCGTGCGGCAGATCGGGCCTGGAGCAGGGTAGGCAAGGCGGAAGCGCTGTTTGCTGCGGCTACATTGGCCCGCCGGGAGGGGATCAGTTTATTCGGCTACGAGCTGGCGCCTGATAGCTTCGTCAGTGGCGGTGACTATGAAGAGCCATCGCTGCCGGTGGAAAAGAGCCCCTATCTGGGCAAGGAGGAACTGAAACGGGTCAAGGCGACGGCGCCGAAGGTCGAGGAGCGCTATCACTACCGCTATCTGGCAGTCGATCTGGCGCTGCAGGCAGCTGATACCTTGCCCACTCGTAGTCAGGCTTATGCGGCGGTGCTGTGCCGGGCCTCAGGCTGGATGGTGGATCGCGACCAGGAGTTTGCCTGGAAAATTTATCAGCGCTATGTAAAACATGGGCCGCGGGTTGCCTGGGCTGCCCGCTTCGGCCGGCAATGCGTGGACCCGGATTTCAGCGGCGCTTCGCGCCATGTCTGGCGAGAACACTGGCGTGCCGGCAAACGCTGGATCAAACAGCACAAGGTGTTTGCTGGGGGAGCCGGTCTACTTGGCATGGCAGGCGTAGCCACTGGCGTTTGGTTGTTCATCAGGCGCAAGCGACGAAGCAGCGTGCCAGTGCCGCCGACAGCCAGTCAGATCTGATCGGAATTACGGGCGGCCGCTTGGGGGGCGTTTGCCAGGCTAGCGGCGGCCTTTCGGCAAGGCTGCTGGATGGCCTCCGCATGAGTGGCCTCAACTGCCTGATATCTAGCCGCTCCGATCCGCGACACGGCCGACATTCCGATCAGTCATAGTCTCCTGGCGAAAGCGTCAGAAGCCTACATTCTAAAGTTCTGTTGACGTAAGGTTTGCAGATCGTGTTTCGTCGGGAGACGGCGTGGAACAAGGTGTAGAGCGCGCCGCATAGTCATTCTATGCAAGCGTTCTGCAATACCAGGCCAGGCTGTTTTTCGGCGAAACCCTTCGTCCCCGCAAGGGGGCCGTGGCTGTAAGCCACTTTTCGGCATCCGCCACGGCCTACTCCTTGCGGGTATAGCCCTGCCCCAAAACTCGATCCGGCACGGCGGTAAACCTAATGTCAACAGGACCTAATCATCTGGCAGCAATGACTGGCCGCCAGCGCAATCTGCGCGACCAGACCCTCCTCGCCTGCTGATCTATCCCCTCTCGCTCCGACTGGCACTTGGAGAAGTGCTGTCCGCACTTTGCTGCAAGTCATCCCACCAAGCAGGCAATGCTGAACTCTGGACTGGCGATGGCGTGATCTTGATCGCGCCTAGCTGGAAGGTGCTGGCAGGCGCCGGCAGAGCCGGGTGCTGTTGCGTCTGCAACATGCACTGGTGCGGCTTATTTGTTTGGCAATAAGGCAAGCGGCTGATTTCATAAGCATTGCGGATATTTGTACTGTCAGGGTTGTTGTTGGACATTCCAATCAAGGCAAGCACGGTTACAATTGCTTACATATTTTTCAAATATGGCGAATTTGTCGGACGGAAGTGCCTGGGTTCTGCTGACGTCAACAGAACCTGGTTTGCGCTGCGTTCTGACTGGTTTTGCCGAGCTTCGCTGAGTCGGGATCTGTCTGCCGCCAGACAAGGCCAACCAGCATTGCCGAGACAGCAACGTGACCCTGATCATTTCTTCCTTATTGCGCCGCCAGCGCGACGTTTTACACCGCCCTGGCTTTGCGGCCCTGAGCCGACATTGCCATCCCGACAATCGACGCAAGCGCCTCAAGATGTGGCTGCGATGTCAGCTCTGGTCGGCCACAAGCCGCAGCTGGTTTGAATTTCTGCAAGGGCATCCGGTGTGGGCTGAGTTGTCGAACCGGAGTCCTCGCTTGCTGGAAAAACTGCATCGACCCCTGCTGCGCCGTGGTTGGGGGATGCGAAGGCGTCTGCAGGTTTTGCGTGGTCACTATCAGCTGACCGGGCGGTTATTTCATCTGCGTACCCTGCAGGCCATCTACTTGCAGCCAGGCTTGTTGTTGGCCAGTTTCGACAGTGGGCAGGGGGAGTATGAGTTATGGCTGGCTGGTGCCGGCCGTAACGAGAAAGAGGGCGAGCTGGGCCTGTATTGGCGTGATCGGTCGGATGGCTTGTGTCTGGCGCAGCTGAGTTTCAGCTTGCTGGAAGCGCAGGGGGGCTGCTGCCTCTACCTCGGCGGTCTACAAGGCCCGGCTGGTGAGGCCGCCAGGGAGCGTGTCCGGCTGGCGGGCAAGCATTGTCACGGCTTGCGTCCGAAGCGGGCGGTACTTGAGGGTTTGTTTGCCTTGGCGGCTCATATTGGCGCCACTGAAATCCGGGCGGTTTCCAATCGCTACCATGTGTGCCGCAGCTGGCGTGTGCGTCGCGTGGTCCAGTGTGACTACGACGCTTTCTGGCAGGAACTGGGTGCCACACTACACCCAGATGGTGACTTTCTGCTGCCGTTGCAGCCACTCTGTCGTTCGGCCGATGAGGTTGCTACCCGTAAACGGGCCGAACATCGCCGCAGGCAAGCATTGCTTGATCACCTGCATTCTCAGACAATCCGCCTCCTACAATCAAACGCCTGAGTGTATGGCAAAAATACCCATTGAAAACGTCGGATTGTCTATCAATAAAGAAGCAAGGCCCACGAAGTCTGAGGTGCGTTATAAGGGGTTGATTTCAAAACCATCTGCACAAGCAGGGATCTTTGGGTGGGGTTGCAGGCAAGACAAGTCAGTATCGGATGAGGGCGACACATCAGGGGCGGAAAGGCTGCGACGAGACCAGAAGGTTGAACGTGGCAGATTGTCCTCTCATCCAAATGCGGGAGCAGATGGGGCTGCGACGCAAACGGGGTGCAGGTGGGTGGTACCGCTTTCACGCCACCCGGTCTTGGTTATGACAGCGCCACAACGCACTGTCACTCAAGACACCCGTCACCGATGCAACCGCCCTGGTATCAGGGTCCGGCCGTGTTCAAGCGATGTCATGGGCAAGGCCGGCTGCCAGGGTTGAGATAATCCATGCTGACTGCTTTCGAAATCGGCCTTAGTGCCGGTGCCAATTTCAATGGCTGGGATGACTTCATCGCCAGCAACCTCACGCCAATCGGCTTCTATATAACGGGTTTGCCGCCAGCCGAACGCGACCTGCTGATCGAGCAGGTTCGTCGTTCGCGCTGGTGGGATCGCCCGGTTTTCTGCGGCAGTGATGAAGGGCTATCCCCTCTGGTTGATGGCGGTGTCAGCCCGGATGACGCCTACGCCGCTGCCGAAAGAATCCAGACGGTGCGCGCCAGCCTGCGGCTGGACCCGGATGGTCTGGTCCGAGAGGAGCGGCTGCTCTATTACCTGTATTTGCGCGAAGCCAGCGAGCTGCATCCCTTGCTGGATCGGCAGGCGCACCTGCTCTATCGCTACCCGGTTGCTGAAGCGCTGGCCATGCCGGGTGATCAGGTTGATGCCTGGATCACCGGCCTGACACGCCGCAGTCTGCTCGAACCGGTTGCCGTGGTGGACCGTACCCGCCATTGCCGGCAGTGCACCGGCGCCCATCTGCACTATCTGGATGTCTGTCCGCATTGCAGCAGTCTGCAAATCCGCAAATCAGCCTCACTGCACTGCTTTACCTGCGGCAATGTTGCGCCCGAGGCGGATTTTCACGATGAGAAGGGCCTTGGCTGCCCCAAATGCAGCGCCCGTTTGCGTCACATCGGCGTGGACTACGACCGGCCGCTTACCCAGTACGCCTGTGCGGCGTGTCACCACGTTTTTGTTGATGCTTCGATCGTTGCCCGGTGTCTGGACTGCCAGACCGTCGCCGATCCGGGAGAGCTGGACGTGCGGGAAGTGGCGACGCTACGGGTGACACCACATGGTCGTGCTGTCCTGCGCGCCGGTCAGATCGAGGAGTCGTTCGCTGCACTTGATCTGCCCAACAGCGTGGTACCCAACTACTTCAAACGGCTGGTGGACTGGGCCCTGGCCGCACAACAGCGGCACCCGATCATGCAGTTCGGCCTGGTGCTGATCGAGTTTGAAGATGCCGCCGGTCTGGTCGAGACATTGGGTGCGCCACGTGCATTTTTATTGCTTGATGAGTTCGCACGTCGTTTGCATGAGCTGTTACGGACCTCGGACGTTACCACCCGCACCAGTGAAAACCGGCTGTGGCTGTTTTTGCCGTTTTCATCGATTGCCGGCTTCATTGCGAGATTGCAGCGCGTGTTGCAGGAGCAGTCGCAGGCGCAGATGCTCAAGCTGCGCATCCGTAGTCTGGATACCCCGCTGGAAGTTGCGGGCTGCACCAGCGCGCAGGCCTTGATGCAAAGACTGGAGGAGCAGACATGATTCTCGAAGAAGCCATCTTCGCCTTTCAGCAGATGCTGTCTGTCAGCAGCGAACGCACCTGGCTGGAAGTTGCCCTCAAGTTCTTCCCGTTTGCCCTGTTGCTCGAACTGCCGATGTTCGTGCTGGTGGTGCTTGGCATTGTGCGTTATTCGATTCGCCAGTTGCGTCCGCATAAGCAGCGTGAGCGTTATCCGAAGGTCAGCTGCGTCATTACCTGCTATTCGGAAGGTGAGGACGTCATCAAAACCATCCAGTCGCTGGCCTGGCAGGAATACCCGGGGGTGATCGAGATCATTCCGGTGATCGACGGCGCCATCCAGAATGCCCCGACGCTGGCAGCGGCCAAATCTTGTGAAGCCGAGTTGAAGGACATCCCACGTCGCCACCTGCTGGTCTTGCCAAAGTGGCAGCGTGGCGGCCGGGTGTCTTCGCTGAATTCCGGACTGCAGTTTGCGACTGGCGAAGTGGTCATGGCGCTCGATGGCGACACCAGCTTCGACAACGATATGGTGAGCAACGTCACCCGCCACTTCGCAGATCCGAATGTGGTTGGGGTGGCTGGATCGTTGCGAGTGCGCAATGCCGCCAAATCGTTGGCGACCCGCATGCAGGCTTTGGAATACATGCTGTCGATTGGTGCCGGCAAAACCGGGTTGTCGGAATTCAACCTGGTCAACAATATCTCCGGCGCCTTCGGCGTGTTCCGGGCCAGCTTTCTGCGCAGGGTAGGGGGCTGGGATGCCGGTACCGCAGAGGACCTGGACCTGACACTCAGGCTCAAGCAGTACTTCGGCCGGCACAAGGGGTTGCGTATCGTGTTCGAGCCGCATGCCATCGGGCATACCGATGCCCCCGACACCTTCCCGATTTTCTTCAAGCAACGCCTGCGCTGGGAAGGGGATCTGTTCTACCTGTTCGTGCGCAAATACCGCTTTAATTTGCGGCCGGGTTTACTCGGCTGGCGCAATTTCCTGTTCACCTTGCTCTCCGGGCTGTACCTGCAGCTGGTGATGCCCTTTGTCATCGTTGCGTATACCGGGGTTCTGCTCTGGACCATGCCACTCGGTATGGTGCTGGGCGTGATGAGCTTCGTCTATCTGGTGTATCTGGCCGCGCTGGCAATCTTCTTCGGTCTCTACGTGGTCGGCGTGTCGGAACGGCCGCGTGAGGATGCGCGTTACCTGCTTTTTCTGCCGCTGTTCCCGCTGTTTGCGTTCGCAGCCCGTGTGCATTGCTCGCTGGCAGTGCTGACCGAGATCTTCTTCAAGAGCCATCTCGACTCTGCAATGGCCCCCTGGTGGGTGCTGAAAAAAACCAAATTCTGACCGCTATGATCCGACGCATTCTGATCAGCCTGCTGGTTGTGGGGATCTCACCGGCTCCGGCGCTGACATTGCAGCAGCTGGAAGCGTTGGCACGCGAGGCCGCGCCCGAGCAGCGACTGGCCGCCCTCGAAGCCGAGGCCTTGCAGCATCGGCTGGATGCCGCTCAGGCGCAGGGCAATGCCCGTCTGGTGGGTGGGGCTAGCCTGGCAGATACCCGCGAGTCGGTTTCCGAAACCGAGATACGAGACTACCGCCGCAGCAATCTGCAGCTGGGAGTGCGCTGGTCGCTGCTGGCCGCTGCCCGCGAGCGCGAACAGGCCAGCAACACTGCCCGTACTGCCCTGCAGCAGGCCCGGCTCAACGAGCAGGAAGTGCTGCAGACCGTTTTACGCCAATTGCGCCGCGCCTATGCCGAGGTTTGGCATATTGGCGAGCGGGTGCGTCTGTCCCACCAATTTCTACAAAGCGAAACGGTGGCACAAGGCTGGTTGCGCCTGCGCATGCGGGAGCACTTGTTGCTGGAGTCGGATCGCCTGAGTTTTCAGTCGATGTTCGATCTGGCAAGGCGAGAATTGGTCAGGCATGAGGCCGCCCAGGCGGATGCGCTCGGCGTGCTGCAACGCCTGACCGGGCAGTCGTTACAGCCATTTGTGGCGCAGCCCTTGGGCTTGCAGCACGAGTGCGTGAGTCTGGAGCAGCTGCGGGCAGAGATTTCGCAACGCCCTGCGGTGGCGCAGGCTCAGGCCGAAGTGGCCTTACGCCAGCAACGTGTGCAGGAGGCCAAAGCTTCCGGGATGGATGCAGGGGTATCGCTGGTGCAGTCGCTGAGCAGGGATATCGGCGGCCCCTCCGGGCGTTCGACCGGCGTGACCGTAGACTTCACCCTGCCGCTAGGGGATGGGCCTGTACGTCAGGCGCGGCGGGCAGCGGCATCGGCGGAACTGCAGCGCGCCCAACTGCTGCTCGATACCCGTCTTGCGGATCTGCAACGGGAGCTGACCCAGACCCATGCGACGCTGACCGTAAGGTTGCGCGACATGGTCAGCTCCCGCACGCAACTCGATGCCGCACAGGAGGCCTGGCGCATCGCTGAGCTGCGTACACATAGCCTCTACGGTGATGTGCTGGAGCGCGAATTGCAGACGCGGTATGCGTTGTATCAGGCGGCCATGGACTACAGCCGGGCCCGTCAACGCCAGGATGAAGCCGTCATCGACTGGCTGGCGCTGGCGCCAGCCGACGTGAAATGCCCGGCGGCAACCGGGCTGCCACCGCTGCCAGACACCTTGTTTGTAGCGTTGGCGAAGGCTGTGTCGCTGCAACCGGCGCCCCAGACTTCGTCGCTTGCGCCACAGCAGACCGTGGCGACTACCGCCAGCCTGGGCTTCTTTGACTGGAATGGCCGCGCCTGGTTGCAACGCACGGCGCCTTGGTCTGCACTGCCGCCGGGAACCGGGCGCCTGTCCTTGTCGTTTACCGCAGAGCAGGTCAAACGCATGGCCGAACCCAAAAATGCCTGGGTGGTGCGGCAGATGCTGAACAATGCCCGGCAACGCGGCATACGGGTCGAGTGGTTGCTGGGTGATCCCGAGTGGGTGCAACCGGCTGGCCGCCCGGCTTTGTTGGCATTGTTGCGGCAGTTATCCGGCTTTCAGTTTGATGCGGTCAATCTGGATCTGGAACGCAGTCAACTGCCGGATGCAGCGCAGGCCGACTGGGCTGAGCAGGTCATCGACACCCTCCACGAGGTCCGGCAGACCGTGAGCTGGCCTGTCGTGCTCACGACCCATCATCGCGAATTTGCCGACAAGGTTTGGGTGCAGCGCCTGCTGGATGCTGGCCTGAGCCAGGGGGTTGCCATGATTTATGTCAGCGATCCCGAACGCGTGGTCGAGATTGCCCAGCCTTTATTGCAAGGCCCATTACCGCTAGCCATCGCGCAAAGCGTCGAGTCGGCACTGCCCGGCACGGAGAGTAGCGCCACGCAAGGTCGGCGACTCGCCCTGACTCAATGGCAGCGGCTAGCCGGGCAACTTTCCAATCAATCAGGATTTCTCGGGGTGACGGTGCAGTCCTGGAAGCATTTCCAAGAGGCCAAGCCATGAAAATCCGTTTTGATCTCCCCCCCACCTCGTCGCAGGAGTCGAACGGCATGGCGGTTCGGTATGCTGCCGCCAAGCGGCAGGTGCCACGCTGGCGCTGGTATCTGCTGCTGGCCCTGGTGATCATGCCCCCCCTTTATCTGGCCCTGCGCTTTGTGATTGCCTACTGGTGGGAGCCCGCGCCGGCGTTTGTCACTTTGCAGGACGTGGTGGTCAAGGCCGGGGTTTCAGGCCGGATTGCCCAGATTCAGCAACCGGGCGTGCGTCTGAATGCGGGCGACCCGGTGGGCAAATTGCAGACCCTGCCGGTCGAGGCAATACCTGAGATTCCGGACAACCCGCAGCCTTCGCAGGTATCGCCTGCCCAGCTGGACGTGGCACGGGCATCGCTGGCCCTGGCCGAGCGGCAGCTCCAGCTGCGTAATCAGCATCTGGAGGCGGTACGGCGTTTGCTGGCTGCGGGTGCTGCGACCGCAGCGGAACTGGCCAACGCCCAGGCCATGTGGTCGGGTGCCGAGGCTGATCGCATTCGCGCGGCGCGTGACCTGGCTGACTTACGCGGGGCATCGTCGCGGCGGGTGAGCAATCTGCCCAAACCGATCAAGCCCCTGCCACCGGTGCAGCCCCCCCTGGGCGTGGCGCCAGTGAGCGGCGAGCTGTTGCGATTGTTGGTGCGGCCGGGCGAGTGGGTGACCGAGGAAACCGAAGTGGCGCTGCTGCGTGGCACGGCCGAGCCGCGCATCATGGCCTATATCCAGCCTGCAGAAGCCCGCTATGCCAAGCTTGGCAGGGCAGCCACCCTCCGTTTTGCCGATGGCGGACAGTTGCCGGCGCATGTGGTGGCGATTGCGCCTGAGACGCAACGGCTACCTGCAGACCGAACTGCCCAGCTGATGCCACGTGGTCAGGCGATTGTCGTGACCTTGCAGCCCGACCAACCCCTACCGTTGCGCTATCGCATTCATCAACTGCCTCTGGATGTCCGCTTCGATCAGATCTGGCCCTGGCAGCAATAAGTTCAACAATTTCATTTCAAATTTCATTAGTCCGAACTAACAAAGCCCGGCCATGATGGCGCCGGGCTTTTGCATGGGCTGACACACCAGCGTCATCAGCGTGGTTTGGGGGGCTGTTCGCCGCCTGCCGGGCCGGGCATGGCATCGGACACCGCCACCAGCTGGCATTTGGCCGAGATTTTTTCTCCGCGTGGGGTGGCGATCTGCACCACGGCGCCAGCAGCCTTGCCACGACAGGCGTCCAGCGCTTCCCGTGGCGGTGGTGGGGGCGGACGATCGCAGCCTTCACGCGGCCCTTGTGGTGTACCAGCCGTGGCAATGGTGAAGCTGCTGGCCAAGGTCAGAGCGAGTAATCGTAGAAAGAAGTGCATGATGAATCTCCTGTCTGGTTGGGTTTGGGTAAGGGCCGATTGGCTATCCACTGAGCACCACTTTACGCCCTAACTGTGGATCAATTCGGGAGAGCGGCAACGGATTGTTGTGCGGAATGGCTTGGCGTAATGCGGCCACTGCCGCAAGATGAACCCAAGCTTATTTATGGAGAGATGGAGAGGCTTGTGTTACCTAAACGTCCGATGATGTTGTATGTGTCGCTAGGCTTGGTGATGCTCACCACGCTGTTGGGGGCGGTTTGCCACTATTTTTATCTAGAGGCGATGTTCGCACGTAGTCCAGGGTCTGCCGGCTTGATGGAGGGCCTGGGCAAGCTGGGCATTGCCGCAATGGCCTTCGGCGGTGGCGGCTTCTGGCTGAGCGTAACCGGGGTTTTCTGCTGGTTGGCCTGGACAGGCCGGAACTGGGCCCGCATCACCATCCTGATATTCATGGGGATGATTGTGATGGCTGGCGGGCCGATGAAGATCCTGATGGCGTTTGCATTGGATCGTCATGCATTGATGGGGGCCTATCTGGTGGTGTGGCTGCTAGAAATGGTGGCCTTTGCCTGTCTGTTGCTCCCGGCATGCAATCGTTGGTATCGCGAGGTCAAACAGGCTGCCGCGCAGGTGGGTTCTGACGCAAAGGCTGATTCCCAATCGGAACCCGTCTAGGTTCTGTTGACGTAAGGTTTACAGTCGCGCCGGGCCGAGTTTTGGGGCGGGTCTATACCCGCAAGGGGTAGGCCGTGGATGGTAAGGGGCTAAAGCCCCAACCACCACGCACGGCAGGGTAAGCGCGGTTTAGCGAGCTAAATAAGCGAACCCTAACGACGCCCCGCCCCGCAGGGTTTCACCGGAAAATGGCCCGGCCCTGTGTTGCAGAACGCTTGCATAGAATGACTATGCGGCGCGCGCTGCGCTTTGTTCCAGGCCGTTTTCCGGTGAAACGTGATCTGCAAACCTTAGGTCAACAGAACCTAGACCTCAAAGCGGTAGCCAACGCCGTAAACCGAATGAATGACTTCCCGTTCCGGCAGGTGTTCTGCAATCTTGCGGCGCAGATTTTTTACATGGGTATCGACCACGCGGTCGAATACATCTGAAGCGTCGGTATACGCCAGCTCGATAAGCTGGGCGCGGGAAAACACCCGGCCCGGCTGGCTGACCAGATACCGCAGCAGCTGGAATTCACGCGGCGTCAGATCCAGCAGATTGCCGGCACAGGCAATGCGCTGGCTGGATTCGTTGACGGTGAACAAGGCTGACTCGATCTGCCCGCTGGCTGGGGCGGGCCGGCTGCGCTTGAGCAAGGCATGCACCCTGGCGACCAGTTCGCGAGGGCTGAAGGGCTTGCACAGGTAGTCGTCTGCACCCACCTCGAACCCCAACAATCGGTCGATCTCTTCAACCCGCGCCGTCACCATGATGACCGGCAGGCTGGAAAATGCCCGCAATTCCCGGCAGATGGCGACACCGTCTTTTCCTGGCAGCATCAAATCCAGTACCAGCAAGTCCGGGGCGGCCTCGTGAATGGCGGGTAGTACCGCCTCGCCGTGGTCGATGTGCCGGGTTTGGTAGCCCGCCTGATTCAGATAGGCCAGCATGACTTCAGCAATGCGCGGTTCGTCTTCGACCAGCAGGATGGAGGCTTGGTGGGGCATGGTGGGGGATGTCCTGTTCTGAGTGGTTCTTAGGCAATTGCCATTATTCGTGTAATTGGGGCAGCCTGACGACCACACGCAGTCCGCCTAATGGCGAGGCTTCCGCGTGGACGCTGCCGCGGTGGGCTTCGACCAATGCCTTGACGATGGCAAGCCCCAGACCGCTGCCGCCCGACTCGCGCTGGCGTGAGCCTTCTACCCGGAAAAAACGATCGAACAGCTTATCCAGTGCGGCCGGGGGCACGCCGGGCGGAGAGTCGTCCACAGCGATTTCGACCCAACCGCCATCGGCGCGTGCCGACAGCCGGACTTCGCCACCGACATCGGTATACCGGGCCGAGTTTGCCAGCAAATTACCAATGACCCGTGCCAGACGCAGGCGGTCGCCCTTGATCTGACTGCTGACAGGGGCTTGGTTATCCTGGCTGAAACGCAGATCCATCTTGCGAAAGCGGGCATCGAAACTGTTCGTGGCGGTTTCGATGATCTCTGCCACAGCAATCGGCTCCATCCGATATTGCAGCTCGCCCAGATCGGCACGGGCCAGCTCGTGCAGGTCATCCACCAAGCCGTTCAACTCGCTGATGGCGCCCAGCAAGACTTTATAAGACTCGGGCGAACTTGGCATGACCCCATCAGACATCGCTTCGATCCGCGCCTGCAGAATAGCCAGTGGCGTGCGTAGCTCGTGCGAAGTGTCGGCAACCCACTGCCGACGCGAATGCTCATGCGCCTTCAGGGTGCGGGCCATGGCATTGAAGGCATGGGCCACCTGACCGATTTCGTCGCGCCGGTTTTCTGCCAGCTGTACCTCGAAGTCGCCTTTGGCCAATTGCCGGCTGGCATCGGCCAGTGCAGCGATCGGCTTTTTAACATGGCGTGCCAGAAGCAGGGCAGCCCCGGCTGATGCCAGCAAGGCTGCCAGCGCGATGCCGAACAGATTGCGGCTCTGGCTGCTGATGAAGGCCACGCTCAGCTCGTTGTGGTCGTCGATCTGCGGTTGCAAGGCCATATAGCCGATGAGGCGGCTGGGGCTGGAGGCATCAGGCTGCCATTGCAACGGCTCTCTCGGGCCATTGAGTGCCTTCGGGTTGCCGGTGATCAGGCTGCCATCGACATCCAGTACCGCCAGTCGGCGCAATAATCCCAGCCGGTCTGGCGGCGGGGGGCGGGTGCCGGGGGGCGGTGGACGGTCGCGCCCTTCGAAGTCCGGGCCCTGACGATCGGGCGGTGGACGATCCGGCCGCCCGTCACCGGGGCCATCAAAGGGTGGCGGTGGCCGGTCGCGCCTCGCATTGCCTGGGCCATCGGGAGGAGGCGGGCGGCCATCATGGTAGGGGGTCTGCCAGTCTCCCAGATTGTCGGCCGTTGGCCGGGACCTGGCGTTTTGAGGGGGCGGTGGCGGGGGCATGTCGTCTTGCGCATCATTCCGCGTGGTGTTCTGTTCAGCCAGCTGGCGACGTACCCGGCCCATCATTTTGACCAGCGCATCCGGATCATCACGCAGGAACTGCCAGCTCTGGTGATCAGCGTAAGCCTGCTTCAACGTGTCGGCCACAATGCCGAGCCGACCCAGTTCAACTCGCGTGACGTACAGGTCGAAGCCATGACCCAGGCTGATACGGGTGGCAATGGCCATGGTGATGACCAGCGCAATCGAGGTCGTGACCAGTGCGGCGAAGAATGTATGAGAAATCGAGCGGAACATGGGTGGCTTCCGGCAGTGCCGTGTGGCGGGCTCCTGTTGTCAGAAGCCCGGATCAATCGAGTAGGCTGCAGAGCTTGCCATTCATGGTGCTCTTCAGCCAACAGAGCCTAGCGAATCCGGCTTACCTTGCGACTGACGCTGCTACCGTCAATCTGTGCAGAGACTGTCGCGCTGCTGGTTGAATCGAACTGCATGGTGGCGCTCCCGGCGACCGTACTGCGGGCATTGGCCGGATTGAATACGCTGCTGCCGGTACCACCGGCAAAGCGGTAGACCGTGCCGGAGAGGGTAGTGCTGCTGCTCCAGCGGGCATCAAAGACCCCATACCAGGCCGGGCTGCCTGCCCCGTCGTAGCCCAGGAAGAACATCAGACTGCTGCTGTTGTCCTGATAGAACGATACGCCCCAGGTCGGGTTGCTGCTGTCTATCCATAAGCCACTGTAGTTGGCAGTCGGGCTGGTTGTGCCGGTGCCTGTGCCAGAACCAGTGCCGCCTGTACTGCTGCCGGCTTTGCCGCGCAAACAGCCAATGGTGTAGGGGTACTCCCAGGTGGCATGGTAGTGGTACATCACCACGTTTTTACCATCCCAGTCGATTTCATGGGTATGGCCGTGGCATTCGTCCAGATCGGCATTGGTCAGGGTCTCGCCATTCTGGCCGTAGTGCCCATATATGCCGAAGCCGTCGATGGCATAGCCCAGCAATGGCGAATGGCCGCCACTTGGCTTGTCTTCCAGGCAGGTGGTGATGCTGTGATAGTGATAGGCGCCGCTACGTTCGGGGTGTCCCTGACAGCTATCCTGCAATTCGTAGGCCACCGCATCGCGACCGCCGGCATCCAGGGCGTTGAAGACATAGGAGCCAGACAGTAGAACGCCAATCGGGCCCATGTTCAGACAGGCCGGTGTGGCCGAGGCTTCGGGGTTGAGTGTGAGGTTGTAACTGAGATTCTGGCTGCTGATCCGGTTGGGATTGCGGTCATACTGATAAGCGTCGTCGGTTGTCGCGACCGGGTAAGTCCCGGTGGGGTGGCTGGGCAGATCGTTGCCAATAATCTTGCGCACGCCGTTGCTCACGCTGAGGGTGAACTGGCTAGGCCAGCTGACAGCGCCATCAATGATCGGTTTGGCGTTGAGATTATAAGTACCGTCACCATTTATCCATTTGCCGGTAGCAAACGCGCCACCGCCATTGAACTGGGTCTGACATGAGTACACCGCCCCGCGCTGCGGCGAGGTCGTGACTTTGTTGCCAATTGGCAGGCGGGTCAGATCAACTCCCGCTGCAGCAGCATGCTCGGTAGCGCCATGTGCGTGGGCTGCAGAAGTGGCGAGGGCGGCGATCAGGCTGGTGATCAGACTCACAATCAAGGGGCGCTTGAAGTCAGGGTGGTTCATGGCGGTCTCCGGTGTGTTGGGGGGATGTCGCCATCTTTCTCCGTAAATGTGGCTCAATTATGGGGAGCACCGCTAACACGCTATTTTGCAAACTATTTTTGAGCAGTCTGCCCTGATCTTGCCGGGCAGATTCTTGATCTTTGCCACACTTGCCCGAGCAGATTTGCCATGAATAATCCCTTGAATCGCTTGCCGCGCATCGGCCCGCTAGGTCATCTTGTGCCGTTTCTTACCCCGTATCTGGGTCGATGGCTGGTGGCGCTGCTGGCGCTACTGGTGGCCGCTGGTGCCACGCTGGCACTGCCGGTTGCCTTCAAATACCTGATCGACCTTGGGTTTGCCCAATCCAGCAGCGGACATATTGATCGCTACTTCCTGGCCTTGTTCGGCGTCTCCCTGGTGCTGGCGGCTGCAACGGCGATGCGCTTTTACATGGTGTCCTGGCTCGGCGAACGGGTTACCAGCGATATCCGCAAGGCGGTATACAGCCATGTGCTGCGCATGAGCCCGCAGTTCTTCGAAACCACGCAGACTGGCGAAGTGCTGTCCCGTCTGACCACTGATACGACCTTGGTACAGACCGTCGTCGGGACCAGTCTGTCGATGGGCCTGCGCAATCTGTTCCTGCTGGTGGGGGGCGTGGTGATGCTGACGATTACCAGCCCCTATTTGAGTGGCTACATCGTTGCTACCTTGCTGCTGGTGGTCGTGCCTATCCTGCTATTCGGCCGCAAGGTGCGCAAACTGTCCAAAGCCAGTCAGGACCGGGTAGCTGATGCCAGTGCCCTCGCCGGCGAAGTGCTCAACGCCATGCCGACGGTTCAGGCCTTCACGCAGGAGGATTACGAGATCCACCGCTTTGCCGGTTCGGCCGAGACCGCCTTCCGCACCGCTCTGGCCCGCATCCGTGCTCGCTCCTGGCTCACGGTCGTGGTTATCGTGCTGGTTTTTGCCGCCATCGTCTTCGTGCTATGGCTGGGCGCCCAGGCAGTATTGGCGGGAAAAATGACAGGCGGTGAGCTATCGCAGTTCATTTTGTATGCCGTGGTGACGGCTGGGGCAATTGGTGCGATTGCCGAAGTCTGGGGGGATTTGCAGCGCGCGGCCGGTGCGGCAGAACGTTTGATGCAGCTACTGTCCTTGCGCTCACCGGTCGAAGAACGGACGCCCCCCGCGCCGCTACCCCTGACGGGAGAAGGGCTGCGGCTGGAGCAGCTGAGTTTTCATTACCCCTCGCGACCTGAACAAAATGCCCTGAATGAACTCTCCCTGTTGATCAGGCCGGGTGAGCGGGTAGCCTTGGTGGGACCATCGGGCGCCGGCAAGACATCGGTATTCCAGCTGTTATTGCGCTTTTATGATCCGCAGCAAGGCTGTATTCGTCTGAACGGGGTGGATATTCGCGAGCTGGCTTTGCAGGAATTACGTCGCCACATCGGGGTGGTGTTGCAGGAGTCGGTGATCTTTGCGGGCAGCGTGGCTGACAACATCCGCTATGGATGCCCTGAAGCAACGCTGGCCGAGATACAGGCAGCGGCTACCAAAGCGGCTGCTGCCGAGTTTATCGAAGCCTTGCCGCAAGGCTACGACACCTTCCTGGGGGAGCGAGGGGTTCGCTTGTCTGGCGGGCAGCGTCAGCGCATCGCCATTGCCAGAGCCATTCTCAAGAATCCGCCGATTCTGCTGCTGGATGAAGCAACCAGTGCATTGGATGCCGCCAGCGAGCGCCTGGTGCAGGCTGCGCTCGACAATGCAGCGCAAAACCGCACGACTCTGGTGATCGCCCACCGCCTGGCCACGGTGCTACAGGCAGACAGGATTGTCGTGCTCGAAGCCGGCCGGATTGTCGCCATCGGTCGCCATGCCGAGCTGATCGAAACGTCTCCCCTGTATGCGCAATTAGCATCCCTGCAGTTCGGGCTGGCGCATTGATGGGTTAGCGACCCGGCCACCGTTGGCGTTGCATTTTCGCTACCAGCCAACAAACGCCAGCTTGAGGTGGCCTGCCGGGCATCAACCGACTTTTTTCAGAACCAGGCCAATCATGGCTGCCACCTGCTTGAAATACACCAGATCATCGGTGTTCCAGCCAATGCCACCACCACGCTCGCCACGGACCATGCCATAGCTCTCGCCATCCACTTCAATCAGCACATCCAGAATGCCGTAGGGGTCAACCGGGCTGAATTCCAGATCATTGAAGCAGCTGGTGGCCGGATCGCTGTGAGCGTCGCCGGCAATGACCTGCTTGGATTGGGTCAGCTCCTCGAAATAGGCGCTGCAGTCATCCTCTTTGAAGGCGAGCCCGCTGCTCCACTGATTGGTGGCCTTGTCATACATGCTCTCGCAGCTGAGGATATCTTTCAGACTGCTGGAGAAAAACCAGATACTGGTCCGCGTGCCGGCCACCTCATCAACCAAAGCCCGCACCAGCATTTTGTAGAACACGTCTTTGGCCATCTGCCCGTCATTCAGCTTTTTGTAGAGCGTCATCAGCAGGGTCTTGTCGTGCATCGAACACCTCCAGAAGCGTCTTGCCGGCACCTGGCCTGCCGGGCGGGCAGCGCGCAGGGTGTTGGACGCAATCAATAAACAATAGCGCCTGTAATACTCACCCGGCGCTGACGGCTTATGCTGGAATATCAATTGCATAAGCGAAACGGGCCCATGTTTTCTGCTTTCCATATCGGTTTAGCAGCTTGTGGCCAGTCTTGCTTCCGAAAAAGCATCGCCAAGGCCGAAAATGACCGAAGCAGAGCTTGCCGTGCCTGGGTAAAGCCGGTCATACTGGCCCGCAATCCGGCTTTGCTGTGCTCGCCACGTCGGTTGAGTGCCTTGCCGGTGCATTAAAACAAGCTCCAAATATGAAACTGATTGCCTCGCTTACCAGTCCTTTCGCCCGCAAGGTGCGGGTGGTTCTGCACGAAAAGCGCATCGAGTGCCAACTCGAAGTCGATATCCCCTGGGATGCAGAAACCCATGTCCCCGATTACAACCCACTTGGCAAAGTACCGGTGCTGGTGTTCGACGACGGCCATTCCCTGTTCGACTCCCGTGTGATCGTTGAATATCTTGACAGCATCTCGCCCGTTTCCCGGTTGATACCGCAAGACAATCGTCAGGCGGTCAACGTCAAGCGCTGGGAGGCGCTGGCTGACGGCATCGAGGAGGCTGCGGCCAATATTTTCATCGAGAAGAAACGGCCTGCAGCGCTGCAAAGTGCAGACTGGATCTCGCGCCAGCAAGTCAAGATTGATCGCGGCCTGAAAGCGATGTCTGACGACCTGGGTGAGCGTTTATGGTGCAGTGGTGACTCCTATTCGCTGGCGGATATCGCCGTCGGTTGCTGCCTGGCTTATCTGGATCTGCGCTTCGCGCATATTGATTGGCGTGCGGCCTATCCAAACCTCGAACGGCATTTCGAGAAGCTGTCACAGCGACCGTCTTTTGCAGAGACCGTACCGCCAGCGAGCTGAGCGGCGATCCCTGCCATGCCTGTTTCCAAAGGGCCGGGGATCTTCCCCGGCCCTTTGTTTTTGCTGTAAACCTTCTGTATGTATGACGATGTATTAACGATAGTGGCTGGCCAGCTGGTAAACTCGCGGCTTGCAAAAATCAACTACTTAGCGGACTGAACGACCATGCGTACCTCGCAATTTTTCCTTTCGACACTGAAAGAAGCACCTAACGAGGCCGAGCTGCCCAGCCACAAGCTGATGCTGCGGGCCGGTCTTATCAAGAAACTGGGTTCGGGTCTTTACACCTGGATGCCGCTTGGCTTGCGCGTGCTGCGCAAAGTTGAGGCCGTGGTCCGGGACGAAATGACCAAGGCCGGCGCGCTGGAGTTGTTGATGCCGGCCATTCAGCCCGCGGAGTTGTGGCAGGAAAGTGGCCGTTGGGCGGTGTTTGGCCCACAGATGCTGAAGATGAAAGACCGGCATGAGCGCGATTTCTGCTTCGGCCCGACGCACGAAGAAGTGATCACCGATATTGGTCGCAGCGAAATCAAGAGCTACAAGCAGTTGCCGCTCAATTTTTTCCAGATTCAGACCAAATTCCGCGATGAGATCCGGCCGCGCTTCGGCGTAATGCGAGCCCGTGAGTTTGTGATGAAGGATGCCTACTCCTTCCATGCTGATCTCGCGAGCCTGCAACAGACTTATGACGGGATGTATCGCGCCTATTCCAACGTGTTCAGTCGCCTGGGCCTTAAATTCCGTGCCGTGGCTGCTGATACTGGTGCCATTGGTGGCGATGGCTCTCATGAATTCCATGTGCTTGCCGACTCGGGCGAGGACGCGCTGGCGTATTGCCCGACCTCCGACTTTGCTGCCAACGTCGAGCTGGCGGAAGCGTTGGCGCCTGCTGACAGCCGCCCCGCGCCGGCTGAGGCACTGCGGGACGTTGATACGCCCAAGCAGACCACTTGTGAGCAGGTTGCAGCATTGCTCGAAATCCCGCTGCAACGTACTGTCAAACTGATTGCCCTGATGGCGGAAGACAAACTCAATATTGTCCTGCTGCGTGGCGACCACAGTATGAACGAAGTTAAAGTTGGCAAGCTGGCGGGTATGACGGATTTCCGTTTTGCGACGGAAGAGGAAATCCGCAGCTTCTTCAATTGCCCTCCTGGCTTCTTGGGCCCTGTTGGGGTTGATCGCAGCAAGGTCCGTTTGATTGCTGACCGTGCGGTGGCTGTCATGAATGATTTTGTCTGCGGCGCCAACAAACCCAAGTTCCACATCGCTGGTGTCAATTGGGGGCGTGACCTGCCCGAGGCGGATATCGTTGCAGATGTCCGTAACGTGGTGGCGGGCGACCCCAGTCCTGATGGCAAGGGCGTGCTGGAAATCTGCCGGGGTATTGAAGTCGGGCATATCTTCCAATTGCGTACCAAGTACTCTGAAGCGCTCAGCTGTACCTTCCTGGATGCGGAAGGCCAGACCAAGCCGATGGAAATGGGTTGCTATGGCATCGGCGTATCGCGGATCGTCGGCGCCTGTATCGAGCAGAATTTTGACGATAAAGGCATCAACTTCCCGGTTGCCATGGCGCCGTTCCAGGTTGCGGTGGTTGCTGTGGGCTATCACCGGTCCGAGGCCGTCAAGGCGGCGGCTGACAAACTGTATGCGGAACTTTTAGCTGCAGGGATCGACGTATTGCTGGACGATCGCAACGAGCGCCCCGGTGTCATGTTTGCCGATATAGAGCTGATCGGTATTCCGCACCGCATCACGATTGGTGACAAGAATCTGGCTAATGGCGATATCGAGTACCAGGCGCGTCGCGATCCCGCAGCCTCGCTGGTGAAGGTGGAGGAGGCTGCAGCCATGATGAAAGCCAAACTGGCGTGACCCAGACTGCGCTGTTGATTCGACCTGCGCGGGTTGATGACGCCACAGTGGTAGCCCAACTCCTTGGCGAGTTGGGCTATCCGCAGCAGCCAGCGCTTATCCAGCTGCGGCTGCTGACGTTATCTGATCTGCGCGATGGGGCGATTCTGCTGGCCTGGATGGCCGGACGTGTCGTGGGCTTGGTTGGTGTTCACTGCATTCCGGTTCTACATACAGAAGGTGGCCTTGGAAAAATTACCGCTCTGGTGGTTGAGGCACCGCTGCGCGGCCAGGGTATCGGCCAGCGCCTGCTGACGGCGGCAGAGCAATTTGCCAGGCAGGCGGGCTGTTGTCGGATGGAGGTGATCAGCGGCAATGGTCGCTCGGATGCCCATCGTTTTTACCAACGTGAAGGTTACGATCCGACGGATCAGACCCGATTTATCAAGACGTTTTAAGACCATGAAGTACCGTTTGATTTTCTCACTATTGCTGGCGTGTGCCGCACCTGTCTGGGCGGGGGCCCAGAAAGAAGAAGCCTTGTCAGCCAGCGTCGCCACCACGATGCAGCGCAGCATCAATGATGGCGCCCGTGCGCGTCTGGTGTTTGACCGGCCTGAAGATGGCGAACGCTGGGTGCAGGAAATGTCACGCCGGCTGGCACGCAAGATTCCCGACGAATTCACTCGCCGCTATCTGCTGACAGCGATCCATTACGAATCGGTGCGGGCTGGGCTGGACCCACAGATGGTGCTGGGCTTGATTGAGGTCGAGAGTGGGTTTCGGCGTTATGCGATCTCTGTCGCGGGGGCGCGGGGGCTGATGCAGGTCATGCCGTTCTGGGTGCGTTCAATCGGCAAGGACACCCATAATCTGTTTGATATGCACACCAATCTGCGCTTTGGCTGCACGATTTTGCGCCACTACATTGATATCGAAAGCGGAAATCTATATCGGGCGCTCGGCCGGTATAACGGTAGCCTGGGCAAGCCGGAGTATCCCAACCTGGTGTTGGGGGCGTGGCGAGGTAAGTGGAGTTATTCGCCACTGAATACTCCCGCACCGACCCAGGTCAGTTATCAGGTCAGCAAATAGTCCAGGTTCTGTTGGTGCTTGGTTTTGGCCCGGAGAGCAAACCTCAACAGCGCCTAGCTACGATACAAACGACAATATCTGACCGGCAAACCGTCCTCATCCAGCCGGTCGGCTTCCACGGCAAAGCCATTTTTCTCCAATACCCGCTGGGATGGGGTATTTGCAGGGTCAATCGTTGCAACGATTGAATCCAACGCAGTATGGCGCCACGTCCAGCCTGTAATCTGTAGGACCAGCTCGCTGGCATGGCCCTTTCCCCAATAGTCAGGCCGCAGGGCATATACCAGCTCTGCGCTACGACCTTCCTCACTGTGCTCGGTCTGAGTAATACCTGCCCAGCCAATGACTTCTTCGCTAAGCCGGTCTTGCACGGCCCAGACGCCGTAACCCCGCTGCAGGTAGTTTTGTTGCGATTTGGCAATCCAGCGTGCTGTGATATCGCGATCAAGCACGGTGCCGTCACCAACCCAGTGCATCACCAGTGGGTCGCTGGTCAGGCGGCAGAACGCATCGAGGTCGGCTTCCTGCCAATGGCGCAACAGCAAGTGAGGGGTTTGGGCAATCGGGGTCATGAGGATGGTCTTGGTGGGCAAAGGTTTGATTAAACCATACCGTCATGATGCAGCCGATTATTTGGTCAGGATGAGCTTGCCTTGTGAGGTCTGGCGCAATCGGTATCGCACGCCGTTGTGGTCAATCTCGACTTCGACGGCACCCGAGAATATTGCCTGGCTAGGAATCGCCACGGGGCGAAAGCGGGCTTCGCCAGAATGGCCGGACGTTTGGCTCGGCTGGGCCACTCGGTTACGGTTGGCTGCCTTGGGGGGATTGGAGGTTTGCATGGACTCATTCTAATCACGAATGGTTCTCATTTGCAAATAAAGAATGAGAATGATGACCACGGCGATATCATGAAAAAGCCCCGCACTGGGCGGGGCCTGGTGAAGCTGGCTGGGGCAAAGGAGCCCGATGCTTAGTTCAGGTATTTGGCAAAGAACTTTTCCATGGCTTCGTAGGCTTCGAAGCGGTTTTCTTCGTTAGAGAAACCAAGACCTTCATTGTCCTTCACGATGTAGTCCACGGTGACGCCACGTTTTTTCAGCGCTTCGACCATCTGGTCGGACTCTGCCTTGTTGACGCGAGGATCTTTGGCGCCTTGCAACACCAGCAGGGGCGCTTTGATCTTGTCGGCGTTGAGGGCCGGTGAATAGGCCTCCATCGCGGCTTTGTCCTTCACCGGGTGGCCAACCATCTCATACTGCATTTCCTGGAAGGGCTTCCAGTAAGGCGGAATGGTATTGAGGAATGTCAGCAGGTTTGAAACCCCTACGTAATCCACCCCGCAGGCATACAGATCAGGCGTATAGGTGAGGCCGGCCAGTGTGGCATAACCGCCGTAGCTGGCACCGTAGATACAAATCTTCTTGGGATTGGCAATGCCTTGGTCAATCATCCATTTCACACCGTCGGTGATGTCATCCTGCATGGTGCGGCCCCATTGCTTGAATGAGGCTTGCCAGAAGGCCTTGCCGTAGCCGGTGGAGCCACGGAAGTTCATCTGCAGCACGGCGTAGCCACGATTCGCCAGCCATTGCACCTCGGGGTTGAAGCGCCACTCGTCACGCGCCCAGGGGCCGCCATGCGGATTGACGACAACGGGCAGATTCTTGGCTTCCTTACCGACTGGCAGTGTCAGATAACCGTGGATGGTCAGACCATCGCGCGATTTGTATGAAATTGGCTTCATTTCTGCCAGTTGTTCTGACTTGAGCCATGGCGAAACGTCTGCCAGCTTCTTGAACTTCTCGTCTTTGGCGTTGTAGAGGTGGTAGCTGCCCCGGGTGCGATCATTCTTGACCACAACAACGTAGTTTTCCTCTTCCTTATCGACCGCCACGATGTCCCCTTCCATATCGGCAAAGGTGCGCTCCATGGCGTGGTAGACCTTCTCGGTCGGGCCGTCGATGAGTACTTTCTGCTTCTTGGCTAGCTCATAGGTCGTCGATGTCAGCGTCTTGCGCTTGTGCGACCAGCTGAAGTCGATGATGTCCGCAGACTCGTGGATGCTGACGATGTCTTTTTCCTTGCCGGTTTCCGGGTCGATGACGACCAGTGCCTGTTTGTCGCGGCCCAGGTTCGACCAGGCATATAGTGCCTTGTTATCGAAGGTAAACAGCACGGGCTCCAGCGTATCCTTGAAGCTGGTGGTGGCGATGGTTTTCCAGGAAGCCTTTTCGTCAGCGCGGGTCATGACACTGCTATTGACGCCATCGGTCGAAATGGCCGCCCGCAGCTTGCCATTATGGTCGGCCAGCCAATGCGTGATATTGCCGGGGTTCTCGGCAACGAGTTTCAGCGCCCCGGTCTTGGTGTTGAGCCGGTAGGCGTCGAAGATTTCGGGCTTACGCTTGTTCAGGCCCACCAGTAGGTCGGTGTCGCTGTCTTCGAGTGAATCAATAATGCGAGCCCTGACCTTGGGGAACGGCGTCAGATCGCGCGTGGTTTTTCCATCGCGATCAACTGAAAACAGGTGGAAGTTCTCGTCGCCACCGTTGTCCTTCAGGTAGACGAGGCGGTCATTGCCTTTCCAGAAGTATTGGCGAATATCACGATCCTTGACGGCTGTAATCCGCTTGGCTTCGCCTTTAACCGGCTGGGTGAAAATATTCAGGCGATTTTCGTAGGGCTGAACGAAGGAAATGGTCTTGCCATCGGGCGAGATGCGGAAAACGGTTTTTTCCGGATTGCGGAAGAAGTCGCGCAAGGGCAATTGTTCGATAGCTTGGGCGCTGAGGCTTCCGGCCAACAGAGCGGCGACGGTGGCGCTACGGTACAAAGGCTTCACTCATGTCTCCTGTATGGGGTGGTTGAACGTGCATGCAGCGACGGGCTGCAACGACGAAGGGCTGCATTATGGCGATAGCGCAGGGTGACGTCAGCCCGCGCCTTCGACCGGAATCTCAATCGAGAGTTGCGATGACGGGCGCGTGATCGCTGGGGCGTTCTGCTTTGCGGGCTTCTTTGTCGATGACGCAGCCGGTGCAGCGAGCAATCAGCGGGTCGGACAGCAGGATGTGGTCGATGCGTAACCCGGCATTCCGGCGAAAGCCTGCGGCACGGTAGTCCCACCAGGAGAATGTTTGTTCTGGCTGATCAAATTTACGGAAGCTATCGTGTAGCCCCAAGCTGATCAGCTGGTTGAATGCCGCGCGTTCCGGTTCGCTGACCAGTACTTGACCGACCCACTTGGCGGGATCGTGGACATCGCGATCTTCCGGGGCAATGTTGTAATCGCCCAGTAGCGCCAGCTGCGGGTATTGCTTGAGCTGGTCGCCAACGTAGGCAATCAGTGCTTCCAGCCATGCCAGTTTGTAGGGGTACTTTTCCGAATCCAGACTCTGGCCATTCGGAAAGTAACCACAGATCAGCCTGACTTCACCAAAGGTGCCTGCGATCAAACGCATCTGGTGATCACTGTAATTGGGAAGGTTGATCTGAATGTCGGTGGCGGGTTCGCGGGAAATCAGTGCCACGCCGTTGTAGGTTTTCTGGCCAGCAAATGCGACCTGCCAACCGGCTTCACGAATCGCCGCTTCGGGAAAATTAATGTCTTCCAGCTTGGTTTCCTGCAGACACAGACAATCTAGCTGGGGATGGGCGGCCAGCCATTCGAGTACTTGCGGCAGCCGGACTTTGAGGGAATTGACGTTCCAGGTGGCGATCTGCATGGGTCTGATCCTGAATGGCGCTGCATGCGCAGACGGGTCGCCATTGTGCCAGCTATTGCGGATCGGGGAAGGTTTTGCAGGCTATTGCAAAGGATGCGAGACAGGCAGGAGGCCTGTCTCGGTAGAGACTACTGCTTGGGCTTTGTGGCGTCGGCATTCGACGCTGCGGGCTTGGCGACCGGGGCAGGAGGGGGCTTCGGGGCGCCAAAGTCGGCAGTGCGCGAATAGCCTGCCGTGTTGAGCAGGGCATTCCAGTTCTCCGCATTGAAGCCAGTCGTGATTGAGTTGCCTATTTGTAATACAGGCACACTGTCTCCGCCACTGAGTGCCTTGAACGTGTTGAATTCCGCTTCGCTGGAAGACGGGTCGCGTTGGGTGAAGGGAATGCCGCGTTTGGCGAGCAGGTTGCGGGCATCATCACAGTTGCTGCCACAGGCATTGGCCCATAGAACGACGGGGTTTTTGCGTGCCGCTTCTTTGTTCGAATACGACAGGCCGCTGGTTTCTATGCTATTGGTACGAACCTTGTGCTCAGCGGTATTGGCTGCGGGAGGCTGGTCAGTAAAGATAATGTTGCCATTGGCGTCTTTGTATTGATAAACCTTGCCGGCATATGCCGTCGTTGCGGCCATCAACACGAAAAGCACGAGAGTGCGCTTCATGGTCGATTCCTTTCACATGATGATGACATCAGTATATTCCCATATTCCCGGTTGTCGGGGCCGATTGTGGCTCGCCGGCGGTCGGCTTGATCATGCATAAACTTCCTACTCTTAATCTGATTGGGGCTGGCCAATTGGGGCGCAGCGTTGCCAAACTCTTTATCGGCCAGAAACTGGTTTTTCTGCAGTCTGTGGCGACACGCTCTCTTGAAACCGCACAAGCGGCCTGTGACTGGCTGGAGGCTGGCAGGGCTTGTACCTTGCCTGAGCTGCCCGCTGCAGATTTCACACTGCTAGCGGTTTCTGATGACCAGCTTGCTTCAGTTTGCATCCAGATTGCGCCGCAGCTAAGGGCCGGCAGTGTGGTGTTTCACTGTTCCGGTTCGCAAAGCTCGGAGGTGCTGTTGCCCGCGCAGCAACGCGGGGCGGTGGTTGCCAGTGTGCACCCGCTACGTAGTTTTGCAGACCCGGCCGCCGCCGTCGCCGGTTTTGCCGGAACTTTCTGCGCCTGTGAAGGGGATGCGAAGGCTATGGCCTTGCTTGGACCGATGTTTGATCGGATCGGTGCCCGCCGGTTTGCCATCGACCCCTCCGCCAAGGTGCTCTATCACGCGGGAGCCGTGTTTGCCTGCAACTATCTGGTGGCGTTGATGGACGCGGGGCTAGCGTGTTTTGAAGCTGCCGGGGTCGAGCGCAGTACGGCATTCCAGGCACTCAAGCCCCTGATCGACGGTACGCTGGCGAATGTGGGGCGGGTAGGTACTGTGGCGGCCTTGTCCGGACCTATTGCCAGGGGAGATGTTGCGACGGTTGACCGTCAACAAGCCGCATTGGCTGCCAAACTGCCGACATTGGTGATGCCGTATCAGGTTTTAGGTCAGATCGCCGTCCGGCTCGCCGAGCAACGACCCGGCCAGGACAGGCAAGCCATGTGTACACTGGCCAGCCTGTTGCAGCAGGGGGACGTATGAGCTGGCAGTTTGAAGCGATAGGCCGAGTCGAATCGCCTTATAAAGAGAAGTTCGCCATTCCCCGCCAGCCAGGTTTGGCAGCGCATGCCAAGGGACGTGTGGTGCTGTTGCCGCCTTATGATGTGGCTGACGCGGTGCGCGGCCTGGAAGGCTTCAGCCATATCTGGCTATCGTTCATTTTTCATGCCACCGCCGAACAGGGCTGGCGACCAACGGTGCGTCCCCCAAAGCTGGGTGGGAATGCGCGGGTTGGCGTATTTGCGACGCGCTCGACATTCCGACCGAACCCCATAGGACTATCGGTGGTGCGTTTACTTGGGGTCGATATTCGCAAGGGTGTAGCACTGGAAATCGAAGGCATGGATCTGCTGGATGGGACGCCAATCATCGACATTAAGCCTTATTTGCCGTTTGTCGATAGCCAGCCGGGGGCGAGCATGGGCTTCGCGCCTGAGCCTGTAGCATTTCTGCAGGTGATGTTTCATCCGCAGGCCGAACCAGCGCTACAGGCAGCGAGTTGCCGCTATCCTGATCTGGTGGGCTTGATCAGGGATGTGCTGGCGCAAGACCCGCGTCCCGGCTATGCCGACGACCCGGAAAGGGTCTATGGAATGCAGTTATACGATCTGAATATCCGCTGGCGATGTGTCGCCGGTGTCGCCGAGGTGTTGGCCGTGGAGCAGACGCAGGCCCGCTTGGGCGGGGAGTGAAGCCTTGCTGGGCCGGATAGCGTGGACTGCCAGATGGGCTTCAGAATTCATACCCCAAGAAACTGGGTTTCCAGCGCTGTGGTCTGGCTGCCGCCGTTGGAGGCTTTTTCTACCAGATACGCCTTGGCACTCGGGCGAGAGCTGACGACCTGATGCAAGGTACCTTCTACAAAATGCAAGGCTGCGCCGTCATCGGCTGCGTAAGCAGCGCTGCTGCCGTGTGCAACGGCCAGCTGTAATGCCGGCTGCCGCTTGCTTTCCCCATCATAATGCGGGCAGGCACCACCTGGCAGCAGACCAAGACAATTGAGCGGGACCAGCTGGCCGGGGTTGGAATCCGTCAGCCCCCATTCAAACCAACAGATCATGCCGGCAGAGATTCCCGACAACACCACCCCCGCCTCGTAGGCGCGCCGTAGCGCCTTGTCCAGCCCCCATTCACGCCAAAGTGCCAGCATCGAGCGAGTATTGCCGCCGCCAACGAATATCAGATGCTGGTGTTGGAGGTACTCGTCGAAATCTGCGGTATGTGGCTTGAACATCGATAAATGACTGGGCCGGCAATCCAGTCGGGAAAAGGTATCGTAGAAGCGGGACAGGTAGTACTCGCTATCGCCGCTGGCTGTCGGAATGAAAGCGATCTGAGGCCTGGGTTGTCCGGTTGCTGCCAGCAGGTAATGGTCGAGCAGCAGAGAGGACTCCATGGAGAAGCCCCCACCTCCCAGCGCGACAATCTGTTTGGGTTTGCTCATAGCTCAGAAGTACAGTGCGGGCAGCGCGTGGCTTTGACAGGAATGGCACTGTAGCAGCGGGGGCAGTCCTTGGTTACGGGCTCTACCGGCGCAGTAGCAGGCGGCGGACGTAGCTTTTCCAGTGCCCGCACGATCAGAAATACCGAAAAGGCAACGATCAGGAAGCTGATCAAGGTGTTTGCAAACAGACCCAGATTGAGCGTCACCGCACCGGCATCCTGGGCAGCCTTCAGCGTTTCGTAAGGACCGACGATTTTGGCGCCGGGTTTGAGCACCACAAATAGATTACTGAAATCCACATTGCCCAGTAATAACCCAATTGGCGGCATCACTACGTCTTTGACCAGTGAATCGACGATCTTGCCAAATGCCGCGCCAACAATCACCCCGACGGCCAGATCGACCACGTTGCCACGCATGGCAAATTCTTTGAACTGTTTAAGCATGCTTCCTCCCGAGAATGGCGATGCCACTAGCTTAGCAGCTACTTTGGCATGTTGCGCGAGGCGCTCTCGCGCTTTCGGTGCCATGACAAGGCCGGTACGTGCGGGACTTGGAACAAATTAGAACAAGCCTCGTGGGAGGCTAGCGACGTCGCAGGTACACCGTGATCTCTTCTCTATCGTGGTAGAGCTGGCGGGCGTTGAGCTTATAAGGCACGTCTGCATCACGCAGCCTGTCATCAATCAGGTCGAAACACAGGCTGACGGCATCCAGTCGCTTCTTCATGGGTAGCTTCAAATTGAAAATGGCTTGGCGGGCATGGCCTTCGGCCAGCCACTGCGCCATTAACGCAGCAATCCGGTTTGGTTGCTCGACCATATCGCACACCACCCAATCCACAGGCTTTTTCGGCTTGAAACGAAATCCATCAGCACGTTCATGTCGGACATGGGGGTGATCGGCCACAATCCCCTTTAGCGGTCCGTTATCGACAGCGGCAACCCGCAAACCACGGCTGACCAATTGCCAGGTCCAACCCCCTGGCGCGGCGCCTAGATCAACTGCATGCTGACCGCTACGTAAACGCTGCTTTAGTTCATCTTCCGGAACCAGCGTCAGGAAGGCCTCCGCCAATTTCAGGGTAGATCGGCTGGGTGTCTCAAATGGCATCTTCAGACGAGGGATGCCCATTGGCCACGGCGAGGTATGTTCCGGCGCTGCCAATGCGAGTGTGACACTCTGCATGTCGGTAAAAAACAGATGCAAGCGTGGCGCTCTGGGATGCTTGCTCAGTAGACCTTCTGCTGCTGCCGCTTCCAGCAATTTTTCACCAAAGCGGCGGCAAAAACCCGATAGCTGCTTCGCTTCATTGGTATCTGGCGTTTCCAGCCAGATGTCACAAAATGGCCCGCCCAGTTCTTTGGCGGCCGCCAGAATCGGGGTTAGCCTATCTCGCTCGCTGAGTAGGGCGACAGGTTCCTCTGCTAGCAACAACTGCCGAGCAAAGACCAGCTCACGCCACACAGGCAGGCGATCACCTTTGCTGCTTGTATACCTCACCCGCACCCATCCTTGGCCGCGCTCGATTTCACAGTCAATACCTTGCCGTAGCAAGAATCCACCGATTTCATCACCACATTCGGGTTCGAATCCGGGACGGCAGTAGGCAAGGAGGTGTGTAGACATGGTCAGGTTTCAAACGCGAATGGGAGGGGCTGGTACAAATGGAAAAAGGCAGCCGAAGCTGCCTTTTCCGACTCTACTAATTCGAAGTGGTTCGAATTAGAAGTTGTGCATTACGCCTACACCGAAGGTGGTCGGATCGTTCTTGCCATCAACCTTGAAGTCGATGTGGCCGAGTTCAATCTTCACTGCGGTGCGCTTGCTCAGGCCTTGCTTGAAGCCAAATACGTAGTGGTTGTATTCGCTGTCCTTAACGTCATTGTTCTTGCGAGCAATGATCAGACCGCCTTGCAGTTCGGACTGGCCCATGGCGTAAGCAGCGTTGAACAGGAAGCTGTTACGGTCTTGAACCTTGGCACCACCTGTGCTCATCTCAGCCTTGGCCTTCTGGAATGCACCACCCAAGCTAACAGCGCCCATTGTGTAGCCAACGCCCAGCAGATAGTTGCGACGATCAACTGCAGTAGCAGCTGCACCAACGCGCTCTTCAACATCAACAGCACCACCAACCCATACTGGGCCTGCTGCATACTTCAGCGAACCAGCGAAATCCCAGCTGGAATTGTCTTTAGCGGTCTTGTTCTCGCCCAGAGCCAAGCTTGCAGCTACGGAAACTGGACCGTAGTCACCGGTGAACTTGGCAGAGTTGTTGAAACGTCCCTTGTTGTTGCCATCCACTTCGTTCAAGCCAAGTGTCAGCGCAACGTCGAACAGGTCGAACTCTTCCAGGAACAGTTGGTATGCAGACTTGCCACGGCCCAATGCAATGGCAGAGGAACCAAACTTCATACCAACCCAACCTTCACGGGTTGCCCAGCCGGATGCGCTGGCATCGTCAGGAGCAACGCCGCTTTCCAGTTGGAAAAATGCCTTGGTACCGCCGCCCAGATCTTCTTCACCCTTGAAGCCGATGCGTGAGCTGGTTGCCAAGTTATCAACCTTCAGTTGGCGCTCGCCAGAAGTGTATTTGCTGTCGTAAACAACGCCTACGTTTACCTTGCCGTAGATGTTGACGTTCGAAGTGTCAGCCAGAGCAGCCGGAGCGACAACGGCTGAAGCAACAGCCAAAGCGATCAGTTTCTTGTTCATGAGTTTTCCTTCGTTGAGGTTAATTGGTGAAGCTTGGGTACAGCCGAGACCCCTTTTGCGGGGCGTCACGCAAAGATGATAGTGGTTTCGTTTTGGCACAAGCAACCACTGGTGTCTGATTTTGGAGAGAGGGAGCCTAAGCTGAGTTGATAGGTGAGTGTGGTAATTGATTGAAAAATAATAATTTATTTGTTTTGGTGCGGGCTTTCCCTTAGTTGCAATGGCGCAACAGATATTTGTTTACCTGAATTGGAACGGCAAGGCAATTGCTGTGTAACGAAGGATTTTGCCCAATGCCATCCAACCAATTGTGGGGGCTGGAGGTAACTTAAGTAGCCCGGCCGCCAGGCAAAGTGCATCACCAATAATGGGTACCCAAGATAGAAGCATGAGTGGGGGGCCATGCTTTTGCAGCTGAGCAATATATTTATGTCTGACTTCCTTGGGAAATATCCCCCCTAGGAAGTAAGTGGTTGCTCCGCCAAGTGTATTGCCAATGCTGGCAATCAAGATTGCCTGAAGCGGGCTGCCGTAGCCAAGGCTTAGGTAGGCGAGTAAAGCAATTTCCGAATTGCCGGGCAATAGGGTTGCTGAAAGAAAGGCCGAGCTGAATAACCCAGTTTCAGCCCAAAATGCTGTGATTGTCATGTCGGGCCTGGGAATGGGTGTATCAATCAAGCCTCAAAGGTAAACGGGGAGTCGCTTTGGGTGCTGATCAGCAAGGCAAGTGTGGAGAAAAACTCCCCTTCGTCACGGGTGTTCTTCCAGATACCGTCAAGGTTGCGATAGTGAAACCCACCACTGCGAGCAGCAATCCACATTTCCTGATTAAAGGTGTGTCGATTAACGATGATTTTACTGCCATCTGCAAACTCCAGCTCCAGCACGTTGCCATTTTGGCTGGGTTCAATGTCCAGTCCGGATTTGTCGATCTGATGCTGGATTTTCTCGAAAATTGCGTCGGTTTGGGTCAAGAACGCGGATTCATCCATGGGCGGTTCTCATAGGGTTAATTTGCTAGTATGGCAATTTTGCCATAAGCCGGTGTTGATCAAGCGTGGCTTATGCCAAACACCGGTCAACTGGGCATCATTTGATGAATAGTGGTCGATTGTTTTATCTACATTGTCTCATTGTGCGACGAACTGAGTGGGAAGAGGGGGCTCAAATATATGCGTTTATTTGTATTGATTCTGGTTGCGGCCATGTCTTCTGGTTGCGGCTATAAAGGTGCTTTGTATTTGCCCGCTACGAATAAGGAGGTGTCTGCGGAAGCAGCAAAAGCGGGTACTTCACAGATCAAGGAGCAGGAGTCCACACGCCCATGACGTATTTCTCTATGGAAGATCAGCGCCTCATATTCGATGGGTTGCCTCTGGATCAAATCGCTGACAGGTTTGGTACGCCAACCTATGTTTATTCGGCTAAGGCGTTGAAGGAAGCGTTCCGGGCCTATGATCAGGCATTTGCCCCTGTTGATCATTTGATTTGCTATGCCATGAAGGCGAATTCCAATCTCTCTATTCTTAAATTGTTTGCGGAGCAGGGTGCTGGATTCGACATTGTCTCGGGAGGGGAGTTGCGACGGGCGCTGGCGGTTGGTGCTGCGCCGGATAAGATTGTTTTCTCGGGGGTTGCCAAATCGGTTGAGGAAATCAAGCTGGCGCTTGAGGTGGGAGTTCGTTGCTTCAATGTTGAGTCCGAAGCAGAGCTGGAAAGATTGGATGAGATCGCTGGACAGTTGGGTAAGCTGGCGCCGATTAGCTTAAGGGTGAATCCAGATGTAGACCCCAAAACCCATCCTTATATTTCCACCGGACTCAAGGACAACAAATTTGGCATTGCATACGCCGATGCACGGCGCGTATATCGCAAAGCATCGGGTTTGCAGAATCTACGCATAGCCGGGGTGGATTGTCATATTGGGTCTCAGCTGACAGAAATAGCCCCCTTTGAAGATGCTTTGGCAAGGCTGCTGAATTTGCACGCTGAGCTCAAAGAAGATGGGATTCAATTGCATCATCTCGATCTGGGGGGCGGGGTTGGGATTCGCTATTCTGATGAGGAACCGCCGGCTGTATCGGCATATGCCGAGGCGATCATGACTCAGTTGAGGGGCATGGATTTGCAGCTTGTACTGGAACCGGGACGATCTTTGGTTGGTAATGCAGGCTTGTTGCTGACTCGGGTTGAATATATCAAACCTGGTGAAGCCAAGAATTTTGCAATTGTTGACGCAGGAATGAACGATTTGATTCGTCCGGCTTTATATGAAGCGTGGCATGACATCGTGCCCGTGTGTTCTCAACCTGATACACCTGCCCGCGTATATGATGTAGTTGGGCCTGTCTGTGAGAGTAGTGACTTTTTAGGTAAAGATCGGACTTTGGCGATTCATCAAGGCGATTGTTTGGCTGTATTGTCAGCTGGAGCCTATGGTCAGACAATGAGCTCCAACTACAATACTCGACCAAGAGCTGCTGAGGTGTTGATAGAGGCGGGTGCAGCAAGGTTGATACGTAGTCGAGAGAGCTATGAACAGCTATTGGAGAACGAGAAAGCTCTGCTTTCCTGAGTTACTCTTCAAGTGACCATTTAATTTAGGCGACTTAAACGAAAAAAGGCGCATCTGTTGTGATGCGCCTTTAATTTTGTCGAAGCCCAAAGATGAATTATTTTGCAGCGTTTGCCATATAGCTGACAGCCGCTTTGAATTCCTCGTCGCTGCCAGCAAAGCCGCCTTTGGGGGGCATTGCGCCTTTACCTTGTGTTGCACTTGCGATAAGAGAATCCAAGCCGGCTTTGAGTCGAGGTGTCCAAGCTGCTTTGTCTCCAAATTTCGGAGCGCCTGCAGCGCCAGTGCCATGACACGCTACACATGTTGACTCATAAATTTCTTTGCCTTTGGCAGCTAAGTCCACTTTGCCCGCAGTGGCTCCACTCGTTGCGGGCTTTGGCTCTTCAAATTTGCCACCACTGGCATTCCCCATAAAAGCTACTGCCCGAGCAACTTCATCATCCGTCAGGTCAGCTGCTCCACCTTTGGCGGGCATGCCTTTAAATCCGCCAACAGCGTGTTTAACAAGTGTTTCAAGGCCTTGGCTAATGCGAGGTGCCCATGCTGCGCTATCTGCAAACTTTGGTGCTCCGGCCAAGCCCGCGCCATGGCATGAAGCGCAAACAGCTTCATAAACAGCTTTTCCATTGCGACTTCCAGGAGGGCCGCCTTCAGATGCTTTTGAAAGGCCAACCGGTTGAATTCGGGCTAGTACTTCCTGATCTGTCATGGTGCTGTTAGAAACATTGCCCGTGAACAGTTTGACAATAAAAAATATCAGTAATGGAATTCCAATGAACGCGGCGGCGACCAGCACTATCACGTCCTTGATATTGGTCGAATTGTTGGCGTTTGCTCCGCTCATGCTGCCATTCCCTTTGCGCAGTGTCGTTGAGATTCGTTGTCGATAAAAAACCACACGATTATAGCGGTAATTGGCACAACTCTCAAAACCACCCTGAATTCTCTGGGTAGACGCCTGCTGTAAAGCGCGGTATTATTTCGCCTCTTCGCAAGAAATGCGCCCGTAGCTCAGTTGGATAGAGTGTCAGTTTCCGAAGCTGAAGGTCGCTGGTTCGATTCCAGCCGGGCGCGCCAGCTTATTCTGTTGCTTCTGCCGTAAATCTTTCTTAAGTCAGGCTTTTCCCGCTTCTACCTGCTTTTTATGTATACGCAAGTGCATTGATGCCTTGAGGGGTGTCAATTTGCGTAAATTATGATTTCCTGCGCAATGTTGGTTGCCTTCGTGGAACCTGTTGGCCTGTAGTCTTATCATACGCGCATGAACAAGCCCACTCTTTGTGCTCTAGTGGTTGGCATTCTTGCCGGCCAACTCCATGCGGCCGAGCTGCCCGATCTTGGCGATTCGTCTTTGGCTAATCTTCCCCCCAATGCTGAAAAACAAATTGCGCAGTCTGCGGCAAGAGAACTGCGCCAGTCCGGTGAAGTGATTGATGATGTTGAGATTAGTGATTATCTGAATTCACTGGGTAATCGTCTGGTGTCGGCAAGTGATGATGCCCGCCAGGGCTTTACTTTTTACCCTTTGTTGTCCAGTTCAATAAATGCCTTTGCTATTCCGGGTGGGGTGGTTGGGGTAAATAGCGGCCTGATTTTGACAGCGCAGCATGAAAGTGAGTTGGCGGCGGTTTTGTCTCATGAGATAGCGCATGTTACTCAACACCATTACGCCAGGATGGTTGAGTCGCAAAAAGGGGCTGGCTGGATGTCTCTAGCGGCAATTGCCCTGGCGATTTTGGCTTCCAGAGGAAGTGGGGATGCCACTCAAGCTGCCCTGGCCGGTGCCACTGGATTGCAGTACCAGCGTCAAATTGACTTCACCAGAGAGTTTGAGCGGGAAGCTGACCGCGTCGGTATTGCCACCTTGGAACGTGCGGGTTTCGATACAAAGGCTATGCCAGCGTTTTTTGAACGGCTCCAGCGTTTTTATCGAAATGTAGATAATGGTGCGTTCGCTTTTTTGCGTACTCATCCGGTAACAGGCGAGAGGATTGCGGATAGCGCGGCGCGGGCGGCGCAGACTTTGGGAAAGACCCATGTCGATAGTATCGAGTTCTTGTTGATGCGAGAGCGGGTGAGGGCCATTCAGCTAGGTGGTCGATCTGCTGTGGATTATTACAAAGTGACCATTGAGCAGAAGCGCTATGTAAGCGCTGTGGCGCAGCAATACGGGCTCGCCGTAGCAGCAAACATGGTGGGCGATTATGAACTGGCCAAACGTAGTTTGATGTCAGCAAAGAAGGTGTTTAATCGGCCAAGCCCTTCACTTGATGCCCTTGAAGGTGCAATCGAGTTGAGCGATGGTAAGGCGACTCAAGCTTTGGAGATCTTCAGAAGTGCCAGAGTTGCAGCGCCGTACTACAGAGCTTTGCTGTATGGGGAATTGGATGCGCTGATCAGGTTGCGTCGTGATGCGGAGGCAGTTGCTCTGGTTGAAGAAATGCTCGGGCGTCGGCCGGGAGATTCAGGTCTATACAAACGGCAGGCGTTTGCTTATACGCAGATGAATCGTTTGATTGATGCGAAAAGGGCGCAGGCTGAGTACTTCGTCTCTGTTGGTGATCCTATAGCCGCAATTGAGCAGTTACAGATGGCGGTCAAAGTAGGTGGTGGAGACTATTATCAAATGTCTGCGATTGAGGCTCGGCTCAAGGAGTTGCGCCAGATTATAAGGGCGACAGAGTCGGATGAGCGGAAAAGAAGGAATGTGCCCTGAGCTATATTCAATATTTCAATCCTATGAATCCTTGGTTTGATTTTTTTGATAAGCCAAGGCTTGGAAGGGGGCTTGACTGCTTCGCCTAGGCTGGGTGGAGGCTCTAGGTTTGAGGTGGATCAAGTAGGCCCAGTTTTCCCCTCAGGCAGCCAAGGTAAATGGAGGGGTTCGGTGCCGTGTGGTAGCGCTGGGCATGCCATATCATCTCCCCAAGGCAGTCCATAAGTTGATGTTGTGCATCATGTTCACTGCCGCATTGTTGAGTCATTTGCAGATATAGGCTCTTGATGCCTTGGGGTTGATCTATGGATAGCTGCTCTTCGATCGCTAAGTGCATCGATAAATGCAAGAATGGATTGGTGTCACCAAATTCAGGTGGATAGTCACGATCAAGAAACTTCTCTCGTGCGGCCAGCAGGGTGTGATACTCGGGATGTTGCCACATGATGGCAATGGTCATTTTTTCCAGATCGGTAAGCACTGCCTTTTGTTCCATTTTTTCCCAGGCGTCAAACAGGAATTGGCGTGCTTGGTCTCTTGTTGGATTAAACATTGATAGGGCTTCACTACTAAATCATTTCTCGATTGTAACCTAGAGGTTCGCGGCTGGCGTAGTGAGTGAAGGAGATGGGGCGAGTCTTCCGGGTTTAAATGACGGGTGTGGTGGTTGTCTTGAGCAAGTTTGGGAATGAGAGTTTCAGTGGTTTTAAACCTAGGTATACAAGGAAGCGTTCATGTCGTCGTCAATTTATGATTTTTCCGTCGCTCGTATTAATGGTGAAAGCAGTGACCTGTCCGAGTACCGTGGCAAGGTATTGCTGATAGTCAATACCGCGAGTGAATGTGGGTTTACGCCACAATATGAAGGCTTGGAGTCTTTGTATAAAAAATTTAAGGGAGAGGGGTTGGTGATTTTGGGGTTTCCTTGTAATCAGTTTGGTGGGCAGGAGCCTGGATCGGATAATGATATCGCTAGCTTTTGCCAAGTGAATTTTGGGGTGACATTTCCGATGTTTGCCAAAGTGGACGTAAATGGCAGTGCGGCACATCCGTTGTTTGAGTTTCTTAAAAACCAGGCTAAGGGTGTGTTGGGGACGGAAATGATCAAGTGGAACTTCACTAAGTTTCTTGTTAACCGTGAAGGTGAGGTGCTAGAGCGCTTTGCGCCGACGACCAAGCCCGAAGAGATAATTCCAGCAATTGAAAAACTTTTATAAGGCAATTTCTCGCCGCTAATCAGTCTTTGATGTGGTGAGTTTTTCTTTAATTGGTCAAACGTCCTGCCGCGGCCTTGAAGGTGGTATTCCTTGCGGCCGAGCCACTCGATTGATGCAAGTGCCAGATTTCCTTTATAATAACCAGCAAACGCAGTTCTTTAGAATTTTATGGCGAACGGGATAGGGCAAAAGCCTTATCCCGTTTTGTTACGTCTAGCCCCCGAAATTTGACCTTTCTTCCTGGCAAGTTTCGGCGTGCTGCCCACTCGCAGGAGCCCCTGGTGCCACATCAATCCAAAGCCCTTCTCGCCCTTGCTGACGGTACGTTGTTTCACGGTACTTCGATTGGCGGCGACGGTGTTGCTATCGGTGAAGTTGTTTTTAATACCGCGATGACCGGGTATCAGGAAATATTGACCGACCCGTCCTATACCAAGCAGCTGGTTACACTGACCTATCCTCATATTGGCAATGTTGGCGTCAACGCTGAAGATGCAGAAGCGTCACGGGTGTACGCCGCAGGTTTGATTGTTCGAGATACTCCAATTCGTGCTTCCTGCTGGCGTTTGCAGCAGACGCTACCCCAGTACCTCCGCGAGCATGGCGTGGTCGCAATTGCAGATGTGGATACACGTAAGTTGACTCGCATTTTACGGGAGCGAGGTGCTCAGTCCGGAGCGATTGTGACGGGAGATGCTGTTGCTAGGCCAGACGAAGCGATCGCACTCGCTAAAAGCTTTGGATCCATGGCGGGGCAGGATTTGGCAAAGGTTGTATCTGCAAAAGAGCCATATGTGTGGACGGACGGAGAGTGGCGCCTGGGGCAGGGTTTTGCGGTAGCGGATAGTCCCAAGTTTCATGTGGTTGCTTATGACTTTGGGGTGAAGCTGAATATCTTGCGAATGTTGGCGCAGCGGGGGTGCAAAGTCACTGTTGTGCCTGCGCAGACATCAGCAGAAGAGGTGATGAAACTGGCACCTGATGGAGTGTTTCTCTCGAACGGGCCTGGAGATCCTGAACCATGCGAATATGCAATTGCTGCCATTCGCGTGTTTCTGGAGCAGAGTCTACCTATCTTCGGCATTTGCCTTGGGCATCAATTGCTGGGCTTGGCTGCGGGGGGGAAGACTAGCAAGATGAAGTTTGGCCATCACGGTGCAAATCACCCTGTACAGGATCTGGATTCAGGAAAGGTCATGATTACCAGCCAGAATCATGGCTTTCAGGTGGATGAGTCGAGTTTGCCCGCTAATGTTCGGGTAACTCACCGATCGTTATTTGATCGGACAGTGCAGGGTATTGCGTTGATGGATAAGCCGGCCTTTAGCTTCCAGGGGCATCCCGAAGCCAGTCCGGGGCCGCACGACGTAGCATATTTGTTTGACCGGTTTATTTATTCGATGGAGGCGATGAAAAAGTGAGCTAAGTGGTGGGCTTAAACATTGCAGGCCATTTAAGTTTCTTCACAAAAATTTTGAATCACTTTTTCAGGAAGTAAACACATGCCGAAGCGTACAGATATCCAATCAATTCTTATTATCGGCGCGGGGCCGATTATTATCGGTCAGGCTTGCGAGTTTGATTACTCAGGTGCTCAGGCCTGTAAAGCTCTTCGAGAAGAAGGGTATCGGGTTATTCTCGTCAACTCGAATCCGGCCACAATCATGACAGATCCCAATATGGCGGACGTCACTTATATCGAGCCAATTACTTGGCAGATTGTGGAAAAGATTATCGAGAAAGAACGCCCTGACGTGATTTTGCCTACCATGGGTGGACAAACAGCATTGAACTGTGCCCTTGACTTGTGGCACCACGGCGTATTGGACAAGTTTGATGTTGAAATGATTGGTGCGCGCCCCGACGCCATTGATAAAGCAGAGGATCGCCAAAAGTTCAAGATGGCCATGGAGAAGATTGGCCTGGAAAGTGCGCGGTCGGGTATTGCGCACAGCTTGGACGAGGCGCTCGCTGTACAGGCGAAAATGGGCTTCCCGGCAATCATCCGCCCCTCTTTCACCATGGGCGGTACCGGTGGCGGTATTGCTTATAACATTGAAGAATTTACTGAAATCTGTACTCGTGGATTGGATTTGTCTCCAACGCGTGAGTTGCTGATTGAAGAGTCGTTGCTGGGTTGGAAAGAGTATGAGATGGAGGTGGTTCGCGATAAGGCAGATAACTGCATTATCGTCTGCTCCATTGAAAACCTGGATCCAATGGGCGTGCATACGGGCGATTCGATTACCGTTGCGCCGGCACAAACCCTGACAGACAAGGAATATCAGGTTATGCGCAATGCCAGCTTGGCTGTGTTGCGCGAAATTGGTGTAGATACCGGTGGCTCAAACGTACAGTTCGCAGTAAATCCAAGGGATGGGCGATTGATTGTTATCGAGATGAACCCTCGGGTGTCTCGTTCATCTGCCTTGGCCTCCAAAGCCACAGGTTTCCCAATTGCCAAAGTTGCCGCCAAGCTGGCGGTTGGGTATACCTTGGATGAGTTGAAGAATGACATTACTGGTGGAAAAACCCCGGCGTCATTTGAGCCATCAATTGACTACGTTGTTACCAAGGTACCGAGATTTGCGTTTGAGAAGTTCCCTCAGGCGAATGATCGATTGACTACGCAGATGAAGTCGGTAGGTGAAGTCATGGCGATGGGGCGGACTTTGCAGGAGAGCTTGCACAAGGCGCTCAGAGGCTTGGAAACGGGTATGTCTGGCTTTGATGAGCGCACGCAGGATGTCGATGTCATCAATGCGGAGCTTGGGGCTCCCGGGCCAGACCGTCTTTGGTTTGTCGCGGATGCGTTCCGTGTTGGCATGAGTCTGGATGAGGTATTTGATCATACAAAGATTGATCCATGGTTCCTGGCTCAGATTGAAGATCTTGTTAAAGAGGAAGCTGCTCTCAAGAGCAGGACGGTGGATGATCTTTCTGCCTCCGAATTGCGGGCGTTGAAGCGTAAGGGCTTCTCGGATCGCCGTCTTGCAGCGCTGATGGGGACTGACCAGAATGCTGTTCGGCGCCGTCGCCATGAGTTGAATGTCCGGCCGGTGTATAAGCGGGTTGATACCTGCGCTGCAGAATTCGCGACTAATACCGCTTATATGTACTCCACCTATGAAGATGAGTGTGAGTCCAAGCCAACAAATGGTAAGAAGGTCATAGTGCTTGGTGGCGGACCAAATCGTATTGGTCAAGGGATTGAGTTTGACTACTGCTGTGTTCATGCAGCGCTTGCTTTGCGGGAAGACGGGTATGAGACCATTATGGTCAACTGCAATCCTGAGACTGTGTCCACAGACTACGATACCTCTGATCGTCTTTATTTTGAGCCGCTGACGCTTGAGGATGTTTTGGAAATCGTGCACGTGGAACGCCCTTATGGCGTAATTGTGCAGTATGGTGGGCAGACCCCTCTCAAGCTGGCTCGTGCCCTAGAAGCCAATGGTGTACCTATTATCGGTACCAGCCCTGACATGATTGATGCGGCGGAAGATCGAGAGAGATTCCAAAAATTACTGCATGATCTTGGGTTGAAGCAGCCTCCCAATGCTACGGCTAGAAATGAGCGAGATGCATTGATCTTGGCCGCAGAGATTGGCTATCCATTGGTTGTCCGACCTTCTTATGTGCTGGGTGGTCGAGCCATGCAGATCGTGCATAGTGAAGAAGATTTAACTCGCTACATGCGTGAGGCGGTTAAGGTTTCAAATGATAGTCCTGTGCTTCTGGATCGCTTCCTGAATGACGCAATTGAGGTGGATGTTGACGCAATCTGCGATGGATCGGATGTGTTGATTGGTGGCATCATGGAGCACATAGAGGAAGCTGGTGTGCATTCCGGCGACTCGGCGTGCTCGTTGCCGCCTTATAGTCTGTCTAAAGATCTGCAGGATGAGTTAAGACGACAAACCGTTGCTATGGCAAAGGCATTGAATGTCATTGGCTTAATGAACGTGCAATTTGCGATTCAAGGCGATACGGTATACGTACTTGAGGTTAATCCTAGGGCGTCTCGGACCGTGCCATATGTATCCAAGGCAACGGGGCTGTCGCTTGCTAAAATTGCTGCAAGAGCAATGGTTGGTATGTCATTGAAATCTCAGAATGCTTTCAATGAAGTGATTCCTCCCTTTTATTCTGTAAAAGAAGCGGTGTTTCCCTTCATTAAATTCCCAGGTGTAGATACCATTCTTAGCCCAGAAATGAAATCGACTGGCGAAGTTATGGGGGTTGGTGACACATTTGCTGAGGCATTTGTGAAGTCACAATTGGCTGCTGGGGTTAAGCTGCCTGAAAGTGGTAATGTTTTCCTTTCGGTGCGGAATGCCGATAAAGTGGCGATGGTTGAAGTTGCTCGCACGCTTAAGGATATGGGTTTTGTGCTCTATGCCACAAAGGGTACTGCGGCGACGTTGGCAGAGGCAGGGGTTTCTGTAGAACCTGTTAACAAAGTGAAGGAGGGGCGCCCTCATATTGTGGACATGATCAAGAATGGCGATATCGCATTGATTGTGAATACTGTGGATGAGCGTCGCGCTTCGATTCAGGATTCTTATTCCATCCGTCATGCGGCATTACAGGGACGTGTACCAATCTATACGACTATCGCTGGAGCTAAAGCTGCTTGTATTGGTATGGCACATATGCAGGAGTTGCGGGTTTACCCTCTACAGGACTTGCATGGAAGAATGACTACTCAGCTGCACTGAGTTTGTAACAAACTTCTTTGATCGTTTGGCCGCCGTTGTTTGAAACGGCGGCCGTTATTTTTATTGCCTCCGGGCATCATTTCCATTTGTTCCCCGCGTTAGAGTTCGAGGAGATTTTAAAAGTGATCAAGATACCTCTCACCGTGATTGGCGCTGAATTATTGCGTAACGAGCTGCAGCGTTTAAAAAGTGTGGAGCGTCCAAATGTGATTGCTGCAATTGCAGAAGCAAGATCACATGGCGACCTTTCTGAGAATGCTGAGTATGATGCGGCTAAGGAGCGGCAGGCATTTGTAGAAGGCAGAATTGCTGAGCTAGAAGGAAAGTTGTCGAATGCGCAGATTATTGATCCCAAAGAGCTTGATGCGGATGGGCGGGTCGTATTTGGTGCAACAGTAGATTTAGAGGATTTGGAAACTGGCGACAAAGTAGCCTATCAAATCGTTGGGGATGATGAAGCCAACATCAAGTTAGGAAAAATATCGGTTAGCTCTCCAATTGCAAGAGCATTGATTGGCAAGGTAGCTGGTGAAGTTGCGGAAGTAATGGCGCCAGGTGGAATTCGAGAATATGAAGTTCTTGAAGTACGTTATATCTGATCAAAGATTAAGCGATACATGGATGCGATTTTAATAGGACTTAGATCGATTTTTGCGTATCTGTGGATTGGTGGCTTGTGGATCGCCGGAATTCTTGTTGCGCCTGTGCTCTTTCAATCCCTGCCGAATGCTGATGCCGGCCGTGTTGCGGGAAAGATATTTCAAGTGATGGCTTGGATTGGAATGTTCAGTGGTGCCTATATCTTGCTGATATTTTTTTGGCAACTCGGGGTCAAAGTGTTTAGTACCATCGAGTTCTGGGTGATCGTGCTGATGCTGATGCTTACGTGCCTTAATCATTTTGCAATTTTTCCGATCTTATCTGGGATTAAATCGCAAATGTACCAAGCGGCTGAGGGGGTGTTTGGGGGCGGATTTCAAAGCTGGCATACCATATCCAGCGCAATCTATCTGTTGCAAAGCGTACTGGGGGTTATGTTCGTGGTCAGAGAAGGTGCGGTAAAAACCGGTTAAGCTGCAAATTAGTACGGCCGGTTTGCCGGCCATATTTCATTATCAGCCCGTTCAGATTTTTGATTTTTTGGGCTTGGGTAAAGTAATCTGGCTTGGTGTAGATGGCCGATAAATGACTAGTAGCTTTCCGATGTGCTGCACTTTGGCGCAGCCAAGCTGCTGGCAAATATCGGAGATCAATGCATTGCGTAAGTCCCTGTCATCACCAAGTACACGAATCTTGATTAGCTCATGAGCATCTAAATTGATGGCGATTTCCCGAATAACGGCGTCTGTAAGACCGTTGTTTCCGATCATTACTACTGGCTTCAGGTTGTGAGCTAGCCCTTTCAGATATTGGCGTTGTTCGCTAGTAATTTGAATTTCCATTCAGTTTCAATCCGTTGCGTTATAAGGTTCCTATTTTACGTTATGGCAAGAAGTAAAACTAGCAAGGCTTGGCTGCAAGAACACGTCAATGATCACTATGTACACTTGGCACAAAAGCACGGCTATCGTTCTCGTGCGGCCTATAAACTGCTTGAGCTAAACGAAAAGGATCGGTTGTTCAAGCCGGGAATGTGTGTAGTTGATCTTGGGGCAGCTCCAGGCAGTTGGTCGCAAGTTGCAAGAGACTTGGTTGGTAGTGCTGGAAAAGTGTTTGCTCTGGACATATTAGAAATGGATCCAATCACGGGGGTAGATTTTCTCCAAGGAGACTTCCGTGAGAGCGTTGTATTGGATAATTTTCTAGAATTATTGGGTGATCGCAGTGTGGATCTTGTAATTTGTGATATGGCACCCAACATGAGTGGTAACTCCGTGACTGACCAAGCAAGAAGCTTCCTATTGTGTGAGTTGGCACTGGAGTTCTGTGTTTCCCACCTTAAGCCCGGTGGGAATTTTGTGGTCAAAGTGTTTCAGGGATCTGGCTACATCGAATATATGAAGCAGATGCGGGAATCCTTTTCACAAGTTATTTCTCGGAAGCCCATGGCGTCGCGCGGGCGCAGCAATGAGAACTATTTGGTAGGCCGCGGTCTCAAAGGGGCTTAAGCTGACACCTGTAGGTAGCAAGGGTAAAATCCGCAGAGAGGCGCGCCTCTGCGCAAAGGAGTGTTGCAGTGAATAATTTGGGCAAGAATATCGCTATATGGGTGATTATTGGTCTGGTGTTGATGACCATTTTCAACCAATTCTCTAAGCGTCAGGAAGCTCAGGCGCAGATTCCATATTCGCAGTTCATGGGCGATGTGGAAGCTGGGCGTGTTTCCAATGTTGAGATTGAGGGACATCCGTTGCGGGGGCAGTGGATCAAAGGCAAGAGGGGGGACGGGTCAGCCTTTTCCACTTTTGCACCCTTTGACTTTCGCCTTGTCGATACATTGATCAAGCATAACGTCAGATTTAGTGCCAAACCTGAGGAAGAGCCATCCTTGCTGATGAATATCTTCGTGTCTTGGTTCCCAATGCTTCTTCTGATTGGCGTGTGGATTTTCTTTATGCGACAGATGCAGGGAGGCGGACGTGGCGGTGCTTTTTCTTTTGGAAAGAGTCGCGCACGCATGTTGGATGAGTCGAACAATCAGATCACATTTGTTGACGTAGCTGGGTGTGACGAAGCAAAAGAAGAAGTTCAAGAGATTGTTGAGTATCTAAGAGATCCGGCGAAATTCCAAAAGCTGGGTGGGCGTATACCGCGTGGGATTTTGATGGTCGGCAGCCCTGGTACGGGAAAGACATTGTTAGCCAAGGCGATTGCAGGGGAAGCCAAGGTGCCTTTCTTCTCGATTTCCGGCTCCGACTTTGTGGAAATGTTTGTTGGCGTGGGGGCAGCTCGTGTTAGAGATATGTTCGAAAACGCAAAGAAGAATTCTCCCTGCATAATTTTCATTGATGAAATTGACGCGGTAGGCCGTCAGCGTGGTGCGGGCCTTGGCGGAGGCAATGATGAGCGAGAGCAGACCCTTAACCAGATGCTGGTTGAGATGGATGGATTCGACTCCACCTCTGGTGTGATTGTTGTCGCGGCTACCAACCGTCCTGATGTGCTTGATCCAGCGCTTATGCGGCCTGGTCGATTTGATCGCCAAGTTGTTGTGCCTTTGCCAGATATTCGGGGTAGAGAGCAGATCCTGAATGTGCATATGAGAAAGGTGCCGATTGCTACAGACGTTGATCCAAGCATAATTGCACGGGGTACACCGGGTTTCTCTGGTGCAGACTTGGCTAACTTGGTAAACGAAGCTGCATTATTTGCAGCGAGATCAAATAAACGGCTTGTCGATATGCAGGATTTTGAGAATGCAAAAGACAAGATCATGATGGGTGCAGAGAGGCGCACCATGGTGATGGACGATGAAGAGAAACGGAATACCGCTTATCACGAATCTGGTCATGCTATCGTTGGTATGCTTTTACCGAAATGTGATCCGGTTCACAAAGTCACCATCATCCCGCGAGGTCGTGCGCTTGGATTGACCTTGTCTTTGCCAGAACAAGATCGCTATAGCTATGACCGTGAATTTTGCTTACAGCGAATTGCTATGATGCTTGCCGGTCGAATTGGCGAAGAATTGTTCATGAACCAAATGACAAATGGTGCTGCGAATGATTTCCAACGTGCTACTGATCTGGCTCGAAGAATGGTGACACAGTGGGGCATGTCTGATGCACTGGGACCAATGGTTTATGGCGAGGAAGAAGGGGAAGTGTTCCTTGGTCGTTCCATCACGACGCATAAAAATGTGTCTGAGGCGACAATGCAGCAGGTTGATGCAGAAATACGCCGGGTGATTGATCAGCAGTATGCGTTAGCAAGACGACTGCTTGAGGAGAATCGAGATAAAGTTGAGTCGATGACCGCTGCTTTACTTGAGTGGGAGACGATTGATGCGGATCAGATTGATGACATCATGAATGGTCGCGCTGTACGTCCACCGAAGCCGCGTGCGGGTAGCGCTTTACCTCCGCCTAGCGATCTTCCGTCTGGGACAGCGCCTACTGCTACGGCAACTACTGCGTCTGGCGCATAATCATTTAAAAGTTGACTGGTGTTGATTTGGCGGCGACGAATCCTGGATTCGTCGCCGCATTTGCTATATGGGCAGCTTATGGGAAGTTCAGTGCTTCGCTGTGGAAGATTTTTATTGCCAATGAATCGGCCACTCGTTATGGGTATCTTGAATGTAACCCCGGATTCATTTTCAGATGGGGCTCCGAAGGGTGCTGTGACGGAGTTCTTGCGTAAAGCTGAGGCCATGGTTGTACAAGGCGCCGATATTATTGACATCGGTGGTGAGTCAACTAGGCCGGGGGCTAGTTCTGTGCCTTTGGATACGGAGCTTGCTCGGATTCTGCCTGTTTTGCGGGAGATCGTTTCGTGGAATGTGCCTGTATCCATTGATACATACAAAGCAGGTGTTATGTCAGCCTCGCTGGAGTGTGGTGCTGATATGATCAACGACGTTTCGGCGCTGGAAGACGTAGGAGCATTGAATGTGATTGCGCAGAGCAACTGTGCGGTCTGTTTGATGCACAAGAAGGGTCAGCCTGACACCATGCAGCAGGCTCCACACTATCAAGATGTCATGTCGGAAATTCGAAACTATCTGGATGGTAGATTGGCAGCGGCTAGACGAGCGGGGGTCGCCCGGGAACGCTTGGTGATTGATCCTGGCTTTGGCTTTGGGAAAACCTTTGAAGACAACATTGAGCTTATGCGACGACTTCCAGAATTCAAAGATCTTGGTTCACCAGTGCTGGTTGGTATGTCCCGTAAGGCTATGCTCGGGAAAATTACCGGAAGGCCGGTCAGCGAGCGTATGGTTGCCAGTATAGCAGCAGCCTTGGTTGCCATAAGGAATGGCGCCGGCATTGTGAGAGTTCATGATGTCGCCGCTACCAAAGATGCGTTGTCTGTGTGGGCGGCACTGACCTAGTCGTAATGGAAAGCCGCGATCTTTTCTATTGATGAATTTGGTGAATGTAGGAATGAGCAGAAAATTTTTTGGAACAGATGGTGTTCGGGGTAGGGTCGGAGTTGAACCCATTACTCCTGAATTCGCAATGAGGCTAGGTTTTGCGGCAGGTAAGGTCTTGGTTGCCGGGAAAATTGGTGATACCCATCCTGCGGTCTTGATCGGTAAAGATACGCGTATTTCCGGGTATATGCTGGAGTCGGCTATACAAGCCGGACTTTCCGCTGCTGGAGTGGATGTTCATCTGACTGGGCCACTCCCGACCCCTGCGATTGCATATCTGACTAGGGCGCTAAGGTTGTCGGCAGGAATTGTCATTAGCGCCTCTCACAATCCATATGATGATAACGGGATAAAGTTTTTCGGTGCTGGCGGTGTAAAGCTACCGGATGAAGTTGAAGCAAAAATTGAAGCATTAGTTGGTAAGCCACTAGAGTGTGTGGATTCTAAAGACTTGGGAAAGGCATGGCGAGTCGCAGATGCCGGTGGTCGTTATATCGAATTTTGTAAGGGTACGTTCCCAGCGGATTTAGATCTCAAAGGCCTTAAGATAGTGGTCGATAGTGCGAATGGTGCTGCATATCAAATAGCCGCACATGTTTTCCATGAGCTCGGGGCTGATGTGGTTTCTGTTGGCAATCATCCGAATGGGCTCAACATCAATGAAGGATGCGGCGCAACCTACACCCAAGCGGTTCAAAAGGCAGTGCTCGATTCTGGTGCGGATTTTGGAATAGCGCTTGATGGCGATGGTGATCGTCTCATTATGTGTGACTCTCAGGGCGAGATTTATGATGGTGACCGCTTGCTGTATATCATCGCAAGTTTCAGGCACGAGGAAGGCATTCTGGATGGAGGCGTAGTTGGGACTCTGATGAGTAATCTTGGTCTTGAGACGGCGCTGAAGAATCTGGGCGTGCCATTTTCACGTTCTAAAGTTGGCGATCGTTATGTCCAAGAAATGCTGAAACAGAAGCGTTGGGTTTTGGGAGGGGAAGGATCTGGCCACATTCTTTGCCTGGATCGCCATACCACCGGGGATGGAATTATCTCGGCGCTACAAGTGCTTCAAGCTGTTTTGCAGGGCGGGAGAAGTTTAAGCGAGTGGTGTGCCGATCTCGAAGTCTATCCTCAGGTTCTGGTTAATGTGCAGGTTGCAAAATCCTTTGATTTTCGAGAATCGCTAACTATTCAGGCTGCTCTGGTTGAAGCAGAAGTTGAGCTGGGCGGAATGGGTAGAGTACTTCTACGGCCTTCTGGAACGGAGCCGGTATTAAGGGTAATGGTGGAGGCGAGAGACTCCACCATTGCTGAGCGCTGGGCTGGACGTTTGGCAGAGCTGGTCTCTCAAGCTGCAGCCGCATAATAACTGTTGGGCAAAACGACAGTAATGGAGAAGTTGTAACGAAACAGAAATATTGTATCGCTATGATGTCCTCAATCAATGTTGCCTGTCTTGCTGGCCGGGCGTCTTTAATTTGAGGGACTGACGATGTTTAAGTTGATTTCACCAGTTGTAAAGCAAATCTCTGGTTGCGTTCTGGTTGCAGGTTTGTCTTCGCAAGTTTGGGCGGCTGATATTACTGGCGCGGGTGCGACATTTCCTTACCCGATATATGCAAAATGGGCCGACATTTACAAGACCAAAACAGGCGTGGGAATGAACTACCAGTCGATTGGTTCTGGGGGGGGCATCAAACAGATCAAAGCAAAGACTGTGGATTTCGGCGCATCAGATAAGCCCCTGACAGTCGAGGAATTAAATAAGGAAGGACTGGTGCAGTTTCCGGCCGTTATTGGTGGAGTTGTTCCGATTATTGAAGTGCCGGGTATCGAGCCTGGCAAGCTGGTGCTCACTGGTGGTTTGTTGGCTGACATTTTTTTGGGCAAGATTACAAAATGGAATGCTCCTGAAATTGCAGCGAAAAACCCGGGTCTGAAATTGCCGGAAATGGCGATTACGGTTGTTCATCGCTCAGATGGTTCTGGTACAACTTTCCTTTTCACTAACTATCTCTCTAAAGTAAGTGTCGATTGGAAGCAGAAGGTTGGTGAAGAAGCTTCCGTGCAGTGGCCTGTCGGGATTGGAGGCAAGGGGAATGAAGGAGTCGCAGCTTATGTCCAAAAGGTGAAAGGCTCTATAGGGTATGTTGAATATGCTTATGCTAAGAAAAATAAAATCCCACATGCGGCGCTAACGAATGCAGATGGGCGCTCTGTTCAGCCCGATGACGTGACATTTAAGGCTGCTGCGGCAAGTGCTGACTGGAAGAAGGCGCCTGGGTTTAATCTGATCTTGACCAATCAGCCTGGTTCGGATAGTTGGCCCATTACCGGTGCAAGCTTTATCTTGATGCATAAAAACCAAGAGAAGCCTGCCCAAGGTGTTGAGGTCCTGAAGTTTTTTGATTGGGCATACAGCAACGGTAGTAAAGAAGCGACTGATATGGATTACGTCCCGCTGCCAGACGCATTGGCGCAGTTAATTCGTGCTGCTTGGAAGAGTCAGATTACAGATGGAAAAGCAGCTATCTGGAAGTAAAATCAGCTGATTCAAAAGCTGGCATCCCGCATAGGCGGGATGCCTTTTTTGTTGTGTGCGCAGGAGAATTCGCGTGTCTTCAACTTCAAATCGTAAATTTCTGCAAAGGCAGCGTATTTACGATAGCTTCTTTCAGAATATAACCAAGTTTTTTGCCTTCCTGGTATTGGCTACGCTCCTTGGAATCATCATTTCTCTGATAATTGGGGCGATGCCGAGCATTAAGCAATTTGGTTTTAACTTTTTGATAAATGACTCCTGGGATCCGGTAAAAAAAGACTTCGGAGCATGGAGCCCGATTCTAGGTACCTTAATTACTTCTTTCATTGCGCTATTCATAGGGGTTCCAGTTAGCTTTGGAATTGCCCTTTTTTTGACGGAGTTGTCCCCTCTATGGATGAGACGTCCGTTGGGAATAGCAGTGGAATTATTAGCCGGGATTCCTAGTATTATTTATGGCATGTGGGGGCTTTTTGTATTCGCCCCCTTTTTCTCTGATTACCTGCAGCCGCACATAATAGAGCATATCGGTTCGATCCCTTTAATTGGCCTATTGTTCACTGGGGCGCCGATGGGAATTGGTATGTTCACCGCAGGGTTGATTCTATCAATTATGGTAATACCCTATATTTCCTCGGTAATGCGAGATGTATTTGAATTGGTACCTACGATGTATAAAGAGTCCGCATACGGACTTGGCGCGACAACCTGGGAGGTGGTGCGATATGTTGTGCTGCCATATACAAAGACTGGGGTGGTGGGCGGGATAATGCTTGGCTTAGGCAGAGCACTGGGTGAAACCATGGCCGTCACATTTGTTATTGGAAATGCACATGACATAAAGGCTTCGCTATTTATGCCGGGAACGAGCATCGCTTCGGCTCTCGCAAATGAATTTACGGAGGCTGATGGTGTTTTGTATACGTCGGCTCTGATAGAGCTAGGCTTAATATTGTTTGGGATCACCTTTGTGGTTCTAACGCTTTCAAAAATTCTGCTTTTGCAATTGCGCAAAGCTGAAGGCTCCCAATCATAAGAAGTGGATCATTTATGAAAAATGATTTGTATCGTAAACGACGCTTGATTAACTTCATTAATTTATCAATGTCGCTTATGGCTATGCTTTTTGGGTTATTTTGGTTGGCATGGATTTTATATACCCTTTTGAAATATGGCCTAGGTGGAATCAGCCTTGGCTTGTTCACGCAGACAACCCCGCCTCCCGGTAGTGAAGGCGGTTTAGCAAATGCGCTCTACGGCAGTGCGGTCATGTCGCTATTAGGTGCCGCGATTGGTACGCCTGTGGGGATTTTGGCGGGAGTGTATCTTGCGGAGTTTGGAAGTAAAGGTTGGCTCGCACCCGCGACCCGATTTGTAAATGACATTCTGCTCTCCGCTCCTTCGATTGTGATCGGGTTGTTTGTATATGAGATGATTGTAATCCGAATGGGACATTTCTCGGGGTTTGCCGGAGCAATTGGATTGTCTTTGCTTGTGATTCCCGTTGTTGTTCGCACAACTGAGAATATGCTGCGATTGGTGCCGAATAGTTTGCGGGAGGCTGCATTTGCTCTTGGCGCACCTAGATGGAAAGTTATAATGTTTGTCACAATTCGATCCGCTAAGGCGGGGGTCCTCACCGGTATTTTGCTTGCATTTGCGCGCATAACTGGCGAGACAGCGCCCCTGCTATTCACGGCACTGAATAATCAATTTTGGAGTAACCTGAATAGTCCGATGGCCAATTTGCCTGTTGTGATTTTTCAATTTGCAATGAGTCCATATGAAGACTGGCATAAGCTCGCATGGGCTGGTGCATTATTAATTGCTGTAGGTGTACTTGGCTTGAATGTTGTCGCGAGGATGATAACGGTCAAGCGAGAGAGTGCTTGATTTAATAGATGTTTTCTAAGATGGAATCTTCAGAATGCAACAGGTAGGAATGCAATCAAAGATAAGCGTTAAAGGCTTGAACTTCTACTACGGCAATTTTCATGCGTTGAAGAATGTTTGTTTTAATGTTCCGGCAGGAGCGGTTACAGCCTTTATCGGGCCCTCTGGTTGTGGTAAGTCAACACTATTGAGGACGTTCAACCGGATGTATGAGTTATATCCAAAGCTTCGTGCGGAAGGTGAAATTCTACTGGATGGGCAAAATATTCTTGCGCAAGATGTGGACTTGAATTTGCTCCGGGCGCGCGTGGGTATGGTGTTTCAGAAGCCCACTCCATTCCCGATGTCAATATATGACAACGTTACTTTTGGGGTAAAGCTCTATGAAAAGCTATCCCGTTCACAACTGGATGAACGAGTTGAATGGGCATTAAAAAAAGCTGCGTTATGGGATGAGGTTAAAGATAAGCTAAAGCAGAGTGGCTACTCACTATCTGGAGGGCAGCAGCAGCGACTATGTATTGCAAGGGCAATCGCTCAACGTCCCGATGTCCTATTGTTGGATGAGCCAACTTCAGCCTTGGATCCGATTTCCACTGCACACATTGAAGAGCTCATTCATGAGTTGAAGTCTGAATATACCATTGTAATAGTTACACATAATATGCAACAGGCGGCGCGAGTCTCTGACTATACGGCATATATGTATTTGGGCGAACTGATTGAGTTTGATTTAACAGATACAATTTTTACCAAGCCTAGCAAGACTCAAACTGAAGACTACATTACTGGACGCTTTGGCTGATCAAATTTCGGTTTGACGTTAGTTGGGTTCTTGCACTAGAATAAAAAGTTGAAAAGTGCTCTTGGTTGGCGTTACATGTCTCGCATAGTAATCGGTAATTGGAAGTTGCATGGATCCATGGCAATGCTAGAGGAGTATTTTTCTCTATTGAGTGCGGCTGGGGTTAGTGGCGGTAACGTTTGGCTCGGTCTTCCTGTGCCATACATATCTGCTGCAAGAGGTTTTGCTGAGAAATTGGGTGTATGCATTGGGGCGCAAGACGCTAGCCGTTATTCTGAGGGTGCATATACGGGTGAGATTTCTGCTGACATGCTGAGAGATGTGGGCGCGCAGTTTGTGATCGTTGGGCATTCTGAACGGCGCCGCGTTTTTGGTGATGTGGACGATATAGTTTGCGAGAAGTACCATCGGGCGATTCTGGCGGGTTTGATCCCGGTTCTTTGTGTTGGTGAGACGCTGGCTGAGCGGGATGCCGGTTATGAGTATGAGGTTGTTGGTCGTCAGTTGATGGCTGCAATTAATTATTTTAGTTCGGAAGAGGGTGGCTTTAATGCGCCTTGTATTATTGCGTATGAGCCAGTTTGGGCAATCGGTACTGGGCGCACAGCATTGCTGGAAGATGTTGAGGCTATGCATTCCTTCATATTGGATCGATTGCCGGGTGCCAAGGTTTTATATGGTGGTAGTGTAAAGCCCGATTCGGTTAGGTCTCTGTTTCAAATTGATAGTGTGGCAGGGGTCTTGGTTGGCGGTGCATCACTGTCTGCGTCGTCGTTTGCTTCGATTTGCGGTATGGCATAGGGTGTGTCGTGGAGTTATTTAAAGGTTTTATACAGGTATTTAATGTTCTGTCTGCTGTTGGTGTGATAGTTCTGGTTTTGCTTCAGCACGGCAAAGGTGCTGATATGGGTGCTGCTTTCGGTAGCGGGTCTGCCGGTAGCTTGTTTGGCTCATCCGGTTCTGCGAATTTCCTTAGTAGATTTACTGCGGTTTGTGCTATAATCTTTTTCTCTACCTGTTTGATGTTGGTTGTTGTTGATTCAAAGGTCGTGGCATCAAAAGGGGTAATGTTTCAGGAAAAGGTTGAAAAGCCTCTTCAAAAAGAACAAGCTGGAAAAGGTAATGTAATTCCGAATTAATTGAACTAGGCCGACATGGTGAAATTGGTAGACACGCTATCTTGAGGGGGTAGTGGCGAAAGCTGTGTGAGTTCGAGTCTCACTGTCGGCACCAGAATTTTGAAAACGCTCAGGCTATAAATCTGGGCGTTTTCGTTGTTATCACCAGTGCTTTGATTGGATTGAGTTATGGTTGATAGTCATTTGGCGCAAGGCTATATGCCAGTGCTTCTTTTTATGCTTATTGGCGTGATTATCGGTGTGTTGCCAATGTGCTTGGGTTGGTTGGTTGGTTGGTTGCTTGGAACTAATCGCCCAGACCCTGAAAAGTTGTCACCTTATGAGTGTGGCTTTGAAGCCTTTGAAGATGCACGGATGCAATTTGATGTTCGTTATTATTTGGTCGCAATACTCTTTATTTTATTTGATTTAGAGGTGGCTTTCCTTTTGCCGTGGGCAGCAGTATTAAAAAGTGGCGAAATTGGATTCGTCGGTTTTCTGTCTATGATGTTTTTTTTGGCTATCCTTATAGTTGGATTTGCTTATGAGTGGGCGAAGGGGGCTTTGGAGTGGGAATGAATTCATCGCTTCAGTCTGAGGGTTTTATTACAACAACGGCTAGTGCGGTAATTAATTGGACTCGCACAGGTTCCTTGTGGCCCATGACATTTGGACTGGCTTGTTGTGCTGTGGAGATGATGCATGCGGGCGCGTCAAGATATGATTTGGATAGGTTTGGCATTGTGTTTCGGCCTAGTCCTCGCCAGTCTGATTTGATGATTGTTGCTGGTACTCTTTGTAATAAGATGGCGCCGGCGCTGCGTAAGGTTTACGACCAAATGCCAGAGCCAAGATGGGTTCTTTCAATGGGTTCATGTGCAAATGGTGGTGGGTATTATCATTATTCGTACTCTGTTGTTCGTGGTTGCGATCGAATAGTGCCTGTTGATGTGTATGTTCCAGGGTGTCCACCTACTGCTGAAGCTCTGCTGTACGGATTGATTCAATTACAAAATAAAATTAGACGTACTAATATTTTGATGCGCTGAGGTTTTCGATGGATAAGCTGGAGTCTCTTGGGCAGTTGCTGGCGGATGCATTGGGGCAGAAGCTAGTAAGCTGGTCTATTCATCTGGGCGAAATTACTATTGTGGTGCGGGATGAAAATTGGATTGAGGTTGCTAAGTTTCTATCGGAAGATGAGCGGTTTTGTTTAAGAACCTGCATCGATTTATGCGGTCTAGATTACTCGGCTTATGGGAGTGGAGCATGGCATATGCCGAGGTTCGCAGTTGCTTACCATCTGCTTTCCGTGAAGTACAATTTTCGCATCCGGGCAAAAGTATTTTGCGCGGATGATTATTTTCCATGTTTGCCATCCGTGGCTGATATTTGGCCTTCTGTTGATTGGTATGAGAGAGAGGCATTTGATCTTTTTGGGATTATGTTCTCTGGGCATCCAGATTTGAGAAGGCTGCTAACGGATTACGGATTTGTTGGGCATCCTTTTAGAAAAGATTTCCCGCTGTCTGGTTATGTAGAAATGCGTTACGACCCCTGTCAGCGACGGGTTGTTTATCAGCCCGTGACGGTCGAGCCAAGAGAGGTCACTCCTCGCGTCGTTAGAGAGAGCGGATATGGGCGCTGAGATAAAAAATTACACACTTAATTTTGGTCCGCAACATCCGGCTGCGCATGGAGTGTTGCGCTTGGTGCTTGAATTGGATGGGGAGGTTGTGCAGCGGGCTGATCCACATATTGGCCTATTGCATCGAGGAACGGAGAAGTTAGCCGAATCCAAGACTTACCTTCAATCATTGCCATACATGGATCGACTGGACTATGTCTCCATGATGTGTAATGAGCATGCGTATGTCATGGCTGTCGAAAGACTTGCGGGGATCGAGGTTCCGATTCGTGCTCAGTACATTCGGGTAATGTTCGATGAAATCACTCGGATCTTAAATCATCTGCTGTGGCTCGGTGCTCACGCGCTTGATTGTGGCGCGATGACAATGTTTTTGTATTGTTTCCGTGAGCGCGAAGATCTCATGGATTGTTACGAGGCCGTGTCGGGTGCTCGTTTGCATGCTGCTTATTATAGACCTGGCGGCGTATATAGAGATTTGCCGGATTTCATGCCGAAGTATGGGGAATCTAAAATCAGAAGTGTAACAGAGGTGGCGAAGCTGAATGAAAATCGCCAAGGCTCCCTTCTTGATTTTTTGGAGGATTTTTGCGCCAGATTCCCTCGATATGTAGATGAGTATGAAAATTTATTGACTGACAATCGTATCTGGAAACAACGTACCGTTGGCATTGGTGTTGTTAGCCCAGAACGCGCAGTCGCACTCGGTTTTTCCGGCCCAATGCTGCGTGGGTCTGGCGTGGATTGGGATTTGAGGAAAACTCAACCTTACGAGGTGTACGATCAGGTTGATTTTGACATTCCGCTTGGTGTCAATGGAGATTGTTATGATCGATATTTGGTTCGGGTAGAGGAGCTAAGGCAATCCAATCGTATTATCAGGCAGTGCATCAAGTGGCTGAGGTCCAATCCGGGGCCGGTAATTACTGCAGACCATAAGGTTGCTCCGCCGAGTAGGGTGAAGATGAAATTAGGTATGGAGCATCTTATTCATCATTTCAAGTTGTTCACTGAAGGGATGCATGTTCCTGAAGGTGAGGTCTATGCGGCAGTTGAGCATCCCAAAGGCGAGTTTGGCGTTTACATGGTATCTGATGGTGCGAATAAGCCGTACAGATTAAAGATTAGGGCTCCAGGTTTTGCCCATTTGGCTGCGTTAAATGAGATGTCGGTTGGTCATATGATTGCTGATGTAGTTGCAATTATCGGGACTCAGGATATTGTATTTGGTGAGGTTGATCGTTAATGCTAACCGCTGATTCTCTTTTTCAAATAGATTTGGAGCTAAAGAAATATCCTGAAAGTCAAAAGCGCTCTGCTGTTATGTCGGCTTTGCGCATCGCACAGTCTGAGCTGGGATGGCTTTCGCAGGATACGATAAAGTTTGTAGCGGGTTACCTTGGTTTGATGCCAATGGCTGTTTATGAAGTTGCTACATTCTACAATATGTATGACCTTGCCCCTCGAGGAAAATATAAGTTAACGGTTTGTACAAATTTGCCTTGCGCACTCAGTGGAGGCGAGGACGCTCTGGACTATCTTAAACGTAAGTTATCTATATCAATTGGTGAGGTTACTGCTGATGGGAGGTTCTCACTGCATGAGGGTGAATGTATGGGTGCCTGTGGTTATGCGCCTGTGGTGTTGGTGAATAACCATTCGATGTGCAGGAATATGACTCCTCAGGCCATTGATAGCATGTTGGCTGAATTCGATTGATTGTTAATAGGCTAGTCAAGAGATGACTGTATATACAAAAGGTGTTGTATTTGACGGCGTTGACTTCGATGATCCTGATTGCTGGAAGCTTGATCGTTATGTAAAGCGCGGTGGTTATGCGGCTTTGCGAAAAATTATTGAGGGAAGCATTTCTCAGGATTCTGTTATTGCTGAGGTGAAGCTTTCCGCGCTTCGTGGGCGTGGTGGCGCTGGTTTTCCTACGGGGCTTAAGTGGAGCTTTATGCCTAGGCAGTTTCCGGGTCAAAAGTATTTGGTTTGCAACACAGATGAAGGCGAACCTGGAACGTTCAAAGACAAGGATATTATTGAGTTAAATCCTCATGCATTGATCGAAGGAATGATTATCGCTGGATATGCGATGGGTATTTCTGTTGGGTATAACTATATCCATGGTGAGATCTTTCAAGATTATCGACGATTTGAGGCCGCCTTGCAGGAAGCTAGAGATGCGGGTTTGCTAGGTGAGAACATTCTAGGGAGTGGCTTTTCATTTCAGCTTTATGCTCATCATGGATATGGCGCTTATATCTGTGGTGAAGAAACAGCGTTGCTTGAGTCGTTAGAGGGGAAAAAAGGTCAACCTAGATTTAAGCCACCATTTCCCGCTTCCTTTGGTTTGTATGGTAAACCGACGACGATCAATAACACGGAAACATTTGCCTCCGTACCATTTATTATCCGCGAAGGTGGGCAGAAGTTTCTAGAACTTGGTAAACCTAATAATGGGGGTACTAAGTTATTTTCTATTTCAGGTCATGTTTCTCGGCCTGGAAATTATGAGGTTCCAATGGGTATGCCATTTGCTGAGCTCCTTGCTCTTGCAGGTGGAATGCGTGATGGTGGGAAGTTAAAGGCTGTCATTCCCGGTGGTTCTAGTGCCCCTGTACTACCTGCACAAATAATGATGGATGTAACAATGGACTATGATTCCATCTCTAAGGCAGGATCCATGTTGGGCTCTGGTGCGGTAATTGTTATGGATGAATCGGTTTGCATGGTGAAGGCTCTTCGAAGGCTCTCGTACTTCTATTATGAGGAGTCTTGTGGACAATGTACGCCATGTCGTGAAGGTACTGGGTGGTTGTATCGAATCGTAGACCGAATTGAGCGGGGAGAGGGGAGCCTCGGTGATTTGGATCTTTTAGAGTCGCTTGGGAAAAATATCGCGGGTAGAACGATCTGCGCTCTTGGTGATGCTGCGGTAATGCCTGTTCAAGGAATGTTGAAGCACTTTAGAGATGAGTTTCTTTTTCACATCGAGAATAAGCGCTGTTTGGTACACTAAAAGGCCATATGTGTAGCTAGGCTGATTTTGTTTCTTGTGTTTTGTCCACATTTAATTTGCCGTAGACGTTATCCATGTTAGAGATCGAGATTGATGGTAAAAAGCTGACAGTTCCCGACGGTAGTACCGTTATGGAAGCAGCCGAAGCTGTGGGTACATATATTCCGCATTTTTGCTATCACAAGAAGCTTTCGGTTGCTGCCAATTGCCGTATGTGCTTGGTTCAGGTTGAGAAAGCCCCTAAGCCGCTACCTGCATGTGCTACGCCTGTTACGGACGGGATGAGGGTTTTTACAAAATCTGATCTTGCAGTTAAAGCTCAACAGGGGGTGATGGAGTTCTTGCTTATTAATCACCCTCTTGATTGCCCAATATGTGATCAAGGTGGGGAATGTCAGCTTCAAGATTTAGCTGTTGGGTATGGTGATGTTGATTCCCGTTTTTCAGAGGTGAAGCGTGTCGTTCCCAATAAAGATTTGGGTCCTCTGATTTCCACGGATATGACACGCTGTATTCATTGCACTAGATGTGTACGATTTTCAGAGGAGATTGCTGGTGCCCAAGAAATAGGAATGGCTGGGCGAGGAGAGCATTCGGAGGTCATGTCGTTTATTGGGTTGACTGTTGATTCCGAAATTTCTGGTAATGTTATAGACCTTTGCCCGGTTGGTGCTTTAACGTCTAAACCTTTCCGGTATCAGGCGAGATCATGGGAGTTATCCAGAAGAAAAGGCGTTAGCCCGCATGATGGACTCGGGAGTAATCTTATTTTGCAGACAAAAGGCGGGAGAGTTGTCCGTGTTTTGCCGCGTGAAAATGAGTCAATAAACGAATGCTGGATCTCAGATAGAGATCGTTTCTCTTACGAAGCTTTGATGTCATCGGAGCGTTTGCTGACGCCTGAGTTGACTATCGGTGGTCAAGTTGTTTCTACCTCATGGGATTCAGCTTTAAGTAAAGTTGCGGAAGAGATAAAAGGTACTATTGAAAAGTTTGGTGCAGATAGTATTGGTGTGGTAGCGTCTCCGAATTCCACGGTTGAGGAGCTTTATTTAATTAATAAGTTGTTTGGTGGTGGCTTAGGAGTTAGAGCCATAAATACGTTCGGCAGAATGTCTGATTACAGACTTGTGTCTGAATCTGAAGGTGTTCGTTGGCTAGGTCAATCCATAAGTGAGCTTAGGCAGTCCGATTTATTTATGATTGTCGGCTCGGATCTTCGCATGGAGAGTCCGTTACTGGCGCAGCAAATCAGGCAGTCAGTTAAGCGTGGTGCTGAACTTTGTGTGCTGTCCCCGTCCTCCTCTAAGCAATTGTGCAGGAGTGTTGAGAGGATTGTTCGACCGGATGAGTTGTTGAGTAGTCTGGTGTCTATCGCACATTCTGTGGTTGTCAAAATTGGTAAGTCTGTGCCTGCAGTATTACAACTTGCGGGCCTTCTTGCGGATGACGACCCTATGGTTGAGGCTATCGCCAAGGTTGCCGGACGCGGTGGACGTATTTCGATTTTGCTCGGTGAGCAAGTGGAAAATAGCCCTCAGGCTTTGGAAATTGCGAAGGTAGCGAGTTTGTTTGCTGAGGCTATAAGTGCTGAATTCGGCTGGTCGTTTGCATCCGCGAATAAAGTGGGGGCACAGTTATTGACTGTTGATTCGGCTGATCCGACCTTCTCCCGTCAGAGGAAAATGCTCATTGGTTTTGGTGTGGATTTGTGTGCGGATAGCCCAAATGCACAACTCATGAGTCACCAAGTAAGAGCGGCTGATGCTTTGGTGTTGTTCTCTCCTTTTAAGCCGTTATCTCATGTTGCTCCGTTTTCGGCGAGCCTTCCGGTTGCGCCATTTTCCGAAACCGGTGGTTCGTACATAAATATTGAGGGTGTAGTTCAGGCGTTTAATGGTGCTGTAAGGTGTGCGGGTGATGCACGTCCCGGCTGGAAAGTTTTACGCGTGCTTGGAAACCTTCTGAGCATTCCTGGCTTTGACTATCAATCGGTTGAAGATGTTCGACGGGCTGCCCTAGGTGACCTTGAGAAGCTTTCTTCGTCGACGCTCAATAACTCAATTGATGTTGAGGATGTGCGGATAAACGAAAAGCACAATGCATTGATTAGAGTCGGTGATGTGCCGATTTATCAGTCGGATGCTGTGGTCCGTCGTTCTCATAGCCTGCAGGAAACTAAACTGGCAGGCTGTTCAAGATTGGCCAGAATGAACTCGAAGACATTATCGTCACTGATGATCAATCATGGCGATAACGTATTGGTTTCGCAGGGGGGGGCGGAATTTTCTATTGTTGCTGAGGAGGATGACACCTTGCCAGATTTTGCTGTTGCTCTGCCTGCAGTAATTGATGGGTGTGGTGTTCTTGGAGAGTTATATGGCCCTATTTCAGTTAAAAAGAACATGTAAGGAGCCAACGTGATTGATGCAATTCATTCTACCATTGTTGGTTTGCTTGGCTCTCAATTTGGAGCTGTGGTTTGGGCGGCCATTAAAATAGCCCTTATTGTCGCTCCTATATTTGGTTGTGTTGCATACTTAACGCTGGCTGAACGGAAAGTAATTGGGTATATGCAAATTCGGGTTGGGCCAAATCGCGTTGGCCCCTTCGGCTTGCTTCAGCCGATCGCGGATGGCGTTAAACTCTTAACTAAAGAAATCATCGCACCTAGTGCTGCTTCTAAAGGCTTGTTTTTTCTTGCTCCGGTAATGGTGCTTGCGCCGTCCCTTGCTGCGTGGGCAGTGATCCCGTTTTCACCGGATGTAGTACTTGCGGATGTAAATGCGGGACTGTTATATGTTATGGCAATTACATCTGTTGGTGTGTACGGCGTTATTGTAGCGGGATGGGCTTCAAACTCGAAATATGCATTTCTTGGTGCGATGCGTGCTGCCGCACAAGTTATTTCCTATGAGTTAGCAATGGGTTTTGCGCTTGTAGGGGTGCTTATGGTGTCAGGTAGTTTGAATTTAAGTCAGATTGTTGCTAGCCAATCTGTTGGACTGGGCCAAGGCTCAATTTTGTCTTGGAATTTAATCCCATTGTTTCCTCTATTTTTAGTTTATTTAATATCAGGTGTTGCTGAAACTAATAGAGCACCGTTTGATGTAACAGAGGGTGAATCTGAAATTGTTGCCGGACATATGATTGAGTATTCTGGCATGTCGTTTGCATTGTTTTTCCTCGGCGAATATGCAAACATGATTTTGATCTCCTGTATGACCTCCATAATGTTTTTAGGTGGATGGCTTTCGCCATTTCCCTCTGGTATACCAATACTGGGGGCATCTAGTTTTCTGTGGCTTGCATTAAAGGTAGCCTTTATATTGTTTTGCTTCTTATGGTTTAGGGCTACTTTCCCGAGATACCGCTATGATCAGTTAATGAGACTGGGGTGGAAGGTCTTTATTCCTCTTACGCTTGTCTGGATTATTTTTGTTGCTATATGGATGCAGACTCCATATTCACTGTGGAAGTCCTAGTCATGCAGATGATTCGCAATTTTGTAAAGACTTTCTTTCTTCTTGAGCTTGTTAAAGGGTTGGCCCTTACTGGTCGGCATTTTTTTCAGAGAAAAATTACTGTTCAGTTTCCTGAAGAGAAAACTCCATATAGCCCAAGGTTTCGAGGGTTGCATGCTCAGCGCCGATATGCAAATGGCGAGGAGCGTTGTATCGCTTGTAAGCTGTGTGAAGCCGTTTGTCCTGCTATGGCGATAACTATTGAGTCTGAGCAGAGGGCAGACGGAAGCAGACGTACCACTCGTTATGATATTGATCTTACAAAATGCATATTTTGTGGGTTCTGCGAAGAAGCATGCCCGGTGGATGCAATCGTTGAAACGCACATATATGAATACCACGGAGAGAAGCGTGGTGATCTGTATTATACAAAGGAGATGTTGTTAGCGGTCGGCGACAGATATGAGAGCGCTATTTCTTTAGCCAAAGCGGCAGATGCAAAGTACCGCTAAGAAGATTAAGCTTTTCTTGGAGCATACCTTCCAAGTTGGAATTTAGAGATATGAACTGGACCTTGTTAATTTTCTATTTGGTATCAGCGGTGCTTTTGGTTTCTAGCATTTTGGTGGTTACTGTTAGGAACTCAGTTTATGCTGCACTGGCATTGATGTTGAGCTTTTTTTCTGCATCGATTGTTTGGATCATGATTGAAGCCGAGTTTTTGGCTATTTCTCTGGTATTGGTCTACGTTGGTGCGGTGATGGTTCTGTTCCTGTTTGTTGTGATGATGCTAGATATCAACTTTGAAAGGATTCGGCAGGGTTTCTGGAAGTATTCCCCTGCCGCATTAGGTGTTGGTGTGTTGATGGTTTTGGAGCTTTCGGCTGTCCTTTTAAGTAGGAAGGCTGACTTTGACAAGCTGGTCGGCCCAAAGCCGATACAGGCAGGTAGCTCAAACATTGAGCAACTAGGCCTTCAGGTATACTCCAACTACATTCTTCCGCTTGAATTGGCTGCAGTTGTTCTTTTGGTTGCTATTGTCGCAGCTATCTCTCTGACTTTACGGAAGAAAAAGCTATCTAAGTATGTTGATCCTGCTAAACAAATTGCCATCAGGCGAGAGGATCGAGTGCGGTTGGTAAAAGGTCGATCGTCATAATAAAGATTTTCGGGCCTGCATTTTCTTAGGTAAAGTGAGGAAAATTTTTCTAATTCGTTGTTTTTTCTGATCATATGTTACCACTAACACATGTATTACTCCTCTCGGCCGTGCTATTTAGCATAGCGATGTTCGGTATTTTTATGAATAGACGCAATGTGATTATTCTGCTTATGGCCATCGAGTTGATGTTGCTTGCGGTAAATATGAACTTTGTGGCTTTTTCGAAATATTCCGGCGATATGGCTGGTCAGGTTTTTGTATTTTTCATACTTACCGTTGCGGCCGCAGAGTCTGCAATTGGACTCGCCATATTGGTGGTCCTATTTCGAACTATGCGTTCGATAGATGTGAGAGATTTGGACCAACTACGGGGTTAGTGCTTGGTTGGTGTACATAATTCTAGTGCGGGAAGTACATCTGCTTAACCCGAAAAATAGGTTTTAAATGGATAAGGCAACTTTTTATTTGCTGGTACCGCTTCTGCCGTTGATGGGTGCTTTGCTTGTTGGGCTGAGTGGACGGCTCCTCTCGTTTGTTGCGGCACATACCATCGCGATAGCGGGTGTGGCTGGAAGCTTTTTGTTATCAGCAAAGGTGCTGGTTGATTTGTGGAATGGTCAGCCAACTTTTAATGGGAATCTATATAGCTGGATTACGATAGACGGTATTGATTTGAACGTCGGCTTTTTGGTTGATAAGCTGACTGCTATGATGATGGTTGTGGTTACCTTTGTTTCTCTAATGGTGCACGTGTACACAATTGGTTATATGAAAGGTGACCCAGGATACAAGCGTTTTTTTAGTTATATCTCGTTATTCACGTTTTCCATGCTCATGCTTGTCATGAGTAACAATTTCCTGCAGCTGTTTTTTGGTTGGGAGGCTGTGGGTGTTGTTTCTTATTTGCTGATTGGCTTTTGGTTTAAACGACCTACTGCTATTTTTGCTAATTTAAAGGCTTTTTTGATTAATCGGGTCGGTGATTTTGGGTTTTTATTAGGTATTGGACTTGTATTGATGCATTTTGGTTCACTTGATTATGCAACCATTTTCGGTCAAGTGCATACAAGTGAGATGCAGCAATTTTGGATGAGTAAGACGATTAATCTATTGGGGTCGACGCCTGTTGGCCTTATTACTGCAATTTGCCTGCTTCTTTTTGTTGGCGCGATGGGTAAGTCTGCACAGGTTCCGTTACATGTCTGGTTGCCGGATTCGATGGAGGGGCCTACACCCATATCTGCGTTAATTCATGCCGCCACAATGGTGACTGCCGGAATATTTATGGTTGCGCGCATGTCTCCACTGTTTGAGCTCTCGCCTGTCGCTTTGAGTACCATACTGATAATTGGTGCTACTACAGCGTTGTTTATGGGATTTTTGGGCATCATTCAGAACGACATAAAGCGCGTAGTTGCATATTCCACCTTGTCGCAGTTAGGTTACATGACTGTAGCGTTGGGTGTTTCGGCATATCAAATTGGTGTGTTTCATTTAATGACTCATGCCTTTTTTAAGGCCTTATTATTTCTAGCGGCTGGTTCGGTGATCATGGGAATGCATCACGATCAGGATATTCGAAATATGGGGGGCTTAAGAAAATATATGCCTGTCACTTGGATTACATCGTTAATTGGATCGCTCGCGCTGATCGGTACTCCCCTCTTTTCAGGCTTTTATTCTAAAGATGCGATTATTGAGGCTGTAGCGGCGTCCAAGATAGTTGGGTCGTCCTATGCTTATTTCGCTGTTATTGCTGGAGTGTTTATTACCGCGTTTTATTCTTTCCGGATGTATTTTTTGGTTTTCCATGGCGAGAATAGGTGGCGTAGCCATGGCCAAGATCATGGTTTGGCCGATTCGGAGGAGCATCACGGTCTTTCCCCTGGAGATGATCCGCATGAATCATCTTGGGTTGTTCTATTACCATTGATTGCATTAGCTATTCCGTCGCTGTCGATTGGATTTATCGCGGCGCCATCGATTATGGATGGGAGAATGTTTGGCTCCGCAATTTATTCAGATATGCACGATACAATGCGAGTTGTTTCTGAAGAATTTCACGGCTCTTTGGCCATGGCGGTCCATGCATTTTCCTCCGCTCCGTTTTGGTTAGCTCTCTCTGGAGTGGTAGCTGCTTGGGTTCTATATGTATGGAAACCGAGTTTTGGTGTCAATATCTCCAGCTTCTTTAGATCTTTAGGAATTGTTCGGCTTCTGGAAAATCGTTATTACATGGACCACTTATATATTCATGTTATGACGCCTATTGCGACATCAATAGGTAGGGTATTTTGGAAAGTTGGTGACGTGCTGTTGATTGATGGTCTGGTGGTTAATGGTGCTGCCAAACTGGTTGATAAGATGTCTAAGATTACAAGTTTGTTTCATCGCGGATATATATACGCGTCGGCTTTCTCAATGATTCTAGGTGCGGTTGTATTGTTATTGTTTTGGAGTGCGGGGACTAAGCAGATTTTGGCTGCGATTGGGCTTTCTCATTAATGAAAATTTGAAATTAGACCCGACTTTGTCGTGTCTTTGCTAAGGTGAGCATGTTGGAGCATTTGCTTAGTTTCATTATATGGACGCCGATATTCTTTGGCGTTTTAGTCTTGGCTGTTGGGCGGGATCAGCGACCAGCTACAGCAAAAGTGATATCTGTTTTTGGTGCAGGCCTAGGATTTTTACTGTCGCTCCCCCTCTACTTCCGGTTTCAGGATCTTCATGGTGGTCCCCAATTCGTTGAGCTTCTATCATGGATACCCGCATTCAACATAAACTACCATTTAGGTGTAGATGGTTTGTCTATGTTTTTTGTTGTATTGAATTCATTTATTACCTTTTTGGTGGTAATAGCAGGTTGGGAAGTCATTACCAGCAGGGTGTCTCATTACCATGCGGCATTTCTGGTTATGTCCGGGCTAATTAATGGTGCTTTTGCCTCGCAAGATGCGATGCTGTTTTATGCTTTTTTTGAAGCCATGTTGATACCGATGTATTTGATAATCGGTGTTTGGGGTGGTCCGAGAAGAGTATATGCCTCTTTGAAGTTCTTTCTTTATACCCTTATGGGGTCTTTGTTGTTGCTTGTTTCTTTTATTTGGCTATATAAGCAGACTGGTTCATTTGATATTGCCACATTCCAGCGATTTGGCGTGAGGGATGGCTTAGTGGCCGGTATGAGCTTGAAGTCGCAGACTTTGCTGCTAGTAGCTTTCTTTTTTGCATTTGCAGTAAAGGTACCGATGTTTCCTGTTCACACTTGGCTGCCGGATGCCCACGTTGAAGCGCCAACTGGAGGATCAATGGTGTTGGCAGCCATCACGCTTAAATTGGGAGCCTATGGCTTTTTGAGGTTTGCATTACCAATTGTGCCGGATGCTGTGCGAGAGTATGGAAGCATAATCGTTGTCTTGTCATTGATAGCTATTGTCTATGTTGGTTTGATTGCCCTTGTACAAACTGATATGAAGAAATTGGTGGCGTATTCGTCAATTTCTCATATGGGTTTTGTAACTCTGGGTACATTTATGTATGTAGATGGGGTGCCTACCGTATATGGGCTAGAAGGCGCTCTAATGCAGATGATTTCTCACGGGTTTGTTTCTGCAGCGATGTTCTTTTGTATTGGAGTGTTATACGACCGCATGCATAGCCGGAAGATTGCTGACTACGGAGGAGTAGCGAATCGTATGCCCATTTTTGCTGCTTTTTTCCTGCTCTTTTCTATGGCAAATTGTGGTCTGCCTGCAACGTCAGGTTTTGTTGGTGAGTTTTTGGTGATAATGGGTGCTCTTAAAGTTCAGTTTTGGATTGCCTTCGCAGCTGGTATTACTTTGATCGTTGGCGCGGCGTATACCTTATGGATGTACAAGAGGGTTGTTTTCGGCGCTGTAGGCAGTGAAGGGGTTGAATCGCTGGTCGATGTGAATTTCCGGGAATTCATTGTGTTGGCAATTTTGGCTGTTTCTGTACTGGGAATGGGTTTGTTGCCTGGGCTTTTCAGCGCTAAGCTGCATTCGAGTGTAGATACGCTTATTTATCAAGCAAGTCAGTATAAGGTTGGTCGTGAGGGTGGAGAGAAATGATTAGTCCTTGGAATAGTGCGGATTTGACATTTCTAAAGCCTGAGCTTTGGCTGCTATGTTCGGCGTGTGTGATATTGCTGTTGGACTTAGTAAGTAAAGATCAGAGAAAGGCAGTTACTCATTGGCTTAGTTTATTATCCTTGGGAATTGCTGCCATATTAGTTTTGGCTGGCGGGGTAAAATCTCCTCAAATAGTTTTTTCCGGTATGTATGTGGTGGATCAGCTTTCTGGTTTGTTGAAATTTGGTTCAGCTTGTTTAGTTGGTTTGGTTTTGATCTACGGGCGGCAGTATTTTATAGATCGGTCCATGCTTACAGGGGAGGTTTATGTCCTCTCCTTGTTTGGGCTGCTTGGCATGTTTGTGATGACATCTGCTTTTAGCTTCCTTACCTTGTATATGGGTTTGGAATTGTTGTCGCTGTCTCTATATGCAATGGTTGCGTTACGTAAAGATGATAGTTTGGCCATCGAAGCATCCATGAAGTACTTTATTCTTGGAGCATTGGCCTCTGGCATGTTGCTTTATGGGATGTCGATGCTATATGGAGCTACTGGTAGTCTGCATTTATCAGAAGTTTCGGCAAGGATTGCGCAAGGCCAAACAAGTCGTGATTTTCTTGTGCTCGGATTGATTTTTATTGTAGCGGGTATTGCTTTTAAGCTGGGCACTGTTCCATTTCATATGTGGGTTCCTGATGTATATCAGGGAGCTCCTACGCCTATTACGATGCTGATTGGGTCCGCGCCGAAGCTGGCCGCTGTCGCATTTGTAATACGCCTGCTAGTGCAAGGTTTACCTGCTGCTTTTGTGGATTGGCAAAGCATGCTTATTGTTTTGTCGGTAGCTTCTATTGTTGTCGGTAATGTAGCTGCGATTGCGCAGCAGAATATAAAGCGTATGCTTGCTTATTCGACAATATCCCACATGGGTTTCATGTTGCTTGGGCTTATTGCTGGGGATGCTGGAGGCGTTGCTGCGTCGATTTTCTACGCGCTTGTTTATTCATTTACGACGATATCTGGGTTCGGAATTTTACTTTCTCTTACTCGGACAGGTTTTGAGTCAGATAATCTAGCTAATTTCAAGGGTTTGGTGAAGCGCAGTCCGTGGTTGGCGCTGATGATGCTGATGGTTATGTTCTCTATGGCAGGTATTCCTGCTTTTGTTGGATTCTTTGCTAAGCTCTCTGTTATCAGTGCGATCGTTAGTCACGGTTTCGTTTGGCTTGCGGTATTGGCAGTAGCGTTTTCTTTGATTGGTGCGTTTTACTATCTTAGGGTTGTTAAGGTAATGTTTTTCGACGACTCCGATTTGGATGTTGTTGATAGTCCCTTTTCTTTGAAATGCTTTGTTAGTGTAAATGCACTTCTTTTACTGGTGGCAGGATTGATTCCCCAGCCTTTTTTATCCATTTGTGCTGATGCTGTAAACCTTTCTTTATTAGGTTAAAGTTTTAAAGTTTACTAGGTTTTTGGGAGACCTCTAACTTGTTGGCTGCTGGAAACGTGCAATCGCTGCTGGTGTTGATGTGGCTGTTGCTTGCCATAGGCTCTACACTTGCTTTTGAGCGTTGTTTGATTGTGACCAATAGTGGAGCGAGATGGGTTTTTGCATTTTTTGCAGTTTTAGTTGGGTATTGCCTCGCAATTGCAATGGGGGTCTTCTTGGAGGTTAATTATGGGCCATTGCATGGTAAGGCTGCCATTCCTTTCTTTATGACCACATTCTGTGTGTATTTGTTGTTGAGCTTTCCGGCTTTTGTATGGTTTTTCCTAATCAAGAAGCGAAAAATGGATTAAAAGTTGTTGCGCTTCAGGCCGCATCTGGATATAATAGCCTTCTTTAGTAGGCGCGTAGCTCAGCTGGTTAGAGCACCACCTTGACATGGTGGGGGTCGTTGGTTCGAGTCCAATCGCGCCTACCAAAATTCGCTAGTGCGAATGTGTAGTGAAAGTGTGGCGATAGCCGCACTTTTTTTTTGTCTATTGCGGATGAAGAAGGCGCATATGATAACGATCACTCTTCCGGATGGTTCATGTCGAGCTTTTGATGGGCCCATTACCGTTTTTGAGCTGGCTTCGTCCATCGGGGCTGGATTGGCGAAAGCTGCTGTAGCGGGATATGTAAATTCCGCATTAGTGGATCTTTCACATAAGATATTCGAAGACTCGAAGGTGTCGATCATCACTGAGAGAGATCCTGAGGCAATTCAGATCATTCGTCACTCCGCAGCGCATCTGCTCGCTTATGCAGTGAAGGAGCTCTACCCGGAGGCTCAAGTTACTATCGGTCCGGTTATAGAGAATGGATTTTATTATGATTTCAGTTATAAGAGACCATTTACGCCAGAGGATCTAGAGCTAATTGAGAGCAAGATGCATCAGCTTGCTAAACTCAATATGGAAGTTAATAGATTTGAACTCTCACGTGATGATGCCGTGGAGTATTTCAATCGGATTGGAGAGAAGTACAAAGCTGAGATTGTCCAGTCTATCCCGGCTGATCAGGTATTGTCTCTTTATAAGGAAGGTGACTTTACTGATTTATGTCGTGGCCCCCACGTTCCTTCGACGGGGAAGATAAAGCATTTTAAGCTGATGAAGGTTGCAGGTGCATATTGGCGTGGTGATTCACGTAATGAGATGCTGCAACGAATATATGGTACTGCATGGACGAAGAAAGAGGATCTCGATCACTATCTGCATATGTTAGAAGAGGCCGAGAAACGTGATCACCGTAAGCTAGGTAAACAGCTAGATCTGTTTCATTTGCAGGATGAAGCGCCTGGAATGGTTTTTTGGCATCCAAAGGGTTGGAGTTTGTGGCAAACGATAGAACAATACATGCGAGGTCGTTTGTCAAAATCTGGGTATAAGGAAATTAAGACGCCTCTCGTAATGGATCGCTCGTTATGGGAGAAGTCGGGGCACTGGGAGAACTATCGAGAGAATATGTTCACCACAGAGTCCGAAAGGCGCGATTACGCGGTTAAGCCAATGAACTGTCCTGGGCATGTTCAGGTTTTCAATAACGGCTTGAGGTCTTATCGCGACCTGCCTATGCGTCTAGCCGAATTTGGGGCTTGTCATCGAAATGAACCAAGCGGTGCGTTGCATGGCTTGATGCGTGTTAGGGGATTTGTACAGGATGACGCGCATATATTCTGTACTGAGTCTCAGATTGTCGAAGAGGCCAAAGCGTTTAATTTGCTGGCTATGGATATTTATGACGTTTTTGGCTTTAAAGATGTCTCAGTCAAATTAAGTTTGCGACCGGAGAAGCGTGCCGGCACAGATGAGGTCTGGCAGAAAGCTGAAGATGGGCTCAGAAATGCCTTGTCGGCATGCGGAGTATCCTGGGAGGAGCTTCCCGGTGAAGGTGCTTTCTATGGGCCAAAGATTGAGTATCACATTAAAGATGCGTTAGGTCGATCTTGGCAGTGCGGGACTCTTCAATTAGATTTTGTACTGCCAGAGCGGTTAGGTGCGGAGTATGTCGCAGAGGACAATGGTCGCCGTCGACCTGTTATGTTGCATCGGGCAATTTTGGGGTCTCTGGAGCGCTTTATTGGAATTTTAATAGAGAATCATGGTGGTGCATTCCCTGTGTGGTTGGCCCCGGTGCAAGTAGCGGTTATGTGTATCAGTGAGGGGCAGGCTGAATATGCATTAGAGGTGGCGTCGACACTCGAGGCTGCTGGCCTGCGTGTAGAAGTCGACTTGAGAGCGGAGAAGATTAGCTATAAAATCCGCGAGCATACTATGCAAAAAGTTCCCCTACTCGTTGTGGTTGGGGAAAAAGAGAAATCAGAGAAATTGGTCGCTGTAAGAGCTAGGGATGGTAAGGATTTAGGGCAGATGAGTGTAAGTGCTCTTATTGGCTTTGCTGGCATTAGCTAGGCAAGGCAAGACTAGCCAAGTGATTTGATTTTTATTTGGAGATACGATTATCGCTCAGGATAAGGAACCACGGGTAAACGGCGAAATTTCCGCACGTGAGATCCGTTTAGTCGGAGTGGAAGGTGAGCAGCTCGGTATTGTAAGTTTGGACCGAGCTCTGGAGATGGCCGAAGAGGCTGAAGTTGACTTGGTTGAAATTGCTCCTACAGCTCAGCCGCCAGTATGTCGATTGATGGATTACGGTAAGTTTAAGTACCGTGAAAGCAAAAAGAGACATGAAGCGAAGCTTAAGCAAAAGCAGATACAAGTTAAAGAGGTAAAGTTTCGGCCAGGTACAGATGAAGGGGACTATCAGGTCAAACTTCGCAACCTGATTCGGTTCCTTACTGAAGGTGATAAAGCCAAAATTACGCTTCGGTTTAGAGGGCGAGAGATGGCTCATCAAGAGTTTGGTATCGCTTTGTTGAAACGCGTTGAAACGGATTTGGCTGATGTTGCCATGGTCGAACAGTTTCCAAAGATGGAAGGCCGACAGATGGTGATGATGTTGGCGCCTAAGAAGCGTAGTTAGGGATTTGTTTACGGCGAGGCGACGCTGCCGGAAGTGCGTTGGCAAAATATAGCATTAGGCTTAAAGAGTGGTGTTGCCACCGCCTTGTGCTATGTACTTAAAAGGAGTTTGGCAATGCCAAAGATGAAGACTAAGAGCGGCGCTGCAAAGCGGCTAAAAGTGTTAGGTGGTGGTGGTGTTAAGCGCAGTATGGCTTTTAAGCGTCATATTTTGACCAAAAAAACCACTAAGAATAAGCGTCAGTTGCGTGGCACAACTATGGTGCATCCAACTAATATGGCATCTGTTCGTGCCATGCTTCCGTACGCATAAGGGATAAAGGAGTTTAGACATGCCTCGTGTAAAACGTGGAGTTACCGCACGCGCTCGCCATAAAAAGGTTTTAGCCCTCGCTAAAGGCTATCGTGGTCGTCGTAAGAATGTTTACCGTATCGCAAAGCAAGCTGTCATGAAGGCTGGTCAGTATGCTTATCGTGATCGTCGCCAGCGTAAGCGTCAATTTAGAACTTTGTGGATTGCGCGTATCAATGCAGCGACTCGTGAGTTAGGCCTGACTTATAGCCGCTTTATGAATGGGCTGAAGAAGGCTGCGATTGAAGTTGATCGTAAAGTATTGGCTGACTTAGCAGTTTTTGATAAGCCGGCATTTGCGCGTATTGTTGAGCAAGCTAAGGCGAGCCTCGCAGCGTAATTATAGGTTTAGGATTTTATAGTTAAAAGGGGGCGAAAAGCCTCCTTTTTTTTTCTTGTAATTGCATGATTTGATCTTGCCCCATGCTTTTAATAGCTTCGTTTTGTGGAGATGGAAGTGAAAACGATTTCTTTAATTCTTGAGGAAGGGCTAAAAGGTATTTGCTCCGCAAATGATTACGCCTCGCTTGACGTAATGAAGGCGAAGTACCTTGGGAAGAGCAGTGAGTTGACAGGCTTGTTAAAGCAGCTTGGTTCAATGTCAGTGGAGGAGAAAAAGGCTTTTGGGGCTGAGGTTAATCAGGCTAAGCAAGTGCTGGAGAGTGCAATTCTCGCGCAGCGTGAATGTATAGCTAAACGGGAGTTGTCTGAGAGACTGGCGTCCGAGCAACTGGATGTTGGAATGCCCGGACGGGGCAAGGGCCTCGGTGGATTGCATCCGGTATTGCTTGCCAGGCAGCGCATCCAAGACATATTCAAGTCTGTTGGTTTCGAAATTGCTGACGGGCCTGAGGTTGAGTCTGACTTCCATAATTTTGAGGCGCTAAATATCCCTAAGAATCATCCTGCTCGGGCGATGCAGGATACCTTTTACGTCGAGAATGGTGCCTGGGGGAATGGTATGGTATTGCGTACCCATACATCGCCAATTCAGATTCGCTATATGCTGAACAATCCGGTACCGATAAAGATTATCGCACCAGGACGTGTATATCGTGTTGACTCTGACGCTACGCACTCTCCAATGTTCCATCAAATGGAAGGCTTATGGGTGGATTCGGATGTTAGCTTTTCTGACTTGAAAGCAACGCTAATTGATTTCTTAAGAGTGTTCTTTGAGAAGCCAGACTTAAAGGTTAGATTCCGCCCTTCATTTTTCCCGTTTACAGAACCTTCGGCAGAGGTTGATGTGTTGGGTGAGAATGGCTGGTTGGAGGTTGGAGGTTGTGGAATGGTGCACCCTAATGTCTTGAGAAATGTTGGTATCGATCCAGAAAAGTACACCGGGTTTGCGTTCGGAATTGGTATCGATCGATTTGCTATGTTGTATTACGGCGTTGATGATTTGCGCCTGTTTTTCGAAAATGATTTGGCTTTTCTAAGGCAATTTCAATAAATAGATTTTTAGTTTGAAGTATAAAGATCGAGAGATGCTATGAAATTTTCTGAAAATTGGTTGCGTGAAATTCTTCCGAATGATCTGAATACAGAGCAGCTGGCAAGCATGCTTACCATGGCCGGGCTGGAGGTAGAGGCGGCGGAGCCCGTTGCTAAAGATTTTTCGAATGTTGTTGTTGCAGAGGTGCTATCTATCTCAAAGCACGAGAATGCAGATAAATTAAATGTATGCACTGTAAGTGTCGGGACTCAAACGCCTCTCCAGATCGTATGTGGGGCTCGAAATGTAACCGTGGGCGCAAAGGTGCCATGTGCGCTGGTTGGGGCAGAACTTCCGGGTGATTTTCATATTAAGCAGGCCAAGGTGCGTGGTATAGAGTCATTTGGCATGCTCTGTTCAGGGAGCGAGCTGGGACTGGATGATGGCGTGGATGGATTGCTATTGTTGGATAATTCGGCGCCGGTTGGTATGGACTTCAGAAAGTACTATCAACTGGACGATATTGCTTTGACTCTTAAGTTGACCCCCAATCGCGCAGACTGCCTGTCACTGAATGGCGTTGCTAGAGAATTGGCTGCCTTACTCGGCCAGGAGTCTCCAAGAGTGGTGCCAAGTCAGATCGCATTGAGCTGTGAAGATAAAGTTGGCGTCAGGGTCGAAGCTGGGGATGCCTGTCCAAGATACGTCACTCGTGTCATCAGGAATGTTGATGCGGCAGTCGCGACCCCCATTTGGATGAAGCAGCGGCTTGAGCGAAGCGGTATTAGGAGCTTGTCGATACTCGTTGATGTGACGAACTATGTGCTACTTGAAATGGGTCAACCAATGCATGCCTTTGACCTTGACAAGCTTGAAGGCGAAGTTGTGGTGCGCTTTGGCAAAGAGGGCGAATCCATACGCTTGCTCAATCAAAAGGATTTGAATCTGACATCCGATTTGCTTGTTATTGCGGACGAGTCGGGGCCTTTGGCATTGGCGGGAATTATGGGTGGCGAACAGAGTGCTATTTCCACCGATACGCGCAATATATTGTTGGAGAGTGCATTCTTTAGCCCTCAAGTTATTCAAGGGAAGTCCCGTCTTCTTGGCTTTGGGTCAGAGTCTAGCCACCGTTTTGAACGAGGGGTGGACTACGCAAACTGTGTGCTTGCTTTGGAGCGGGCGTCTGCGTTGATTCTGGAGATTTGCGGAGGAAGTGCTGGCCCTATTACCGATGTGTCAGCACCCATTCATGAACGCCCGTCTGTGTCGGTTCGAGCGGCCCGCGTGAGTAAAGTGCTCGGGTTGGATTTTACTGTGGTCGAGGTTTCTGCGCTTTTAAGCCGCCTGGGGATGTGTTGTCTTATTGAGAATGACGTCGTGCATGTCACCCCGCCTAGCTATCGATTTGACATCGAAATTGAAGAGGACTTGATTGAAGAGGTTGCTCGGCTGCATGGGTATGATGCTATTCCGGTTAAGCCGGCGTTGTGTCGCGCGGTTATGTTGGAGTCTCCTGCGGAAGCTCGCGATATTGATGCTTTACGCACCATGGTCGCGCTCCGGGAGTATCAGGAAGTAATTAATTACGCATTTGTCGATCAATCTTGGGAGGCTGATTTTGGTGGGCGTACTGATTCGTTGAAAGTGGTTAACCCGATTGCCAGTCATATGAGTGTGATGCGCTCGACCTTGATTGGTGGTTTGGTTTCGAACTTGTCATATAACATCAATCGCAAGCAGCCGCGCGTACGCTTATTCGAGATTTCTCGCGTATTTATTAAAGAGGCCGATCAGTTGCTGCAGCCCGAAAAGTTGGCGCTGCTTGCTTGGGGTGGACGTGAGCAAGAGCAATGGGGGGGGCAAGATGCACCCGTGGATTTCTTTGATATAAAAGCAGACATTGAAGCTTTGCTTGCACCCCGCAAAGCTAGCTTTGTTGCGTGTGAGCATCCTTCGCTGCATCCGGGGCGGGCGGCCGCGATAATTCTCGATGGAACTTCTATCGGGTTTATTGGTGAATTACACCCTCGTTGGGTTCAAAAGTATGATCTGAATACACCACCAGTTGTAGCGGAACTGTCTCTGGATGCATTGAGGTGCAGAAGTAGAATAAGGGCTATGGCTGTTTCAAAATTCCAACAGGTGAGACGTGATATCGCGGTGCTGGTGGATGAAGTGGTCAAAGTTGAGGATATGCTGAATTCGATGTATCAGAGGGCATCGGCAATCGTCACTGAAATCAATGTGTTCGATTTGTATAAGGGAAAGGGTATTCCCGATAACAAAAAGAGCCTTGCATTCAAGGTGATATTGCAAGATACTCGGAAAACTTTGACTGATGAAGAAGTTGAGTCGGTCATGTCTTCTTTGATTGCTGAATTACAGCAACGCTTCGGCGCTACGCTCAGAGCGTAAGCGTATCTCTTTTAGTATTGGCATCTCTGGATTGCAATATGACGTTAACCAAAGCTGAACTTGCCGATATGTTGTTCGACAGGGTGGGGCTCAATAAACGTGAAGCCAAAGATATGGTGGAAGCGTTCTTTGAGGAAATTCGACTTTCGCTTGAGTCTGGCGATAGTGTTAAGTTGTCTGGTTTTGGCAACTTTCAACTACGAGACAAACCGCAGCGGCCGGGCAGGAATCCGAAAACCGGAGAGGAGATTCCAATCTCCGCTCGGCGTGTCGTAACCTTTCATGCCAGTCAGAAGTTGAAGGGCATGGTAGAAGATCACTATGCATCAACATCAGGAATCCCTGTTGCCGAAAATTGATCTGCCACCCATACCCGCCAAGCGCTATTTCACCATTGGTGAGGTAAGTGAGTTGTGTGGGGTGAAGCCGCATGTTCTGCGCTATTGGGAGCAAGAGTTCACCCAGTTAAGGCCAGTAAAACGACGGGGCAATCGGCGGTATTACCAACACCATGAAGTCTTATTGGTTCGGCGTATTCGCACCCTGCTTTATGAGGAAGGTTTTACTATTTGCGGGGCGCGCAATAAGCTTGATCACTTGATCATTGGAGCTGAGGATGAAGATCTCGCCGGCAGTGCGCCGACCATGTCGCTTGCTGAGTTGCGGCAGGAACTGCGGTTAATTTTAATCGAGTTAAATCAGTAGCGATCTTTGCTTGGCTTACTCTAAAAAATTGGCTATACTCTTCTTTCTTCGGTCGGGGCGTAGCGCAGCCCGGTAGCGCACCTGCATGGGGTGCAGGGGGTCGGAAGTTCGAATCTTCTCGCCCCGACCACTCAGTTTAATGAAAAGGCTAACCAAACTTGGTTGGCCTTTTTGTTTTTGTGCTGAGGATTTCAATTTGCTTCGTAGCTTATTTACTGCCGGTTCTGCTTGTGTAAGCGGGCACAAAGAAACTCCAGTGGTCTGACGGCAAGTTGAGGTAATGGGGTCGAAACTTGGTATATTAGCGAGTTGCCCATGACCGACCGATTTTGCCATGTCCTACAGGCCCGTCGATGATAGCAGCCGTGATCTAATCAGGATTCGCGGTGCGCGTACTCATAATCTCAAGAATATCAATCTAGATTTGCCTCGCCACAAGCTTGTGGTGATTACCGGTTTGTCGGGATCTGGCAAGTCATCCTTGGCGTTTGACACCCTGTATGCAGAGGGCCAGCGACGGTATGTTGAATCGCTTTCTGCCTATGCAAGACAGTTTCTTCAGCTGATGGAGAAGCCTGATGTTGATCTGATTGAGGGCTTGTCCCCTGCGATTTCCATCGAGCAAAAAGCTACCAGCCATAATCCTAGATCAACCGTTGGGACGGTCACCGAAATTCATGACTACCTGCGCTTGCTCTTTGCTCGTGTGGGCGATCCATATTGCCCGGACCACAACCAGCCGCTGACGGTACAAACGGTTAGTCAGATGGTTGATCATGTGCTGGCCTTACCCGAGGATACCAAGCTCATGGTGATGGCGCCGCTAGTGATGGGGCGAAAGGGCGAAAACCTTGATCTGTTTGATGAGTTACGGGCGCAGGGCTTTGTCCGTGTACGAGTGGATGGCGAAGTCTACGAGATCGACAGTGTTCCCAAGCTGGAGAAGAACAAGAAGCATACCATTGAGGTTGTCATTGATCGCTTGAAGGTCAGGCAAGACCTCAAACAGCGGCTGGCTGAGTCCTTTGAGACGGCATTGCGTCATGCGGATGGTCGGGCGATTGCGGTGGAAGTGGATTCCGGCAAAGAGCATTGGTTTTCAGCAAAATTTGCATGTCCGGTTTGCGCCTATAGCTTGCCAGAGCTTGAGCCTCGATTGTTTTCGTTCAACAACCCCATGGGAGCTTGCCCGAAGTGTGATGGCCTGGGAGCAATCCAATTCTTCGATGAAAAGCGCGTTGTCGCTTTACCGCATATGTCTTTGGCGGCAGGAGCGATCAAAGGTTGGGATAAGCGCAATCAGTTTTACTTCCAGATGTTGACAGCCCTGGCTGAACATTACGGGTTCGATGTCGAGACGCCGTTTGAAGAACTGCCAGAGTCCGTACGTCAGGTAGTTCTGCATGGTTCCGGCCATGAGGAAATCCGCTTTGTCTATCTGAACGAACGCGGTAGCAAATTTGAGCGCTTGCATGCATTCGAAGGGATCATCCCCAACCTGGAGCGTCGTTATCGCGAGACAGACTCAGTTGCTGTGCGCGAAGAGCTTGCCAAATTCCTCAACAATCAACCATGTCCTAGCTGTGGCGGTGCACGTCTGCGGCAGGAGGCAAGGCATGTGCGGGTTGGGGGGCAGAATCTGCATCAGCTGGCTCAATTGGCACTAAGAGATACGGCCCGCTTTTTTGAGCAAGTGCAATTTGAGGGAGCAAAGGCTCAGATTGCAGAAAAGATCGTCAAGGAAATCCGGGATCGCGTGGGCTTTCTGGTGAATGTGGGTCTGGACTATCTGTCGTTGGACCGATCTGCCGATACCTTGTCTGGCGGAGAAGCGCAACGTATTCGTTTGGCATCACAAATTGGTTCTGGCCTGACTGGAGTGATGTATGTGCTGGATGAGCCGTCGATTGGCCTGCATCAGCGGGATAACGATCGGCTTCTGGCGACGTTGATGCGTCTACGCGATCTGGGAAATTCCGTCATTGTTGTTGAGCATGATGAGGATGCTATTCGCGCAGCAGATTGTCTGGTGGACATGGGGCCGGGGGCTGGCGAGCACGGCGGTGAGGTTCTGGCAATTGGCGTGCCGGATGAGATCATGGCTTGCGAGCATTCGGTGACGGGGCAGTTTCTGTCTGGGCGGCGCAAGATTGAAGTGCCGAAGGAGCGCCGCGCTGCCGATCCAAACCGGTGGTTCAGCATCAAAGGAGCCCGCGGCAATAATCTGAAGCACGTGAATATGGCTCTGCCGCTGGGCTTATTGGTTTGCATTACCGGGGTTTCTGGCTCGGGAAAGTCTACGCTGATCAACGATACGCTCTACTGTGCCGTGGCGCGTGCGCTGTATGGCTCGAATGAAGAGCCGGCGCCTCATGACGAAATCGTTGGTATTGAACAATTCGACAAAGTGATCAATGTCGATCAAAGTCCGATTGGGCGTACCCCACGCTCCAACCCAGCTACCTATACGGGTTTGTTTACGCCGATCCGCGATCTTTATGCCGGGGTTCCTATGGCCCGGGAGCGCGGCTATGGGCCGGGGCGCTTCAGCTTCAACGTAAAGGGCGGTCGCTGTGAGGCTTGCCAGGGCGATGGCGTGATTAAGGTGGAAATGCACTTTCTGCCGGACGTGTACGTACCGTGCGATGTTTGCCACGGCAAGCGCTACAACCGGGAGACGCTTGAAGTCCAGTACAAGGGAAAGAACATTACCGAAGTGCTGGAAATGACGGTCGAACACGCACATGAATTTTTCTCTGCAGTCCCTTCAATTGCCCGCAAGCTTTCTACCCTGATTGATGTCGGCTTGGGCTACATTCGGCTGGGGCAGAGTGCGACGACTTTGTCGGGTGGCGAGGCGCAACGGGTCAAGTTGGCGCTGGAGCTGTCCAAGCGCGATACCGGAAGGACTTTGTACATTCTGGATGAGCCAACAACAGGGCTGCATTTCCATGACATAGATCTGCTGTTGAAAGTGTTGCACCGCTTGCGCGAGCACGGAAATACCGTGGTGGTGATTGAGCACAATCTGGACGTTATCAAAACGGCGGACTGGATTGTTGATTTGGGGCCGGAGGGTGGCGCGGGTGGGGGCGAAATCATTGCAACGGGTACACCAGAGCAGGTTGCCAAAAATCCGCGTAGCTATACAGGGGCGTATCTGAAAAAGTTGCTGTAAAGGGGCTTGGGCGCTGTTGAAGTTTTTATCTAAAACCTTAACAGCGCCCACCGGTTGCATATGGCCAATCGTTATGACCGGTGCGCTAGGTGTTTGAGTGGTCTTTGGGCGGTACTCCGGTCTTGGCTTCTTCGCTGCTGACGAGTAAGTGCTTGTTTTGCCATTTGTCGGGAATTCGACAAATTTTCACGTAACTTTTCCACATCATTCTAATGGCATATTCTGGCACACTGGATTGAATATCCTGTGCTGGAGGAAATGCCATGTCTCGTCTGACTTCTCTTGGGTTTGTGGGGGCGGCATGTTGTGCCGTATCCGTTGTGGCGGCGCCACCCAGTATCAGCGGCTGCCAGATTTTTCCCGCAGATCATATTTTCAATACCCGCATTGATTCTTTGCCCGTCCATCCGCATTCGGTGGATTTCATTACCCGAATCAATAGTGCCACTCGCAAGCTGCATCTGGATCTTGGCATGTCGGAAGACATGAAGAGCAGCGAGTATTACGGGATTCCATACAACGTGGTTTCTGGCGGCGCCATCACCTGGCAGCCCGTGTTTTATACCGATGGTTGGCCTGATGAAAGCGATTGTGCCAAGGCGGATCACTCCTTCGCCTCTCCCTGCGTCAACGTTGCTCAGCCACTCATTCCGATTCCTGCCAGCCCTCTGGTTGAAGGGGGAATCGAAACCAATCCCGCGAACTATGGTGATCACCATATTCTGACGCTGAACAAGGATAGCTGTGTGCTGTGGGAAACCTACCATTCCTACCCGCACATTGGGGGCGGATGGGACATCCTGTCCTCGGCCCGGTTTGACTTGAAGTCGAATGCTTTGCGCCCAGCAGGATGGACATCCTCTGACGCGGCAGGCTTTCCCATCCTGCCGCTGTTGCTCAGGGCTGATGAAGCAAGTAGTGGTGAGATCAACCACGCGCTGCGCTTTACTATCCAATCATCCAAGATCCGCAACAGCTACACCTGGCCGGCGACCCACCTTACCAATAATGGGGACAACGCTGAAACCCGTCCACCGATGGGGCAGCTTTTTCGGTTGAAGGCGGATTATGTGATTCCTTCGACTTTCAATACCCAATCCAAGGCCATTCTGACGGCACTCAAGCGCTATGGCATGTATATCGCCGACGGTGGCTCGGATATGTATATCCAGGGCGAGCCGAGTGCAAAGTGGGAAGAGGTGACGATCTCGCAAGTGCAGTCGGTGCCGCATACCGCATTCGAGGCGGTTGATCTCTCGCCAGTTCAGCGCAGAACGGGCTTTGATGTCAACTCAGCCAGAGTGCCGCCCGAAGATAACGGCACCGGCGGAACTGCTGCCAGCTTCAACGGCAAAGTAGCGGGTAGCAGTAGTTCGCTGACGCTGGATGCCCATATTGATGTGGCTGCGGCCGACAAGGGCGGCAATGGCCAACTGTTTGTGGCCGCCTGGGTTCCTGTACTTCGCAATTTCTATGCGCTGACCAGTACCGGATGGCGACCGGTCAACGGCCTGGAAGTGCCGGCTCATTCGAGTGTGTTACTGGGCAGTCATGACATCCCTATCCTGCAGGGTGTGAATATTGCCGGTTTGGGTGATGTCGTCGTCTATGCGGGCTATGGTGCTAACGTGCAAGACATGCTGAACGGCAAGCGATACGGACAGGTCTATCCGCCGCGCTGACCTCTCGTCAGGCTGAACTACCGCTTACAGATGACAGATGCTATGCACAGTGGATAAACACAGATTTTCTCAGGAGGAAAATCATGAGCATTCCGTTCAAATGGTGTTTGTTGGGTCTGGCTGTCAGTGCAAGTCTGGCGCAGGCAGAGCTTGGTCCGAATCCGGGTGGTCCGGGGGGCGGTATCAGCTTTGCGAAAGATGAGATCGAATTAACCTCGCCGGATGGTTTTGACTACGGCAAAGTCAAAGGTGGTGAAAAGACCAGCAAAACCCTGGTCGTTACCTACAAGCCAACGAAGGAGGAGGCGGGCAAGGTAACAATGGGTAAGGCAGAGCTGTCTTCGGATAATCTTGCTACCTGTTTGGCCCTTAATTGTCCGCTGCCCAACGCGAGCATGTTCCGGATTGAGCAGGATGACTGCGATGGCAAGATTCTGGCGGCCAACGAAAGCTGCAAGCTGATGGTGACCTTTGCCCCCAGTGCTGAATCGCCTAAGCCGATTGTTGACCAGAGTGGCCGGGTGATTTACCGGTATGACACGGTTACCTGGTTTGCTCAGCTGCGCACACCGGGCACCCAAGCGATACCGAATGGCACCAGCCACGTTGAAGCCCGCAAAGTGCTCAATGGTACGGCGGTATTCTCGTCATCCAACCCTCAGCCACAACCCAATGCCAACGCCGATAAAGTGTTCGACTGGGTGGAAGCGAATATCGGCGCGGTGTTCAAACCGATAGCCAAAGGTTCGTTCTACACGCGTTGCTACATCGGCAGTACTTGCTTGGCTGAGCAGGAAGGCATGCTCTACCTCTACAACGGCCGCCAGATGCTGCCTTTGATGAAGATAGAAGATGCACTGAAGGTCATTGGTCAGAATGGCGGGACGCCCGGCAAATAGGTGTCGCAATGTTTTGACGGTGTGATGCTGATGCCCACTGCGTGTTTACGCAAAACAAAGGCCCGTCTTGATGACGGGCCTTTTTGTTGGGCGATGATTGACTGGGAAGGATGGAGAGCGCAAGCCTCTCCCATCGATGCTCAGTTACCGGCAACCTTGGTGCGCAGGGCCATGATGCGATCACTGTAGGTAATCAGCAGATCCTTGCCATCTTTGCCGCCGAAGGCCAGATTGCTGACATGGGCGCCGGGCATATCAATGCGGCAGAGCAGGCTACCCTTGGCGTTGAATACCCCAATGCTTTCTGGTCCTGTTGCCCAGAGATTGCCTTTCTGGTCGATGCGGATGCCGTCCACCATCGGGGTTTTGCCGGCAGCGGGTTCTACTTTGGCAAACGGTGTCTTCTCGGTCAGCTTCCCGTCGCGTGCCAGCTTGAAGCGGTAGACGGTGCCATCGGATGTATCACCGACATATAACGACTTCTGATCCCGCGAGAAGGCCAGTCCGTTTGGCAACTTCAGGTCGCCACTCATACGTTCCACCTTGCCATCCTTCACCCGATAGATGCCGCGGGCGGTTTGCTCCTCGTCGGCCTTTTCCGGACCATAACCCTGAATGCCGAAGGGCGGATCGGTAAACCAGACGGCGCCATCCTTGGCGACAACCAGATCATTCGGGCTATTCAGCTTCTTGCCGTCATAGGTGCTGATCTCGACCTGAGCCGTGCCATCACTGCCGGTTTTGACAACCTTGCGGTCGTGCCGGGCGCTCCACAGATTGCCGGCGCTGTCGAAGGCATTGCCGTTGGCAAAGCCGGAAGGCTTGAGCAGGACTTCTGCCTTGCCATCCAGTTTGAGCGAGTAGACCGTGTTGGCCGGAATATCGCTGAACACAAAGCGCTGGTGCTGAGCATCCCAAGTCGGACCCTCGGTATATTGAAAGCCCGTGGCGATCAGACGCGGTGCGGTTTCAGCCAGCAGGCTGTCGCAAAGGTCGGCGGCCAGGGTTTTCGGGGCCAGGCTGCTGGCAACGAGGACGGTGGCAAGCAGGGCGAGGGGCTTGAGGGTTTGTGCTGACATGGTCTGCTCCATAAGGTGTGTTGATGTGCAGCTATTGTGGCAAGCTTCAAATGGCGATTAAACGTGGATATGTGGATATTATTTATCCGTATCTTGAATAAATTGAGAATAGGGCAGCCACCACCCGCAGCGCCCAAGGAGTTACCATGAGCGATCTACTCGCTTGCTTTAGTACCTATTGTCGAGTGGTGGAGCGAGGCAGTGTGTCGGGAGCGGCGATTGATCTGGATCTGTCGCAGGCTACGGTCAGCCGGCATTTGCAGGAGCTGGAAGCACGCTATCGCGCGGTGTTGTTGACGCGTACCACGCGAAGTTTGCAGATTACGGCCGCAGGACAACAAGTCTACGACTACGCCAAGTCGATCCTCCGATCAGAAGCTGAGCTGGCCGACCGTGTGCAGTCGGCCGAGCAAACCATGCAGGGGCTGATCACCATTGCAGGCCCAGTCGGGTTTGGTCATGCGGTACTGAACCCCTTTCTACTTGAATACGGCAAACGATACCCGGAGTTGCGCATCCGCCTGTTGCTGTCCGAGCGCCAGGTCAACCTGCTGGAAGAAGGGGTGGATGTGGCGATTCGTATTGGTCGTCTCGCAGATTCCGCCATGTTGGTTCGGCCTCTTGGTGGGCTGCGGGAGTCGCTGGTGGTCGCACCTGCCCTACTGCCGACGATTTGGCGTCCACGCCACCCAGACGATCTGGCATCGCTGCCCAGAGTCGCGCTGGCAAGAGTCGGGCCGACCAAGCTGACCGGGCCTGAGGGGGCTGTGGTGGAAGTGGACCGACGCGCGGCTTATGAGGTGGATAGCGCGTTGGCATTGCGAGATGCCTTATTGGCCGGTCGCGGCTATGGTGCCATTCATGAATATCTGGTTGCCGACGCTCTGCAAACCGGGAGGCTGGTGCGTCTGCTGCCGGACTGGGCTTTGCCCGTCTGGCCAGTCAATGCCTTATTGATGATGCGCGTCAGGCCGCACCGGATTGACCATTTCCTGCCGGAGCTATCGAAAGCCTTGCAGCAATTGCCGGGCTTTAACAAATGAGGGCTGGGTGCCAGGCTCTGTTGACATTTTATTTCCGGACCGGGAAACAAAACCACAACAGAGCCTGGCGAAGATCAGCGGAATAGGAAGCTACCCGTCAGGCCGGCCAGCAGTGCAATCAGCAGGCAGAGCCCATTGAGCTGGCCAACCCGGTGCCAACGGCGGGGCAACACAAAGGCGCTTCCCGCACAGAAAAACGTAATGCCGAAGCAGAGCACCTGCCAGTGATAAGGATCGCAAAAAATAGCCCGGCAGCGGCCCGAGGGTTTCCACGGAACGATGCCGGCATAGGTCAGGATAATGAACAGCCCTGTGCCGCCGCACAGGCAGAACAGCAGCAGGCGCGTCGGGAGCGAAGGCTGGGGTGGTCGGCTGTCGGTGGGCATGGTGAAGACATCGGGCAAGTGGCGACTACTGTGTTAGGCGACCGCTTCGGTCATCTGCGACGAGAGTGCTGAGCCTCGGGCCCGCAGGAAGGCCTGTAAGCGCCCGGCGTACTCGGCGTGGGCGGCCTGCTGCACAGAGGGGCGGTGGGCCAAGGCTTGGCGCCAGGTGTTGACCTTGGGTAAGCCGCTGAAAAAGCCGAAATCGGCAATCTGGTCGAATACTTCAAAGTAGCGGAAAACCGGACCAAACGCTGCATCGACCATACAGAAGTCATTGCCAGAGAAATAGGGCCCATTGGCCAGCTCCGCCTCCAGTCGCTCAAAGCTCTGGCGCAATGCCCGGGCCTTGTCAGCCAGAGCGGCCTGGTCTTGTGCATTGTAAAAAGCGCCGATCTGGTTGAGTACCGACGAGCCAAACTCTACCCAGGCCCGATGGCGGGCGCGCAGCAAGGGCTCCGCCGGGTGCAGGGAAGGCTGCAGGGTGTCTTCAAGGTATTCACAAATCACTGCTGACTCGAATACCGGCTGATCATCCGCTAACAGGACAGGTGTCTTGCCCAGCGGCGATAGTCGCAAAAACCAGTCCGGCTTGTTGGCAAGGTCGATGTCATGGCGTTTGAAGGCGGCACCTTTCTCATGCAACACAATCGCAACCCGTTGCACATAAGGGCATAACACATGACTGTAGAGATTCAGTGAGGCTGGCATGGTGTTCTCCTGTGAAGTCTGGACTGAAATGATCACCACACTCTATGTTTGATAAATCGCAATGAAAATTAGCGTATTGGCAGTGTATGAATGCAAAAACGCAATACAGACTGGCAGCAGCTGATCTGGAAGTGGTGCTGGCCTTGCAAAGAGCCGGCAATCTGGCGGCTGCGGGAGAAAGACTGGGCGTCGATGCCTCAACGGTATTCCGGGCGGTGCAGCGATTAGAACGTGGCTTGGGGCAGCCGTTGTTTGTGAGATCACGCACTGGGTACCAAGGACTGGAATTGGCCCGGCAACTGGCCGCGCATGCCGAGCAGCTGGAGGTGGTGCTGGAAGCGGCGCGTGCCGAGGCGCTACTCGGGTCGGACCAAGTCAGCGGCTTGGTTTGCCTCAGTACCACCGATACCTTGCTGCATGGTTTGCTGGCGCCCTTGCTTGTCGATCTGGGCAGCCAGCACCCCGGATTGGCTTTCGAGCTGGAAACGGGGAATGCGTTGGCAAATCTGAGCCGACGCGATGTGGACATCGCACTGCGTGCCACGCGCCGTCCGCCGCAGCACCTGATAGGCCGGCGTCTAGGCGCGATCCGGGTTGCCCTTTACGCGGCAAAGGCGAGTTCGATACAGAGCACAGAGCATGCCTTGGCCGGACAGGAGCCGTGGGTGAGCCCCGACCGTGCGCTACCAGACCATCCTTCGGTGCTATGGCGCAAAAAGCATTTCCCCAAGATACAGCCAACCTATCAAGTGGACAGCATTCTGTCGGTAGCAGAGCTGGTTGCTCAGGGCTTGGGTGTGGGGGTATTGCCGCAGTTTCTGGCGGATAAACGATCGGACTTACGGGCTATCGGCAACCCAATCGACGAAGCTGAAACGGAGCTGTGGCTGCTGGCACATCCTGAGTCTCGTCATCTGAGGCGGGTTTCAACCGTATACACCTGGCTGGCAGAGCGACTCAAGCTGGATTGACCAAGCGAGCCGGGAAGCCGTAGCAGCACGGCTTGCAGCCCAGCCGCCATTGCCCCCTCTGAAAAGCTCAACTCGGCTGGCCACTGTAACGCTGCCGGTAAAGCGCCTCGATAATGCTGTGTGCCTGCTCCAGCTGGGGGGTAGTCAGCACACTTTGCCCATCCTGCCGGAGTCGCTGCAACCAGCTTCGGGGCGGTTCGCTTGCATGACGGGCGAGCCCGAGGGCAGCCAGCTCTCGTTCCAGCTTCAAAAAGGCGGCGCTCTCACTGCTGGGTGGCACCTGATACCGTTGCTGTCGGGTGGGTTTTATCCGCTTCTGCTGCTGCCTGCGCACGCGGCGTAACAACAAGGCTGCGAGCACCAGCACGGTCGAGCCGGCAAAAGCCACCAGCCAGCTTGATGGCTCCAGAGACATCAGATCCCGTCGCCACTCGCCCAGGCGACGACCGAGGTAGGACAGCAGATCATAGGCTGGCAACCAGAAAGGGGCGGCGTCCTCTTCGGCCTCCAGCCAGGTTGAAGGGGTGGTATCCACCTCTACCCAGCGACCGTCAATCCAGGCATCGACCCAGGCATGGGCATGCCGGTTGCGCAATAGATAAGCCCGTTCCAGCCGACTGTATTCCTGTACCGAATAACCGGTGACATAACGCGCCGGGATGCCGAGGGAGCGCAGGATCAGCACGGTGGACGTTGCAAAGTATTCGCAATGGCCGGCATGGTCCTTGAGTAGAAAGCGTGCCAGATCACGCGCACCGGTACTTTGGTCCCCCAGAAACAGCGTGTAGCGAAAATGCTCTCGGAACCAGCTTTCCAGCCCGACCAGACGCGCCAAGGGCTGGCGCTCACGCAGGCCGTGCAACGCCGGCAACTGGTTGAACAGCTTTTGAAAATCCTGCGGTACCGACAGATCGGCCGTCTCGGGCGGTGGCGGTAGGGTGTGGGCTTGGGACAGGATGGTCAGATCCAGCTCGGTGCTGGCATCGCTGATGCGGATGACGCCATAACTGCCACGATCGACACGCCCCCCGGCATGGCCTTCGGGGCGGCCGCCTTCCAGAGGCATTGGAATCAAAGCCATGCCCTTCCGGGTTTCGCCTTGCAGGTGGAGTAACACCTGGGCGGCCCCGCGTACTGGAGGCATCGGTTCAAAGGCGTTGCGGTGAGCGCCCCAGATACCACGGCTATAGTAGGAAAAGACGCCAGTGCGCAGCAGTAGCGGGCTGCGCCGACTGCCAACCTTTTCCACCCGCCAGACGATGCCCTCGGTCAGTTTGAGCTGTCCCAGATCGCCGATACGTGTCTGACTGCGAAATGGGTCTGCATCGGCATTCGATAACACATCGCTGATCCACTGCTGCAAGGCCAGCTGCGTTCGCTCAAGGCCGAAACCCAGGGCAAATCCCCCAGAAATGGCCAGCAGACTCGCTGCAATGAACGCAGCCAATCGGGCGCTATGGGGTTTGGGGCGCGCTGCGAACAGCCAGCCGCCAATCAACAGCGCCAGCACCCAATAGAACCACGGGCTGGGCTTGGCGATGGTGCCTGCCGCCAGCAGCGTAACCGCCAGATAGGGGGGAAGCAGATCAACCGGACGCTGCGCTTCCGGGTGGTGTGAGCGGCGCAGTGAGTAAGCCAGATGGCGCAGCGTGACCGGCGTGCTGCTAAGACGGGAAACCACCATTAGCGGGAACAGGGCAAGCGGTAGCCAGCCGGTTGCCAGCAATAAGCCATTTGGCAGGCCCTGTGCCGCGAGCAGGCCGCCGGTGGTGAGAATGGCAGCGACGGCGGTCAGATCGACCACCCGCATCAGATCGGGCTCCGCCAGGGTCAGATGGGCATGGCTGCGGGCCGCAACCAACCAGGCAATGGCCAGCACGCCACCGATCACCGGATAGGTGCTGGCAAATCCCCACAACATCAGGCCCAGTGCCAGCAGGATGGGGGAGGTCTTCATGGGGAGGCCACCTGTGCATCAAGCTGGCTGGCCGTCAGGCGCTGCACCACGCCGGCCAGCCGGCTATCTGCCAGATCCTGGCTCGCGGAGTGTTCCTCAATCAGAAAGACCTGGGGTCGTATGCCGCGCGCCAGCAAGCGTTCGATGGCTTTTTGCCGGGGGGCATCCCAGGCGAGAAAAATCGCGATCACTGACGAGACCTGCGGAGCGTTGCGGTCGAGCGTCGCCAGCAGGGGTTCGATGCCTTCAGGGGGAGAGGGCTGGACGGTGGCCAGAATGCGTAATAGCGAGTCGGCTTTACCAAGGCCGCGCCCCATGGTCAGGCGATGCACCCGATCTCCGACGAACAGCAGGTCGAGCAGGGCGTCGGCGTCGTGGGGCTGGGCAACCAGCCAGGCGGCAATCGACACGGCCGTCTCAAAGCTTGGTGCAAAGGGATAGGGCGCCGCAGTGTCGAGCACCAGTGCGTGCCGCGCAAAAAACTCTTCCTGATACTCGCGGACCACCGGCTGGCCAGTACGGGCATAACTGCGCCAGTGAATCGCCCGCAGGGGGTCTCCTGGCCGGTAATCCCGCAACGAGCGGAACTCTTCCGCATCGCCTACCCGTTGCGCCAGCGAAATCCCGCCCGGCTGCAGATGGCGCAGGCTGGAAGCAGGCTCGACCCGTATCGGTTGCCGGGTTGGCAGCACCGGCAGCGAGGCAACCGGCACATGCAGGCTCTGCCGGGTTTGCATCAGGCCCAGCGGGCCACTGCGCAGAATCAGCATGTGCTCGAAGATCGCCAGTCCACGCGCATTGGGTTGGGCGACGACTTCCACGTCCTGCTGCTGGCCGGGCAGCAGTGGCATCAGCGCGAAGGGCTCGACGTCGAGTGCGCGCAGGCGACGCAGCAGATCAATGAAGGCGGGGTAGCCGACACGGGCGTCAAAGCGGTTGACGGCCAATGATTCGGCACGGTGCCGCAGGGCTTCTGCGGCGGGCCAGGGCTGCTGCAGCACCTCAGCCAGCCGCAGCGGCGGCAGTGGGCGTTTGCCGGTGTTTTGCACCCTTACCCGATAGCGGGCCGGTTCGCCAGCCGTGACGAACTCCGGCAAGCGCCTTTCGGCGCGCAGGGTGATGGGACGATGGCGGGTCCAGCGTAACCAGAAACTATCGACCAGCAATAAGCTCAGCCCCAATGAAAACACCATATGGGCCAGATTCATCTGGGTATCCAGACCGAAAGCCCCGGCAAAAGCCGTCAGGCCCGAGATGACCAGACCTGCCGGTGTCATCCGGTCACGTATCCAGTGTGAGCTCAGATAAACCAGACGAAAGAAGCGCAGCTTGCCCATGCCTGTTTCCAATGCGCCGGCTTAAACCGGCACCGGTACGCGCTGCAGGATGTCGCGTACCACATCCTGTGCCGTACGGCCGGCGTAGCGGGCTTGCGGGTCGAGCGCCAGTCGATGGGCCAGGACATCCGGCGCAATGCTCTGAATCAGATCTGGCGTCACAAAGCTTTCTCCATCAAACAGGGCAAGACTGCGCGCCAGCTGGAACATGGCAATTGAGGCACGCGGGCTGGCGCCCATATGGACGTCAGGCTGCTGCCGGGTCGATTGCACCAGGGTCACGATATATTCGCGCAACGCCGGTGCGACCGTGATACGCGCAGCGGCTTCGCGCGCCGCCAGCAGATCAGCGATGCTGACGCAGGCGGCCAGTTCATCCAGCGGATGATGTGTGGCGCGATAGTCGAGCAGCTTCACCTCTTCGGCATGGCTGACATACCCCAGCGACAGGCGAATGCCAAAGCGATCCATCTGGGCTTCCGGCAGGGGGTAGGTTCCGGCCTGTTCAACCGGATTCTGTGTGGCGATAACGAAGTAAGGCTCCGGCAGGGCGCGCCGCTGACCATCTACGGTCACCTGCGCTTCCGCCATGGCTTCGAGTAAAGCCGACTGGGTGCGCGGCGAGGCGCGGTTGATCTCGTCGGCAAGCAATACATTCGCAAAGACGGGGCCTTCATGAAACACAAAGGCATGTGCTTGCGCATCAAAGATCGAGACGCCCACGATGTCTGAGGGCAACAGATCGGGTGTGAATTGCACCCGCGAGAATCGGGCTTCGACAGAGCGTGCCAAGGCCTTGGCCAAGGTGGTTTTGCCGGTGCCCGGATAATCGTCGAGCAGTACATGCAGGCCGGCGATCCACGCCGAGACAATCTTGCGGACATTCGCGTCCTGGCCGTGCAGTACCGTTGCCAGATTGGCAGCAATGGCCTGAGGAATAGAGGGGGCGGTCATGGAAGCCTTTCCGGTGGGAGGCGGGGGGCCATTGTGCCGCAGTCCGGTGGCTCCACCATAGTCTCATCATGGCAGAGCGTGGCCGATTTGCTGCTTTGCCCCCTCTACGAAAACTGCCGCAGGTCGGCAAGCGTTGACCGGTTGGCTGCCTGGTGCTGCACCCTGCAGCGGACTTTGCTACAACGAAGCCCAGACGCTGCAGCGTTAATTGGAATCCCGAGGTGCTTATGAAACTGCCTGTTCTGCTGATGCTGGCGACCTTGTGGCTAACGCAACCGGCTCTGGCGGCTGATGCGGATTGCCCGGATCTGCTGCGCAAAGCTACCCGCCCGGCTGATTTTCCCTATATGAACAAGGTCATTGCCCTGATGGGGCCCAAGCTGCGCAAGATTCTGATGCAGAAGGCGCTGTCGATGTCGGCGTTTGGTGGTGTCAGCAACTGGGGGCCGCAGGATGCGGAATGGCTGGAGGCGCAAGGCGTGGTCAGCCAGACGCTTGATGGCTTCGAGGCCCAGAACGGGCCGATCATCGGTTTTGATATGAACGCCGCGACCCTGGCCTTCTGCGGTGGACTGCAACCGTCGGATGTCGGCGGCTTTGCCCGCTGGTTGGCCGCGCCCAAAGAGCAGCGTGTGCGCCGGCTGGTGGACGCCTATGTGGCCCCTTTTATCCTGGCAGCCATCAAGGCAGATTTTCCGGGGGATGCAGACATCGCCGCGTTCGAGCAGGAAACCCGCAATGCAACCCGCGAGATGCTGAAAGATCCAGCCTTGCTTGCCGTCTTCGAAGGGCTTGGGAAAGACCCCGACAGCCCGCTGGCCTTTACCCAGCGTTTTGATGGTGAGCGCTGGAAAATCATCGGCAGCGCGGCCGTCGAGGGGTCGAGACCTAAAATGGTGCTGGCCGGGCAATCATTGATGTTGCAGCAGGGGCGCGTCAGTGAGCTTTACAAGAAATTCCTCGACCGCAAACGCACCGAAGCCGCCAGGCAGGAGTGAGGGGTCACAGCACCTAAGAATCCACACGGCGCGGATAGCCGAGCAGCAGCTTATCGAGTGCCCGTCCGAAAGCCCGTCGCTCGCTTTGGCCGTATGCCTGCGGTCCACCGGTTTCGACGCCGGCACTGCGCAACTCTTCCATGAAGTCCCGCACGGACAGCCGTTCCCGTATGGTGGCATCGGTGTGTAGTTCGCCTCGTGGGTCCAGCGCCTTGCCGCCCTTTTCAACCACGCGGGCTGCCAGGGGAATGTCGGCCGTGATCACCAGATCACCGGGCTGCAGCTGATCGACGATGTAGTGGTCTGCCTCATCAAACCCCCCTGCCACCTGCAGGGCACGGATATACGGCGAGGGCGGCACGCTCAGAAATTGATTCGCCACCAGAATCAGCGGCAGTCGGGTGCGCTCGGCCGCGCGGTACAGCATTTCTTTCACCGGCCTCGGGCAGGCATCGGCATCCACCCAGATTTTCATGATAGGTCACTCGTTGAATGAGGTTCAGGCATGGACGGGCGGCCAATTGCCAGCCCACGGGGCAACACTTTCCAGCTGGCCTGCCAATTGGAACAGGGTAACTTCGTCCCCATTCGGGGCAATAAAGTGGCTGCCGATGGGCAGGCCGTCGGCACTCCAGTACAGCGGTATCGACATGGCGGGTTGCCCGGTCAGGTTGGCGATCTGCGTAAACGGCATGCGGGCAAAATTGCGGATTGCCTGCTGGTGAATGGGGTGGTCGAGCAATGCAACCAGACCGAGCCGGCTTAGCCACTCCAGACCTAATTTTTCCTTGGCCGTGGGCTGCAACTCGCCAATGCGGGTAGGGGGCTCAGCCAGGGTTGGGGTCAGCAGCAGGTCGTATTGCTGGTGAAAGCGCCCCATGCTGCGTGCCAGAGTGTTCCAGTGTCGGCGGGCTGCAGCAAAATCTGCGGCGCGCCGACGATGGCCGAGCTTGCCTAGAACCCAGGTGGCCAGCTCGACATCCTCGCGTCTGGCCGGGCGGCCCAAGACGCCAGCCAGCTCGCGCAGATCTGCTGCCACTTCGCCGTAATACATCTGCAGATAGCTATCGACCATCAGCGCGTAATCGTAGGGCAGGGGCACGGGTTCGGGCTGATGGCCCAATTCGCGTAGCAGATCGACCGTGGCTTCGACGGCAGCATGGCAGTCGGGGTGCAGACGCCGTCCTTCGGGGTGTTCCAGAATGACACCAACACGCAAGGCTCTTGGCCGGGTGCGTGCCGCCTCACTGAACGAGGTGGGCGGAGGCGCGATCAGATAGGGCGCGCCAGCATCCGGCGCGGCCAGCCAATCCAGCAGGGCTGCCGAGTCACGCACCGAGCGTGTCAGCGCGTGCTCGACCACAGCGCCGGACCAGACTTCACCGTAATCGGGGCCGGTGGGCAGCCGGCCACGACTGGGCTTGAGACCGAATACGCCGCAATTGGCAGCGGGCAGGCGAATCGAGCCGCCGCCATCACCACCGTGCGCGATCGGTACGATTCCCGCTGCAACGGCTGCAGCCGAGCCTCCCGAAGAGCCGCCTACCGAGCGATCAAGATTCCACGGGTTACGGCAAGGACCGAATGCCTCCGGTTCGGTATAACCGACCAAACCGAATTCCGGTGTGCTGGTCTTGCCAAAGATCACCAGACCGGCCGACTTGAAACGTTTCACCAATTCGGAGTCATGATCGGGCCTGAAATGACGCAAGGCTTTGCACCCCTGGCTGAGCGGGGCGCCGGCCAGTGGGCTCAGCAGGTCTTTCAGCAGAAAGGGCACGCCACGGAATGGGCCGTCTGGCAGATTGGCCAGACTGGCGCGTGCTTCATCATAGAGTTTGCAGACAATCGCATTCAGGCGTGGATTGAGCGATTCGCATCGACTAATGGCGGCTTCCAGCTCGGCTTCCGCCGTGGTTTCTCCGCGTCGGATGGCGTCGGCAAGGGCAATGGCATCGGGCATGGCGTGGTTCTCTGGCTAAGGGCCTTGGGTACGGCATGGGTCTACCGGGTCATACGTAGGCGCTGCGGGCGCCTGATTTCTGATCTGAAAATGCCGTTTCAGGGCAGTTTCAACAGAACCCGGCTGGGCGGCTCAACGGCAGCTCACCGTCTGATCCGTGCAAGCGGCAGTGATTTGCGGCTGGACGGTTCGATTTACTGGTCTATGCTGTTGGTATAATGCAATTTTGCCTGTCTGAGGTATTCCATGTCTTTCTCGCGTTCTTTCTTGATACTGGCTGGTGCGATGCTGCTTGGCCAGGCTGAGGCAGAGGTTTTCAAGTGCCGGGATGGCAGTGGCAAGATTACTTATAGCGAGGCGCCCTGCCCCACAGGGCAAAGTGGCACGTCCCTCAAGTTGCCCACCAACACGGTAACGCCTATCCGTAGCTCTGCCGAGTCGTTGGCCCCCTCGGCTTCGCGGCCGCCCGAAGGCAAAACCACCGGCCCGGAAAAAGCTGCCAAGCCTGCAGAGCCCGCAAAACCTCAGACTGGCAGTCAGCCCAAGCCCTGGGTAGACCCGCGTACTGATCAACAGATCATTGCCGAATGCGAAGCGAATCGCGGTAATAACTGTACCGATCCCTCTCGTATTGCCAACGAGCGGGAAATGAGTCGCCCACTGAACCCCGATGAGCGGCCCGGCGGTCATCTGGTCAAGCCGAACAAGCCTCATTAAGCGGATCGGTCTTTTCCTGCTTCAAGCCAGCTGTCGCGACGTGGTCAAGCAATCAGCGTGGCGCCGTCTGCAGGGTGTCCCAGGCACTTTGCAGACGGTGTTCCAGATCCTGACAAAAACCTTGGCCGTCGCACAGTGGCGATTGCGCCAGTTGTTCGCGCAGCTGACTGCGCAGAGTAGTAAGCGCCACGCGATCTTGTGCCAACTGGCAGGCGCGATTGATGTAATCATCCAGATCCGTCGCGATCCACGCCTCCCGCCCCAATACCTTGAGAAAACTCACGCCCTGGCGTGACACCATGCTGTCACCCGCCAAAGTAATAAGGGGCACGCCCATCCATAGCGCTTCCAGACTGGTCATGCCGCCTGTAAACGGGAATGGGTCAAGCGCGATATCCACGTCAGCGTACTCGGCCAGCATGTCGGCGTGGTAGCTGTAGCCACGCAATTCGGTGCGCTCGGCTATGCCGCGCTGGGCCAACCGCTGCAGACAGGCGGCTCGGGTGTCCAGGTCGTCCAGTTCCTGCGTTTTCAGTATCAGCCGACTATCGGGGCAGCGCTCAAGAATACGGGCCCAGCAATCGAGCACGGCATCGTTCAGCTTCGCGTAGTTATTAAAGCAGCCAAAAACCGTGGCACGCTCGGGTCGGGGCCCGATGGCGGGTGCGTAAGCGGGTGGGGCGTAGCAGAAGCGACTGTGGGGCAGGTAGAGCACGCTTTCGCTGAAGCGTTGCGGACCTGTCATCGGGTTACTGTGTGGATCCGTCAGAATAAAGTCCATGCCCGGTAGTCCGGTGGTATTGCAGTAGCCCAACCAACTGATGGCAACAGGCGCAGGCTTGCGTGCGAAAACACCGAGTCGCTGCTTGGCGGTATGGCCTGCCAGATCAATCAGAACATCAATGCCATCCTCCGCCACCTGCTTGGCAACGTCGACATCATTCAGGCCGCTGATGGTGCGCCAGTGTTCGGTCGCTGCTTGCAATCTGGCTGTCATCGAGTCGGGGGCGCCGACGTCGGCATAGCAGAACACTTCATAGCGCTCACGATCGTGATAGGGCAGAACCTCTGCGAGCAGGAAGCCAACCGGATGGGCACGTAGATCTGGCGAGATATAGGCGATGCGCAGCCGACGGTTGCCAGCCTCTTGCTTGGGCCGGGATATGGGCTGGGTCTGCCCATGATGTGCGGCCCAGTCCTGGTGCGCTTGCAGGAAAGCGTCGGCGCTGGGGGCGGGGTAAAGGTAATGCATATCGAACAAGGCATTGCTTTCTGCCTGTGCCAGTGTGGGCTTGATGGCCAGCGCCTGCCGGCTCGCGGCAATGGCTTCTGCAACCTTGCCCTGAGCCTTGAGTACCACTCCCAGATTGACCAGCGCTTCGGCCATTTTCGGTTGTAAAGCCAGCGAGCGCCGATGCGCCGCTTCCGCTTCGGCGAGCCGGTTGTTCTGCCGTAACCCCATGCCCAGATTGTTCCAGGCGGCAGCATGCGCTGGCTGGTGCTGGACCGCCTGACGCTGGCAGGCAATCGCTTCATCACGACGGCCCATTTCCAACAGCAACAGCCCCAGATTGCACCAGCTGTCCGCGTGATCCGGCGCAAGTGCCAGGGCTTGCCGATACCCGGCCTCCGCGTCTTCCCAGCGACCGAGACTGCTCAGGCAGTCTGCGCGACCCTTGAGGGCTTCGATCAGCTGTGGCGCCTGACCGAGCACCGTTTCGAACTGAATGAGCGCGCCAGCGGTGTCGCCTGCCTGGCGCAGGGTCTCGGCCAGGTTGTACCGGCTGGCTGGCAGTTGTGGCGCCAGTTTGACGGCGGTTTGCAGGGCATCCAGCGCATCGGCCAGTCGTCCGGCCTGTTTGAGGGCGTTGCCCAGATTGTTCCAGGCCTGTGGCGATTCTGGTTTCAGTGACACGGCCTTGCGGTGGGCGCCGATTGCTTCTTCGACACGCCCCTGTGCATCCAGCGCCAGTCCCAGGTGTACAAAAGCGCTGCCGTGCCGGGCATCCAGTGCAATCGCCCGTCGTGCGGCCGCTTCAGCTGCGACACCGTCACCATTGGCGCGCCAGGCTTCTGCGATATTGCTATGGAAGTCTGCCACCTTGGCATTCAGCCGGATGGCTTCGCTGATCCACTCGATGGCCTGGGCAGGCTGACCGCACTGGTGGGCCAATACCCCCAGCAGGTGCCAGGCATCGGCATATTGCGGGGCGGCTTGAATGATCTGGCGGTAAATCTGTTCCGCCGGTGCGAGTTCACCGGCTTGATGATGGCGAATGGCCAGGCGCAGGGCTTCTTGCGGAGTCATGGAGTTTGGTCGGTAGAAATGGTGGCGGTTTGATAGCAGGCTGAAGCCGACGTGACAAGGGCGCCATGTGGCGCCCTGGTGAATCCGCATACTGTGGCCGGCGTTGGGGACGCTAGCCGGATTTACTTGTCGTGCTTCTTGGCGTGGGACTTATGGTGGTGCTTGACATGCTTTTTGGCATGTTGGTGCTTGGCGTGCTTCTTGTGGTCCGGCTTGTGGGCAGCCAGCGCCGGAGTACTTGCCAGACCTAAGGAGACCAGTGCAACGAGCAGAGGCTTGAGCAGATTCATGAAATTTCCTTTCGAGATTAGGCTCTGTTGACGTTTTATTTCCGGATCGCGTTTCGTCGGGTTTGGGCCTGATGCAAGGCAAAAAGCGCGCCGCTTAGTGATAAGCCACGCGATTTTTAACGCGGCAGCAGGCCCAAACC
>NZ_JARRAF010000130.1 GCF_030129945.1 Parachitinimonas caeni
TACCAGACCCGGATCAGCGACCAACCCGGCAGTGCCCCGATGGAAGGCCAGGTGCAGAACCGTTACGACCGCTATGGCCGCCTGAGCTGGCAGAAGCTGGGCGAGCTGGAAACCGAATATGAATACAACGCCGCTGGCGGCCAGCTCAGTCGCGTCATCACCCACAAGGGCTCGGTGACTGACCCTGACAACATCACCAACACCACCCGCTACGAATACCGCTGGTGGGACGATGCCAAGCAGGTCCGGATCGCCTCCGACCCCGACAAGACCAAGCACGCCGAAACCTTCCAGATCTACAACGCCAACGGCCACCTGGCCCGGGCTGAAGCCTGGTCGATCCCGGAAGCGACCGAACGGCAGCTGATCTCGACCAGCCTCTACTTCGGCAATGCCCAGGGCCAGGTGCTGCACCGTGAATACGTGGAAATGGACAGTCAGAATCGTGACCAGGTCAATACCGAGAAAAGCCACACTGCCGACCTCTACTTCAGCAATGGCATGCAGATCGGCGGCATCACCGTCAGCCGCAACGATCCCCAGGAAAAGCTGATCCGCCAAGGGTATGTCGAGCAGTTCAATCAGCTGGTACAGCGCGGCGACAAAGACCAGAAACACAGCACACCAGGACTGGTTGCCGCCTTCGACTTCAACCGCGCCAGCCAGGCCATCACCCCGTTCAGCCCCGGCACCACACCGGGCAGCTATACCGTGCGCCAGGGCGATACCCTGCAAGGGATCGCACAAGGGCTGTGGGGCGATGCCAGCCTGTGGACCCTGTTGGCCGATGCCAACGGTCTCTCCGGCAGCGAGACCCTGTCGGCCGGCCAGATCCTGACCGTGCCGAACAAGGTCATCAATATGCGGCACGCGGCCGACAGCTTCCGGCCGTATGACCCGGCCGAAGCCATGGGCAACCTTGTTCCGGCCAATGTGCCGGTCGACCCCAGCTCGGGTTGCGGAGCCGCCCAGATCATCATGATCGTGATCGCGATCATCGTGACTATCTACACGGCCGGGGCGGC
>NZ_JARRAF010000131.1 GCF_030129945.1 Parachitinimonas caeni
GAGCCCGGATTCCAACCCCGCCTGAATCCGAACTCGCTCACTCTCTGTCAAATGACTATATATTTTTCCCACCCCAACACCTTCGCATACGTTTGAAGGTGTTGCACTTCAGTTTAGAGCGGGCCTCGGGTTTGAGATGGGTTTTTGTCGGGTTTTGAATTGGGCTAACGCCGTATTTGAATCCCCGTCAACAAGCCCTCCAATTCTTCGAAATTTGCTATTTATTTGGGAGCGTGGGTAAAAGGGTTTTCATTCTCCAAAACCTGTTTCGGCGTCCAGCCGTTCAGGTTTTGGTGGGGATGATTGCTGTGGTGTTGTTCTGATAATAGAAGCGAGTGACGATTCAATAAATAAACTTGAATCACCCCTGCAATAAAACTTTGTTCTTTAACAAAATGTCTTGCAGTTTGGCTGCGATGGCGTGGGCGGGGCACATCTGGCCGCCTGCTGCGCCAGACCAACAACGTCGGCCAGGACCTGCGCTACGCCTACTACGACCACGGCCACCTCAAAGCCATTTGTGACTTCAGTGCCGACAACAGCACCCTAACCGAATATGTCTACGATGCCGCTGGCAACCGCACCCAGGAATGGCAGACCGTGCGGTATTGACAACTTAATTTAGCCAAATTGCCATTGTCATATAATGGTGCGTAAAAGTTGCGCCAATCGCACCGCTCCCCCAATTCAGCCCGCAGCAAGGGCATTGGTAATGATCTGCCACGTGAAAAAAGCCTTTTGACGCGCAGCGCGGTAATCGACCCGACTGAGCAAATGACGATGACAACGAAACAAGTTGTTGATGGGCCCGTGAGCAGACAGGAAGCGCTGGGCCAGAGCCGGGGATTTGAAACGTCGCATCTGCTTCTCTTTCAGCCGGGTGGGCTGATGGGACACCTCTGCACGGTTGTTCAAGCCCTTGTGCTGTCGATGCTCAACCTCCGGCATGATGTCTTGTTTGGCCGCGCCGTAACTCTTGAGCTTGTCCGTGA
>NZ_JARRAF010000132.1 GCF_030129945.1 Parachitinimonas caeni
CTCCAGCCCTGGCCCAGCAGACCAATGCGGCCGTTGTAGGAGCTGTAGGTACGTTGCCAGACCAGTGGCATCGGTCCGGGCAGGGCAAAGTCCAGCTCTTCGGCTCCCGCCAGAATCTTGCAGCCCAGCAGCGGATTCACCGGCTTACCCGTGGTGACCGCGTTGTGGCAGACCGAACAGGCGCGACCATTGGCGCCGTCGCCAATCAGTACGGATGACGAGCCTTGCACAATGACGCCACCTTCGACGGCGTCGGTCAGGCGGGCGGCGGGGCGGCCGGGCATGGGCGCATCCTTTCTGGGGGGCAACGAACGGGTATAGCCGCTTTATAGCCAAGTCGGTTCCAGGCTGCTGCCTGCCGGTCCGGTCGCCCTGCCAGTCTGGGGGCGGCGGATCTGGCTGGCTCAGTCGGCATTGATCTTCACCAGCGGACCGATGATCTCGATGCCCTCGGGGGAGAGCCGGATCGTGCTGGGGCCGCAGACCAGAACCAGCTCTTTGGCGGCATGGCACTCAATCTTGTTCTGACCGCTCAGCTTCAGAAAGTCGCCCGAAGCCAGCACATCCTGGCCATCGGCGGTCAGACTGAGCCAGGATTCATTGATCGCCAGCGCCAGGCGCTTACCGTCCATGGTCAGTGAGCTGGGGGTGGCATCGGACTGGGCATGGTCCGAGGACGCGACGATGGGCGTGCTGCCCGCAGCGGGCGCTGCCGACGGCTCGCCCGCCGTACCGGCCTGCAGCTGATAACGTTCTCCAACGTCGACGCCATAGGTCTTTCCGACCTTGCTCGTCTGGGTTTGACCGACTGTCACACTCCGGCTCATCCCCACATTCAGTAGCATGCTGACCCCGACATTGACGTTGTAAGCCATGCCGATGGTCATCATCTTGGCCAGGCCGACGTTCTGCATATAGGCCATGCCAACCGTCTCGGTCTTGAGCTGGCCGACCTTGATCGACCAGTTCTTGCTGATCTT
>NZ_JARRAF010000133.1 GCF_030129945.1 Parachitinimonas caeni
CGACATTGACGTTGTAAGCCATGCCGATGGTCATCATCTTGGCCAGGCCGACGTTCTGCATATAGGCCATGCCAACCGTCTCGGTCTTGAGCTGGCCGACCTTGATCGACCAGTTCTTGCTGATCTTATCCTGCTCATTCCGGCCTATCTGCTTGTCACGGCTGCTGCCCACCGACAGGGACTGGTTCTTGCCGATGGTCACCGACTCATTCTTGCCCACATCCTCATTGCGGTTATCGCCAATCGAGATGGTTTCGTTGTGATCGACCCGTTCCTTGCGGTGCTGGTGGATGGTGAGGGTTTCATTCTGGTCGACGGTCTCCGTCCGGTTCTGGTGAACGGTGATGGTTTCATTGCCATCCACCGTCTCCGTGCGGTGGCGGTGGACAATCGTGGTCTCGTCGCGGTCGATGGTCTTGCGCCGGTCATTGCCCACCCAATGGCTCTCATCATGCTCAACCTCGATCCGCTGATCCTTCTCGGCATGCAGCCAGACTTCTTCGGCGCCCTTCTTGTCTTCGAAGCGCAGGGCGTTGGCGTGGTCGTAGTGGCCGCCCTGGCTGGAGCGGCTGAGAATGCCGGACTGGGTCTTGTTGCCGGGCAAGTCCCACGGTGGCATCTGGTCGGCGTTGTAGACGCGGCCGGTGATCAGCGGTTGGTCCGGGTCACCTTCCAAAAAGCTGACCACGACTTCCTGACCGATGCGCGGAATCGCCACCATGCCGAAGTTCTGGCCGGCCCAGGGTTGCGACACCCGCACCCAGCAGCTGGATTGATCGTTCTTCTTGCCGCGCCGGTCCCAGTGGAACTGCACCTTGACCCGCGCATGCTCATCGGTCCAGATCTCTTCGCCAGCCGGGCCGACGATGACGGCGGTTTGTGGGCCTTGCACGATGGGTTTCGGCGTGCTGCGCTCGGGCCGGAACGGCAGGTTGGAGGGCAGGGCCTGGATATCGACCT
>NZ_JARRAF010000134.1 GCF_030129945.1 Parachitinimonas caeni
CGGCCGATGTTGGAACCGACGTCGTTGTAGTCAACGCCTGCCGCAAAGCGCAGGGTGTCGTTGCCGCCGCCGCTGTTGTCGATGACGTCGACGCCCTCGCCGCGACCGAACAGGTAGGTGTCGTCACCGCTGCCGCCGAGCAGGGTGTCGTTGCCGGCTTTGCCGCTGAGCTGGTCGTTGCCGGCACCGCCGAGGATGACGTCATCGCCGGCGCTGCCGTTGAGGGTATCGGCACCGCCGAGGCCCGGGGTGGGGGTGGTGCCACCGCCTCCGGGGTTGCCACCGCTGCCGGCCACGGCCTTGGCGATGTCGGCCTGGCCGAAGCGGGCGCCATCCTTGCCTTCGAGGCTGAGGGTCGGGCTGTCGAAGTAGCCTACGACCCGCACGCTGCGGCTGGCGTTGCCGCTGTCGCTGATCAGCAGGTCTTTGCCTTCCTGTTGCAGTGTGAGCTGGTTCAGCAACAGGTCGCCAAAGCGGGCCAGATCCGCGCCGCCACCGGTCAGGTCGATGCGGTCGTTGCCCCAGTTGCCGCGGAGCAGGTAGACGTCATCGCCCGCGCCACCAATCAGGCTGTCGTCGCCGCCGGCGCCCTCAAGGGTGTCGTTGCCGGCACCACCATCGAGTTTGTTGGCGGCGCTGTTGCCGGTGAGGGTATTGGCCAGGGTGTTGCCGCTGCCGTCGATGGCGTTGCTGCCACCCAGGGTCAGGGTTTCGACATTGGCCGCGAGGCTGTAGCTCACCGAAGCGGTGACGCTGTCAGTGCCTTCGTTGTTGGCTTCGACGATGATGTCGCCGCTGGCATCGACGAGGTAGCTGTCGTCGCCGGCGCCGCCGACCAGGCTGTCGTTGCCGAGGCCGCCGTCGAGGGTGTCGTTGCCGGCGAGGCCGTTCAGGGTGTCGTTGCCGGCTCCACCGGTCAGCTTGTCGGCTTGCGCCGTGCCG
>NZ_JARRAF010000135.1 GCF_030129945.1 Parachitinimonas caeni
GCCACTCAAAATCCGGATCAACAATCAGTAGCTCAAGCAGTTTTTCCCACACGCCCTTGTCGCGCCATCTGCCAAAGCGACGGTGGGTGTTATTCCAGTCACCATAACTTTCGGGCAGATCTCGCCAAGGGGCTCCTGTGCGCAGAATCCAGAACACAGCATTGATAAACAATCGGTTGTCTTTGGCTACGCCTCCCCACTGACCTGCCTGGCCCGGAAGATGAGGGGCCAGCAAGGCCCAAGTGGCGTCGCTGATGTCATGCCGGTGGGGGCTGCTCATGTCAATCCTTATAAATCGCAAAATACTCTTATCCGACTAAATCCTAACTCGTGACGACACTATCTAGGCTGAGGACCGTTAGACCAATGTATTTGTCTAATGACATTGGCCTAACCCGGTTTTCCGTTCCGTTACACCTCGGACCCCAGGTATTGGCGTAGGCCTGACCGAATTTCAGACACCATTGCCGGATCGTCTCGTTACTGACGAGCACACCTCGCGATGCCAGTAATTCCTCAATATCACGGAAGCTGAGGTTGAATCGATGACCGCATGGCCGATGATTTCAGCCGGGAAACGGTGGCGGTGGTAGAGATCCTTGTCCATGCCAACATCTTAACCTGCCGCCAAGCTCGAAGTTAACTTGTCAGTACGCTTTCTCCATACAATTCAGCCCCTTAACTGGTAAAACCATCAAACTTATCGAACCCAACAACCCTTGTGACCACAGGTTATTTACGCTCATCTAAAAAATATTTTCAAAATTTCGTGCAAATCGCTAAACATTTTCAGAAATCTGCGGATAGATTCCTATGAGAACACCGTAAACGGAGAAATGGTGTTCGGGAAGCGGTTTGCCAAATGGCTGCACGCCCATTTGGCAAGCGGCTTCTGAGACGAATTATTTAAACAAACAACG
>NZ_JARRAF010000136.1 GCF_030129945.1 Parachitinimonas caeni
GAGAGGTTAGAATATTGGGTGAATGAAATCTAACCATTCATTTTAACGGGGCGCTTAACGGTGCCCGTTAATTCAAACGTTGGAGGCTTTACCTTGGACTCGGACCAGGTCAAAGATGCAATAAAACGTCGGCTATTTATGGAAGCGGTCCGGAATGGAAAGATAGAGCCCAGCTTTGGGTATCAACTTTGCCCACAATGCTATGGCCGTGGCAGCATTTGCGTTGAAAGAGCACATTCAGCTACATTTGAGGAGTGTTCACTCTGCAATGGCGAGAAAATTGTTGTCGCCTAAAACCTCTAACTTTTTGGCCAACGTGACGGCCCATAGCTACGGTTTCGGTTCCTTGTGCTGAAGTCACAAGGCAGGCAAGAACTCTATACCCGTCCGCTTTACCAGCTTATTCGTTGTCGCGGCATACGTGATAGTTCGAGCTGCCATCGTCGCGCACGGCCTCTCCGCAAAATTTGCACAGTCGAAAGCCGTCTATGCTGGTGGCGCTTGACCACATTGACGATTGCGCATGTCCGTAATGCTGTCGTACGTGCTCCAGTGGTAAGTTTAATAAACGAGCATGCGCAGCAATCAGCACCTCAAAAATACCAATACCCATTAGATCGGCGATGCGGGCATCCGAGCGAAGTCGACCCAGCGTTTGCATGACCGCGAGACTGGCCAGCTCAGTGTCAGTCAGATTTTCATATCCATCAGATTGTCGCCGCATAAGCGAATCCTTACGATCACCTACTTATATGTAACAGCAAGCACTGTGCCAGCTGGGCATCAGACCAGCATCTCCTTGGCTATTTTTGCCCAACCCCAAAAAGGTGAAGTCAGCGACTTAGTGACGGCATGGAGAGGGTAAAATAGAGGGCATCAATTCCGGCACGTAAGGCGG
>NZ_JARRAF010000137.1 GCF_030129945.1 Parachitinimonas caeni
GACGGCGTATGTGTTCGCGCCCGACCCGACAGGCACCCACTGGCGCCTGCGGGCGACTCTGGATGCACTGGGCCAGTGTCTGCGCTACGACTGGCAGGATGGCGTGTTGACGCAGGTTGAAGATGGGTCGGGACGGCGTTATCGCCTGCAATATCAGCGGCAATCCTCGGATCATCCGGCGGATCCAGGCCTGCGCCTGGTGGCCATCTGGCTGGACCACGATCCCCGGGCCAGCGATGGCGAGCCGGTGGCCCTGGTCCGCTACGGCTTTGATGCAGCGGGCGATCTGGTCAGTGTGACCGACCAGTATGGGCAAACCGCGCGCAGCTTCCGCTATCAGCATCACCTGCTGACCAGCCATAGCCGGTATGGCGAAATCCAGGCCGAATACGACTATCTGGGCGATCAGGCGGGTAGCCGGGTCAGCCAGCAAAGGCAGCCCGACGGGACTCGCTACGACTATGCCTATTATCCCGACCGCACTGAAGTGACCGATCAGCTTGGTCGCAAGCAGGTCTACACCTTCGCGGGCGAGGCTGGCCTGCAGCGACTGACCGCGTTGCAGCGCCCCGATGGCAGCCGCTGGACCTATCGCCATGACCAGGCGGGTCGCCGGATTGGCGAGATCGACCCGCTGGGCCGGGCCCGCTGGACCCGCCAGGGCGGTGAAGGCAAAGTCAGCGGTGCCACCACTCCCGATGGCCAGTCGCTGAGCCTGGAATGGGACAAGGAGCGGCCCTTGCTGCGGGCAGTGCGCGGACCGGATCAAGCGGAATGGCGTTATGACTACGACGAACGCGGTCGCCTGATCGCTGAGACCGATCCCCTTGGCGCCATCACTCGCCTGGATTACGAAGGCAGCGGCCCGCCCGACCGGCCAAGCCGCGTGGCAGACG
>NZ_JARRAF010000138.1 GCF_030129945.1 Parachitinimonas caeni
TCAGTAAGAAATGGACCATGCCAATCCGTGACTGGAAGGCAGCGCTGACTCGCTTTACGATCTGCTACGAAGACAGGCTGCCGCAGCAGTAACACAACCCCGGTTACACAAAATTAGGCACACCCTCTTCAAATACGGTGCCTTGCTCTTTGGCTGGAAATCTCGTGACGACACTATCTAGTGTCTTGTGCTTTAATAAAAATTTGTCACTTTTATTGTGAATGATTCTTAGAAATCTGTTTTCTCGATCTTCTTTGAAGAATAGACTCCATTTATCTGAATTTATCGTCTTGGAGTATATTCCCGCATCAGTAACAACAAACATTACTCCGTCCTGATCAAGACTCAATTTATATAGTCTTACTGGATAACCTTCGGGTGGGGGGGCAATAAGAACTATCTTCCCCATCGCCACTCCCAACAAACCCAATCCCAACCAAATCAATTGTCGCCACATAAGATTTCCCCTGTTGTGTATTAGTTTTGAAGGGTCAGAGAACCTGAGGCTCTCTGACCCGATTGCCACTTACTGCTTGATCTTCTGCAGCAGTTTGAAGATCGCCTCATCCAGCGTAAGCGTCCGACCGCCCCTTCTACCGATTCCCGCGTCAAGCCACCACACTCTGAGATTTCCTTGTCAGGAGCGGAGCGATGGCGCAAGAAAGTGAATCCTGGGCGCAGCGAGAGGCGCATGTTGAAAGGTGGCGTAGCAGTGGTTTGAAGGCGGAGGCGTATTGTGCACAGCAGGGTTTGGCCTTGCCGTAAGCGTCCGATCCCACCACCTAGCGCTGCGGTCACCCAGCCACGAAACTCCGGGATTTGATTGGTGGGAGTCAGGTGATGGTGCAGTCATGTGAGTCATGGACAGAGCGGGAAGCACAGGTAGCG
>NZ_JARRAF010000139.1 GCF_030129945.1 Parachitinimonas caeni
TCAGACCGGCCTTGCTGCCGATGGCGGTATGGGCCGACAGGCAGTACTCACAGGAATTCTGTTGTGCCAGCGCCAGGGCGATGCGTTCGCGGGTCGGCAGATCCAGGCTGCCGGCACCGGCGACACCATGCAGACCGAGGAAGGCCTTCAGGGCCACCGGCGAGTTGGCAAACACCCGCAGGAAGTTGGGGACGATACCCAGTTGGCTATGGATGGCGCTGAACAGGGCAGCTTGTTCGGCGTTGGCGGTTTCGTTGGTGACGACGTTGATGCGGCTCATGGTGAATCCTTTCAGTGGGTAGGTGTTTCGCGGCACCACAGTGCTCGGCGAGTGACGCTACTTTGCCAAAACCCGATTTCCGAAAGAATACCCATCAATAGCAATTGATTATTCCGATTGAGGGAATAATAACCCGACACCGCTCCGCCATCGCCTCCCCCTTGGCCCAGTCGGCGGCTCCCGGCCGACACCCCGGCGACCCCTGTCCAGAGGGCGGAATAGACTGTGGTATTTTTACCCTTCCCATCCATTCGGAGGATAAATCGTCATCGCTAGACGATTTTCTGCGGAATTTCAAAAAAAATCCTATCCCCACAAAACCCAGTCCCAGCGCGGCATGGCCGGGAATCGGGCGTCTCGGCCTCAAAATATTTTTGGCAAATCGCTAAACCGTTTCTGAAATCTTTGGATAAGTTCGTATGACAGGAGGAGATTTGTTGTCGGTCAATCCGATGATGAAGACGCCTCGGCAGCATATTGCGCGCGCATCAGACATTCATATCGATTCAGGGATTATTTAATGGTTGCCATCGTTACAGGTCAGGGACAGGGTTTGCTCGATACATCACTCAACACACTGGGAGGACGCAGTGTGCTGGG
>NZ_JARRAF010000013.1 GCF_030129945.1 Parachitinimonas caeni
TGGGCGGGGGGTGTGCTTTTTCGCGCCATAAATACGCGAACCCTAACGACGCCATGCCCAAAAAATCGACCCGGCCCGGAGGGTTTCGCCGGATTTGGGCCTGCTGCCGCGTTAAAAATCGCTTGCTTAGTCCACTAAGCGGCGCGCTTTTCTCCTTGCATTAGGCCCAAATCCGACGAAACGCGATCCGGAACTAAAATGCCAACAGAGCCTAGGCTGGGCGTAGCCGCCGCAGGTTCCACGGAGAGGTCGGCAGGTTTTCGTCCAGCTTGCCGCCTTGCTTGCATTCGTCCGAATAGTAGTCCTGCCGTAGATTGGGGTAGATCTCGATGTAGTACGCCAATGCCATGTCTCGCGCCTGCACTGCAGAAGCGCCAAGTGCCTGTGCCATCAGGGCATCCCGTTGCACAGCCTGGCATTCGGTAACCGCCTCATTCATTTCACCTGCCATGTGCATGGTCTCGTGGGTGATGATGTGAACGGCAAACAACCGATCATTGCTGATGCTGCGCCATTGGGTTGGGTCATCAAAAAACTCCCGTAGACCTTTGCAGGTTTCATGCCTCAGCTTGGATGACTTGGCCGGGCCCTCTTCGGTCCATTTGACATACCCCCACGCCATATCGGTGCCCCGGTCGAAAAACGTGTTCAGCTGCGAGCCGCAAACAAATTCCACTTTCTCCCCCACGACTTTCGATGCGGCTTTGCCGGCACGGTCGGCAGCCCGATCGGCCTGCCAGCTAGGCAGATAGCTCAGGCCCGCTACAAGCAGGCAGACGCCAACTTCCAGCTTGGGAAAACGACGGTGAATGGGTAGATGATCGGGTTGGGGAATCAACCACTGCCGAAGGTAGAGCACCAAGACCGCGAGCGCGGCAAAGGTAAGCAGGATCATGATGGTTGCCTGAGGTGGGGCCGTAGCGAAGTTTGAACTTGGCTGTCATCTTGCCAAGTGTGCATTCGCTACGGACGGGCAACAAGCGTTACAAGGTCAAAACCACCGGGGCGGCTTTTCGTGTGATAGGCCAATACCGCTCAAAAGCGTTGCCAGGATGGGCGGTGAGATTCTCCGGCATCTCCTCAGCACAACGCGCGCTCAGTTGCTACGTTCGAAAGTGACAATGCTGCGGGTCATGCCTTTATCGGCCCAGTTCGGCATAACGCGCCAGGGGGTCAGAACCTGCAGGCGATTGTCGGTGATCTTGAAGGTACGTGACTGCTCGGTGCCAACCCATTCCGGGTTCCAGGCGACTTCGACCTTGGTAATCCATTTGTCGCCCTCAATCCGGTATTTGCCGGAATAGGCCACCAGCGTGTCGAGCAGTGCGGCCTTCTCTTCAGCGGTCTTGCCGGCTTTGCGACCATCGCCGGTCAGGATGAAAGAAACCCGCTCCTGCGGTGTAAAAATGGCGTAGCCGCTTGGGTTCTTGCCCATGGGCGGGAATTTCTCGCCAGAAGACTGCACCTCGACTTCGTAAGCGGCGAGTTTCCAGATGCCTTGTATTGCAGTCTTGTCGTCAGCCCAGGCGGATGCGGTGGTGCTCAAGGCTGCCAGTAGGGCGATACGGGTTAGGGATAGATGCATAGCTTTAGTCTCGATTGATATAGGTTGTTTACAGACTGCCAGTGCTTGATATAACCGGCAGCTGACATTTGTACCATCAAATGCCTCGCTTCAGCAGCTGAGGGGTCGTGGACCGTCCCGGGTTTTGGAGAGGGCGTTTCGTTAAATGGGAATGGGGCCCATTCGCAGGCTTGCGCTTATTTAGCTTGCTAAACCGCGCTCACCCTGCCCCAAAACTCGGCCCGGCGCGACCGGAAACAAAACGTCAACAGCACCTAGCTTTCGTGCTGGCGACCGGAGCCACCGCTGACTGACAACGCAACAAACCATACGGCCATCCCGGCCAGTGCCAAGGCACCACCTACCCAACCCGTCGATGCCCAACCGAAACCTGCAGTAAGCGCCAAGCCGCCCAGCCAGGGGCCAAGCGCATTGGCCACGTTGAAAGCCGCATGATTCAGAGATGCAGCCAGGTTTTGCGCATCGCCTGCCACGTCCATCAGTCGCATTTGGAGAAGGGCGCCTAGTCCGCCGCCACAGCCGATAGCGAACACGGCAAGCGCGATTGACCAGACATGGGATACGGTGAGGGGGTAGATAGCCAGCGCCAGTGTGCTCCACATCAGCAACATGCCTGCGGCACGCATGACGCCGTACCGTGCCAGATGGGGTGCGACGAAATTGCCACATGCCATTCCCGCACCGAAGACCGCCAATACCACCGGTATCGCACCGTCTGTTGCGCCCGTCACTGCGTGAAGCGTCGAAGCCAAATAGGTATACACCGCGAATAATCCGCCAAAACCCACCGCTCCGATGCCCAAGCTCAACCACACCTGAGCCCGGCGGAGTGCGCCAAATTCGCGCAAGGCGGAAGCCCCGGCAGGCGGTGCCTGAGTAGGTAGAACCCGCAGCAGTAATCCGACGACCAGCAATGCAAGAAATCCGATGGCGACAAATCCGGCACGCCATCCCAGCCATTGGGAAAGCAGATTGGCGAGCGGTACGCCAACCACTGTGGCCAATGCCAGGCCCATGAGTACGCGACCCACGGCGTTGCCCCGTCTTTGCTCGGCGACCATGCCTGCGGCTGACAACACAGCTGTCCCAAAATACGCACCATGTGGAATCGCCGTCAGGAAGCGCATGATCACGAGTGCCTGCAGGCTTTGGGCGGTCGCGCTCAGGATGTTGCCAGCGGCAAACCACAGCAGTAACAGAACAAGCAGCAACCTACGCTCAAGGCGCGCGCCCATCACGGCCAGTGCCGGCGCGCCGATGACTACGCCCAGCGCGTAGGCACTTACCACGTGACCACCTGCAGGCGCATTGACACCGAGTTCCGCCGTGAACGCGGGTAAGAAGCTCATCGTTGCGAACTCGGTGGTTCCGATTGCGAAACCTCCGAGTGCGAGCGCGGCATGCGCCAACCACGGATTCGCGTTGATGGAAGTGCTCGGCATATTGTTTTTGTCGTGAAAGGCCATATGACTACCTTTTTTCCGGATCGGTTGTGATGCCAACACTCAATAGCCGACAGTGAAGCGCTCGCGATGATGCTGAGGCCGCTCGGCTTCATCCAGCATCGCTACCGCGTAGTCCTCCAATGAGATATGACTCTTGCCATCAGCGTCGATCAGCAGATTGTCCGTGCCGACGCGGTACTTGCCAGTGCGCTCACCCGGCACGAGCAAGGCCGATGGGCTGAGGAACACCCAGTCCAGTTCATTCTCGGTGCGCAGCAGGTCGAGGAAGGCGATGGTCAGCAAGGCGCCCGCTTTCCATTCCGCCGGGAAGTCGGGCTGATCTATCACGCGCTCGCCTGAAGGCAAGTGGAGCGAGCCGGCGCCGCCAACCGACAGGAACCGGGCCACGCCGGCTTGCTTGACGCCGGCGAGCAACGCCCGGACGCCACGGCCATCAGGGTCGGAACCAGGGTTGAACGCGCTGATGACCACGTCTTGGCCAGCCAGGCATTCGGACAGCGCTTGGGTGTCCGTCACGTCCACGCGGAGGCTGGTGAGCTGATCATGCTGCGGCAATGTCTCGAGGTGTTTGGCAATGGCGGTGATTTGGTGGCCGCGGCTAAGTGCTTCAGGCAGTAATTTCGAGCCTACGTAGCCGGTCGCGCCGATCAGTGCGATTTTCATAAATGGTCTTCCTGTGAGGTGGGTTGCGATAGTCGGATGTCTGAAAGGAAACTGCCTATCCGGCAGCGCGGTGGTGTCCCGCCTTGTCCAAAGACGATGTCACGATGCCGAGAAGCGCTGCGGAGAACGCTTCCGGGTTTCCGTAGAAGGGCTCGTGCCGGATGGGCGTGTACTCGCCTGCATGTTCGAGGACAAAGCCTGGAAATCCTTTGATTCCGTACTGGGCCATCAGGTGGCGACTGCTGCGGATATGTTCGTCGGCTTGACTGTTTCGGAGGGCGTCGGCGAAGTCGTCTGCCGCCAGGCCGATCTGGCCGGCCAGATCGGTGAGCACCCCGTCATCGACAACCCGGCGTCCCTGGACGTAGTGCCCGATCTGAATGGCATGCAGCATTTCAAGATCCGCGCCGCTGCGTAGCGCGCCGGCAGCGATAACGGCAGCAATGACGGGGCGCGACCAGAAGATGGTGGCGGGATCGTCCAGCAGTTCATTGAGATAGACAGGCTCAAATGGCAGGCCGGTGAGTTCGGCAATGCGCCGATCATTCATCCGGATGTACCGGCGGGTTTCTGCCGTTAGCGAAGTCGGCGTTCCCCACAGCCCACCTCCATGCAGTTTGATGTCGATGCCATCGGCGGCGGCCGCCTTGACCAGGGAGGATGCGGCATAGCACCAGCCGCATAGTGGGTCGTGGATGTAGTGCAATAACAGCTTGTTCATATCAGTCTTCATGGCGTGTTGCGTGTCCTCGCGCTGTTGGCAGTAACTGGGTGATTTATTATCATGGCTTCTTATTCAGGTTTGTAGACGCGATTTAATTCAATACTTTTTAAGTGGTAGTAATAGATGGATGACTATAAGCCCTATGCGGTTTTCGCCGAGGTGGTTCACGCAAGATCCATGAGCGCCGCTGCGAGGCGCCTTGGAATGACCCCCTCCGCAGTGAGTCAGATCGTGCGCGCCATGGAGCAACGCGCTGGCGTCGCGCTGCTGCATCGCTCCACGCGAAGGATTGCACTCACCGAGGCCGGAGAGCGCTGCTATCCACATTGCTTGCGCTTGCTCGAAGCCGGGCGTGCCGCAACGGCATCCCTGGAACAGGCCCGGGATGCGCCGGTTGGCGAGCTGCGAATCGCTGCGCCGCTTGGCTTCGGTGCCCATGTCGCGCCAGCGCTGGCACCAGTCCTGGCGCAATGGCCTCAGCTACGGATGAGTCTGATTGTTGACGATGCGCTGATCGACCTGGTTGACGCGCGGATCGACATCGCGCTGCGAGTCGGTGAGTTACCTGATTCCACGTGGATTGCACGAAAGCTCGGTCAGATGGGCACGGTGTTATGCGCCGCACCGACATATCTGGCGCATCACGGCAGCCCGGATTCGCCGATTGAGCTAAGGCGACATCACTGGCTTGCCCTGATGCAGGAGGTACGAGAGATGACGGCAGATGCTGCTGTTCCCGACGGCGGGGAACCCGTGCCGAACTTCATGCTGGAGACGGTGGATGGCCACGGCAACAGGGAGCCGATTCCCCTGCAGGCACGTGTGACTACCAGCAACCAAGTCGCACTGAGGCAGATGTGCGAGCAAGGCATAGGCATCGCACGGCTCTTCTATGCCGATGTGCGCCATACCCTTGAACAAGGACATCTGGTCAGGGTGTTGCCCCAACTGAGACTGCCGTCCTACCCACTCGCCATGCTGACCGCGCGGCGCGACGTAGAACCCGCCAAAGTGCGTGTGGCAACGACGGCGTTGAAGGCTTACTTTTCATCGCTGGCGATGGAGCATGAACCCGCTTTCGCTTGATTCCGGTATAGGGGGGGTAAGACTGGTGGACCCTCTGCGATAGGGGGCGCTGAAACTTCTTGAATGACGTGAATCGTTCGACCGGAGGGGCCGGATCGCAACATCGGGTACAGTCGCCTTGATTGAGGCGTTTCGCGCTTTGTCTGGGTGATGGGCGCTAGGCAACCAGATTGGGAGAAGGCTTGGATGCGAATGGAGGCCTCAAAAAACAAACACCCATTCTCAGAATGGGTGTTTGGTTTACTACGTAGCAGAGCCTAACGCCGATCAGTTCGACATCGCCAGCATCAGTCCATTCAAGCGCTTCACGAAGCCGGCCGGATCTTCCAGTGTGCCGCCTTCAGCCAGTAGTGCCTGATCAAACAGGATATGGCTCCAGTCATCGAAGCGATCCTTGCCTTGTTCGGCGCGCAGCTTGCCAACCAGTACGTGGTCAGGGTTGATTTCGAGAATCGGCTTGCTGCCACCGATGGTCTGGCCGGCAGACTTCAGAATCCGCTCCAGATGGCCGCTCATGGCGTGCTCGTCGGCGACCAGACAGGCAGGGCTGTCGGTCAGGCGATGGGTGACACGCACTTCCTTTACCCGGTCGCCGAGCGAAGTCTTGACGGCTTCGATCAGGTCTTTCAGCGTTTCAGCCTTGGCTTCCTGCTCTTTCTTCTCGGCTTCATCTTCGAGCGAGCCGAGGTCGAGACCGCCCTTGGCAACCGACTGCAGGGTCTTCCCATCGAATTCGGTCAGGCTTGATACAAACCATTCGTCCACGCGGTCACTCAGCAGCAGCACTTCGATGCCCTTCTTGCGGAAGATTTCGAGGTGCGGGCTATTCTTGGCACCCGCATGGGTTTCGGCTGTGACGTAATAGATCTTGTCCTGGCCTTCCTTCATGCGGCCGATATAGTCCTTGAGTGAAACGATCTGATCTTCATCATCCGTATGGGTGCTGGCAAAGCGGCAAAGTGCGGCAATCCGCTCCTTGTTGCCATGGTCTTCGCCCACGCCTTCCTTCATGACCTTGCCGAATTCCTGCCAGAAGGCGGTGTAGTCATCGGCGCGGTTCTCGGCGATGTCTTCGAGCACGCCCAGTACCTTCTTGACGCAACCGGCCTTGATGGTGTCAATGTCCTTGCTGTGTTGCAGGATTTCGCGGCTGACGTTGAGGGGCAGATCGTTGCTGTCGATCACCCCGCGCACAAAGCGCAGGTATTGCGGCAGCAGCTTCTCGGCGTCTTCCATGATGAACACGCGGCGCACGAACAGCTTCACACCGTGGCGACGCTCGCGGTCATACAGATCAAACGGGGCGCGCTTGGGGATGTAGAGCAGCTCGGTGTATTCCTGGCGGCCTTCGACTTTGGCGTGTGTCCAGGCCAGAGGCTCTTCCCAGTCGTGGCTCACATGCTTATAGAACTGCTTGTAATCGTCTTCGCTGATGTCGCTCTTGGCTCGGGTCCACAGGGCGTTAGCCTTGTTGACGGTTTCCACTTCATCCGAAACGATGATTTCGCCGTTCTCGCCGTAGCTGTTGCCCTTTTTCATCATCACCGGCAGGGTGATGTGGTCGGAGTATTTGCGGATCACCGACTTCAGGCGCCAGTCATCCAGAAACTCGTTTTCGTCTTCCTTCAGATGCAGCACGATTTCGGTGCCACGGCCTTCCTTGGTAACTTCTTCCAGCGTGAATTCGCCAGCCCCTTCGCTTTCCCAGCGGGTGGCAGCACTTTCGCCGGCACGGCGGGTAGTCAGGGTCACGCGGTCGGCCACGATGAAGGCGGAGTAGAAGCCCACGCCAAATTGGCCGATCAGGTTCGCATCCTTCTGGGCGTCGCCAGAGAGTTTGCCGAAGAATTCCTTGGTGCCAGAGCGGGCGATGGTGCCGATATTGGCCACGACTTCATCGCGACTCATGCCGATGCCGTTGTCGCGGATGGTGATGGTGCGGGCGTCTTTATCGAAGCCGATTTCAATCTTCAGGCTGCCATCACCTTCATACAAGGCGTCGTTATTGAGGGCTTCGAACTTAAGCTTGTCGCAGGCGTCACTGGCGTTGCTGATCAGCTCGCGCAGAAAGATTTCCTTGTTGGAATACAAGGAGTGGATCATCAGTTGTAACAGCTGTTTGACTTCGGTCTGAAAGCCTAGTGTTTGCTTGCTCATTGTCATCACCTTTTAAGTTGCCAAGGGTTGAATTGTGATGAGCGCGAGATGGGGGCTAGGACGGGTGTTTCAAGGGGTGTCTAGCGGTTTACAGCGCAACGCGGGGGCATGGGCAGCCTGGCTGCCCATGCAATGCGCCTGAATCAGATGGTGGTTTCAGCCAGTGTACCGATGGCGTTGCGGGCGGCATCCAGCGAGGTGTCGCGGACTGCCGGGCCCATATTCAAGCCTTCGGCGGCGATGACGCTGACGTCGGCAATACCCAGGAATCCCAGCAGGAAGCGCAGATAGTCGATGTGCGCAGCGCTCCCAGGGGTACCGGCATGCTTGCCGCCGGCGGTGGCAACGATCACGGCGCGCTTGCCATGAACCATGCCTTCCGGACCATTTGCCCCGTAGCGGAAAGTGACGCCTGCAACCGAGATCAGATCAATCCAGGCCTTGAGCTGGCTGGGAATGCTGAAGTTGTACATGGGGGCGCCGATCACGATTACGTCGCTGGCCAGAAATTCTGCCATCACGGCTTGCGCCTTGTCGGCCAGGCGACTTTGCTCGGGCGTGCGCAGTTCGGCCGGGGTGCCTTTGGCTGCCAGCACTGCACCGCTGAGGTGTCCATCGACATCTGCTACCAAGTCGCGGTAGCTGACTTCGAGCTGGGATTCGGCCAGACGGAAGGCTTCAACCACTTCGCGGGTCAGTTGGCGGGAGACCGAGGCGTCGCCGAGGATGCTGGAATCGAGGTGTAACAGTTTCATGATGTTTGCTCCGTAAGGTGGTGTGCATTGACGGAACACATCTTAAATTTGCATCATCAGTGGAACTAGCCGGTTAAATTGAGAAGGATTGTTCTACTGATGGATCAAATCGAGTCGGCTGACTTCAATGACTATGTCTACTTTGCCAGGGTGATCGAGGCGGGTGGTTTCTCGGCAGCAGAACGCCGGCTCGGGATTCCCAAATCGCGCCTGTCGCGCCGGATTGCCGGCCTGGAGGCCCGACTTGGCGTGCGTCTGCTGCAGCGTAGCACCCGAAAGCTGACGCTGACCGACGTTGGACAACGCTTTCTGGCCCATTGTCAGGCCCTGCTGCGCGAAGCCGAAGCGGCGGAACGGGTGGCTGCCAATCTCAAGGCCGAACCGGGAGGCCTGGTGCGACTGAGCATGCCGTCAGCGTTGCTGGATAGTGGCTTGAGTCAGCTGCTGGCCGAGTATCTGGCGGATTTTCCCAAAGTCTCGCTGGAGACTGTGGTGACAGGGCGACGGGTTGATCTGATCGAGGAAGGGATTGATCTGGCCTTGCGAGTCCGTGCGCCGGATGACGAAGACCCGCAGTGGGCGACGGTGCGGCTGTGGCGAGGCCGGGCGCGGCTGGTCGCCAGCCCACCGCTGGTGGCGGCATATGGCGGTATTACTACCCCTGCCGCTTTGACCATGGCACCGGCGCTGGGCGCGATCGCGGCGGATCGGCGTGTGCACTGGCGGTTGCAAGGCCCGGGGGGTGAATTGCGGGAGCTGGTGCTGGCGCCCCGGCTGGCCAGCGAGCATTTTGCGCTGCGCCGGCAGGCTGCGCGGGCCGGGCTGGGTGTCACCATGCTGCCCGAAGCATGGGCGATCGAAGATATCCAGGCGGGCCGGTTGGTGGAAGTTTTACCCGCCTGGCAGTTCCCGGTGACTTATTTGCAAGCTGTTTACGCCAGCCAGCGCGGGCTGCCGCCTGCGGTCAGAATCCTGCTTGACCGGTTGCGGGCTTACTCGGCAGAGGGGGCGGGAGACCTATTGCTGGATCGCCCTGGATTGCAGACAAGGTAGTCCGAGGGCGGTTCTTGCGCTGCCGCAAGCCGTCTGGCGAACCAACCCTATAGGCTGTCTTTATCGATGAACGGATATTGAGGTAAGCCGTGGACTCTCTGGATCAAGCCGTCTGGCATGCGGAAAACGGGGCGGCGGTTGCTGCGCAATGGCAAAGCCCGGCCGGTGGCCTGAGCGAGGCGGAGGTGGCAGTGCGCCTGCAGCGCCACGGTTTGAATCATCTGCCCCAGGCACCGGGCAAACCGGCCTGGAGGCGCTTGCTTGCGCAGTTCCATAACCCACTTATCTATCTGCTGTTCGCAGCGGCGCTGATGACCGGGCTGCTGGGTGATATCAGCGATACGGTCATCATTCTGCTAGCGGCCTTGGCCAATGGCTTGGTCGGGTTTATTCAGGAAGGCCGGGCAGAAACTGCCTTGGCGGCAGTGGCCCGATTGTTGCCGGCGCAAGCGGTGGTCTGGCGCGAGGGCAGCCGGCAGTCGGTGCCGTTTGAGCAGCTGGTACCCGGTGACCGGGTGGTACTGGAAGCCGGTGAGCGAGTCGCGGCCGATCTGCGCTTGCTCGAAGCCAGCGAGCTGACCATCGACGAATCAGCGCTGACCGGTGAATCGCTGGCCGTGAGCAAGACGACCGAACCTGTTGCTCGTGAAGCTCCGCTGGCCGAGCGCCGCAGCATGGCGTATTCCGGCACCACCGTGGCAACCGGGCAAGGCATTGGCGTGGTTGTCGCGACCGGGATTCATACCGAACTCGGACGGATCGGCGCGCTGATTGCCGCCGTCGAAGTCGTGCCAACCCCGCTGATGCAGGCATTGGACAGGCTCGGCGGAAGGCTGTCGCTACTGGTAACCCTGGTGGCGCTGCTTGCCCTACCGATCGGCGTGCTGGCGGGGCTGCCGTGGGCCGAAGCGATATTGGCAGCGGTTGCGATTGCCGTGGCGGCAATTCCTGAGGGCTTGCCTGCCGTCATGTCGATCACCTTGGCGGTCGGCGTTCGGCGCATGGCGCGCCGGCGGGCCATCGTCCGCTCCTTGCCGGCGGTGGAAACGCTCGGGGGCGTTTCAGTGATCTGTACCGACAAAACGGGGACCCTCACCCGCAACGAGATGAGTGTGGTGGAACTGGTCACTGCGGATGGACAGTGGTCGGTAGACGGCGTTGGCTATGCGCCGGTTGGCCATCTGGCGACGGCTGCGAGGGGCCCGCTGTCTGACATCGCCAGGGTGGCCGTTCTCTGCAACGATGCCAGTCTGGCGCAGGTCGAAGGGGAGTGGTGTGTGCTGGGTGACCCTACCGAAGGCGCTTTGCTGGCATTGGCATCGCGCCTTGGGCAGGAGGCGGCACCGCTGAGGCAGACACAGCCCCGGCTGGCAGTTCTGCCGTTCTCGGCAGAGCGGCAGTGGATGGCCAGCTGGCATCAGGTAGGAGACCGGGTGCTGCTGGCGGTGAAGGGCGCACCGGAACGGGTGTTTGAGCGCTGTATCCAGACCGCCACTGCGGTGGGCGTGCAAGCCCTGCATACCGATGACTGGATCAGGCGTCAGCAAGGTCTGGCGCAACAAGGGGAGCGCGTACTGGCGCTGGCAATGGCCTGGGTAGATGCCGCGCCCTCTCAGCCCGCCATGACGGATGTGAAGGATCTGAGCCTGCTGGCACTGACCGGCATTGCCGATCCCTTGCGATCCGAGTCGATCGATGCCGTGGCCCGCTGCCACGGGGCGGGAATCAGCGTGAAAATGCTGACCGGTGATCATGCCCTGACGGCCGGTGCCATTGCCGGCAAACTGGGCTTGCGCGGAGCCAGTGTCCTGACTGGCGATGACATCGATCAACTCGACGATGCCGCGTTGGCCAAGGCCGCGCAGCAGCACAGCGTATTTGCGCGGACCACGGCCGCCCACAAACTGCGCCTGATTGGCGCTTTGCGTGGCGAGGGGGCTACGGTTGCCATGACGGGCGACGGCGTGAATGACGCTCCGGCGCTGAAATCGGCGGACATCGGTGTGGCAATGGCCGGACGAGGCAGTCAGGCTGCGCGAGAGGCCGCACAGATCGCGCTGGCCGACGACCACTTTGCCACCATCGCGAATGCGGTCGAAGAAGGCCGACTGGTCTTCGACAACCTGCGCAAGGCGTTGCTGTTTCTGTTGCCGGCGAATTTTGCCCAGGCCGTGGTGGTGCTGGCAGCTTTGCTGACCGGCTCGACGTTGCCGATCACGGCGGGTCAGGTCTTATGGGTCAATCTGGTTGTGGCGGTACTGCTGGGGCTGCCACTGGCATTTGAGCCAGCCGAGGGCGACCTGATGCGGCGTCCCCCGCGAGACCGGCAACAAGGTCTGGTCGAGGCCCGCCTGATCTGGCGGACCCTGCTGGTGTCGCTGCTGCTGACCCTGGCCTGCTTTGCCATGTTCGAGTGGCAACGCCATGCCGGGGCGAACCTGGCGACCGCCCGCACGGCTACTGTCAATGCCTTGACCTTTGGCCTAATTGGCTATCTGTTTGGTAGTCGCAAGCTGGGTTCGGCCAGCTGGCGCGAACTGCTGGGTGGCAATGTCTGGCTCTGGCGAGGGGTGGCTGCCTGTGCTCTGTTACAGGTTCTATTCAGCTATCTGCCGGTTTTTCACCAGCTGCTGGGAACGGCAGGTATCAGCCTGACGGCTTGGGCAGGTGTACTTATGGTCGGAATACTGGTATTTGCCTCCGTAACGCTGGAAAAGCGTATTTGGCCTGCTGCCTAAGCAATGCGCCGGAACCAGCAGACTGTGCAGCGTTTGTAGAGACGTGTTTTGACCACCACAAAACAAATATCAACAGAAGCTGGCAATGAGCTATCAATTAATTGGACTCTACGGATCTAGCGATGAAGCGTGTGATATTCAATCAAAAAGGCGGGGTGGGAAAATCCACCATCACCGTCAATCTGGCGGCGATCAGTGCGAGCCAAGGCAAGAAAACCCTCGTCATCGACATGGACCCGCAATGTAACGCCAGTCGTTATCTGATGGGGGCGGCGGCGGGCGATCTGGCGCCGACCCTGGCAGACTATTTTGAGCAGACGCTTAACTTCAGTCTGTTTACCAAGCCTGCGACAGCGTTTATTCATGCCACCCGTTTTGACAATCTGTCGCTGATGCCCTCGCATCCTCAGATCGGAGAGCTGCAATCCAAGCTGGAATCCCGCCATAAAATCTACAAATTGCGCGATACCCTGGTCGAACTGTCGAAACAGTTTGAGGCGATTTATATCGACACCCCGCCGGCTTATAACTTTTTTACCCTTTCGGCACTGATCGCCTGCGAAAACTGCCTGATTCCATTCGATTGCGATGATTTTTCGCGCCAGGCGCTTTATACGCTGCTGGCCAACGTGCGGGAGATCCAGGAAGACCACAACGACAAGCTCAAAGTCGAAGGCATTGTCGTCAACCAGTTTCAGGCGCGCGCGGCGCTGCCGGTCAAGCTGGTGAACGAGCTCAAGGCAGAGGGCTTGCCCGTGCTCGATAGCTGCCTGTCTTCATCGGTCAAGATTCGCGAGTCGCATGAGCAGTCCTTGCCGATGATCCACCTCGACGCCCGGCATAAGCTGGCGCGTGAATATCTTGCACTGTACGAAGAACTCAACGGCTAGACCGTCATTTATGAGCGAGAGGCAGCAACAGGCGCTTACTGCCTGTGACGATTCGGTGAAGGGTGCCCATGGCTAGGCACTGGTGGCCACTGGTCCTTTTCGTACTGGGCGCGCTCGGTACGATTGCGGCTGTCGATTTCTGGCTGGAACGGCAGACCGAAGCGACTTTGCGCATCGAATTGACCCGCACGGCATCCCAGACGCTCAGTCGTATCGAGGGCCGGGTGATGCAAGGCATGGGGCGGATCACCCTGCTGGAGGATTTGCAGGATGTCGTCGCAAAGCCCCCGCCCGCCCAGTTTGGTCGCTTTGCTGGCGATGTGATGAGCGATGCTGGGCTGAGCTTTGCCCTGATTGCCGAGAAAGTGGACGGCGAGCAACGCGAGCGGGCTGAGCACGACTGGCGCTCTGTTTACCCGGATTTTGCAATCCGTAACGTCAATGCCAATGGCCGGCTGATCATGGCGCGGCTGAAAACCGAGTATTACCCGGTGATCTATCTGACGGGCGTCACGCCACCGCGCTTGACGGTTGGGCTTGATCTGGGCAACGAACCGCAGATTCGTGGTGCGCTCACCATGGCGCGTAATGGTGGGCGCACGGTTGTCACCGAGCCGATCCGGGCGCGCCACGATAGCCCGGTCACCGTGCTGGCGCTCCGTTTTGGCGCCAATACCACTCATCGCCTGTTTGCGGTGGGCCTGCATCCGCAAACCCTGGTTGAAGCTGCTGCAGGCAGTTACAACCCAACTGGCCTGCGCTACTACTGGTTTGATATCACCGACGATAGCCGGGTTGAAGCGCTCTATCCCACCAGTCTGGACTACGCCACCTTGCCATCGTTGGTGGTGGCCGAGCGCAAGCTCAAGATCGGCAATCGGGTCTGGCGGCTGGATGCGCGCCTGCCGCCCGCCGAGCTGACCGCGCAAGCCTCTGCTCAACGCGGCCTGGTCTGGAGCATCGGCCTGCTGTTTACCGTATTCATTGCCTCCATCATCTGGCGGCTGACTGAACGGCAGCAGGCATACAGCCGGCAAGCCGGGCGGCTCGCCCGCCAGAATGAGCAGCTGACCACAGCCAACGCGACCTTGCAGACCGCCGCTGATGCGGCTAGGGATAGCGAGCTGCGGTTGAAGACCATCCTGGATACCGCCAATGAGGCCGTTGTACTGATTGATGAGCGAGGGCGCATTGAGCTATTCAACGCTGCGGCCGAGCGCCTGTTTGGCTATCACGCGAGAGAGGCATTGGGGCAGGTTGTCGGCATGCTGATGCCGTCTGCGTACCGGGAGCGCCATCGCGAGGCGATGGAGCGCTACAACCGTACCGGCCAGAGCCGGGTCATGGGCACCAGCCGCGAGCTTGTCGGGCAACGCAAGGATGGCGTGGCGTTCCCCATCGAACTTTCCCTCAACGAATTCCGCCTCGGTGACGCTCACTACTTCGTGGGCGTGATTCGTGACATCACCGACCGCAAGCGCGCCGAGCGCATTCTGTTTGATAGCGAGTACAAGCACCGGGCGATTCTGGATGCAGCCTATATCGGCATCTATGTTTATCAGGATGGCAAGCTGCGTTATGTCAACCCGACCTTCGCCGGCTATTTTGGTACGGATGCCACGGCGCTGGTTGGCGCCGTGTCCTGGTCCGAGCTGGTGCCAACCGAGTGGCTGTACGTGCTGGAAGAGGTGCTGAGCAGTGAGGGGGGAGCCGCCGCCCGCCCGCGTGAGCTGCAATGCGCAAGGCAGGATGGCAGCCGCTTTTATGCGCTGCTGACGGCCAAGCCCATCATCTTCGACAACCGCCCAGGTCTGGCGGGCTCGTTGCTGGATATTTCCGAGCGCAAGGCCGTTGAACAAGCCATGCTGCGGGCTGAGATCAAGAACCATGCCATTCTGGAAGCGATTCCCGACCTCATGGTGCAGCTTGATGGCAATGGCGTCTTCGTCGATTACCGCGCCAAGGTAGGCGGGGATGACTTTGGCTTGCCGGCAGACTGCCTGGGCCAGCACTTCAAACGGGTGCTTGATCCTGACTTCGCCTTGCGTCTGGAAGATGCGATGCGGCAGATCCGGGCCTGGTATCGACCTGTGGTGTTTGAATTCGCGCTAGCACTCAGTAGCCGTCAGCACTATTTCGAAGCGCGGATTTCACCCTGCGGTGAGGCGGACTTCCTGCTGATGCTGCGTGACATCTCGGAACGTAAGGCGATTGAAGCCGAGCTGATCCGCCACCGTGACCACTTGCAGGATCTGGTCGATGAGCGCACCGCAGAGCTGCAAGCGACCTTTGATGCCAGCCCGATTGCCACGGCGTTTGTCGTGCAGCGGCGCTTTGTCCGTGTCAACACCGCTTGCTGCAAGCTGTTCGAGCGCTCGATCGACGAACTGGTCGGGGCGTCGGTCCGCATCATTCACCCGGATGACCATTCGTTTGAAGGCGCACCGCAAGTGGTATTCCCACGTCTGATTGAAGGAGGGGTTTATCAGGCAGAGCATCAGTTCGTTACCGGCAGTGGTGAGCTGATCTGGTGCAGCATCTTTGGCAAGGCGATTGATCCACACGATATGAATCGTGGCCTGGTCTGGGTGTATCAGGACATCGGCGAGCAGAAAGCCACAGCCGATGCGCTCAAGCGGGCCAAAGAGCTGGCAGAGGCCGCCAACCAGGCCAAGTCCGAATTTCTGGCCAATATGTCGCACGAGCTGCGCACCCCCATGCATGCCGTGCTGTCATTCTCAGAGTTGGGCGAGGCCAAAGCCGGCAAGGTTGAGAGCGAAAAGCTTGCACATTACTTTCAACGCATCAGCGCCAGCGGTAAGCGTCTGCTGCAGATTCTGAATGATCTGCTGGATCTCTCGAAACTCGAAGCCGGCAAGATGCGTTACGACATGCGACCACAAAACCTGCTGCCGATCGTGCATGAGGCGGTCGATGAGCTGGCCGCCATCTGTCGGCCGCGCGGCGTTCGTATCGTGGTCGATACCCCGCATTTTGAACCAATGGCCGTTTGCGATGCGTTGCGGATCAGCCAGGTGGTGCGCAATCTGGTGTCGAATGCAATCAAGTTCAGTCCTGACAACGGGGAAGTCAGGGTGGGCTTTGACGAAGTGGAATCGGAAGGTACCCACTGGCTGGCCGTGTGGATTGCCGACCAAGGGGTCGGTATTCCTGCTGAAGAGCTTGAGGCGATCTTCGATAAATTTATCCAGAGCAGCAAAACCAAGACCGGTGCAGGTGGCACCGGCTTGGGACTGGCAATCTGCCGGGAAATCGTGCGCGCCCATAACGGCGCAATTCGTGCAGACAATCGGGAAACTGGCGGTGCGCTGTTTGAATTCCGCTTACCGCGTGCAGGAAAGACTGAGGAGACTGGAATATGACCCAGCGTGGGACTCTACTGCTCGTTGATGACGAACCCTTCAATCTGGAAATTCTGGCAGAGCATCTGACCGACGCCGGCTACCAGATTGATACCGCTGAAGATGGTCAGGCAGCCTGGGATCTGCTGTCGGCCAGTACCGGCCGCTACGACACCGTGCTGCTGGATCGCATGATGCCGCGCATGAATGGCATGGAGGTGCTCAAACGCATCAAGCAGCATCCGGACCTGCAATACATGCCTGTCGTCTTGCAGACGGCAGTTGGCTCGCCAGATGCTGTGCGGGAAGGCATGCAGGCCGGGGCGTACTACTACCTGACCAAGCCTTTCGAGCGCGAAATGTTGCTGGCGATTACTGCCGCAGCAGTCGGCGACAATCGAGCCCGACGAGCAGTGCGGGAACAAATGGCCGTGCAGCTTGATGGCTTGCGATACGTGTCGCATGCCGGCTTCAGGATTCACAACCTGGACGACGCACATCGTTTGACGGCCCTGATTGCCCAGCTGTATCCGAACCCGGAACGGGTGGCGATGGGGCTGGCCGAGCTGATGGTCAATGCCGTCGAGCACGGTAATTTGGGGATTGGCTATCGCGAGAAGGCCGAGCTGATGCAAAGCGGTCGCTGGCGGGAAGAGGTGGACAGACTGGCCAGCCTTCCGGAAAACGCGGGCAAGTTTGTTGAAATCGAGCTGGAACGTAACGAGAGCGAAATTATCGTGACCATCTGTGACCAGGGCGAAGGTTTCGATTGGTCGCGTTTTCTTGACTTTGACCCGTCCCGGGCTTTCGATCCGAACGGCCGGGGTGTTTTCATGGCACGCACCATGAGTTTTGATCGGCTGGAATTTCAAGGGCGCGGCAATATTGTGATGGCTGCCGTCAAACTGAATTTTTAGTCGCGGTTACCTACTTTTTCGGTTGCGCCGGCTCGACCCGAAAATGAGTCTGCAGCATCTGAATCCCGCCCCCTCCAGCCTGCCCAAACGTCGAGGCGGATCACTTTCGATCCGCCCCGGGGCATTTTACGTCTGCTTATGGTGGTTCAGGCAGCCGGCCAGCGCGGCAAAGCGTCGAAGATGGTGCGTAGCTCGTTCTCCATCGGAACCGCCGCATCTTTCTTCGGATCGTAAATCACGAATGTCACGTCGGCTTCGGCAATCACGGTCTGGGTCCCTGCCAGAAACACTTTCTGATGAATGACCGCGCTACGGCTGCCAATCTTTTTCATGCCGGTTTCGATCAGGATTTCCTCATTCATGAATGCTGGCCGACGGTAATCGATATTGATGTTGACGATGACAAAAGCCAGCCCGGCCTTGGCAAAGTACTCCAGCTGACCGTGATCTTCAGTGAAGCCCCAACGCGCTTCTTCAAGAAATTCCAGATAGCGGGCATTGTTGACGTGACCATATAAATCGAGATGGTAGCCACGAACCTTGATGCGGGTGTGATGCAAGTCAGACATACGAGTGCCTTTCTCAGTGAAAATGAATGGATTATCAGCCAAAATTCGGGCTTGTGGGGTTAACGGCGCTTTTCGTGGGAAATTACGTTGTCATGTGAAATAATGCGGCCCCGCTTTGCCGAATGTCACGGCAATCCTTGAATTTTCCTTCTTCTTCAAGAAAGGCGACGTAAGCGGTAGTCTGATGCAAATGAGGAAAGCGTACCGATTTTTTGCCCATAAACGATTCAAGACGGCCTTGATGATTGCCGGTATCAGCCTGCTGATGCTGGCTGTGGCGCCACCCTTGATCAACCTGAGCTTTCTTGCGCCTGCCGCCGAGCAGGCGGTTGCCAATGCCACGGGCCGTCGTTTGCAGGTTCGTGGCAGCATCCACGCCGCATTGCTCCCCAGACCTGGCCTGACGCTGGGTGAAATCACTTTGTATGAAGCCGATGGCCGCACCCCTTTTGCCGTGCTGGATTCTGCGCGCCTGGGGCTGGCGTGGTTGCCCTTGCTGTTTGGGCGCAGTGAAGTCACCGACCTGCGGTTGGATGGCCTGAAGGCCAATGTGGTGCGTAGTGAAGAGGGGCGACTGAATATTGATGATCTGTTCCGTCGGCCTGCCGAGCCTTCGCGGCTGAAATGGCAACTGGCACGAATTGATCTGAACCGGGCTTTGCTGGAGTACCGGGATGGTACGGATCTCACCCGGCTGGATGAAGTTGAAATCCATCTTGCCGATCCGGAAAGCGATGAAGGCACGGCCACCATCGCGGCCACCCTCAGACAGCCCGATTGGCAGGGCAAAGTCGATGCCAATGGCGCTCTGCGCTTTAACCGCGAGCTGGGTGTTACCACGCTTGATCGCTTCAATCTGCGTCTGACCGGCGATGCTGCCAACTGGAAAGGGGCAGAGCTCAATGCCTCGGCCAAGCTGAATGTGACGGCGATGCCGTGGCGGGTTTCGGCCAGTCAGTTCAAAGCGCAGGCATCCGTCAAACGCGGTGAGCAAACTTGGCGGATGAAAGTCGATACCCCGGCTTTGCAGGTTGGCGAGAGTGGTATCAGCACCGGCGCGCTGACCAGTTGGTTTTCGGTGAAAGGGGTTAGCCGGCAGCTGGAAGGTGAGCTGACCGTGGCCAAGCTGCAGGGCGAGCGCTATAGCTTGAGTCTCGCCGCAGATGCGGCCGCTCTCAAACTCAAGCTGGATGATCCCGTACAGTCGCTGTGGCTGGATTTCCAGAGCCCCTTGCGGATTGATGATGGCCGCCGTTTTGCATTGTCGGCATTTTCACTGACCGGCGCGTATCGCCATCGCGCCCTTCCCAGAGGCGCTATCAATGTGCAACTGGGCGGCAATGTGGGGCTCGACATTGCCCATGAACGGCTTGATTGGCGTAGCCACGGCAGCATCGACAAAGCGCCGATCACTGCCTCGTTTTCATTATCCGACTTTGTATCGCCCCGCTACGAGTTTGGCGTGGATCTGGCCAAACTGGACCTGACCCCTTATCTGCCTGTTGCAGCGGCAGAGGCCAAAGTGGCCGACCCCTCGCATCCACTCGATTGGAGTTGGCTGGCCCCGCTCAATGCCAAAGGCGAATTGAAAGTGGGCGAAGTCAATATTGGAAAAGTAAGGCTGTTCAATCTGGCGACCCGGATTGATGCACACGATAAGCGGGCGGCGCTTGATCCGTTCAGTGTCGATATCTACGGCGGTCGCATGCGGGGCACGCTGGCGCTGGACACCCGCAATGCGCCGAGCCTCAGTCTGCAGCAGAAACTCACAGGGATGGAGGTGGGCGCACTGCTGACAGATACCTTGACTCTGGACCGATTTGAAGGGCTGGGCGACGCCGATTTGGACCTCAGTTGCCACGGCAACAGCGTGGCTGAGTGGCGACGAAGTCTGGAAGGCAAGGTCAAGGTCAAGCTGACACGCGGCGCCATCGGCGGGATTGATATTGCCGATGCGTTGCGCAGCCTGCGTTTGAATCTGGCCCGACTGACCGGGGCCGATTTCAAGGCAGACAAGGCACGAAAGACACGCTTTTCAGACCTGCAGGCGAATTTCCTACTGAAGGATGGTATCGCAGAAAATCAGGATCTACGTATCCGCACCTCAATTTTGAAACTGGCGGGTGATGGTCGGTTTGATCTTGGCCGCAATGCGGTCGATTACACGGTATATGCCAGCGTATCGGGCAATACTGGCGTGCCGGAGCTGGATGCGCTACGCGGCGTGGAGATCCCGATTCATATCGGTGGGGCACTCGATAGCCCAACCTATAAAGTCGATACCACGCCGCTCAAGGGCAAGGTGACGGCAAAGAAGCAATAATTACCGTGGCCAGATTGCGGCTGCCACGGATGGCGAGCCCCGACCGGGTCGCCAGGCGGCCAACTCGCGCACCTCTGCCAGCTCTGAGAGTTGGGAGACGAGGCGCATGGCTGGTTGAGCACCATCAACCTCCATGGTTACTTCGATCAGGCCATCGGCGTTGTCCCAGGTCGCAGAAAAGCGGCTGACCTGAAAGCCACGTTGGCGCACCATGCCAAGCAGTCGCTCCAGTGCGCCTTCGCCATCTTGCAGTCGTAGATTCAATCGGTTTTGCATGGTTGATTCCTTTGTGTTCCGGGTTGTCGATTAAGGGGTTTTAAAGCCGTTCTGGTTTATCTGGTGCTGAAACGACAAAGCCCCCGGACCTTTCGGTGCGGGGGCTTTGTCGTTTTTGTTCGGTCTGTTTACTTCACCGTTCGTCCACGCAGCACCCCGCACCACGGTTTAATCATCGTGGTGGTTTTCATGGTGGTGGTGCGAACGGCCAAAACAGTCATGGTGTGATCAGGGGTTTTCTGCAGGGGACTCAATATCTGTAAGTGCCCGGTAAGCGGGCTGACCGGATTGACTATAACCGCGTCATGTCCTGTTCGGCAAGCGCTGTTTGGGTGAGCAGCGAACCGCATAGCTCGCCCTGCATGGTACAGCCAAGCCAGGGAAGGCCCGTGGTGTCGAGCAGGCGATTGGCATCGTCGCAAGGGCTCAGCATTGCTAGCGTACTGAGGCTGCCTGCAACCAGACAGCGCGGGGCCACTACGCTGACGGATTGCCAGAACTCCACGGGAAAGCCGGAAAGCGGGTCGAGTACATGGCAGTAACGGCGGCCCTCATGGATGAAATAGCGTTCATAGTCACCACTGCTGGCCAGTGCACCATCATTGAGTAACAGCGTGGCCAGCACGGCATTCGGCTGACGGGGGTGCTGAATACCGATGCGCCAGGCAGAACCATCCGGCTGCGGGCCGAGGATGCGTAGATCGCCTCCCAGATTGACCAGACCATGCTGCGCGCCGGCAGCGAAGCACAGGTCGGCGGCGCGATCGCAGGCGTATTCCTTGCCGATGCCACCGAAGTCCAGCTCCATGCCGTGCTCGGGTAAAAAGATCTGGTCCGGCGTGCGAACCACCTTCTGCCAGCCCACCAGGGTACGTAGCTGTGCGATTCGTTCGGGGCTGGGGGGAATGCCCTGCTGGAAGTCCCAGCCATGGCGTAACACGCCCGACGTTGGGTCAAAACGCCCCTGGCTTTGCAAGTAGCAGGCTGCGGCGTAATCCAGCAAGGTGCTGGTTTCACTGTCGATGGAAACAGCCTGCTTGCCCGCCGCCTGATTGATGGCACTCAGCACGCTATCCGGCCGGTAGCGTGAGTACTTGTGCTCGATTCTTCGGACTTCCGCGATGGCGATTTCGGCCCAGGTTTCGGCCGCACTCACCGTAGGGGCAAAGAACTGCAGCTCGTTACGACCGCCCATGGCCGTGAAACTGAAGCGATACAGCTGCATCAGCGGAAGGTCTTGTTAAGACCGATCATGATAATGCGGGCCGACATCGGTTGGAGTGAGGGGCTGCCCTCGCCGCCGAGTTTCCAGCTGGACCGTTGCTGATAAAACTCTGCCTGGATGTCGATGACCAGATCGGTCGCAATGATTTTTGCCAGCTTCACGCCCAGCGTCAGCGCTCCGAACGCGCCAAGCCGATGATCGGCCGAATAGAGCGTGCCAAATTTGGCCGGCGGAAAACGATCACTGTAGAAACTGGCTGCACTCTGACTGTAGTAGCGCAGGCTGGGGATCACCGACCAACTGCCGATGTCCTGATGCCAGCTTGCTTGCAGCGTGTGCGATCGGACATTCCAGCTATCCCGGTAGTAGCGGTAATCCAGATGCAGGGCGGCATCGAGCGGGGTGAAGTAGTGGTTGTAGCGGGTCAGCCAGGCCAACTGGTGGCGGCTGGCGGGACGTTTGTCGAGCGCCTTGTAGGGGTCGGAAAAGTAACCGTCCCCATCGCTATAGCTGAGATTGGATTGGAGAATGTCATCGGGACTCAATACCTGAGTCAGCCCGGCCAGCACGCTGCGGGTATGGCGGGTTTCATGCAGTTTGGGCTGGTTTTCCGAGCTGATGTGGTCATCGCTATAGCCAAGGCCAACGGTGAGGGTGGTGTTCTGATTGGCACTCAGCCACTGGCCTTCAAGGTTGGCGGCATTCGAGCGGTAGTCGTTCTCGTCGGAATGGGCGATTCCAACCGCAAAATTGCTGCGCTCAAAATAGCGCCGCAGCTTGGCATCGGCGGCGGTGCGCCGGTCGTGAATGCCACGCTTCGAGGCGCCGCTGAGTGTGTTGTGGAACTCCGGCGAGGCGCCAGACATGCTGTCTACGGTGGCTGAGGCTTCCATTGCCATGGCATCACTCAGGGGCGCGCTCAGGTAGAGCAGGGGGGCGCTTACCCGCATGCGGTCGCCTTCCTGGCTGTAATCAAGGTAGTCGAGGTACTTGATGCCGACCAGTGTGCCATCAGGCGGTGTAGCGGCACTGGCGTACTCCGGGGTGATGGCAAGGGCTGCAGCCATCAGCAGGCCGAGTGTGGCTGCTGGGTCGATGCTGTCACGACGTTGTTCTGGGGCAGCGCTTGGGGCAAGGTCTAGTTGCATCCGCATCCTCCCGCTGCCACGCCTTCACCGCCCGATGCGGCTTCCTTGCTGGCGTAAATGTGCTGCTTGAGCCGGGCAGAGAGTGGATCGGGATCGAAAGCCATTTTGGGCTTGGCCAGATGGCCTTTCTGCCAAGGCTCAACACTGCTGCATGCCGCCAGCAGTATTAGTGGAAGCAGGATCAGGTAGCGGGATAGGGTCATTTTTGCTTGAGTAACTCAAGGATTTTCGGAGTGATCTCTGCCGGGCTGTCGTCACGAAAGCCGATATGGCTGTAGCGGATGACGCCTTGCTGGTCGATCAGATAGGAGCTTGGCATGCCTTTCAGGCCAAACGCTTTGGCGGTGCTGCTGCCGGGGTCGTACAGCACCTGAAAACTGGCGGGTTGCCTGATCAGAAACTGATTGGCGTCGGCGCGTTGTTCATCAAGGTTGATGGCGACGACGATCAGGCCGTCCTTGCCATGCTGGCGGCCCAGCTCGTTCATCCACGGGAAGGACTTGCGGCAGGGGCCGCACCAGGACGCCCAGAAGTCGAGATAGACCACTTTGCCGCGCAGGCTGGCCAGATTCATGGTTTTGCCCTGCCCGTCGGGCAGGCTGACGGCCGGCGCCGGCTGACCCGGTTCAATCGCCTGCGTCGTCAGCGACACGACGGCCAGGGCCAGCAGCAACGCCTTTCGCATGGTCAGAATCCTCCGGCTTCAGCTTGGCCCAGATAATCGCTAAGGCCGCCGACATCCAGCACCGAGCCAGCTGCCGGGTTGTAGAAGAACACGCGCTGGTCTTTAGTGCCGACATAGACGTTGGTGCCGCTATAGAAGCGGTAGTAGTAACCAAAGCCATTATCCGAGCGGGTCGCCGGGGTCAACAGCGTTGGAAACTGCTTTTCGGCCCAGTTGAAGACGCGATCCGAGTCGCTGCTATTGAAGTTGCCAATATAAATGGCGATGTTGGCAATTTCGGCGTCGGATAGCGTTGATAGAAAGCGCATCTGGGCCTCGCTGCGGATGGCGGCCTTGATCGCAGAAGGGTTATTGGCGCCCCCTTGCGCAGCCGGGCGGATCCAGTCTGGTGGCGTGCCGTGGCAGATGGCGCAATTGTTGGCGAACGAGGTGCGACCAGCATCAATACTGGCGCCATTTACCGTGGTCAGTAAGGCGACCGAGGCAAAGAGGCTGGCGGTGAGGGTGCGAGATTTCATGACGGGGCCTGTTGGATGAAGGCGGAAACGACCGCAGTTGTCGGGTGTGTTCCGGCGCGCATGGCAGAATAGAGGCTCAGTTGGTTGAATAAAGCCTAGTCGGCCACCGGGCGCTGTTCAATGCCGGATTGGTTGATGTTATCGTCATAAAATCACTTTGCCTATCGAAAAGATCGCCCAGGTCGCCGAATTGATTGCCTGACGGCGCTTGCCCCGGTGTCGTGGCCGGGGCAAGAGGCTTTTGGGTTGGGATATTTACTTCAACAAAGTCTGGCCGAATTGCTCGCGTAGCTTGAGTTTCTGGACTTTGCCCGTTGCGGTATGAGGCAGGGCCTCGACGAAGACCACCTCATCGGGCAGCCACCACTTGGCCACCTTGCCCTCAAACCATGCGAGTGCCTCTTCCCGACTCAGACTGGCACCTGGCTTCAGACTGACGACCAGGAGCGGGCGCTCATCCCATTTGTCGTGCCGGGCGGCAATGACCGCGGCTTCTGCTACTGCAGGATGGGCCACCATGATGTTTTCCAGCGCGATCGAGCTGATCCATTCACCACCGGATTTGATTACATCCTTGGAGCGATCAGTAATCCGCATATAGCCATCCGGGTCGATCGTGGCGACGTCGCCGGTCGAGAACCAGCCATCTACATGCTCCTTACCCGGCTCGCGGCCATAGTAGCTGGCGCAGATCCATGGTCCCTTCACCTGCAGATCGCCAAATGCCTTGCCATCGTGCGGCAAGGCGATGCCCGCATCGTTGACGATGCGCATGTCCACTCCCCACAACGGCCGGCCCTGGCCGGTCTGCTGCGCCAGCCGGGCTTCGCGGCTTTGCTGCAGATGCTTGCCTTTGGGGGTATTGACGGTACCGACCGGGCTCATCTCACTCATTCCCCAGGCATGCAATAAGTCGCAACCAAACTCGCATTCAAAGGCTTCTATCATGCTGGCGGGGGCTGCGGCGCCGCCAACGACCACGCGACGCAAGGTTTGGGGGCGGTGCTGCTGTTCGCGCCAGTACTGCAGCAGCCCCATCCAGACAGTGGGTACGCCTGCGGTCAGATTGACGGCTTCGCTATCGAATAGCTCGGTCAGGCTGGCGCCATCCAGCTTGGGGCCAGGAAACACCAGCTTGGCGCCCACCATCGGTGCGGCGTAGGGAATCCCCCAGGCGTTGACATGGAACATCGGCACCACCGGCAGGATGGTGTCGCGCGAAGACAGATTCAGGGCATCTGGCAGGGCAATCGCCAGACTATGCAGAACCGTCGAGCGATGGCTATAAAGCACGCCTTTCGGATCGCCGGTGGTGCCCGAGGTGTAGCACAGCGAGGACGCGGTACGTTCATCCAGCTGGGGCCAGCAGAAATCCTCCTCCTCGGCGGCGAGCAGCTCTTCGTAGCACAGCAGCCTGGGTAGTTCGATGCTCGGCAGATGGGCGCGGTCGGTCATCGCTATCCATCCCTTCACCCCTGGACAGGCGGGAGCCAACTGGGCGACCAGTGGAGCAAAGCCGATGTCGAATAACACATAGGCATCGGCCGCATGGTTGATGATGTAACGCAACTGCTCAGGAAACAGCCGGGGATTGATGGTGTGGCAGACCAGGCCGCTGCCGGAGCTGGCGAAATACGTTTCAAAGTGGCGATAACCATTCCAGGCCAGCGTGCCGATCCGATCGCCTGCCTGACAGCCCAGCCGTTGGAATGCTTTGGCCAACTGGCGGCAGCGGCGATGGGCATCATGGTAGGTGTAGCGGTGAATATCCCCTTCGCTGCGGCGTGACACGATTTCGACATCGCCATGAAAGCGGTCGGCGTGTTCAAGGAGCGAAGAGATCAGCAAGGGTGAATCCATCATCAAACCAGAAAGCGCTGCGGGTGTTGGTGTCGGCATTTTGTTTGCTTGAGTGTGAGGGTGGGGGCGATCAGTCTGCATCGTCAGACTGGCTTCGGCAGTGATAGGCAAAGAGCCTGCCACTGCAGACCCGAGCAGGGCAATCTTGCAGCGCAGCATGCAGGTTTGGTGGCGTTTGGCCGGTGGATACGGTTTGTAAAACAATCACACAGCCCCGGCTGAAATGACCGTCTAAGGTAAAGGAACCCGCTCCGGTGCGGAGGGCTTGGCCTTGCGGTTAGGTCTGCCTTGCCCCAGCACCCGGTCCGGCGCGACCCGCAGCAAAACATCAAAAGAGCCTCGCGATGCCGTCAAGCCAGTTTACCTATCACCATGTCTATCGCTATCTGAGCGAGCTGATTGCCAGTGGGGAACTGGCAGCGGGGGGGCGTTTGCCCTCCTTGCGGGCATTGGCAGAGCAACTGGCGGTGTCCGTGCCGACGGTTCAGCATGCGTATGATCTGCTCGAAGCCGAAGGCTGCATTTATCGTGTTGCCAAGTCAGGCTTTTTTGTCTCACGCCGACGTGGCATGCCGGGCATGGCCACGCAGGATTTATTCGACACCGTGCAATACCGGGCGCACCAACCCGGCATGACCGTGCTGAGCAGCGATACCCCGCATCGTCTACTGTCTTTCGAGCAACAGCTCCTGCGCTGCGAGCGGGAATTGACCCGTCGCCTGCCGCAGACCGCCACATCAGCCGATCAACCCTACAGCGACGAGCCCCTGCGCTTGGCACTGGCCATGCACTACGGCGAACCGGCATGCCGGGATTGGAATTGCGAGCAGGTCTATATTGCAGCGGGCTTCCTGCCCGCCCTGGCGATGGCGGTTCGGGCGCTGGCAGGACGGCGACACAAGGCGTTGGTCGAGTCGCCGTGTTCGTGGACGATCCTGCGTCAGCTGCGTCTGCTGGGCATCGAGCCGGTCGAGGCCGGGCTTGATAACCGTGGCCGGCTGGATCTGGACAGCGTGGAGCAGGCGCTGCGGGCTGGCGACATCGGCTTTGCGTTGTTTTCCTCTGAAATCAACAACCCAACCGGCCGTGTTACGCCCGAACTCGATAAAGAGGCGCTGGCAGCCTTGCTGGCGCGCAGCGGTACGCCCTTGATCGAGAACGATCAGTACGGCGGCCTGTATTTCGGAGATACCCGCCCTGTGGGTTATCGACGTTACGCGGACCCGGACCTGCTGATTGTCTGCAGCAGTTTCGAGAAAACCTTGGGCCCCGAGTCGAGTTACGGCTATCTACTGTCGCGTAACTGGCGTGAGCCGTTGCGGGGGGAGCACCACGCCAGCATGGTCAGAGTGCCCGCCTTGCGGCAACGGGCCATTGCCCAGGTCTTGCATGGCAAAGAGCTGGATCGCCATGTGCAGGCGCTGCGCAAACTGCTGGCCGAGCGGATGCACGAAATGACCCGGCTGTTGCAGGCGGTTGCTGGGGATAAGGTGCGCTGGTCCGAGCCGCAAGGCGGGGCAGTGTTATGGCTGGAAGCTGAGGAGCGGTCGGATATGCGCCATGTGTTCGAGCGCCTGGTGGCCGAGCAGGTGGTGATCGTGCCCGGAGAACTGTTCGGCAATGCGGCTCGCTATCGCCATTGCTGCCGACTGAGCTATGCCATCGACTGGCAACAGCCGGTGGCGCAAGCTCTGCAGGCGCTGTGCCGGAACCTGCAGGATAGGCGTAACGGCGAAACCGCTACCGGCCGTCTGCAAACCCAGCTCCCTCGTTGAAGGTCGCCAGCACGGCCGCCCTGTTCCGGGGCGTTCTGGTCTCGTCGTGCCACCCTCTGGTGCGGCGGCGCGTCTTGCCAGGACGGGTTGGCCGGCGATGATCAAACTACTCTTGTGCCCCGGAGTGCTGGGCCAATCTTTGCTTATCAGCATCGCAGCGTCTGAAGGTGTGACATCAATTGTCATGCTGGCATGGCAGATTGGGTAGGTTCTCGACAAACCGGATGGGCATGGAGGTGGGTATGGCGGTGTCAGTACCTTGGCGGGCAGAGCTGGATGCGGTGATCTTATGTGATCTGCTCGATGAAGATCTCGAAGCAGAGGTTCCGCTGGCCTTGCAGACCCGGGCGCTGCTGGCGGTGCAGAACTGGCGCATCGGCGAGGTTTACTTCAGCACTGGCCGCCACCAAGCGCGTTTTGATGCGCTGGGTTTGCCAACATTGGCCGACAACTTTCCTGAAAGCCCTGGCGCGCTTGCAGGTATCGAAGCGGCGCTGAGTACCAGCGATGCGGACTGCATGCTGGCTGTGCCCTCTGCCCGTTATCTGCTGCCGAATACGCTGGGTTCCCAGCTGGCAAAGGCCCTGCAGCGCTCGGGGGCGGCGGTTGCCTATGCGGTCGTCGATGGTCACGCCGAGTTTTCAATCTGTTTGATTGCCCGGCACTCGCTGCCATCCATTCGACACTGGCTGCGCTCCGGCTCGGGCGGGCTGGCGCAATGGGCGCAGCAGGAAGGGGCGGTGGGGGTGGCGATTCCAGGGGGCTGGCTCTGTTGAGGCTGGCATAAGGGGAATGCGCCGGTTTCCTACAAGCAGGTAAGGGAAATCTGATAGGCAAGTCTGCAAACTCGGCATACAAATAGACTACCGATCATTGCAGAGGATAGCCTAGCCATGTCTACCCACCTTAAACCCGTCCTGATTGGCTCCATACTCGGCTCCACCGTGCTGACACTGGGTTTACTGGTGGTGGCTGATAGCCAGTTCAGACAGATTGGTGCGGCCAGTCGTCACGAGCATGAAGTCAGTAATGTGGTTGAAAGACAGATGGCTGAAGTGAAGTTCCAGACTGTTCAGATCCAGCAATTTCTTACCGATGTATCGGCAACTGGCGAAAAAGACGCTTTCGACGAAGCCAAGCAGGCCCGTGCAGATGCCCTGGCGGCACTCAAGCAGATTGAAGCGCTGGTTCCTGATCTGGCCGCCCAAACCAGCCAGCTCCAGACCGATATCAATGGTTTGTACGACGTCGGCGTGAAGATGGCTGAAGCGTACATGAAGGATGGGCGAGAGGCCGGCAATCTGTTGATGAAAGAAAAGGGCGGTGGTTTTGACGATCGCAGCGAAGCGGTGACCAGCAAGGTCAATATGCTGATGAAGCAGGTGACCCAGGAGCAATTGCAGGCTGCGCACAAGGTGGAGGCGTCTGCTGACCGGGCCCGATGGCTGGTTGTGGTGCTTACAGCATTGCTGATGCTGCTGAGCATGGCGTCTGGAATGATGGTCTATCGCATCGTGTTCCGGCGGCTTGGCGGCGAGCCTGCCGAGGCTGTCGAAGTGGCCCGCCGGATAGCCGAGGGCAATCTGGGGGTGGCAACATCGGTCGCCCATGTCCATCCAGCCAGCCTGCTGGCAGCACTGGATAATATGCGCAGCCAGCTCAGGCAGATGGTTGATGAAATCAGCTGCGAGTCGGCGTCGGTTGGTAGCACGGCAACCCAACTGGCCGTCGCGGCCGAGCAGCTATCCGTCAGCTCGCGCAATCAGAGCGATTCCTCGTCGGCCATCAGCGCCACGATCGAGCAACTCTCCGTCAGCATTGACACCATTGCCTCGCAAGCCAGCGATTCTCATCGTGCTGCCGAAGAAACCGGCAAGGTTGCAACCCGGGGCGAGGAGGTCATTCGCACTGCTGCAAACGAAATCGGCCAGATTTCCGAGCAGGTCAACAAGGCGGAAAGCCAGTTGCAGGAATTGGGTGTGCAGACCAACCAGATTGCGTCGATCGCGACCGTTATTAAAGAAATTGCCGATCAGACCAATCTGCTGGCCCTGAATGCCGCCATTGAGGCTGCCAGGGCGGGTGAAGCGGGGAGAGGGTTTGCCGTGGTTGCGGATGAAGTACGTAAGCTTTCCGAGCGGACCACCCAGTCAACCTTGCAGATTGCCAATATGATCGAATCGATCAGAGTCACGACCGGTAGCACCGTTGCCGCGATGAATGCCAGTGTGGCGGCGGTGAGTCGTGGTGTGGATCTGACCCATGATGCTGCCCGCTGGATGACGCAGATCCGCGAAAGTGCGCTGCATGCTCAGAACAATGTTGAAACCATCGCTTCCGTCATGGCGCAGCAGCGTGCGGCAACACAGTCGATTGCACAGGAAGTTGAAAGCATTGCCTCGATATCTGCCACCAATACCGAGGCCATCGAGCAGGCGGCTAATTCCGCTGCAGAGCTGGATCGCCGGGCCGGTGCGTTACGCGAGGCCGTCACGCACTTCCGCCTTTAAACTGGCTGCTTCAGAGCGTTGTTTTCACGCGGCTGGCGTGGCTTGATGCGAATCGGTGCGCGCTGCGCACGCGGTCTTCAGGCTGGTCTGTGGCTGGCGGCTTGGTTACTATCGAAGCGGGCACGGCGTGACGATCCTGAATGATGCGGGGTCGCTCCGCCTCGCTGACGTTTTATTCTGGATTGCACGTTGGACTCCCGCCTAGTCACAAAACGTCAGCAGAGCCTAGCGATTGCTGCAACATCGCAGCGGACCCTGATCCGAGAAACACAATCAGAAAACCAGACGTCAGCAGCGCCAGGCTACGTCTTTGCGCCGGCTGGCATGTCTGATTTTCTTGCAAAGCAAATTTACTGATTCGAATGGTCCTATGAACCCTCTATTAGCCGTAAAACCCCTGGGCCAGCGCATCTGGCTCGATAATCTTTCCCGCGAATTACTGGCGGGACCACTGGCCCGACTGATTGAGCAGGATGGTCTGGCGGGTGTGACGTCCAACCCCGCAATTTTCCAGAAGGCGATTGCCTCGGGTCTGGGCTATGCCGATGATCTGGCGCGCCTCAAGGCCGAGGCTTTGACGCCGGAGCAACGCTTCGAGGCACTGGCCGTGCCCGATGTGCAGATGGCCTGTGATCTGTTTGCCCAGAGTTATCAATCCAGTGCAGGGCTTGATGGCTATGTCAGCCTGGAGGTGTCGCCGCATCTGGCCCGCGATACGGAAGGCACACTGGCTGCGGCGCGCCGGTTGTGGCGCGACATCAATCGCCCCAATGCCATGATCAAGATCCCGGCAACGCCAGAGAGTCTGCCTGCCGTGACGGCGGCGATTGCGGATGGCATCAATATCAACGTTACCCTGATTTTTTCGTTGCCGCAGTTACAGGCTGTTTTTGATGCTTATACGGCAGGATTGATGCAAAGACAGACGAAAGGTCTGCCATTGCAGGGTATCCGCGCGGTGGCGAGCCTGTTCCTGTCCCGTGTCGATACCCATGTAGATCGCCTGCTGGCCGATCTGCCCGGTGCTGCTGGCTTGCAGGGCAAGGCAGCCATTGCGTTGGCCAAGACGGCCTACCAAACTTATCTGGGACATTTTGAAGGCTCGGCATTTGCAGGTTTGCAAGCGGCAGGCGCGCATGGCCAGAGGGTATTGTGGGCCAGCACCGGCACCAAGAATCCGGCGTATTCCGATGTGATGTATGTCGATGAACTGATTGGCGCTGAAACCGTGAATACCCTGCCTGACGCAACGCTGGCCGCTTTCCGTGATCATGGACGCGCAGAACCCCGACTGACCCAAAATCTGCCGCAAGCTGAGCAGACATTGGCGGAGTTGGCCGCACTGGGGATTGATCTCGATGCGGTGGGTGACACCCTGCAATACGAGGGATTGAAGCTGTTCGACGATGCTTTTGCCAGCCTGCTGGCGCAATTGAGCTGAGGGCGCATGCCAAAACAAAAGGGCCGATGGATCGGCCCTTTTGTTTTATCGGTCGCTGATTCAGTAATCAGATTTCGACCTGTGTGCCCATCTCGACCACCCGGTTGGGGGGGATCTTGAAGTAGTCGGTCGGTCGGGCCGCGTTGCGCTGCATGGTGGCAAACAAGCGGCGACGCAGCCAGGACATGGCTGGCGTCTTGCCATCGACAATCGTTTCTCGCGACAGGAAGAACGAAGTGGTCATCATATCCAGTGGCATGCTGGTTTCCTGCAGACACTGTTCAATGATTTCAGGCACAGAGGGTTCTTCGTTGAAACCATAAGTCGCCACAACCTGCCAGAACGTGGGCGAGAGCTGCTTGATCTGCAGTCGGTCTTTCTTGCCAACAACCGGAATGTCGGTGGACTGGATGGTCAGGAACATGACGTTCTCGTGTAATACCTTGTTGTGCTTGAGGTTATGCAGCAAGGCATGTGGCACGGTGTCGGCGCTGCCGGTCATGAAGATGGCGGTGCCCTCCACCTTGTGGGGCGGGCTGGCCTCGATGGCGTCTACAAAGCTTTCGAGCGGCATTTCGCCATCGTGCAAGCGATGGAACAGCAGGCGGCGCCCGGTTTTCCAGGTCGTCATCAAGACAAATGCGGCAATACCGATCAGTAGTGGGAACCAGCCGCCATCGAAGAATTTCATGGCATTGGAGGCGAAGAATGCCAGTTCGATGATCAATAAGGCGGTGAGGATCAGCCACATTGCGTAGCGTTTCCAGCCATCGCCGTGTACGAGCACGATATAAGCAAGCGCGGTGGTAATCACCATGGTGCCAGTCACCGCAATCCCGTAGGCCGCTGCCAGGTTATTGGAAGAGCGGAAGCCCAAGACCAGCACAATCACCGAAACCAGCAAGGCCCAATTGATGCCCGGCAGATAGATCTGGCCGATCTCCTTGTCGGAGGTGTGCTGGATATCCATGCGCGGGCAGTAACCGAGTTGAATAGCCTGCGCGGTTATCGAAAAAGCCCCGGAAATAACAGCCTGGGAGGCGATAACGGTTGCGGCAGTGGCCAGAATGACCAGCGGCACCAAGGCCCAGTCGGGCGCCATGTGATAGAACGGGTTGACGCGTGCGCTTGCATCGTGAAGGAGCAAGGCACCCTGGCCAAAATAGTTGATCAACAGCGCCGGCAATACAAAGGCAAACCAGCCCAGTCGTATCGGGCGACGACCAAAGTGGCCCATGTCGGCATAGATGGCCTCACCCCCGGTAATCGCCAGGACCACGGAACCCAAGGCCAGAAATGCGGCGTAGTGGTGGTCCAGAAAGAATCGTATGGCGTAAACCGGATTGATGGCCGCCAGGATCGTGGGATCGTGCAGGATGTTGACCACGCCAAGTATCGCCAGGACCAGAAACCATAAAACCATGATCGGCCCAAACAGCTTGCCGACTGCGGCGGTGCCGTGGGCCTGCATCATGAACAATCCGACCAGGACGGCGATGGCAATCGGCAGGATGAACGGGTGGACTTTGGTGGAGGCGAGCTCCAGCCCTTCGACGGCTGAAAGCACTGATATGGCAGGGGTGATCATGCCATCGCCGTAAAACAAGGCTGCTCCGGCGATTCCCAGAACGATGAAAATTGAAAATTGCCCGCGTCGTCGGCCCTGCTTGCGCAATGCCAGCGCCATCAGCGCCAGAATCCCGCCTTCGCCACGGTTGTCAGCACGCATGATCACCATCACGTATTTGAACGATACGATGAGAATCAGCGCCCAGAACACCAGTGACAGGATGCCCAGCACATTCGCCGGGGTCAGCTGTAATCCGTGCTCGGGGTTGAAACATTCTTTTAAGGTATAGAGCGGGCTTGTTCCGATGTCGCCGTATACGACACCGATAGCACCCAATATCAGCCCTGCGACCGATTTGTGGTCGGCTTGGTTCGACTGGCTCATGGTTAGCCTTGCATGGTAGGTGGAAGAGGATGGATTTGGTTCGGTGGTGTGATTGGAACCATTTTGAGATAAACATCAAGAAGCACTGGTCTGCGCATCTGTGTTGCGGCGCGACATTACACCCGCTGGCAGGCTGAATCAAGATCGTTCGATTGCTGGCCAGAATGCCTGTCAAGCCTGCCTGAACCTGGCGATAGCGGCGCTGCCTGTCATGCCTGGCCTTGTTGCGATGTCTGCGGGTAGTTCCTGACTGCTTTGCTCAGACATCGCAAATGCCTGTTGGTTATCAAGATTTCAGGTACGGCTCAGATTCTGAGCTCGCCCGTACCTACCTGAATGACTCGTCCCCCGACGAAGACCTGGCAGTTCTGGTCGATGTCGAGCTTTAGTACCGACAGGCGGTTGACCGTATGCCCCTGCTCAATCCGCAACGAGTAGGGCAGTGGTGGCGTATGGTTGGCCAGTAACCAGCTTCCCAGGTTCGCGCAGGCAGAGCCAGTGCCGTGATCTTCATGCAAGGTATAGCGGTCTGCCGAGAAGTAACGCAAGGTGGTGGGTTCGGCAAAGTGAAAAACTGTGATCTGTGGCCGCCCTTTGCCGTGTGCGCAATCTGCCAGCAACACTGGATGCGGTGAGGCGGCCAGCACGGCTTGTTTGCTGGTCAGGGGAATCATCAGTTGCTCCAGCCCGGTATCAACAAAGCGGCTGCCTTCTGCAATGTCTTCAGGCTCCAGCCCCAGCATCATGGCGAGATCGTGCGGCGATGCGTCGCTACGCCGGGTATTGGCGCGGGGGGCTGCGAACTTCCATTCATCGCCATCGAGATGCACGGTGATGATGCCACTTCCGGTTTCCAGCGTAATCGAGCTGGTGCGTTTGAGGTTGGCGGCGGCCACCGCAGCGCTGCCGAGTGTCGGGTGGCCAGCAAATGGCAGCTCGAAGCGCGAGGTGAATATGCGAATGCGCACATCCGCTACGCTGGAAGGCAAGAGAAAGGCGGTTTCCGGCAGGTTGAATTGAAACGCCACTGCTTGCAGTGTGGCGTCATCCAGCCCTTCGGCACCCTCTACTACAGCCAGAGCATTACCGCCGAGTGAGCTTTCGGCAAAGACATTGACGAGCTTGAATGAAAGCGTAGGCATAGTTGAACAGGTCTGGGATGCTGTGGCGGGGGCAAAGGGCTGATTGTCCGCTATTTCGGGCAGGGGCCAAAACTGCCGTTATTGTTATCAATTTCTGAAAGTATAACGAAGCCAGCGTCGGGCAATGGCGGCAAATGCGTAGCTGCGTGCGGGTTCACTACGTTTTCTGCTTGGTTTACTCTGTGTTCCCGATGTTTTATCGCCACTTACGCAAACTTCCCCAGACTACAAATCATGGCCCTCTACGATAACGCTGCTGCAAAAGACCTACCCCTGGAGCAGGATCTCGACCTGCTTGCCCGCCTGCTTGCTGCCACGATTCGCGACAGGGAGGGGGATGCAACCCTGCATCGTATCGAGGAAATTCGTGAGCTTGCCGTCAAGTTTGTGTGGGAAGCGGATCATACGGCGGCAGATGCCCTGGCGGCGACGCTGGCAAATCTGAGTCATGCCGATACGGTGGCACTGGCCCGTGCCTTCGGTTATTTCTCGCATCTATCGAATATTGCGGAAGATCTGCACCACAACCGGCGCCGACGTTTTCACCGTATTCAGGGGTCGGCCCCGCAGAAGGGAAGTCTGGCGCGGGCGATGGACGAGCTTGCAAAGCGTAAGGTTGCCGCGGCAGACATCGTAGCCTTGCTGAATAACGCCCTGATCGCGCCGATTCTGACGGCGCACCCGACCGAAGTGCAACGCAAGACCCTGCTTGATTGCCAGCGAGCGATTGCGCGGCTGCTTGGCCAGCGTGACCGCGTGTCGCTGACCCCGGAAGAGCGTGAGGATAACGAAGCGGCTCTCGGCAGGGTGTTGCTGACGTTGTGGCAGACACGCGAGATCCGCTCGTTCAAGCTGACGGTAAAGGATGAGATTGAGAACGGCCTGTCGTATTTCCGCTCTACCTTTCTGCGCCAGGTGCCCCGTCTCTATATCGAGCTGGAGGATCGGCTGAGCCAGCTGCAGGGTAGCCCGGTACGCCTGCCCAAGTTCTTTCATGTGGGGTGCTGGATCGGCGGGGACCGGGATGGCAACCCATTTGTCACGCCAGAAGTGACTAACCATGCCATTTCACGCCAAGCCGCTGTAGTGCTCGATTATTACTACGAGCAGGCCGCCAAGCTGGAGGATGAACTGAGCTTGTCGTCTCGTCTGGTTGAGGTGGATGAGCAGGTGTATACCTTGGCGCAGCTGTCCCCAGAGCAGCCGGTCAGTCGCGCCGAGGAGCCGTACCGGCAAGCCATGGCAGCGATCAAGAGCCGCATCCTGGCCACTGCGCACCGACTTGGCAAGTTTCGGGTCGGACTGCTGTCGGCCGAGGGTAGTGCGCCATATGAGACACCGCAGGCCCTGCTGGACGATTTGCGGCAGGTTGCCGGCTCCTTGCAGGCGCATGGATCTGCGGCATTGGTTGCGGGCCGATTGCGACGCTTGCTGCGGGCGGTCGAGGTGTTTGGGTTTCATCTGGCGCCTCTCGATACCCGCCAGCATTCGGCAGTGCATGAACGGGTGGTGACCGAGTTGCTGAGCAAGGCAGGTCTTGAAGACTATGGTGTACTGGATGAGTCGAGCAGACAGATCGTGCTACTGCGTGAGCTGTCCAATCCGCGGCCGTTGTTGTGTCCCGGTGCCGAGTACGGTGAGGAAGCCGGCAAGGAGCTGGCGATCATGCAGGCACTGGCGGATATTCATCGCGCCTATGGCGCACAGGCGTTGCCAAACTACATCATTTCCAACGCCACATCGGTCAGCGACCTGCTCGAAGTGGCGCTGCTCGCCAAGGAAGTGGGCTTGCTGTCCTTATCGCCCAAGCCTTATCTGGCGCTCAATATCATTCCGTTGTTTGAAACCATCCCCGACCTGCGTGGGTGTGACGCGATCATGCGCGAGCTGTTTGCCCTGGATGCCTGGCGCACCTTGCTGGAGTCTCATAAGCAGGTGCAGGAAGTCATGCTCGGCTACTCGGATAGCAACAAGGACGGCGGGTATCTGACGTCGAACTGGGAATTGTATAAAGCCGAAGTCAAATTGGTTGAGGTATTTGCTGAAGCGGGGGTGACACTCAGGCTGTTTCATGGCCGTGGTGGCTCGGTAGGGCGTGGCGGTGGACCCAGTTATGAGGCGATCCTGGCGCAGCCTGCTGGTTCGGTGGCTGGACAGTTGCGGATTACCGAGCAGGGAGAGGTGATTGGTGCCAAGTATGCAGACCCGGAAATCGGTCGTCGTAACCTGGAAACCCTGATTGCCGCGTCGATTGAGGCCAGTTTTCCTCAGGATGATGTCGCGAACGCCGACACACCAGAACGTCATGCACTGCTGGAGCGCCTGTCTTTGTGTGCTTACCGTGAATACCGCGATCTGGTGTACGCCACCCCTGAGTTCATTACCTATTTCCGTGAAGCGACACCGATTTCCGAGATCGCCAAACTCAACATCGGCAGCCGGCCTGCTGCCCGCCGACCCAGCAACAGCATTGCAGATCTACGGGCTATCCCGTGGGTGTTCTCCTGGGCGCAGTCTCGGTTGATGCTGCCGGGCTGGTATGGGTTTGGAACCGCCATTGCCGAGTATCGGCAGGAGAAAGGCGAGGCCGGTCTGACCGAGCTTGGCAAGTTGTATCGGGATTGGCCGTTCTTCCGCGCCATGATCGCCAACATGGAAATGGTGCTGGCGAAATCTGACATCCAGATTGCCTCGCGCTATGCGACCCTGGTTAAGGACCGCGATATTGCCCAGCGCATTTTTGAACGCATCCGGGCCGAGTGGCGGCGATCAATTGACGCGGTACTGGCCATTACCGGACACCGCGAACTGTTGGTTGACAACCCGCTGTTGGCGCGTAGTCTGAAGCATCGTTTGCCTTATCTCGATCCACTCAACCATCTGCAAGTAGACCTGCTGCGGCGCTTCCGGGAAGGGGAGGAGAGTGAAGATGTGCTGTATGCGATTCACCTCACTATCAATGGTATCGCTGCAGGTTTGCGCAATAGCGGTTGACGATGAGCCGCATGCGGGCAACGGCCGCTTTTGACCGAATTGCCCGCCATGCTGCGCCCGACATCTGCTATCTTGATGAGCCATAGCAACAGGCACGCAAGTGTCTAAGGATTGCAATGGCGTGGCTCGGTTTGGTAGTGGGTGTTTTTCTGGGCAGCCTCTTGCTTGGAACAAGCGGTTGGCTATCCGGCGCATTACTGGGTTGGCTGCTAGGCAGCCAGATTGAGCTGCGTCACAAGCTGCGGCAATTGCAACAGCGAATGGATGCATTAACACCGGTAACGGTTCGTCATCCTGTCGCGTCATCACTCCCGCAGCAGGAGGTGACTGCACCTTCCGCTGTGTCTCCACCGATCATCAGTACGGCCGCTCCCGCCTCACAGGATGACCCGCCAGCCGCGATAACCAGTGAGCCCGCCGCTGTGATCCCGCGCCCCGAGCCACAGCCCGTACCGTCCCCTGCCACGCCACCTCTCCCGCCCAGGCCAGTCAAACCGTCGTCGAGTGATCAGGATGAGGTTGAGTCCGCATGGTCTGCTGGTCTGCTGGAGCGCCTGCTAGGTGGAAATCTGGTAGCCAAGATCGGTATGGTCATTCTGTTTGTGGGCTTGGCGTTTCTGGCCAAGTTTGCCGTTGCCCATGCGGTGATTCCTCTGGAAGTTCGCATGACCGGTATCGCGCTGATTGGGGTAATCCTGTTGGGCGTGGGGTGGTTTACGCGACTCAGACACAGTAATTTTTCGGCGATTATGCAAGGCGGTGGCGTTGGGGTGTTGTATCTCACCACCTTTGCCGCTTACAAGCTCTATCACATGCTGAGCCCCGGCATGGCGTTCAGCATATTGACGGCTGTGGCGGTGCTCTCGGCAATTCTGGCGCTATTGCAGGATTCTCGCTGGTTGGCTTTGGCGGGTACGACTGGCGGTTTTCTCTCACCTGTTCTGGCATCGTCAGGAAGCGGTGACCATGTAGCCCTGTTCTCGTACTACCTGCTACTCAATGTCGGTATTGCCATCATTGCCAGCCGAAAAGCCTGGCGATCACTGAACGTACTGGGATTTGTCTTTACCTTTGCGATTGGCGCGATCTGGGGAGGTTTGCGTTACCAGGCGAGCGACTTTGCTACGACCGAGCCGTTTCTGATTGTGTTCTTCCTGCTTTATGTCGGCATAACGGTGTATTTCGCAACACTACGTGAAGACAGTCGCACCGGGCTGGGAATGGTGGATGGGACACTGGTGTTCGGTGTGCCCATCGTCGGCTTCGGTCTGCAGGCTGCGATGGTGCACGACTATGCGTTTGCAACAGCCGGATCAGCCGTCGCGTTATCGGCGTTCTACCTCGGCATGGCACTGCTGGTGCGCAGACGAACCTCATTGGCGCTGCTTGCTGAGTCGTTCTGGGCTTTGGGCGTTATTTTCGTGACACTGGCGATCCCGCTGGCGCTGGATGCGCAGTGGACGGCTGCGGCCTGGGGCATTGAGGCTGCCGGGATCATCTGGATGGGTGCTCGCCAGCAAAAGGTCATGGCCAGGGCGTTCGGCAGCTTGGTGCTGGTTGCGGCTGGTGTCTGTGCGGGTATGGGCATTTTCTCCCTGAAGAGTGACGCGTCAGTGGTTAATGGTGCGGTATTGGGGTGTCTGCTTGTGGCGGTTGGCGCCTACGTGGCTGGGCGAATAAATCATCACTATCAAACCCAGTTGAGCCATGCCGAGCGCGGTATTGCATTCGGCTGGCTGATTTGGAGTCTACTGTGGTGGTTTTTGGCTGCCGCAACAGAAATTGACCGATTTGTTACCACCTCACTGCAGCACGCGGTCGGAATCGGCTTCCTGGCCTTGACGGCACTTTTGCTGGCAGAGCTTGGTCATCGTCTGGCGTGGCCGACGTCAGCGCTGGCCAGTTTGGGGCTGCTGCCATTGGTGGTCGTGGTAATGGTGTCGGCAGCAGAACGCCACCATTCGCCATTTGAGGCTGGTGGCTGGCTGGCATGGTTAAGTGTGGCGTTTGTGCATATCTATGTGCTCCGGTGCCGGACAACTGATATTGACCGGCCTTATCAGCAGGCGGCGCATATGTTGGGAGTCTGGGTGCTGGCGGCGGTATTGGCATGGCAAGGCTATGCCTGGGTGGGAGATGCGGGGGATGTCCGCAATGCTTGGCGCCATCTTGGCTGGATTGTCGGCATTCTGTTGGTGCTGGGGGGCTTGTCTACACGGAAAATCTATTCTGTTTGGCCGATGCGCACTTTTCGTAAGGCATACGAGTGGCTGGCGTTGTGGCCTTTGGCCGTGCTGGCCTTGCTGTGGGTGGTATTCACCAATGCGGTTTCGACTGGCGATGCCAGCCCCTTACCCTACTTGCCCGTTCTTTCCCCGCTGGATGTTGGGATGGCGGCAGCGTTGGTTCTGACATTACGCTGGGCTAGCCAGCCACGTTCATTCGTCCGACTGATGCGGTCGCAAGGACGCCGGCCAAGTCTGATTCTGTTTGGCGTTGCAGGTTTTGCATGGCTCAATGGCATGCTGCTACGGACGCTATTTCATTATTTTGCGGTGGACTATCGACCCCACGCGTGGTTGTCCTCACATCTAGCGCAAGCCTCACTGGCCATACTATGGACGCTGGTTGCGCTGGCATTGATGGTGGCAGCAAACAAATTGGCACGTCGCTGGTTGTGGATGGCTGGAGCGGCCGTGCTGGCTCCTGTTGCAATCAAGCTGATGCTCGTAGATTTTTTCAATGCAGGTGGTATGGCCCAGATCATTTCACTCATTGGGGTTGGTGCCCTCATGCTGGTAATTGCTTATATAGCGCCGCTTCCTCCTCGCAAGGATTCCCGCTCATGAAGTATCTGCTTGGATTTCTGCTCGGTGGGTGGGCTGTGGCGGCACAATCTCTGGATTCAGCTGATCTGTATGGCTTTCGCTTCCCAGTCATACTCGAACCCGGGCAGTCTTTTTATTCCCTGACATTGCCGGATAGTGTCTACCGACGTTCGGTGATGCCCGATTTATCCGACATCCGCATCGTCAATAAGAAGGGGGAGCCGGTTCCGTTTGCCTGGCTGCCGATCATCGACCGGCGACAGGCCGGGACCGTGGTGGAAGCCCTCAATGTATTCCCCTTGCCATCGCGACCGGTAGAAAGCGCTGTAACTCCGTGGCACGTGGAGTTGTCTGCAGATGGGGGCATCATCAACATCATGCCCAAGACCCCTAGCGATAATCTGCCAACTTCTCCTGCGGGTTACTTGATAGACCGTGGCAAACCGAATCCTTTTCTGGCCAAGTTGAATGCCCTGAGGATAACCCCTGCTGCGAATGCTCCAGATTTCATGCAGATGCTGACCATCGAAGCCAGTGATGATTTGACTGTCTGGCGCCGGGCAGGAGAGGCTCAGGTTGCCCGCTTGCGAGCCGATGGGCATCAGCTCTTCGTTGACAAAGCCATATTGCTTGATGGGCAGGCCCGCTACTATCGGCTGTGGTGGAGTCAGCCCGATGCAGCCCCTCCGATCATTGAAGTACATGGTGAATCCACTGCCATGGTGGACGCGCCGGATGTACTCTGGACTGGCGCCAAACAGCCAACGGCCGCTTCCGCCAGCGAATTGGAATTTGATCTTGGCGCGTATTATCCGACCGAGTGGGTTCAACTAAAGTTTGCCGAGCCAAACATGATTGTGCCCGCCACCCTGTATGTTCGCGACTCACGTAGTAGCCAATGGCACCAATCCGGACGAGGCGTGTTTTATCGATTGGACGGCGTGGCAGGTCGCATCGAGTCCCCTCCGTTGCCGCTGGCGGATCAGCCGCCTGCCCGACGATTGAAAGTGGTCGCAGACAAACAGGCAGGTATCTTGTCTTCAGCGGGCGTCAGTCTGATCGTTGGCTACAAGCCACGCCAGATCATCTTCGCAGCCCGTGGGAGTGCTCCTTTTGCGTTGGTCGTCGGCCGGAATGACGCAGAACCTGCCAACATGCCATTGGTGTCGTTGATTCCTGGTTATGACCCATCGAGACCCGTAGAGGCTATGCCCGTCAGTCTGGGCGAGCCAGTCCAGCAACCTGCTTTTTCACGGTTGGATACCGATGGCAATCGCGGTCAGCGCAAGTTAATCGCTCTATGGGGGGGTTTGGCTTTTGGCGTACTAGCACTGGCAACCATGGCGTGGCGCTTAAAAGGCGGTACCACGAAGGTGGAGGTTAAGAATTCCTAGATAAATCAGATATCGACCATGGGATCATGCAAGAGAAAAAAGAAAATGCCCCGAATGGGGCATTTTTTTGAGAGGTATTCAGCCTGAGGTTTGCGTACGGCTTAGCAGTCGGGAAAACCTACAATAGGTTCGGTGCTCTTTAGCGCACCTTTGTCATTACAAATTTTCGCAGGGGCAAGCGGTAAGGTCTGAATCGCAGTGCCGACGTTGGCACGATCAGCAGACTTCACGCCGATGCGGACGTCCGCTGCTTCACCGGTCAACTTGGCGAATTGAATTTGCAGGGAGGCATTAGTGGTTGTGCGCAGCTCAACACGTTCACCTTTCAAGGATGCAACCCTCTTAATTTCGCAGAAATTAGCCTTTGTAGAGTCTGCTACTGCACAATCGCAGGATCGACCAGTTGCTGCATCGACAGCTTTATTAGTAATACCCATGCAAGAATTTGCACCAGGAGTGATTACCAAGAAAATATCCTTGCTTTCGCGTGCGGCTTCGCTTCGGGCGAAATTGGCCATAGACCGGACCAGTTCAGCACCGCCAACCACGCGATGACGTGCCATGAATTCAGCAAGGCGCGGAACACCAATCGCCAGCGCAATTCCCATAATCATGAGCACAGAAACCAGCTCAATCAACGTAAAGCCTCGATGCGATTTCATCCCTGTAATCCTCCATTGTTTAGGTCGAAGCATGTTCTCCTCATGCTTCGATACTGACTCATTCAAGAAGCCCGAAGTCTACAGAAGTCAGTAAAATTCCGCTAGCATTTTCTCATTTCAACCAATGACTTAACTGTCATTTTCTCGGATTGGGAGGCTGCGGCTACCGCTCGTCAGGTGATAAAAGGTATCGACAGACGGTCAGTTGCGCTAAAACTCTGAGTAATCAATGAATTTTTCACGTTTCACAAGTGTTTAGACTCACTTGTTGAAGAATCATAAGTCTTGCGCCAGATTGCTACTCGCATAAAATATGGCATCTAACTGAAATTTGCTGAGGAAGAAAATGACAAAGGCATTATCCGGCCAAGGAGGCATGTCCCTGATCGAGGTGCTAGTAGCTATGGCGCTGTTCACGATCTGCGGGCTGGGCATGATTTATATGCAGACGCATGCGCTTTTTTCGAGTTCGGATACATCATTTCGAACCAAGGCCTCTCGTTCAGCAAATGCAGCCTTGGCTCAGATTCTTGCGGATGTGCCTAACTTGAGAAAGGACTACGCTTATAGCGGTGCGACAGTTCCTGCGAAGCTGGAGGCATGGGATAAAGAACTAAAGAAGAACTTGCCTGCCGCTGAAGCTTCCATTGCATTTAAACCTGTAAGCGGGACACAGTTTGCGAGCGTCAAGATTTCTATCAAGTGGCATCGGCCGGGTAGCTTCTTGGGAGCGGGTAAGGGCGAGTACGTTGTCGATACAGTTGTCGCTAATTTTGGCGAGACGGATGATGAAAGAGATAGAGTTAATCCTTAATTTGAGAAAAGTCTCTGGGGCATTTAGCAATGAAATTGAATAGAAGATTCAAATCCATCTCGCCGAGCCGGGCTCAAGGTTTTACTTTGATTGAGGTAATGGTGGCTGTTGCAATTGGGGTGTTTATTTCCATTTTGGTTCAGCGATCCATGATCTCGACCCTTGTAGCGCAAAGGCATACCTCTACATCAAACAATGCACAGGATGGTGGTGCACTGGCGGGTTTGATGCTATCAAGGGCAATCGAATCGTCTGGCTTTGGTTTAAATAAAACGCAATTAATTGGGTGTGAAGCATTAGGGAATGGCTATAAATATCGCCTCTCTCCCGTAGAGATTATACCTGGGGATAGCTCGGACACTATTTTGATTAATGCAGCTAGCCCAGGGGTTAGATTTTCGGCCTCCTTGCTAAGTTCAAATACTAATTTGTCAGTAAAGGCAGATGAAGGTTTTAGAAATAATGATTTAATTGTTCTTGATACTGATTTTTCCAAAGCAAAGACCGCAACGGATACCGTAAAGACCTGCCTGCTCGCACGTATTACAGATGTAAATAGTGGTAAATTCGAGTTGCTCGATAATTCAAAAATTATTGCAGGTGATGCAAACACTTTAGGTCAAACGCGTGGCTATCGGCTGGGCCAAGCTGGTGATAGTCAGCCTCCCGCTTTGGAGGCGTATAGAGTTGTAAATAATAAGTTAGAACGTTGCAACAGACTTGCTACACCCGCCTGTGCGAATGATGCCGATTGGAGAATGATTCTTGAGAATGTTGTGCATTTGCGAGCTTATTATGGGATTGATACAGATGGTAATTTAAGTATAGATACCTGGCGGCAAGAAATGCCTGTTGGTTCCGCAAATCCACCAGCAAAGGGTGCCGTTTCTGCTGTATCAAAAATGGAAACTACATATGCTCCGTCTAACCCAACTGCAGACAATTGGGTTCGTACGCTAGCAGTTCGTTTTGCATTGGTAGTGAAAGCAGATAAGAGGCAACCGTACCCGCAGGAAGATTTAGCGCCGGAAAAAATCTCGTTATGGCAAGACGGCCCTGATTACAAAATTCCTGATCGTAATTATCGCTATCAAGTGCATGAGTATTTGGTCCCGCTTAGAAACATCAGCTGGCGCCCGGCAGATTAAAGGAGGTTCTTGGTATGAGAAATAAGTTGACCATAAACCAAAATGGTTTCGTATTGTTTGTGGTGTTGGTGGCAATGGTGGTTATGATGCTTGTTGGGATTATGGCCTTGCGCGCGACAAGTTTCAGCTCGGAAATTTCAGGAAATGCCACGTTGCAGAAAGCAAATGTGAGGGCCGCTGATGCGGGGATTGAAATTGCCAGGCAGTGGCTAAAGTTATCTAGTATTAATAAGAATTTAAATTCTGATATCTTAAGCGGCGGAGGATATTACGCTACGTGGGCTGCTGGTGCATTTAAACCTAGTGAATATAACTGGGATTCAGGAAATGCATATGTGCTGAAAAGTACAGACATAAATGATATGTCCCTCAGGGAGAGTGATTCAGGAGGCGAAAGATTTAGAATCCGGTACGTTATCCACCGCATGTGTAAGAATTCGGCTCCTCCAACCGCAGATCACTGCATGCTACCAAGTGAGTCAACTGGAGGGTGGGGGTCTGGAGCAAGTAAAGGGGACCGTATAGATAGAGCTATTGGGCCATTTTATAGGGTAACTATTAGGGTCGATGGTCCTCGTAATAGCACTAGTTACGTTCAAGCTGTATTGCAGTGATGCTCGGAGAGAGAATTATGAAAAAGCAAGCTTTTCAATTCAGTCAAATTGGATTGGCGATACTTTGCGCATTCCCCATGTACTCTGTACATGCAGATGATAGTGTTTTGGCAAACCAGCCATTGGTTGGTATCTCTACTACCAAGGTAAAGCCAAATGTGCTGATGATTCTGGATAGCTCAGGTAGTATGAATTGGGGAAGTGCGGTGGGCGCACCAGATGCCACGAGGGAGTATCCATCTCACCAAGACGTACGCTATTTCTCGTCAAGCTATAACAAACTTTATTATGACCCCTCGATCACTTATGTTCCGCCTAGAATGGCAGATGGTAAAAGTTACCCTGATGCTAATATCAAGGCAGTAATGAATAATTTTTATTTAGGGGATAGGGCAAGCTTTGATATGTCAGAGCAAATGCAATGCTCTGGCCAAATCTTACCTTATACAGAAGAACGAGCCATACCTTATTTGTGGTGTGGTGGTCGAGGTCCATTTATATATAAGAGAGCTTTTTATTACAAGTTTAAGTTTGAAAATGAATTGAAGGCTAATCCAAAATCAGTTTCTAATGCTCAGCTGATGGATGTAAGTAATTATACTTTAGTTAATTTACAACAGACTGAGTTGCAAAATTTCGCTAATTGGGCGCAATACTATAGAACGCGAATGTTAGCGATGAAGTCCTCTGCTAGCCGCGCATTTGCCGAGTTAGACGATAGCTATCGGGTTGGGTTTATGACTATTCATGCCCATAATGCTGGTTGGAATTCAAACCACTACTTAAAAATTGACGACTTTACTCAGTCTCAGCGTAACACTTGGTTCAGTACATTATTTTCTGTTCCGCCCAATGGTGGAACTCCACTGATTCCCGCTTTATCTAATGCGGGGAGAATATTTTCGGGGAAATTGCAGCATGATCCGATGCAGTATTATTGCCAGCGTAATTTTGCAATTCTAACTACTGATGGATATTGGAATGATGGGTTGAGCCAGTCTTTAGCGGGCGGTCAAGTTGGTGATGCTGATGGTAATGGCGATCTTGGTACATTAGGTGGTGGGTCGGTAAACGGAACGCTGTCGGACGTTGCGGCCTATTATTTTAAAACTGATATTCGTGATGCTGCATATAGTAATGAGAATGCAAATGGCGAATACGTGGCAGGTAAGAAGGGCAGTGTAGCTAGCGATGCCGCGAATAAGCAATTCGTTCGTACTTATACCATGGGTATTGGTGTACAACCTGTTGAGTTGAATGGTCAACCGCTAAAAGTTATAGGTAATGAGCAGACCACGGTTAATGATTTGATTAATGCAGGGAAAAATGGTGGTGGAGATTATTTTTCTGCAGCCAACCCTGAGCAGATGGTAAGTGGCCTTTTGGAAGTTCTTGCTGCAACTAGCAAGGATAAAGGGGGGGGGTCTGCAATTGGTTTGACGAACATTAAAAGCTCGGATAAAGATGACTTGGCTTTCCATGCCACTAATGTTCAAGGTGATTGGTATGGTGAGCTGCGAGCTTATAAGCCGTCAGCAATTGGAGAGCCTAATACGGTGGTGTGGTCAGCTAACACCGAATTGAGCAAGTTGGGTGCTACCGCCAGAAACATAATGGCTATCCACAATAACAAGCTTGTGCCATTTAATAATACTTTTCCTGCAAAAGCGAATATTGTTATTGATTGCACAACCCGAAAGGTGAGCCAATGCGCTACCCTTAAAGACACGAGACTGGCAGCATTGAAGAGTGCTGACAATCTTATTAACTATTTACGGGGTGATCAGTCACTTGGCATGACAAAAGAGACGGGTAGTTTCCGCTTACGGCCGACTGAAAATGGCGAGGTGAAACTACTTGGTGATATTGATAAGTCTTCACCAGTTTATGATGATGTGAATAAAGTCGTTTATGTTGGTGCCAACGATGGGATGATCCATGCATTTGCAGCAAAAAATGCCGATGCGGCGGGTAAGCCAATGACACCTGGTTCCGAGCTGTGGGCAATCGTCCCAAGTGCGGTGCAAAGCAACCTTTATCTGCTAGCGGATTCAGACTATGGTAATCGCCACCGTTATTATGTAAATGGCAATTTGTCGATTCATAAGGTTTCACTGGGTGGAAAAGTAGAAAGTATTTTGATGGGGGGATTGGGAAAAGGTGGGAAGTCCATTTTTGCCATCAATGTAACTGATGCGAAGAATCCTGTTTTGTTATGGGAATTTACTGAAACAGATATGAAGTACACTTTTGGGACTCCGCGCATTACCAAAATCCGCACGGAGACGCCTGATAAATGGGTTGTCTTGATGCCTAGTGGCTATGATGAAACCGACAGCGCTGGTTACCTTTATGTGATCGATTTGGAGACCGGTAAGCAGCTGGCGAAAATTAAAGCCGGCACTAAAGGTGGGTTGTCTGATGTCAATTATGTAGTCAGGGATTACAAGAAGGACAATACAGCGGAAGTAGCATACGCCGGCGATTTGGATGGCAAAGTTTGGCGCTTTGATTTTGCTTCTGCCAAGGTAGACTTGGCGGGAGTCAAGGCTGAAGTGTTAGCTGATCTGAAGACCGCGCAGGGTACGAATCCAATAACAGCTGCGCCTGAAATTTTCGGACTTGATGCTACTAATTTTGCTGTTATTGTTGGCTCCGGTAGATATTTAGGGTTAAACGATATTAAAGATTTAACGCAGCATGGGATCTATTTTATTAAGGATAACCTTGGTCGTTGGGGAGGGACATCCAAACCCGCAGCCGTTACACCTACAGATCTGGTGCAGCGTACTCTGATTGCTAAGCCTGGCGAGGATGATGCTCGAATAGTTGCTGGTGCAGATGGCAAAGATCCAACGCCGTTTGATTGGGGGAAGAGTGCTGGCTGGTATGTAACGCTGCCCGATCGTAGTTCCGGCTCTGAGCGGGTGACATCCAATATTGAAATCGCTGGTGATATGGTTGTTGTTGGTTCTTCAGTTCCAGGCCAGAAGTCTGCGTGTGAGCCTGGAGGTTATGGCTGGATGAATTTCCTCAATATTCGTAAGGCTACAAGTGTGATTCTTACAAGTAGCAAGACATCCACACCAACAGCGAGCAAGAAGACTGATTCGCCTGTGATGGGGGTAAAGCTACACATACCGGAAGATAAAGATAAGGACGTGGATCCAAATAAACCTCCAAAGAAGCCATCTTGTAATGAAGTAACTGCTACTTCTACAACAGCAAAGGGAGGTATCAACAGCAACAAAGGTTGTTTACCCGTAGCCTTCGTTGGCCGTCGAGTCGCATGGCGTGAGGTAGTCGGGGAGTAATTGAGTCTGTTCGAGTAGTGCGTAAAACAAAGAGGCCGGCATTTTGCTGGCCTCTTTGTTTTTTGGGAGTCTGGCTTGGTTTAGTTCAGTGTGCGCCGGGTTTGGTCGTGGGCGCTGACCCAAGTTTGGTGGGCTTTGGAAAAGCGGGTGATTTCGTAGGCCAATTGCTCTCCGCTGATATTGCTCAGGGCGAGGTTGCGGAAGAGGACAACCCGACCGGTCAGCCGGCTTGCCGAGAAGCAGGCATCGCCATGTTGAAAGCCGAGTGAAAAGGCGGTATCCAGCAATTTGTCGAAGCGGCTGGTTTCGCCGAGAAAGCAGACAAATGATGACAGATAAAGGCGATCGCCACTGAGCGGGCGCTCAATCGCCAGAACGCCCCCATCTGGCAGGCGCAGCTTGTAGTTGCGTACGTCGGTTTTGATTTCGCCGGCTCTAATCTTCAGAAAGCGGCAGGCGTCGTTTAGTGTTTTTAGAAAGTCCATGGCGGGCCCTCCTGCAAGTCGTACCGATATTTGTATTGATATGCAGATCGGCTAGGTGTTGCTCATGCCGTCTGTTTCCATAGGCACGAAAGATAAATTCAAATTTTGTAGGAAAAGTGGAAGTGCGCAGTTATCTGATGTGAACTTTCACGCTTTGGCGGCAATTTCACAAGTCTGGCTTTCCGAAGTCAGCTATTGATGGGTTGCAACACCATATGCGTGTTGTTTTTTTCGCTGGCGGCAATTACGCCATGTGGGCCGTGCTGTATGGGGATGCTGGCGCTTGAATTGCTGAATGAGACGCCGAGCAGATTCGATAATTTGTCGCGGTTGGGCTGCTGCTGGCTGCTAGCGTCTGGCGACTCCATCTGGAAAAAGCTGTGGCCTTCGCTGTTGGTGCCAACTAATAAATGGCCCAGTCCTCCTGGCAGATCCATTCCGTATTGCTTTCCAGCGTCTTGATAATGGGCTGACGTCCTTTCGTGCATGGCGTCGCCTCCTGCTCGCCTAAGTTCAGACGCCAGGGCTCCGTGATCGTTCACAACAAAATGTGCCCCGTGCAGCAATGCGCTATGGCTTTGGGCAGCGCTGAGGGTCAGCGATTCGCCGCTACGACTCTTGCTGCATTGGGCGAATGCATCTTCCAGGCAGTTCAGGACTTGGGTTGCGGTGCTTGAGGGCGAATGAATACGAACACTCTCAAAGAGGGCGTGCAGTTGGTCGGCCTTGTCGTTGATGGCGATGGAGAAGTCGGCAGCATTCTGGTTGGGGCTGCCGGTCAGCTGAACATCCTGCAGCATGGAATCGGTGTTTAATTCTGACGGCGAGGGGAGTTGTAATTGCTTGCCGATACTTTGGAGTCGATCTTGCTGTAGCTGATTCGAGGGGCTGCCGTGGCTTGCAATCAGGTCACCTTGGAATGCCTGGGGGGCAAGGGCGGTGGTATCTGACTGAATCGTGGAAAACGACGTCGGTCCAAGGTTGGAGATCGTCATGGCCGTTTCCTAGGCAAAGCTGATTGCAGTGGGGACGGTGCGGGCGTTGCCTGCTGTGTTGGCCAAGCTCATCAGGCGGCCGCTGTCATAAGCATCTTTCCATACTTTATGCACTGCGGTGAAGCGCTTGATTGCGCTGGCCAGGCGAATGCCGTCAAGTCCATCCAGATCAAGATGACGGTACAGGATGATCTTGCCGTTGGTGCGGCTGGCAGTGAATGAGGCCCCATCAGTCAGCAGTCCGAATGCTTGGGCTTCCAGCAGCAGCTCGTACAGGGCCAGCAGATCTTGCCCGCCCGGCATGAAGCAAACCAGTGACGAAAGGCACAGGGCGTCTACGCCATCGAGCTTTTCAACTGTCAAAAGGCTGCCATCGCGTAGCTGCAGCTTGTACTCGATGATGCCATCCGACAAGGCGTTGGCGGTAATACCGAGCTGGGCGCAGGCATCCTTGAGCAGGTGGTGGAAACTCATTCAGGGCTCCTCTCTCAAATTCGAACTTGGCTCAGCTGACATTTGAACTGCAAATATTGTTAGCAATTTGGTAACGGGAACATGGGGAATGGTTCCTCCGGCCGAGCATTTACCCTAAAAATCTGTCCGCAATCTTACTATTGTGCCTGTTTGTTGGGGTTTTCCCTAGGCTCTGTTGACGTTTTGTTTTCGGTCACGCTGTGTCGAATTCTGGAGCAGGTCTTGGCAGAGTGAGCGCAATTTAGCGTGCCAAATAAGTGAGCCCTAACAACACCATGCTCCAAATCCGACGAAGTGTGATCCGAAAACAAAACTTCAACCGTGCTTGGTTTGAGTGTGCAACTATTTTTCAGCGCCTTGGCCAGGGTAACTGGTCTGGCGGGCCAATTTGTGCAAGAACATTCCTTACTTCGTAAGTGCAGAAATATTCACCGGACTCGGGAGGGTGGCTGAAGGTGAAAGACTCTCCTGCCAAGTTGAATTTCAAGGTCCAGGCATGCAGGTAGCAGCGGTCGGCAGCACTGCCGCCATATTGGTTGTCGCCAATAATCGGTGCGCCGAGGCTTTTCAGTGCAACGCGAATCTGATGGGTGCGGCCAGTACGGGGGCGCACCAGCATCAGGCGCCGACCGTCACCGAGGCCATAGCTGAAGAATTGGGTGATAGCAGGATTGGTGCGATCGGGTAATAACTTCCAGCAGCCATTGCGGGCTGCTGCCATGTCACCAATGATCCAGCCCTGTTTTTTCTTGGGCGGACGAGCTACCAGAGCCAAGTAGTATTTTTCAATCTGGTGCTCTGCAAATGCCTGGCTTAGCTGGCTGGCTGTTTCGGCATCACGGGCCAATAGGATCAAGCCAGATGTGGGCTTGTCCAGGCGATGAACGGCATGGAGTGGCTCACCCAATTGCGCTCGCAGCAAGTCGAACAAGCCTTGTTCCTCGCCCTCCCGATGAAAATTTACCCGCTCGGCTTTGCTGATGACAAAGAAGCGAGGATGCGTATGGATCAGTTGGAAAGGCAGGCCAGACGTGGCGGTGAGTTCGGTCTGGGAAGATGTCATTTATGGGGCTGCTACCACGATGATGTCCACGTTTGCAAAGCGGACACGCTGGCCAACACGGATCTTGGCGGTCTTGCGCAGTTCAATCTGGCCATCGACTTCGACCTGCCCGTCGGCAATCAGTTGTTTGGCGATGCCGCCGCTGTGGGCAAGATCACAGACCTTGAGGAGATCGTTGAGTGCAATATGCTCGCCCTTGAGAGGAAAATGGATACTTTTCATTGTGCCAATACAGGATGGAAATCAAGCCGACAGTATAAACCGGCGGGCGATACCACCCTTGAGACTATTGCGCGTCATCAGATAAAAACCGGCTTTGGCCTTGGCATAAGTTCGATATGTCGGCTCGGGCGGCGCTGGCCTGCGCTTCAGGCAGGCTCAGGACGAGGGTGACAGCTTCGGCGCACTCGGCTGCCAGAATGCTGACCTGCTGTTTTTCACACCAGTGGCGTACCCGGTTTTCCATCGCGTAGGGGATGGTCAGATGTAGCTCGGTCTTCTTGATTACCGGCTGCAGATCGGCGTTCTCCAGTGCCAGTGAAACGGCTTGCCCGTAGGCGCGAACCAGGCCACCCGAGCCGAGTTTGACACCGCCAAACCAGCGCACTACGACGGCCAGCACATTGCATAAACTGCGATGTTGCAGCACCGCCAGCATCGGCCGTCCTGCAGTGCCTGACGGCTCTCCATCGTCATTTGCACCGGAGTCAGGTCCTGCCAGAAGTGCCCAGCAATGATGATTGGCGTCGGGGTACTGCTGTCTGAGGCTGCTGAGTTTCTCCATGGCTTCAGCGCGATGGTTAACTGGAATCACCAGCCCCAGAAAGCGGCTTTTTTTAATTTCGATCTCGGCTTGAACGGTGGCGGATAGCGTAAACAATTGGGACATAAAAAGAAGGCTGGTTATGGCGTGTGATCATCAAATCACGCCGCAGAGGTGAAAGCGGAATACCGCGATGCTGTGCTGTGATTCAGCGGGAGAGGCCTGGTACCCAATCCCGGCGAACTTGGCTATACAGCGCGATCAGGCGGTAGCGCTCCCAGACTGGTGCTGTCAGCGGGGCGTACAGCCCATCCTGCAAGGCTCCCCGCAGGCGGTTCAGTACTTCGGGAGGGGTTTCACGATTGCAGGCGAGCCATAATTCCAGCGGCGGTAATGAGTAGATGGCGTTGATTGGTACGGCCTCTTCCTGGCTACGTAACTGAAGGCCGTTGTCGGCAATCAGTACATCAAAGCGTTTGGCCAGCAGCATGGCCATAGCCTGTTTCGGGTCGTGGATCGTGTAGTAGTTTACCTTGGCACTTTCCAGTTGGCGCCGGATTTCAGGAATATCGTAGGTTCCTACTTTGTAGGCTGCGAGGTCAGCCAGAGCCTTCAACTTGATGACTTTGTTGTTGCGGGCGTAAGCCAGCATATATAAAGGCGACACTCTAGCTAGATAGAACAGCACCTCGGCTCGCTCGGCACTGTAGCTGGCAGGGAAAAGGCAACTGGAAGGTTGCTTTTCAACGACTGCTGCGGCGCGCATGACGGGTAGTGTCAGCAGTCGGATTTCCAGACCTGCATTGTGGGTGATGGCTGTCAGGGCATCGGCAAATGGCCCGGTGATATGTGCGCCATTGGCCAGGATGAAAGGGGGATTCGCCTCTACATAAATATCCAGCTTGCTGGCCAATACCACCGGCCCCCAGCCTGCAAGCAGTGCAATCAAGGCCAGCCGCATCCTGCCGGGCAAAGACATTCTGAAAAGGGGTGCGAAGCCCGGAATCATTTGGTCACTAACACTACCGGGGTTTGAACAATCGGTGGCAAGACTCGTTGTGGTGTTTTTTCTTCCAAAGTCTTTAAGGCAAGCTCAATGCCAAATACGGCTTGTCGTCCGCCGTACTGGTCTGCTGTGGCCAACATGCGACCGTCTGCGAGCATGGGTTTGACTGCTGCGATATTGTCATAGCCCACAATTTTCACCTTGCCGGTTTTGCCTGCGGCGCCGACTGCTGTGACGGCCCCCAGTGCCATCGAGTCATTTCCACACAAAAAAGCTTTGAGATTCGGGTAATCCTTGAGGAAGTTTGCGGCAACGTCCTGTGCAAGGGCTTGCTCCCACTTGCCAGACTTTATCCCGACAATCTTGGCACCGACGGCCTCCATGGCTTCGCGAAAGCCAGCCGTACGTGCCTGAGCATTCACGGTACCAGACAAGCCTTCAATAATGGCAACTTCATCGCCGACACTCAGCTGTTTACCCAGGAATTCGCCGACCTGCCTTGCTCCAAGGCGATTACTGGGGCCAACAAATGGGATGTTCAAGCCCTTTTTGGACATTTCGAGATCATCCAGCTTGTTGTCGATGTTCACGACCACAATGCCGCCTTCAATGGCCTTTTTCAGCACGGGTACCAGTTCTTTGGAGTCTGCAGGGGCGATTACGATGGCTTGGGTTTTGGCGCTAATGGCCTGCTCTACCAGTTTGATCTGCTTTTCGACATCGGTTTCGTTATCGATGCCGGTCGCGGTGAGCTCGTATTTGTCTGGATTGCTGCGCTGATGCGTCCTGGCGCCGGCTTCCATCGTGCGGAAGAATTCATTGGCCATGGATTTCATCACCAGCGTGACGCGAACTTTGCTGGCCGCTTCGGCGGGTAGCAAGCATGTCATGGCATACATACAAAACAATAAGACAGCTTGGGTTCGAAACATGGGAGGCTCCCATCCAGTCAAGCGAAGGCAAGGTCGGGTTGTTGTGCGTCCGTATTCAGCACGGCATTCATGGTGACTCCGGGCGTCTTTTCAGTCTAGCAGTTTGGCCGTGGATAACGAGGTAAGGCGTGCGGCGGAATCTTCTCGAATGCCGCCTACACTGAATGAAATGGTTCTATGTGCAGTAGGAGTCTGTGCCCGCGCAGGGGCAGGCTTCTGAGGAGAATGGCATGTTCCGCTTCGTCTGTTCCGTCCTGATGGGGACATGGTCGAGCTTGGTATTGGCTGAATCTGATTTCCAGGCCAACGGGCCAAACCAGTTCAGTTATGTGATCGACAGCAACAAACCCCGGTGGCAAAGCAACACGATTGCCTGGTATTACAACGACACCCAGCAGCCCGCAGGTTTCACGACGGCGGAAGTCGTTGAGCTGATCAAGAATGCCGGACGAAAGTGGGAAGGGGTCTGCAATGTACGATTCAGCTATATGGGGGTTTCCAAGGTCAAACCCGATCTCGATGCAACTTACCTGACCACCGACAGCCTTTCGGTGATTGGCTGGGATACCTTGACGGGAAGTCGAGCCGGACTCGGCGGGTTTTCCGGGTATCGCTATATCTTTGCAAGCAATGGTGCGGCAGTCATGCAGGATGCGGACGTAGTGATCAATCTGCAAGGCGATGTGGCACCGGGCAATGCGCGGGATCTGGAAGCCCTGATCACGCACGAGATGGGGCATATGCTGAGCCTTGACCATTCCGATAAGCAGGCGTCCGTCATGTTTGCCTCGCCCTATAACAACTATGCCTTCATGCAGACATTACGGGCCGACGACGCTGCCGCGTGTGCGGCGATCTACGGCTCGCCTGCATCTGCAACGGCAGATAGGGTGTTTAACTGGGCAGAACAGCGCTATGGCAAGCTCTTTGCGCCAACAGGCACGACCTCAGTGGAAGGATTTGGTTATCACTATCGCTACTACGCAACGACCCGCAGCTACCTCGGTAGCAAGGAGGGGCAGCTGTTTTATTTGTCGACTGACGGAGTCTTGTCGGCGCTGGGAGACTTGCAACGCTATTTGCAGCAGGCGGAAGCGGAAGGATTCTAGGATCTGTTGAGGGCGCCATCCCCGACCTTCAGGGAAGGCCGCCAACCAGAGTGAAAAAAAACGGCGCCAAAGATTGGCGCCGTTTACTTCGGGGCTAGCTTTGATCAAGTCGTCCCGATCAAGCCAGCTTGGCCAATTGCTGCTTGAGCTTCGCTACGGTGTCATTGAAGCCTTCCAGCCGCTTGCGTTCCTGCTCGACAACGGCGGCCGGTGCTTTATCAACAAAGGCTGGGTTCGTCAGTTTGACATTGGCCTTGGCGATTTCCGCTTCAAGACGGGTGATTTCCTTGGTCAGGCGTGCGGTTTCAGCTTCCTTGTTGACTTCAACATGCAGCATCAGACGCAAATCCCCTACGACGGCAATGGGGGCATCCTGTGCCGGCAAGGTGGGTAGCAGCTGCACTTCCGAGAGCTTGGCCAGGGGCTTCAGATAGGCGGCCAACACCGCTTGGGCTTCGCTGGCACCTTCCAGATACAGCGGCACCCGCTCCGCTGGCGACAGGTTCATCTCACCGCGCAGGTTACGTGCTGCACCAACCAGCTCTTTGCAGACGGCCATTTGCTCGCTGGCCTCGGTGTTGATTGTGACGAGATCGGCCTGAGGGAAAGTCGCCTGCATGATGGAGTCCGTTGTTTTGCAACCGGCCAGCGGTGCAACGCTCTGCCAAAGTTCTTCGGTAATAAATGGGATGATTGGGTGTGCCAGGCGTAACGCGGCTTCGAGTACCCGGGCCAGAGTGCGCCGGGTTCCGCGTTGTGCCTGCTCGTCGCCGGCCTGCAGCTGGACTTTCGCCATTTCGACGTACCAGTCACAGTATTCATTCCAGACAAATTCATAAATTGCCTGAGCAGCCAGATCAAAGCGGTAGGTGTCCAACCCCTGTGCCACATCGGCAATAGCCTGTTGCAAGCGGCCAATGATCCACTTGTCGGCAAACGACAGTGTGACGGGTGCGGCGTCGTCAGTACCGCAGTCCTGGCCTTCCAGGTTCATCAGCACGAAACGGGTGGCGTTCCACAGCTTGTTACAGAAATTGCGATAGCCCTCGGCGCGCTTGAAGTCGAAGTTCACATTGCGGCCCAGCGTGGCATAGCTTGCCATGGTGAAGCGCAGTGCGTCGGTGCCATAGGCAGGCATGCCCTCGGGGAATAGCTTTTCGGTCAACTTGGCAATCTGCGGACCTTTTTCCGGACGGCGCAGGCCGGTTGTGCGCTTCTGGATCAGCTCAGGCAGGGCGATACCGTCGATCAAATCGACAGGGTCGAGCACATTGCCTTCCGACTTCGACATTTTCTTGCCTTCGTGATCGCGCACGATGCCGTGAATGTAAACGTCCTTGAACGGCACCCGGCCCATGAAGTGGGTGGTCATCATGATCATCCGGGCGACCCAGAAGAAGATGATTTCATAACCCGTGACCAGCACGCTGGATGGCAGGAAGGCATTGAGCGCGGGATTGGCAGCATCCTTGGTGGCATCGCCCGTCCAGCCGAGTGTGCTGAAGGGCACCAGTGCCGAGCTGAACCAGGTGTCGAGCACATCATCATCGCGTGTCAGGGCGACATTCTTTTCACCAGCATGGAAAGCCTCTGCCTTGGCTTGGGCTTCGGCTTCGGTGCGGGCAACGAACACATTGCCGTGATGGTCGTACCAGGCCGGGATCTGATGGCCCCACCACAGCTGACGGCTGATACACCAGTCCTGAATGTTGTTCATCCACTGGTTGTAAGTATTCACCCAGTTTTCCGGGTAGAACTTGACGGCACCCGAGGCGACGGCTTCGATCGACTTTTCGGCAATGCTTTTACCGGTGGGGTCGCCTTCACCTACGCGGGTCATGGCCATAAACCACTGGTCGGTCAGCATGGGCTCCAGTACCACGCCAGTCCGATCGCCGCGCGGCACCATCAGCTTGTGCGGTTTGACCGATTCGAGGAAGCCCTGGGCTTCGAGGTCGGCCACAATAGCCTTACGGGCCACGTAGCGGTCTTTGCCTGCATAGGCGGCTGGCAGGGTGATGCTGCCATCGACACTGCCGTCGTAGCCGAATACCTGTGCCTCGGCCAGGATGCCAGCCTGCAACGACATGACGTTGACCAGCAGCAGACCATGCCGCTTGCCAACCTGATAGTCGTTCGGGTCGTGGGCGGGCGTGACTTTGACCACGCCAGTGCCGAATGCCTTGTCAACATAGCCGTCGGCAATGACCGGAATTTCGCGATCGCACAAAGGCAGGCGGACCTTCTTGCCAATCAGCGCGGCGTAGCGCTCGTCGTCGGGATGGACCATGACGGCGACGTCGCCCAGCATGGTTTCCGGGCGAGTGGTTGCAACCGTGACATGACCGGAGCCGTCTACCAGCGGATACTGGATATGCCACAAATGGCCGTCTTCCTCGGTGTTTTCCACCTCAAGGTCGGAAATCGATGTTCCCAATACTGGGTCCCAGTTCACCAGACGCTTGCCACGGTAAATCAGGCCCTGTTCAAACAAGCGGACGAAAATGTCGCTGACAATTTCCGAGCGCACGCTATCCATCGTGAAGTATTCACGCTGCCAATCCACCGAGCAGCCCATCCGGCGCATCTGGCTGGTGATGGTGCCGCCGGACTTTTCCTTCCACTCCCATACCTTGCTGATGAACGCATCGCGACCGAGATCGTGACGGCTGATCTTTTGCTCGGCCAGTTGGCGTTCGACCACAATCTGGGTTGCGATACCGGCATGGTCAGTACCTGGTACCCACAGGGTATTGAACCCTTTCATGCGGTAATAGCGCGTCAACCCGTCCATGATGGTCTGGTTGAAGGCGTGGCCCATGTGCAAGGTGCCGGTGATATTGGGGGGGGGCAGCTGGATACTGAACGAGGGTGCGGCAGCATCCATGCTGGGGCGGAAGTAACCGGCATTGTCCCAATGCTGATACCAGCGGGATTCAATGGCGGCGGGGTCGAAGCTCTTGGCTAGTTCCATGATGGCTAGGGGAAAAGGAAAAATCGGTGGGTACAGTGCTGAGCACTGCGAAACCACCGATTATATGTGAATAATCCCCGAATTCCGTGCGCGATAGCGCAGCGATCCGGCTATTTGTGTGCGTCTACCAGACTGGTAGCGAGTCGGTTAGCCGGTATCTGTATGGAAAAGCGACTACCTTTGCCGGGTTCGCTCTGGATATCGAGCTTGGCCTGATGGCGTTGCACGATATGTTTGACAATGGCCAGGCCGAGCCCTGTGCCGCCGGTGGCGCGAGAGCGGCCCCGATCAATCCGGTAAAAGCGCTCGGTCAGGCGAGGAATATGGATGGGATCGATACCGATGCCAGTGTCCTCGACCGAGAAGCTGCCTTGTGCGGTTGTGGCATCGTATTTCCAGCTGACGCGGATTTCGCCGCCATCCGGCGTATAGCGCACGGCGTTGGACACCAGATTGCCAAAGGCACTGTGCAATTCATCGTAGCTGCCGTACATCGGCGGGGAGTCGTCAATGCTCAGTGTGATCTGGTGCCTGCCCTGGCTTAGCCCTCTCGCTTCAGAAGCGACCAGTTTGACCAGCTCTGCCACTTCGAAGCGCTCATCCCGAATATCCACGCCGTTTTCCAGCCGTGACAGGGTCAGCAGGTCTTCAACCAGCCGTTGCATACGCATCGCCTGCTCATGCATCAGGCGCAGTTGCTGTGACCGCAGTTGCGGGTCGATATCGGGAATGTCTATCAGGGTTTCAATGAAGCCGCCAACCACGGTCAGCGGGGTGCGCAGTTCGTGTGAGACGTTGGCCACGAAATCGCGATGGATGGTTTGTACCCGTTCGATCTGCGTGATGTCGCGAGACAGCAGAAGCTTGCGGGTCGAGTCGAAGGGCACCAGCTGTACCGACAACACCACCTCATTGCCTCGCAGATTGCGCAGGATCATCGGCTGGCCAAAGTCTTGGGCGCTCAGATATGCATTGAAGGCGGGCTGCCTGACCAGATAGGAAATCTGCTGGCCCAGATCCTGTCGCCGATCCAGGCCCAGATGCAGCATGGCTTTGGGGTTGCACCATTCGATCCGGTTCTGCTCATCCAGAACTACCACGCCTTCCGGCATGGCTTCGCCTGCCAGCACGAAGCGATCAAGCGCAGCCGACAGCATGCGCTGACTTTTGTGCTGGGCCCGCACCAGACGATAGAGGCGGTTATAAACAATATCCCAGGCACCAAAGCTCTCTGGCACCGTGTCCTGCTGCGGGTCGGTCAGCCAGTTGCCCAGCCGCACCAGATTGCGGGTGTGAATGGCCAGAACCAGCAGGGTGATGATCAGCATCACCCAGAGCGCGGTAACTGGCCCCGCAAAGAGATAAACGATGCCTGCCATCAAAGCGCCAGCCAGCAGGGCGCTCGCGGTACGCCACCAATACACCAGCGAGCGCATCATGGCTGCCCTCGCGGCTTTGAACCTTCATGACCTTGCAAACCAACCTCCTGTCGGCATCAGCCTATACGTGCGCTGATAACCGATAGCCCGTGCCGCGCACGGTCTGAATCAACTCGTTATGGCCTGTGGGCTCCAGAGCGGAACGCAGGCGGCGGATGTGAACATCCACTGTCCGCTCTTCAACAAACACATGGTCACCCCAGACATGGTCGAGCAACTGTGCCCGCGAATGAACGCGCTCCGGGTGGGTCATGAAGAAATGCAGCAGGCGGAATTCAGTCGGCCCCAGCTCGACAGGCGAGCCGTTGCCCGAAACTCGGTGGGTGGCAGGGTCGAGTTTCAGGCCTTTGACTTCAACGGTGTCGTCGGTCATCTGCGGGGCACGCCGGCGCAGGACTGCCTTGATGCGTGCCTGCAGCTCCCTCGGACTGAAGGGCTTGGTGATGTAGTCATCCGCACCACTTTCCAGTCCGTGGATCTTGTCGTGCTCGTCGGAGCGGGCGGTCAGCATGATGACAGGGACGGTGCGGGTACGCTCGTCGGAACGCAGCTTGCGGGCAAACTCGACGCCCGACATGCCGGGCAGCATCCAGTCGAGCAATACCAAGTCAGGCAGGGCATTGCGGACCATGTTCATCCCGATTTCGGCGGAGTCGGCCCTCAGGACATGGTGACCTGCCTGTTGCAGATTGAACGCAATCAACTCCTGAATTGCCGGCTCATCTTCCACCAGCAGAATATTGGCAGCCATGGGTGCAAAACCTCATTTGTGTCGGCGGGAACTTTGCAAGCTTAAGTAGCGCGCATGACGTTAATATTACAAGTATCGATGCGGGTCGTTGCGGCCGCACACATTGGGCCAGTCGGATGCCCTGTTTGGCCCATATCTTGAGGCGATGACAGAGGGCTCTGTTGGGAAAACTGGCAGGGCGCACGGTATCATCGCAGTCTGCCCACATTTTTAGTTTCTCAAGATCTATGTCTGGCCTGACGCCTAACACCCCCAATCCAACCGAAATTACCCTGCACAGTGAATCACGCCTGCTTGACATCGCTTTCGATGACGGCAGCCATTTCAGCCTACCATGCGAATACCTGCGCGTTTTCAGTCCATCAGCCGAAGTTCGTGGTCATTCGCCCGATCAGGCTGTGCTGCAGGTAGGGAAGCGCGATGTAGGCATCCGCGCTATTGAGCAGGTTGGGCACTATGCGGTCAAACTGATTTTCAGCGATGGCCACGATAGCGGCCTCTATAGCTGGGATTATCTGTATGAACTGGGGAAGAACCAATCAGCACTCTGGCAGAGCTACCTCGACCAATTGGCCGCTGCTGGCGCTTCGCGTGACCCTTCCTGATTTACTGGAGCATTTGAAATGAGCGAACCTACAACCCATTTCGGCTTTGAGACAGTCGAAGAGTCGCAAAAGGCACAGAAAGTCGCCGAAGTCTTTCATTCGGTGGCGCGCAAATACGATGTGATGAATGACCTGATGTCGGGTGGTCTGCATCGGCTCTGGAAAATTTTTACCATTGAACAAAGTGGCGTGCGGTCGGGTCACAAGGTACTGGATATCGCAGGAGGAACCGGCGATCTGTCATCCGCCTTTGCCAAGCGCGTGGGCAAGACCGGTGAAGTCTGGCTGACCGACATCAACAGCTCGATGCTGGGCGTGGGGCGTGATCGCCTGCTGGATAGGGGCTTTACCGTGCCAGTAGCCCAATGCGACGCCGAAAAACTGCCGTTTCCCAGCGATTACTTTGATTGCGTTACCGTGGCGTTCGGCCTTCGTAACATGACCCACAAAGATGTCGCGCTGAGCGAGATGTACCGGGTTCTTAAGCCGGGTGGGCGCCTGCTGGTGCTGGAGTTTTCCAAAGTCTGGAAACCGCTGGCCCCGGTTTATGATGCTTACAGCTTTAAACTGCTGCCGCAGATGGGCAAGTTGGTAACCAATGACGCGGATAGCTATCGCTATCTGGCCGAATCGATCCGTATGCATCCAGGCCAGGAAGAGCTGAAGCAGATGATGAGCAATGTAGGGTTTTGCAAAGTTGATTACTTCAACCTGACGGCCGGCGTGGTGGCGCTGCACAAGGGATTCAAGTTCTGACATCACTTTCTCGAAGAACCTGAATACACGGTGCGACAGCGTGCTGGCATTGAATGGAGCTGCGCATGAGCGAAATGTCCGAGACACCTCAAATAAAGGAAGGTCGTATGTCCCGCTTGCTGGCCGGTCTGGCCATTGTTCTGGTTGGCGCCTTGTTTCTGGCGCGCAACCTAGGCGTCGATCTCTCGTTTATCTGGTTCGATCACTGGTGGGCGACTTTCCTGCTGATTCCCACTGTCTTGCAACTGCATCGTGCCTGGGTACGCTTTCAGGCCAATGGCGGGTACTTTACCGGTGAGGTGACCAGTGCGCTGGTGGGCGGCATCGCCTGCGGCATGGTGGCAACCTTGTTCCTGTTGGGGTTGAGTTTCGGCCGCTGGTGGCCCTTGTTTGTGATCCTGGCGGGGCTGGCGGTGATGCTGCCAACGCATCGCACCCGCTGAGGCCCAGATGCTCGCGGGTATCGACAACCTGGGCACTTTTGTCGCGGCCGGCCTTGTGCTGAATCTGTTGCCAGGGCCGGATAACTTCTACATCGTCGGGCGAGGATTGGCCCAAGGGCGCAAGGCAGCAGTGTTGTCAGCAGTCGGCATCGCACTAGGGTCTCTATCGCATACGGTATTGGCTGCCCTGGGTTTATCCGCCGTGCTGGCGCAGTCAGCACTGGCATTTACGATCGTGAAATGGGTCGGCGCACTTTATCTGGTCTGGTTGGGTTGGGGCTTGTTACGCCAGACCGCGGCGCAGCCAGACTTCAGTGTTGATCCGGCTGTCAGTGGCCGGCGCATTCTGTGGCAGGGCTGGTTGACCAATCTCCTCAATCCGAAAGTCGCGCTGTTTTTCCTGGCGTTCCTGCCACAGTTCATTGATGCCAAAGTGGCTAACGGCCCACTCCCTTTCCTGCTACTGGGAACCCTCTTTACGGTAAACGGCTTGATATGGTGTCTGATGCTGGCGTTTTTCTCGGCTGAGATGGGGCGCTATTTGCGGCGCAGTCAGACCTTGGCCCGCTGGCTCAACCGTCTGACGGGGTGGATGTTTATCGGACTTGCCGTGAATCTGCTGCGGACTAATCTGAAGCACAGTGCAGGTTGAATGTCTGTATGCGAAATACGATCGCCCGTTGAAAGATCGGAACCGGATGTGCTTGTGTTGGAGCCAAATAGGAGAATTTGATGTTCCGTATAGCGCCATTGCGGCATCTGCTTGCGCAGAATGCGCACCTTAGGGCGGATCTTGCTCGTCATGCCGGCAAGACAGCTTGCATCGTCGTCCTGCCGTTTCGCGTGTCATTCAAAATTGAGGCGGACGGCCAGATTTCTGATAACGCCAGCGCAAGCCCTGACGCTACCCTGACAATTTCGCCATTTCTGCTGCCTCGCTTGGCATTGAAAGATCCGACGGCACGTCAGGCAATTGGCTTTGCGGGCGATTTGCCATTTGCGACTGAGCTGGGGCAAGTGATCGCCAGCCTGGAGTGGGATGCGGAGCAAGATCTGTCTCGGGTCGTCGGTGATGTTGCCGCACATCGGCTTGCGCAGACTGCGCGCGATGCCGTGGGCGATCCGGGGCGGTTGGTCCGAAATCTGGCAGACAGCGCTTCAGAGTACTGGAGTGAGGAAGCTCGTCTACTGGTAAGACGGCCGACCGCCGAGCAGCTGTTCGGCGGTATCGAATCTTTGCGAGATGATGTTGCCCGACTGGAAAAGCGCCTTGAGGCGCTGGAGTCACCGGAGAAGACATTAGAGAAGAATTTGGACCATGCTGATCAACACGCTGGATGAACTGGAAGCCGTCAGAGAGCAGTGCCGCCGGTTTGTAACCTCGCGTGCTGCGATTTCCGCTGGCGCGGCAGCGGTACCGCTACCGGGCCTCGATATCGGGACCGATGCGGCAATACTGGTTGCCATGATTCCTGAAATCAACCGTCGATTCGGCTTGAGCCACGAACAGCTCGATACGATGGACCCACAGGCCAAGCGTGTGATTCTGATTGCAGTGACCAGCATCGGCAGCGAGTTGATCGGGCGGTTCATCACCCGTGAGATCATTCTGAAAGTGCTCACCAAAATGGGGCTGACTGTGAGTTCACGCATGGTGACGCGCTTCGTACCGGTACTCGGATCGGTGCTTTCTGCTAGCGTCAGTTTTGCGGCAATGAAGGCGTTGGGCAATGCTCATGTCGAGGATTGTTACCGTGTCGCCAGACAGGCGCTGGAATCCCGCCTGGCACTTGAAGATCTGACGGTGATAGAAGGCATTTCCAGTCGCGAGTAAACACCAACTATTCCTCAACGCCCTGTCTCTTCCGAATCCGGCGGTCAAGGTAGGCGGGCTTCCCCTCACGGCCTCGGGTACACTTGCCGCGGTCTGTTTCCTAGTTCTGAGTGCCTCATGTTTGTGCTTCGTTTGTTACGCATTCTCTACACCATTATCCGATATGGACTTGACGAGTTTTTATTAGGTCACGAGCGGATTCGCGGGCTTGAAAAGCTGGTCAAGACGGTGTTGTTCTGGCGTAACCTGCACCAGCCCAGAGCAGTCAGATTGCGGCTGGCACTGGAGTCTCTTGGCCCCATTTTCGTGAAGTTCGGTCAGGTTTTGTCTACCCGGCGTGATTTGATGCCACCCGATCTGGCTGATGAGCTGGCGAAGCTGCAGGACCGTGTGCCGCCCTTTGAATCTAGCGTGGCCGAAGCAGTGATTGAGGCCAATCTTGGGCGCAAGCCAACCGAGCTGTTTTCGCGTTTTGATCCGATCCCCGTGGCCTCAGCATCGGTGGCGCAGGTGCATTACGCCGAGTTTGCCGATGGGCGGTCGGTTGCCGTCAAGGTGCTGCGGCCGGGCATAGGGATCATCATTGAGCATGATCTGAGCTTGTTGCGGGTCATGGCTTGGCTGGTGGAAAAAATCTTCGCCGATGGTAAGCGCCTCAAGCCTCGCGAGGTTGTTTCCGAATTTTCCCGCTATCTGCACGATGAGCTCGATTTGCAACGTGAGGCAGCCAATGCCAGTCAGCTGCGGCGTAATTTCCAAGGGTCCGATATGCTGCTGGTGCCTGAAGTATTCTGGGACTACACCAGTCGCGAGGTGCTGGTTCTGCAGTGGATGCAGGGCATTCCCATTTCCCGGATTGCTGAATTGCAGGCGGCAGGAATTGATTTGCGCAAGCTAAGCCGCTTCGGCGTGGAGATTTTTTTCACCCAGGTGTTTCGTGATGGCTTTTTCCATGCAGACATGCACCCCGGCAATATTTTCGTAGCACCTGATAATCGCTATATCGCGCTCGATTTTGGCATTGTGGGCAGCCTGTCGGATTACGACAAACGTTATCTGGCCATCAATTTTCTGGCGTTTTTCCAAAGAGATTACAAGCGGGTCGCGACGGCACACATCGAGTCGGGGTGGGTGCCGGAAGGGACCAATGTCGAGGCATTGGAAGCGGCGGTACGGACTGTGTGCGAGCCGATTTTTGATCGGCCCCTAGCTGAGATTTCGTTCGGGCAGGTTTTGCTGCGCCTCTTCGAGACATCACGTCGCTTCAATGTCGAAATTCAACCACAGCTCGTATTGTTGCAGAAGACGTTGCTGAATATTGAAGGCTTGGGGCGTCAGCTTGATCCGCACCTTGACCTCTGGCAAACCGCCAAGCCTTTTCTTGAGAGGTGGATGAATGAGCAGATCGGTTGGCGTGGACTGATCCGTCAGATCAAGCACGAAGCGCCTACGTGGGCAGAGACCCTGCCCCAACTACCTAGAGCATTGGTGCAGCTGGCGAATCAGCAGCATCAGCAACAGCTACTCAAGACGACCACACTATTGCTGGAGGAACAACAAAGACGTAATCGTTGGTTGGCGATTCTGGCCGGTTTGTTGGCAGCTTTGCTGATTACGCATTGGATATAACGAAGCTGGTCCCGGCCTATCAAAGAAAACGGCCAATGCTTGTTGGGCATTGGCCGTTTTCTTTGCGCTTAATCCATCATCAGGTACTTTTGCAGGTCAGAGAATTTTCGTGTGATATCAACAGAACGCTTGAACTTGTCGGCATCTGCCATGCGCTCATTGTTCATTACCAGCTGTTGTTCCTGAAAGAGCAGAACATCAGCAATCCGGCTCAATTGTTTGTTGCTGGAACGCTTGAAGCCAATAATACCGCGTGCTTCTTTAAGCATTTCTCGCTCACGGCTGGCTTTGCCATAGCTGAAGATCAGCTGCTCAATGGCTTTTTTGGTTTCGTCATCCAGATCACGGCGGTACAGGACCGGGTCCGCCGGGATGGCTTCTGAGCGCCAAATGACCTTGATACTTGCGTATTCCATCGGGTTTTCGTCTTTGAATTCCCCTTCAAGGTAATCCGAGGCCACACTGGCGACACTGACCTGATGCATGGCAACTGCCATGAAGTTGTCCTTGTGATTGCCAACACTGACTTTCTTGAACACCTGGGAAGGCGAGACGTTGTTGCGGCCAAATACGTAGTAGTTGGGAATCAGTGCGCCAGACGTTGATTGTGCTTCGCCCGTCTGATAGGTGTACTTGCCGCGTTGTGAAAGAAAATCCTGGATCGTATTGATTTCGCTATCTTTGTGCGTAATCAGCAAAGATTGAAACCCGCCACCGCCCTTGAGGTTGACCACATGGGCAAATACCTGAGCATTGGCTTGCGATACGGCCTCCAGTGCTGGGACATGCCCCATGATCGCCACCTGGACTTTGTTCGCTTTCATCTGCGCCAGCAGATCATCGTGCTTGCTTGCAACATAACCGGAAACGGTCATCTTCAACCGCTTTCCCATGTCGTCAAAGATGGGTTGCCATTTCGACAGCTCTTCCTTGGCATCCGAGTTGTTTCGGCTGTCGGAAAATGTCATGCCAACGACCAGCTCGCCCTTGGGGGCAGGAGCCGCGCCAGCGAACACTGGAATAGCGAAGGCTAGGCCGATCAAATTCGCAAGTCGCATCTGTGCTTTCCCTAATGGCTATCGACTAAAGCCTCTGATAATAGCAAAGGAAATTTCTGTATGCGACAAATTTACCAGCAAAATCATACAATTATGACAATTGGGATTTTTACTGTTGCAAGCCGCCGCCGAGTATCGGGCTTTGGTCTGATGCTCGGCGGGGAAGGAAAAATTTACTTGGTAAGCAGATAACGCTGCAGATCGGCGAATTTGCGCGAGACTTCCTCGTGCTTTTTGTTTTTCTCTTCCATTGTCAGCTTTTCATCCTGCATCAGGCTCTGTTGGGCTTGAAACAGCTCAATGTCGGCAACCTGCTGCAGCTGCGCATTGGTGGATTTTTTAAATCCTGTCAGACCACGAGCTTCTTTGAGAGTCGCTTTTTCTTCTGGGGCCTTGCCATAGCCCAGGAAGAATTTTTCAACAGCCTGCTTCATGTCTGCAGGCAGGTCTTTGCGATACAACAAAGGATCGTTCTTGAGTGGGTCTGAACGCCAGATGACCTTTACCTTGGCGTATTCGGCTGCGTTTTCTTCCTTGTAGTCCCCTTCCAGCAGGTCAGAAGCGACGGTTGCGACGTCAACCTCTTTGTTTGCAACGGCCAGGAAGTTGAGCTTGTGGTTGCCACGAGTCACCTTTTTGAATACTTCCTCAGGGGTCACGCGGTAGCGGCTGAAGGCGTAATACAGCGGGACGAGGGTTGAAGAGGTGGATTTCACGTCGCCAAGCTGAAGCGAATATTGCTTGTTGCTGGCAAGCATCTGTTCAAGGTTGGTGAGCTTGCTGTCTTTATGAGCAATGATTAGCGACTGGTAGCTATCTCCACCTTTTATCTTGATAACCTGGCCAAAAACCTGAGCGTTCGCCTGAACCAAGGCATCCAGTGCCGGGACGTTGCCCATGAGTGCAACATGAACCTCGCCCTTCTTCATCCGCTCGACCAGGTCTCCAGCTTTGGTACTGCCCACGCCAGTGACTTTAACCTTCAGCTGCTTGGACATGGCATCAAGCATAGGTTGCCATTGTGCGATTTCATTCTTAATTTCTGCTTCGGATTTGACGCTTAAAGCCGTGAAGCCAAAAACCAGTTCTTGCGTTGGTGCGGCAAATGCGGTTTGTATCAGCAGTGCCGATGCTGCCAGCACGGTATATGGCATCAATTTCATACTCGCTACTCCTCATCCAATCAGAGTTAACACAGTGGCCTGCGCAATGTTGATCCGGCTTGCCGATGATTGAAACATAGGCTGACATCATCGCATTTACAGAATTTTACTTGGCAGGTACTAGGGCAAAGCCAGGTCGGCAGATAAGCTTAATTATCATGCCAGTTTGCCTTTCGGAGTCCATTTCGCAGCTGCAAGCGCTGTCAGAGAGAAAAGCCCATGGCCTGCAAGTATCTGGCTGACTATCGAGCTTGATTGCGTCTTTCTGGCGATACGCGATGGCAAAGCTTGAACTGGAGTGATCCCAATAGGTTGGCTGCCGGCTTGTACTACAAAACTACCGATTTCGTCGAGCATTGCCTGATTGATGAAGAGGTGGCGTGCAGTGGCAAACCCGGATCTTGCTGGCAGATTGTTTTCCGGGGGCGTGGAAGGCAGTCTTCGCTTTTCGTCCCGAATTGTTGTTGCCCTTGCTTGTTGTTGGTTGGGCGTGTTCTACCAGAGGTGTGCCATGCGTTTTGTTCTTTATGGCTTATTGCTGTTTGCGCGTATTGGATTTGCCGCTCCGCTCGGAGAGGAGGGGGCTCGCCATTTGTTGAACCGGAGTGGTTTTGGTGCGAGTCCGCAGGAAGTGACGATGTTTGCACGGCTTGAGCGTGCAATGGCGGTTGATCAGTTGCTGGCCCAGGCTCAGTCGGTCGCCATGACTCCGCCTCCTGGCTGGGTGAACGAACCATTGTCGCGGCGCGGTGAGGCGATGACCGAGGAAGAGAAGGTCATGCGCCTGGAGGAGCAGAAACAACGAGGCTTTGAACTACGTGGTTGGTGGTTGGCCGAAATGGCTAGCACTGCGTCGCCTTTGACTGAGCGGATGACCTTGTTCTGGCACAACCACTTCACCTCGTCCATGCAGAAGGTCAAGCATGGTCAACTGATGTATCGACAGAACTTGCTGCTACGGCAGCATGCACTTGGCAGTTTCTCTGATCTGCTGCATGGGGCCGCCAAAGATCCGGCAATGTTGATTTATCTGGATGGCGTGAGAAACCTGAAGGGGGAGCCCAACGAGAATTTTTCCCGTGAGGTCATGGAGTTGTTCACGTTGGGAGAGGGGCGGTATACCGAGAACGACATTCGGGAAGCGGCACGGGCGTTCACGGGCTGGGGGGTGGATCGGGATAGCGGGGAGTTTCGCTTTCGACGAAATCAGCACGACGATGGCAGCAAAACGATCCTTGGGCAGACCGGCAATTTTGATGGGGATGATGTGCTCGATTTGCTGCTGGGTCGGCCAGAGACGGCAGATTTCATCACACGGAAGTTATGGCGTGAGTTTGTGTCGCCTGTGGCTGATGAGCGCGAAGTCAGACGCCTGGCAACAGTTTTCAGAAGCAACCGCTATCAGATCAAGCCGCTGCTGCAAGGTCTCTTTATGAGCGAAGCCTTTTGGGCGGGTGCCAATCGGGGCAGTTTGGTTAAGTCTCCCATCGAATTGACGGTTGGTACCCTGCGGACTTTTGAATTGCGCCCACCGGACTGGCGCCCGGTGATCCAAGTGAACCGGGCGATGGGCCAGGACTTGTTCAATCCCCCCAATGTAAAAGGGTGGCCGGGAGGTGATGCCTGGATAAACAGCCAGACTCTGCTTTTGCGCAAACAGACATTATTGCGCCCCTTTGTTGGTCCTCCTATGCGTGGGGATGCTGAGGCTGACTCTCGCCGATTTGAAAACCGACGGGCACGAATGGAGTTGCATTTGAGTCGCTGGCTGGATCAACTTGGGAACGACATGGTGCGGGCCACCCGTCTGTTACTACCATTGCCGGCAGATTCACTGCCAGTGGGTACGGCATCGGACCGAATATCTGCTTTGTTGCAGCACCCTTATTACCAGTTGAAGTGAGGTTGTGATGAATCGTCGTCAGTTCCTTAATCTGAGCCTAGTAGGGCTGAGCGGATTGCCGAGTATTAGTGGGGCGGCGAATGTCGGTAGTCACGCATCCAACAGGCTGTTGATATTGGTCGAGTTAAAAGGCGGCAATGATGGGCTCAATACAGTGGTTCCTTACACTGACCGGCTCTACTATCAAGCCCGACCCAAGTTGGCAATTCCGGCGGCCGATGTCCTTCGCCTGGATCACCAACTTGGTTTCAACCCGGCGATGCGAGCACTGCTTCCGATATGGGAACAAGGTGAATTGGCTGTGATTCAAGGCGTTGGTTATGCCTCCCCAAATTTGTCGCACTTTCGTTCCATTGAAATCTGGGAAACCGCTTCGAATAGTCAGCAGTACCTGAATCAAGGCTGGTTGAGCCGGCAATTTCTTCATCTGCCACTGGCCTCTCGCATGATCGCGGATGGCGTGATTCTCGGCAGTCAGGAACTGGGTCCGCTAGCTGGTGGGGCGCGGGCATTGGTGCTGAGTGACCCGGCAAGCTTTATCAAACAGGCAAGGCTGGCGGCCGGTGCCGCGCCCGCAACCAATCCCGCGCTGGCTCACCTCTTGAAGATAGAAAATGACATCCGGGGTGCTGCGCAGGGGCTTGGTGGAAACGCCGCACTGCAGACTACATTCCCTGAACATGGCTTTGGCAAGACAGTAAAAACGGCCTGTGAAGTGTTGGCTATCAATCGCAATATCGGTGCGCTCCGACTGACTCTGGGTGGCTTTGATACCCACTCCAATCAACGGCAGATACAAGATCGCTTGTTGAAAGAGCTGGCCGAAGGCTTATCTGCGCTACGCAGTGGTTTGCGCGAGCTGTCTATCTGGCAAGATTGCTTGGTGCTGACATATGCCGAGTTCGGTCGAAGGGTGGCAGAAAATCGTAGTGGCGGCACAGATCATGGGACGGCGAATGTCCACTTTGCACTAGGTGGTAAGGTAAAAGGGGGCTTTTTCGGAAGTGCACCCGATTTCACAGATCTGGATGCCGATAATCTTCGATATCAGATTGATTTTCGCCAACTCTACGCAACGGCCTGTCGCTTTTGCTGGAATGACACGGGAGAGGCGGGTTTGGGAGGGCGCTTTCCTGAGCTGGCCATTATTTAAAAACCGGGCATCATTCTAATGACGCTTATTCATTTCGATAATATTACCAAGTCATTTCCTCAATTTCGCGAAGAAGCTGCCGAAATAGCGCATGAATCTGCCACTTTTGGGCGAGCACAAGGCTGATTGGTTTTGAGGATTTCAGGTTTCCGCTAATATTACACAGGAATATCTTTACGCCACGCGTTGATGTGGCTGGCTTGTGGTGGCAGTCGATAGCAAAGGCTGCGTCTTTGCACAAGAATTGCTTGCAATCACCGAATCAAACAATTGATTCGGCTTACGGGAGACCCCTTATGAATAAAGTATTTACCCTGCGTCATGCCTTGCTCTGCGGCGCCGTCTCCGCGGCACTGGCTGGCTCGGCTTTGGCGGTTACTCCGATGATCGCAACTGGCGGCGGTCATAGCATGGCCCTGCGTAGCGATGGCACTGTACGTACCTGGGGCTGGAACAACTCCGGGCAGTTAGGCGATGGTTCTTTTCAGAATCGGACAGTTCCTGGTGGAATTTCCGCCTTTGCCGGCATCAGCCAGATCGCGGCAGGGGGCGACCATAGCTTGGCAATTGCCGAGGATGGCAATCTTTATCTGTGGGGCGATAATTCCTTCGGTCAGCTTGGCAATACGCCCCAAGCTCCGGGTCGTCCACAGCAGGTTTGGAGTCTCAATGGCGTCACGGCGGCGTCTGCAGGCTGGTTTCATACCGTGGCAGTCCGGCATGATGGAACGGTTTGGTCTTGGGGCTTGAATGATCGCGGGCAGTTGGGGGATCAGCAATCTGCACTTAAGAATCAGCCAACACCTGTGCAAGTGCCGAATTTCTATGGCGCGATTGCGGCTGCTGCGGGCTTGAATTTCACATTGATTCTAAAGCGGGATGGTTCGGTGTGGGCATGGGGGGACGGAAGCCGAGGTCAATTGGGTGTCGTATATGGAATGTCCGCTAGTGCTGCTACCCAAGCCGCGACCCTACAGACGCAGATCACGACTTTGCAAGGACAGATTGCAGCGGAAACTGATCCGACTAAATTGGCAACACTTCAGGCGCAGCTGGCAACTGCCCAAGCAGCATTAAGTAAGCTAAATACTACTGCTGCGAATTTTTCTTATAACAGAACTATTGTGCTTGGGGGGGCGTGTGGAACCAAAGAGACGACTCTCTACAGCGATATCTGTACCGAGTGGCCAAACCAAGTCCATTTTGATAATGGAGAACCGCTGACTAATATTGTCCAGATTGCAGCAGGTGGGTATCACGCTTTGGCGCTTGATACTGCTGGGCAGGTCTGGTCTTGGGGGTGGAACCATAAAGGGCAGCTTGGGCGTCCGGAAGTTTCCCAGGCGGATACTGATACTCCGGCAAAGGTTACTTTCTCCGAGGCTCCTGGCCGAGTAATTTCTATTGCTGCAGGTGAATATCACTCTGCCGTGCTGTTTGATGATGGTTCGGTATGGGCTTGGGGTTACAACGTCAAAGGCGATCTTGGTGATGGTACCTACACAGATAGATCGAACCCGCGCCCAGTCCTGGCTGGCAATGCCGCAGATTCGCCCCCTCTAAAAGGTGTTGCGCAGATTGCAACCCATGCCGGTGAGCACACCCTTGCGTTGAAGACGGACGGAAGTTTGGTGTCTTGGGGCTCCAACTTCTGGGGACAACTGGGTCTTGGCTATACCAGCTTTGCGCAGAATTCCCCGATTCTGGTGAAGGGGGAAGGTGGTATCGACAAGTTGAAGTTGGGGACACCGGATACCAGTGCCATGGATTCCTCTGCTCGGCTGTTTGGCTGGGCTGAACGTGTTTATGCAAGTTACTTTCCAGGAGCCAAGAGTAAGACGGAGTCTTGGGGGGGCTATAAGTATCGTAAGTATGCAAACGGTGCTTATCTCGGGACCAAGGATGGCCGCCTGTTCTATGTCGATCCACAAGCTGCTGGTGACGTGAAGGACTTGGGGCTGATTGATAGCTGGCTGCAGCAAGCTGTCAGCGCTGGATACTAAGCACAGCAGATAGGATGTTTGTGGCGAAATCGCCACAAATGGCAACCCCCGCCTAGCTTGAAAGAGCTAGGCGGGGGTTTTGCATTTTGGCAAAGCCATTCGAGATCAATGATTGATTGACGACGAATGTTCAAGGCCCCGGACCGTCAGACGCAGAGCCTTGGCGATGGGTTTTAACTGAAAAATTCTTTGACCTTATCCATCCATGATTTGGCCCGAGGATTATGAGTAGCAGCGTCCCCCTGGCTGATCATGTCAAATTCTCGTAGCAGTTCTTTCTGTCGTTCGGTCAAATTAACGGGGGTTTCAACGACGACATGGCAGAGCAAGTCTCCTTGCAGGCTGCTGCGTACACCCTTGATGCCCTTGCCACGGAGGCGGAATGCTTTGCCACTTTGGGTTTCTGCGGGGATTTTGATCTTTGCTGCACCATCCAGTGTGGGGATCTCAATCTCACCGCCAAGAGCTGCAGTGGTGAAACTGATTGGCATTTCGCAATGCAGATCATTGCCTTCGCGTTGGAAGACCGGGTGCTGCTTAACGTGGATGACGACGTATAAATCTCCCGGCGGACCGCCATTGACGCCGGCCTCGCCTTCGCCCGACAGGCGTATCCGGTCACCTTCGTCTACACCGGCAGGGATCTTGACCGACAGGGTCTTGTGGGTCTTTTTGCGGCCAGCGCCACTGCAATCGCGGCACGGGTCTGGAATAACCTTGCCGGTACCGTGGCAGGTTGGGCAGGTCTGCTGCAGTGAGAAGAATCCTTGCTGAATGCGGACTTGCCCATGCCCACTACAGGTGGAGCAAGTCTTTGCCTCGGTTCCGGGTTTAGCACCTGAACCATGGCAGGTCTCGCACTCTTCATGAGTAGGGATGCGAATACGAGATTCAGTACCTCGGGCAGCCTCTTCTAGGGTTACCTCAAGGTTATAACGTAGATCGGAGCCTCGATACACATTCGATCGACCGCCACGACCGCCGCCGCCGCCAAAGATGTCACCAAAGATGTCACCAAACGCATCAGCAAAACCACCAAAGCCGCCGGGGCCAAAGCCGCCACCAGCTTGAGGGTCAACACCAGCGTGGCCGTACTGATCATAGGCGGCACGCTTTTGCGCATCCGACAGGATCTCGTAGGCTTCCTTGACTTCCTTGAATTTCTCTTCGGCGGTCTTGTCGCCCTGATTGCGGTCAGGGTGATACTTCATCGCAAGCTTGCGATACGCCTTTTTGATGTCGTCTTCGCTAGCGTCTCGATTGACGCCGAGGACTTGGTAAAAATCTTGTTTGGACATGGTTCAAAACCTTGCAGGCGTTCAGACCGGCTGCCCCATGCGGCGCAGGTGGCGAAAGTGAGCCAGGATTGCCGCACGTGTGGTGCCGAAAGAGTGATAAACGATGCCGAACTCACGGCAGGTGTCACGCACAATCCGGCTGATTGCCGGGTAGTGTACATGGCTCATTTTGTGGAACAGGTGATGCTCGACCTGATGATTCAGTCCGCCAGTGTAGAAGTTCACCAGACGACTGCCTGGGGCGAAGTTGGCGGTGGTGCGCAGCTGATGCTCGGCCCAGTCGTACGGCATCAGGCCATTGGCATCGGGTAGTGGAAAATCAGCCCCTTCGACGGTATGCGCAAGCTGGAATACCAGAGACAGTGTCAGACCAAACAGGAGATGCATGCCAATAAAGAAGCTAAGCACCAGCCACCAGGGATGCAGCAGCATCGGGACCAGCAACGCATAAGCAAAATAAGCGAGCTTTACGCTGAAAAAGTACGGTAACTCCCACCACTTTCTGGGTTGCAGGGCCGTTTCACCAATGCGACCCGTGAAGACCTTTTGAAAGTCGCTGAAAAACAGCAGGTACAAGGACAGAAGGCTATACAGCAGTGGCGCGTACCAGTGTTGCAGGCGATGCCAGGGTTTTCTGGGTTGGCTCGGGCTGAATCGCATCAAGCTACCGATGGCGATATCGTCGTCCTTCCCATCTACATTGGTGTAGGTGTGATGCAGCATGTTGTGCTTCTGTCGCCACAACATACTGCTGCTGCCCAGCACATCCATCGTAGCGCCAGCCAGCCAGTTCAGCCAGCGCCGGCGCGACAGGCTGCCGTGCGCTCCGTCGTGCATGACGCCAAACGCGGTCAGCACCATACCCTGCACCATGACAAACGCCGCGAGCACGGCTTGCCACAGGGAGTCTGTCAAAAACACCAGCCAGACATAGCCACCGAACATGGCCCCCAGCGCCAGCAATGCCTTGGCAGCGAGACGCCAATTACCGGTGGGCCGTTTGCCTTCCGCCTGCAAATAGCCATCAACCCGAGACTTCAGCGTCTCGAAAAAAGCCGTACGTGGTGGAAATTGCAGCCGTTGCTGTGTCATTGCGCCTCCCGGTAGGGTGTTGACGAGAAAGCCCGACTCCGGCTGGTGGCCTATGAGCCGGGCTAAACCCGGATCTTCCTCCAATTGCGCAGTTTGTGCCGGATTTTCCCGTTTGCGCACATCGGAATGCCGGTGTGCGCACGAATGGAAAATTATCCGGCCCGTAACTTGCGCAGCCTGCAGGAAGATCTTGGCACTACGCTTACTTGTTGTCTTTGACTTCAGTGTATTCCGCGTCTACGACGTCGCCGTCATCGCGCTTGCCCGCTGCTTCTGCTCCTCCTGGTGCTGCGCCAGCTTGAGCGCCCTGTTGGGCGGCATACATCTTTTCAGTCAGCGAGTGGGAAGCCTTCATCAGCGCTTCGGACTTGGCATCAATGACGTCCTTGTCATCACTCTTGACCACTTCTTCCGCTTCCTTCAAGGCTGATTCAATCGTTGCCTTTTCATCGGCACCGATCTTGTCACCGAAATCGGTCAGGCTCTTCTTCACTTGGTGAATCAGACCTTCCAGCTGGTTACGGGCTTGCACTAACTCGTGCAGCTTCTTGTCTTCCTCGGCGTTGGCTTCGGCATCCTTCACCATGCGCTGGATTTCGTCTTCCGACAGACCCGAGTTGGCCTTGATGGTGATCTTGTTCTCTTTGCCAGTGGCTTTGTCCTTGGCGGAAACATGCAAGATGCCGTTGGCGTCGATATCAAAAATCACCTCGATCTGTGGTGTGCCACGCGGAGCAGCGGGAATGCCTTCCAGATTGAACTGCCCCAGCGATTTGTTGGCCGACGCTTTTTCACGCTCGCCCTGCAGAACGTGGATGGTTACGGCTGCCTGATTGTCGTCAGCGGTCGAGAACACTTGCGAGGCCTTGGTAGGGATCGTGGTGTTCTTGTTGATCAGCTTGGTCATGATGCCGCCGAGGGTTTCGATACCCAGCGACAGCGGCGTCACGTCGAGCAGCAGTACGTCCTTGCGGTCACCCGTCAGAACTGAACCCTGAATCGCAGCGCCTACGGCAACGGCTTCGTCTGGGTTCACATCACGGCGAGGGTCCTTACCGAAGAACTCCTTGACCTTGTCCATGACCTTGGGCATGCGAGTCTGACCGCCAACCAGGATCACGTCATCAATATCACTAACTTTGACGCCCGCATCCTTGATTGCGATACGGCAAGGCTCAATGGTGCGCTCAACCAGGTCATCAACCAGCGATTCGAACTTGGCACGGGTGATCTTCATGGCCAAGTGCTTGGGGCCCGTTGCGTCAGCGGTGACGTAAGGCAGGTTGATTTCGGTCTGCTGGCTGGAAGACAGCTCAATCTTGGCTTTCTCAGCAGCTTCTTTCAGGCGTTGCAGCGCGAGTACGTCTTTCGACAGGTCTGTGCCTTGTTCTTTCTTGAACTCGGTCACGATGTAGTCGATCAGGCGTTGGTCAAAATCTTCACCGCCGAGGAAGGTGTCGCCGTTGGTGGACAACACTTCAAACTGCATTTCGCCATCGACATCAGCAATTTCAATGATCGAAATATCGAAAGTACCGCCACCCAGGTCATACACGGCAATCTTGCGGTCGCCCGAACCCTTCTTGTCCAAGCCAAAAGCCAGTGCAGCGGCGGTTGGTTCGTTGATGATCCGTTTGACTTCCAGACCTGCGATCCGACCTGCATCTTTGGTAGCTTGGCGCTGGCTGTCGTTGAAGTAAGCGGGAACGGTAATGACGGCTTCAGTCACTTCTTCGCCGAGATAGTCTTCGGCGGTCTTCTTCATCTTGCGCAGCACTTCCGCTGAAATTTGCGGAGGGGCCATCTTCTTGCCGCGTACTTCTACCCATGCGTCACCATTGTCGGCTTTGGCAATGGTGTAAGGCATCAGGCTGATATCTTTTTGTACTTCCTTTTCTTCAAAGCGACGGCCGATCAAACGCTTTACGGCATAGAGAGTGTTGCGGGCATTGGTAACCGCCTGGCGTTTGGCCGGTGCGCCAACCAGAATTTCACCATCTTCGGCATAAGCGATGATCGACGGAGTCGTGCGTGCGCCTTCGGCGTTTTCAATGACCTTGACATTGCCACCTTCCAGAACTGCCACGCAGCTGTTGGTTGTGCCAAGGTCGATACCAATAATCTTACCCATAGTGTTTTCCTTCCAATGTCTTAGTTGCTGAATGGTTGTCAGCAAGAATCCGAATAACCTTGTTCGCTAAGTGGGGATGTCGCTGCACATTTCAAGCGACTTAATCAGACCAAAAGCGCAGGTTTTTGCAGGCCCGCCAGGAATCGGGGCTGACGCATTGCAGTCGGGCGTCAGACATGTTCCAGGCATGTCGCCAGTGGCCGGCACCCAGCTGGGTGCTTACTTGCTCTTGGCAACGACCACCATGGCGGGGCGCAACACACGCTCGGCCAGCAAATAGCCCTTTTGCATGACGTTGATGACGGTATTGGGCTCTGCATCGGCTTCGATCATCGAAATGGCCTGGTGCTTGTGCGGGTCCAGTTTTTCACCGATGGGGTTGATTTCTTTCAGCTGAACCTTGTCGAAGGCGGCAACCAGTTGTTTGAGGGTCATATCAACCCCCATCTTTAAGTTGTCGATATTGCCGGAGTTGTCAGCCAGAGCCATTTCCAGGCTGTCTTTTACGGGCAGCAACTCGCCAGCCAGCTTGGAGACGGCGTACTTGTGTGCGCTAGCGACATCTTCCTGACTGCGGCGGCGCAGGTTCTCGGTATCTGCACGGGCGTACAGCACTTCATTTTGCAGTGCAGCGACACGGGCTTCCGCGTCGGCGAGCTTTTGCTCCAGGCTGGGTTCGGCAGATGTAGTGGCGTTTCCACTGGTTTCAGAATTGAGTGATTCGGACTTAGATTCTTGTTCCATCTCGGGTTCCATGTGGTGATGCATCTGGAGTTCTCCTAACAATACCCACCCCAGTTGGGGGTGTTTTCGGGTAATTTCAATAGTGGTAAACCCGCAACAATACTGTTGCATTTCTGTAATTTCATGTCGCACCGGCGAAAATGCTTGCTGCACTGCACATGAAACTTCATATAATCGAACTACACATCGCTGAGGATCACGCACGCTGCGAGGCCACCATTATCTCGCTGCGTTCCTTGCCTCCGGGCGCTTGACCAGGCTCGGAATAGCCCTGCTGGACGACGATCTCCGGCCCCTAGTGACGCACCTCGCGCTTGATTTATCTAACTTAAGTCGGGCGCTTGCCGACTTTGGCTTTGAATTCCAAATCTTGGGGTAACTGACATGACGACTCGTGAACAACGTATTGCCGCCATTCAACGCGAATGGGACGAAAATCCGCGCTGGAAGGGTATCAAGCGTGGCTACACCGCTGCTGATGTCGAACGCCTGCGCGGCTCGGTTCAAAACGAGTACAGCCTGGCTCGCCGTGGCGCAGAAAAACTGTGGAACCTGGTCAACAACGAACCTTACGTCAATTGCCTGGGCGCCTTGACGGGCGGTCAAGCCATGCAGCAGGTCAAGGCTGGCGTAAAAGCCATCTACCTGTCTGGTTGGCAGGTCGCGGCCGACAACAACGAATACTCGGCCATGTACCCCGATCAGTCACTGTATCCTGTGGATTCCGTGCCTAAGGTGGTGGAGCGCATCAATAACGCGTTTTCCCGTGCCGATGAAATTCAGCACAGCAAGGGAATCGAGCGTGGCGACAAAGGCTTTATCGACTACTTCGCCCCTATTGTAGCGGATGCTGAAGCCGGTTTTGGCGGCGTACTCAACGCCTACGAGCTGATGAAGTCGATGATCCGTGCGGGTGCGGCTGGCGTGCATTGGGAAGATCAGCTCGCTTCGGTAAAGAAGTGCGGTCATATGGGCGGAAAGGTATTGGTTCCCACGCAGGAAGCCGTGCAGAAGCTGATCGCTGCGCGTCTGGCTGCGGATGTTTACGGCGTGCCGACCCTGGTGATCGCTCGTACCGACGCTGAGGCGGCCGATCTCTTAACCAGCGATTACGATGAAAATGACAAGCCTTTCCTGACGGGTGAGCGTACAGCCGAAGGCTTCTACAAGACCAAGAAGGGGATTGAGCAGGCGATCAGCCGGGCGATTGCTTACGCTGACTATGCCGATCTCGTCTGGTGTGAAACCGGTACGCCAGATCTGGAGTTTGCCCGCAAGTTTGCTGAGGCAGTACACGCCAAGCACCCAGGCAAAATGCTCGCTTACAACTGCTCGCCATCGTTCAACTGGAAGAAAAATCTCGACGATGCCACCATTGCCAAGTTCCAGCGTGAGCTAGGGGCGATGGGCTACAAGTATCAGTTCATCACTTTGGCCGGCATTCACTCCATGTGGTACAACATGTTCGACTTGGCACAAGACTATGTGGCTCGTGGCATGTCTGCCTACGTTGAGAAGGTACAGGAGCCGGAGTTTGCTGCGCGTGACCGTGGCTACAGCTTTGTCAGCCACCAGCAGGAAGTCGGTACAGGCTACTTCGATGACGTCACCACAGTGATTCAGGGTGGCGCATCATCGGTAACCGCCCTGACCGGTTCGACCGAGGAAGAGCAGTTCCATTGATCGACGAATTGATAAGTGGGCGTCATCGTTCACTTATCATTCTGGATGAGCAAACGCCGCCCAACTCAGCAGAGTTCGGGCGGCGTTTTCGTTTATGCAGGCCTGGGCTGGCGCGACCGGAAATATAACGTCAATAGAGCCTAGGCTTCGAAAGGTGTTGCCATGACCGAACGTATTCAACACGGCAATCTTGCCGTAGACCGCGAGCTTTACGACTTCATCAACAATGCCGCGATTCCCGGCACGGGTGTTGAGATCGCCGCCTTCTGGTCTGCTTTCGAGCAGATTCTGGCCGATCTGACTCCCCGAAATAAAGCGCTGCTGGCCAAGCGTGACCAGCTGCAAGCGCAGATCGATACTTGGCATCGTGCCAATCCCAAGGCCGATTTCGCGGCTTATAAGGCTTTCCTGACTGAAATTGGCTATCTACTGCCAGAAGGGGCGGCATTTGAGGTGACCACATCGGGTGTTGATGAGGAAATCGCCACTCTGGCCGGCCCACAGCTGGTAGTGCCCGTGAAGAATGCCCGCTATGCGTTGAACGCCGCCAATGCGCGATGGGGTTCGCTCTATGACGCACTGTATGGGACGGACGTCATCGCTGACGAGGGCGGGGCGGAAAAAGGCAAGGCGTATAACCCGGTGCGTGGGGCCAAGGTCATCGCCTTTGCCCGGAAGTTTCTGGATGACACCTTTCCGCTATCGGCGGGCTCGCATCGTGACGCGACGGCCTATGTGGTGGTGGCGGGACAGTTGCGTGTGACCTTGAAAGGTGGTGAGGCCGTAAGCTTGCAGAACCCAGCCCTGTTTGTCGGGTATGTTGGGGATGCGGCGGCGCCCTCTGGCGTACTGCTCAAACATCATGGCTTGCATGTGGAAATTCAGATTGATGCTGCGCATCCAATTGGTGCGACCGATCTGGCGCATGTCAAAGACCTGTGCCTGGAAGCGGCAGTCACCACGATCCAGGATTGTGAAGACTCGGTTGCCGCCGTCGATGCGGAGGACAAGCTGGAGGTCTATCGCAATTGGCTGGGCCTGATGCTGGGAACACTCGAAGACACTTTCGAAAAGGGGGGTAAGCAGCTTACCCGCCGTATGCAGGGAGACCGGACTTTCACGGCCGCATCGGGCGGAACGCTGACCCTGCACGGCCGTTCCCTGATGTTGCTGCGAAATGTGGGGCACCTCATGACCAATCCGGCCATTCGCTTTCAGAATGAGGATGTGTTCGAGGGCATCATGGATGCCATGGTGACTGCACTGATCGCCAAGCACGACCTGCTCGGTCGTGGTCAGCTACGTAATTCCCGCGCCGGGTCGATGTATATCGTCAAACCGAAAATGCATGGGCCGGAAGAAGTGGCATTTGCGGTCGAGCTATTCGCGCGGGTGGAACAGGCCATCGGGCTACCTGCCAATGCGCTGAAAATTGGCGTGATGGATGAAGAACGCCGCACTTCAGTCAATCTCAAGGAATGTATCCGGGCGGCCAAGGATCGCATCATCTTCATCAATACAGGATTTATGGATCGCACAGGAGATGAGATTCATACGGCGATGGAGGCTGGAGTGATGGTGCGTAAAGAAGCGATGAAGGCGACACGCTGGATTGCTGCTTACGAAAATAGCAACGTCGATGTTGGGCTGCTCTGCGGTTTGCAAGGCAAGGCGCAAATCGGCAAAGGTATGTGGCCCAAGCCAGACATGATGGCTGAAATGGTCAGGACAAAAGTCGGTCATCCGCAGGCTGGCGCCAATTGTGCCTGGGTGCCCTCGCCGACCGGGGCAGTGCTGCACGCGCTGCACTATCACCAGGTGGATGTATTCAAGCGTCAGGATGAGCTGAAGTCACGGGCACGGGCATCGGTTGATGACATCCTGACCTTGCCGCTGGCGGCAGATACCCATTGGTCTGCCGAGGAAATCCAGGCAGAGTTGGAAAACAATTGTCAGGGCATTCTGGGGTATGTGGTGCGCTGGGTGGATCAGGGAGTGGGTTGTTCCAAGGTGCCGGATATCCATAATGTCGGATTGATGGAAGACCGCGCCACGCTGCGTATCTCCAGCCAGCATGTTGCCAACTGGTTGCGTCACGGCATCGTCCGTTCGCAGCAGGTGCAGGAGGTCATGCAGCGCATGGCAGCGGTTGTGGATGCCCAGAATGCACATGATCTCGCTTACCGCCCGATGGCAGGCAATTTTGAAGGCAGCATTGCCTTCAAGGCGGCGTGCGAGTTGGTGTTCGATGGGGTGAATCAGCCCAATGGCTACACCGAACCGATTCTGCACCGTAGCCGTTTGGCCTTGAAAGCCAGCCAAGGGCATTAAGCCCCTCCGGGTGCCCGTTAAAGACAAAGCCCCTGCTTGCAGGGGCTTTGTCACGATTGGTGGCGGGGGGTCATGCCTGCAGCAGTGGCATCAGGCCGCCTTGTCTATCCAGGGCTGCTAGATCATCAAAGCCACCAACGTGATGATCACCAATGAAAATCTGCGGCACGGTACGACGACCGCTGCGTTGCATCATTTCGTCACGCTTGGCTGGGTCGGCTTCAATATTGATTTCAGTGGCGGTCACTCCCTTGCTTTGCAGCAGTTGCTTGGCGCGTTGGCAATAAGGGCACCAGTTGGTGGTGTACATGATGACGGTGGGCATGATGAGCTCCAGAGGGCCTTGAGCAGCAATTACGCAACTTGGGGCGGATCAAAAACAGGTCAGATCATCCCTCTATGCGGAGTCTGAACCCGGTTTCCAACCATACAACCGGGGCTGGGTTCGCAAAAATGCTGCGCAGGTTTGCAGACGGGCAGGACAATCTGGCCAATACTCAACAGATGGGGTTGCCTGCCTGCAGAGTCAAGCCCTGGCAGTTCTAAGCTATTGGCACGGCACAGTCGCGTTGCTTGCATTGGCAGCGGTCGGGCGGTCTTGTTATCGTGTCAGCGCTATCTTTCGATATTTTCCACTGGCTTATGCATGCTGCTTTGACCTTGACCCCGCCTGAACCGATCCGGGCTATCGAAATTTGTGATGTTGCAAAGTGGCATGCTTTGCCGGCTGCTTCGCAGCAGCAGATCGACGATGAGTTGGCAGTGATACTCGATGGCCTGCTGCGACAAGACTTGCAGGCACCAGCCTTTGCCTCGGCGGTAGATCAGGTCTTTCTGCTTGGTCGGGAAGAAATGCGTCAGTCCGCACAGCTCATCAGCCTGAAATTGTTACCACGCAATCAGCGTGGGGTATCCGATGGCCAGGCCATGCTGGCGATGACGGAGATGCGTCGCTTGTTGGAGGCGTTGAATCCCGCACGGGCAGGGGATTTATCCCCCGCACGCAAATTATTCGGTCTGATACCGCGTAGCGGTGGTTTGTCTGCGTATTTCAAACGCTTTCAGCAATCGGGTGCAGCCTTGCAGGCGGCGATGAATCAACTGTATGTCGCCAGGGATGATCTGGCGCGGGATGACATTGAATTGGCCGTGCTGGCCACCAAACTGCAGACCGAGGCCCAGCGGTTAGCCGAGGCTGCCCAGAAGCTGCAGCAGCTGGACGAGCAACTGGCAGCGGCGCAGGCCATGATGTCGCAGACTGATCCTGAACGTAGCCGGCGCCTGCGGCAGGACGTGAGTTATTTCGTGCGGCAGAATCTGCAGGATCTACAAACACAACAAGCGGTGTGTCTGAATGGGTATGCGTCGATTCTTGTATTGCAAAAGGCTGGCCGCGAGCTGAGCCAAGGCTGTGAGCGGCTGGCGGTGATTGGGATCAGCGCGTTGGCCGTTGCGCAGATGGTGGCGCGACAGGCTGGCGAGCAGCTGAAAGTGACGCAGCTGCTTCAGGGAATCAATCAGTCGATTGAGCAGTACGCCAGCGATAGTGGCCCGTTGCTTGGCTTGATACAGGGGCCGGCCGCTGCCCTGCCAACCGATACCGCAACAGGGGTGGAGCGCTTGAAAGCCATGTTCGACTTGAGTCTGCGCGCCCTGGATGCGATAGAAACCTTTCGACAGCAGACTGCACAGACTGCTGGTGATAACGAAGCGATCTTGCGTTCCCAGCTTCAACAAGTCCGACAAGCCATAGACAAACCGGCATCTATGCCGATAACCTCCGGTCAGGTAAGTGGGCCAGTGGTGCGGTAAAGGCTGCAGACCGCTGGTCTGCAATGAGTGCCCTAGATAAGGAGAAACAGTGATGGCCAAGCAGTATTTGATTCGTCGTGATACCAAGGGCTGGATCGTGCAAGTCTGGGCGTCCTTTGCGCTATCGGTTGGCGCTTGTGGTATGGGGGTCTGGAATTTGCCGCACGAGACGCTGGATCGGGCATTTCTGGCGTTGGGTTATTTTTTCTGCCTGTTTTCTGCGTTTTCGGTGGCCAAATTGATCCGGGACAACCGGGACGAACGTGTAGACACCGGAGCCTGGATGGTGACCGTGTGGGTTGGCTTTGCTGTAGCTGTTGGACTGACGGGTTGGGGCTTGTACCGGATGACGATCCCGGAGGGGCAGCGCGCCTATATGATCGTGTCGTGGCTCTTTCTCATGAGCTCGGTTTTTACCCTGGCCAAGACCGTGCGTGACAAACAGGACGCCGATATGCTGGAACATGCGGCAGCGGTAGAGCCGCAGACCATTGCACAGACGCTACCTCGTGGAGAGCGCATCCCCTCGCCGCGCGTACCGGAGTCGCAACGGGTGCCTGAGTAATCGGCCCGAGGTGGAAGACTGTTAAAAGCGCGAGTCATTCTCGCGCTTTTATTTTTGGCGGTTGCGTTATTGCTTGCTACGCAGAAAGGCTTCGTGATTCGACAGGCGTTCGGTCTGGTCTTGCAGGACAAGTTGCAGACACTTGTCCAGCCGGGCCTGTAGCAGATCCAGCTGATTCAAGAACGACTGCTCGGCCGGACTATCTGCAGGCAGGTTATCGCCTGCTGTATCGAGCAAGGCCAGATAGTGCTGGCAGGCATCGGGCAGGTAGCGACTGACCAGTTGGCCCATGAAAAAACGCTCATCCATCGGCAGACTGGCCAATCTGGCTTCGTCGGTGAGCAGGGGTAGCAGACGGGCCAGTGATTCCTTCAGGTGCGTCAACGGTTGCAAAGCGGCTTCCGGCAGGCGCGGCGCAATATCGGCCAGATAGTGGTCTAGTTGGTGGGCGTCTGCCGGGTTGACGATGGGAGGGGCGGTTGGCGTGCTTGACGAAGCACGCGGCCATAAAAGCCAAGCGCCGCTGGCCAGCAAGGCGCCACCGAGTGCCAATACCGACCATGATCGCAACGCCAGACCGCCAATGGCGGCGGCGACCCCGCCGGCAAGGCAGATTGCGCCACCAATCAGCGCCTTGCCTTGTGCCCGGTGCGGCGGCGATGTCTGCAAGCTGCTGGCCAATGGTTTTCCAAGCAGATCACGTTGATTGGCGCGTAACAGGCGTTGTACGGCTTTGTCGCTAACGGGTTTCGGCGCGGTCGGGACGACCCGGCTGGGGCGTTTACTGGGGGGGCCGACCAGCCACTTGTTCTGTTGACTCATACCTGGGCTCTGTTGACGTTTCTTTTCCAGCCTTGCAGGGGGCGAAGGGAAGGAGTGTGGCGGTATCGCATCTCGGCATCTGGCCATGCCAGATGGGCATGGCCGCAGCCGAAGCTACGACAACGCCGAGTGTCGTGCCGCTTAATCGGAAAGCTTTACGCTCACTTGCTCGCTGGACTTGGCAAACACATAGGCAATGGCAATGCCGGCAGCGAAGCTCGTGTCTTTCTTGAGCAGAGGGCTGTCGTGATAGACCGCTCCCCGCATATTCTGGGCCCGTACAAATCCACCAAACCAGTAATTGCCGCTGCGTCGGGATAATGAGGCCGTGAATTGCAGGCCGCTGTAGCCGCCACCGGCTTCGTAAGCGGGGCGAGTGGTCGTGGCGTGAACCTGGTCTACCCCATAGTAATAAGTGTGATAGGCCCGGCTGCCAAACAGAGGGCCGGTGTTGATGCCCAGATTCCAGCCATTGCCGATGGCGTCGCGCACATCCAGATTCAGCGCTGGTGCGGCAACGGCGCCGATGGCGTGAACGTGCAGCCGGTCGGCAGCGTAGACCGCCCGTATTGGCAGGCGTAGATCCAGCCGGTTAGAAGCATCATCGCTTTTATAAAGATGCCAGCGAACTTCCGGGCCGAATTCAAACGTCGGATCAAGGTTGGGCATGCCTTGGCGGGCAGCACTCTCGTTGCTGCGAACCGGGGCAGACGCCGCAAGGCTCAGTTGTACTTCCAACCGGTCCGAATCAAACAGCTTGCCGCGCAGACCATTGCGATCAGCCTGGATCGTATCCCCGCGATAGACCAGATAGGGCACCGGCAGAACGTAACCTTTCTGCTTATCCGAGCCAGGGTAGTCAGCCATGCTCAGTAAGCCAACGCCCAGGCCAGCTTCCCAACGCGGCTGGGTGGTGACAGGCTCATCAGCCGCCATGGCCGGGCTGGATAACAACCCAAGACAGAGCAGGAGCGGGGCGGCACGAACAAGTAAGCAAGAGGGAGGTGTGGGCATGGTGTGGCCTGTGCTGCGAAGTGATGAAATGGCTATCGGGGGGCTGACTCAGGGTATTGGCGCCTCATCAATCATGCCGGGATGGGACGTGCTGCGGTTTGATTGCCGGATCGCGCTTTGCCGGAAAATGGCCCGGAACAAGGCGTAAAGCGCGCTGTATAGTCAGTTCTAGGCAAGCGTTCTGTAACGCAGAGCCAGGCCGTTCTTCGGTGAAACCCGGCGCGACCGGAAGTAAACGTCAACAAAGCCTGGCACCTTGCAATAGGCCACAATCTGACAAAATGCGATCCGCCAACAAAGCGTCAGCGTGGCTTAGTCGGCAATCTTGGCGTAAGTACCCTTCAGCGTAACACCGACTACGAAGCTGCCTGCGTGGCAGCGGAAGGTTTTGGGGTCTTTGGTTTCTTCTTTCCTGTAGTAGCTGACCATGTCGATGACCGCATTGGCCCCTTCGCGTTTAGCGGACTGCTGGAAGGCCGCCAATGCAGACAATGCCGCCCACTTGCAGCCGAATTCATCGCTTTTCCCAACCCCATTCGTCTTTTTGTTGGAGGTGTCGCTGCCGAATTTCTTGATGATTTTTGGCGTTTTAGCACCACTCAGAAAGAATTTAACCGAACCGTCGAGTTGGTCTTTGGCTTCCGGCATGGACAACACGTCTTCCAGCGGGATATCCAGCACAGTGTCGCGTGCCAGAGCAGGGGCAGACAAACCAAGGCTGATCAGACTGAGGACAAGCAGTTTCTTCACTTACATTCTCCTGGGTGGTTAATGGCTTTTTCAGAATCACGGGACTTTGCTGGGTGATTAATCCGGCCAACGGCGGAAAATCAACGACGTATTGATACCGCCAAATGCAAAGTTATTGCTCATGACAACATCGGTTTCAATCTGTCGGCCTGTGCCGGTGATGTAGTCCAGATCGCCGCAGCGCGGATCAACCGATTCCAGATTGAGCGTCGGCGCAAACCAGCCCGTTCGCATCATCTGTATCGACATCCAGGCTTCGAGTGAGCCGCAGGCGCCGAGTGTGTGGCCCATATAGCTTTTCAGCGAAGAGATGGCGACCTGATTGCCAAACACGCTATGCGTGGCCTGTGTCTCGGCGACATCGCCCTGATCGGTGGAGGTGCCATGGGCATTGACATAAACAATGTCGGAAGGCGCCAGCTTGGCGTCATCCAGGGCCAGCCGCATTGCGATCGCCATGGTGTCGGCATTGGGGTGGGTGACGTGCTGACCATCGCTATTGGTGCCAAAGCCGATGATCTCGGCGTAGATTCTGGCTCCCCGTGCCTTGGCGTGTTCGTACTCTTCGAGCACGAAAGTACAGGCACCTTCGCCCAATACCAGACCATCGCGATTAGCGTCGAAGGGTCGTGGCGTCAGCTCGGGGGATTCGTTGTGCTTGACGCTGGTGGCAAACAGTGTGTCGAACACGGCTGCCTCGGTAGCATCAAGCTCTTCGGCACCACCGGCCAGCATGGCCACCTGCCTGCCAGACTGGATCATTTCATAGGCATAGCCGATCCCTTGGCTGCTAGAAGTACAGGCGCTGGTGGTGGTGACAATGCGGCCGGTAATCCCGAAAAACACCCCGATATTGACGGCGGCGGTGTGCGCCATCATGCGGATATAAGTGGTCGCAGAAATTCCTTCTACGGTTTTTTCCACGATCATGCGGCCGAAGTCGCCCATATTGGCCGGGGTGCCGGAGCTTGAGCCGTAGGAAATGCCCATGCGTCCCGACTTGACCAGCGGGTCACCCAGCAGACCAGCATCGGCAAGTGCCACTTCGCTGGCGCGGGTGGCCATCAGTGCCACCCGGCCCATGCTGCGGGTGGCTTTGCGATTGTAGGCAGGCTGTGGGAGCTCGAAGGGGGCTGCAGGCACACCCACCAGGGTGTTCAGTCCTTCATAGATCTTCCAGTCTTCCATTACCTGTACAGCGTTACGGCATGACTTCAAGCGTGCTTCTACGGTTGCCCAGTCATGTCCGAGTGGGCTGATCGCGCCAATTCCAGTCACTACTACGCGCTTCATCCGATCATCCCTCCATTTACCGATATAACCTGCCGCGTGATATAGGCGGCGTCTTCACTCATCAAAAAACTGACTGTTGCGGCAACTTCTTCCGGCTTGCCCATGCGCCTGGACGGGATGATTTTCATCGCTTCTTCCAGGACATGCGGTTCGATCATCTCGGTGTCGATCAGGCCTGGTGCGACACAATTCACGGTGATTGCTCGGCTGGCCAACTCGACAGCCAGCGCTTTGGTCGCGCCGATGATGCCGGCCTTGGCTGCGCTGTAATTCACTTGCCCACGATTGCCCATCAGGCCGGACACCGAGGCCAGGGTGACAATGCGGCCGGGCTTGCGACGCCGCACCAGAGGCATCGTCAAGGGGTTGAGTACGTTGTAAAAGCTATCGAGGTTGGTATGGATGACAGCATCCCAATCCTCGGCAGGCATCGCGGGAAAAGCATTGTCACGGGCAATGCCGGCGTTGCAGACCACCCCGTAGTAGCAGCCGTGTGTTTCCACATCCTGCAGCAGCACTTCAGCGGTCTGCTGCCGTTCGGCGACATCGCACTGCAGGATGCGTGGCCGCATGCCACGCAAGGCTTCGATTTCATCGGCAACGGCGGTGGCTTCATCCAGCCGGCTGCGGCAGTGCAATACCGGCATATAGCCATCGCGCGCTAGACGCAAGGCGATGGCGCGGCCTATGCCACGGCTTGAACCGGTCACCAGGATCGTTGTGTCACTCATGGCGACCTCCTTGTAAAAATTGCTCAACATTGTCGGGCCGGAAGGCAGTGAGTGCTGCATTCGCCACCGGCTCGCCCTGGATGCAGATCGCGCATTCAAACTGGCTCAGGCCGTTGTCGGCCTGAAACTGCCTGTGTACTTCAATCTGCAGGGTTTCTCCGAGCAGAAAATGGGCGCGGTTGCACTCATAGCGCCGGGTGCCCAATAGAAATCCCACCTTGGGGGCTTCGCCCTGCTGTCGGCTCTGCCAGCCCGCCCACGCGGCGATGGCTTGAGCCATGTATTCAATTCCGACCCAGGCGCCGACTCCCGCACCATCAAAAAACAGGCTGTCCGGCCGTATGGTGACTTCGGCCAGCAAGCTAGCGTCATCGCCCTCCAGCGCGCGATCGAGCAGGCTCATTTTGCCGGCATGGGGGACGATGTCTGCAATCGGATAGCGAATGGCTCGACGCATCAAACTCTCCCCAGAATCAGGCTGGCGTTGCTGCCACCAAAGGCAAAGGAATTGCTTAAAGCGTAGTTCAGCGGGCGGCCGAGTGCTTTGCCGGCCGCTGCCACTTGCAGTGCCGGCAGCGCTGGATCGGCGATGCCGTCCCACCAGTGCGGGGGCAAGCGGCCTTCCGGGTTGTCGGTCAGCGCCAGCCAGCACAGCGCAGCTTCGAGCGCCCCGGCGCCGCCGAGAGTGTGACCGGTCAGTGGTTTGGTCGAACTGACCGGGGTAGTCGTACCAAACAGCTCGCGTACAGCCAGGCTCTCCATGGCATCGTTCTGTGGCGTAGCGGTGCCATGCAGGTTGATATAGTCAATGTCTGCTGCCTGTAGTCCAGCCCGTTGCAGGGCGGCGCGCATCGAGGCCAGGGCGCCACGACCGTCTGGGGCGGGAGCTGAGATGTGATGGGCATCCGATGATTCGCCCCAACCCGCCAGAACAACCGGCCCTGGTTCGCGGCTCATCAGGAAGAGAGCGCCACCTTCGCCGATATTGATGCCGCACCGGTTCAGGCTCAGCGGGTTGCAGCGCTCGGCGCTGACCGAGTCGAGTGCCGCAAAGCCGGATACAGTGAAGGCGCACAGGGCGTCCATGCCGCCCGTGATCACGGCATCACAAACGCCGGCCTTTAGCAGGCGGGCGGCACTGGCCAGGGATTTGGCGCTGGAGGAGCAGGCGGTCGAGACAACAATGGCAGGCCCCGCCAGATCCAGCAGGGTGGTCAGGGCCTGTGCGGCCGAGCCCATCTCCTGTTGGCCGATGTGGAAGTCCGGGCCGAGGCTGCCGGTATGATGATGCCGTGCAATCGCTTGCTCGCCTTCGCCGATGCCAGAGGTACTGGTCCCAAGCACAACGCCGACACGGTGGGCACCATAGCGTGCAATGGCGGCATCGACTGCCGGGCGGATCTGTGCGAGTGCCGTCAGCAACAGGGCGTTGTTGCGGCTGCGCAAGGCGGGTGGCAGCACAGCCAGACTGGCCAGCGGCCGGTCGATGGCTCCCAGATGCAGCGTCCGGCCCGGCAGGACTTGGCTATTGGGCTGCACGCCTTGTGGTGCGTCGGCATATAAGGCCTGTCGGCATTCGGCGATTCCTGCGCCCAGAGCACAGAGGATACCGAGTTCATTCAGATAAACGGGGCTATTCATGATGATTACTGTCCCGTTTGCGGGGTCGAGTCGATAGTCAAACGGTAGCCTTCCAGCAGGTTGTCGAGCTCTGCCCGACCCGCCCAGCGAGGTTCGGCCTGGTAAGTGATAGTCAGCAATGGCCGACCCTCAAATTGCAAGCTGCGCTGCCGGGCTGCATCCACGACACGCCAACCGGCAGGTAGTGCGGCATTCAGGCTGGATGCCGGCCAGTACACGAGCTGTACGTCGCGCAAAATGGTTTCAGCTTCCACTTCTGCCGGGAGCAGCGGATGGCGCTGGCTTGTCAGGGCATTGCCATTCCAGCTCAGGGTGAGGATGCGTTGCCCTAGAGCGAAACCTGCCAATTGGACGGTTTCGGTATCAATTTCCAGCTGGGCATCCAGGCTGCGCGGCATCCCGCCACGAGGCAGGCGGGCCTGGTCGCTGACTTTTTCGAGCGTCAACCTCTGCGCCAGGCTGACGTTGCTGCCAAAAGCCGAAGGCGCCAGCTGTAGACGCGGCAGGGCTGGTTGCGCCTGCGGAACGTTGACGCAAGCGCTCAGGCATAGCAGCAGAAGCAGGGCGGTTACACGGCGCACAGTTGCTCCAGAGTCTTCAGGCGACGCGGATCGGCCACATAGGGATTCTGTGTGTCCCAGGCATAGCCGGCCAGGATGGCCGCAATCATGCGACGCACTTCCGGGGATTGATTCTTGTGGAAGATCACATCCTGAAAGCCACCGCTATACCAGCTCTCAACGAATGAGCGGAAAGCATCGACACCGCCCTTGAGTGGGTCGGCATAGTCTTTCTGCCAATCCACGGTTTCACCGTTGAACTCGCGTTCAATGGCTGCGGCAGCCAGACTGGCAGACTTGAAGGCGATGGTGACGCCGCTGGAGAACACCGGATCAAGAAATTCGCCGGCATTGCCAAGCAAGGCATAGCCTTTACCCCATAGGGATTTGACGTTCGCCGCGTAGCCAACCAGCCGGCGCGCAGGGGTATCCCACACCGCGTCTTTCAGCAGATTGGCAAGTGTCGGGGTTTCGCTGATGATGGCCTGCAGTCTTTCAGTTTCGCTGCCGCTATAGCGTTCCAGAAACTCGGTACGGGCTACAACACCTTGTGAACAACGGCCATTCGAGAACGGGATGGTCCAGAACCAGACATCGACATGCTCGGGGTGGACGCTGACCAGAATCTTGTTACGGTCGAAGCTGCCCACGGGAATATTGTCCTGGATGTGGGTGAAGTAGGCACCGCGAACCGGAAAGGCCGATGGGGTTTCCAGATCCAGCAGCCGTGGCAGGATGCGGCCAAAGCCGCTGGCATCCAGCAGGAAGCGAGCGGTGACCTGATAGGTTCCGCCATCGGGTGACACAACATTGACCAGAGGACGTTCGCCCTGCACATCCACCGCAACCACCTGATGCTGAAAGCGGATTTCGGCCCCAGCCTTGATGGCGGCCTTGGCCAGGACGTGGTCGAAGTCGGCTCGTTGAACCTGATAGGTGGTACCCCAGCCCGGGCTGAATTTATCGCGGAAATCGAACGCAGTGGCTTTATCGCCTCGCTGAAAGGCTGCGCCATTTTTGTATTGAAAGCCCGCTTCAACCACATCTTGTAAAAAGCCGGCTGCTTCGATGTAGGCCATCGATTGCGGCAACAGGCTCTCGCCAATCGAGAAGCGCGGAAACTGTTCTTTTTCAATGACCAGCACTTGCCGGCCCTGCTTGCGAAGCAGGCCAGCAGCTACCGAACCCGAGGGGCCGGCACCGATGATGAGAATGTCGGCGTGTTCAATGCGCATTGCGTTCTCCTGACTTGAGGACTTGGCACTTCAGTGAATGACCTGGCTGGCACGCAAAATGCCGACAATACCAACCAGAATCCAGAAACTGTTCAACAGGGTGTAGGCCGGGTCTTTGCGCAGGGCCGAGCACCAGGCCAGCATGGCGGCGTCGATGGTGTTGAAGATCCATACGAACATGAACGGGCTATTCGGGCCCATCCAGCTGACCAGACTGAAACTGACGATGCGCATGATCACACCGATCATTTCAATGACGCGGATATTACGGAATATGAATTGATTGAGCTGACGCATGGTCACAACTAATAGATTTTGGGGGGGTGAGGCTGCCTGCAGTGGAGTCATGCGGCGTCCTTTCCTGTCGTCGAGGTGTTGGGCGGCATAAAGGCCGGGGTCAGTAGCCAGGCCAGACCAATGCCAAACAGCATGGTCAGGCCAAAGGCGCGCAGGGCCGGAGTGGCCGACAGCGCCAGCAGACCAAATGCCAGCAAGGTTGAGGCGGCTGCCAGGGTAATGGATAAAAACGGGCGGATCGCTTCGCGTTGCGGCTGTTCCAGCAAGAAAATGCCGTAATCGACACCCATGCCCAAAATCAGCAACAGCGCCAGCACGTTGAAAAGCTGCAAAGGCTGTCCGGCGAGCGAGAGCAATGCCAGGGTCAGGACACTGGCAAGGGCGGTCGGCGCAAGAGCCCGCCAGGCACGTTTACCAAAACGATAACTCAGGGCCATAAACACCAGCAGATAACTGATGGCAATGACCCAGGCCATCAGATGACGATAACGCGCCATGACGCTGGAGACTTCGCCGACTTTGTCCACCCAGTGGACCCCCTCAAGCTGAGCAGCTAGCGGGGCCAGTTTGGTCTGTTTCGTGGGGTGGTCCAGACCACGCAACACCAAGACACTGGCAAATCCCCCTTCCAGTGATCCCAACCATTGATGACGCAAGGGTTCGGACACGGGGGATGCCAGCCATTGGCGCGGGGTCAACGGGGCGGGTGTGTCTGCTACGGGTTGGGGCAGGTCTTCCCCAATCTGGCTGCGTATGTGCGACATGACGCCATTCGCGCCATAAACGACTTGCCGTATCAGTGCAGCGTCGGCTTCCTGTCGCGTTTCGGAGGGCAACCAGTCGGAAACGGCTTGATAGCCGCTGATCACACCTTGATTAACGAGCGGAATCAGCTTCGCTTTGAGCGCTTCTTCCCTTTGCAGCACTTCCTGTTCGGTGCGGCCTTGTATCAGATAGAACTGTGCCATGCCCGGCAGATCCAGCAATTTGCCGACGCGCAGCTGTTGGGCGATCAGGTCGGGCGGTGAGTTCTGGAGCAGGCGGATATCGTCGTTGGCCTGCAAGCGCATTCCCCCGGCCAGCAGGATGCCCAGAATCACCAGCACTACCAGTCCGCTGTATGCGTTTGCCTGAAATGTGGGCCAGAGGGCGCGACGACTGCCCAGCCAGGTTGAAAGGCGGGTGTAGGCCATTTCCCCCTTATCGAGGTAGGGAAACCACCAGAGTACGGTGACGAATGCCGCCAGCAAGCCGCTGGCTGAGAACACTGCAATCTGCCTTAAGCCTGGGAAGGGGGTGAGTGCCAGCAGGGCGTAGCCGATAACCGTTGTCAGCATCGCCAGCCCCATGACCGGCATCTGTTCGCGCAGCATGGCCCAGCGTTGCTCGGCGGGTCGTCCCAGCCGGCCACTGAAATAATTGGTGCCATAGTTTTCGGCGACACCCACCAAGCTGGCACCAAACACGAGCGTAATCAGGTGCAGGCCATCAAACAGCAGGCTGCATACGGAAATTGCAACCAGTAGGCCGACCCCGATCGACAAGGTTACCAGCAGGCGCGGCCGCAAGGCGCTGAAGGCGAACAGCGTGAGCACGACAATCCCGATCAACGAGCCGATGCCGATGGTATGCACTTCACGCTCGGCCTGCCGGGCCGCCGCAGCGGCGTGCAGGGGGATGCCGACAGTGAGGACTTCGATGCCTGCCCCAGTGGCCAGTGCTGCAGTCCGGGCGTGATCAAGCTGTGGCAGCAGGGCCTGCTGCGCGGCTATCGAGAAGGCCGATCCTTGTTGTTCCAGCATCAGGACTGCGTAGTGTCGCCCTTCTGCTTGCAGGGCCAAACGACCGTTATTCAGGCGGACTTTGCTTTCGCCGGCTCTGGCGGTCAGCCAGCTGCCGAACAGATTCAGTGGGTCATCCTGCCACTGGCCGAAGCGAGGCATGCCCATCGGCCGGTATAGCGCTTCAATGGCACGCTGTGCGAGTAGTGCGGGGGGCTGTTCGCGCAGGGCCTGTCTTTGCTCGCTGGTAAGCAGTTGCTGACGGTAAGGGGAGAAGAAGTTCAGCCATTGCTCGGAAGTGGCCTCACCAACCTGATAGCGCAGGCCTAGCGGCTGACCACTGGCGCGCAAGCTATTGGCGTAAGCATCCCCCGCTTTTTCTGCAGCCGGCCAATCATTGGCGCCTACCAGCACAACGATGCGCCGGGCGGCGGCATCCGCGAGGCGGCGTGTCGCATCCTGCACGGCAGGATTGCGCTCATCCTGCGGCAGCATCGCCAGCACATCGGTGTCGATCTTGATGTGCTGGCCCAACCATAGCCACAAGTTGTGGCCGACGATGGCCAGTACCAGCAACAGCCAGAACAGGGCAAGGCGTCGGGCCAAGCGGGAGGGGTGGAGCCTTTCAATCAAACCGGGTGGCCTCTTCGCGGCTTAGTTTGGCCGGTTCGCTGTTCTGGGCCGAGAAACGGATGCTGGTCTTGTCGCCATTGGTTTCGTCGATGTCGATGCGGCGCACATACTGGTCGCCTGTCAGTTCTACTTTGCTCATCAGTTTGGCCAAAGCGGCCTGGCGTGAGGTCAGTACCAGTTTCCAGGTCTTGGCATTCGCTTCCCCTTCGATCTTGAAGTGCTCGCCAAGCTTGCTGACATCGCCATTGAGCAGGGAGAACAGCAGGCCGTTGATCACACGGACGGATGGCTCTTTGCTGGCATTCAACTTGAAGGCGACGTCGTTGCCTTGGGTGGCGACGATTTCATCGCGTGTGAGTTTGAGTACGCTGGCGAAGGGTTCGCGTGTGCGCCAGACCACGCCACGCTCGTTCACCACCAGAAAATCACCGCGTGACAGCAAGGGTTTTTTGAAGCCGTTGACCTGCTTGCTTTGTTCAAATTCGCCGCGCAGCACTTCCGGCCGCAAGAGACGCTCTTTCACGCTACTGGCGATGTCGGCCGCCCAGGTGGAGGCGCTACCCACACTCAGCAGGCAGGCGAGAATCAGGGCTCTGTGCTTCATGCCGCGTCCACTCCCAGCTTTTGCCAGAGCACGGGGGGGCAGACGTAGAGCATCTCGCGACTGGCAATTTCAACGGCTACCTGAATCGTGTAGGCCTTGTTCAATTTCTGACCCGTGGCGGCATCGGTGATCAGGTAGTCGATCTTCAGGCGGTTTTCCCATTCGGTGATTTCTGCACGAATTCGCAGCTTCTGGCCAAAACTGGCTGGGCGTACATACTTGAGCCGCATATCGACGATTGGCCACGCGTAGCCGGATTCGCGCATTTGCGGGTAGTCGTAATCAAACTTCGAGAGCAGGGCGCAGCGCGCCAGTTCGAGGTATTTCACGTAATGACCGTGCCAGACAATATCCATCGGGTCGAGATCATGAAAGGCTGGGCTCAGCTCGATTTCCGCAAAAAAATCAGTCTTCATACAACCCCCATGCCTGGGTGCGAATGGCCACCAGCAAGGCTTGCAGATCCTGATCAAGCGCCCGGTCTTCCTGCACCAGCGCAATGCGATCTTCCAGGTCGGCCTGCATGGCCGCCAGAGGTTCTGGCAACGGGCGGCCGTCGATATGGTGGCGCAGGGTGATGGCCTGACGGGCTGCAATCAGCATGGCGGCCAGGACTTGCTCGGAGAGCTCCAATACGCGCAGGCAGTCACGTGCGGCGATCGTCCCCATGCTGACCTTGTCCTGGTTGTGGCATTCGGTTGAACGGCTGAAAACCGATGCGGGCATGGTTTGTTTGAGGGCTTCGGCTGTCCAGGCGGATACGCTGATCTGCAAGGCTTTGAGGCCGTGGTTGATCGCGGCGCGCGGGCCAGAGGCGCCGGACAGATTGCTGGGCAGGCCGTGGTTGAATCGGGCATCCACCAGCAAGGCCAGTTGGCGATCAAGCAGGTCTGCCACATTGGCCACTGCGTTTTTCAGACCATCCATTGCAAAGGCGATATGGCCGCCATAGAAATGTCCCCCATGCAGGACGCGTTCGCTATCCGGGTCGATGATGGGGTTGTCGTTGGCGCTATTCAGCTCGTTTTCGATCTGTGTGCGGAAGAAAGGCAGCGCGTCTTCCAGTACCCCAATGACATGAGGTGCGCAGCGCAGGGAATAACGGTCCTGCAATCTTTGTTCATTTCGACTGGGACGATCACTGGCGAGGTCATGGCGAATGCGGCGGGCAATGCGCTGCTGGCCGACATGAGGTTTGACCGCAAACAGGGTTTCGTCGAAATGATGCGCGTTGCCGGCGCTGGCAAACACATTCAGGGCGGTCAGGCGTGTTGCCAGACGGCACAGGTAGTCGGCACGTTCCCAGGCGAGGCAGGCCAGGGCGGTCATTACTGCAGTGCCATTCATGATGGCCAAACCTTCCTTGGGTCGCAGCTGCAAGGGGGTAATGCCCAATTCTGCGAAGACTTCCCCCGCATCGCGGCGCTGACCTTGATACATCACTTCCCGCTCACCGCAGAGCACAGCGGCGAGATAAGACAGTGGCGTCAGGTCACCACTTGCCCCAACCGAGCCCTCGGCCGGTATCAAGGGCAGGATGTCGTGTTGTAGCAGACGTTCGATTTGCTGTAGCAGGCCAACGCTTACGCCGGATACGCCCTGCGCCAGAGATGCCAGGCGGGTGGCAAGTACCGCTCGGGTTTCCTCTGCCGTCAACATGCGGCCGGCGCCACAGCCATGGTAGGTGTACAAATGGTGCGGGAGCTCTGCAACCAGAGCCGGGGGAATGGTGACGGTGCAGGAATCGCCGTAGCCGGTTGTGACGCCGTATACCACTCCGTCTTCCGCAAGCAGGCGGTCCAGAAAGTCGGCACCACGGCTGATGCGTGTTTGAAAGTCATCAGCCCTTGAGAGGTGGGCGACGGCAGACTTTCGGGCTAAGGCCGTGATGTCCTCAATGCGCAGTCGGCTGCCATCAAAAATAACGGTTTCAGGGTTTGGAGGCAGGTGTGGCATGGCTTTGGTCCCAGAAAGGGAAGAAGTTGAACCAGTCATAAGGTGAATCTTTCAGCAACTTGGTCAGGGCGTCGGCGTAGCGTTGTACATGCTCTGCAATCGCCGCCTCCCGTTGGCCGCGCGGTAATTTCACGCTGTCTGCGAGTCTTTCGAAGTGAATCAGGTATCCGTCTTTGTCGTGAATGCAGCCAAGTAGCCATACCGGGCATTTCAGCAAGGAGGCCAGTATCCAGGGCCCAACGGGAAACGGTGCCTGATGGCCAAGAAAGTTGGCGCTGACCGTCTGGCTGGCGAATACCGGCACACGGTCTCCGGCAATCGCCACAAACTCGCCAGCGGCAATTTTCTCGTTCAGCAGCACTGCCGTGGCTGGGCTGACTTCGGTTACTTCCAGCAGGTTGACGTCGTTATGGGGGTTGAGTCGTTTCAATAACCGGTTGAATTGCTCGGCATGGCGGGTGTGAACCAGAATGTTCAGCTTGAGTGCGCTGCGTTGCTCCGCTATGGCACGGCAAAGTTCCAGACAGCCGATGTGGGCGGTGACGATGATGCCGCCCTGTCCCTTGGCGGCGGCAGCGTAGATTTCTTCACGTTCTGGCCCGCTACGAACCCGGCTGAATTGGTACCGGCCCGACACGGCCAGCAGCTTGTCGAGCATCGTTTCGGCAAACAGGGAGATATGGCGCAGGCTGTCCCGTACGGTGGGCTGCTTGCCCAAAGCGTCGGTACTCGTTTGCAGGCGCTCAAGGTATTGCTGTGAGGCTTGCCGGACGACAGGCTTGCGCAGCCAGTGCATCAATACAACTGGATACAGGCAAAGCCGGAAAGGCCAGCGCCCAAGCAGGCGATGTATCCAGTACAGCAACCAGATCCCGAAGACGAAAGTGCTCTCGCCCATTTGCGCCCAGTGATTGACCTTTGGCGTGCTCATGGCCGTACCTTGTGCCACAGCAGGATGGGCAGGCGCAGCAACATGCCGGCAAACAGGCGGGCATGCATGCGGGAGATCAGCAGGTTATCGAGCCAGACCTTGAAGTGTGAAACCCCGTCTGCAGGATAGGTGACCCTGGTCGGCTGATTGACGATGCGCATGCCACGCCAGTAAAGGCGCACCAGAATTTCTGTGTCGAAATCCATGCGCTTGCCAATGTTGACCGAGTCGATCAAGGCAACGGTGGGGGCGAGGGGATAGATACGAAATCCACACATCGAGTCGCGAATGGCAAAGGAGAGGGTGTTGATCCAGACCCAGATGTGGGTAGCGTAGCGACCATACAGGCGACCCTTAGGCACGCTCTCGTCATAGATCGGACAACCACAGATCAATTGATCGGGTAGGGCGAGAGATTGTTGCAGAAAGGCGGGGATATCTGAGGTGTTGTGCTGGCCGTCTGCATCGATTTGCAGTGCATGGCTATAGCCTTGTCGCAGCGCTTCGCGCAAGCCCGCCATCATGGCGCCGCCTTTGCCCTGGTTGACGGGCAGTCTAAGCAAAGAAGTGCCTGAGGGGTCTTTGGCCGCAAGGGCATCCAGTACGCCAGCGCAGCCGGGTTCACTGCCATCATCGACCAGAATGCAGTGCAGGCCGTGCGATCGAACCGAGGCGACGACACTGCCGATTGCCCCACCGTGGTTGTAGACCGGGATCACCGCGCAGGTTTTCATGTCCGGTCTCCAAACAGAATGCGGCCACTGGCGTGGCTGCCTTGGTCAGACTGCAGCTTGAACGTCAGCATGCCGCGATCTGGCTTGAATGCAAGCTCCAGGGTGACTTTGGTACCTGGAGGAATGACCTGCTGGAATTTGATGGCTTCCATACCGAGAAATGAGCCAGGCAAAGGGAAAAGTTCCCGACCGAACAGGATGGCCAACTCTATCTGCGCCACGCCAGGCAGGATGGGAGCAATGGGGAAGTGGCCGTCGAAGTAGGGCAGTCCGGCTGAAATGTCGAGCTGCAGCCGCACCAACTCGTTTTCCTGATGAAGCAGGCGTGCTGACGGGCGTCGTGGGTCAAACAAAGCCTGGATGGCGTTGTCGCGGACTTTGCCCTGACTGTTTTGGGGTAAGGCCCAGACATAGCGCCAGCGTCGCGGCAGAACGCTGCTTTCGACCTCCGCCGCCAGAATCCGGCGCAGTGTCTGGTTAAGGCTACGTTTGCCTTCTGCGTCATGCAGCGCCCAGGCCTGTGGCGAAGGGACGGCCGCGACGGCCAATACGGTGCGATGGCCGGGTAGCAGGCACACGCGGGCTTCGTCGACCCAGCCGCTTGCTTGCAAAGCCTGCTCCAGGGCGCTAAGCGATACCCGTTTCTCTTCGATCTTGACAATGCGATCAGCGCGTCCGAGCAGTTCGAAGCCATCCGGGGTGGCACGTACCCGGTCAGATGTCTGGAACCAGCCAGTATCGGCAAGATGCGGTGAATTCACACTCAGCATGTCATCCGTAATGGCAAATTCGACATTGGGCAATGGTTGCCATTGGGTGGCGCCGTCTACCTGGCGCTGCCGCCAGGCGATGCCACCAGTTTCTGAGCTACCGTAGATTTCAATCGGTGCTTGCCCAAGTAGTTGGCGGCACTCCGGTAGTGCTTCTGCAGGCAGCGGGCCGCCGGATGAAAAAACCGCGCGCACATGCGATTTCCCGGTCGCCCACGGCAGGTTGTCCGGAAGCCGCTTCAGATGAGCTGGACTGGCAATCAGAACACACTGTTGATGGCTCGCTAGCGCTGCTGCGATGTCCTCTGGAAAGGCCAGGCGCTGTGCCGAAAAGGGCCTGCCAGAGGCCAGTGGCCAGAGGATGTGGAAGAGCAGGCCATAAATATGTTGATGCGATACGGTGGCCAGAATCTGGGATTCGCCGACAGTTGGATCGAAAAGCGATGCCAGGGCTTCGACTTCGTCAAATAGCTGCGACAGCTTTTTGGGGATCGCACTGGGTTCGCCGCTGGAGCCGGAGGTGTAGACCACCAGAGCTTCGGCTTGACGATCAAGTGTTGCCCATGTGGGCAAGTGCTCGGTAATTGAAGCGACGCTGGCGGCTTGCAAAGTCTCTGCGACGGGAAAGTCGCCGACAAATGCATCAACCCCAGTTGCCAGGCGCTGGCAGGTGGCGGGCAGGTTGTCGCCGGGCAGGTAGACGCATTTGCCTGCATGCCAAGCCGCCAATAAGGCGGCAGCAAAGTCGATGCTGTCTGCAAAATACATGGCAAAGCGCTGGCCTGGGCTCTGCAGAAAGGCGGTGTGCCAAGCGCTTATCAACTGCTCGAACTGATCGAAGTGGATCGCTTGATCGGCGCGGGTAGCGATCACGAAATGATCGGGGCGGCGCTGGTTGAGCAGCCTGTCCAGTGGCAAAAAATCAGACATGGTTGACCCTGGCACGAACGTGCTGGCGCACCAGCCATTCGGCGGCAAACAGACAGCCCATCAACAGGTAGGATAGCAACCCGTTGTAGAGCGCCCAGATGGCATCCGTGGCCCAGACTGCTGTCAGCAAGGCCACGCTGCCATTGAAAATGAAGAACCCGCACCAGACCTGGGTGACTCGGCGTGTATAGGCGATACCTGCAGGGGGTAGATCGGGTTCGCGCAGCCTTGCCAGCCGCTCGATGATGCTGGGCGGATGGCGCAAGCTGGTGGCAAAGACCGCCAACATGACAGCGTTGACCAGTACCGGGTACAGCTTTAAAGGGAAGGTCTGATTGCCGAAAGCGCTGACGCAGGCTAACAACAAGGCGCCTGCAGCAGAAATCAGCCATACCTTTTCACGAGTTGCCAGAGCGCGCACTATGGCCACCCCGGCCAGCAACAGCGCCAGCCAGCGTGGCTCGAATCTGCCCAGGCCGAAGTAGACCACTGCCGGGTAGGCGAGCGTCAGCACGGCGATGATCAGAGTGCGCATCCGCTCAGACGGCGGGATCGTTCATGAGTCCGTACAGGGCGTCTACAACGTCCTGCAAGGTGCGAACCGATTTGAAAGCATCCGGTTGCAGACGTTTGCCGGCAATCGGCTTGAGTTTGACGATTAAATCCACCGCATCAATGCTGTCGATGTCGAGATCTTCATACAGCCTGGATTCGGGCTTGATGCGGTCAGCGTCGATGTCGAAGGTTTCTTGCAGGATCGCACTCAGGCGATCAAACATTTCCTGTTTGGTCATGATCTTCCCCTGGCAGGTGAGGCAAAAAATAAATACTCCGTGCCAGACAGTGCCAATGCAGCTGGCAGGTATCGGATGTGTCTTACGCGGGCTCTGTGGCCTGCTTTATTTAGTGCGATGTGCGGTGACGAATTCGGCCAGCGTGCGAACACTAGCAAAATGCCGGCGTGTTTCTTCCGAGTCGGCAGACATGGCAACACCGTAGCGCTTTTGCAGTGCCAGCCCAAGTTCCAGCGCATCAATCGAATCCAGTCCTAGCCCCTCTACAAATAGCGCGGCATTGCTATCAATGTCGTCAGGGGTGATGTCTTCGAGATTGAGTGATTCGATGACGAGGTTTTTGATTTCCAGTTCAAGCGCCTGCATGGGCTTGGTTCTCCGTCGAAAAATAATTGTGTAGGTAGTCGGTCAGCTGGCGGGCTGCCAGGGCTGGCTCGTTCTGGCTCTGGTCCAGAAAGGGCTGGACAGCGATATCGTCTTTAACTTCTATGGTGAACTGCATGCGGCGTGGCGGCACCTTCCACCAGGGTAGTCCCTTGGTCAGGCTAAGGGGCTCGCAGCGAATGGTTACCGGAGTGATGTTGCACGGGCCGCGCGTTGCAATATTGGCAGCCCCGCGCTGCAGCTTCATTGGCCCATTGACCGGGGTGCGCGTGCCCTCCGGAAAGATGATCAGATTATGACCGGTCTGGATTGACGCAATGCAGTCTTCAATCAAACCTGCACCAGAGTCGTTGCAAATATAGTTGGTGGCACGTACTGGTCCGCGTGTGAAGGGATTGCGGGCCAGGCTGGCTTTAACGACGCAATCGGCGTCCGGTACCAGAGAAATCAAGAATACAACGTCGATAAGTGTGGGATGGTTGGCGAGAATCAGCAAGCCAGGACGCTGCAGTTTCTCGATTCCCCGAATTTCATACCGCAGGATGCCCAGTACCCGCATCAGTTCGATGAACAGCTTGAAGGTGTAATGCACAGCCAGTCTGGCTTTGCGCGTCTGGGCCTCGCGTTGCCTCACCAGCAGCTGCAAGAGTGGAAAGTAGGCCAAGCGCAGCACCAAGCCTCCGAGGCCGAATGTCGAGAAGGCTATAGCTGTTGCGATGACCCGCCAGCCACGATCAAGACGTTCACGCATGTTTTTGCCACCGCCACTGTCGTTTGCCGGCTATATGCAGGTGCGCTGTCGATTCGCTGAGCAGGAAATGCAGGATTTCGATATCTGCCGTTCGTGAGGCGGGCGGTGTTGCGTCGGTATGCGGAGCGCACTCCAGGCTGATGCCGCCAGAGGCCGCGTGTTCCAGCCTGCAAGCCCAGGCACGCGGGAAGTTGTCAGGCAGATTGGGTAGAAAGTGCTGGTGCGGAGCGGGTAGTGGCTCATCGTAATACACCACCAACACGGCTTCCGCGCCGTCTGCCAGCTGGCCAATCGCTTCGGTAAAGGCGGCTTCGACGGTTTCTTCTCCGGCTGCGATGGCCGTATAGCTGGTTGGATCGGCACGGGCAATCGAAAACAGCGCGCCGATGGCGTTATGAACGGACATGCTGAAAGCCGTTGGTGAAAGCGTCTCGCCCTGAGCCAGTTGCTGCAGTAAATCGACCGAACGGCTGATGTCACCAAAGCGCGAGGCGAAGACAACCGGGCAGGATGGCTGTTCAGCCAGTCCCCAGTAGCTGGCTTGCAAGGCAATCCGGCCAAGACGTTCAACACGGCGACGCATCATGGCGGGCATTTCGCTCAAGGTTGGTTGTCCGGCCTCGGCTTCGGGCTGGCTGGGGTGCCGGAGCCAGTGCTGCCATGCAGCTTGGTCGGTTAATCCGGGAGCCCAGGCTGCCCAATTGGAAATAGCAAATCGCAGAGTCATTTCGCGCAATAGGGTATTGATTTTGGGTGTGAGATGTCTCGATTGCCCGTGGCTCAGGCAATAGGCCCTCGGCAATGGCACGGCGTGAACGTTGGAAAAGCTTATTATCCTATCAGATCAGCTGTTTAAAAGACATTGCTGGGAGTAGGGCTGTCATAAAAATGACTGGATCAAGGGGTTTGGCGTGTAAATATTCCCGTAAATGATCTTGTTTATAGGACGTTTGCGTCATTCTTTCCTGACCGCACAAATATGGATTGCCGCTTTGCGTTGGCTGGCATATGGCAATCATCCATCAAGCATTAAATCGAATTGAGTTATCCGAATGGATAGGTTTTGCTGCTGATGGTTGCAATTCAAAATGCCAGCACAAAGCAGGCACCGCCTGCTGCACGCTTGGCATAGCGAACGGTGCCTCCCATGCCATGAATTTGATTGCGCACCAGCGCAAGGCCCACCCCGAGACCACCTGTTTTCGTACTGAAGAAGGGCGTGAAAATGCGCGACTCCAGGCCGGCGGGTACGCCTGGCCCATTGTCGATGATCTCTATCAACAGCCGGCCACCCCGAATCAGGCGTGCGGACACCTCGACCGCCGGATTGGGCAAGTGGCGCGTCGCGTCAGCGGCGTTCTTCAATAGATTAAGCAGGGCTTGTTCCAGCTGGCCTGGGTCTGCCTGCAGTTCCAGCGTGGCCGGCTGCACGGTGAAAGTGGCGCTGCCCTGCCGTTGTTGCCAGTCGGCCTGAACCAGGACCGCCAGGCGGCCAAATAGCGGGGTCAGGGCAACGGGCTGCAAAATGGGTGCCGGTAATTGGCTCACGCTACGGTAGCCGGCAATAAAGTCGGCCAGCTGGCTGGCGCGGCGGGCGATCGCTTCCAGCGCGGTGTCCAGATCTTCGGTGGCGGGGCCCTGGCATTCCGTTGCCAGCTCCTGCGCGGTGCGCGAGAGCGAGGCAATTGGCGTGAGTGAGTTCATGATTTCATGCGTCAACACATGCACGAGTTGCTGCCAGGCTGTCAGCGTTTCCGTTTCCAGTTCCGATTCGATAGGCATCAGGGCCAGCAGTGTCTCGGGCTGGCCGGCGATCACCAATTCAGTCGCGGCCAGGATGGCCCGCTCGGTGCCTCGTTCACTTTCAAACGAAATCAGATGGCGTTGGTTGCCCGGTGTCTGGGCGATCAGGTTCAGCAGAACGTCCGGCGAGTTGGCGCGGCCGGGTGCCAGCAGCTTGTAGGCTGCCGCATTGAGCGGGGCGGGTGTGCCATTGCTGAGCTGCCACAAGGCAACCGGTGCGTGTTCGAGTCGGCTTTCCAGCTGCAGAAGTCGGGATTGCTGCAGTTCGGTTACCGGCGCCGCCGGGCTGGAGCGTTCCACCATTCTGGGAGCCTGCAAGCGTAGTAACGCATACCCTCCTGCCCATAAGCTGGTCAGGCCGATAAGCCCGCCCGAGACCAGCAGTCGTAGCGAGTCCTGACTGTGGCTGAGGAGGACGCTTGCAGCCATCATGCCAAGGGTGGCCACGAGCAGCTGAAGGCGCAGTCGCCGGGTTTGCTGCTTGTGATCAGAGCCCATGCTTTTCCAATTTCCGGTACAGCGCAGCGCGGCTGATGCCTAGTCGTCTTGCGGCCTCGCTGATATTGCCTTCGGCTTGTTGCAAAGCCGTGTGGATGGCGTCCTTCTCGCGCATGGCGAGGCGCAGATCATCGCCGTTAGCCGATGGGGCGGGCTGCGAACCGGGACTCGCATGGATGATCGGCAAGCCAAAGTCGATGACCTCATACTGCGGAAGATTGCCGAGTATGACGGCCCGTTCGCAGGCGTGGCGCAGGCTGCGTACATTGCCCGGCCAGTCAAAGGTGTGCAGGGCCATGAGGGCGGCCGTGCTGACGGCCTTTCCCGGCTTGCCATACTGGGCGGCGTACTGGCCCAGATAGTGATTGAGCAGTAAGGGAATATCCTCGCGCCGGTCACGCAGAGGGGGCACGCGCAGCACGATAGTGTTCAGGCGATACAGCAGATCCGCGCGGAAGTAGGCGGGGTCGAAGAGCTGGGCTTCAGCCAGATTGGTTGCGCTGATGATCCGTACATCAATCGGCTCTGGCCGATCCGCGCCAATCGGTGTGACTTCCCGTCGTTCCAGCGCCGTCAGCAGTTTGGCTTGACCTGCAAGGGGCATGTTGCCGATTTCATCCAGAAACAGGGTACCGCCCTGGGCTGCCTGGAACCGTCCCTGACGGTCACTGCGTGCATCGGTGAAGCTGCCTTTCTTGTGGCCGAACAGCTCACTTTCAAATGTCGAGGCAGGTAAGGCGCCCATGTCCACCGCCAGCAACGTCTGGGCCGCCCGGTGGGATGCCTGGTGCAAGGCACGGGCGACCAGCTCCTTGCCTACGCCGTTCTCACCAAGGATCAGTACGCTGGCGTCAGTGGGTGCCACGCTACTGATCAGCTGGCGTAGTGCATTCATCGGAGCGGATTCGCCAAGCAGGGCGTGGTCGGCCGGGCTCTTTGCCGGCTGCGCCAAGGCCAGGGCGGCGCCGACAGTCGCGATCAGCTTCGGGTTGTCCCAAGGCTTGGTAACAAAGTCGAATGCGCCAAGCTTGACCGCTTCCACGGCCAGCGGCACGTCGGCATACGCTGTCATCACGATCACCGCTGGGCGTTGCGGGCGTAAAGATAGTTGTCGCAGCAGGGCAAGCCCTTCTTCGCCATCGGCCCGTCCGGGGGTGAAGTTGAGATCGAGCAGCAGCACCGCAGGCTGCAGCTCGTCGAGACGATCAAACAGCTGACGCGGGTGATGCAGTTCATGCACCTCGCCGAAGCGGCGGCGAAGCAGCAAGCGCGCTGCGCAGGCGACGTCGGGGTCATCGTCAAGAATCAGAATGGCAGGGGCAGTCATGGCGTCGTGGTGAGCAAAGGTCTGCCAAGACTAGCAGTACCTTGTCTCTGGTCAATCCAGCTGTCCGGAACCGGACACTGTCCGTTGTCCGGTTCCGGACAGCGGACAGGTCATCGCGCAACCGGTGGGAATGCAAGTTGTTGATCTGAAAAGATCAAGCTGGCTGGCACGGTGTTTGCCATAGCGATGGCATCGTGACTCAAAGTGACTCGCTAATGAACGCGCCAGACTCTCACCCCTTTCCGTCTTCCGCTATTCCCGCCAGTGGGGCTGGCATGGACCGGCGACTTCCATCCCGGCCCGGTCTGCGCTGGCTGAAGCTTGGCGCAGCAATGCTGGCCAGTGGTCTGGCCGGTGGCCTGCTCTGGCTGGCGATGCCGCAGGGTGTCGCCATCAATCTGACGGAGTTGGAGGTCGCCCCGGTGGTGCAAGGGCAATTTCGTGATGAGCTGACTGTTCGGGCAACGGTACAGCCCCTGGCCTCAGTCATGCTTGATGCCACCGAAGGGGGCCGGGTCGAAGCGGTGCTGGTTCGTGACGGCGCCTTGGTCAAGCGCGGGGATTTGCTGTTTCGCCTGTCCAACCCGCAGCGTGAGCAGGAAGTGCTGGCGCGTGCTGCGGATGTGGCCCAACAGGTGGCCAATCTGGCCGGGCTGAAGGTCGGTCTGGAATCGAGCCGGGCTGAGCACCTGCGACGGCTGAATGATCTGGGCTATGCGCTGGATCGGCAGCGCAAGGCCCATCAGCGCAACCAGCAGCTGGCGACGCAGGGCTTTCTATCGGCGGCAGCGCTTGAAGAGTCCTACGACAGATTGGCCGACCAGCAACATCAGCTCGACCAGGCCACACTGGCCATGCAGGCTGAAATAACGACCCGGCGGCAGGCGATTGCGCAGATGGAGCGGGCGATTGCTGGTCTGTCTGCCGGGTTGAAGCTGGTCCAGACCACTGCAGCAGGTCTGGCTGTACAGGCCACCGCAGACGGCCGTCTGACGGATTTTCGTCTGCAACTGGGGGAGTCGATCAAGCCGGGCGATAGGCTGGGGCGGATCGATTCGCCTGATCAATTCAAGCTCACGGCAAATGTTGATGAGTTTTATCTGAATCGTCTGCAGCCAGGGTTGAAAGCTACGGTATTGCTGGCTGGGCAGTCGATGGTGTTGACGGTCAGTCGCCTGAATCCGCAGATCAAGGACGGGCGGTTCAGCCTTGAGCTGGTTTTCGATCAACCTCCGCCGGCTGGGGGGCTGAAGCCAGGGTTGGGGCTGGATGGCCGCCTGACGCTGGGGCAAGCCCACTCTGCGCTGCTGGTGCCGGACAACAATTTTTATGCCGATACCGGAGGCACCTGGATATTTGTGCTGAGCGCCGATGGGCAGCGGGCCGAGCGTCGTGCAGTGAAGTTTGGGCGTCGGGCGGCAGGCCAGATCGAAGTGCTGTCCGGCTTGATGGCCGGAGAGAAGGTAATCGTGTCGAGCTATCGCCATTTCCAGGATGCGCAGCGGCTGCGCCTGACCCGCTGAATTCCTGCGGACCGGGTCGATTTTTGGGGCGGGACGTTGTCAGGGTTCGCTGATTTAGGCGGCTAAACAGTGCTCATCCTGCGGTGCGTGATGGTTTGGGGCTTTAGCCCCTTACCGGCCACGGCCTACTCCTTGCGGGTATAGCCCCGCCCCAAAACGCGGTCCGGCACGACAGTAAACCCAACGTCAACAGAACCTGGAACCACAATCTTTCATGGAGAATCAATCATGCCAGCAGTAATCATGGATATGCCCCCGGTTTCTATCGTAATGGCTCTGGGCTGGGTCGCCAGCCAGCAGTCCACACAGAGCCAGATCCGACAAGCGGGAGAAGTGCGCTTTCAGTGGGATCAGCCGATTCCGGTGCAGACCGGCAAGGGTGGTTGGCTGGAGATCAGCCAGCAACAGGGGGAGGACCATTACGAGTTGTCAGTGCGTGGCGGCGTGCTGCGCTATCGCATCAATGGCCAGGAACGACCATTTGATGCCAGGGCCCGGCAGTGGCTGAAACACCTTATCAGTACTCAGCCTGCCGTACCCGCGCCACCCAAAGCGAGTTGAGCCAACCGCATTGCGGAATGCAGAAATTCGGAAATACATCACCTCTCATCTAGCGAGTCAGCCATGCTCAAGCTACGCAATATCAGCAAGTTTCATCGCAGTGGCGATATCGAGACCACCGCGCTGCATCAGATTGATCTGGAAATCGAACCGGGGGAATACCTTGCCATTACCGGGCCATCTGGTTGTGGAAAGTCCACGCTGCTGGGGATTCTGGGGCTGCTTGATCCGCCAAGTTGCGGCGAATACTGGTTTGATGGTCATAACGTTGCGGGCTGGAGTGAGTCTCGCCTGAATCTGCTCAGACGCGGTCGCATCGGTTTCATCTTTCAGAGCTTCAATCTGATCGATGACCTGAGCGTCGCAGAAAATATCGGCCTGGCGCTGGAATACGGTGATGTACCGGTCCGTGAGCGAAAACAGCGGGTTGACGAAGCCATGCACCGCCTGGGTATCAGCCACCGTGCCGGGCATCGGCCCTCGCAGCTGTCTGGCGGCCAGCAGCAAAGGGTGGCGATTGCACGCGCCATTGTGTCGCGCCCCGCGCTGCTGCTGGCCGATGAACCGACCGGCAATCTCGATAGCGCGCATGGCGATGAGGTGATGCGCATCCTGCGAGATCTCAATCGGGAGGGGACCACGCTGGTCATGGTGACGCACTCGCCAGCCCATGCGGCACAGGCGGCCCGCACCTTGCGTCTGCTCGACGGCAAGATTCTGGTGGATGCGCTGGCTGTCTGAACGTTGACTGGAACCGGTCAGCACCGGTTGGATGAGGAGGGAGAATAAGCATGTCACCGACAGATTTACGCATGACAGTGCGCCAGCTCTGGCAAGACCCGGCCTACTCGGCGGTGGTGGTGCTGGGGCTGGCGATCGCCATGGCGATTGCACTGCTTCTGACGGCTTATGTCCGGCAGAACAGTACATCGGATGACGATTTGCTGGCGCCGGATCGTCTGGCGCGGGTCGAGGTGAAATACGGTGGTACAGGGGAAGGCCGCAAATGGACGGCCGCCATGATGATGCCGTTCAAGGAGGCGATTGAGCGTAGCGGTGCGCCGGTACAAGCCGTGCGGTTTTATACCCGAGATCTCTCGGTGCGCGTGGGGGATCAGGTGCTGGGCCTGCGCATGGCGTTTGCCGACCAGACGCTACCCGCCGTGCTGGGCATCCAGCCCCTGACCGGCGATGTGTCGCGGGCCTTGTCGCAACCCGATGCCGTGGCCCTGAGCAGCCGCGCCGCCGAGAAGCTATTTGGCCGGCAGTCGCCATTGGGCAAGGTGGTACGGGTGCAAGGCCATACTCTGCAAGTCGTGGCCGTGATGCCGACTCGCCCCGCCAATAGCCATTTCCAGTATGACTTGCTGGCCTCGCTCGGTTCTTCGGCGTGGGCAAACCGGCAGGAGGCGATGGATGACTGGGGGCATCACGCCGGACGGATTTTGGTCAGATTGCTGCCGGGGGCAGACTTCGGGCAGGTTGGCAGAACCTTGCAGGCGGCGTTCGATGTCTCGCCGCGTCGTGAGCAGACCTCGCCGGACACGTTTATCGATGGTCATCCGGGCCTGATCCGGTTGATTCCGGTACCGCGTCTGGCCTTGGACGGTGCCGATTCCGAGGGAAATCGGGTGATGTTGACCGGACTGCTGCTCTTGGCGGGGCTGATTGTGCTGCTGGCGGGAATCAATTACGTCAACCTCAGCACGGTCCGTACGCTACGCCGGCAGCGGGAAATCGGCATCCGCAAGGTGCTGGGGGCCGCGCCGGGTCAGATCATTGTGCAGTTTCTGCTGGAGTCCTGTCTGGTAGCGGTGCTGGCGACGCTATTCGGGATGCTCCTTGCTTGGCTCGTCTGGCCAGTATTGGCAGAGCTGATGAATGTGAAGCTCGACACCCTGCTGGATGCGCCGATGGTCGTCGGTGCTCTGTTGTTCGCACTGCTGGTGGGCGGGCTGTCTGGGCTTTACCCCGCCTGGCTGGCCAGTCAGGTTGCCGTCGCCCAGGCGCTGGCAGGCCGGGATCGACAGGAAAGCCGGAATGGATTGTGGCTGCGACGGGGGCTGACGGTTGTGCAGTTTGCGGCAGCGGTCGGGTTGTCGGCACTGGCGGTGGTGGTTTTCTTGCAAACCCGCTTTGCCAGCCGCATGGATCCCGGTTTTGATAGCCACCCGCTGCTGGTAATCGATCTGGCAGAAGGCACGCCGTTCTCTGCTCAGGAGTCCATACAGCGGGCGTTGCGGCGTATCCCCGGCATAGCCGCCGTGGCGCGCAGCGCAGATGCACCAGGGCGTGCCTGGACGCATGTACACCGCAGCCTGATTCAGCCAGGAACCGGCAAAAACCTGAATATTCAAGTTGAAATGGTGGATACCGAGTTCTTCACCACTTATGGCATCAAGCCGCTGGCCGGACGGGTGTTCGATGCCAGTCGGGATCAGGTGGTCAAGGATAATCCGAATGTGGTGCTGAATCAGCGTGCGCTGGCACTCCTGGGTTTTCGCTCGGCTGCCGAAGCGGTCGGCCGCCATATTCAGGATGGCGATGGCGTCGATCTGGTGGTTGTCGGGGTGATTCCCGACATCCGACATGACTCATTACGCGAGCCGGCGGCAGCGATTGTCTATCGCGCAGTGCCCGAGCTGCTCGGAACGCTGACTTTACGGGTCAGCGGAGATCGGCAGGCGGCCAAGGCGGCGATCCATCAGCTGTGGCGCCAGTATTTTCCCGATGAAAAGCCTTATGTCGCCTGGCTGGACGAGATTATCACCGGCCGTTATCAGACCGATCTGCAAATGGCGAAAGTGCTGATGGTGGCAGGAGGCATTGCGACCTTGATCGCTGGCTATGGCTTGTATGCCCTGGCGGCATACAGCGTGCGCCGCCGTGAGCGGGAAATCGTGATCCGTAAGTTGTATGGTGCGGGCCGGGGCCAGATTCTACTGCTGATGGTGCGGGAATTTGGCGTGCTGCTGCTGGCCGGGGCGAGTTTGGGGCTGCCTTTGGCGCTGTTTGCAATCGAAAGCTATCTGGTGGGGTTTACCGCGAGGGCACCTATCGGCCTGTGGCCAGTGCTGGTGGCTTTGCTGATAGCAGGGCTGGTGGCCCTGACGGCGACCCTGCGTCACACCCTGCAGGCGATGACCCTGCAGCCGGGTCGGGCATTGCAGGGGTGATGGGGGCATGGCCGCTTGCCCGCACTTGGCCCTCCACGGCCAGTGAAGGTGGTGCGTCAACCGGCCGGAGAAGTCAATTCAGCAGGCGTTCCATCTCATCGACCACATCGCATACCAGGTCGCGTGCATCGGCCGAGTACCAACCGCCATTGACTGCTTCCTCATGCTCCAGCGCGGCCATCAACTGCAGGAGTTGACGGCTGGGGCCGGTGCCGGCTGGCAAGCGCTCGATGGCCGGGCTGAGTTGCTGCAGTTTGCTCAGTGGCGAGCGCAAAGACTTTTCACCACCATTGAAAACCTGATCGAGCAGATTATCGAGCATGTCTTCCGCCAGCTCGACCAAGGTGGGGCGGGCATTGTTCAGGCTGCTGTATGAGGCGTTGTCATGCTGCAGGAGGGTGCGCATTGTCGGCCCTGGTAGAGTGAAGAGAGCATAGACTCTAGTCAAATATCCGGCCTGTCAACGTTTGTTCGTTTCATTTGAATAACTGATTGATTATTCAGACATAGACTTTGTGACATCCATGCAAAACAGGCACTTTGCAGTGCCTGTTGTTTGTTGGACAAAATCGAATTGTCTATTGCTGAAAACCGCAGGCGAGAGGCTGGGGTTTCAGAATGCGCGAGACTCTTCCCTACAGCCGAACGTGAACTTCGGCACCCCGACGCTCCAGCCCCAGATCAGCACCCAGCTCATGGCTCAGTTGCGTCAGCTCGCCTAGTACCTTGTTTACCTGTTGCAGATTGGCTGACCAGGCCGGGCGATCTTCCTTGAATAACTCTGGCTGGGTCAGCCAGTATTCGTATTGCTGCTTGAGCTGAGTCAGCTTGTCCGCCATCAGGGCGATGCCGAATTTCTTCGCATCGTGGGCATGCACCTTGGCCCAGTCTTCACCTTGATCGAAGTCTTTGGCGGCCAGGTGCAACACTTCCGTGTAATGCTGTAGCAGCGCTTTGGGCGTGCCTTTGTCCACGGCTTCCCGTCTGACGGCCCAGTTATGATCTCCAGACTCGAAGCGCGAGGTGATGAAATTGACGCTATGGCCAATGCAGCGGAACACCGAGGCGAGGCGGCCATGTACTTTGCCGGACCAACCACTCTCGGCATCGGCATGGGTACCGCCCCCGAACACGGTCGGGGTGCCTACCGACTCCCATTTCATGAACAGCCGGGGTTCGCCACCGGCAGGCACGGAATCGAGCTTGTCAAACAGCAGGCAACCTTTTCCTGACGGCATGCGGCTATCGTAATCTTCAATGCCGCGCTGCGCGCCCTGATTGCCGGTGAGTCCGGCCAGCATGCCGGCGGCGCCGGTGTTGAGTGGCCCTGCGACTGGCGAAGCGCTGCGCTCATTGAAGTGCGTCGAGGCTCTGCCATAGGTGTTGGGAGCACTATTGAGAAACTTGAACAGTTTGCCGCCGGGGTCTTCCATCAGCATGCTGCCGCGATTGACGAAGGCCGGCTCGCGGTCGGGTGCCGCATTGTCGGCGACCGCTTTCGCCTGCATATACCAGGAGATGGCCCGGGTGGTTTCCAGATTGGGCTTCACGGTGATGCCATCGACCGTAATATCGCCCCCGTTGTAGTCGGGTTTGGCCTTGATCGCTTCGACGATACGCTGTCCCATATTGATGTAAGTCACCATGTCGGCATGGTTGACGTTGGCGCCGAGCCGGGCCCGGTATTCCTCCATCAGGCTGCCGACATCCGCCGCACGGGAATTGCCATCGGTGCCTTTTACCTGAACCCGTTTCTCCAGTACCCCTTGGGCGTTAGGGAGGGTCTGCCCAAGTTGACTGCGCATGGCATTGGCTTGCTGCTTGGCTTGGGTCAATGCGCTGCTGAAGGCATCGTGCAGTTTGGCGATGCCCATGGCAGGCAGATATAGCACGGCCGAAAGGCCGGCAGTGACGGCGGTTCCGACGGCGACAACGATGCCTGTGACGGCGGCAAGGCCACGCTTCAACCACTTGCCGATGGTGCCGGACTGCTGGTTTTCCAGCCGCTGCCGGCATTCCTGCTGCAGTGCTGTCGGTGCGCTACTTGGAGCACCCTGGCGCAGCGAGACTCTGCGACCGGATAAGGCACTGCTGTCGCGGGCCTCGCTTAGCGGTGGGGTGTCAGGCCCGCTGGAGGGCTTTACGAGTTGGGTGCTGGTTTCCTGGCCAGGCAGGGATAGGCCTTGGATGGGGAGGTGGGAGGACGGGCTGATAGTCATGATCCGCTCCCTTCATCAAGCAAAGCGGGCCGGCTGGCCGGACGAGGCATCGTCTGCGGCTTGGTCAGCGCGGCCTGCATTGCTCACGAAATCACGCCAGCCCAGGGCGACTTCACTGAAATGGGCTATGAGCTTCGAGAGTCCTTCTCCGTCCAGCTTATCCATGGGCAGTCGGTAGGCAATCATGCCTTCACGGGTTGCCGAGTTGACGCCGAGGGTGGCATCCGCCGTGGCCGACCACAGCAGGTTGCCTTCGAGCATGGCGCGGTAAACCGTCAGCTCCTGCGCTTCAGGGACGGTGCCAAGGCTCGCATAAAGCAGGATGTCGTCACCGCCACTGCGTGCGTCGTAGGCAATGGTCAGCGGCATGTCCTCAATGGTGAGCACTACCGGGCTACTCAGTCCTTGCGCATTGTCCAACCCCAGTGTGGTGGCCAGTGACTCGATCAGGTCGTTAAAGCGATCACTCATGATGATTTCCTTTGTATGGCTAATGTCGATTACCGGGTTGGTAACAAAAAGCAGGGCTTGTATCTGAATAATCAAAAAAAAATAATCCAAACGGATTGGGTGTGAGTCGTGCGCAGGACGGGTCTTACTTCTTGGGTTTGCTCAGATAGCTATTGTGTATCTGCTCGATGAGGTTACTTTTTCTACCGTTACTGATGGTGATGTTGAGCTGATTGAGCAGCATCTGCGCCTTGCTTGAACGTCGGCTGATGGCGAAGTGCAGACCCAGTGGCAATTCTTCGGGCAGGGGCTTTCGTGCCAGATTGTTTGCACCAAACAGGGCTGCCAGCTCTTTGTCACGCGACATCAGGCTGTCGATGATTTCCTGCTTTTCGACGATGACATCGCAAAACCCCATATTCAATTTGCCAACCATTGCCGCGTAAGTGGTTGCGCCCGTATCGACCTTCGAGGAGTCGATGCCATAGCTTTCGTAGCGATTCCCCATCAGGCCGCAGATGCGAAGGTGCTTGAGGTCTTCCAGATCTTTGATATGCAGGCCTGCCGGGCGTTTGCTGGTTGAGTAGTAATAGATGCTGTGGACTTCGGAGTAAGGCTCGCTGATGTAGTAGGGCTTGGGGTCGATCTGGGCGGTGGGGACGTTCAAGGCAATATCGACGATACCGCTTTCCACCAGTTTCAGGCAGCGCAGCCAGGGCAGGCGTTCGATTTGGGCGTCAGGCAGGCCGGCTTGTTGCATGGTCAGCTGGAGCAGATCGACGACGATGCCGGTACTGCTGATCAGGTTGCCGGGTTGCTGATTGAAGAGAAAGGGTGGGAATTCGACTTCTGCGCCACAGGCGCGAACCGGCGCAGCGGTTGCCGCTTGAGGCAAAGCGGCTGCCAGCCCAAACAGTGCTGCCCACAAAACTTTCATCGCCTACCCCAAGCGCCGTTCAGAATCACAACAGGCCGATTGCTCGCCGAGTCGGCTGATTGCCGCAACCAAGCCTTGGCGAGTGCCCCCTATGAAGGGTAGACAGCGTCGGGGGCAAACTCCAGCTGGCAAGGTTGGGCAGAGGACTCTTTTCCCGCCACGACTGGCTGTGCTTTGCGGCAAGGGTTGTGTGCGTCGAAGGGTGTGGCGGTGGAGAGCCCGCCACGTTGGGTTAGCGCAGGGCCAGTCCGCCATCTACTACCAGCGTGTGTCCGACGACATAGCTGGCTTGATCGGACAGTAACCAGAGTACTGCTGCGGCGATTTCTTCGGCCTGTGCCAGACGTTTGATCGGGATGGCTTGCTCGGTTTGGGCTTTGAGCGCGCTGTTGCCAGCCATGCGTTGCTGACTGCGTGGTGTCCAGGTGGCACCGGGCGCAACAGCGTTGATGCGGATGCCGTGTTCAATGGCTTCGAGCGCTACCGAGCGGGTCAGCCCTTCCAGCCCATGCTTGGCAGTGCTGTACATGGCGGCGCCAGGTGTCGGGCGTAAACCGTTGACTGAGCTGATATTGACGATGGCTGCACCGGTCGTCATCAGTTGCAGTTCCTGCTGCAGGCACTGCGTCGGCACCCAAAGGTCTGCCATCAGCGTATTCAGCAGCGCTTCGGCCGGCACGCCGTTGAAGGCGCCAGCAGAAGCAATGGCTGGCGAAGCGTTGTTGACGGCGACGTCCAGCTTGCCGTGGCAACTACGAATCTGCGCGAACAATTCTGTAATCGCTTGGGGTTGCAGCAGGTCGATGGCGTGGAATTCGACATCGGCCAGCTCGGGCGAGTGGTCGAGTGCCTGCTGCCAGTTTTCGCGGCTGCGGCCACAGGTAATGACTTGATAGCCCCGCCGCTGCAGGCCCTGTACCACTGCCAGCCCGATGCCCTTGCTTCCGCCGGAGACAAAGGCAACGCCCATCTTGCTTTCACTCATGCTGCTTCCCCTAGTTGGTCTCGCACGGCCATCAACGCAAACCCCAGCAGATTGAGCCCACGCCACTTGGCTGGATGTTCTGCATGAGGGTCATCCGCAGCCAGGCCGATTCCCCAGATACGGTCAACCGGGCTGGCTTCCACCAGAGTCCGTTTACCTGTGCCAAGCAGGAACTGCCGAAGCTCCGGGTTCTGACCAAACTTCGCAAAGTTGCCTGCTTCCACAATAGCGCTACGCTGAGCCTCCCACGCGGCATGATCAAAGCCTGCCACGGTCCGTCCGAGCTGTTTGGCCTCGGCAGGCGTTCTGGCGAGCAGGATCTTCTCTCTGGCAGTGAGGTCGCCAAACAAAGTGGCCTTCTGCGCCATCATGTAATGCTCGGCGGTGGGGTAGCGAATGCCATCTATATTAAACACAGCAGGAAACCACTGGCTTAGACAGCTCTGATCGACCACGCCTGCCCGCTTTGGCGTATGACCCCAGAACAGCAGATATTTCGGACGTGCGCCGGCGGCAAGCTCGGTGAGCAGACCAGCGAGGGTGTAGGGGGTATGCATGATGCTGTTTGCGAGAAGAAATAAAGCCAACACGCTAGGCGACTTTTTTCAATTGCGCAAATCGGGCTGAGGGCGTTTCAGAACTCGCCAAAGAAGGAAATGGTGAGTGGAGGGGCCGAAAAAATTGGCGCAAGCGGCAAGGCCCAGTTGCGCCTGAAAGGGGAAGAGACAGCTGCGGGCCATTGTTTGCGCCCGCAACCAGCGTCAGCTGCCGCCGTCTTTCACTCTATTGAGAGCTTCTTCAACGTGGGCAGGGGGGATTTCCATTTCATCTTCGCCATAGCGATCAAGCACTGCCATCTTCGGGTCTTTCGGATCGGCCGGGAACCACAGTTTCTCTTTGACGCCCTTGGCAACCAGCATTTTCACCGCAGCGTCGATAGCTTCTTTGACGCAGAGTTGAGTCGGCTCGTTGCGGGTATAGCCAGCTTCCATCTCCAGCAGACGTTGTAGCGAAACATAGCGGAACACATTGGCACTAAGCTGACGTGACCAGATGGTCTTGGCCGAAATCACGTTGGCAAGGATCTGGCCGCTACGGACATCCACCGCACGCAGGGCAACGGTTACCTGATCGACCCGATATTGGCCGGATGCGCCAATACCCAGAAAACGCGCCCCGGCGCCGCCAGTGCGGACATTGCTTTCATAGCTGGTTACCGAGCCTTCGATCACGATGGGTGCGGGTGTTAGCGGGGGCAGTGTTGGTGGGGCGCTCTTGTCTTTCTCGGTTTCCGTCGCGCGCCAGATCTTGCGTTCAGTGAGCAGGTTCTGCAGGTTTTCACGCTCGACCGGGGCAAACCAGCCGGAATCGGTCAGCGATTTCATCAACCACGCTGTTGCGCCTTGGGTGACAGCAGTTGAGTAGGAGCTATCCGGTGCGGGTTTGAACTGACCGGTCTGGTCGCGAAAAGCGTAGACCGAGACCAGCACTTTACCTTTGGGTGGCGGTAGCTCTTCAATAGTGCGGTTACGCAGGGGAACGGGCGTGGGTGGGGTATCCGGGGCAACCGGTTGGGTGATGCCGCAAGCAGACAACAGGCCGGCCGATATCAGGGCCGCGCCGAGAGACAGGCAAGATTTCATGGACTGCCTACCTCGAATTCAGTGCTGACACCAGTGGTTTTGTCGGTGGTGATGATCTTGAGAATGCCATGCCCCATGTCGATGATCGACAGGTGGAAGCTTGCGGTATCGAACTCGCCCGGAACCAGCTTGCCATTCTTATCGACGACATTGGAGGTCAGAGCGCTGGCAATGCGGTTAAGCAGGGTGCGTTGCAGGGTGTCCTGAAACTGCTCAAGCTGGGACTTTTCGGTAATCGGTTCTTTGAAGCGGTTTTGCGCTTGTGCCACGCCCAGCAGATAGCTGCCATTGAGCGGGCTGCCCCCAAAGTTGGGGTTGACCGGGGTATAGACCAGCTCGCCAGCTTGGGCGTTAAGGCTGAGGCAGGCGCCGAGCAACAGGCAGGGCAGGCTGGACAACTTATTCATTATTCAATCTTCTGGTCGAGAGGTAGAGCGACATCCAGCGAATCGACGGGTCCACTCAAGGACCGTTCGAGAGCTCGGGCAAAGGCGGCTTCGACGGCGGCCTGTGCCGGCGCCGGGCGGCCGGGCGATAAGGGTATCACTACAATCGCTTCACCATCGAGTTCGACCCAGGCGCGAGTGCCGCCTCGTCGTTCCGGCTTTTCTACGATGGTCAAAAAAAACTTGCCCGATACATCCAGCGCATTCCAGCGCAAAAAAAATTCACGGGCAAAGGCGCTGCCCGCCGCACTGAAAGTGCGGTCGAGCAGCAGATTGCCGATTTCTGCGGGTGGCAGCTCATCCTTGGCGGCAGCACTGATGCCAAGGGCAAGACTCAAGGCCAGGAATGCACTGCGAACCCGCATGGCCATTAGCGCTGGTAAACCAGTGCTGCGTTACCGGCACCTACCTGAGTCACGCTGGCAACGTAGCCAGTGCCAGACTGCAGAACGCCAGCGTAGTTGGCGCTGCCGCCCCAACCTACTTGCTTGATGGCGATCACGTTGTTGCTGCCGGACTGGATGGTTTCAGCCTGGTTCATGTTACCAGACTGAGCGATGCGGATTTCCTGGTTGTTACCGGTCTGGGTAACCAGCGCTTCGGAGTCATCGCCAGACTGGTTAACCCATACGCCCAGCTTGTCGCCATTGCTTTGCTTGATGTTGACAAAACCACCGTTTGCAACTTCACCAGCCTTGGCATTGCCTTGGGTCACGAACACGCCGCTGTTGGTAACAGCGGTCTGCAGGGCAACTACCGAGCTGCTGTCACCATTCTGGGTGACTTCCATCGCGCTGGCCTTGACTTCTTGCTGGCTGGCATCGATTGAACCGAAAGTGCCGGACTGGCTGATCAGCATACGGCTGCCACCTACGGAACCTTGGTAGGCAGTTACACGGCTGTCGTCGGCGCCACGGCCCAGCTCGGTCAGACCACCTTGCAGAACCTGGATGGTGCTGCCATTGGTTTCTTCCTGGCGGGATGTCAGTTCGTTGTTGTTACCGTACTGCTGAGTGGTCAGGTAGTTGTCCACCGAGTTGACCTGGCCCAGCGTGGCGGAGTTGGACTGGCCGACTTGCTGCAACACGAGGTGACCGCCTGTTACCGTGTCTTGAGTGGCAACAGCATAGTTGCGCGACGACATGGTGGCTGCGCCGTTGTAGTAACCCTGATGTACGGCCAGACGCGAGCCGGATGTGTCGGTTTGCAGAGCCTTGACCTGGTTGAAGTCACCAAACTGACGGGCGTCGTTGGCGGTGTTGGTGCTGTCGTACTGCAGGCTCAGAGCGGTGTTGCTGTTGCCCTTTTGTTGCAGGTTCAGGCTGGAAGCCTTGGCGCCGTCTTGCTGGGCGATGGCTTCGTTCTTGTTGCCGATCTGCTCGGTGGTAATCGCCACGTTTTCCGAATTGCGCTGAGCTACACCCTTCAGGATCGAGTGATACAGGCTGTTCTCGTTGCCGTTCTGAACGGAAGCAATGCTGTTACGGCCAGCATTGGCACCCTGGTACGTCGAAATGACGTTCTCGGTACCGGTCTGATCGACCACGGTGCTGTCTGCCAGAACCGGCAAAGCAAATACGGCGGCCAAAGTGGCTGCTACGGGGGTAAGCATCAAACGCATGGTGTTTCTCCTCTGGGTGGTGATATTGCGTCAACAGAACCGTGTGGACTGCTGGCGCGAAACTCAAAACCGAAATACGGCTGTTGACGGCTGTTACCCGTACAAATCCCTGGCTGATGTCAGCATCGGCCGCGAAGACTGTACCGGGGTGATACGTTTGCCGGACTTCTTGCAACGTGTCCGGGCGGATGAAACTACGATGCTTGGGTGACCGTCTTGGCAGGAAACCACACCAACTCAACGCTGGGTGACCTTGACCCGGCCACCGTCGCCATACTGACCAACGCCAACCCGCTGACCATTGGCAGTCAGCGACACCACGGCCTGATTGTTGCTGCCTACCTGAACCAGCGAGACAGCGGATGCACGACCGGTCTGGCTGATCTGGGCCTGGTTGTTAGCGCCTTGTTGCAATACCTCCAGCTGAGCCTCTTGCCCTTGCTGGCGCAGATTGGCCTGGTTGTTGCTGCCCTCCTGCCGGCTGACGGCGAGATGTCCTTTGCCGGTCTGATCAAGCACTGCCTGATTGGCATCCCCCTGCTGGCCAATAATCGCCATGCTGACGCGAGAACTGGCGCCTTCCCAAGCCTCGCCCCGGCCCAGATCTTCGAGGGCCCAGCAATTAGCGGTGGCAAGCAACAAGCAGAAAGGAACTAGTAAGCGTTTTGGGTGCATGATCGGGGCTGTCTGTTGTTTGCGAATGTAATGTGACAGGCGCGGATCGTATGGGGTGAAAGCGGTTGCTGGCATCGTCCGAATGGATAGGAAAGCGATATTATTCAGCCAACTTGAATGTCTATTGGTCGGACCAGGTGTGTTGCGCGAAGAAGTCGTCTACGATGCGCAGATGACCAGCTCTAGGATGATTGGCAAAGTATGCGGTAAAGTATGCTGTCAATAGGTGAAAACGCTTATCGGTCGGTCGTTTTGATGGGTGTGCGGGCAGCAGTCATTTGTTCTGACAGTCAAAAAAAATGTTGCTGGCATCGGGCGGAAAAATACAGATTCTGTCGAACATAACGGCAATCTGTTGCGGTTCGCTTATTGTGAAGGTGTAGTGGAGTTACGCTTTTGCAGTGCTTTAAAAGTCATATAAAACAGTTACTTAAAATCAGAATTGGCCAAACGGAGAATTGGGAAGATGATGCAAGAACTATCGGAAGTGGTAATCAGCCATAACCCCGACCGGCGACGCAGAAGTCGGGTGCTGCCAGAAGACTTTCGGCACGCCATGCAGATTTCAACGGATGGTGTCGAACGGATCGGGGTCGCAATGATCCAGGCATTGGCCACCAAGGCCGATGCAACCGCCGCAGTTGTTGATCAAATGCGCATGCCGGTGCTGGTGATTGATCAGGATGCCAAGATCTTGTGGGGCAATCGGGCGGCTCGAAGTCTGCTTGGCAATAACGATGGCCTGGCTGACCATGCGGGTGAGTTGGTATTAACCAGGGCCTCGGCGGACTTGTTGACCGACACGCTGGCCAGACTCAGCCAACCACGAATGTTGCGGGTCAGCCGGCTGTCTTGCCGGGCCGAGTATCTGCTGCGTTTGTCGCCGCTGGGTGCCACCGATGGCCGGCTCGCAGGCTTGGCCATGGTTGCGATTGATGATCTGGCAGATTTACCGGCGCCGGACGTCGGTGCGCTGGTCGAATTGTACGACCTCACTCCTGCGCAATGCCGCTTGGCCTCGGCTCTGCTGCAGGGGCATACCCTGGCGGCCTGTGCGGAAACCATGGGCATCTCCCACTCTACGGTGAAAGCCCATCTGCGCGAGCTTTTCATCAAAACCAGTACCAATCGCCAGGCAGATCTGGTGCGATTGCTGGGGCGTGTTGCAATGTGGGCACGCTAAAGCGCTAGGCGCTGCGGACATTTTGCTTCCGGCCGCGTTCTTGAAAACAAAACGTCAATCGCGCCTATAAGGTGTAGCCGGGGCCCCTTTGCCGAGGAGGCCCCGGTTGCCGGTTTACCAGAGCTGTCGTTCCCCTAAATCCAGCCAGATAGCCTGCCCGTCAAGATTGGGACGGATGCTTTCGCCGTGGTCGGTAAAGCAACGTATCAGACTGAGCTTGCCAAAGTCGTCACTACGCATCGGCCTCTCGCGGCTACCGCCGATCAGCGGGGTATTACCCAAGACTTCCCATCCTCCGGCGGCATAAAAGACGGCCAGAGGAGGGTCGCAGGTAAACACGCTGATATCTGCCGCTTGCGATTGCATCAGCTGCGCAGCTTTTCTCAGCACTTTCAATCCTAGCCCCCGGTGACGTGCCTGTGGCGCAGTCAGCATGCCGCTGATGCCTGCTGCACGGTACTGCTTGCCGTCGTGGCTGAGCGTTATGAATTGCACGCCGGTGTAGCTGAGAACCTCCCCATTTTCAATCCAGGCGATACAGTGCGGTTCCCTCTCTGGGGCATTCAGTGGCTCGTCGTCATTGGGTGGGCCTGAGAAGGCGGTAGGCCATTCGGCGTAAGTGAGGGCGAGTGCCTGGCGTTTGAAAGGGAGCGGGAAGTCCACTTCCGGGCTGAAAAATATATGTTGGCTCATTGCTGGCAATGGGGAGGTTGTGGCCTTGATTGGCTGCAACGTCGCACGGAAGCTCGTGACCAGCAAGTGTGGCTGTCCGCAGGTTACAAGCAGCTTGGCGCAAATAGCGTGAGGGTCTGCCTCTTGCCTGAATTGGATTTTCATTTAAATACTGCAGATGCAGTAATCAAAATTGTCAAAATGTAAGGCGTTTAAACAGAAAGTAAAGCTGTCAGTTGGGGTGGGGCTTCGATGGTGACTGTGAATGCTGGAATGGTGCGTGAATCGTGTTGCGCCAATAGCAAGGGAAGTTTTTCAGAAACAAATGCTGGTGGTACGAGTTTGGGAATCAGGATGGGAGTCTAACTCCCTGACTATTATTGCCTATATTTGTGCAGATCTTGGGTGGTGTGGCAAATCCAAATGAATTTTATTTGGGTCTGGCACAGAGGAGGTGTTGTGCGCATTGAAATATTCATATTGAGCGGTATTTGCTAATTATTCTGATAAGCCGGTATTTTAAGTGCCTTGCTTTTCATGGGCTCTGGATTGATTTGGGCTGGGTAATTCTTTCATTTGCGTGGCGTTGCCGAAAAAGTGAATCAGGAAACGAAACGCTTTTGAACTTTATTGTTGTCGGGGATGGCTTTGGGGGGGCGTTCTGATTGGCAGTATCTGGCAGAGCCTGGCAATACCTGACTGTGTAAGCTTGTATTTTATTTCAGCGCCCAGATCTCTCCATAAACATCCATCTCGATTGCAGTGGTCTCACCTTATTGATTGTCCATATGGAGTAGCTGTCATGAAACCGCAATTAATAGAAGATGAAATCGGCCGGCATCTGCGTGCGGCGGAGGCATCGGGAGAATTACGTCAGGCGGCGAGCTTTGGTAAACCCTTGCAGGATGCGGCCGGATGGCAGGAGACGCCGGAAGCCCTGCGTATGCCTTTCAAGATTCTCAAAGAGGCGGGGTTTGTTCCGCCAGAGGTGGAAATGCTGCGTGAGCGGTCCGAGCTGGCCCAGCAGCTGGCGGATTGTGCCGACGAGGTGGAACGGCGGAGTCTGCAAACGCAATTGGCCAATCTTGAACAAAAGCTGGCGCTCAGGCTGGCTACCTTGCAGGGAAGGGGCCAACTCTAGGCTCTGTTGACATTTTATTTCCGGATCGCGTTTCATCGGATTTGGGCCTGATGCAAGGAGAAAAGCGCGCCGCTTAGTGGGCTAAGCAAGCGATTTTCAACACCGCAGCAGGCCCAAATCCGGCGAAACCCTCCGGGGCGGGGCGGGTTTTTGGGGGGGGGGGGGGGGGGGGGGGGGGTTTTTGGGGGCGGAAAAC
>NZ_JARRAF010000140.1 GCF_030129945.1 Parachitinimonas caeni
CAATCATCACATCCCACAAAAAGCCCTCAACTTCTTGTCTCCGATTGAGGCTATGAAACAGTGGCAGGTTAAACAGCCGGATCTGTTTACGAGGAAAGTTTATAAACAGGCGGAACCTGACAGCTAGGTTCTGTTGACGTAAGGTTTACAGTCGCAGAACCCAAAACCCCGGCACCATCCAGCCCCTCCCCCCAAAACAAAACCCCGGCCATAACTGCGCCGGGGTTGTGTTTTACAGCGGGTGGGCTAGCCCTGCTTCAGGCAGCCCTGGGTGCGACGGGTCAGCTTAGTGCCCGCCATGTCCTGCCAGCACAATCGCGTCGTAATGACCACGATCCCACGGGTTGTGGCTGAGGCTGGCGGAGCTGTCGGCTTCGAAGCTCGCCATGGCGTCGATCAGCAGATGGGTCTGCCGCGTCGCCCAATCCGCGCCGGCTGGCCCGGTTCGCGGGGTCGGATCGACCGGCTGGCCCAGACCCGGCAGGTGGTCGATATCAGCTTCATTGGTACCGATGCTGTCGATATCGGCCTCGTTGATGGCATCACCTGCCATCTCGATGCTGGCCGGAGCCTTGGCCTGCAAGGCGCTGGCGTCCAGGCTGCTGCCGTCAGCGAACTTGAACTGCTCGACCCGGTTGGCCGTGCCGACATACCAGTCCTGCAGGATCAGTTTGTCGCGGGTGTTGCCGGTGATGGTCACTTCCAGGTTGTTGCCAACCTTGGCATAGCGCAGTTGGTCTTTGCTGATGCCAGCGCCGAATTGCACGCTGTCGAGGTTGCCTGCGGTGGCGTCCTGTTCGATCACGGTGTCGATGCCGCTACCGGTGTTGAACTGGTAGACGTCATTGCCAAAACCACCGA
>NZ_JARRAF010000141.1 GCF_030129945.1 Parachitinimonas caeni
TGGCCGGCTTGATCCGCAGCGGGTCGATGTCACGGGCGATATCGGTGTCGGCCTTGACGATCAGGTGGAAGTCGCCTTCGATCGCGCTCGGCAGCACGAAGGTGGCCCGGTTGGTATACGACTCGCCTGGCTTCAGATAACGCGGCAGGTCGAAGTCGTCGGTCAGATGGGTGGCGCGGATATGCAGGAATTTTTCCAGATCGGTGCCACGGTCAACCAGCGCATAGTCGCTATCGTCGAGCGAGGCATCCCGCGACAGGAACACACCGTCGTACCAGTCCGCCAGCCGGGTCGCCCGGTTGCCGCGGTTGCTGACGGTCCAGCTGACGGTGACGGTCTGGCCCGATTGCGGGTGCGGCTGGTCGATTTCAATCTTGTCGATCTGCAGATCAGGTTCGCGGTACACCACCTGCAGGCTGGCCATGCCGATATTGTTGTCGTGGCGCGCGCCTTCATACACCGAGGTCCGGTACAAGCGGTCGCGTGCGTCGGCATTGTCGCCCGCGCTGGCTTCACGGGCCGCTACGGGCTCGCTCTCGCGCGTCGGCGCCAGACTGCCCTCGGCATGCGCCGCATCGGTGATCACATAGACGTAATAAGGCCCTTCCACCCCGGCCGGCAGGGTGATACGGCTGCTGGCGGTATAGCTGCCGCCACTGGCCAAGCCATCGGGGTTGCGATGGACGACCGAACCGACCTGCACCGCCCGCCGCAGATCAAACTGCGGGTCGGGGCTCAGATAGATATTGTCGATCCAGCCTTCGGTGCCACCCCAGACGGCCGCGCCGTGGTTGGTGACGGTCCAGCGGACTTCGACCGGCTCGCCCGAATCGGCCTGCGGCGCGACGGTCACCGCCGCT
>NZ_JARRAF010000142.1 GCF_030129945.1 Parachitinimonas caeni
ATCAGCGATCTGGGCTTGCAGGGGCCTCAGACCTTGCATCGCGACGTGGTGCAGGGAACCGCCTTGTATATCGCCCCGGAAATTCTGCGGGCGCAGCCTTCCACCGAGCGAAGTGATATTTATGCGCTGGGGGTGATTCTGTATCAGCTGCTGGTCGCCGATCTGCGGCGTCCGCTGGTGCCCGGCTGGGAGCGGGATCTCAGTGACAGCCTGCTGGTCGAGGAAATCGCCCATGCCACCGATGGCGATCCGGCCCGGCGCACCGCCAGTGTCGAGGCGTTGCTGGCTGGTCTGCAGGATCTGCCCGCCCGCCATGCCGCCCGTCAGCGGGAGGCCGCCGAGCGCGAGCAGGCCTTGCGTGATCGGGCCAATGCCCGCCGTAGTCGCGCCCGCCGTCCCTGGCTGATCGGTACCTTTGCCACGCTCAGCCTCGGCTTCGCCACCACGCTCTTCGCGTATCTGCAGCTGCGCCAGAGCGAGGCTGCGCTGGCCAGCCAGAAGCAGAATGTCGAGGCACTCAACCGCTTCCTGACGCTGGAACTGCTGGCTGAAGCCAATCCCGCCATCTCCGGCCGCTCGAATGTCACGGTCGTCGAGGCCGCAAAGCGGGCTGCCCGCATGATCGACAATGACGAAACCAGCTATGGCCCAGAGTTACGCGCCACGGTGCATGCCGCGATGCAGACCACGTTCAACAGCCTGGGCGAGCATCGCGCTTCGCTGGCCGAGGGCGACAAGGCACTGACGGCGCTGACCAAGGTGGCCAATCCCGATCTGCAGCAGAAGGCGCATATCCAGATCCTCAAGGCCGATAGCCTA
>NZ_JARRAF010000143.1 GCF_030129945.1 Parachitinimonas caeni
GAGGGCGTCATCGCCCAGCGGGGTGTGGAGGCGGAGGGGGCGCGGCATGGGGCAAGTCCTCGACAGCTCATTGGCTTAACGATAGCCAATATCCCTGGCTCCCAGGCAGGATTCGTCTGTCGCGGCCAGTTATCAGGCCGGTGGAGATCGTAAGTCCCCGCCGGGATCTTTTACCCAGCCTTGGCGCAATAGCTCGCACCCGATGGCCGCATACAGGGCTTCGGCATTCGCTGCGATGCCCAGATGTTTGACTTCATGATGATCCGGCAAGCGGATGAAGGCGACGCTACCAATCGCGAGGTCTTCCCAGGCGTCATATCGCACAAACTGGCATTGCCGGGGCATGGGTGTCCACCAGTAGGGAAGCAGTAACAGGGTATGGCAATGCACCACCTGCCCCTTCTGGATCCGCAGCACGGACAGCAGACAGAAGGGTAGCAACAGGATGATCCAGGCCATGACATACCCGTATTCGGTCGGGATGCGCCCAGCGGGCATCAACCACAATGCTGGCAACCATAGAAAGATCAGGCTGCCGTGATTCGGCATCACAAAGTACCGGGTCTGACCCACCCCGGAGAGGCTGAACCACCAGCCCAGCCAACGGCGAAATGGCAGACTGACCCAGCGGTGAATGGCCTGCAGCCATCGCTTCATTTCAGGGTTTCCCATAAAGTCGGCCAGCGATATCCCACGCCGGGAGTCTCTGCCCACCTCTCTGATTGATCGACCTCACCTGCCCTGGACACGCGTCACAACAGGGCTTCGCAGTGCAGCAAACGCCCTACAATGGAATCATCTTTCCTGTTTCGAG
>NZ_JARRAF010000144.1 GCF_030129945.1 Parachitinimonas caeni
CCAAGCTCAATCAGCCGGGCCGGGTCACTCAGGCGCCCGCTGCCGAAATCTGCCAGCATGGCCTGCCAGCCCTCTCCCTGCGGGCGGATCAGGATATTGGCGGGCTTCAGATCTTTATGGATGACTGCCACGCCATGGGCGGCTGCGACGGCCTGGGCAATCTGGCGGAACAACTCCAGCCGCTGCTCGATAGCCAACCCGGCCAGCCGGCCCTGATGCTCGGCCCAGCCCAGCAGATTGTCGCCACCGTACTGACTTTCCAGAAAGAACGGGGCCCGCTCGAAATTCCAGTCGAGAATGCGCAACACATCCGGCCGCTCCCCCAACTGCTCATACAAGACCCGCGACAAGGTGGCCTCGCGCTTGAGGCTGGTCAGCTGGCCGGCATTGGCGGCGTACTTGAAGACGCGCAGCGCCTTGGTCTGGCGGTGACTGGCGAGCCAGGCCTCGCCTGCGGCGGATTTGCCCAGCAGCCGATCCAGCACAAAGCCAGGGCGCTCGGGTGCGGCCTGTCCGACGGCGAGGGCGAGCGGGCTGTCATAACTCTGCCCGACGGCTGTGCGCTGCACTTCGGTGGTGATCCGGTATCCGACCTTGGGCAGGGCCTCGATCAGACCGGCATTGGATTCGCCCAGAGCGGTACGCAGGCGGGTCATGGCGCTGGCGAGCACATTCTCGCCGACAAACCGTCCTTGCCAGACCTGCTCCTCCAGTGCCTTGCGGGTGACAACCTCGCCACGATGCTTCAGCAGAATGCCGAGAATGCGGGCAGATTGCGGCTGAATATCGACAGACAG
>NZ_JARRAF010000145.1 GCF_030129945.1 Parachitinimonas caeni
AGGCAGCGCAGTACCGCAGATCGGGGCGGGCCAGCAAAGTGGGGTGCAGGGACAGGGTGGCGACAATGTTGCCGTCAATGTCGCCAACGGCAATCTGGTTTTGCAGCGGCGCGATGAGCTGCTGATCGGGCGGGGCATGGATGCCAGCCTGCTGCGCACCTACAACAGTCAGGCCCGCTTCAGTGACGACAACGGCGACGCCTGGTGGTTATCCGGCTATCGTCGTCTGCAAAACCTCAGTGGGAATCTCAATAGCGCCGGCAGTCAGATCGAGCGCGTCAGTGCCGATGGCAGCGTGCAACGCTTCAGCTTCATCGGCAACGGCTATCGCAGTACCGACGGCGATGGCGCCCACGACACCCTGCGCTACGATGCTGGCAGCAACAGCTGGACCTATACCGATGGCAACACCCAGTCCACCGAAAGCTATGCCGCCTTCGGCAGCGGCTACCGGCTGGTCAGCAGCAGCGACAGCAACGGCAACCGCGTCAGCTTCAGCTACAACAACGATCTGCTCTCCCGTGTCAGCACCGCCAATGGCGATGCGATCGAATTCAGCTACACCGGCCGCAACCTGACCAGTGAACGGGTCATCAAGGCCGGCGGGGGCAGTAGCACCCGCACCCTTTACAGCTACGACGAATACAACCGCCTGAAGCAGGTTACCGTAGACCTGAGCCCCGACGACAACAGCACGGCCGACGGCAAGGTTTATCAGACCACCTACCGCTATGACGGCAGCAGCAACCGTCTGGCCGGCATCGACCAGACCGACGGCAGCAAGC
>NZ_JARRAF010000146.1 GCF_030129945.1 Parachitinimonas caeni
TGCAGCATCTTCCAGCCGGCGGGGTCCGGGTAGCTGAACCCTGAGAAACGCTTACTTGATTTGAACCTCGGGAAGCCGGGTGTTTGCCCGGCCTTGGCGCGCCGGAAGAAAGCTTGGAATGCCAAATCCAGCTTGCGCAGGGTCTGCTGTAGGGCGTGGCTGCCTAGCTCAACCAGTTCGGGGCGCAGCGCTTTGACTTCCGGCAGAATGTTTTGCTGGTCGTAGTAGCTGATCGACTTACCCGTCTTGCGGTACGCATCAATGCGCTCTTCCAGTGCCGCGTTATACAGCTCGCAATGCAACCGAACCCACTGCTCCAGCCGCTCGGACTGTGCAGCATTCGGGTAGAGTTTGAAGGTGACTTTGCGGCGTTGCATGGGGTTATACTAGCACATCTTTCTATTAGGGCGCACAAGTGGAATTGCCTAATAAATCTAGCTCTCATGCGGTTTTTAACCTTAAGCTACATATTGTATTGGTGACCAAGTACCGCAAGAAATCCTTGTCTCCCGAATTGCTGGATTACCTGAAAGATGCGTTCTCTGAGGTACTGGATGCGTGGCGCTGCGAACTGATCGAATTCGGTGGCGAGCCGGATCATGTCCACATGCTCATCAACATCCATCCGGCGCTGAACATCTCCATCCTGATCAACAATCTCAAGACCGCCAGTGCGCGCCGCGCCCGCAATCGTTTTGCTGAACACCTCAAGCAGTTTTATTGGAAGCCTTTGTTCTGGCATCGAGCGTATTTCGTAAGCACCGTGGGC
>NZ_JARRAF010000147.1 GCF_030129945.1 Parachitinimonas caeni
ACGACCCCCGGCGCTTTGGCAGCAACCCGCTGCTGAATATCGCCTACTCCTACCTCGAAGGCGCCGAAGCCGACGCCAGCCACGCCCCCGACTTCGCCATCGAAGCCCAGGGGCCGCTGAGTCTGGCGATTGGCCAGAGCGCACACCGCTGCCAGCTGGCACTCGAATACCAGCAAGACCTGTTCAGCCAAGCCCGGATTGACGCCCTGGCCGCCAGCTACCGCGACGTCCTGCGGCAAGTGCTGAGCCAGCCCGCCAGCGATTGGCCGGTCGATGCCTGGATCGGCGCGGCCGACCCGTTCGAACCCCCGCGTCGCCCCGGCCCGGCCCTGGCCATTGACGAGCGCCTGCGCCAGAACTTCCAGCAACTGCGCCACGAACTGGCCATCATCGACGATGCAGGCGAACTGAGTTGGGAGGGGTTTGCCGCGCTGACCGCCGGCTACGCCGCGCAACTGAACCGGCATGGCGTGCGACGGGCGCTGATCGTCGGGGCGACCGGTCGCCAGCTGCAAGCCTTCCTCGCCGCCTGCTTCCTGACCCGTACCACCTATCTGGCGCTGGAGCGCGGCACCCCCGAAGCCCGCATCGCCGAAGTGCTGCAACATGCCGCGCCCGACTGGGTGATCGACACCGAACGCCAGACCGTGGCGCCGCAGGAGACAGACTGGGGCCACTTCGAGAGCGTGAAGACCCTCGACGACAACCCGACAGGCTGGATCCTCTACAGCTCGGGCACCACCGGCCGGCCCAAAGGCATCTGCG
>NZ_JARRAF010000148.1 GCF_030129945.1 Parachitinimonas caeni
TGTCCAGCCAGAGCAGGCGATCTTCCGGCAGGTCGAAGCGGTATTCCGGAGGTGCGGCGCCCCCCGCCCCGCCAAACAGGATTTCTTTGCCCAGTTCAACCGGCTGGCCCGCCGCCGGGGTCGGGGTACCGGCCTGGTGTTGCAGGCTCAGGCTGGCGCCAGCCGCCCCCGCTTCGAGGGCCGTCAGTTGCAGGATCAGGGGGCCGGTTCCGGCAGGGCGCGTCAGGATGCCGCTGGCGGTGTCGTACTGCGGCAGGCGGGTGCCATAGCGGTCAAACCAGGCCAGGCGATAGGCGTCTGCCGGGCTCAGTTGCCAGCTGAGTCGGTCGCCCGCTGCGGCTGGCACTTGCCAGTATCGGGTCTGGCCGGCCGCCAGGGCCGGCAGCGCCAGGTCGCCCGCGCTCAGTGAGGGGGCCAGGCCTAGCGGCTCGGCCCGCAGTTGCCAGTCGCCGCTGCCGGTCTGGGCCATCAGGTCGAGCTGGTAGTCGCCGGCCGCCAGGTAGAGCGGGGCCGTGGCGGTTCCAGGGGCCGGCAGGCTCTGGGCAGGGATCAGAACGCCCGCCGGACCGCGCAGTTGCCAGGACATTTCGGCAGCGTCGCCGATCTGGCTGAATTGCCACAGGCCGCTCTGGGCCAGGTGGAAGGTCTGGCGGCTTTGCTGACCGCGCAGGGGCAGCTGGCCTTGCAGGGTCTGGCCGCTGGTATGGAGTTCCCC
>NZ_JARRAF010000149.1 GCF_030129945.1 Parachitinimonas caeni
GACCTGCAAGTGAGCCAGGTGGGATTGCTGGAAACCGGCGCGCAGGATGGCGACGCGGTCACCGTGGTCTGGACCGAAACCAACCAGGGCGCGGTGGCCGCGCCGACGGGCTATCAGGATCGCGTCACCATCCGCCAGCGGAATGCCGATGGCAGCCTGGGCGCCGTGGTGCTCGACACCGCCGTCGCCTTTGCCGACAGCCAGCCGCTGGCAGCCGGGGCCAGCCGTCAGCGCCAGTTCCGTTTCCAGCTGCCCACCGGCAGTGCCGGCAGCGGCCAGTTCGAGATCCAGGTTCAGGCCGACAGCAATACCCAGGGCGCCGGCAGCCTGTTTGAAACCAATGCCGTCGGCGATGCCGAAACCAATAACCGCGCCAGCGGCAACTTCAGCGCCAGCCTGCACGTCTACCCGGATCTGCAGGTCGGTGAACTGATCGTGCCGGCCAGCCTGCGGGCCGGCGACAGTCTCACCCTGCGCTGGCGCCTGGACAATATCGGCCAGGCCGACGCGCTGGGCGACTGGGTGGACCGCATCCTCCTGATCCCGGAAGACGGTCAGGGTGGCGACCTGACCCTCAGCACCCTGCGTCGCCAGGGCCCGCTCGCGGTGGGTCAGGGCAGCGACTGCGAGGCCACGGTCCGCATACCGCCCCGGCTGGCCGGCCGCTGGCGGATCGCGGTGCAGACCGACGTCAACCGCAGCCTGAATGAGCC
>NZ_JARRAF010000014.1 GCF_030129945.1 Parachitinimonas caeni
AGCGAACCCTAACGACGCGGCGTCGTTAGGGTTCGCTTATTTAGCTCGCTAAACCACGCTCACCCTGCCTAGCCCTGCCCCAAAACTCGGCCCGGCGCGACCGGAAACAAAACGTCAACAGAGCCTAGCGGTCAGCGACAAGGGCTGAAAACCCAGTGTTTTGCGAACCGCGCAATCTGCCGGACTTTCGATGCGCGGGCTCACGCCTCTTGAGGCCACCGTTGAACGCGAAAGTCCGACCTGCCGTCAGCGCCGCACGCGCCGGATCAGCTCGGCGATGGCGGCATCCAGTTGCTTGTCTGTCTGAGGTTGGCCCAAGGGCTGTTCGACCTCGACATCAACTTTGCGTGGGCGATTTTCGAGTGGTAGGCCATCTTCGCTGGCAATCGTGCGGCCGAACGGCAGGCGCAGGTACGAGCCATCGACCAGCAGCTTGAACGAGGTGAAGATCACCCAGCCTGCACCGGGTTCGCCAATGACCGGGCCCAGACGGGCGGCGCGATAGCCTTCAGTGAAGACTTCGCCATCCGACAGGGTGATCTTGTTGGTGATGGCCACCGTGGGCTTTTCCAGTGCCGGAGTACCGATCGAGATCCGACCGGGGGCCTCGGTCAGTCCGCGTGGCGTTACCCGGAAGTGGCTGCGGCGGTTCAGGACGTCGAGAACATAGCTATCCACATAGCCGCCAAAGTTGTTGCGTACGTCGATGACCACGCCTTCCTTGCTCTGGTTGTCGGCATCCAGATCAAGCAGAAATTGGCTCCAGGCGGAATCGACCATATTGATCAGGTGCACATAGCCCAGTTTGCCGCCACTTTGCTTGTCCACGTAGCTGCGGTTGGCTTCTACCCAGTCGCGATAGCGCAACGCCGCTTCATCGACATAGCCAATCGGCTTGATTGCCACCTCCCGGGCTTTGCCATCGCTTCCCTGTACCCGTAGCAAGACTTTGCGGCCGATCTTGCGATCCAGCAGAGCATCCAGATTGCGCGCGCTGCTCAGGGTTTCTCCATCCACCGCCAGCAAGAACTCACCTGATTTCAGGCCAGCCTGTACGGCAGGACCATTCCCCAACACACTGGCAAGTCGGAACTTGCCTTCTTTTTGCAGCAGGGCGTCATCAAGGTCGATGCCCAGACGGCCTGTGCTGGTCACGACCGGATCCCGGCTGGCGATGCCCAGATGGGAGGCCCCCAGCTCGCCCAGCATCAGGCTGATAACGCGTCGCAGCTCGTCGCGGCTGCGGGCGCCTTCGGCATGCGGGCGGAAGCGGGCATGCACAGCATTCCAGTCGAGGCCGTGCATGGCAGGGTCGTAGAAGTTGTCGCGCAGCAGGCGCCAGGCTTGATCAAACAGCTCGGCTTTCTCCTGGTCGAAGTCAACATCCAGCTCTGCCATGATGGCCAATGGCTTGGCTTTGCCATCAAGGGTCACGCTCTGTGGCTTTCCTCCTTCAAGGAAGACCAGGCCATTGCTATCGGGTGTCCATTGCAGAAACTGCTTGGCACCGGCTGTGGCAGTCAGCTGGCGGGCGACGGCGGGTTGGCTGGGGTCCAGCGGATAGAGCCAGACATTCTGCTGACCGCCGGCGGTGGCAATAACGGCCAGAGATTTGCCATCCGGGCTGGTGGCGTGGAATTGCACATCCAGCCCAAGCGGCAGCGGTGTGGCCCGGCGCAGTGCCCAATCGTACTGCGGCACCAGCGCCGGCCCGATGCTGGCGCGTGGCGTGTCGGCGTCTTCTTTGAACACCGGCTTGGAGGGGACTAGATCAATTCGCACCACCTGTCCCATATCGCTGTGCTGGAAGGCGCGGAACAGCAGGTGACTGCCATCGGCCGACCAGCTCAGGGCGCGGTTGCCCACCCCAAGTTCTTCCGGGTGGAACCAGACGCGCTTGCCCATGGCCGGATTGGCAAGGCGGCTGACGGGCCGGGCGGGGCCGCCTGCACTGGGGACGAGATAGACGTTGCGGTTGAGTCGGTCTCCTGCAGCGATAAAGGCCAGGTATTCGCCATCGGGCGACCAGGCGAACGGATGATCCGACCAGATTGGCGGGTGGCCGAGTTTGGCGGTCGCGAGCAGACGATCCTGCTTGCCTTCGACATCCACCAGCCTGACTTCACGTCCGGCGCGGGCATAGGCAATCGTCTTGCCGTCGGGCGAGAAGCGTGGGGTGGCGTCATTGTCGGCACTTTGCGTCAGCCGGGTTTCGCTGCCGCTGGCCAGATCGTAGCGCCAGAGCTGCGCGGCGCCGCTACGCTCGGAGACATACACCAGACGCTTGCTGTCGGGGGACCATGCTAACTGCGATTCGGCGGCTGAAGTGCGAGTCAGGCGACGCGCCTCTCCACCGTCGCGAGCAACCAGCCACACTTCACCTCGGGCAATGAAGGCGATCTGCTTGCCATCTGGCGATAGCGCCAGCTCTTCTTGCTGATGGCCGACGCTCAAACGCTCGCTGGTGGTAGCGGACACCGCACCTTTGAGGCTGATGGCGACAGGCTCGGCCTTGTCGGCGGCCAGATCGTAGCGCCAGATGCCGAAATCACGCTCAAAAACCACGGCACTGCCGTTCGCGGCCATGTTCGGCCACAAAACGCGCCCATCCTTGAATGAGGTCAGTTGGCGGGGTTCGCCTTGGAGTGGGTGTTGCCACAGGTTCTCGGCACCATTGCGGTCGGAAACGGCCAGCACCGCTTCGCCGCTGCGATGCCACATCGGCCAGAGGTAGCGGGCGCCGTTGGGCGATAGTTGCCGGAATTGGCCATCCTTGATCAGCCACAGCTCATTCTGGTCGATATGGGCGCTGCCTTTGCGCCACCACTGATCAAAGCCACGCGCCGCCACGGCCACGGTCTTGCCGTCGGGCGACGGCACGGGATAGCTGAGATCGACATACGGTTCACTGGCGATACGCTGCGCTTGGCCGCCGCTGGCGGCAACCCGATATACGTCGTTCATGCGCTGGATATTGCGGGCGGGAGAAGCAAAGTACAGCCACTTTCCGTCGGCGGACCAGCCCCCCATCTGCTCGGCGCGATCGTCCCAGGTCAGCCGCGACAGCGCACCGCTGCTGATGTTGACCGCGTACAAATCTCCATTGCCACTGCGATGGGAGACAAATGCGATGGTCTTGCCATCGGGTGACCATTGTGGCCGGGACTCGGTCGCCGGGTGCGCAACCAGCAGTCTCGCCTCTCCGCCGCTGGCGGCGACGGTCCAGATATCCCCGCCAGCAACGAAGGCAATTTCCTTGCCGTCGGGTGACAGGGCGGGCTCGGACAGGTTGAGCTGCGGCGCGGCAAGCGCCTGGGAGCCCCACAGCGCCAGCAAGGCGGCGAGCGGTCGAAGTTGGTGCATGGAAGATCTCCGAAAAGGTGGCGGTTGCTCGAAGTGGCAGCCGTCTTGTTTGGCAAAGCCGGCGATTGTGACCCGACTCTTGCAGGACGGAAAGCGGCGACTGGGCAAGTCTTTGAAGAAATGCTGATACTAGCTCTGTTGATGTTTTGTTTCCGATCCGGGAATTAAAACGTCAACAGAGCCCGGAGAGCCAAGCCGCGAAGATGTTGCACTGCACGACACCTTGGCCGGCATGCTCTATCATGCCGGCCCACGTTCACAGAGTCTGGACCGTGTCCCGCTTCGAAGGACTTGCAAATCATGGGCATACCAAGGCTTCTGGCCCATGGCGATGATCACGAATGCGAGTAAGGGGTGTGCATTTCCCCAAACGACGACAACGGGTCAGTACGGTAGGCTCTGTTGATATTTTGTTTTCGACCGGAAACAAAACATCAAAAGAGTCTGGTCCCTGAACGCAGTACCTGCGCCAACACACAATAAGGAGTTAAAACCGTGCAAACCGTAGACACCCTGATTCATGCCCGTTGGGTCATTCCGGTTGCGCCGCGTGGCGTGGTTCTGGATAACCACAGTGTCGCCATTGATGGCGACAAGATCATCGCCCTGCTGCCTACGTCGGAAGCGAAAGGCCGCTATAGCGCCCGCCACGAGCATCAACTGGCCGAGCATGCCTTGATACCCGGCCTGGTCAATCTGCACGGCCATTCAGCCATGACTTTGCTGCGTGGTCTGGCGGACGATCTGGCCCTGATGGATTGGCTTAACCACCACATCTGGCCTGCCGAGAAGCGCCACCTCAGTGATGAATTCGTGTTCGATGGCACTTGCCTCGCCATGGCCGAAATGCTGCGTAGTGGCACCACAACCGTCAATGATATGTACTTCTTCCACGATGCCGTGGCCAGGGCAGGGTTGACCGCCCGCATGCGCACAGTGGTGGGGGCCTCGATTCTGGAGTTTCCGACCGCCTATGGCGTCGATGCCGAGGATTATCTGAGCAAGGCAATTTCGAGCCGCGATCGCTTCATTGGCGAACCCTTGGTCACATTTACGCTGGCACCGCATGCGCCTTACACCGTGTCGGATGCCACCTTCCGTCGAGTGGTGACCCTGGCGGAGCAGCTGGAGCTGGGTGTGCATTGCCATATTCACGAAACCGAGGAAGAAATCGCCGGCAGTCTCAAAGAGCACGGGCGCCGTCCGCTGCAGCGCCTGCACGAGCTGGGTTTGCTGACCCCCAATCTGATTGCTGCGCACATGGTGCATACCACACCTGAGGAGATTGAGCTGCTGGCGCGGCAGGGCGTGACGATTGCCCATAACCCGGCCTCCAATATGAAGCTCGCGTCCGGGATCGCGCAGATCCAGGCGATGCGCGATGCAGACATTGCGGTCGGAATCGGTACCGATGGTGCCGCCAGCAACAACAAGCTCGATATGTTCGCGGAAATGCGGCTGGCCGCGTTCCTGGGCAAGGTTGGCGGTAATCCCAAAGCACTGCCTGCGGCAGAAGTGCTGGAAATGGCCACCCTTGGCGGCGCGCGTGCGCTGGGGATGGCAGACCAGATTGGCAGTATCACTCCTGGTAAGCAGGCTGATCTGGCTGCAGTGGACTTGAGTGCGCTCGAAACCCAACCTTGTTATGACCCGATTTCACATCTGGTTTATGCCGCAGGCCGCGAACAAGTCAGCGATGTCTGGGTGGCTGGCAAAGCGCTGCTGCAATCCCGAGAACTGACAACGCTGAATCAACGGGAGCTCGTCGCCAAAGCCCGTTGGTGGGGCGAGCGTGTTGCCAAGGCATAATAGGCGCAGTTCACCGTGTGGGGCCGCATGGTCGGCCCCTGTTCCAAGCTGGACTGCCAATCCGCCCGATTCACCATTTTTACGTTTGCCGCCGACATGAGCACAATCGAAACCCCGAACGTTGATGCAGCCGAACTCGCCAAGTTTTCCGAATTGGCCCACAAGTGGTGGGACCCGAACAGCGAATTCAAGCCGCTGCACGAGATCAACCCCCTCCGCCTGGGCTTTATTGAACAGCACGCGGCCCTCGCCGGAATGCGCGTGGTGGATGTCGGTTGTGGCGGCGGCATTCTGTCTGAGAGCATGGCTGCTCGCGGCGCCGCAGTGACGGGGGTCGATCTTGCAGAAAAGTCTTTGAAAGTGGCGCGGCTGCATGGTTTGGAGTCTGGTGTCACCGTCGATTACCGCTGCATTGCCGTTGAAGCCCTGGCTGAAGAAGCCGCAGGCAGCTTCGATGTGGTGACCTGCATGGAAATGCTGGAGCATGTGCCAGACCCTGCCAGTGTCGTTGCTGCATGCAGCCGTTTAGCCAAGCCGGGTGGTTGGGTGTTTTTCTCAACTATCAGCCGCAATCCGAAAGCCTATTTGCAAGCGGTGATTGGTGCGGAATATGTGCTGGGATTACTGCCGCGTGGCACACATGACTATGCCCGCTTCCTCAAGCCTTCCGAGCTGGCCCGCATGGCGCGTAGTGCTGGCCTCGACTTGATTGAGCTGGCCGGGATGACGTATGACCCCTTGAGCAAGCAATACTCCCTGAACCGCGATGCGACGGTGAATTACCTGATGGCTTGCCATAAGGAGTTGGGCGAATGATCAGAGCAATCTTGTTCGATCTGGACGGCACGCTCGCCGATACGGCACCCGATCTGGGCGCGGCCTTGAATCGACTTCTGGCTGAAGAGGGGCGGGCTCCGGTTGGCTATGAGGCCATCCGCCCAGTGGCCAGCCACGGTGCCCGAGGCTTGATTGAGCTGGGATTCGGCCTGGGGCGCGATCATCCGGAGTTTGACGCGCTGCGCCAACGCTTTCTTGATCACTACGAGCATCATTTTTGTGAACACAGCAAGCTGTTCGAGGGCGTCAATGCCACGTTGGAAGCCCTGGCAGCCAAAGGGTTGGCATGGGGTATCGTCACCAACAAACCGATGCGATTTACCGACAGGTTAGTACCCAATCTGGGGCTGACCGTCCCGCCGGGCGTCGTTGTGTCGGGAGATACCGTTGGCGTGGCCAAGCCGGACCCCCGGCCCATGCGATACGCCGCCGATCAATTGGGCCTGCCTGCAGAAGAGTGCTGGTATGTCGGCGATGCCGAGCGAGATATTGCTGCCGGCCGCGCAGTCGGCATGAAAACCGTGCTTGCTGATTATGGCTATATTGCCAGTACTGACTCCCCGGATGAGTGGGGAGCCGATTTGCGTATCGCGCATCCATTTGAGTTGCTGGCGCATCTAGCCCTTCCCGGTGACTGAAAAATCGTGGATGCTGCAAGACAATCCAGCATGTGCAAGTGCCGTAATGCCCTGCTGCTGCCATTCCTTACAGCCTGTTTACTATTGGAGGTTTGTCTTGAAGCGCCAAATTCTGCTGTCTGCCTTGCTCGGTTTATCCCTTATCGGTACAGCTTTTGCCGATGATCTTGATGACATCAAGAAGCGCGGTGTGCTGGTTGTCGGTGTGACATCCGATCCGCCCTTCGCCCAACTGAACACCAAGACACAAAGCTACACGGGTTACGATGTTGACTTTGCCATTGCGATTGCCCGGCAGCTGGGGGTGAAGCCGGTGATCAAAGACATCACAACGGCGGATCGCATCCCCAAGCTGCAAGCCAAGGAGGTTGATATCCTGGTTGCCGAAATGACCAAGACCGCTGAGCGTGCCAAGCTCATTGATTTCAGTCATGGCTACTTCGTGACCGGACAGAAATTCATCGTTCGCAAGGGCAAGGCCATGGCGATTGAAGATCTTACTCACGCCAAGATCGGCACCATTGCGGGCTCGACGTCAGAGAAACAGCTGCAACAGGAGATGCCCGCTGCCAAGATCAAGCTTTACCCCGAAGCAGATAACGGCTTTGCCGCACTGCAAAAGGGTGAAATTGATGCCTTCAGTACCGATGAGCCGATTCTGGCTGCCCTGCACAACAAGATGCCAAACAAGGCTGAATATGAGATCCCGAACCTGGCAATTTCACTGGAGGTCTATGGCATTGGCGTGCGAAAAGGTGAGAAGCGCTTGATGGATGAGGTCAACAAGACCATCGTCGGCATGGAGCAGACTGGTGAGGCGGCCAAGATTTTTGAGCGCTGGTTCGGGCCTAGCAGTCAGATTCCGCTATTGCGCCTGTTCAAAATCAACGCCAAATAAGCAGCAGGGAGGGCCATCCTCCCTGATGCGTACTTGATTCCCAACCTGCATATCTCCGAGTCGCTGGCCATGCTTTAGGGCTGTCTGGGGCCGCCATTGCAACTGCTGATTTAGACATTATTTAAAGCTTTCGGTCATGGATCTTTCTGGTCTGCACATTGCTGTAGGGGAGCGTGTTTTTCTGGCGTTGCATGTTCCGGAAAATTTGTTGCATGTACATGCCTGGTATAACGACCCGGACATACAGCAGCTGTCCGCAGGGGGTGCCGCAGTGGTCTCTCTCGAAGCGAGCAGGTGCCGGCTTGAGCGCTGGATGAATCCCCCAAGCGACCAACGACACTGGGCAATTCATCGCTTGACAGATGGTCGCTTGCTTGGCTTTCTCCACTTGGTTGCCATTGATTTTGACGAAGCAACTTGCAAGGTTGGTATCGTCATCGGAGAAAAAGATTGTTGGGGATATGGATATGGCGGCGAAGCCGTCCGATTGGCATGTGAGTATGCTTTTCGTGAGCTGGATGTATTCAGAGTGTCGGCAGAGGTCCTTGCGGATAACCTTCGTTCACATCGCATGCTAAGCCGTGAAGGATTCATTCTGGAGGGCTTGCAACGAGCGGCCGCAACCAGAGAAGGGACTCGGGTGGACGTTTCCCTCTTCGGTCGTCTGAAGACAGATAACAGGACCGATTCTGAAAAAGCTGAAAGTATGAACTGAGGGATTAAAGCCGAATTACATGGCAAGAAGGGGCAATGTCACGACGAGGGCAGAAACACTCATTCAACAAAGCAACACCCCAAAGCGAAAAACGCGCCATAGATGCTATGGCGCGTTTTGAATTTGGTTGCGGGGACAGGACTCGAACCTGTGACCTTCGGGTTATGAGCCCGACGAGCTGCCAACTGCTCCACCCCGCGGCAGAGAAATGAATTATGCAATATTTCTTTGGGGTATGCAAGAGAATTTTTATCTAACGACAATGGGCTTCGATTCCAGACTGTTGGCGAGGCGGTTTGCGGCAAGGTTGGCTTCGGCTGATGTCGCATAGGGGCCAATCCTGACGCGATAAGTTCGCTCATCTTTTTGAATGGCGACCACATCTTTTACCCAGGCAAATTGGTATTCGACTTTTGACTTGAAAGACTCGGCGCTGGCTGCGCTGGAGAACGCTGCCAGCTGCACAAATAGCTTCTCATTAGGGCTGTTGCCTGGGCTTATCTGAGGCTCGGGAGCAGAGGCTGGCTCTGATAGTGTTTGCGCCAGCGCTTCGATTGGGTCCTCAAGGCTCGATTGTTTGTCCGGTACAAGGCTTTCCACCTCAACTTCGGCAGAGCCTTCTGCCAAATAGCCAAGACGGTAAGCGGCGTTATAAGAGAGGTCAATAATGCGGCCTTTGTGAAAAGGGCCACGGTCATTGATGCGCACTACAACACTTTTGCCGGTCTTGGTGTTGGTGACCCGGGCGTAGCTCGGGATGGGTAATGTAGGGTGGGCTGCCGTGAGCTGGAACATGTCATAAGGTTCGCCAGTCGATGTTTTCTGCCCATGAAATTTTCGACCATACCAAGAAGCGAAGCCTTTTTGTTTGAGCTCTCCGAGTCGATTCAGGGGGGTGTAGCTCTGGCCAAGAACAGAATAGGGATTGTTGGCAAACTTATGGAAGGGTTCTGCTTTAGGGATGGGTTCCGGGATGCTGTCCAGATCAAAAGGGACATCCAATGGCCCATCATCTTTATAGTACCCCGCCCCTCCCTGCAAGCGTTGATGGGGTTTTGCCTGCGAAAGGGTTGGGAGTTTGGTTGCTGGTGTGCTGGGGCCGGTGCCAGGGGATGTGGAAGGGTTTGGCGTTGTTGGGGCAGGGCTATTCAAGGCACCGCAGGCTGACAGCAGGAGCACCGCTACGAGAAGGAGCAGCCGCGGTATCACGATTTCATCAGCTTTCTGTGGCGCTGGATGCTCATCAACAAGCCAATGCAAATCATGATTGAGAGCATGGACGTGCCACCATAAGACATTAATGGGAGAGGAACGCCAACAATTGGCAATATGCCTGAAACCATACCCATATTCACAAAAACATAAGTTGATAAGGTCAGTGTAATGGAGCCTGCCAATAAACGGCCAAATAGAGTTGATGCCGAGCTGGTAATGATAAACGCTCTGCCAATTACCAATAAATATAAGATAAGCAATACTAAATTACCCATCAAGCCGAATTCTTCGCTGTATACAGCAAAGATAAAATCGGTAGTGCGCTCTGGAATGAAGTCCAGGTGTGTCTGTGTTCCTTTGAGCCAGCCTTTGCCAAATACGCCACCCGACCCAATCGCAATGGTTCCTTGAATCGTGTGATAGCCTGCGCCTAAAGGATCATCCATCGGGTTTTTGAGAACCTCGATTCGCCGGCATTGGAAGTCATGAAATAATTGGGTACATCGATCCCAGTCCATGACGATATAAATACCAATTGCACCAATCAAGGCTAACAAACCAATAATGCGCCAAGAGAGGCCCGCAAAAAATAATATATAAAAGCCAGCCGCTGAAATCAGCAAAGCGGTGCCAAGATCTGGTTGTTTCAGAACGAGGATTGCTGGCATGGCGATCATGATGGCTGCTGCAAAATAGTGACGGGCCTTGATATTGGCCTCATACAGGCTGAAGAACCATGCCAAAACCAAAGGGACAGCAATTTTCATTAATTCGGAAGGTTGAATCCGGGTAATCCCGAGATTCAGCCAGCGGCGAGCACCATTAACGATATCGCCAAATCCCGCCACTGCAATCAGCAGGCACATGCCAAGAATGTAGCCGGGCAGGGCGAGGCGTCCGAGTGTCTGGGGTGATATATTCGCCACTACCCACATTGCGATCAGTCCAATCGCCAGGAAGGTCGATTTATTGACGAGCTTTTCCGTGGATTGATTGGATGCGGAAAATAGCAACACCATACTGACTGAAAAAATTATCAGCGTGAAAAATAAAAGCCAACCATCCACGGGACTGGCTATTCTGGCAAGGATTCGCTTAATCAACTAACACCTCTTCTCCGTCGGTTTGCGGCTCGGCGTTATTGCTGCCTGGGTGTATTTGCACGACTTCGGTGGGCTGCTTTCCAAGTAGATAATAGTCCATGACGATTTTTGCAATAGGCGCAGCGGCCTGAGCGCCAAAGCCGCCATTTTCAACAATCAGGGCTAATGCAATTTTTGGTTTTTCTGCTGGCGCAAAAGCAATAAACCATGCATTGTCGTGTAATTGCTTGGAAATGCGGCTTGCGTTGTATTTTTCGCCTTTCAGGCTAAATACCTGGGCCGTACCGGTTTTACCTGCAGAAACATATTCGCTATTGCGAAAGACGCGTGCTGCTGTACCTTCTTTATTGACGCCAACCATAGCCGCTTTGACAATATCGAAGTTGGCTGGTTTGAATGGCAGTTGCGCAATGGGTTTGGGTTCGACTTTGGTTTGAGTGCCTGTGGCGCTATCTTCGATGAACCCTACTAAATGCGGGCGGAAAATAACGCCATTATTCGCAAGAATAGAAGTGGCGTGCGCCAGCTGCATCGGGGTGTATGTATTAAACCCTTGACCAATGCCAATGCTGATTGTGTCACCAACAAACCATTTCCCAGCTTCGGGCTTTCGGAATGCGCGGCGCTTCCAGTCTTGCGAAGGTAATACGCCGATCTTCTCTCCGGGTAAATCAATTCCGCTTTTTTGTCCGAATCCGAACTGCGCCATATAGCGCGAAATATTATCTATGCCTAAATCCATGGCGAGTTGGTAGTAGTAGGTGTCGCACGATTGCACAATGGATTGGTACATATTTACCCAGCCATGCCCGCCACGTTTGTCGTCGTTCCAGCGGTGTGTACCCAATACAAAGAAGCCGGGGTCGTGCATGCCCTGCTGGGCGGTGCGCTTGCCTGTTTCCAGTGCCACCATGGCCATGAAGGGCTTGAAGGTGGAGCCGGGGGCGTAGGTTCCTTGAATCGCTCGATTATTTAGCGGCCGGTCTGGTGATTCGTTCAACTCTTTCCAGCTTTGTGGATCAATTCCGTCAACAAACAGATTGGGGTCGAAGCCGGGGCGCGAAACAAGTGCCAGCACCCCACCGGTTGCCGGATCAATGGCAATCAGTGCGCCTTTGTTGTCGCCAAATGCTTTCTCGGCAAGTTGCTGCAGCTGGATATCAATAGTCAGGCGCAAATTGTTGCCAGCGGTAGCGGGAACCTGCCTTAGGGAGCGTATCGCCCGGCCGCCGGCATCGGTTTCGACCTCCTCGTAACCGGTTTTGCCGTGCAGATAGGCTTCGTAGCTTTGCTCCAGCCCGAATTTACCCATGTGATTGGTGCCTTTGTAATTGGGCAGCCTGCCGTCCTGTTCGAGTGTATCGAGATCTTTGTCGTTGATACGACCAATGTAGCCAATCAGGTGCGATGCCGATTGGCCCATGGGGTAGTGACGGAACAGCCGGGCTTTGATTTCAACACCGGGAAAGCGGAAGGACTGGGCGGCGAATTTTGCGATTTCAACTTCAGTCAGGCGGGTGCGAATTGGCAGGGATTCGAAATCTTTACTTTCGTCTGCCAGTTTTTTGAAGCGGCGGCGATCTTTGGCAGTGATTTCAACAATTTCGCTGAGTGCGTTAATGGTGCTTTCTATGTTTTCCAGCTTGGAAGGGGTAATTTCCAATGTATAGGCCGAGTAGTTGTGGGCCAGAACTACTCCATTCCGATCAGTAATGATGCCGCGAGAAGGGGGGATTGGTACCAATGAAATCCGGTTGGTTTCCGCCATGGTTTGATAATGCTGGTGTTCAATGACCTGTAAATAAACAAATCTGGCGACCAGCGTGCAGAACAGGGTAATGACAAATAACAAGGCGGCTAATAGCCGCCATTGGAAGTCATATTGTTCCCGCTCCCGATTGCGTAATTCGGTTCGAAGTTTCATAACTCAGATGGCGATTCTTTTCTCTGGGGATGCTGTAGCAGTCGTGTAATCAGAGGCCAGAGCAATGCTGCGATAAAGCAGCCTACAAAGTATCCCCAGCCTATAAAGGGGGCGCCCAGTATTTTCCTGACCAGCTGCATGATGAACTGGTTGAGTAGTAACAGCCCAAGCATGTAAAGCGCCTGCTGCCACAAGGGGAAGACAGCCAGTTGCCGTCGGCGGGAGGCGACCACATAGGTGGTCAGGCAGTAGGCAAGGCTGTGCTGGCCAAATACGTTGGCATCGGCAATATCCAGGGCTAATCCTAGCCAGAAGGCCGTACCGACCCCGACTTTGCGGGGTTGGTGCATTCCCCAGTACAGCAAAAGCAGGGCGACCAGATCTGGCAGAACAAATAAATTGCCGTGACTGAATGGGAATGGAATCAGATTGAATAGCAGCGCTACGATAAAGCTAAAAATGATGAAACTGGTTTTAACCGGTTTTAACAGCTCACGAGTTACGGGCATTTCTCACTCTTCCCCTCTTCTTTTTTTCCGCTTGGTTTCTGGTTGTTTGGGCGGCTCCGGGGCTGGGGGCAGTGTGCGACTTTCATCCAGAATCAGAAAGAAGCGGTTCTTATCGATATTGGCAATGGGTTGACATTGGATCCTTACGAAAGCCATGCCCGAGTTCTGATCGACTTGCATGACCCTGGCGACCGGTAGGCCTGCTGGGTAAGTGCCATCCAGGCCGGAGGTGATGAGTATGTCGTCTTTGCGAATATCAGAAGCTGCGGGCATGTAGCGAACTTCAAGAGGGTTTTCTTTGCCCATGCCAAACACGACGGCACGCAGACCGTTGCGCTTCACCTCAACCGGTACGGCGTGGTTCTTTTCGCTTAACAAAGTTACCTGACTAACCAGCGGGTTGACTCGGGTTATCTGGCCGACAACTCCATTGGGGTCAATGACAACCAGACCGGTTTTGACGCCAGATGTCTCGCCTCTATCGACAATAAGTTGAGCTGAAAAGGGGTCGCGGCCGTTGTAGAGCACTTCGGTGAGAATGCCTTTGCCTTGTCTGGTGGCGTTGGTTGCAGTCAATGCTCGTAGCTGTTCGTTCTCGTGCTTGAGCGCATCCATGCGCAAAAGCTCCGCATTGGCGAGCAGTTGCTGATTGCGTAATTCGCGGTTTTCTTTTTGCAGTTCGGTTTGTGCGGTAAGAAATTTACCGGTTTCCCGCATAGCGGATACGGGCGCGGTTGCTAGCCATTGTAGCGGGTAGAGCAGGACAGAGCCGTATTCCCGGGCGCTATTGAGAAGCTTGAAGTGATGGTCTCCGACCATCAGGATGGCCGACAGCGATGCATAGAGCAGCAGCTGGGTTAGCGGGCGAGGGCCCTGCTTGAAAAACGCCGGTTGCGTAGGTTGCATGGGAGATGCGTGCCGTGCGTAAAAAATCAAAAGGGAGAAGAGGCAGCCCCTTCTCCCTGGCGTTTATCAGTGTATGTACTTAGTCATTGGTAAAGATGGAGCCGACGCGGTCCATCTTTTCCAGTGCCCGACCCGAGCCACGTACCACGCAAGTCAGAGGATCTTCGGCCACGATAACGGGCAAGCCGGTTTCTTCCATCAGCAAGCGATCAATGTCACGCAGTAGTGCGCCGCCACCGGTCAGAACCATGCCCTTTTCTGCAATGTCCGCACCAAGCTCTGGAGGTGTTTGTTCAAGAGCCTGCTTGACTGCCGAGACAATCTGGTTGAGTGGTTCGGTTAGTGCTTCCAGAATCTCATTGGACGAGATAGTGAATGAGCGAGGAATGCCTTCGGCCAAGTTGCGGCCTTTAACTTCCATTTCCCGTACTTCTGCGCCAGGAAATGCCGAGCCAATCTCTTTTTTGATGGTTTCGGCTGTGGTTTCGCCAATCAACATGCCGTAATTGCGACGGATGTAATTGATGATGGCCTCGTCGAACTTGTCGCCGCCTACCCGGACGCTGCTGGCGTAGACAATACCTCCGAGCGAGATAACCCCAACCTCAGTGGTGCCGCCACCAATATCCACCACCATTGAGCCGGTTGCTTCTTCTACGGGAAGACCGGCGCCGATTGCAGCTGCCATCGGCTCTTCGATCAACTCGACCTTGCGTGCACCAGCGCCCAGTGCGGATTCCTTGATGGCGCGACGCTCAACTTGAGTTGAACCGCAGGGCACGCAAATCACAATGCGCGGTGTGTTGGTGAAAACCCGGCTCGGGTTAACTTTCTTGATGAACTGTTTGAGCATCTGCTCGGTGATGGTGAAGTCAGCAATCACACCGTCCTTCATTGGGCGGATGGCAGTAATGCTGCCAGGAGTGCGCCCAAGCATTTTCTTTGCTTCTGCGCCGACCGCCAGAATGGTTTTCTTTGCTGCAGGGCCGCCTTCCTGCTGAATCGCCACGACGGACGGCTCGTCGAGCACAATCCCTTTACCGTGAACGTAGATGAGCGTATTTGCTGTGCCAAGGTCGATGGCAAGGTCGTTGGAAAAGTAGCCGCTCAGTGCTCCAAACATGATTCTGCCTATGTGCTTTCGTGGTTTTGCCTGGGGTTGCCCAGCCCCGCCTGGAGTGGGTCCGAAATTCGCCGATCATGCCTTGATGTGGCGCAAATTGACCAGCCCTTGCCTTGCTGCCAGCCAAGGCGGCTATTGGGCTGACCAAACCGGCTATGATACTCTAACGCGCCCATAAACTTAAAGAATTAGCGAGGGTTTCCAATGCAGCTATCCTCAGACGACATCCGCCGGATTGCACGCTTGGCGCGTATCGCAATCGACGAGCAAGAGACTGTTGCGATGCAGCAACAGCTTAATGGAATCTTCGGTGTCATCGAGCAACTTCAGTCGGTCAATACCGATGGCGTCGAGCCAATGAGCCATGCGCAGGATGTGGCTCTGCGACTGCGTGAAGACAAGGTGACTGAATCCAACCAGCGCGAAGCGCTGCAGGCAGTGGCGCCTGCTGTTGAAGCCGGGCTGTATCTGGTGCCGAAGGTTATCGAGTAAGAGCAGGGTGCCGTCGCAGTTTGTGGCGCTGCAGCATCGTTGCGCATATTTGCAGGCATTTCCAGTCGCCTTCAGACCTACCCCATTCTGCTGCCGGAGCAGCCTCAACAACGAATTACATGGGACTCTGCCGACCTTGCGTCCGGCATCACCATTCGAACAGGCCATGACGACATACACATTGAAACAAGCTGCTGACTTGCTGGCCAGCGGCAAGACCTCTGCGGTCGAACTTGCCAGCGATTACCTTGCCCGAATCGAGTCCTTGAATCCGGTGTTGAATACATTCATCACGGTGGATCGGGAAAAAACGCTTGAAATGGCCAAGCAAGCCGATGCACGGCGAGCACAGGGTCAGGCAGGGGTGCTAACCGGAGTGCCGGTTGCCCATAAAGATATTTTCTGTGCCGAAGGGTGGCGCACAACCTGTGGCTCAAAAATTCTCGATAACTTCGTCTCGCCTTACGACGCTGGAGTGATTAGCCGTTGCAAGGATGCGGGCTTGGTGACGCTGGGGCGCACCAATATGGACGAGTTTGCCATGGGGTCGTCCAACGAGAACAGTGCTTATGGCGTCGTGAAGAACCCGTGGGATCAAACAGCCGTACCCGGTGGTAGTTCTGGTGGCTCCGCTGCGGTAGTGGCTGCGCGGCTGGCGCCCGCTGCAACGGCTACTGATACCGGTGGCTCGATCCGTCAACCGGCGGCATTCTGCGGAGTGACCGGGTTGAAGCCGACTTATGGCATTGTCAGCCGTTACGGCATGGTGGCTTATGCATCCTCTTTGGATCAGGGTGGGCCGATTGCGCAGACCGCTGAAGATTGTGCATTGATGCTGAATGTCATGGCCGGGCATGATCCACGCGATTCGACCAGCCTGGAACGGGCTGGCGAGGACTATACCGGCGCGCTTGCGCAATCGTTGAAAGGATTGCGGATCGGTATGCCCAAGGAGTATTTCGGTGAAGGTTTGTCCGCCGACGTGCAGGCGGCCATTGAGGCTGCTTTGGCGGAGTATCGCAAGCTGGGTGCCGAGATTGTCGAGATCAGTCTGCCTCGCACCCAATTGGCGATCCCCGCTTATTACGTGATTGCGCCAGCGGAGGCTTCCAGCAACCTGAGTCGGTTCGATGGCGTTCGCTATGGTCACCGTGCGGCAGACTATCAGAAGCATATCAATGAGAAGACCTCGGCTCTGGAAGCCCTGTACGAGCAAAGTCGTGCCGAAGGCTTCGGTACTGAAGTCAAACGGCGCATCCTGACGGGCGCTTATGTATTGAGCCATGGCTACTACGATGCGTATTACCTGAAAGCGCAGAAAGTGCGTCGCTTGCTGTCGGAAGATTTCCAGTCAGGCTTTTCTCAGTGTGATGTGATTGCCGCGCCTGCTGCGCCAACGGTTGCCTGGAATCTGGGCGAGAAGGGGGATGACCCGGTTGCCATGTATCTGGCAGATATTTACACGCTGGGTGTGAATCTGGCCGGTCTGCCCGGGATTGCTCATCCGGTTGGCTTCGGGGCGCAGGGCCGACCGGTAGGCTTGCAATTGATTGGCAACTATTTCAGCGAGTCTCGTCTGCTGAATGCCGCGCATCAGTTCCAGCAAGTGACCGACTGGCATACCCGTCAACCCGGCCTGTAAAACGAAAAGGACATAGCGATGCAATGGGAAGTTGTTATCGGGCTGGAAATCCACACCCAGCTTTCGACCCAAACCAAGATATTTTCAGGGGCGAGTACTGCCTTTGGCGCCGAACCCAACACGCAGGCCTGTGCGGTTGACATTGCCTTGCCCGGAGTGTTGCCGGTCATGAACAAGGCGGCCGTCGAGAAGGCCATCCGCTTTGGGTTGGCTATTGGTGCCAAGGTAAATCGCAAGTCGGTATTCGCTCGTAAAAACTACTTCTACCCTGATCTGCCCAAGGGTTATCAGATCAGCCAGTTCGAGTTGCCGGTGGTGGAAGGTGGCGAGATTACCATCCGCGTTGGTGATGAAAACAAGGTGGTAAGGCTGACACGAGCCCACCTTGAAGAAGATGCCGGTAAGAGCTTGCACGAAGATTTCCACGGCATGAGTGGTATTGATCTCAACCGGGCAGGTACCCCCCTGCTGGAAATCGTGTCGGAGCCGGACATGCGTTCTGCTGCTGAAGCGGTGGCGTATGCCAAGGCGCTGCATAGCTTGGTGACCTGGATCGGTATCTGTGACGGCAATATGCAGGAAGGAAGCTTCCGCGTAGATGCCAACGTGTCGGTCCGGCCTAAGGGACAAGCCGAGTTTGGGACGCGTCGCGAGATCAAAAACCTTAATAGCTTCAAGTTTCTGGAACAGGCGATCAAGTACGAAGCCAATTGGCAGGTGGAGCAGTTGGAGGATGGCAAGAAGATAGTCCAGGCCACCGTATTGTTTGACCCTGAAACTGGCCAGACGCGCGTCATGCGAACCAAGGAAGATGCGCATGACTATCGCTACTTCCCTGACCCGGATCTGCCACCACTGGTGATCGATGAGGCGCAGATTGAGCAGATTCGTGGCGAGTTGCCGGAGTTGCCTGCAGCAATGCAAGCCCGTTTCCAGTCGGTATTCGGACTGCCCGCTTACGACGCGCAAACCCTGACCAGCAGCAAGGCCCTGGCTAACTATTTCGAGGAAACTGTCGCAGCGGGGGCGGACTCCAAGCTCGCTAGCAACTGGATCATGGGCGAGGTCGCTGCCACGTTGAACCGGGAAGAGAAAGAAATCACACAGAGCCCGGTATCGAGCGAGCGTTTGGCCTCATTGATCAAACGAATCATGGACGGGACCATCCACAACAAGGCTGCAAAGGATGTGTTCAAGGTATTGTGGGAGTCAGACAAGTCTGTAGATCAACTGATAGACGAGCTGGGAGTACGTCCAGTCGATTCCAGTGTTGTTGAGGGATTGGTCGATCAGGTGTTGGCTGCCAATGCCGCGATGGTGGCAGAGTTCAAGTCAGGCAAGGAAAAAGCTTTCAATGCATTGGTTGGTCAGTGCATGAAGGCCGCAAAAGGCAAAGCTGATCCGGCGGTTATCAATGATCTGCTCAAGCGTAAATTGACCGAGTAAGCCAAGGAATTTGCCTATTGGGGCGATAGTTGGTTTGGCAGTCTGACAGTATTTCTGGTGCTGATGCAGGTGCCGATAGTGTGGTGGCTATCGGTATTTGCCGAAAAATTAAGCGAAACTCCTTCGCGCAGGCATGGCAGACAGGTAAAATGCGCAACTAAACCGCTGGACTTCGAATCTCTCTTCGTTTTCCGGCGGTTTTGCTTTCTACGGCTTTACTATGCGCATCGGACCCTACACCCTTAAAAATCAACTGATTGTCGCCCCGATGGCAGGGGTTACCGATCGGCCGTTCCGTATGCTTTGCAAGCGTTTAGGCGCTGGGCATGCGGTCAGCGAAATGCTGACGTCGAATGCCCAGCTCTACGGTACCGCCAAGACCCGGCGGCGGGCTAATTTCGAAGGTGAGCTCGCTCCGGTATCCGTACAGATTGCTGGGGCTGATCCCGAGCAATTGGCGGAGGCGGCGCGTCGCAACGTTGCGGCTGGCGCGCAGATCATCGACATCAATATGGGATGCCCGGCCAAGAAGGTCTGCAATGTCCTGGCGGGATCTGCCTTGCTGCAAGATGAAGCCAGAGTGGCACGCATCCTAGACGCAGTTGTGAGCGCTGTGGAGGTGCCGGTTACGCTCAAGACCCGGCTTGGCTTCCGTAATGGTGAGGAAAACGTCCTGCGTATCGCTCGGTTGGCAGAGGAAAGTGGCATCGCAGCCTTGGCCCTGCATGGCCGTACTCGTGAAGATATGTATACCGGCCAAGCCCGGTTTGAGTTGATTCGTGAGGTAAAACGTGCGGCGCGGATTCCGATCATTGCCAATGGCGATATCACCACGCCCGAGCGTGCCCGGCAGGTACTCGAATACACCGGCGCCGATGGCATCATGATCGGTCGGGCTGCACAAGGCCGGCCGTGGATTTTCCGGGAAATTGACTACTACCTGCGTGAGGGCAAGTTTATGCCATCGCCAAAGGTGCGGGAGATTCACGACATCCTGATCGAGCATCTGGAAGACCACTACCGGTTTCACGGTGAGTATTCCGGTTGCCGCATCGCTCGTAAGCATATCGCGTGGTACACCCGTGGTCTGCGTGGCAGCAATGAATTCCGGGCGCGTATGTATGCGCTGGAAACCACGGTCGAGCAGATTGCTGCCGTACGCAAGTACTTTGCCGAGCTGGGCAGCCAGAGCGAATGTCTTGTGTATGAAGAACAAGACATTGTCCAAGCTGCCTGAATCCGCAACCCTAATTTCCGTTGTCCCGCAAATGACAAAAAACGATCTACTGTCTCAAGCTGTTCAAGATGCTCTGGAGCAATATTTTCAGGATCTGGATGGTGAAGAGCCCAGCGCCATTTACGATATGGTACTGGCCTGCGTTGAAAAGCCGATGCTGGAGCTGGTCTTGGCCAAAGCCTCCGGCAACCAGACCCGTGCCGCCGAGCTGCTTGGCATCAACCGCAATACTTTGCGGAAGAAAATGCAAATCCACAATCTACTGTGAAAGAGGCTGTGGGCATGGTCGATAGCGTCTTGATTACCAGACTTTGCCAAGCCTGGGGGCGTTATGGGCGCCTCGAACTCTGTTCGACGACTCTTCAATTTATTCTGTAGTAGTTTGATCTGGAACGAATACCCATTGGCGCTGATTGCCAAGTGCCAGCGGCAGCCCGGTGTAACACGGCACCAGCCCTGACGAGAATGTCATATATCGATAGTCTGTGGCTATCGACATGAGAATTGTCTTTATCTCCCCTGTAATAGAGAGCCATCATGGTCAAAATCCAGCGTGCACTGATTAGTGTTTCCGATAAAACCGGTGTTCTAGCGTTTGCTCAAGCTTTACACGGATTTGGTGTCGAAATCCTGTCAACGGGTGGTACCGCTAAAATGCTGGCTGATGCTGGCCTGCCAGTCATTGAGGTTGCTGACTACACCGGGTTTCCGGAGATGTTGGATGGTCGGGTCAAGACCCTGCACCCGAAGATTCATGGCGGTATTCTGGGGCGTCGCGATCTGCCCGAGCACGTTGCGGTGATGCAAGAGCACGATATTGGCAATATCGATCTGGTTTGCGTCAATCTCTATCCATTTGAGGCGACTATTGCAAAACCCGGTTGCACCTTTGCCGATGCTATCGAGAACATCGACATTGGAGGCCCTGCCATGGTGCGCTCATCGGCCAAGAACCACGCATTCGTGGCGATTGTTACCGATGCGGCGGACTACTCGGGATTGGTCGAAGAAATGCGTGTCAATCATGGCAGCCTGGGTCCAGTTACCCGGCGGCGGTTGGCGCAGAAGGCATTCAGTCACACTGCGGCATACGATGGTGCAATCAGCAACTATCTGACGGCTTTGACCGACGAGGGGGAGAAGCTGGCTTATCCAAACCGGCTGAACCTGCAGTTCGAGAAAGTGCAGGACATGCGCTATGGCGAGAATCCCCATCAAAGTGCCGCGTTCTACCGTGATCTTGATCCGGCCGCAGGCAGTTTGGCGGGATACCGGCAGCTTCAGGGTAAGGAGCTTAGCTACAACAATATCGCTGATGCGGATGCTGCCTGGGAGGCGGTCAAGGCATTTGACGAGCCCGCCTGTGTGATCGTCAAGCATGCCAACCCCTGTGGCGTGGCCGTTGCACTCGATACACTGACTGCGTACAAACTGGCATTTGCGACTGATACCACAAGCGCCTTTGGTGGCATCATCGCGTTCAATCGGGAAGTCGATGCCCCGACGGTTGAGGCCGTGACCGGCCAGTTTCTGGAGGTGCTGATTGCTCCGGCGTTTACTGAAGAAGCCAAAGCGATCATTGCAGCTAAAAAGAATGTAAGGGTGCTGGAGATCCCCTTGGCTGCAGGTGCCAACCGCTTCGATCTGAAGCGAGTTGGTGGTGGCTTGCTGGTACAGACGCCAGATGTTCACAAGATAACGACCGCCGATTTCAAAGTCGTCACCAAGAAAGCACCAACGCCGCAGCAAATGAATGATTTGTTGTTTGCGTGGCGGGTTGCGCAGTTCGTTAAATCCAATGCCATCGTGTTTTGCGGTGGCGGCCAGACTCTGGGGGTTGGCGCTGGACAGATGAGCCGTGTTGACTCAACCCGAATTGCTGCCATCAAGGCCAAGAGCGCCGGGCTTGATCTCAAAGGTTCGGTTTGTGCGAGTGACGCCTTCTTCCCGTTTCGTGATGGCGTGGATGTGATTGCCGAGAATGGCGTCAGCGCAATCGTGCAGCCGGGGGGCTCGATGCGTGATGAAGAAGTCATCGCCGCTGCAGATGAACACGGTATTGCCATGGTGGTGACTGGCGTGCGGCACTTCCGCCACTGATTGATGTCGGAGCGGGTGTGAATCTGCCGGGCGGGGCATATTCATGCCCGGTCAATCCGGGTTTCTGAGTTTGCAATCACGCAAGAAGTGCTGGATGTTTAAGGTACAGCTTGCCGAGGTAATTAAATGAACATACTTGTTATTGGTTCTGGTGGCCGTGAACATGCCATGGCATGGAAGCTGGCGCAGTCAGAGCGTGTGGCCAAGGTTTTCGTCGCGCCAGGCAACGCCGGCACGGCGCAAGAACCTAATCTGGTTAATGTGCCGGTAACGTCGATTCCTGACCTGATTGATTTGGTAAGGCGTGAGCATATTGCCCTGACCGTGGTAGGGCCAGAAGCACCGCTGAGCCAAGGCGTGGTCGATGCCTTTCGCGCCGAGGGCTTGAAGATTTTTGGTCCCACCAAGGCTGCCGCCAGGCTGGAGTGGTCGAAGGATTTTGCCAAGGACTTCATGATCCGGCATGGTATTCCCACCGCCCAGTACAAGACCTTCTCCGTCGCTGCGGAAGCCCACACCTACATTGATCTCAAAGGCGCACCTATCGTTATCAAAGCCGATGGCTTGGCCGCCGGCAAAGGCGTGATCGTTGCCATGACTGTGGCCGAGGCTCATGCGGCTATCGATACCATGTTGATCGACAACAAAATGGGCGATGCAGGGGCTCGAGTCGTGATCGAAGATTTTCTGGTGGGAGAAGAAGCCAGCTTTATCGTGATGGTGGATGGCCGCAATGTGCTGGCCTTCGCCAGTTCGCAAGATCACAAGCGTCTGCGAGATAACGACGAAGGCCCGAATACGGGGGGAATGGGGGCCTATTCTCCGGCACCCGTGGTGACGCCGGCCGTACATGCACGGGCCATGCGCGAAGTTATCCTGCCGACAGTGGCAGGTATGGCGCGTGACGGTGTTTCCTATACCGGGTTCCTCTACGCCGGCTTGATGGTGGGTGAAGATGGCAGTGTCAATGTGGTTGAATTCAACTGCCGCATGGGTGACCCGGAGACGCAGCCCATCATGATGCGGTTGAAGTCCGATCTGGTGGAGCTGGTGGAGCATGGCGTCAATGGCACTCTGGATCAGGTTGATGCAGAGTGGGACCGGCGCGTGGCGCTGGGGGTGGTCATGGCGGCAGAAGGCTATCCCGAATCGCCGCGCAAGGGCGATCTTGTCACCGGTCCGGCCGGCGTGCCCGAGGATGCTCACGTGTTTCATGCTGGCACGGTTCTGGACGACAAAGGCCGTGCGCTGACTGCGGGTGGGCGAGTGCTATGCGTGACTGCGCTGGGTGACAGTGTGCGGATCGCTCAGAAACGTGCTTACGATGTGGTGGAACAGATTCATTTCGAGGGCAAGCAATATCGTCAGGATATTGGCTTTCGTGCAATCGCTCGCAAGTCGGTGACAGCTTAATTTCTGGCGTGTCAGCGAGTATGAAGAAGCCGGCAAAGCCGGCTTTTTCTTTTGTTGATCAAATATTTGCAATGCAATTGTCTCGGCAGCAATCGCGCCCGCTGTTACACTGCCGGGCATTGTTTATTAGAGATTTCTGATAAACGAGCTGGCGATACAAAGGCCTGCTGGCGCGTCCTTTCAGACGAACGGGCCTGACTGATACCCCAGCACCCCCGACCTTTTTTGCCCTACCAGATAAGCCTATGCTGATTGGAAGGCCTGTGTGGGCAGCCATGACTCAAGGAGACTTGAATGAACAAATGGATCGTAGCAACCGCAACTGTGATGGCTCTGAGCTTGCCTGCTTGGGCGGATGACCTGGACAACATCAAGAAGAAGGGGGTTCTGGTGGTCGGGGTGAAAGATGCCACGCCACCATTTGGTGTGCTGGACCCCAAGACCAATACCATTTCGGGTTACGACATTGACTTTGCGGCAGCCATTGCGAAGCGGCTGAATGTGAAATTGAGTGTGAAAGCGGTCGATTCAGCAGAGCGTATTCCCAAACTGCAGGCGGGTGAAGTTGACATGATCATTGCCACGATGACCAAAAACCCGGAGCGCGAGAAGCAGGTTGATTTCAGCTACGGCTATTTTGTTACCGGTCAGAAATTTGTTGTGCGCAAGGGTAAGGTCAACTCGATTGAGGACTTGACCAATCTGTCGATTGGGACCGTCAAGGGTTCGACGTCTGAAAAGCAGGTGCGCAAGGAAATGCCGAACGCCAATGTAGTGCTGTTTGATGATTACCCGGAAGCATTCAAGTCACTGGAAAGCGGCCGCCTGGATGCCGTCACCACTGATGAGCCTATTCTGGCTGGTTTGCTCAATGGAATGGCAAACAAGAAAGATTACGAAATCCCGAACGTGACCATTTCGCTCGAAATCTATGGCATTGCAGTCCGTAAAGGGGAAGCCCGCCTGCGTAAAGAAGTGAACGACACCATTATCGAGATGGAGCGCGATGGTTCGGCGCAGAAGATTTTTGATCGTTGGTTTGGTCCGAATACCAAAAATCCGCTACAGCGACTGTTCAAGATCAAAACGGTATAACGCCCGCCCGAGTTTGACTGAGACAATATATGGCCAGCGCTTTGCTGGCCATATTGTTTTTGGTTTGTTCCTGCTACCAATCATCCACTTCCCATGCCTGAATGTCGCGCACACTGCGGAGCCTGTTGCACCGCGCCTTCCATTAGTTCACCGATTCCTGGCATGCCGCAAGGCAAAACGGCTGGCGTAGCCTGTGTGCAGCTGGATGCTGATCTGCGCTGCAAAATATTTGGTTTGCCCGAGCGCCCTGCTTGTTGCGGGGGTTTGCAACCTTCTCTCGAAATGTGTGGTGCCGATCGCTCTGCAGCAATGGCATGGTTGACGGTGCTGGAACAGGCAACCGCACCAGACTGATCAGGCTCGGGCAGGCACAAGGCGGCTGCGGCGGCGGAATTGCCATTGCAGCGTCAATAAGGTCGTAGCCCCAATGCAAGCAAGCACCAGCCACGGCAGACGAGGCTCGCCGTGGATTCGGCCAAGGTCGTATAGCCAGCCGCCACCGATATGGCCTGCAGCACCGCCAAGTGCCAAGCCGATTTTGCTGAAACCCATATAGGTGGCACGATGGTGAGGGTTGGCTTGGCTCGCAATCAGGGTTTCACGGGCAGGCTCGGCCACGATGCTTCCAATGTAAAACAGCGCAAGCAGCACAAATACCAGCGGTAAGGTATGGGTAAAGGCCAGCATCAGCATCGAAAGAGTCATCAGTGCTAGGCCGAGGCTGATCCTTGTGTTGAGCGAGGCATATTTTTCCCCCAGCCGCGCCAGTGGATAAAGCAAGGCCAACGACAGCAAGGTGTCGAGCGTATACATCCAGCTGACTGCTTCGCTGGTGCCTGATAACTGCTTGAGTGTGATCGGCACCAGCAGCATGATCTGCGCGCCCAGCAAGTAATATCCACTGAGTGTCAGCACGAAATTACGGAATGGTCGGTCGGCCAATACTTGGCCAATGCCATGCAGTAGCTGCGAGCGCCGGATTGAAACCCGATAGTTGGGGATCAGCACCGCGTTGCCGAGTGCCGCCAGCGTGAAGACCATTCCGCCCATCCAGCCGACCCAGGCAAAATCAAAGCGCAACAGCCAGCCTCCCGCCAAGGCGCCGCCAACGGCACAGGCGCTTTCCAAGGAAATCAGTAGGGCATAAAAGCGGTTACGCTCGGCAGGGCGCGTGAATTTAGCAATCAGTGCGGCGCGAGGTGGGTCGAACAGCGCACCGCCCAAGCCGGACAATAAGCAAGAGATGACGAGCCACCACAGTGTGTGGGCTTGCGCCATCACGACAAAGCCTGCGGCCCGCAACAACATGCCCGCAACGATAAGTGGCTTGGCACCGAAGCGATCGGCTAATGAGCCGGCGCCGATGGCCAAGCCTTGCTGAACAAACTGGCGTAAAGCCAAGGACATGCCAACCAGGCTGGCAGCCCAACCCAGCTGGTCTATGAAATGCAGGCTGATCAACGGAAACACGGCAAAGAAACCGAACACCACCAGCATGTTGTCGGCCAGGATGAAAATCTTTCCCTGACGTCGAATCTTGGATATTGCAATCATGACAACTTCTCCCAACCAAGCTGATGATTTTGCTGGGCAGTCTGGCATCATAGAAGACTATTTCTTGTAATACTTCATATAAGAATTCTTTATGGCTATAGATTTGCTCGATTTGCAGCTGCTGGTTGATGTAGACGAACGTGGCAGCTTTAGTCAGGCCGCAGCGGTCAGAGGTTGGTCGCAGCCGCAAGTCAGTCAGCGCATCGCCATGCTGGAGGCCGAACTGGGCGTGGCGTTGTTCAAACGGCATCGGCGTGGTGCCAGCCTGACGCCTGCTGGTGAGGTTTACATTGAAGCGGCACGACGGGCTCTGGCAGAGCTCGATTCCGGTCGTCTGGCCATTCAGGGGGCGGCGGCCTTGCCGGTTGCCAACATTGCCTGCCTGCCATCCTTGGCATCCGTCATCTTCGGACCCTTGCTTGCAGCGCTGGCTGAAGCGCCGATGGAGATCCACTGCAAGAGTGATCACTCACCCGCCATCATGGAGCAGCTGCTACTGGGGGAGTTGCAGGTAGGATTTGTGTTGAACCGGCCCGCAGTTGCTGGGATTCAGCTGGAGTTGCTGGCGCGGTCGCCGATCGTTGCTGTGGTGGCGCCCCGTCATGCCTTGGCGCAAGCGGGGGGACTCAGCCTACGCGATGTCGCGCCCTATCGTATTTCGCCCCAACGCTGGGGGGATGAGTGCGATGAGTTGGTCAGGCAGATTCGAGCTTGCCGTGCCAGTCCGCAGCCCTTGCATCTCAATCAGCCTTCGGTTGCTGCGCGGGAATTGGCGCTGGAGCACGACTTCGTTGTGTTCATGCCTGAGGTTTGTGTGCTGCGTGAATTGCAGGCCGGGGCGCTGGTCAAGCTCCGGCTGGCTGATTTGCCAGTGTGGTGTTGGGAGGTGATGATGGCTTACCGAACGGGCAAGCGGCCGGATTTTGCTCGGGATGAAGTGCTGGCTGCGGCCAGGGCTATTGGTGGGGGGTGGAGGCGGGCTCTGTCGATGTAAACGCTGTTGCCGATGCTTGCCAAGGTTACATAGGCTTTATTTGCTATCGTCGATCTGGTCACCAAACTTTCGGGTGACCGTACGCAGAAAGCCAATCTGCTTGCGAAAGTTGCGGCAACCGGCACAGGCAGTCAGATGCAAGGCCAGCTGCAAGCGTTCGCCCATACTGAGTTCCCTGTCCATTTGCATGGACATGAGTCGGGTAGCTTCCTTGCAGCTCAACATCATGTCTTCTCCAGAGGCGACCCGCCGAACCAATGCTTGTCCAGACACAGACGCAGGCTCATTCGGGCTCGGTAAAGCAGTACCGAGCAATTGGTCGCCGTGATGTCGAGGTTCTTACAGATGTCGTCGATTTCCTGTCCCAGCATCTCGCGCATGGCAAAGACCATCGCCGTACGCTTAGGCATGCGTCGGGCGCATTCTTCGTACACTTTCCAGAATTGCTGATCGGAGAGTGACTGGTCCGGGCTTTGCCAGCTGCGAGGGGCGTCCGACCCCCAATGTCCCTGAGTATCAAATAGGGAATCAAAGTCGGATAGATCCCCGTCTTCATCCGTTCTCGCGTCCAATAGCAGAGGGTCGCGCACCATGCGTCGCTGTGCATCAATGATCTTGTGCTTGAGGATGCCGGTCAGCCAGGTCTTGACGCTGGACTGGCCAGCAAAGGCCTCTAGTTTTTCCACCGCCGCCAGCAGGGTGTCCTGCACCACGTCTTCGGCAACAGTCTCGTCGCGTAGCTGGAAAATGGCATAGCGCAGCAGATAGTTGCGATGCTGCTCGATGTCCTGAAAAGTCAGAGCCATAGCTGATCGGGCTGACGGTTGGCGTGCTGGCTGATAATGCGCTGGAAGTAGGCTGGATCCTTGGTGTAGGTCAGCTCGCCCGCTTGCGGCTTATAGAAGTCGTACAGCCGCGACACCCAGAACCGCAATGCAGCGGCGCGCAACATAACATGCCAGGCTTCGTGTTCGTCGGGCGTGAAGGGGCGGATCGACTGATAGCCACTCAACAACGCGCGCGCCTTGGTAGCGTCGATGTCGCCGTCCGGCAACGAGCACCAATCGTTCAGCGTGATGGCGACGTCGTAGATCAGCACATCATTGCAGGCGTAGTAGAAGTCAATGAAGCCGCCAATTTTCTGGCCGTTCATCAAGACATTGTCACGGAACAGATCGGCATGGATGACCCCGGATGGTAAATGGGTAAACCGATGCTTGGTCTGGAATTGCACTTCTGCCCGCAGCTGGGCGGCATCGGCGCTGTTCATGTGCGGGTAGATCTGTGGCGCTGTGCGATTCCACCACTCCGGACCGCGTGGATTGGCCATGCGCGCTGGGTAGGTCTGGGCGGCCAGATGCATCTCAGCCAGCATGGCACCTACCGCTTCGCACTGCTCGGGTGTGGGGTCTTCGGCGACATCGCCGGGCAGGCAGGTCACCATGCAGGTTGGCTTGCCACCCAGCTCGTCGATGTACTCATCGCGCAGATTGGCGATCGGCGCCGCCACCGCGATACCGTGATGTGCCAGATGTGCCAGAAGATTGACGTAGAACGGCAGCTCATGCTGCTTGAGCACTTCAAACAGGGTGAGCACATACCGGCCGTGCGTGGTGCTCACAAAATAATTGGTGTTGGTAATGCCCGATGCGATGCCTTGCAGCGCCTGCAGCTGGCCGATGGAGTAACTCTTCAGCCATTCGCGCAGCTGATCCGGGGTGATGGGGGTGTAGACAGACATAGAAGGCTCAGAATCGTTTGATAACCCAGCGTGGCACGCGAAAACCCGAGTCGATGGCATCCCTTCGTATCATGTTGCCATCGCCCCGATCATCAACAAGGTAATACTCTGGCCCGACCTTGGGCTTGACCTTGATCATGTATAGGCGGCCATTGATCCGGTATTCGGTGGCGGTGGCGTCCTCGCGCTGCGAAATACTGATGTCCGGCTCTGGCACCGACTCATCGTCTGCAGGAATCGGTGGTGGCGGCGGCACGTTCACCTTTGGCGGTTCGGGCGGAGCATCGGCTGCCAGGGCCGATGCGGCAACAGTCAGCGCCCCGGCCATCAGCAGATAACGGGCAAGCAGGTTCATGAGGAATGTCCTTGATCTGGTCCAAGTAGCCTAGGCGTTGTTGGCCCATTTTTACGTCTAATCGACCAAGTATAGACCGCCCATCCGCCTCGACGGGCGCAGGGCGGTCAAGACGTACGGTTTAGAGGCTCAATTGCATTTCACGTTCAGCGGGAGACAGCGCGAAACCTCGCGTCTCGTAGAATTTGAAAATGGCATCGACGATGGCTTTGGGCTCATCAACCACCTGCATCAGGTCCAGATCCCGGATGTCGATCATCTTCTCGTTTGCCAGCGTATTCTTCATCCATTCCAGCATGCCGCTCCAGAAATGGCTCCCCACCAGAAAGATGGGGATCTTGCGGCTCTTTCCGGTCTGAATCAGCGTCAGCGCTTCAGTCAACTCGTCCAGCGTGCCAAAGCCGCCAGGCATGACCACGTAGGCGGTTGCATTCTTGACGAACATCACCTTGCGGGCGAAGAAGTGGCGGAAAGTCTGACTGACATCCTGATATGGATTGCCATGCTGCTCGTGCGGCAACTGGATATTCAGGCCGACAGACGGGGACTTGCCGTAGTAAGCCCCTTTGTTGGCGGCTTCCATGATGCCTGGCCCACCGCCCGAGATCACCGAAAAGCCCGCGTCGGATAAGCGGCGGGCAATGTCTTCGGCCAGCTTATAATAGGGGTGGTCACGCGGGGTGCGAGCGCTGCCGAAAATGCTGACGGCAGGCTGGATCGCTTGCAGGCGCTCGGTGGCCTCGACAAACTCCGCCATGATTTCGAACACCCGCCATGATTCGCGCGCCCGGTAGGCTTGGGCGGTGGCCATTGCGGCCGGGTCGGTTTCCCTCGGCAACTTATCTCTTAAAGTCATTGTGCAGGACGGTCCTGTTGACGGCCGCTTCTGCCCGCCATTTACGCGAGCAAAGGAGCGACGCGAATGAAAACATTGGTTCTGATTGACGGCTCGTCTTATCTGTACCGGGCCTTTCATGCCCTGCCCGAACTGAGAAACCGCGCCGGAGCGCCAACTGGCGCTATCTACGGCATGGTGAACATGCTAAGGCGACTGGTCAAGGAACATCCGGCTGATTTTATCGCCTGCGTCTTCGATGCCAAGGGCAAGACCTTCCGCGATGAGTGGTATCCCGAGTACAAAGCCCACCGCCCACCGATGCCGGATGACCTGCGGACACAGATCGAACCCATCCATGCTGCCGTGCGGGCACTGGGCCTGCCGATTTTGATGATAGACGGTGTCGAGGCGGATGACGTGATCGGCACACTGGCTGTTCAGGCCAGCAAGGCCGGGATCGCAACGACCATTTCGACCGGTGACAAGGACATGGCGCAGCTGGTGAATGAACACGTCAGCCTGATCAACACCATGACCGAGGAGCGCCTCGACCCGACTGGCGTGGAGGCCAAATTCGGGGTGCCGCCCAATCGCATCGTGGATTACCTGACTCTGGTTGGCGATAGCGTCGATAACGTGCCGGGCGTTGAAAAGTGTGGGCCCAAGACGGCAGTGAAGTGGCTGACGCAGTTTGGGGATCTTGATGCCTTGATTGCCAGGGCGGATGAAGTCGGCGGTGTGGTCGGCCAGAATCTGCGCAAGGCGCTGGATTGGTTGCCGATGGGGCGCAAACTGGTGACGATCAAATGCGATGTGGATTTATCGGCCGAATTGCCCAAGGCATTTGAATCGCTGGTGCCGACCCCGGTAGACAAGGCGGCGTTGCGGCAGTTGTTCGAGACCTATGAATTCAAAACCTGGTTGCGCGAGCTGCAGGCGGGCGAGGGGGATGCCGGCACTGTGGTATCCAGCGCCGCACCGGGTGCAGCGGCCGATGAGCTGGCCCAGCCGATGTTGCCCAGTGGCGAGCTGGTTGAGCTGGCGCGTCAGTATCAGATGCTGCTGCAGCCGGGGCAGCTGGAGGACTGGCTGCAGAAAATCACCGCATCGGATTTGGTAAGTGTGGATACCGAAACCACCTCGCTGGACCCGATGCAGGCCCAGATTGTGGGCATCTCGTTTGCACTGGAGAGCGGCGAAGCCGCTTATTTGCCGCTCACACACCGCTACCCCGGTGTGCCGGAGCAGATTCCGCTTGATCTGGCACTGGCAACACTCAAACCGTGGCTGGAAAACCCTTCCAGTAAAAAGGTCGGGCAGAACCTCAAATACGACCAGCATGTATTCGCCAATCACGGCATTGCGTTGGCCGGCGTGGCCGAGGACACCATGCTGCAGTCCTATGTGCTCGATAGTACCGAGCGCCACAATATGGACGACCTCGCGGCCAAATATCTGGGGCTCAAAACCATTGCCTATGAGGATATCTGCGGCAAAGGTGCCAAGCAGATCGGCTTTGATGAAGTAGACCTTGATACCGCCACCCGCTATTCGGCAGAAGATGCCGAAGTCACCATCAAGCTGCATCAGGCGTTGAGCCAGCGGCTGGCCGCAGGTGGCCGGCTGCAGTCGGTTTATCGCGACATTGAAATGCCGGCGCGAGAGGTGCTGTTCAGGATGGAGCGTAACGGCGTTCTGCTTGATAAAGCGGAGCTGGAGCGGCAGAGCCATGAACTGGCAACCCGCATGCTGGAACTGGAGCAACAGGCGCACGAACTGGCAGGGCAGCCTTTCAATCTGGGCTCGCCCAAGCAGATCGGCGAGATCTTGTTCGACAAGCTGAAATTGCCGGTGGTGAAAAAGACGCCCAAGGGCGCGCCTTCGACCGATGAGGATGTGTTGCAGGAGCTGGCGCGGGACTTCCCCTTGCCCAAACGCCTGCTGGAGCACCGTGGCCTGTCCAAGCTCAAATCAACTTACACCGACAAGCTTCCGTTGATGATCAATCCGAAGACGGGGCGTGTTCATACCAACTTTGCCCAGGCGGTGGCGGTGACGGGGCGTCTGGCCAGTAATGATCCGAATCTGCAGAACATTCCGATCCGCAGCCCGGAGGGGCGGCGGGTACGTCGGGCGTTTATTGCCGCTCCGGGTTATCGCATTGTTTCGGCCGATTATTCGCAGATCGAGCTGCGCATCATGGCGCATCTTTCGGGGGATGAAGGATTACTGGCGGCGTTCGAGCGTGGCGATGACATCCACCGTGCCACGGCGGCTGAGGTGTTCGGCCTGGAGCGCGATCAGGTGAGTGCCGAGCAACGGCGTTACGCCAAGGCAATCAACTTTGGCCTGATCTACGGCATGTCAGCCTTTGGTCTGGCGGCACAGCTGGAAATCGAACGTAGCGCGGCACAGCAATATATCGACCGCTATTTCACCCGCTACCCCGGTGTGGCCGAGTATATGCAACGCACCCGCGAGTCTGCCCGTGCGCAGGGTTATGTCGAAACCTGGTTTGGCCGGCGTCTGTGGTTGCCTGAGATTCGTTCCTCCAATCAGGGGCGGCGACAAGGGGCTGAGCGGGCAGCGATCAACGCCCCGATGCAAGGCACAGCGGCCGACTTGGTGAAGCTGGCGATGGTGGCAGTGCAGAACTGGCTGGATGACGCGAAGCTGACGTCCCGACTGCTGCTGCAGGTACACGATGAGCTGGTGCTGGAGGTGCCGGAAGCCGAGCTGGCGGTCGTGCGCGAAGTTTTGCCGCAGAAGATGGCCGGTGTGGCCGACCTCAAGGTCACGCTTCTGGCCGAGGTGGGCGAGGGCGCCAACTGGGAAGAGGCACATTGATCGTAACGATGCCGGGGAGTCGGCGTCGCAATGCGGGTTTGCGCCGTACAATGTCATTTTTTCAACAGCCAGGAATCTGCCATGCAAGTTGATCGCCGCTATCCGTTCAGCCGCCCCCGCCGTATGCGTCGTGATGAGTTTTCCCGCCGCTTGATGCGCGAAAACACGCTGACTGCTGCCGATCTGATCTACCCGGTTTTTGTGATCGAAGGTTCGGGTCAGGAAGAAGTCATCAACGCCATGCCAGGGATCAAGCGCCAGACGCTCGATAAGCTGTATTACACGGCCGAGCAGGCTTTGGCGCTTGGGGTACCAGCGCTGGCGCTGTTCCCCAAAATTGATCCCTCGCGCAAAACGCCGGGTGGAGAAGAGGCGTTCAACCCCGAAGGGTTGATTCCAACCGTCGTGCGCGGTCTGAAAGCACGGTTTCCAGAACTGGGGGTGATCACCGATGTGGCCCTTGACCCCTATACCAGTCATGGCCAGGACGGTGCGATTGATGCCAATGGTTATGTGCTGAATGACGAGACGGTGCGTACGCTGGGCGAGCAGGCGCTATGCCATGCACGGGCAGGGGCTGACATTGTGGCGCCGTCTGACATGATGGATGGTCGCATTGGCGCCATTCGTCAGTTGCTGGAGGATCAGGGGCATATCCACACCCGGATTATGGCGTACTCGGCCAAGTATGCCTCGGCGTTCTACGGCCCGTTTCGCGAGGCGGTCGGTTCTGCTGCCAATCTGGGCAAGGGCAATAAGTACACCTATCAGATGGACCCGGCCAATAGCGACGAAGCTTTGCAGGAGGTCGCAATGGACTTGGCCGAAGGTGCCGATATGGTGATGGTCAAACCAGGTATGCCCTACCTCGATATTGTGCGGCGGGTCAAAGATGAATTTGGCGTACCGACCTTTGTGTATCAGGTCTCCGGCGAGTTTGCGATGATCAAGGCGGCTGCGGCCAATGGCTGGATGGACGAACGGGCAGCGGCGCTCGAATCGCTGCTGGCCTTCAAGCGCGCCGGCGCTGACGCAGTACTGAGCTATTTCGCACTCGACGCTGCGCGCTGGTTAGCAGAATAACGGGCGTCCGGAGCGGGGCGGTCCCGCAGCACTGCTGGCCAGGCCGGGCTGAATGCTAGAGGCGGCATTGCTGCCCGGCTCCTATAATCGCGGAAGGCATGCCGGGACGCTCTCCATGCAAACGCTATATCGTTCATCTGCTACCGACAATGACACGACCGGCCTGAGTCATCAGTTGGTGCGCTTCGTTTCACGCGCGCGCAAGCCGCTGGCGTGGGCGGGGTTGGTGGTGATGGTTCTGGCCGCCCTGATCTTCCATGAGCTGCGGCAAAATCATGCCGATGCCCAGCTGAAAACCATGGTCGATGCCCGCAATCTGGCGCATCTGATGGCCGAGCGGTTTTCCGGCAATCTGCGTGAAATCCGACTGATTCTTGATGACATTGGCGATACGCTTGGGCCAGCAGAGCTGGCCGAGGTGTCATCAATGTCTTCCGAGCGCCATCAAGTGATAGAAAAGCTGCTGGCGGCCAAGCTCGAACACTATTCCCGCGTTGACCAGCTGGGCCTGATCGGTCCGGATGGTCGCTTCATCCTGACTTCTGGCGCCGGGCCGGAACGCTCACTGAAAAATCACCCGATCTTCCGTACCCTGACTGAAAACCCAGGCCAGTCGCTGGCATTTGGCCCGGCGATTGATGGCACGGGATTGGCGGTAGGGCTCCGGCTGGGCGAGGGGCATCAGTTCACTGGTGTTGCCGTCGCCAACCTTGGAACCGAGCAGCTGCAGAAGCTGTTGTTGGGGGTTGAGCTATCCGACGATGACATCGTCGCATTGGTGCGGGATGACCTGAGTCTGCTTGCCAGCCGGCCTGATCACCACGAATTGGTTGGTCAGCCCCTGCCCTTGAAGAGTCAGATCGCTCAATGGGTCAATGCCCGTAGCGACGACGTGATCGGAGGGGTCGGGCTACTGGATGAACGCATTCGTAGTTATGGCTTCAAACGGCTGGAGGAGGCGCCATTTCTGGTCATTGTTGGAGTCGGAGAGGAAGCTGGTTTGCGAGCCTGGCGGCATAAGGCGCTGGCTTATGTACTGGGTGGGATGCTTTCATCCTTGCTCTTGCTGGCCATTATTTACCGTGGCTGGCGCGAGACCGAACTGGTTGCAGCGATTGCCCGCCAGCAATCCCGATTACAGCAGCAGGAACAGCGCTTTCGTTTTGTGGTTGAAACCATGCCCACGCCTCTGCTGATGGTGCGGGCAAATGGGCTGGTGCTCTATGCCAACCGCGCTGTGGGGGAGCTGCTGGGGGTGGCGTTGGCAGACATTATTGACCATCCGCTCTTTAGCTATGTCTCTCGCAACGAGCAAGCCACCGAGCTGGCGGCAAAGCTGGATAAGGAGCACACCCTGCATGACTATGAAATTCGTCTGAAGCGGGGCAGTGGTGAGGTGTTCTGGGCTTCTCTGGCAGCAACCCAGGTGGAGTGTGAAGGTGAGCCGGCTTACCTGATTGCGCTGGATGACATCACCCAGCGCAAGGTTGAGCAGGAAACCCTCTGGCGCAAGGCGACGCTCGACCCGCTGACCGGCGTGGCGAATCGGGGCTATCTGCTGGAACTGGCCTACGGCAGCATCAGCCGTGCCAAGCGCTTCAATGAGCCCTTGGGGGTGTTGATGCTGGATCTGGATTACTTCAAGCGCGTCAACGATACCTGGGGGCACGACGCCGGTGACAAGGTGCTGATGCGCTTTGCCGCAGAGTGCAGCAGTACCCTGCGGGGGTTTGATCTGCTGGGACGGATTGGCGGGGAGGAATTTGCCGTCATTCTGCCCAATACGCCGCTGGATGGGGCGTTGCTGGTGGCAGAACGGATTCGAGAGAGAATAGAAGCGTTATCGGTGCTGGTGCAGGACAACCAGCCGGTTCACGTTACCGTCAGTATTGGCCTGGCGATGTTGGCGTCTGAGGACCAGACCATCGAAGATACCTTGCGGCGCGCAGATCAGGCGCTTTATGCCGCAAAAGCCGCCGGCCGGAATCGTGTCATGACGGATCTGGCAGAGGCACCGCCATCCCGGTGAGGATGGCGGTATCGTCCGTTCAAGGCGGGGGCGGCTGGCAGTCCGGCCTCACCCGGGCCCGGTTCAGTTCGACAGACCGCGTGCTTTCAGCATTGGGCCGACTTCCGGCTCGCGCCCACGGAATGCTTTGAACGCCGCCCGTGGATCAATCGAGTTCCCTGTGCTGTAGATATGGCGGAGCAAGCGTTCAGCCACGTCAGGTGCGAAGGGGTTCCCGGCTTCCTTGAAGGCATCATAGCCATCGGTATCCAGCACTTCAGCCCATAAGTACACATAGTAGCGGGAGGCATAATAGTCGCCGCCAAAAACGTGACCAAAGTGAGGAAGACGATGCCGCATGCGGATGCCGTCCGGCATGCCCAACTTGGCCAGCTGGGTCTGCTCGAAGCGGGTGATGTCGAGTTGGCTAGGGTCGGTTTGCTGATGCAGGGCCAGATCAACCAGGGCGCTGGAAGTGTATTCGATGGTCTCGAACCCTTGGTTAAACTGGCTGGCAGCCCGCAACCGGTCGATCAAGGCGTCAGGAATCGGCTCGCCAGTTTCGACATGTCGTGCATGCTGCTTGAGCACACATGGCTCCAAGGCCCAGTTTTCAAAGATTTGCGAGGGCAGCTCGACAAAGTCTCCCAGTACGGCCGTGCCAGCCAGACGTGTATACCGCACGTTCGACAGTAATCCATGCAGGCCATGCCCGAACTCATGGAACAAGGTGCGCACGTCGTCAAAGCTCAGCAGCGTGTCGCCATCGCCCTTGGCGAAGTTATTGTTGTTGACGACGATGGGCAGGGTGATGCCCCGCGCTTTGGATTGGGTGCGATATTCGTCCATCCAGGCGCCGCCTTGCTTGGTGGCACGGGCAAAGTTGTCAGCCAGGAAGATTCCGATCAGCGCCTGATCACGATCAAGCACTTCCCACAAGCGGACATCCGGGTGATACAGCGGGATGCCGGTCTTTTCAACGAAGCGCAAGCCAAATAGCCGGTTGGCACAGTCGAACATGGCCTCAGTCATGCGTGCCAACGAAAAATAGGGTTTGACCTCTTCATCATCCAGATCGTATTTGGCGATCCGGACCTTCTCGGCGTAATAGCGCCAATCCCAGGGCTGGATGTCGGTTGGTTGCCCTTCGCTGGCGGCAATCTCGGCCAGTTGCTGGCGTTCAGCGGCAGCGCGTTGCTTGGCGGGCTCCCACACTTTGTACAGCAGGTCGTAAACCGCTGCCGGCGTGCCCGCCATGGTATCCACCAAGGTGTAATCGGCGAAGCTGACATGGCCATGCAACTTGGCCTGCTCCAGCCGCAAAGCCAGGATCTGGCTGGCCAATGGGCGATTATCGTGCTCGCCCGCATGTTCACCGCGTTGACTCCATGCTTCAAACGCACGCTCGCGCAGGTCGCGACGGCTGGAGAAAGTCAGGAATGGCATGACCAGCGAACGCGACAGGGTAATGACCCAGCCGTCGCGTTGGCGGTCCTGTGCAGCTTGTCGGGCCGCAGCCCGCAGAGATTCTGGCAGACCCGCCAGGTCTTCTTCACTTTGCAAGATCAACTCGAAGCCTGCTTCATCCGCCTGCACATTCTGCGAGAACCGAGTGGTCAGCTCAGCCAGCTGCTCGACAATCTCGCCGTAGCGGGCTTTATCCTGAGGCGATAGTTTCGCTCCTGCCAGCACGAAGTCCAGGTGATACCGCTCCAGCAGGCGTAGCTGCTCACCATCCAGACCCAATGCCTGCCGTTCCCGATGAAGGCTATCAATGCGGGCAAACAAGCGGCTGTTCAGATACACGCTGCTGTGATGCGCGGCAAGGCGTGGTGCCAGCTTCAGTTCGACGGCCTGCAGCTCGGGCGAGGCCTCCGAGCTGGTCAGGTTGTAGAAAACCCGTTCGATACGGGTCAATAAGCCTGCCGCACCATCCAGAGCCGCCAGGGTGTTGTTAAAACTGGGGGGGGCTTCCTGTTCGGCGATCGCGTTGATTTCCTGCAGATGTGCCGCCAGAGCTACTTCAAAGGCAGGCTCGAAGTGCCGGGGGAAAATGCGGTCAAACGGTGGCAAACCATAGGGCGTGTCCCATGGCTGCAGCAGAGGGTTGTCTTGCATGGTCTGTGTCATAAGGGATATCCCGACTGGTTGAATTGAGTGGCGAATTGTAGCGCGGACAATGTGTCCGGCGTGGGTCTGACGTAACTGACGGTATTGATCTGTCCTGGCTTTGGCTGGTTCCGGTTGTTCGGCGCATTTCGTCGCGAATTTTGGCAGCGCATGCCCCGATAAGCTGATTCTGTCGCAAGCCTGGCGAAGTCCTGGCTGGGCTTTGTCATCATGCCTCCATCGAAACACGCAATGCTCTCAAGGAGACCAGCATGAAGAACGAACAAACCCTGAACCCTGTTGTGCAGTTTGGTACAGCCGCCGCCCTGACCTTCGTGTTGATTTTGGGTACCGGAAAGATGGTTGATCGCTCAATATCGAAGCTGCGCCCACAAGTTGAAACCGTGGTCCCGGCGGTGGCTTGCATGACCAACAAGTCGATGAATTCGTAATGGTGCTTGGAGGCTAGCCGGCCTGAATGCACAATCTTCCTCGCAGTTTGAGCCGGCCATGAAGGCCGGGCATGTTTGCGGAGGAGACCTTATGCAAGAAACGAACCGGAAATCCCGCCTTTGGGCGATCAGTCTGGCAGCACTGATGTGGGTATCGGCCCCAGCAAGTGCAGATGAAGTGGACAAGATCGGTGCAGTACTTGACCGCTTTCATACCGCAGCCGCCAAGGCAAAGTTTGAAGAGTATTTCAACCAGTTCACCCCGGATGGGGTGTTTATCGGTACCGATGCCAGCGAGCGCTGGACGGTAGAAGAATTCAAAGCGTATGCCAAACCCCATTTCGACAAGGGGCGAGGCTGGACATATCAGTCCAGCCAGCGGCATATCAATATTTCACCAGACGCCAGTCATGCCTGGTTTGATGAACGGCTGGATAACGCCAGCCTGGGTGTTTGTCGGGGAACCGGCGTACTACGCAAAATTGGCGCGGACTGGAAGATCGCGCAGTACCATCTGACCATCCCTGTCCCCAACGAGCTGGCAGATGAGGTTGTCAAACGCATTCGTGCCATGCCGGCCGCTAAGCGTTGAATTGACTTCCTGCACCCAGCTGGGTGCCCGCGATGAAATCACTGGCCGAAATCCGACGCCCGCCAGGACGCTGTAGCTCGGTCAGTCTTAGCGCATCTTCACCGCACGCGACGACGATGCCCGTTTTGTCAGCACTAAGAACCATGCCGGGTTGTCCTGCCGCCCGCAGCACCTCGGCTTTCCATATCTTGATTACCTCTCCATTCAAGACACTGGTGGCTCCCGGGAAGGGGGTGAAAGCCCGGATCTGCCGGCTGATCTCGTCCGCACTGGACTGCCAGTTGATTGGCGCTTCGTCCTTACGGATCTTGTCTGCGTAGGTCACACCGACATCTGGTTGCTTGGTCGCCTTGGCTTGTAGCAAGGGCAAATCGACCAACGCTTCGACGATAGCCTTGCCGCCACAGATGGCTAGCTTGTCGTGCAGGCTGCTGGTGGTCTCGTCTTCTGCAATGGCTACTTCATGAATCGACAGCATGTCGCCAGTGTCCAGTCCGGCATCCATTTGCATGATCGTGATGCCAGTCAGACCATCTCCCGCCTGTATGGCGCGATGAATCGGTGCTGCGCCACGCCAGCGAGGCAGCAGGCTGGCATGGATGTTGACACAGCCCAGGCGAGGCATATCGAGAACCGTCTGAGGCAAAATGATGCCGTAAGCGGCAACCACCATCAGTTCAGCGTCCGCTGCTGCGACCGGTGCCTGAGCCTCCGGCGTCCGCAGCTTTTCGGGCTGATAAACCGGCAGACCGTGTTGCAAAGCCAATTGCTTGACGGGTGATGGGGTGAGCTTCATCCCACGACCGGCGGGGCGATCGGGCTGTGTTAAAACCAACACTATTTCATGGCCAGCTTCAATCAAGGCCGCTAATGCACTGGCAGCGAATTCAGGTGTTCCTGCAAATATAATTTTCATGCGAAGCAAATAAAAATGAATGAATTCGCCTGATTGGGGCGGGCGAACTGGCAGCAATTACCGGACCGTCGTGCAAAACACAAACCCCCACCAATCTTGTAAACGAGTGGCGGAAAATGTGGCGATGGCACAGCAAGTAGTGTTGGTACTACATGGTGCTGCGGCTCTGTTTCTTGAGCTTCTGGACGATCCGGCTGAGCTTGAGCCGAGATAATTTTTCGACAAAGACCTTGCCATCCAGATGATCAATTTCGTGCTGCAGGCAGATCGCCAGAAGTCCGTCAGCCTCAATACGGAAGGGCTTTCCGTCTAGACCGAGCGCTTCTACCGTGACCCTTTCCGCGCGTTCGACTTCTTCATAAATGCCAGGAACGGACAGGCAACCTTCCTCCGACTTGCAGTTTCCATCGGCTTCGACAATCTTTGGATTGATAAATGCTTGCAAGTTGTCTTTGGTTTCGCTGATGTCAACAACAATAATACGAAGATGAACATCAACCTGGGTTGCTGCCAGCCCGATACCTGGCGCGGCGTACATCGTTTCACCCATGTCAGCGACAAGTTGGCGAATTGAGTCGTCCACATCAGTAACTGGTTTGGCTACTGTATGCAGGCGCTCATCGGGGAAATGCAGAATATTGAGGATTGCCATTTTTGCTTGCTAGTCTAAACAATTAGATGCAGAATTTGAGTAATTGGTTTAAATGCTCACGGCATGTTACACGCTCAGGTAAAGCCGAAAAAGTGAGGATGTGACGATGCGTAAAACGATTATATCGCTTGTTCTGTTGGCGAGTTGGGCTGTAATGCCTGCGCAGGCAGCAGAAGAACCGGTAACTTTAAAAGACACTGCTCCTGATCGTTATGTTGTAGTCAAAGGTGACACCCTTTGGGGAATATCCGGCAAATTTCTGAAAGATCCTTGGAAATGGCCACAAATCTGGAAGATGAACAAAGAGGAAATCAAGAACCCTCATTGGATTTATCCAGGTGATGTGATTGTTCTCGATATGATCGATGGCCAACCCAGGCTGCGACTACTGAAGAATGATCAGACCGACAGGCTGCGCCAAGGGCCGTTACGCCTTAGCCCGCAGACGCGCATTACGCTGTTTGATGAACAGCCGGCTGCGTCTATACCGGCTTCCGTCATTGATCCGTTTTTGGCGAAGCCTTTGATTGTCGAGCCTGACGCCTTCAAAAAAGCGCCGCGTGTGGCATTGGGGCCGGATGAGCGAGTGATCGTCAGCTCTGCAGAGCGTGCTTACGTCACCGATCTTGAAGCCAATATTGGCGACAAGGTTCAGCTGTATCGTGGTGGAAAGCCGCTGAAGGATCCTGATACTGGTGAAGTGTTAGGATTCGAAGTGGAGTACATTGCTGATGCGAAAGTGATGGATATTGCCGATGTCAGCACGCTACGCATCACCAAGATGCGGCAGGAAGTCAGCGTTGGTGATCGTGTGATGCCGACGGTTGATTTGCAGTACCTGAACTATGTGCCACATGTGCCGGAGAAGGATGTCGAAGGTAAGGTAATTTCGACATATGGTGGCGTTGACGATGCAGGTTCATTGTCTACCGTGGCAATCAACTTGGGTTCTCAAGATGGACTGGAGCCTGGCCACGTATTGTTCTCCTACAAAAAGCCGCGCAAAGTCCGTAAGGAGAGTCGATACGAGGCTGATCGCTATACGCCTCCTGTGAAGAGCGGCAATGTATTTATTTACCGTGTATTCAATCGAGTTTCTTATGGGCTGGTGCTCGATAGTACGATGCCCGTCACACTGTTGGATGAGGTTCGTAAGCCTTGAGTGATCTGGCCGATGCCGAAGTCTGGCTTCGGCTAGCGTTGACTCCGGGTTTGGGCAGTATATCCCTCCTCCGATTGCTTCAAGCATTTGGTACGCCTGGCGATGTGTTATCTGCATCGCCGGCAAGCCTCTCAAAAGTCATTTCCAAGCGCGTTGTTTCAGATCTGCTGGCGTATGAGCATGAGCCTGCCGTGGTTGCTGCGCTGAATTGGTTGGAACAGCCGACAAACCAGCTGGTAACGCTTGCTGACGATCTCTATCCGAGTCGTTTACTTGAAACTGTCGATCCGCCTCCTGTGCTGTATGTTAAGGGCAATCCCTCGTTGTTGAGTGCGCCATCGGTAGCTGTTGTGGGTAGCAGAAATGCAACGCCCCAAGGGTTGGAAAATGCGGAGAATTTTTCGGCCGAACTCTCCGCTCAGGGGTGGTGCATCGTCAGTGGTCTTGCCCTAGGGATTGATGCAGCGGCGCATAAGGGAGGGCTGGCTGGTACAGGCTCTACCGTGGCGGTGGTTGGGACGGGACTGGATATTGTTTATCCGGCACGCAACCATGCTTTGGCCCATGAAGTGGCACAAAAAGGGGCTTTGGTTTCAGAGTTTCCGCTTGGCACTCCTGCGAAGGCGGGACATTTCCCCAGAAGAAACCGTATTATCAGTGGTTTGGCTCGCGGAACCTTGGTTGTTGAGGCTGCGTTAGCCAGCGGTTCATTGATTACAGCGAGAGAAGCGGTTGAACAGGGACGGGAAGTGTTTGCCATTCCCGGTTCGATACATTCGCCCCTTTCCAAGGGCTGTCATGCCTTGATCAAGCAGGGTGCGAAGCTCGTAGAAACGGCTGCGGACATTGTGGAAGAGTTGGGTGATTTGCCGGGAGCGGTACAATCTTCTACGCACTCGGCGGTTGATCAGATTGAGCACGAGCTACTGAAATATATGGGATATGACCTGGTTGATGTCGATACACTCTGCAACCGCGCCAGCTTGACGCCCGACAAGGTATGCGCGATGCTGTTGGAACTTGAACTCGCGGGCGCGGTTGCTGCCCTGCCGGGTGGCCGCTATCAGCGGCTCGGCCAGCACTGACTCCCGCCAACACTGGCCTTTAGATGTTCGACATTCTCGCATACCTCTTCGAACAGTATTACCACACGGATGGCTATCCTGATCAGCATACGCTTGCCAAACGATTGGCGGCGGCTGGTTTTGATGGTCCAGACATAGATGAGGCTTTGGACTGGCTGGATGCCTTGTCCAAGCTGGATGCTGGGCGCTACCAGCAATTGCAACACATACCGGCAACAGAGCGTCATTTGCACCCGTTGGAGGCTGCGAGACTGACGCCTGAAGCCCATGCATTTCTGCATTATCTGTCGCATTCTGGCGGGTTTAATGCAGCACAGCTGGAACTGGTACTAGACCGGATCATGCAACTGGATACGCATTCTGTAGATCTTGAACAGATGAAAGTTGCAGTATTGATGGTGTTGTGGCGCCAAGGCGATGACTTGGCCAACCTGTTGATTGAAGAACTTCTCTACGCAGGCGACGACGCCCCAATGCACTGATCTGTGCGCAAATGCGGTTGGCAAGTCTTGCTTGGCCGCCTACATTGTTCCTAAGATTCGCCCCCTTTTTTGAGACTGCCGCCGCATTGCCGACGCCATGCCTGCTAATTTGCTTATCGTCGAGTCGCCTTCCAAGGCGAAGACACTAAAAAAATATTTGGGTAAGGATTTTGAGATCCTTGCTTCCTATGGTCACGTCCGAGGTCTGGTACGGAAAGATGGTTCGGTCGATGTTGATCACGACTTCGCCATGAAGTATCAGGTCATTGCCAAGAACTCCAAGCACGTTGACGCCATTGTCGAGGCGGTTAAAGACGCTGAGCATATCTTTCTGGCAACTGACCCGGATCGCGAAGGCGAGGCAATTTCCTGGCATCTGCTTGAAATCTTGCGGGCGAAGAAAGTGCTCGGAGAAAAGCTGGTCCGGCGGGTTGTGTTCCACGAAATTACCGAGTCTGCGGTAAAGAGTGCGATCGCCAATCCTCGCGACGTGGATGCAAACCTTGTCGATGCACAGCAAGCCCGTAGTGCTCTGGACTATCTTGTCGGCTTCAATCTTTCCCCCTTGCTGTGGCGAAAGATTCGTCAGGGTTTGTCTGCAGGCCGCGTACAAAGCCCGGCTCTGCGGATGATTTGTGAGCGAGAGCTGGAGATCCGGGCGTTTGTAACCCAGGAATACTGGTCAGTGCACTTTGATTCGCACAAGGGGCGCCAGAAATTTCAGGCGCGCTTGATCGAACTCAGCGGTGGGAAGCTAGAACAGTTTTCGATTGGCTCTGATGATCAGCACAAAACGGTGCTTGAGCAGCTGACTGGCCATCCGGCCAAAGTCATCAGCATTGAAAAGAAACGCAAGCAGCGTAGCCCGACGGCCCCGTTCACCACATCGACGCTACAGCAGGAAGCTGTGCGCAAGCTCGGTATGACAACAGATCGTGCCATGCGTACTGCCCAACAGATCTATGAGGGGATAGACGTTGGCAACGGTACGGTGGGTTTGATCACCTATATGCGTACTGATTCCGTGGCTTTGGCAACCGAGGCATTAGCTGAAATCCGTGAATATATTGAGCAGAACTTCGACAAGGAGTATCTGCCCGCGCAGCCGGTGACCTACAAAAACAAGGCCAAGAATGCGCAGGAAGCACACGAGGCCATCAGGCCAACTTCGATTACGCGCACACCTGAATCCGTCAAAGCCTATCTGACGGCAGATCAGTTCAAGCTGTATGAAATGATCTGGAAGCGCACGCTGGCTTGCCAGATGTCTCCAGCGCGGTTTGATATGACTGCTGTCGATATCGAAGTCGGACCCGGTCGCTTCCGTGCCAATGGTCAGGTCTTGGTATTTCCTGGCTTCATTGCGGTGTATCAGGAAGATGCTGACGATAGCGAAGAGGAAGGCGATGCTCGACTGCCTGCGCTTGCGGAAGGCGAGGAGGTGCCGATTGACAAGCTCTATGGAGAGCAACACTTTACCCAACCTCCGCCACGGTTTACCGAAGCAAGCCTGGTCAAGGCGCTGGAAGAGTTTGGAATTGGCCGGCCTTCGACCTATGCCAGCATTATCTCGACCTTGAAGGATCGTGAGTATGTGCTGCTTGAGAAGAAGCGCTTTACCCCGACGGATACTGGGGAGGTGGTCAACAAGTTCCTGACCGAGCATTTCTCGCAGTATGTTGATTACAACTTCACGGCAAAGCTGGAAGACAAACTAGACGAAATTTCGACTGGCAAGCGCGAGCGTGTGCCGGTGCTGGATGAATTCTGGAAAGGCTTCCATAAGCAGGTGGAAGAGAAGCAAGGCCTGTCCCGCAAGGAAGTGACGCAGGAAGCGCTGGATGAAGCCTGCCCCAAGTGCTCCAAGCCGTTGGCTATCCGATTGGGGCGTCGTGGACGGTTCATAGGCTGTACTGCTTACCCAGAGTGCGACTACACCCGAAACCTGAACGAAACGGCCGAGGAAAAGGCTGCCGAAGTGCCGGTGGTGATTGAAGACCGTAGTTGCCCGAGTTGCGGTGGGCAACTGGTTATCAAGAGCGGTCCTTATGGCAAGTTTGTGGGTTGCGCGAACTATCCGAAGTGCAAGCACATCGAACCTTTGGAAAAACCAAAGGATACGGGCGTGACTTGTCCAGAATGCAAGCATGGCACCTTGATCGAGCGTAAGTCTCGTTACGGGAAGTTGTTCTACTCATGCAATACCTACCCAAAGTGCAAGTATGCAACCTGGAATCCGCCGATTGCAGAGCCTTGCCCCAAGTGTGCGTGGCCTATACTGACAGTGAAGACCACCAAGCGTCGCGGGACCGAAAAGGTGTGTCCGCAGAAAGAGTGTGGCTACGCTGAGCAGATAGCGCCACCGCAAACTGCTGCAGCCGCAGAAGAAAGTTAGCACCCCGCCGGGGGGCCGATGGCTACCAGCGCCGTCCCGCATAAGGACGGCGCTTGCTTTTTATAGGCATAAGCAAATAATGCGATTTGGCGTATCGCGTGGAGCATAAGGATGGCAGTCATCGGCAGCGAGCAGAACGACATCGAAGCGCTCAGACAGCAGCTCGCAGCATTTCAGGACTACATCGAGGTTGTTGACTCTGCAACCGAGTTGCTGATTGATCCGGATGTTGATGCGGTGCGTGAGGTTCTGCACACCCTGGCACGAGCTTGCCGCGCAGATGCTGCGGCGTTTTACCGGAATGTCGATTCGCCCGGCCCGGAGCCTGCCAAGGCTGAAATGGCCGCTTACTGGCATCGTGCCGATCTGGAATTGCCAACAGACATTGTGGCAAGGCTATTTGCGGTGGATTACCAGCAATACCAGTTTCTACGCGATACCCTGTCCGCAGGGATGATCCTTGCCCGCCCCTTGGCTGAACTGACCCCATCCGCACAATTGGTGCTGGGGCGCTTGGGGGTGCATCACCTGCGTTGTATTCCCCTGCTGGATGGTGGTGAACTTATCGGCTTTATTGCCTTGCTGGCACGAGATGATTTGCGCCAGCGTCCCTCTCTCGAATCCCGGCTGCTATCCACGGTAGCCAACCACCTTGCGCTGGCCTTGGTCAAAAAGCATGCCGAGACCCAATCGCGTGCGACCGAGATGCGTTTGAAGACTTTGGTCGGGGCGACCGAAGACATGGTGTTCGAATTCAACCCTCTGGGGTTGATCGTCAATGTCTGGTCTACCCATCCGGTCATGCCGAACTACAACCTGGTTGGAATGACGCTGGAGCGGGCCTTGCCGCCAGAAATGGCATCACGGTTTACCAGTAGCATCGGCGATGTGCTATCCGGTAACCAGGCTGTTCAGGTGGAGTTCTCCGTGCCGCGCCTGAATGGGGCGGTGTACTTCCTGGCCAGATTGCAGGCAGTGCCGGCAATTGGAGGGGAAGCCAGCAACATCGTAGCCTTGGTGCGTGATGTCTCGGAGTTGATGCGCGAAGAGTCTCGGCGAAAGACCATGCTCGATACGCTCAACCTGTTGGAAGAGGCCGTGCTGGATCTCTCTCCCGAAGGCAATCTGCAGCACACCACGCCTGCCTGGGCCAAGTTGCGTGGCATCGAAGTGAGTCGCATCAATGAGGATTTCGGCAAACCTTTGTCGCAATGGATCTATCCAGATGAACGAGAACGCCTTGCTGATACGCTTACCCGTTTGGTGCAGACCGAAGAGCAGACTGCTGTTCGTTTCCGCTTGATGCATGAGAGCTCGGAACCGATCTGGCTGGAAGCGCGGCTGCTTGCGGTGAAATCCGGCAACGAGCTGGTTGGCATCCGTGGCATTTTGCGGGACATTACCATTGCCCACCTGAATGAGCGCCACATCATGAAGCTGGCGCTCTACGATGGTCTGACAGGGCTACCGAACCGCATCATGCTGGATGATGTGCTGCATCAGGCAATCGCCCGCGCCAAGCGGCATGGGACCAAGGTCGCACTCGGCTTTATTGATCTGGACCACTTCAAGCAAGTCAACGATGCCTTCGGCCATCGTGCCGGTGATGAGGTTTTGATTTCGATTGCCCGTCAGCTCAAGTCAGTGCTGCGCGAGGAAGATACGCTGGCTCGCTGGGGCGGGGACGAGTTCGTGGTATTGCTGCCAGACTTGGCCGATTTACAGTCACTGCATGCGATTGGTGAGCGTCTGCGGGAAATCGCGCGGCAAGGGGTGGTGATTGATGGCATTGAAACCAAACCCACCATCAGCATCGGGATTGCTGTGTTTCCCGATAATGCCGACTCGGGTGAAGAGCTGATGTCAGCGGCAGATAGCACCATGTATCACGCCAAGTCGGCTGGTCGCAACAATGTGCAGTTCTACAACGACATCATGCACCTGAAAGTGGTGGGTCGGGAGCACATGGCGATCCAGACACGTCTGAACAATGTCGTGCTCGACAATGAGCTGCAGGTGTTCTACCAGCCGGTAGTCCATGCCCGTACCGGCGAAATTACCTCGGTCGAGGCGCTGGTAAGGTGGCACGATGACAAGACTGGCTGGGTGAGCCCACAGCTATTCATTCCGATGGCGGAAAAGCTAGGGCTGATTCAAGAACTGTCAGAGCAGGTCATGATGCAGGCGCTGGGCAAGCTGCGATCTTGGCGTGATATGGGTCTCAAGCAGCGATTGGCGCTGAATGTGTCGAGGAATCAACTCTTCTCCCCCCGCCTGATTTCCAATTTGATGGACATCATCAATCACTATCACCTACGACCTGCCGATGTGGTGGTGGAGATTACCGAAAGCTTGGCTCTGACGGATTATTCCCGCCAGTCTCGCCATTTGAGAGAGCTGGCCAATGCGGGCTTCACCATTGCGATTGATGATTTTGGCACCGGTTATTCTTCATTATCCCAACTCCACGAAATGCCGATCGACATCCTGAAAGTCGATATCTCGTTTACCTCCCGCCTGCACACCGAGGCAGGGCGTCGCATCATGCAGGCGATCGTTCAGATGGGGCAGTCGCTGGGTATGGAAATTGTGGTGGAGGGCGTGGAGAACGTGGAAACGGCAAGATTCCTGCAGGGCTTGGGGGTTGAGCACATGCAGGGCTATTACTTTAGTGAGCCGGTACCTGCTGGCGTCTGCGAGTTGCTGATGCGACTCGGTCTTCAATCAAAAATCTGATCGCCTCCTGTTCCCTGGACCAGGTGGGTGACTGGGAAAGGGATACAACATGGATTTCTGGCGACAAGGCGTCTTGGCGGTCGCTGCGCTTATCAGCGGTGTCACACTGGCGGCTACCACCGCTACTGATGGCGATTGGGCGGCGCAGAATGTCACACTTTCCAACACCAGCGAAGCGGCCTTTATGGTCAGAGTGGGGGATATTGATAATCTGGGCTATGGTTGGCCCAGCAATTTCGACCCGTTCAGCGGCGAGACGACGCCCGTACACGCTTGGCCGTGTACGTCAGGCGATGCGGATGCCAGTGGCACAGATCGCATCATGGTTGTATCCAGTTACGCCAGCAATCCGCCAAATGGCAGCGATGGATATACCTCTTGCACCAGCCGACCTGCCAACTCACCACGACCCGTCATCCTGCAATGGGACAAGCAGGCTACTGGAAGCATTAATGCAGCGACCTTGCAGATCTTCGTTGATGACTTTCAGGCTCCCAGCTGGCGGGCCTCCTATCAAGTCCTGATCAACGGTGTGCGAATTCCGACGTTGGAGCGGTTGATTAATTCACTGGACCAGACAGGCCCTGTCGGCAAGCTGATCACCTTCCAGATCCCCTCTGAATATCTCTACCTGCTCAATAACGGTCGCCTGAGTCTGCTTTTTGATGATCCGGTAACCGGGGCGGGGGATGGTTACGCGATCGACTTCGTCAAACTTCTGATCAATCCGAAAATTTCCAGCGCGCAAACAGGCACCGTCAGTGGCAAGGTACTGGATAGCGCCAGCGGTACGGCGTTAAAAGGGGCTGCAGTGACGGTCAATGGAGAAGTGCTGGCGCTGACCGACGCCAGTGGTGCCTATAGTGTGACAACGGTTAGCGCGGGATATGCGGCAGTGCAGGTCAGTCGGACTGGCTATATTACGGCAGTGAAGTTTGTTGATGTTCTCGCCAGCAAGAACTCCTCTCTCGATTTCTCGCTGGTTGTTGGCCAAACCCCGACGTCTTCAGCCAGCAATTGCGTGGCAACACTGAATAATTCAGCTTCGCTGTTAACAATTCCCTGCTTGGATTACCTCGGGGTCAACGATGCACGCACACCATATTGGGCCGAATTTGAAGGGTTTGTAATATCCGGCCCACTGACTTTCAGGCTGAAAAACTATGGTGCCGGTTACAAAAATCCTTGAGAGTTGCGTCATTCGCAGCTCACTTGGTGTGACCCAATTGAACCGCGATGGCAGACAGTAAATAGGATGGTGCTATCAAGTAAAACAGGCGGCATTGAGCCGCCTGTTTTGCCGAATGTTGGGTACTTAGTGCTGCAGGATCTTGGACAGGAAATGGCGGGCGCGCTCGCTACGGCTGTTCAGATCTCCGAAGAATTCTTCCTTCGCGCAATCTTCCACAATGTGCCCTTTATCCATGAAGATGACCCGGTGTGCCACTTTGCGGGCAAAGCCCATTTCGTGGGTGACGCACATCATGGTCATGCCTTCCTGTGCCAGCTCTACCATGACATCCAGCACCTCGTTGACCATTTCCGGATCCAGTGCCGACGTGGGCTCGTCAAAGAGCATGACAATGGGGTCCATCGCCAGAGCGCGGGCGATCGCTACGCGTTGCTGCTGACCACCTGAGAGCTGCCCTGGGAACTTGTGGGCATGGTCTTTCAGGCCGACCCGCTCCAACAAGGCCAGGCCCTTGGTCATGGCTTCATCCTTGCTGCGCCCCAGAACTTTTTCCTGCGCCAGCGCCAGATTGCGGGTGATTGTCAGGTGTGGAAACAGTTCAAAGTGCTGGAAAACCATGCCAACCCGGCTGCGAATCTTCGGCAGATTGGTGGAGGGATCTGCAATCGACGTGCCATCGACAACAATATCGCCTTTTTGAAACGGTTCCAGTGCATTGACGCATTTGATCAACGTTGATTTTCCCGAGCCAGAAGGGCCGCACACCACAACCACATCGCCCTTTTTTACCTCGGTTGTGCAATCGGTCAGTACCTGGAAATTACCGTACCACTTGGAAACATTTTTAATCGAAATCATGAGTATCTCCGAATACCAGACCGTTAGCGGATGATGGCTATCTTGGAATGCAGATGTTTAACCAGTCGTGACAGGAAAAAGCTGATCACGAAATAAATCACGGCAACGGTGACATACATTTCAAGCAGGGTATTGTCGCGGTGAGCGATTTTGTCGGCGGCGCCAAAAAGATCGGTCGCGCCCAAAACATAAACCAACGAAGTATCCTGAAACAAAATAATGGTTTGGGTTAATAGCAGTGGCACGACATTGCGAAATGCCTGCGGCAAAATGATATACCGCATATTTTGTCCATAAGTGAAACCCAAAGCAGAACCTGCATAAACCTGGCCTTTAGGAATGGACTGTATACCTGCCCGCATGATTTCACAGAAATAGGCGGCCTCGAAAATGGCAAAGGTCACATAGGCAGAATGTTCTGCGCCAATTGGGCGGCCGATAATAAATGGCAGGACGACGTAGAACCAATAAATGACAATAACCAGTGGCGTGGACCGGAAGATATTGACGTACCCCGAGGCAATCATGCTCAGCGGCTTGATGCTGGATAGTCGTGCCATAGCCAGCAAGGTGCCCAGGATGATGCCTGCAAGGGCGGCGAAGGCGGTCAGGGATATTGAAAACTGAAAGCCTTCCCATAGGGCGTTACTGGCGCGGGGAATCGAGGACCAATCGAGTTGCATTATTTGCCTCCCGAGATGTAGCCAGGTACCTGAACCCGGCGTTCGATAAACGTCATGATCCGGTTGGCGCTGAAGGCCACCAGAATGTAAATCAGCCCGACTATTGTCACGACTTCAATCTGGTTGGCGGGTTTGTAATCTCCCGTGATTTGTTTCATCTGGAAGAACAACTCGGTGGCCGTAATGGAATAGGCAACTGCCGAGTTCTTGAAAATACTCATGAATTCAGACGTCAATGGCGGAATGACCACACGGAAAGCCATGGGTAGCAATACGTGACGATAAGTCTGGGCGAGGGTTAATCCTAGCGCCAGACCGGCATTCTTTTGGCCTCGGGGGAGGGCGAGAATACCTGTGCGAATCTGCTCGGCCACACGTGCAGCGGTAAATAGCCCTAAACCGATAATCGACGTAATAATGCCTGGGTGCGGCATATCCTGCTTCATCCAATTACCGATATTAGTGGGTACCATTTCCGGCAATACGAAAAACCACATGAATAGCTGAACAATCAGTGGAATATTGCGAAACAGCTCAACATAAGCTGTGGCAATGCCAGCAACGAATTTATTGGGTAAGGTGCGGGCGGTGCCAATAATGGTGCCCAATATCAATGCGATGACCCAGGCGGATAATGCAATCAGCAGTGTCCAGCCTAAACCGCTAATCAGCCACTGATAATAAAATTCATCCGTGTCGGTAACATTTTCGAATATGACCAACCAGTCCCACTGGTATTGGCTCATGTTGCCTCCCAATTACAAACAAAGACCTTGAAACGGCAAGGGGCCTTGCGGCCCCTCTTTCGCCAGGTATACAGCGGCTTAAACCCCGTTATCGTTCGGGTTCTTGATGGCCTCTTTCAGCTGAGGGCTCATCGGCAGATTCAGGTTGATATTCTTGGGAGGAATCGGTTGGGTGAACCACTTGTTGTAGATCTTTTCAACCTCACCCGACTTCATCAGGCCAATCAGGGTGTCATCAACCAGCTTCTTGAACTGCGGATCATCCTTGCGGATCATGATGCCGTAGGGCTCAACCGAGAGGGCTGGACCTGCAATCATGAAGTCTTTTGGTGACTTCGAGTTGGCGATCAGACCAGCCAGCAGTACATCGTCCATGACGAAAGCGACGGCACGGCCTGACTCGACCATCAGGAATGATTCGGCATGATCTTTACCATAGACGTTCTTCACGTCGATGTTATGACCCTTCTCATTCTGTTTGATGTAGCGGTCAGAGGTGGTGCCGGTAGTGGTGACGACAGCCTTGCCATTGAGGTCATCCAACGTTTTTACACCTGAATCGGCCTTGGTCAGCATGCGCACCGAGGTAACGTAGGTGGAAACACCGAACGCCACCTGCTTCTGGCGTTCTTTGGAGTTGGTTGTCGAACCGCACTCAATATCAACAGTGCCGTTGGTGATCAGCGGAATCCGAGTCTGCGAGGTGACCGGGTTGAGTTTGACTGCCAGATTGGGGAGCTTCAGCTCTTTTTTCACGGCATCGACGACTTTCCAGCAAAGGTCCATGGCGTAGCCAATGGGCTTTTGCGCGTCATCCAGATAAGAGAACGGGATTGAAGACTCACGGTGCCCGACAGTAATCGAGCCCGAATCCTTGATCTTCTTGAGCGTGCCGGTCAGTTCATTCGCTTGGGCGTGGCCGATAAAGCTTGCGCTGACGGCGGCAACGAGGAAGGCAAGGCGTTTTTGCATTATGAAGTCTCCTTTTGATTGATAAATCTCACTATAGCCAATCTGGCCTGCCTCACCGTCTGGTGCGGTGTAGTGGCCAGAACGGCTTTGCCTTAGTGCATCGGTGAAAGAATCTGTTTCAGGAACTGCTTGGCCCGGTCAGTTTTGGGGGCGCTGAAGAACTCGGCGGGCGTTGCTTGTTCCAGAACTTCTCCATGGTCGAGAAAAACCACGCGATGTGCAACTTCACGGGCGAACCCCATCTCGTGCGTCACCACCATCATGGTGATACCGGACAGCGCCAAGTCTTTCATGACCTGCAGGACTTCACCGATCATTTCCGGGTCGAGTGCTGAGGTCGGCTCGTCAAACAGCATGATCTTCGGTTCCATGGCCAGGCCACGGGCAATGGCTACACGCTGCTGCTGGCCTCCGGAGAGCTGGGATGGGAACGCATCTTTCTTGTGTGCAAGACCCACTCGCTCCAGCAGCTGCACGGCTTTTTGCTCGGCCGCTTCACGGCTCTGCTTGCGCACCTTGATCGGGGCCAGTGTGATGTTGTCGAGCACGGACAGATGGGGGTACAGGTTGAAATGCTGGAAAACAAAGCCGACATCAGCACGCAAGGCGTTGATGTCTGTGCGGTGATCGGCGACGTTCTGGTCGATGACCCAGATTTCTCCATCACTGATGGGTTCGAGCTGGTTAACAGTACGGATCAGCGTTGATTTTCCCGATCCAGAAGGGCCACAGACGACCACGACTTCGCCTTGGGCGATTTCAAGAGAGACGTTCTTGAGTACATGCAGTTGCTTGAACCACTTGTTGACGTTGACGAATCGGATGATGGACATGGCAGTTCCGGGCTAAATGTGTGGGCAAGTGTAGGGAGTGCAACTATTACCGAAAAGTCGGGGATAACCCTCATCAAATAAGGCGCTGCGCCAATTTGATGTAGTCCATGACGCTCAGATTTTCTGCTCTGGCTCCTGGGTTGATGCCCAGAGATTCCAGGGTTGTGTCATCAAACCAGCCTTTCAGGTTGTTGCGCAGGGTTTTGCGACGCTGGGTAAATGCCTGTGTTACCACTTTTTCCAAGGCTTCCACTGGGATGTCTGCAAGCGGCTGCGGGAGTGGAATCAGCCGGACCACGGCCGAATCGACCTTGGGCGGGGGATCGAACGCATGCGGCGGGACATCCAGCAGCTTTTCCATATAAAACCTGAACTGCAGCATGACGGACAGCTTGCCGTAATCAGTATTGCCCGGTTCCGCTACCATCCGATCCACCACTTCTTTTTGCAGCATGAAGTGCATGTCGGAAATGGCGTCTGATTGCGATGCCAGATGGAAAAGCAGTGGGGTGGATATGTTGTAAGGCAGGTTGCCGACCACTCGAATCTGCTTACCAGGGGCTATTTCGTCTCGCAATCCGCGAAAATCGAAAGCCAAGGCATCGCAGTTGTGGACCCGCAGACGCTCTGCCGGAAAACGGCGAGTCAGGTGTTTGACGATGTCGCGGTCCAGCTCAACTGCGTGTAGGACCTTTACCCTATCCATTAACGGCTGGCTGAGGGCGGCCAGTCCTGGGCCGATTTCGACCAGGGGATCGTCCGACTTGGGGTCGATGGCTGAAACAATGTCGGTTATAACGCCGCGATCTTGCAGGAAATTCTGACCAAAGCGTTTGCGCGGGATGTGGGCACTCATCGCACATGTTCTCTTATCTGTTGGGGCGCCATTGTGGCACGAGCCGGCTAAACTGTGTCGGTTCGGCCTTTTGCGCCGCAGCACGCAGTCAGCCAGAGCTGGTTGAATGTCTTGCTGGGTAGTGTAGGCCGCGTGGAGGGCAGGCATGGTGCCAGGTTGGGAACAGATTGCATGGATGGTTATGGCTGGGCTGTGCGGCGGCATGATCAATGCTGTAGCCGGGGGAGGCACGCTCTTGACCTTTCCGGTCATGCTGGCAGCAGGGATGTCGGTCACCGAGGCCAACGCCGGCAGCATGGTGGCACTTTGGCCGGCCTATGGATTGGCGTTGTGGACCAGTCGCGGCAGTTTGCAGCCACTCCGATCACTATTGCCGGGGCTGGCACTGGCCAGTCTGGGGGGGGGCATCGCTGGCGCGGCGTTTCTACTATGGCTGGGAAATGCCGCATACAGCCACCTTCTGCCCTGGTTGGCCCTCCTGGCAACCTTGGTATATGCCCTGTCCGGGTATTTTCATGCCTCGCCAGCAAGGTCTGAGGGAGGAGGACATTTCCGTATGTTGCCGTGGTGGCAGCTATTGGTTGCTTGGTACGGTGGCTTTTTTGGCGCCGGCATGGGTTTTCTCATGCTGGCACTATACGCCCTGTCTGGAGTCGCTCAGATTGCCCAACAAAATGCTTTGAAAAACTGGGGGTCGATGTGGGTGGTGAGCGTGGCTATTGCCGTGTATGGGCTGGATGGCCAAATAAAATGGGTTTTGGTCCTTCCAGTAGCCTGCGGTGCGGTACTGGGGGGCTGGTGTGGGGGTACGCTGGCTGGCCGATTGAGTGCAACCTGGTTCCGGACGGTTGTCGTAATGGCCGGGTTAGGGCTGTCTGGTGGGTTGTGGGCCCGTCAGCATGGATTATTTTGAGTGGTTGGGTGTTGCCGGTCAGGGCAAGGCCCTGCTTGTAACAACGATGCGAGAGACTGGTATTTGATGGTTTCGCTGGCTACGACAGCTGTGGCGTGGCGAATGTGGAAGTGTAGATAAAAAAATTCCCGCCTGGCTTGCGCCGAGGGCGGGAAGAGGAGGAGGAACTGTCACCTTGCTAGCGTAGACCAGCAAGGCATAAATACTTGAGTTCGAGGTATTCATCGAGACCGTGGCGGGAGCCTTCACGACCCAGTCCCGACTGCTTCACACCCCCGAACGGGGCAACCTCATTTGAAATCAGGCCGGTATTGATTCCGACCATGCCAAATTCGAGTGCTTCTGCAACTCGCCAAATTCTGCCGATGTCGCGGCTGTAAAAGTAACTGGCAAGTCCAAACACGGTACTGTTAGACATTTTAACGACTTCCGCCTCCGATTGAAAGCAAAAGACGGGGGCGACCGGACCGAAGGTTTCCTCGTAAGCAATCTGCATCGTCATATCCACACCTGACAGAACGGTGGGAGTAAAGAAATTGCCGCCCAACTCGTGCCGTTTTCCGCCACTGATCAACCGGGCGCCCCGTTGCGTGGCATCGGCGATATGGGCTTCCACTTTGGCGATTGCTGCCTGGTCGATCAGCGGTCCGATCTGTACTCCGGGGGTGTTGCCGGTACCGACTTTCAGCTTGGCGACTGCCTGGGCCAGCTTTTCAACGAAGGCATCATGGATGCCTGCCTGGGCGAAGAGCCGGTTAGCACAGACGCAGGTCTGGCCAGCGTTGCGATATTTGCTGGCAATGGCGCCCTCCACGGCGGCATCCAGGTCGGCGTCGTCGAATACGATGAACGGCGCATTGCCCCCCAGTTCCAAGGATAGCTTCTTTATTGTCGGCGCGCAGGCCGCCATCAACTCGCGGCCGACTTCGGTGGAGCCGGTAAACGACAGTTTGCGTACACTGGGGTTTGCGGCCAGCTCGCCACCGATTTCCCGGGCGGCTCCGGTTAGCACCGACAGAACGCCGTCAGGCAGACCGGCTCTCGCGGCAAGCTCTGCGAGTGCCAGGGCGGTGAGCGGGGTTTGTGAGGCCGGTTTGACGATGACCGTACAGCCCGCAGCCAGAGCGGGGCCGACCTTGCGCGTGATCATGGCAGCCGGGAAATTCCAGGGGGTAATGGCGGCGCATACCCCGACCGGTTGTTTCAAAACCAGCAGGCGTCGATCCGGCAGTGGCGAGGGAATCGTTTCGCCGTAAACGCGCTTGGCTTCTTCGGCAAACCATTCGATGAAGGAAGCCGCATAGGCGATTTCACCTTTGGCTTCTGATAGCGGCTTGCCTTGTTCGGTGGTCATCAGCAGGGCCAGATCTTCCTGATTGGCCATAATCAGCTCGAACCAGCGGCGCAGCAGGCTGGCGCGATCTTTGGCGGTGCGGTCGCGCCATTCTGGTAGCGCGGCTTCGGCTTGTTCAATGGCACGACGGGTTTCGTCAGCCCCCATTCTGGGGACCTTTGCAATGATCTGGCCATCTGCAGGGTTGTCCACCGATAGAGTGGCGCCATTGTCGGCATCTACCCAGCGGCCTGCCAGATAGGCTTGTTGTTTGAGTAGCGATGGGTCTTTCAGCACAAGCATGGTTCGGTCCTGATAGGGGGCGGTTGAAGGTTCCGGTTGTCAGCCAATCTCGGCAGTCATTGCCGATTCGAGTAGGTCGAGTGCTTCGGCAAAGGTTGCGTCACCAATGGTGAGTGGGAAGAGAAAGCGCAATACATTGCCATACACCCCACAGCTGAGCAGCAGCAAACCGTTGGCCATTGCGCGTTGCTGGATGCGGCGGGTGCCGTCAGGGTCCGGCTCACCATTTCGCCAGAACTCGGCGGCCACCATGGCACCCAGGCCACGTACCTCGGCTAGCTGCGGCAAGCGTTGTTGCAGGTGGGTTAGCCGATCTTTCAGCTGTTGTCCCAGTTGTTCTGCGCGCTGGTTCAGCCCTTCCTGTTCGATGACTTCGAGCACGGCCAGCGCTGCGGCCGTGGCCAGCGGGTTGCCGGCATACGTGCCCCCTAACCCGCCTGGTGCCGGGGCGTCCATGATTTCGGCTCGTCCGGTCACGGCGGATAAAGGCAGGCCACCTGCCAGACTCTTCGCCTGGGTGATCAGGTCGGGCAAGACGTCGTAGTGTTCCATGGCATACCAGCGTCCGGTTCTGGCAAACCCGGTCTGGATTTCATCGGCTATCAGCAGGATGCCATGCTGGCTACAGAGGCGGCGCAGTTCCCGCATGAATTCTGGCGGGGCAATGTAGAAACCTCCTTCCCCTTGAATCGGTTCAAGAATGATTGCAGCGACCCGTTGCGGTTCGATGTCTGCTTTGAACAGAAATTGCAGTGCCTTGAGTGAGTGTTCTGCCGTAATGCCATGCAGGGCAACCGGAAACGGTAGGTGGTAGATATCAGCCGGAAAGGGGCCGAAGCTTTGCTTGTAGGGGGCCACTTTGCCAGTCAAAGCCATTCCCAGCAGGGTGCGACCATGAAACCCGCCTGAGAAGGCAATTACGCCGGGGCGGCCCGTGGCGGCACGTGCAATCTTGATGGCGTTTTCGACAGCTTCGGCGCCTGTCGAGAAAAACGCGGTTTTTTTGTGATGGTTGCCCGGTGTCAGATGATTGAGCCGCTCCGCTAGCGCGATATAACTTTCGTAAGGCGCAATCTGGTAGCAGGTATGCGTGAAGTTCTGCAGCTGGGCCTCAATCGCCTGGACAATTCGGGGGTGCCGATGGCCGGTATTCATGACCGCAATGCCGCCGGCAAAGTCGATATAGCGACGACCTTCGACATCCCACAACTCAGCGTTGTCTGCTTTGGCGACGAAGAAAGGGGCCAGAACGCCAACGCCACGCGGGGTGGCCAGTTCGCGGCGGCGTTGCAATGATTCACTGCTGGGCATGATATCCCCCGTTGGCGAGCCTCATGATGTCCAAGCATAGACGATGAATTTTTTCATCGTCAATGTTGAATATGTTCATCGTTGCGGGAGGGAGCTAGCCGTATGTCGGGAATCAAAACCTTCTTGGTTTCAAAGGCTTGCTTGGCGTGCTTCGGCCCGCAATATACATAAGAACGGTGTATTGAATGGGCTGCTATCGCTGCATGCCAAAGAGTGATGGGGCAGGTTTTCACTGATCGGGGAGCCGATTGTCATGAGTCAGCGCTTCGTGCGGACACCCGCTGTGGCGGGGTTGTTTTATCCGGCGGATGCCGCTTTGCTCGCGGCTAGTATCACCAACATGCTGTCGGTGGCGGCAGAGCAGGCAGGGCAGCGCCCAAAAGTATTGGTGGTGCCTCATGCGGGCTATCGCTACTCCGGGCCGATCGCGGCCAGTGCCTATCGCTGTCTGCAGCCGTGGGCAGATCAATTCCAGCGGGTGGTTTTGCTGGGGCCGGTGCATCGGGTGGCGGTACGGGGCTTGGCCCTGCCTGGATGCGACGCGTTCCAGACCCCGCTGGGCGAGGTTCCGGTTGATGCCGAGTGGGTAGCCCGGGTGATGCGCTTGCCACAGGTCACGATCAGCCCGGCCGCACATGCGCACGAACATTCGCTCGAAGTACAACTGCCTTTTCTGCAGGCGGTGCTTCCTACCTTTTCGCTACTGCCGCTGGCCGTGGGAAATGCCAGCGCAGCAGAAGTGTCTGAAGTGCTTGAGTGCGTGTGGGGCGGCCCGGAAACCCTGCTGCTGATCAGCACGGATCTTTCGCATTATCTGCCGTACTTGGCGGCCAAAACCCTCGATCGCCAGACTTGTGATGCCATCTTGCAGTGCGATCTGGCGATTGACCATGAACAAGCCTGTGGTGCCACACCTCTGCGCGGCATGTTGATGTCTGCCAGGCAACACCAACTGCAGGCTCGTCTGCTGGATCTGCGCAATTCCGGTGATACCGCAGGTAGCAAGGATAAGGTGGTGGGGTACGCCGCCTTCCGCTTTTCGGAGCCAGGCCAATGACCAACTCGCTTGGAACCGTCTTGTTGCAGCTGGCACGCAGCAGCATTGAGCAGGAACTGGGCATGCCAACACAGAGCTATGCCGGGTTGATGGGCACACTGCCTGAATTGGCGTTGCCTGGGGCGACCTTCGTTACCCTGACCGAACACGCCGATCTGCGAGGATGTATGGGCACGCTGGAAGCACATCGCAGCCTGCATGATGACGTTTGTGCCAATGCGCGGGCTGCCGCATTTCGAGATCCGCGCTTTCCGCCGGTGACATGGCAGGTGTGGCCACAGATCCGGGTGGAGGTATCGCTGCTGACGGCGCCAGAGCCTTTGCCGGTAGCGGACGAAGCCGATGCGCTACGCCAGCTCGTGCCGGGGCGGGATGGTCTGATCTTCAGCTGGGCTGGGCATCGCAGCACCTTTCTGCCACAGGTTTGGGAGCAGCTGCCGCAGCCGGCCGAGTTCCTGGCCCGACTCAAGCAGAAAGCGGGCGTTTCGGCGAAGTTCTGGTCACCAGAGGTGCGGCTTGCACGCTATCGGGTTGAAAAATGGAAGGAGTGGGCATGACGGCTTATTCGGCCCGCTGGTGGCATCTGCTGGATGATGGGCGTATCCAGTGCGACTTGTGTCCACGAGACTGCCGTCTGCATGCCGGGCAGCGTGGGGCCTGTTTTGTTCGGGCAAGGGAAGGCGATGGCATGGTGCTGACGACCTGGGGCCGCAGTTCAGGTTTCTGTGTCGATCCCATTGAAAAAAAACCGCTGAATCACTTCTACCCTGGTAGCGCGGTGCTGAGCTTTGGCACGGCCGGATGCAATCTGGCCTGCAAGTTCTGCCAGAATTGGGATATCTCGAAGTCACGCGAAATGGATACCTTGGCCGATCAAGCCAGCCCCGAGCAACTGGCCGCAGCTGCCCGGCGCCTGGGGTGCCAGAGCGTAGCTTTTACCTATAACGACCCGGTGGTGTTTGCAGAATATGCAATGGATATCGCAGCCTGCTGTCGCGAGCAGTCCATCAAGACGGTTGCGGTGTCGGCCGGCTATATTCACGACGTGCCTCGTCGAGAGTTTTTCAGCTGGATGGATGCGGCCAATATTGATCTGAAGGCGTTTACCGATCAGTTTTACTTCAAACTTTGCGGGGGGCATCTGGAACCGGTACTCGACACCCTGCGCTATCTGCACCACGAAACCGAGGTCTGGCTTGAAATCACGACACTGCTGATTCCTGGACAGAATGACTCGGACCAGGAACTTGGGCTGCTGTGTGACTGGGTGATGACAACACTGGGGCCTGAGGTGCCGCTGCACTTCACGGCGTTTCATCCGGATTACAAGATGACCGCGTTAGCGCCCACCTCTGCGGCGACACTGGCGAGAGCCCGCCGGATTGGGCTGGCGGCAGGACTGCATTACGTCTACACCGGCAATGTGCATGATGCCGAAGGCGGCACGACACGTTGCCCAGCCTGTGGCAGCGTCGCCATTGAACGGGATTGGTATGCCATCCTTGCTTATCATCTGGATGAGACAGGGGGCTGTGAACATTGTGGCACCCTGTTGGCAGGGTGCTATCAACGCTTTCAGGGCGGCTTTGGCCGGAAGCGGATACCAGTCAGGCTGGCAGGCCCCTGACTGAAACGGGAGAGCTCATGCAGGCAAATTACGCACTACTGCTGGCGGCTGCCGCCTTTGCGGCAGATCGGCATCGCGATCAGCGACGCAAGGATCAGGCGGCGTCGCCTTATATCAATCATCCCTTAGCACTGGCTTGCGTACTGGCGAACGAAGGTGGCGTCGAAGACGTGGTGGTGCTGTGTGCAGCCTTACTGCATGACACGCTTGAAGACACGGCTACCCATTTCGACGAATTGCAGCAACGCTTTGGGCAGGAAGTGGCGGCGGTGGTGGCGGAGGTCAGCGATGATCGGTCTTTGAGTGCTACCGAGCGTAAGCAAGCACAAGTGGCACATGCCGCATCAATCTCCAAGCGTGCCAAACTGGTCAAGCTGGCTGACAAGATCTGCAATCTGCGGGACTTGATATACGCCCCTCCTGCTTCATGGGATAACGCGCGCAAGCTGGCTTATTTTGATTGGTCTGCACAGGTCGTGGCGGGTTTGCGTGGGGTGAATCCGGTATTGGAGGGTTTGTTTGACGAGACTTACCAGAAAGGAAAAGACGGGCTATTGCCCGTCTGATGTACCGCAGGAGAGCCTGCCTAAGGGGTTGGGCAGATTCCCAAGTGGTGGTCTAGCGCCTTGGCTTACTCGGTTGTTTCAGCGGCTTCACGCAGGCGGCTGTACAGATCGTCCTTCAAATGCAGGCGCAACTTCTTCATTTCTTCCAGCGCTTCATCGGCCATGGCTTCAATGCCGCTTTCGCTCCGGCAGATAGCTTTGTCTACCTGTTGGTATTCGGCGAACAAGCGGGCGAAGTGGGCGTCTTCAAGTTTCAGGGTGTGAATCTGCTCTTTGAACTCGGGAAATTCCTGGGCCAGATCGTGATGTTCTACGTGCATAGTGCGCTCCAATGGTTACTGATTGATGAGATGACAGGTACCAGCGTAGTGCAGTCGTATGGCCTGCGGCTTGAGCCAGATCAAGCGCTCATGGTTTCCGTTGCGGCCCCCGGAAAAGACAACAGCCCGCTAGGGCGGGCTGTTGGATACCCTCAAGTCATTGCCGGGTATTACAAGACGTAGCGGGCGAGGTCTTCTGACTCGGCAAGCTCACCCAAGCGGCCATCGACGAAGGCTGCGTCGATCAGAACTTCGCCACGTCGGGCATCGAACGACACCTCTTCCAGCAGACGTTCCATGACGGTGTACAAGCGGCGTGCACCGATATTCTCCGTCTTCTCGTTGACCTGACAGGCAATCTCGGCCATACGGCGGATGCCTTCCGGTGCAAACTTCAGATTGACTTGCTCTGTTGCCAGCAAGGCTTCGTATTGTCTGGTCAGGCAGGCGTCGGTGCCGGTGAGGATTTGCTCGAAATCTGCGACCGACAAAGACTCCAGCTCGACCCGAATCGGGAAGCGACCTTGCAGCTCCGGAATCAGATCGGACGGCTTCGAAAGATGAAATGCGCCGGAGGCAATAAACAGGATGTGGTCGGTCTTGATCATGCCGTACTTGGTGCTGACCGTTGTGCCTTCAACCAGCGGCAGCAGATCGCGCTGTACTCCCTGGCGCGATACTTCTGCGCCTTGGCCTTCCCCTCGACTGGCGACTTTGTCGATTTCGTCAATGAACACAATGCCGTTCTGCTCCACGGCGCGCAAAGCGGCCGTTTTCAGTTCTTCATCGTTGACGAGTTTGGCGGCTTCTTCTTCGGTCAAAAGACGCATCGCTTCTTCGATGCGCAGCTTGCGTAGCTTTTTACGGCCGCCCGCGACATTCTGAAACATGCTCTGGATCTGATTGGTCAGATCTTCCATGCCGGGCGGGGCGAAGATTTCCATAGCGCCTTGTGGTGCGGCGACTTCAATTTCGATTTCCTTATCGTTCAGCTCGCCTTCGCGCAACATTTTGCGAAATTTCTGGCGGGTCTTGCTGTCCTCTTCCCGGTGAGAATGGGTGTCTGCCGAGAAGCCGAATTCGCGTGCCGGGGGCAGCAAAGCGTCCAGTACCCGCTCTTCCGCAAGGTCTTCTGCGCGCACACGAACTTTTTTCATTTCGCTATCGCGTGTCTGTTTGATTGCGATTTCCACCAGATCGCGGATGATGGTGTCCACATCTCGACCAACATAGCCGACTTCGGTGAACTTGGTCGCTTCGACCTTGATGAAGGGGGCGTCTGCCAGTCTGGCCAGTCGGCGGGCAATCTCGGTCTTGCCAACGCCGGTTGGGCCAATCATCAGAATGTTCTTGGGCGTGATTTCGTGACGCAGCGGTTCGTTTACCTGCTGCCGCCTCCAGCGGTTGCGCAGGGCAATGGCAACGGCGCGCTTGGCGGCTGCCTGGCCGACGATGTGCTTGTCAAGTTCGTGGACGATTTCCTGGGGGGTCATTTGAGTCATGATGCCGGGCCGCTCAGAGGGTCTCGATGATGTGGTTATGATTGGTGTAGATGCAGATGTCACCGGCAATTTCCAGCGATTTCTTTACGATGTCTGCGGGAGCCATTTCGGTGTTCTGGAACAGCGCGGTTGCCGCTGCCTGGGCGTAGGCCCCACCTGATCCGATTGCGGCAATGCCCTGTTCGGGTTCCAGCACGTCACCGTTGCCGGTTATCACCAGCGTGGCCGTCTTGTCTGCAACAATCAGCATGGCTTCCAGCCGGCGCAACATGCGGTCGGTACGCCAGTCTTTGGCAAGCTCGACTGCACTACGCAGCAAATGGCCCTGGTGCTTTTCCAGCTTGGCTTCAAAGCGCTCAAACAGGGTAAAGGCATCTGCCGTGCCGCCGGCAAAACCAACCAGAACCTTGTCGTGATAAAGCCGTCTGACTTTGCGTGCTGATGCCTTGATGACCACACTACCCAAGGTGACTTGTCCGTCACCACCCAGAGCGACTGCTTGTCCTCTGCGGACTGACACAATGGTGGTTCCGTCAAATTGCTGCATTCGATTGCCTCATTCAATTACAAAAGACCAAACGGCCAATACCTGACGAAATGGGGCGGATTTGATCGAAATGCAAGGGATAGGCGTAAAAAAACCGGCCAGATCGTTGAGTCTGGCCGGTTGATGGTGGGGTATAACGCTGGCTTATTTCTTGCGGACGACTTTGGCAAAGTCAGCGATGCCCATAATGCGAAACAGCGCAACAATCAGCTCATTGGCACCACCGATGACGATGGATTTGCCGGCTGACACCATGCCCATCAGCACATTGACCAACACGCCTGCGCTGACGAAGTCCACACGCGGGACTTTCGTCAGGTCGATCTGCACGGTCGTGACACTCTCTGCGTATTGGTTCAGGGCGGCAAAGGTGGCGTCGTTGGCAGACAGGATTGCACCCTGGAACCGGAATACATCGTCGTCCGCCTTGTTTGCATCGTCACTGGCCTGAATGTCGGCGGCCAGTTTGGCTTCTTCTGCTGCAACTTCGGCTGCCGTTTTTTGCTTGGCAGCAGCATCCCAGGATGGCGGAGAGACTTCGTAAGTCACGGCATAATCAACGGCGAGGTTTTCAAACTCTTCAAACAGGCCGATCAGCTGATAGACATCCAGCAATAGCAGCCAGTAAGGCTCTTCATCCAGTTCGCGTCGCATGACTTCGATCTTTGATTTAAGCAGTTGAGCAAATTGGGTGCCGCCAGACGGCTGGAATTTCCGGCCCTTCTTTCTGAATTGTCCCCAGCGTACCACCATGGCCGCAGCCGCAACCGGATCTATCTGGGTGATACGGCCAAAATCAATTCGAGCCGCGCCGGGTTGCGCCGAAGAGGCTTTGTCGAGAAGGTCAAGCTGGCTATCAATGTTCTCGGTTGTCAGCGATGCCGGAAAAATGAATGATGCACCAGTGGGCTTGGCGCCTGCTTGAGGGGTCGCAGCGGTGGGCGTGGTACGGTGCCAGACTGGGGCGCTGCGCTCGAATTCGACGACAAATTGCAATGCTAATTCGTCGAATTCAGTTTTGCGGTTTTCAAGCTGATACAGCTCGAACAGCATGAGCCAAGTGTCGAGCGCATGATGGCCCTCAACAGTCTCTATGTCTGCAATCAAGGTGGCGACTGCCGCGTCATTCTGTTCGTTGGCGTAGAGAATCGCGGCCTGTTCCATGGCGGGAGACAGGGTGTCTGTGGACTCGGACACCTCAATCGAAAACTCCCCCATGGTCGAAAATTCAAAAGCAGTAGGCTCGCCCCTTGCGGTTGGCGCCCCTGATTTTGTTGGCGGTTCTGCGACCTTGGGACTGGTGGCTGGCGCTTGAGATGGCGCACGTACCTGCCCCGATGGCAAAGCCACCTTGGGTGTCTTGATCTCCGGTGCTTCTGGCTGCGGAGTGTCTTTTTTCTTGAAGAAGGAGAAAACCACGATCCAATTCCCGACTGCTGAAACCTGGCAAGTGTCTGATGCGCCAAATTTGTTGATGTTAGCTGCTTAATTCAAAAGAATTTTTGGCGCAGAACGACGATTCTATAGCTTAGGTCCCTTATTTAAAATAGCCAAGGCGGCACCCCTGACCTGAAAATGTACTACTGAAAATACTTTTCCTTGGTTATTTACCAGCTCAAGCTGGTACCGGCCTGGGCGCGGCGACCACAGGTGACGGTGGCTGGCCGGAGCTATAACTACTCCGTTTAATCTGAAGCGTAAATTTTCGCCTGCCGAGGCCTCAAAACGTATTGCCTGATTGGTTACCGGAATATCCTGATCGGTCGCAAAGATCATCCCGTCACCCGGATAAGTGATACGCGGCCGGATGGCTAACTGGTTGAGTCGCAATTCGGTCATTTCTGTTCCCGTTAGAAACCATTCATCCCGAGCTGGTTCAATCGACGGCACATATTTGACTCGCGAAGCGACTACCCCTGCCGGCGGAGGCCTTTCCTGGCTGGGTAGGTTTGCGTGCAGCCTGTTGACGGTATCCAACCAGGCGGGGGCTGCTCCGGAAACGCCTGATACATCCCACATTGGCTCACCGTCTGCATTACCTACCCAGATTCCCACGGTGTAACGCTCAGTAAAGCCGATACACCAATTATCACGCATATCTTTGCTGGTGCCGGTTTTTACTGCACTCCAGACTCGCGTGGCCAAGGCGTTTTCAAGGGAAAACGTCGTATTTCTGGCTGCGCGGTCTGACAGCATATGGCTGACCAGAAACGCAGTTGCCGGACTGAAGACGCGCTTCCCGTCCTCAGGCCGCTGGCCTGGGTGAAATCGTAGCGAACTCCAGATCCCATTGTTGGCTAGGCTGCGGTAAGCGTTGGCAAGCTCTGCAAGCCGCACGTCAGCGACGCCCAGAGCCAAGCCGTAGCCGTAATGGTCGGCCGGCAGGTCAAGAGGAAAGCCCAGCCATTTCAACCGTTCATAAACCGGCTCATAGCCTGTAAGTATTATCGTCCGAATTGCCGGAATATTGAGCGAGGATGCCAGCGCTGTTCTGACGCTGACCCAGCCTCTGAAGGAGTGGTCGTAGTTCTGCGGCATGTAAACACCAGCAGGTGTCTGCAGATTGACCGGTGAGTCTTCCAGTAAAGAGGCTGGCGTCAACAATTGCCGCTCAATGGCCAAACCGTAAACAAACGGTTTCAGGGTAGAACCCGCCTGACGTGGCGCCATGACGCCATCGACGTGCGGTGCGCTCGCCGCTTTGCCAAGGTTTCCGACCCATGCCAGCACTTCGCCGCTGGTGTTATCGATCACAATTCCGGAGGCGTCTCGCACGTTCCGGTCTTTCAGCTCGGCGATGCGTTCCCGCAATTCTTGCCGGAGCCAGCGTTGGAGTGAGGCATCCAGACTACTGCGTACGCGCACTCCCGGTGAGGTCAGTAATCGTCTGGCTAGTTCAGGGGCCAGATCGACCACGCTTTCTGCCTGGGCTCGTTGGCCGGATAACGCTTCAATAACCATTTGTCGAATGGGTGTACACGGCGTTGGCTCGGCAGACTGCTGGATCTGACGACACACCCGATCTGCCACCTGCTGGGGCGAGGCATTGGGAGACCGCAACAGGCTGCTTAGCAGAGCGCTTTCTGTACGGTTGAGTTTGTCAGGAGGCTTGCCAATCAGATAGCGGGAAGCGGCATCGATGCCTTGTACCTCGGCCCGGAATGGCACCAGATTGATATAGGCTTCCAATATCTGTGCTTTGGTCCACGACTGCTCAATTTGCTGAGCCTGCCGAATCTGCTTGGCCTTCTGCCACAAACTGCGTCCGCTGCCAGATGGCTTGAGCGAAGAATCGAGTAAGCCCGCCAACTGCATGCTGATAGTACTACCGCCACGTCGATCCCCCCGTAGCGTCGAGAGTGAGGCAGCCCCCAAGGCGGACCAATCCACGCCTTGATGGGCGTAGAAGCGTCGATCTTCAACTTGTACGACGGCTTGCAAAAAGGCTGGGGAAATCTGATCGAGGCTGACCCAGCTCAATTTTCTGCTCTGTATATCCACCCGCATCCTTGAAAGTGGCTCGCCATGGCGATCAGTGAGCCAGCTGTCAGAAGAACGCCATCCCGACTGTACGTCTTTAAACGTCGGCATAGCGGCGGCTGTTACAGAAATTTGCAAACTTAGAAAAACCGATAGGAACTTTTGAACAGACATTCACTCTGACTCCGTGAATGCCAAGCGCAACAGGATTTTTGCACTAGGCTTCATCGTTTCTCTCCTCGACATCCTGTTCTCCCCTACAGGATTTGAACGGCGCCTCTGGCGCCGTTTTTTTTATCCTTGCATTTATCCTATTATGCCCGCCGCTGGGGCGCGACCCTGCCGCCAATTGCAAGTGATATGATGTTGTGTTCAAGCTGCTTTGGTTTGATAGTGTGCCATCTATTCCTAATGACTAAATAAAGGGTTTACCAGTGAAAATTGCGCGCCTATGCCTGTTGGTCGGTCTGTTCGTTTCAGCTATGGCACATGCCAATGATTGGGAAAAAATCCAGAAAAAAGGTGAAATTGTAATTGGAGTACGGGATAGCTCGCCGCCTTTTGGATTTTTTGAAAAATCACGAGGAACTGTTTGGGGGTATGATATTGAATTTGCCCAGTATATTGCCCACAAGCTGAATGTGAAGCCCGTATTCAAGACGGTAGACCCTGCGGATAGATTGACGGTAATTAAAGATGGGCGCGTCGATATTGTACTGGCGACCTTGGCCAAAACGCCAGAAAGAATGAAAGAAATAGAATTCAGTTTGGGATATTTTGTTGCAACTCAAAAACTTTTGGCAAAGAAAAAATATGCTTTCAAGGATGTCAGCCAACTGGATAACATGACCGTCTGTGTGCCGGCTGGTACTACCAATGCCCAGTATCTGCGCCGCTTGTCCGCAAGCGTGAAGATTGATCAACTGCCAGATACGGCTGAAGTCTACAAAGCCCTGGCAGAGGGGAGGTGTGAAGCGACTTGTGGTAGTGAGGCCTCGTTGCAGAGAGGTCTTGCCAAACTGCCCAATAAAGCTGAATTTGAAGTGCCTGATGTTCCACTCGAAGCAGAGATTTACGCAGTAGGAATGCGTCGCGGTGAGAGGCACTTGCAAGAGCAAATCGATAAAGCCCTGATTGAAGCAGAGAAAACCGGAGAGGCTGTTGCGATTTATGATCGCTATTTTGGACCGCAAAGTCCTGTGCCCGTACCACGTTCTTTCAAGATTGCTCGCTGATATTCGATCTCTTTTGCAATGCGGATGGGGAAATGTTTTTGGTATTTACATTTCCCTTTTCGGCACGTTTTAATATCTGTTAGCGAACGGGGATTTTTTGATCCATTACAGCAACTGCTGTAATCGCATTGTCTGGGCTGCCATCTATTAGCTTGTCCGAGTAAGTCAAATAAGTCAGCGCATTACGCTTGGCATCTACAATCCGCACGACCCGGACATGCTTGAATACCAGAGAGGCGCCTTCCCTAAAGACCTCTTCTTGCTTTGGTAACGGTTTGAGAAATTTGATGGCAGCAATTTGCCGGCAAGCCACAGAAAAGCGCGAAGGATCTTTTGCTATGCCCAAGGCACCTTTTATGCCCCCGGACTTGGCTCGGGAGATATAGCACGCAACCCCTTCGACCGAAGGATCATCGAAAGCTTCAACGACTACCTTATGGTCTGGACCAAGCAGTTTGAATGCGGTATCGACAGAACCAATTTCTTCTGCCCCAGCTACTGTCGTCACCATTACCAATCCAGCCAGAATGTATTGCTTCATGCCCATTCCCTTGTAAGTGTTGATTACCAATGTGGCATGGTAAGTCCTTGGGCTAACAGTCGGTTAGATTTACCTTGATCCGACATTCATTTGCGGTATCTCTTGCCGCATGGTGCAGACCGTGCGAGGAGCGATGGGTAAAGGCTTTTTTAAATATACTCAATGACATACGGTAAATTTATTGATGGCGAGCCTATGACAAAAGTATAATGGGTACTTGTGTCTGACATGAGTTTGCCTAATTGAGTAAGGTGGGTTGATGATTGTTGGGATTGATGAGTGAGTGGGTTGGATTGTTGGAGAGTGGGTGTATGAGGCAAAAACTGGGTTCAATAACGAGTAGCGCAATTCTAGCAATGGTGAGTGTGCCTGCTATGGCTCAGATGCTTGAAGGCCCCAGCGAGGGGGATTTGCCCACGGCAAAAACAGTGATCGCTGAGACCGGAAAGACGGTTGAATACCAGATTGTCAATGACGAAGCGCTCCTGGGTGACATCATACTCGGCAAGCATCGGGATATTCAGGCTCGGGGTTGGGCCACCACCACGGTGAGACCTTGGACTAAGCAATCGATTGACGCACGCGTAGCGCAAGGGGCAATTGAGACTCAGACCGAGTATTGGCCGAATGCAATGATTTATTACAGTCTGCAAGAGGCTTCGGCAAACGCCCAATCAGAAATTCTGCAAGCAATGCAGATTATTTCCCAGTACACAGCGGTTCGCTTCAAGCAACGCACCACCGAGACTAATTACGTCAGCTTCCGAACGGCTTCCGGTCTCGGGTGTTCATCGTATGTCGGGATGGCGGGTGGTGCTCAGACCATTAATATTGGCAGCAACGGCTGTGGGGTTGGGTCAACCATCCATGAAATCATGCATGCTCTGGGTATTCATCACGAGCAAACCCGGCCTGATCGCGATCAGTACATTCGAGTGATGTGGGACAACATTGAGCAAAGCAAACATCCCAATTATGAAGTGTCCCCTGGCAGTGTTGCGAACGGTCCTTATGACTACGATTCGATTATGCACTACGGCACATGGGCGTTTGCAATTGACTACAACAAGCCGACCATGATCATGCTGGACCCGTCTATTCCAACCAGCCGCTTGGGTCAGCGAGAGAAGATGAGTAGCGGAGATATCGCGACAATCAGCAAGATTTATCCTGGTACGGGTACGGGTACGGGTACGGGTACGGGTACGGGTACGGGTACGGGTACGGGTACGGGTACATCTAATCAGGCTCCAAAAATCACTCTTAAATATAAAGAGGCCACGGTCTTTTCGGGTCAGTCATTTGATCTGGAAGTGAAAGTCAGTGACGTTGAAACCAGCGCCAGCCAACTTAAAGTTATGGCTACCACCAAGAATACGGCGCTGCTGCCTGCGGCCAATATTAGCGTTGCCGCTTCCACTGCGGCAGATGTCAGAATCGTCAAGCTTTTCCCGCTGGTAACGGCAACAGGTGATGCAACGGTGTCTTTGGTGGTTACTGATGCAGCAGGGGCTTCGGCAACGGAAAGTTTCACTTTGCACGTTAAGAGCGCTGTGGGACTAACTATCGAGCAAAAGGCAATGCTATTGCTCAATTGCATGGAATCCAAGTTTGCGGAGTTGTTACCGGTCTCGACCTCGAGTCAGACAACAAAAGTGACTTACGATAGTCGTAATGCGTACTACCGTGGATATAAAACGGGTTGGTATCAAGGTGTCGTCGAGCCAGCCAATGGCCGCTTAGGGGATTTCTACTATTGGAATCCTGCTGGAGGTGGCTGGACGCGATACGCAAGTTGGGATGACGTGAACCGTTGGCACTGCAAACTATGGTAGCGCTTTGTTGTTGAATCATCACAACCCCTCTACTGCTTGGCAGTGAGAGGGGTTTGTATTTTTAATGTATCGAAAAATTGATTAAGTGATTGATCCGGAACATAATGATTGAAGGTTGAGTGGAATGCGGCGGGGGATATCATGACTATCAGCTTGCTTGATGCAGTAATTGACCGTCAGCTAACTGCACGTGGCTTGTCAGCGCCCAATAACGCGGCCACCCCCCCCAGTACTCCAGATCCTTACGCAGCCCCTACTGACAAATTAATTACCCTTTCGGGGTATGGCCAATTGTTGTCAGCAGCTTCTCGTTTTAGCGATACCCTGGCGTCTACCGCTTCTTCTTCCAATACCATTTCTAGCTCCAGTGCGGATGTGGCTACCGGCGTAGCTACGTCCGGTGCAGCAAGTGCCAGTTATTCACTAAATGTCACGCAGATAGCTAAAGCTCGAACTGTGGATAGTGCAGCTGTTGTGGCAGATCCGAGTGCAGTGTTGTATGCCGGCGGGGCATTTTCCATCCAATTTGGAAGTTATAACTACGGTACTCAGACCTTCACTGCCGGGCCGGCTGACCCAGTGTCGATCAACGTTACAAATGGGTCTCTGAATGGAATCGCGTCGGCCATCAATAGCGCAGGAGCGGGTGTCACGGCATCAGTTAAGCAGGATGGATTTGGCTATAGACTATCTATTGCTTCAAACCAAACAGGGGCTGCAAGCTATTTCAAGATTTCTGCGACCGATAATGACCCGCTATCCAGTTTTCAAAATAGCCTACAGCAACTTGGTTTATATGAATCGCAAGTGGCGCAGGATGCGATTTACAGCATAGGCGGGGTATCCAGTACCAACGCGTCCAACACGAATTTGCAGCTTGCTGATAAAGCTACCTTCAATATTCTTAAAGCGGGTACCACAACTCTTACGGTTTCGCCTGATTCCTCAGGTTTTCTTGGCGCCGCTCAGGCTCTTGTTGCAAATTACAATGCAGCAATTGGTACTGCTGCGTCGCTAACGGGTACTGGAGGCGCGCTAAATGGCGATGCGGTGGGGGGGCAATTTGCTACAGATTTGCGCGCAGCTGCCGTGGCTACTTATGCTAACCCTGGCTCTACGCTGACTACACTTTCCAGTATCGGCATCACACCAACATCTGGTAGCTCGACAAGTACATTGTCAATTGATGCGACTGCTTTGCAGACGGCATTCAACTCGGACAAGTTGGGTGCGACCAACTTTCTGTCTACGCTGGCGCAAGGGCTGAAAACGGTGGTAACTGGGTATACCAACACTTCTGGTGGCACGATCCTGAATCAGGCTAAGACGGTTCAGCAAGGAGTATTGTCTACCATTCTCAGTGGTCAGCCGCCAGCTGGCGTTGCAACCTTGCCCAAAGGAATTCAGGAACTGCTACTGCAACGTTCTTTGTCGACGGGTTCAGTAGTCCCTTCTCTCCCAACTATTTCGGTATTTGCTTGACGATTTACTCGGGGTGCTTGGTTAAGCACCCCCGAGAAAATGGCGTGAGCGCTCTTCTTCTGAGCTTCCCAATGGGTAAAACAGGTTTCAGCGCGGGATGCACGTACCAGTCGGTAGGCGTTTCTCGGGAGGGATCTTGCCAGCGGAGTCTGTTACCTCGTATATCACGCGATAGCTGCAACGATTGAGCATATCTTCCGCAGATTGACCATAGCCAATATAAAACTGCGATCCGGTCAGCTGTGACAAATCAACATCACTCAAGACCTCGATTTTTACCAGCTCATCCTGGCTGTTGATTGAGACACCCGCCAGATATTCTGGTATTGGCCCACCAGCATAAGCATTCCAGCCAATCAAACGATCTTTCATGTACCAGTTAGAGTAGGGAGTTTGGCCGTTAATCAATGCGTCTTTGGCTAGTCTCACACCAACATACACACTGTAGCCTTGAGCAAAAGCTTGCCGGAGTAAAGCTCTGGTATCTTTGATCGTGGCTTTCAGTCTGGTTGCCGATTGCTTTACCTCAACGAGGAACGGTGGGCGTACTGCTACGCTGAGTGGCTCGTTGATGCCTGTGGAGATTAGATCAACCAGGCTATCGGCTTCAGGGTTTACCGCTACTCCTAGTTTGCTTTTAAGTGCAATCGTGCCGTCTCCGGCCTGGCCAACCCAATTGGCGCCCCACCCATACACATAACCATCACGTCGCATGGCAAGACTATGCGTTGTGCCAGCGGCCACTATTTGGGCATTGTCCAGATTGGGGATGCGGGTTGGTGTAAGCACCTCCTCAGTTTCTAGCAAATTACTGATTTGGCCGTATTCGTTATTTCCCCAGCCCCAAACTGATCCATCACGCTTCACAGCGAGCGAGTGTTGGGCGCCTGCGGCTATGGCCACAATATCTGTTAATCCGGGCACCGGCGCAGCTGTCCAGCTGTCCTGTTTGTCTCCAGTACCTAGCTGCCCATAACTATTGTGACCAACCGCCCATACCACGCCATCCGCATCCAAGGCTAAAGTATGTTCGCTACCTCCAGCAATCGCGATGATGCGATTCAGCCCCATCATCTGCTTGGGGCGATCAGTCTGAGCGACCGTTCCTATTCCTAGTTGCCCAAAGGTGTTCCCCCCCCAGGCCCACACGGTGCCATCAGAACGTATCGCCAGACTGTGGTTACCGCCAGCGGCAATGGCTTTGACATTGCCAATACCGGTTACCCTTACAGCTTCATGATGAAAAAGTGACGCAATGGCATTGCCGGTCTGGCCGTTTCGGTTTTCGCCAAACCCCCAAACGGTGCCATCATTTTTGAGCACTAAGGTGTGTAAATAACCTGCTGCGAGGGCTTGTACGCCAGTTAATCCTGATATCTGTGTCGGTCTGGAAAAGTAGGAGTAATCCTTGTTTCCAACCTGACCATATTGATTCGAGCCCCACCCCCAAACCTCCCCGTTCTCTTTGAGGGCCACAGTATGGTCGCTACCTGCCGCTAAACTCATTAGATTTTGCAGGGGAATAGGGGTGGCGACTACACGAAAGACACCGGCGATTTCGCCAAGCTGACCTTGCCGGTTATCGCCGCTTGCCCATACCTGCCCATCTCTCGTCAGTGCATAACTATTGTTTTCACTCCCTGCCAGGAGCACAAAGCTCTTTTCGCTGGGGCTGGGGACCGGATTTTGCTCGGAATCTCCTGCGGAGCCATTGGCAATTTGACCAAAGGTATTGTAGCCCCAACCAAAAAGTCGGCCGTTGCTGATAGCGAGACTATGATCGGCGCCAACCCCGGACGCCGAGACATTGGAAAGTGTTGGGATAGGTTGAGGCAGAACATGGTCAGGATGCCCAAGTTGGCCACTGCTATTGGATCCCCAAGACCAAGCAAGTCCATTGCCGTCGACGGCAATATTGTGGGCTTTTGCTACCGCCAAGCTTTTAATATTGCTTAAATTTTTTACCTGAACGGGTTGATATTGCCGACGTTGACTGCCAGTACCGAGCACATTGTCCCAAGCGCTCCCCCAGGACCATACGCTGCCGTCCTTGAGGCGTGCGAGGGTGTGGTGATTTCCCGCTTTGACTTCAACTATGCCTGGCAGCGTAAAAATTTTAATGGGTGTGGCGATTGCCGAGTCATCTGAGTTGTTGATCTGCCCCTGTTGATTATCACCCCAAGACCAGACACCACCATCCTTGTCAACCGCGACGTTAAAGTAGTCTCCTGCCGCAATGTAACTGATCTTGGGTAGTCCAAGGACTTTTTGGGGGGTTGGAAGTGGCTTCTCTGACTCGATTCCAAGCTGAAATGAGGAGTTTGCTCCCCATGTCCAGACGTTGTCGTTTTTGTCTAAAGCAATGCCGTGTCGCAAACCTGCTGAAACAGCGTTGATGCTTGGTAGGTTGAGTAATTTAGCTGGGCTATTGAATGGAGCGGGGGAGCCGGTTGTGAGTTCGCCGAAAAATGCCGCGCCCCAACCCCAGACGGAACCATCGTCGGCCAAAGCCAGTACAAAGCCACCTCGGGTGCTTAGTTCCCGAACGGGGGGTAAATCAGGGACGCGGGTCATTTCTCCTGTCCAAAGCGTTCTGTTGCGCCCGAGTTGCCCAACGTTGTCTATGCCCCATGAAAATGGATCCCCTTTACTATTGAGTGCCATCGAAAAATTTCGACCTGCAGCAACGTTGGGCTGTGCGGGCCAAGCGCACTGCATGCAAGCGAAGAGTACTAAAAACAAAATACGCATAAATGACACTCCGGAGCTACAAATAGTTACCTTGCGGAATTCTATCGAGAATCGACACTTCAGCTGAATGATGTATTCACAGTCTTGCGGACTTGGCAGCGTGCTCAATGACTGAGTCAGGTTGAAAGAGGGTTGCCAGGAAAGTGGATGTCGCTGCGAAAAGGCGCCTGGTGGCGAAACGGCGGGTTACTGGCTTGCTGTTTATGGATGAAGCGGTGGTTGCCACAGCATGTCCAAATGTGGGATGCCGTCTTCCAGATATGTGTCGGAGGTGGGGAGGTAACCGAGCGAGCGATAAAAATCGCTCAAATGTGTTTGCGCGCCAATACGGTTGCCTGCTGTTGGGGTGAGTTGGCTGTGTTGACGTAACCCTTCTTCGAGCAACTTTCGACCCAGGCCGCTGCCTCGGGCCTCCGGAGCGATCACAACCCGCCCAATAGACGGTTCAGCAAATTTATGGCCTTCGGGAACGAGTCTTAAGTAGGCCAGAACCAGGCCGTCCTCCGCTTGGCCCAGCAGGTGCCAGGAAATCAGATCCAGCTCATCAAGATCGGGATAAGCACAGTTCTGTTCAACCACAAACACGGCTTGGCGTAAGCAGCCGACTTCATGCCAGACAATGGCGGGCAAGTCGGACAGGCGGTGCCAAGTCCAGGTCAGGTCGAGGGGCTGTTCTGGTTTTGCCATGCTTGTTCGAATGATTCTTCAGAAAAGCCATGCAGTACCTGATCACCGACGATAATCAGGGGCACTCCCCGACCGTCCAGTTCGCGGAATTTTTCTTGCGCAGCAGGATCTTTTTCAACGTCGTGATCGGAGAAGGCAATTTTGTGCTCTGCCATGTATTCGCGAGCGTGCTGGCAGTGACCACACCACTCGGTGCCATAGATCTGGACGGCAACTTTGGTCGTTGCCGTTGATGCGTGTGGAGCTACTTTCGCGGCGCCGTCTTGCTCAGGCTTGCATGCGGTGATCAGTAAGCAGCAACCGGCAAGCATCAGGATCGCCAGCTTGGGTAGTGGGGTGTGTCTCATGTTGAGGTCAATCGTTGCTTGGCTCGTGCAATGGCCGCTTTGACTTGCTGTGGTGCTGTTCCGCCGACATGGTCGCGAGCTGCTAATGAGCCTTCGATCGTCAAGAATTCAAAAATATCTTCGCCGATCAGGGGTGAGAAGCTTCTTAGCTCGACCAGAGTCAGCTCAGCCAGATCTTTACGTGCGGTTTCTGCATAGCGTACGGCTTGCGCGACGGCTTCGTGCGCATCACGGAAAGCGAGGCCGCGTTTGACCAGGTAATCGGCCAGATCGGTAGCGGTGGCAAAACCTTGACGCAAGGCTCGGCGCATCGCCTCTGGTTTGACGACCACGCCCCGCATCATATCGGCGTAAACACGCAAAGTCGCAATCAGGGTGTCGATGGTATCGAATAACGGCTCTTTGTCTTCTTGGTTGTCTTTGTTGTACGCCAGTGGCTGAGACTTCATCAGTGTAAGTAAAGCCATCAGGTTGCCATTGATGCGACCGGTCTTGCCCCGAACCAACTCCGGGATATCCGGATTTTTCTTCTGCGGCATGATGGATGAGCCCGTGCAGAAGCGGTCTGCCAGATCAATGAAGCCAAAACGCGGGTTCATCCACAGAATCAACTCTTCGGATAGCCGTGAGAGGTGGGTCATGATGAGTGAAGCGGTTGCACAAAACTCAATAGCGAAATCCCGATCTGAGACGGCATCCAGTGAATTTTCACAAACCCCGTCGAATCCGAGCAGAGAGGCAACCATGTGTCGGTCTATCGGGTAGCTGGTACCGGCCAAGGCGGCGGCACCCAAGGGCAGACGATTTACCCGTTTCCGCCCATCTATCAGGCGTTCTCGGTCACGCTCCAGCATTTCGACATAAGCTAACAGGTGGTGACCAAAAGTAACGGGCTGTGCAACTTGCAAATGGGTGAAACCGGGCATCGCGGTGGCGATGTTCTTCTCCGCAAGCTCAATCAGCGCCGATTGCAGGTCTTTGACCAGAACCACCAGAGTATCAATGGCCGCGCGAAGGTATAGACGGACATCGGTGGCGACTTGGTCGTTACGGGAACGGCCGGTATGCAGGCGTTTGCCGGCATCGCCGATTCGATCGGTCAGCCTGCGCTCGATATTCATGTGGACGTCTTCGAGGTCAACGGACCATTCGAACTTTCCTGCACGGATTTCTTCCAGAATGGCTGCCATGCCCGCAGAGATTGCACTCAAATCGTCATCGCTGAGAACGCCGACCTTATTGAGCATCTGGGCGTGGGCTAAAGAACCTTCGATATCGAATTCGGCCAAGCGTTTGTCGAACTCGACTGAGGCGGTAAATCGCTTTACCAGATCGCTGACTGGTTCTGCGAAGCGGCCAGACCAGGCTTTGTTTGATGCGTCTTGCATGGAGATTCCGGATGGCAGGAGAAGTTGGCCCATTATATCCGTGCTCTCACAGGTTTATCTGCTTGTTGCTACGATTTCATCAATGGTTAATCAGAAGTGTGTCGCGGCTAGGGGAATGCCGCAGGAGCATGTGTTGATTCCCGCAATTTGATTTTCAAAATCGTCCAATTAGAGTCATGCTTATTGCGGATAGTTATTTTCGGATTGGTAAAAAATGGGGGCTGGAAGGCATTCCGGTGTGATCGCTTGGCACTGACTTAGTAAGGAATGGTCAAAACCCTTTTGAGGTTCGCCGTTGCACTCCCGCAGGGCTGAGATGCTGCAGGTGCGAGGATGCAGAGCGTTGCAGGTATAATCAATTGATTGCCTGGAGCAGAATTCCGGCGTCATTAAATTGGAAATTTGCAGTTCGAACTATGAGTCGCGATTACAAGAACAGTGGGACACCCTCTCGGGGGAAGCCGTCGTCAAGTGGCAGCAGTGGCGGTGGGTCAATTTGGGCTGGATTGTTGATCGGTCTGTTTATCGGTGTGGCGGTAGCGGTGGCGGCTGCGCTGTACCTCAACAAGACCCCTAATCCGTTTTCAAGCTCAAAACAGGTGCTCAAACCGGAACCGGTGGCAGAAGCGCCAAAACCACAACCCAAAACTGCGCCAGAGGTGTTGAAACCGCAGGGCGCCTCTAATGCATCGGCGCCTGGCGGGCAGTCGAAGGACCGTTTCGATTTCTACACGATGCTGCCTGATCTGGGTGACAAGAAAGAGCCGGAACTAAAGCCTCAGCCTGAAGCCAAACCGAGCGAGACCCCTCCGCCCGCCAGCGTGACCCCGCCTAAAGGCTCGTATTTGCAGGTTGGCTCCTTCCAGAAAGAGGAAGATGCAGACAACTTGAAAGCCAAACTGGCGTTGATGGGGGTAGAGGCAAATATCTTTACCATGGAAGTTGAAGGTAAAGGGGTGATGCACAGGGTAAGGATCGGCCCGTTGGCAACGGTGGAAGATATAGACCGTTTGCGTTCGCAGTTGCGAGTGAACGGGTTGGACTCGGCACTAGTTAAATCCAATTAAATTTTGATACTGAAAACTGATTGGCCGACTCTGGCCATCGCAAAGGAGAATTTATGCAGATCACTTCAATGCTTCGTCGTTCTTTTCTCGGTTTGGGGCTTGCGCTGGTTGCTGGTGCGGCGTTTGGTGAGGTCAAAGTGGGTACGGATTTTGACCTGATCAATCCAGCCCGGCCGGTTGATACTGCTGGCAAGGTAGAAGTGATCGAGTTTTTCTGGTTTGGTTGCCCGCACTGTAACCATCTGGAACCCGCAGTGGAGAAGTGGGAAAAGACGCTTGGCAAGGATGTGGTGTTCCGCCGTGAGCACATCATGTGGGAAGGCCGTAACGATATGGCAAACCACGTGAAACTGTTTGTGGCACTCAAGTCGATGGGGATCATTGACAAGTACACCCAGGCGGTTTTTGATGCCATTCATAAGGATAGGATTGAGTTGCGTGACGAACCGAAGCTGATGGAATGGGTCGCCAAGCAAGGAATTGATCGTGCCAAGTTTGAAGCGGCTTACAAGTCTTTCGGTGCGCAAGCGCAGTTTGCCAGGGCGTTGCAATTGACGCGGGATTACAAAGTGAATGGCGTTCCGACCTTTGTAGTGAATGGCAAGTACACGACGTCCGTGGGCAAGTTTGGTAGCGAAGAACGTTTGTTCGAAGTGTTGAACGAATTGATTGCCAAAGAGCGTGATGGCTTGAAGCCCGCTGCCAAGGCTGCAGATAAGCCAAAGAAGCAGTAGTCAGTACTGACAAACAGGATGGAAAGGAAAAAGGCAGACTTGGTGGAGTCTGCCTTTTTTGCATTTGCGGTAGGGGGGATCAGGTATTGCAGCGTACCCATTTCCGCCATTGTTCGAACAGAACGGGGTTTGAGGCGGCAACCACCGAACGCTTCCAGACGTGGTCGCTCCAGTAGTCATCTTGAAACAAACCGGCAATGGCGCCGCCGGCTTCCAGCAAGATCAGGCTGCCTGCCGCGTAGTCCCATAGCCGTTGTCCACCGTGAATATATAAGTCAAAGCGGCCTGCTGCCAGATAGCACCAGTCCAATGTAGACGCACCCAGATTGCGCTGACTACCAAATGGCGCAACGCTCGCCAGTCGCATGGGCAGGCGACCGCCCAACCACTTGACTTCGACGCCTGCAATCGCATCCGGCATGGCAGGTACATGCTTCTTGAGTGGCAGACGTAGTCCATTCATGTGTGCGCCTTCCCCGACCTCTGCGCAGAAGACCTCATCTGCAACCGGGTTGTAGATAACCCCTAGTACGGGTCTGCCCTGGCGCATCAGGGCGACGGATATGGCGAAGTACGGTAAGCCATGCACAAAGTTAGTCGTGCCATCGATCGGATCAACTACCCATAGCCCATCTTGATGATTGGCCCACAGGGTTTCTTGTTCCTCCTCACTCATTTCTTCACCCAGCACCGGTACCGGAACAATTTTCGGTAGCAATTCGGTGAGAGCCCGCTGGGTTTGTACGTCTGCTTCGGTAAACAGAGTGCCATCATCTTTGCGGCTGCTGCCTACTCGCAAGAATCGAGGCATGACCTCGGTCTGTGCCACTTCGCGCACAGCGGCGATTACTTGGTCGAGCAGTGATTCGGCAGTCATAGAAGGCTCCCTGTTGGAATCTTGTGATTTTACATCGCGGTTTGACCGGTGTTCACATTGTTGCTGCAGTGCAATCAGCCAGACCAAATCCGGCGGGGAGTGGTCTGCACCTGTTTTGTTTACTCGTCAGCATCCGCTTTGGGTTTGCGATTGCTGCCGGCGACCAGCTTGAATTCATACAACCGGCACTCCAGTGCGCCGTTGAATAGCGGCGTGCGACGGCTGGCCGAAAGACGGATCAGCTTGATCAGCATGGGGTCCGCCGTAAAGACAAAAGCTCGCCAACCTGAAAATTGTCGTTTCAATGCATGGCCCAGCTCCGGGTAGAACGCGGCCAGGGCTTCCTGTTCTGAGAGCCGTACACCGTATGGCGGGTTGCTCAGCCAGATGCCTTTGTCTGCCGGGGCTTCGCGCTCAAGTACATCGCGCCGCGACAGCCGGATTGCATCAGCCAGACCGGCAGCGTCCAGATTAGCGGCTGCGGCGTCCAGCGCTTGGGCGTCGATATCACTACCAAAGATCGGTAGCAGGTCGTCTGCTGGCTTCGCCCGGCTTAATGCTTGCGAGCGCAGGTTTTCCCATTGGGATGGGTTGAAATGGCTGAATTTCTCAAAAGCAAAGTGGCGAGCGTGGCCGGGTGGTATGTTCAGCGCCATCCAGGCGGCCTCGATGAGGAAGGTGCCCGAGCCGCACATCGGGTCCAACAAGGGCTCGCCAGCTTGCCAGCCGGTCAATCCCAGAATGCCGGCTGCGAGATTCTCGCGTAGCGGCGCTTCACCGGTTTGCTGGCGATAGCCACGTTTAAACAGGGCTTCCCCTGAGGTATCAAGATAAATCTGCGCCCAGCGGTCAGTCAGGAAAGCGTGAATGCGGATGTCGGGGGCGTGAGTGTCTACACTTGGGCGTGAGCCAGTACGAGCACGAAAGCCATCGCATACCGCGTCTTTGACCTTGAGCGCAACGAATTCGAGGCTGCGCAGGGGGCATTTGTTGCCAGTGACGGCGACTTTGAGGGTGAGGTTGACATCAAATAGTTCGGCCCAGTCGGTTTTGCGGCAGATGCGATAAATATCCTCTTCCGTGCGATAGGGGCCTTCGCCCACCATCCACAAAATACGGCTGGCAACCCGGCTTTCCAGGTTGGCCCGCAGCATGACCTGCCATTCGGCAATAAACGCGGCACCGCCATCGGTCGCTTCGATGTCGCGGGCACCCAGCGTCTGCAATTCCTTGGTCAGGACGGATTCCAGGCCGCGAGGGCAGGGGGCAAAGAAGCGAAAAGTTTGTTTCATCGTTGATACTCAAGGTGATTGCGGCGCCACCAGAAGCCATGGCGCGAAGGCAGATAGTAAATTGCTTGGTTCCATTCAAGGCTGAGGCAGGTAAGTAGCAAGGCCGCTTTGTACCTTTTTACTCAGCTTGGCGCGCACCATCAGGTACGACTGGGCAAGCAGATGGGTAAGTGTGGCGTCATCCAGCAGTGCTGGGCTTTCCATTTGTACCCAATGGGCGCGTGCCAGATAGGGCGCGGGCCGGATGCCTGGCCGATCTGTCAGCTCCAGAAAACGTTCTGGCGCGACTTTGAACGACACAGCGCTGGAGACCTTGGGGTCGGCGTGGCGTACACAGAACATCTTGTCGCACACCGAGTAGACCAGATAGACCTGCCACTTCAAGTCTAGAGTGACGCCGGGCAGGTTGAGACAAAACCGATCAACGGACTCGATATCCAAGAGGCGATACTCCTATTGATCCGCTCTCGCCAGTGCTGCAGTGCGGCGTCTGGCTTGGCTGATGACAGGGGCCCAGCGCTCTCCAGGGCGTTTTTTGTAGGTACACAGGGTCAGCTCGCTCGGGGCAAAGGCATTCACGTTATGCGTGAGTGGCGTCGTGATCAGATACTGTGCCTGTGTGGCCTTGAGGAAGGCGCCTACTTTGTCGATGTTCAGTACATCAAGGTGGGCGAAGGGCTCATCAATGAAGACGAATCCTGATGGGTTGGTTTCGTCCATCATCAGTCCGATCAGCAGAATCAGCGACTTCATTACCTGCTGGCCACCCGAGGCTTCGCCATCATTCAGCCCCATCATGCCCTTTTGGTCAAAGTCAAAGCGTACAACCAGACCCGCTTGGCCGAGCACGCCATCATCGTTATCGAGATGCGGTGGGTCTACTTCGACAGCGATCCCCGCCAGCTCGCCCAGACGTTTGATGTTGAGCGCGTAGGCTCGAATGGTGGCGCGCAGCTTGTTGATGTAGGCGCTACGGGCCTCGTCGGTCAGCTCGCGTGCCCGTTCTACTTCGCGGCCACGGTTCTGGGTTTCGCGCTCCAGGCCGTTAAAATCCTGCTGCATTTTTTCCCGTAGTTCCAGAACGCTGGCGTCGCGCTCCCAGTCGCCATGCTCAATGCGTTCGCGCTGCCGGTGGATTTCGTGCAGGGCGTTCTTCTCGGAGCCCCATTCTTCGCGCAAGCCGGCCAACGTGCTGAAATCCATGCCGCTGGTTTCCAGCTCATCGCGCAGCCTTTCGACTTCTGCAATCTGTCGCGTCTGTTCGGCCTGACGGCTTTCCACTTGCGTCATCAACTCCTTCACCTGCTTGAGCAGCTGAGTCTGTTCATGTTGGGCCCGATGCAGCAGTTCCTTGGTGGCATCGGTTTCCTTGCGTGCTTCATCCTTGGCGGCTTGCAGGGTGGCGATTTCACCGCCAAGCCGCTGCGCCTCCACTCTCAGTTCCGGCAGCATTTTCTCGGCGGCATCGAATTCATCCTGACGTGCCGCCAATTGCTGAATGGCATCCATGCCAGCCAGTTGCATCTGCTGGCTGGCAATCTGCCGCCCCAGCTCAAGCGAGGTGCCTTCCCAGTCAAGGATCTGCTGGTTCAGATCACGCAATTGCCGGCTGATGGCTTCGACCCGCGAGCGTCGCGCCGCTTCGCCGAAAGCATGGTCCCGAGTCTCAATGCCGATATGGCGGGCGCCACGTCTTTCCTTGTGATAGCCCTCGGGGGTGATCCAATCCCCAGCCTGGCGGGCGCCAGCCTCAACCGATTTGATGCGCTGTACATTCGCCAGCTGGCGTACCAGCCATGCCGGGGCATCGCCTTTGAAGTCGAGAATTTCCAGTATCGAGCCGGGTGTCGCGCTTGGAACCGGCTCGCGCTCGGGCACGATAAAGTGGCGATAGCGTAATCGCTGGCCGATTTGAAAGGCGGCTTGGCGATCGGATTCGCGATTGAGCAGGATGATGTGCCGATACGGTGCCAGTAGCGCTTCAACAGCGGCCTGCCAGTCGGTGTCCACAACCTCGACCAGCTCAGTCAGCATTTGATGGGGAATGCCAGCTTCATCAAGCGCCGCCCGCATCTGGCGGACAAAGGGTTCGCTGGGCTGGCTGCCTCCTTGCAGAGCGCTTTGCTGCTCGGCCAGATGCTCACGCTCCTGTTTTGCGGTTTTGATGCGGGCTTGCAGCTCGGTTTGCTGGCTGCGTAACAAGGCAATCTGCTCGGCCAGCTCCACGGCATCGGTGCCGGATTCGCGCTCGGCGAGGGCTTTCAGCTTGTTGCGCTGCTCCAGTAGCTTCTCGGCGGACTTTGCCTCGCTGCCGGCTTGTTGAAAGGGGCCAAACAGCGCCTTGTACTGCTGATCCAGATGGGTTTCGTTGGCTTTCGCGGCATCGGCGCGGGCTTGCAATTGGCGCAACTCGGCATCAATGGATTCCAGCTCGGTTTGTCGCGCATCCAGCTCGCGTCGGACGCCTTTGTACTGGTTGACGTAACCATCGCGCGAATCGCAGGCATCCAGGTAGCGCAGCGCAGGCAGAACATGCCGCTCAATCCGCTCGACCTCGGTTTCCAGACTGCGCCAGTCTTGATAGCGCTGGGCGCGGCTGCGCATCTGCTCCACTCTGGCGGCGAGGCCGTCCAGCTGGCGGGTCAATTCCCCCAGCTCGCGCTCGGCTTCACGCTGTTCGGATTTGGCCTGCTGGTAGTTGTCGAGAACCTGTTTGTCGCCAAATACCTGAAACACCAAGTCCAGCAAGGGCTTGGGGCCATACTCGCAGAGTTTGTCAGTATCGCCCTGCTCCAGCGCCAAGACTTCGGCAATCGCGCGAGTCAGGCCGGCTTGTTCCAGTATCAGCTTGTATTCGTTGACACCTAGCCATTTGAGCTGGTCTTCGCTAGCTGGTCCTAGCTCGACTTCACCGTCCACGACAGCATATTGGCGAATCCAGTCGCCCCCCTGTTTCTTGATGCGGCAGAACAGAGTGACTTTTTCGTTGGTCAGCGGGAAGAAGGGGTTGGGGAACAACCCGCCACCTTTGCGGCGTGGGTTATCGACAACGCCGCGCAGCCAGGCAACGGGCTCGGTGCTGTTGCGAACATAGCGTTTGTAGTCACGTCGCCCGGAACAGCGTAGTGACAGCAAGGTGCGCAGGGCATCAAGCAAGGTGGTTTTGCCAGAGCCATTCGGGCCAACAATCGTGACGATCTGGGCATCCAGCGGGACTTCGATGCTGCGCCAGAAATCCCAATTACGCATTTCAAGTTTTCGGAACTGGAACATGGCTCAGTACTTGTTGGTTTCGTGGGTGGTTTCGCTGGCGCGACGTTTCAGCACTTCGCCCAGTGTGCCTTCGATGATCCGAGGGGCCAGGATCGAGTAGTCGAGCATCAAATCCAACATGGGGCCTTCCATGACCATCTTGTTTCGGCGCTCGATAAACCCCAGCCGGGCCAGCTGCCCGAGGTTGGCATTCATACGGGTCTTTCCCCCCAGACGGTCACGATAATCAGCATAAATGGCATCTTCCGGCACGCCGACCGACACTTCTTCACCCTGTAACAGGGGCTTTTCTGCACCGAACATATCGCCCTGGCCTTCGTTGTCCTTTTCGGCGCGGGAAATCTGGCGCTCGCGCTTGGGCAAAATGATCAAGGCCCACAAGATGATCAACAGCGCGATGGCATCGCGAGGCAACCCCATATTGTTGGATAGCCAGGCTTCGCTATCTCCGAATACGAAGGCTTCCATGTCTTGCTGCAATCCGACCGCAATATGCTCGGCATAAGGGTTCTCCAGCAGCATCAGGCCCACTTCGGCCAGACGATGCTCAAGCGCCCGCCGGAACTCTTCGTCGATCAAGGCCCGGCGTGCCAGCGGGTCGGCACGGGGCAGATAGCGATGGGCGATCAATTTGGCACAGAGTATGGAAAGTGCGTTGTCCAAAGTGGCCTCGGTTTAATCAAGTGGAGCCCCCCACTCGCGCAGGCGGGAGCGGGTATGGGCGGGGTCGGTGTGATGAATGGCCAGAAAGCCGATTTGTTCTGCGGCGGCAATGTTTTTGGCACTGTCGTCAATAAAGATGCAGCGCTCTGCGGCGTGGCCGATACGATTCAATAGCAGGTGATAGATGGCGGGGTCGGGCTTTGCCAGTTTCTCTTGTCCCGATACCACGATGTCGCGGAACTTGCCAATCACCTGAGGATAGTGGGCTTCAGCATAGGGGAAGGTTTCTGCCGACCAATTGGTCAGCCCATAAAGTGGTACGCCAGCGGTATGCAGCGCATCAAGCAAGCTGATTCCGGCGGGTAGCGTTCCTGCCAGAGTTTCCGGCCAGCGTTCGTAGTAAGGACGGATCAGGTCTTCGAGGTGCGGAAACGCAGCGATTTTTTCATCCAGTGCTTCGCTGATGGGTCTGCCGGCATCTTGATGGGCATTCCAGTCGAGCGTACATACCTCTGCCAGAAATTGTTCACGTGCCGCCAGATCCGGAATCAGGTGTTGATAGAGATAGTGCGGGTTCCAATCGAACAGTACGCCGCCAAAGTCAAAGACTACCGCATCGAATTGCATGGAATGTTCGGCCTCAGTTGGGTTTCAGGATGCCGCGCGAGATAAGGGCGACTTCCGGATGATCAAGCGTTTCGATGTCGCTGCTTTGTTCTAGTTGCAACGGCAGTTTGACAATTTCCCCGACAATGCTTTTTTCAAGCGCCGCCTCTGCATCGCCAAGCAGAGAAAGGAGCGAGAGCCGATAGGCCGTTTCGGGGTAGGTGTCCGCCAAAACAGTTTCCGCCAGTGTGGCGGGCTCCTGGATATGAGCCAGCTGTTGGTACAGGGCTTCTGCCTCGAATAGCCGTTCCGCATTCGGAGCAGAGAGCTCTGGCGCCGCAACCTTCTCTGGCATGTCGGGCGTCAAAGCGGCTTCGCGTTCGCGTTCGACGAGTTCGAATTCTGCAATATCCACAAGCTCCGCTGCGGTAACAAATGCTGGCTGTGGCGGAAAGCGCAACATGCCGGCAGCCATGTCAGCCAAGTCGTTGCGAGGGGCTGAGCGCAACCATTCTGCAATGTCGGTCGAAGTCAGGCCCGAGCTGCCAAGGTGCACACGCTGAGATTGGAGCTGGTTGAGTCGGCGCTGGAAGCTGCCGGTAAGCCGCAGGATGCGTGACTGTGCCAGTCCGATTGCCTGGACGTGATCCAGGGTTCGCCGATCCAGGCTTTCATCGGCAAACATGGCCCGGATGATCTCAGTACCTTTCTGAACCCAGCGCCAAACGGCTTCCAGCCGGCTTTGTGCTTTCTGGATCTGAAATTCGGATTGCGATTCGAGCGCTGCCTCAAAGTAGGCGTAAAGCTCGTTCAGACGGGCTAGCAGGTGCTGCAGCGTTTCGTTGGAAATTTGTCCCAGTTGCTGCTGTCCGGCCGCCTGTGCGGTCAGATAGCCTAGCTCGGCATCCTGTTCGGCAAAGGCCAACAAGGTTGAGATGGCCGCCAGCGCAACCCGGCCGGCTTCGGCCAATTGATAGAGCCCATCGTCGCCATCCCACAGGAGTAGCCCGTTTTCACGCAGGCGTGCCAGGACAGTTTTCAGCTTGACCGGCTGCACATAGGCGAAGTGGGCTTCCAGCTGCTGCGGTGACCAGCGCGGCTCGTGGCCACGCGCACCGATCTCTCGCAAAATCAGCAATCGCACCAGTACCTGCTCTTCATTGCCATGAAACAAGGTAATGAACGCATGCAGGAAGTCTCGTGCCTGCATCAGCTCGGAGAGCGGTGTCAGGTCGGCAGGATTGATGGTGGGGATAAAAAAATCAGCGAGGCGCTCGTCTGACATCTTCAGACCTTTATGCGTGCTGGTTGCGGAAAGAGCCGCATGGCGCGGCTCTTGTTGTCTGCCAGGTCGGTCACTCAGGATTTGGTCGGGTCGTAAGGCTCGTAAGCGGCTTGCTCTTCACTACCCGCTCCGATTTGCTCCGGCTTCGCGTTCGTGCGCTGACGTGTCGCTTCAATGTAATCCATGATCGACCAGCACAATTGCTGGCAGCCTTCGCCAGTCAGACCTGAAATGGTAAACATCCGGGGCAGGAGTGGATCGAATGGAGCGTAGGGATCCGGTTCCTGTGCGGTCCAGCCATACCCTTCAAGAAATTCGCGAATGCGGTTTTCCCGCTCTTCTTCGGGCACCATATCCAGCTTGTTCAAGACCAGCCAGCGCGGCTTGGCATACAGCTCTTCGTCGTATTTGCGCAGCTCTTCGAGAATGGCATGGGCTTCACGAACGGGATCGGTATCGTCGTTGAACGGGGCCAAATCCACGAGATGCAACAGCAGGCCGGTACGCTGTAAATGCTTGAGAAAGCGATGCCCAAGGCCGGCACCTTCTGCGGCGCCTTCAATCAGGCCTGGTATGTCGGCAATGACAAAACTGCGGTTCTCGTCAATGCGTACCACGCCCAGATTCGGGTGCAGCGTGGTAAACGGGTAATCAGCGACCTTCGGCCGTGCAGCGGATACGGCACGAATGAACGTGGACTTGCCAGCATTGGGCATGCCAAGCAAACCGATGTCGGCGAGCACTTTCAATTCCAGACGCAAATCGCGACGTTCCCCTTCGTCCCCTTTGGTGAACTGGCGAGGCGCCCGATTGGTAGATGATTTGAAGTGAAGGTTGCCCAGACCGCCCTTGCCGCCCTTGGCCAGCAGGTAACGCTGACCATCTTCGGTCAGGTCGGCGACAACAGCCCCGGTTTCTGCGTCGGTGATCAAGGTGCCAACCGGCATGCGCAGAACGATGTCGTCAGCGCCTTTGCCATAGCAGTCGGCACCGCGGCCATTTTCGCCATGCTTGGCACGGTACTGTTTGACGAATCGGTAATCGACCAGTGTGTTGATATCTTTGTCGGCAACGGCGTAAATGCTGCCGCCGCGACCGCCGTCGCCACCATCAGGTCCTCCGCGCGGGACAAATTTTTCGCGGCGCATACTGGCCGAACCGTTGCCGCCATTGCCGGCGATCAACTCGACGCGTGCTTCGTCGATAAATTTCATAGGGGGACTCCTTGTGGCGCCGTGGCGCGGTAAAAAACAAAAAGCCCTATCGCGTTCGATAGGGCCTTCCGCGTCAGAGTGAAGCAAGCAATATTATGCTTCTGCTTCTACGCCGGTGTACGGAATAACCGTAACAATCTTGCGGCGCTGAGCACCCTTGACCGAGAACTGAACGTAACCATCAGCCTTGGCGAACAGAGTGTGATCCTTGCCCATACCAACATTTTCACCAGCGTGGAACTTGGTACCACGCTGACGGATGATGATCGAGCCAGCGGGGATCAGCTCACCACCGTAAACCTTGGTACCCAGTCGTTTGGCCTCGGAGTCGCGGCCGTTACGCGAGCTACCGCCTGCTTTTTTATGTGCCATGTTGCAACTCCTTGCTTACTTGACGATGGCGTCGATGCGAATTTCGGTGAAGTTCTGGCGATGGCCCTGGCGCTTTTGATAGTGCTTACGGCGACGCATCTTGAAGATGCGGACCTTCTCGCCACGACCATGAGCAACCACGGTGGCCTTGATCGATGCGCCAGCTACCAGCGGGGCACCAATCGAAACCGCTTCACCGTCAACCACCATCAGTACCTGATCCAGTACGATTTGGCTCTCGATGTCGGCGGTGATCTGTTCTACTTTCAATTTTTCGCCAATGGCAACTTTGTACTGCTTGCCACCGGTTTTTACGACCGCGTACATGACATTGAACTCCTGTTTACACCCCGCACCACTGCGGGGAACCGTCCATGATAGGGAAGTGTATGAATTCAGTCAAGTTTTTATGCTGCCTTGACGGCCCCTGCTTTGATCTGGAGTGGATCGGCTATAATCGCCGATTAGTTGAGACCTGAGCCGGGGCTTGATCCATGGCTATTGCCGTCTTGGGCGATCGTTTGAAGGCACTTTCCCGGTTGATGTGGGGAGGTGCTACCAGGCTCCTTGTAGGCTTGCAAGATTGGCTGATTGTTTGTTTGTCCTTCACTTCTAAAATTTAAAAACTTCGCTGACGTGACTGATTCGCTCGCTTTTGTACGTTCCCTCGTAGCCGCTGATATGCAGGCGGTAGACCAATTGATTCGAGATCGCCTGCATTCAGAAGTGGTTCTGGTGCGGCAGGTGGCTGAATATATTGTCGCATCAGGCGGAAAGCGCCTGAGACCGATTCTGGTTCTGCTCTCGGCGAAGGCTCACCGTTACCAGGCCAACCACCACCATGATCTGGCTGCAGTGGTGGAGTTCATCCATACCGCTACCTTGCTGCACGACGATGTGGTTGACGAGTCAAGCATGCGCAGGGGGCGCGATACGGCCAATGCGTTGTTTGGGAATGCGGCCAGCGTGCTGGTTGGTGATTTTCTGTATTCGCGCGCATTTCAGATCATGGTTGAGTGTGACGACATGCGCGTCATGCGGGTGTTGGCAGATGCGACGAATGTGATTGCTGAAGGCGAAGTGCTGCAGTTGATGAATATCGGCGATGCCGATGTCGATGAAACTGCATACCTGAAAGTGGTGCAATACAAAACAGCCAAGCTGTTTGAGGCGGCAGCCCGTCTGGGGGCGATTCTTGCCAATGCAGGAGAGGCTGCTGAAATGGCGATGTCGCGGTATGGTATGCACCTGGGTACGGCGTTTCAGATTGTTGACGATATTCTCGATTACTCAGGTGATGCGGGTGAAATTGGCAAGAACCTTGGCGATGATCTGGCTGAAGGTAAACCCACCCTGCCTTTGATTTATGTGATGCGGCAGGGTTTGCCTGAAGATGCTGCCCTGGTGCGTCGGGCCATTCAGGAAGCTGATCGTGAGTGTTTCAGTGAAATACTGACAGCAGTGCAGCGAAGCGGTGCTTTGGAATATGCACTGCAGGTCGCCAAGCAAGAAGCCGAACATGCGATTGCATCGCTGGCAGCGTTGCCAGCCAGCGATGCACGCAATGCGCTCGAAGCCTTGGCCAGACTGGCTGTGGATCGGTCGCATTAAGCTGTGCTGGGTTGACAGTGATGGCGGCTTCTCGTGATAATCGCCGTCTCATTTTTTCGGGGTGTAGCTTAGCCTGGTAGAGCGCTACGTTCGGGACGTAGAGGCCGGAGGTTCGAATCCTCTCACCCCGACCAGACAAAAAACGGAAAAGCCCAAGTGAATCAAGCACTTGGGCTTTTTGCTTTTGGTCGTCATGAATGCCGATTCGGAGTAAATCTTGGCCCTCGATGGCCCAAGAATGGCCCAACAAGTCGATGTGGTTTTGACTGGGTCGCGCGCCGTGGGTTGGCGAGGCCCAGGCTTACCGCTTGACGGTGCTGTGAATTTCCCCATACTGTCATGCATGGGTGGACGCAACAGCGCTCCTGCCTAGCGCCCTACAAGAACGCTGTGTAGCCCAAGGCGCGAGAGGCAGGGAGATCAGGCCAACTGAGAGATAACCTGGTCGAGAGAGCAACTCAACGCTCGGCGTGTACCCGCCAGGGTGTAGATGCAGGTGCGCAAGCGCAACCGACACCTGTCATCAAGCCCAAGTGATCAAGGCCCCGTGAGGTGCGGCGAAGAACGTCAAGTTTCTGAACTTGATGCGCAGCAACCAACAGCACCGGCTCTCGCAAGCGCGCTTGCTTGTGAGACTCCTATGCCGAGATCATCTCCGGTCGCCCGTACTGGCGACTCATCACGCCCCGCACGATCAAAAAGCGCAACCAAGCCGGTCGCGCAAGCTGTAGCAGAGGGATTCGCCCCCGTCTGTATCGCTCCTTCGTTGCCGCCCGTGGCCCCGCCTGCCGATCTGCCACGGATTCTGTTCATCGAGCAACTTGCCTCCCTCATTGGCAAGACAGAAACGACCATCAGGACGTGTGCGACCAACGCCAAGTACGCGCATCTGATCCCCCGGCCATTCAAGCTTCCGAATAGCCGCCGTCTGTGCTGGTACGAGCGCGATGTTCTTGAGTGGATCGAATCCACCCGCCCCGCCGAGCCACCACCGCCGCGCCGCCCCCGTGGCCGGCCAACGAAAGCCGAGCAGCTGTCGCGAGCTCGATGGGCTCAAAACAACACAGCGCAGCCGTCAGCCAAGGGAGGTGAGCAATGAGCTCCCTTGACGACTCCCCTATCGACGGCGACGCGGCCCTCCGTGCCGAGTATGCCGCTGCGTTGATCGCACGCGGTGTCTCCAGAGAAGATGCTCAGGCGCTTGCAGCTAGAACGCAGTACTTGCCGCAAGCGGCTCGGGCGGCAAAGCCCTCGCCGCGAGCAGGCGCCCCTCTGTCACCTGATACGCCACCAAAGGCGCTCGGCGCTCGTGACGCCAAGCTGCTTGAAGCAGGGGTCGCCATCGCGCAAGACCCACCAGATTGGAATGAGTTGATCTTCCATCACTCCATCCTTTGTCAGACCGGCCTGCCGCGTCGGAAAGTGAAGGAGCGGGAGTTTCAGCGTCGTGTCGGTTCGGCATGGCTGCACCTGCAGGCAGGCATCCTCAGCATTGGCGGCGTCCCGGTTCCACAGCCCATCCCGTACGGCGCTACTCCGCGCCTTGCTTTGGCATGTATCGCCACGTTGGCCCTGCGAAGCAGTTCGCCGGCCATCGAAATTGGTCGCACGCCCGCTGACTTCATGCGCTTGATTGGCCTCGCTGACACGCAAGGGGGCCGCTACAAGACTCTGCGCTGCCAGCTCAACGCCATGGCTGTCTACCGGCTTCAGATGGGCTTCGCCGACCATACCTTCAACAGCATGGCCGTGAAGCAGTACGAAGCTTGGCTGCCGCGTTCTGCCGGTGAACTCAACAAGTGGCCCAACGTCCTTGTTCTCACCGACGACTTCTACAAGGAGTTACGCGCACACGGCGTTCCACTGGATCGTCGTGCGCTTCACGCTTTGACCGGTTCCGCCCTGTGCATCGACATCTACACATGGCTGGCCTACCGGCTTCACCTCATCAAGGGGCCTCCAGTGACCGTCCCGTGGGCGGCGCTTCGCCTGCAATTCGGGCAAGAGTACTGCGGCGTTCGTGCCGAGGACGATTTCCGCACGAGCTTCTTGCTTGCCCTACCCAAAGTCCTGGCGGAATACCCGCAAGCGAAAGTCACCCGATACCCAGGCGGGCTGGAGCTGCACGCCTCGCCTCCGCCCGTGCAACCACGAGTCTTTCCGGTGAGTCCGCTCCGCAGTCCGCGATGCGAGAGGAGCGGTGCATGAGCAAGTTCATACAAAGCCTAAAAACCAAGATGCTTCAAAGCACCAAGCTTCTACAGCAGCTTGCGTCCGACCGCTCGCGCAATGCCGCGCGCTCGCCCGACACGGAGCACGACTACCTGCGGCTCGGGCAATCGTTGCTCAGACGAGCCGCGGTGGCGCAGGACGGGTTGATCGGCGTGGTGTCGGACACCCGACGCCCCTCCACGTTTCAGAAGCGCATGTCCGCCCTGCGGTTCACCCTGCAGCAAAGGCAGCTGGAATTGCTGGGCAGCATCATCGAACCCGTTTCGGATGAGCAGGCACAAAGACACATCGCTGCGTTCGACGAACAAATCGCGTGCGTGGAGGCCCTGCTCGAACTTAGGCGAAGAGGCCTGGGCGGTTTGCGAGCGCTACGCAACAGCAAACGGCGAGCCCTCAGCGGGCTCCCCCCTGACTGGCGCGTCCAACTCTGCAAGCGCGGCCGTGCGGGACGGTACGGTGCTGCCTTGCTGGTCGCAGCGCTGACGGGATGCCGCCCCAGCGAACTGGAGAGAGGCGTCAAGGTTTGGCAAACGCAGGATGCAGCGACGCAGGAGACCGAGATCCACTTTGAGGTCGCTGGTGCGAAGGTCAAACGGGAACAGGGGCAGCCGCATCGCCGCCTGACGTACGCGGCGGGAGACACGCATCCGTTGTTGTCGATGATCAAGGCGCTGTTGCCCGGTACGGCCGAGACCCCTGTCGTCGTTCAGGTCGCGAGCGCCATGAACTTCTCTGCAGAGGTACAGCGCTTAGCTGGCTGCTTGTGGCCTTCGCACCCGGACACCGTGACGGCGTATTGCCTCAGGCATCAATGGGGGGCGGATGCCAAGCGGAACAGCGACGCAGACGCGGTCAGCCGGGGGCTGGGCCACCTATCCCGAAAGACTCAGAGGGTCTACGGCACCGCATCACAAGGCAAACCTGCGCATCGGCTGAAGCCACTGCGTATCGAGGCAGAGAGACCGGTCAAAGGCACAGCGCCTGAAGTGGCGCCTACCGATCCCGACGAACCGGAGTCCGCAAGCTGATCCAACAGGGCTAATTGGGGTAAACATCGAGCTATTGGGGTAATGAAGATCAAACATACCCCAATTTGCAGTAGTATTACCCCATTCTTCCTCGTCCGGATGCTGCTGCATGCAATCACTCTCGCCAGACTACCTCGCCAAGCTGCGCTTCGACGCGCAGCAGCTGGCGACCCTGCGCGCCCTGGGTGAGTACAGAGGCAAGCAGCAGCTCTTCGTGGCGCAGTCGCCGGAGGTCTTGAGCGACCTGCGGCAAGTGGCAGTGGTCGAGTCCACCGAGTCGTCGAACCGCCTGGAAGGCGTGGTCGTCGCCGCGCACCGGCTCAAGTCACTGGTGCTCAAGAATGCCACGCCGCAAAGCCGTTCCGAGCAAGAGGTGGCAGGCTACCGCGATGCCCTCGGTCTGATCCATGAGAGCGGCGAGCAGATGCCGTTTTCCGAAGGCACGGTCCTGCAGCTGCACGGCATGCTGTACCGCTACATGCCACAGCCAGGCGGGCACTGGAAGGCCACCAACAACGACATCGTCGAGCGCCACCCCGATGGCAGCTCACGCATCCGCTTTCGTCCGGTTGCCGCGCACCTCACGCCCATCGCGATGGCGGACCTGATCGCGCGCTACCGCTTGGCCTTGGATCAGCACTTGGCAGACCCCTTGGTGCTAGTGCCGCTGGCCATCCTCGACTTCCTGTGCATCCACCCCTTCCCGGATGGCAACGGCCGCATGGCACGTCTGCTCACCCTGCAGCTGCTCTATCACTTCGACTATGCGGTGGGCCGCTTCATCAGCCTGGAGCGCATCTTCGAAGAATCGAAGGAGAGCTACTACGAAACGCTGGAGGCCAGCTCCCAAGGCTGGCACGAGGCCGCACACGACATCGCCCCGTGGCTCGATTACTTCTGGGGCGCCCTGCTGCGTGCCTACAAGGAATTTGAAGAGCGCGTGGGCACCATCGAGCGCGGCCGGGGCGCGAAGGGCGACCGCGTTCGCTCCGAAATTCTCAAACGCCAACTGCCGTTCTCGATCTCGGAGATTGAGGAGGCGTGCCCCGGCATCAGCCGCGACATGGTGCGCGTGATCCTTCGCGCCATGAAGGCCGAGGGGGTGATTGCCCCAACAGGAAAGGGACGCGGCGCGAAATGGTCGCAAGTCAAGGCGGAGGGGAAAACCTGATGCAACAGACGCTGACGACATATCAAAGCCTGTACTACGCGTGGCTGCTGACCCGACGCGCGGCAGGCGACTCTGTCGAGTCGCTCGCCTCTACCTTGGTGGACTCGCAGGTTGACCTCAACCCCCATCAGGTTGAGGCGGCCTTGTTCGCCTGTGCAAATCCACTATCGCGCGGCGTCATCCTGGCCGATGAAGTAGGTCTCGGCAAAACCATCGAGGCGGGGCTGGTGATCTCCCAGCGCTGGGCTGAGCGCCGCCGTCGCATCCTGATCATCGTGCCCGCCAACCTGCGCAAGCAATGGCATCAGGAATTGCAAGACAAGTTCAACTTGCAGGGTGTTCTGCTGGAGGCCAAGAGCTACAACGCCCTTCGCAAGCAAGACCGCCGCAACCCGTTCCAAGGCGCAACAGGCCCCGTCATCTGCTCGTACCAGTTCGCCAAGGCCAAGGCCGATGACATCAAGGCCGTCGAGTGGGATCTGGTGGTTCTGGACGAAGCCCACCGCTTGCGCAATGTCTACAAGACCAGCAACGTCATCGCCAAGACGCTGAAGGAGGCGCTGGCGCACGTTCACTCGAAGGTGCTGCTGACCGCCACACCTCTGCAGAACTCGCTGCTGGAGCTATACGGCCTTGTCAGCATGATCGACGACCGTGTGTTCGGTGACATCGACAGCTTCCGCTCGCAGTTCACCGCGCAGCCCCGTGAGCAGGCTTTCGCTGCGCTGCGCTCCAGGCTTGCGACCGTGTGCAAGCGAACGCTGCGCAGGCAAGTCCAGCAGTACGTCCCATACACGGCGAGGCGAGCCATGGTGGAGGAGTTCACCCCCTCGACTGAAGAGCGCGAACTCTCAAACTTGGTAGCCGACTACCTTCGCCGGCCCAACCTCAAAGCCCTGCCAGAGGGCCAGCGGCAGCTTATCTCGCTCGTACTGTGGAAGCTGCTGGCGTCGTCCACGCACGCAATTGCTGGCGCCCTGGAAACCATGGCCAAGCGCCTGGAAGGCGAGCTCGAAGCATCGCCCGATGTCCCCGATCTGGCTGAGGTACTCGACGACGATTACGAGTCACTCGACGAAACCGCAGACGAGTGGGATGGCAGCGCTGCGACTACAGACGCATCGCCAGCGGCCCAGCGCGACGCTGTTGCACAGGAGATCGCCGAGCTACGGCACTTCAAGACCCTGGCAACCAACATCCGCGAGAACGCCAAGGGCACCGCGCTGCTGACCGCCCTAGACAAGGCATTCGCCGAGCTTGAGCGGTTGGGAGCCGCCAAGAAGGCCATCATCTTCACCGAGTCCAAGCGCACTCAGGAGTACCTGCTCTCGCTTCTAGAGAAGACGCCCTACGGTGAAGGTATCGTGCTCTTCAACGGCACGAACAGCGATGCCCGTGCCCAAGCTGTCTACGCGGACTGGATCAAGCGCCACCAGGGCACCGACAAGATCACTGGCTCGCGCACGGCCGACACGCGCGCGGCCCTGGTGGAGCACTTCAAAGAGCGCGGCACGGTGATGATTGCCACCGAAGCAGGCGCTGAAGGCATCAACCTCCAGTTCTGCTCGCTGGTGATCAACTTTGACCTGCCATGGAACCCGCAACGGATCGAGCAGCGCATCGGTCGCTGCCATCGTTACGGACAGAAGTTTGACGTTGTGGTGGTCAACTTCGTTGACCGCAGCAATGAAGCCGACGCCCGCGTCTACGAGCTGCTGGACCAAAAGTTCCAACTCTTCGAAGGCGTATTTGGTGCCAGCGACGAAGTTCTGGGCGCCATCGGGTCGGGCGTCGATTTCGAACGCCGCATTGCGGAGATCTACCAAAACTGTCGCGATCCTGAGGAGATCAAGACCAGCTTCGAGCAGCTGCAGCGCGACCTGTCCGGCGAGATCAACGAAGCCATGGTCAAAACGCGGCAGATCCTGCTTGAGAACTTCGATGAAGAGGTTCAGGACAAGCTGCGTGTACGAGCGGAAGCTAGTAGCGCGGCGCGAAGCAAGTACGAGCGCATGCTGCTGGACTTGACGCGAGCAGAGCTCACGGGACACGCAACATTCGATGAAGAAGGATTCGTCCTACTGCGACTCCCAAGCTCCGCACTTGCTGGTGTCGAGCTGGGACGGTACGAATTGCCCCGGAGATCAGGCGAATCACATCTGTATCGGATCGGGCACCCACTCGCCGAGTGGGTAACAACCCAGGCCAAGTCCCGAAAGCTGCCGATGGCCAAACTGCTGTTTGACTACGGCGCCTACGGCACGCAGATCAGCACATTGAAGAACTATCGCGGCAAGTCTGGTTGGCTATCCGTGAGCCTGATCGCCGTGGAAGCGCTGGGCAACTTAGAAGAGCGGCTTGTCGTGGCCGCCGTCACCGTTGACGGTTCACCGCTGGCCGAAGACGACCCCTCGAAACTCCTGCGCCTACCCGTGAAGCTGGAAGGGCCGTGCGATGGCAATGCCCCGGTGTCCGAACTCGCTGAGGACAGTCTGGGCCGCAGGATGGACATCTTGCGTGAAATCAACCAGCGCAATCTGGGCTACTTCGAGCAAGAGGTCCAGAAGCTGGACGACTGGGCCGACGACCTCAAGCTGGGCATCGAGCAGGAGATCAAGGAGATCGACCGGCAGATCAAAGAAGTCCGGCGTACGGCAGCCAGTGCGCCGACGCTGGACGAGAAGTTGTCGTGGCAAAAGAAACAACGTGAGCTTGAGAGTACGCGCACGAAGCTGCGTCGCGAACTCTTCAACAAACAAGATGAAATCGAGGCCCAGCGCAACGACATCATCAGTCAGTTAGAAGGCCAGCTCAAACAACAAGTCAAAGAGCAGCCCCTTTTCTGTATTCAATGGGAGCTAATCTAATGTCAAAAAGGGAGATCGCCAGAGGTTCAGTCTGGCGCCAGTGGGATCTGCACGTGCACACACCGGCGTCCTTCCACTGGACAGGCAAGAAGTTCGACGGAGACATGTCCTCTCCTGAGAACCGCACGCTGATCGACGAAATGATCGAGGCGATGAATGCCGCTGAGCCGGCCGTCTTCGCGATCATGGACTACTGGACGTTTGACGGATGGTTCGCGCTCAAGCGCCGACTGGCCGAACCTGGCGCACCCGCGCTGAAGAAGATCGTATTTCCAGGTATCGAACTGCGACTCTCCGCCCCGACGACCAAGCGTCTCAACGCACACGTCATCTTCGCCGAGACGATCCCAGACCACCATCTGCGCGAGTTCTTGTCTGACTTGAAGCTTGAACGCACGGACAGGGCCGTGTCCAAAGAGTCCCTGATCGACTTGGCAAGAGGCACGGCTGAAGACATGCTCTTGAAGAAGGGGCACAAGAAGGCGGCTGTAGACGGAGACGACAAAGAAGCCTTGATGGCTGGGTACAAGCTGGCAGAGGTGAAGGCTGACAGCTACAAAGCCGCCATCAAGAAGGTTCCCGACGGACAAGCCATCGGATTCATGCCATTCGATACGAGTGATGGCCTGACAGAGGTGAAATGGGAGGACCACTATGCCTACTTCCTCGGTCTCCTTGAGTCGTCTCCCATCTTCGAGTCACGCAATGCCGAGCTCAGAACTGCATTCCTCTGCGAGGAAACGCCGAAGAACAAGGCTTGGATCGGCAACTTCAAGCATGGTCTCAAGAGCATCCCGAGGCTCGTTGTCTCCGGCAGCGATGCACACTGTTTCGTCGGCGTCGCGGGCGACAACGACCGCCGTGGGTACGGCGACTTCCCTTCAGGCAAAAAGACCTGGATCAAAGCTGACCTGTCTTTCCATGGATTGAAGCAGGCGATCCTGGAACCGGCCAAGCGGTCGTTCATTGGAGAAAAACCACCCAAGCTCCAGGCCGTGGAGACCAGCAAGACTCACTTCATCGAGTCGATCGAAGTTACCAAGACGGGCAACAAGACTGGTATCGGCAACTGGTTGCACGGCTGCGATCTGCCTCTCAATCCGGACCTTGTTGCCATCATCGGAAACAAAGGCAGCGGCAAGAGCGCCCTGGCTGATGTGATTGCGACCCTTGGTCACTCCCGGCAAGCAAAGCACTTCAGTTTTCTCAAGCGCGATCGCTTCCTAGGTAAGAGCGGAGATCCCGCACGTCATTTCACAGGCACCTTGACGTGGCAAGACGAGAGCACAGAGGCGCGGACGCTGGAGATTCTTCCCACAGATGACAAGCAGGAGCTGGTCAGATACATCCCTCAGAACTACTTCGAGGAGCTCTGCAACGATCACGTTTCTGGGAAGTCAGACGCGTTTGAGAAGGAGTTGCGGGCCGTCATCTTCTCGCACACCAGCGAGGCGATGCGTCTTGGTGCGCTCGATTTCGATCAGCTCACCGAACAGCAAGAACAAGCGCTGAGAAATCGACTGGGGGAGTTCCGCAAGGAGCTGAAGACCCTCAACGCCAGCATCGCTCGGATTGAAGACCAGCTCCAGCCGATTGAGGAGAAGAAGCTGACGGACCAGTTGCTGGTCAAGACACGCGAGATCGACGAGCACCAGAAAATCAAGCCAGCGGAAGTTGCCCCGCCGCCTGAAACCCTGGAACCCGAGCAGAAGGAAGCCGCCGAAGCGCTTGCGGCCACGGCTCAGAAAATCGAAGCATCTACCAAGCGTACTCAGCAGATCCAGTCGGAAATCACCTCAATCGCCAAGAAGCAGAAGGCGATAGCCAATGCAAGGGAGCAGCTGCGACTACTCCAGCGCGCCTACGAGCAAGCCCAGCAACAGGTTGCTGAAGATCTCCAGCTTGCGGGCTTGAACTGGGCCGACGTGGCTAAGCTGGAGATCAAGACCAGTTTGCTCGATGAACGGTCTACTGTCCTCACTGCGGAGCAGTCGACTTTGCAGACCGAGGCTGGTACTTTGGCCAGCGCCCTCGGGACTCTCGAAGAAGAGAAGAAAGTACACGCGACCAAGCTCAACGCCCGTCAACAGCAGTTCGAAACGTACCAACACCAGCTCGCAGAATGGACCAAGAAGCTGGATGCGCTGACTGGCACCCCGACTGACCCGGACACCAAGGTAGGCCTGGAAACCAGACTGGCCCAGATCAAAGAGCTGCCTGCCAAGCGTGCGGAACTGCAAGCAGCACGGCTTCAGCTGACTGCCGAGATCTTCGACTCCTTGGATGCGCAACGTAAGGCGCGAGAAGAGCTCTTCAAGCCGGTGCAAGACTTGATCAAGGCGAATGACTTGATCCGCGAGGACTACCGGCTTCAGTTCCAGGCGACGCTGGCCGCTTCGGCCGAGGCCATCGCGGAACGTCTCTTTGCTTTGATCAAACAAACCTCAGGTGTGCTGCGCGGCCAAGACGAGGCTCTGTTGACGGTCAAGAAGCTGTTTGATGGCCACGACTTGAACGCCAAGCAAGGCGCCCTGGCCTTTGCGACTGCCTTGCATGAAACGCTTGAACAGGCGGCCAAGGGGCCTGGCGCTGAGATCGGTATTGCCAGCCTGCTGAAGAAGGACCAATCGGCAGTTTCGGTCTACGACTTGATTTTCGGGCTCGATTTTCTTGAGCCACGGTATTCACTGCTCTTCCAGGATACGCAGATTGAGCAGCTGTCTCCCGGACAGCGCGGCGCGCTTTTGTTGATCTTCTATTTGCTGGTGGACAACGGCAAGACGCCCATCATCCTGGACCAGCCCGAAGAAAACCTGGACAACGAGACTGTTTTCCGTCTCTTGGTTCCGGTGCTATCTGAGGCCAAAAAGAAGCGCCAGATCATCATGGTCACGCACAACCCGAACCTGGCAGTGGTCTGTGACGCCGAGCAGATTATTCATGCATCGTTTGATCGAGCCTCGAACTGCAGCATCAATTACGTAGCTGGCTCATTGGAAAACCCGACGCTAAACAGCGCCGTTGTGACCGTGCTCGAAGGCACCAAGCCGGCATTCAACAATCGCTCTGGGAAGTACCACTGACATGGTGTTCCTGCCGCCCCCCAATACTTCCAAGCCGAGCTCTGGTACCAGAGGAAAAGATTGCCTCTCTGCCCAGCCGCGCGATGCGAGCGCACGAATTGCAGCAGCGCATTTTTCGTCGCTGATTGAGCGTTGACTTTATGGCAACAGCACCAATTCGCCCACTTGAACTAGACCTGCTGTGCCAAAAGCTGGAAGCCGACTACGCAGCACTCATCACGGGAACGGGCACAAGCCCGGAGTCCCGCCGCAGCAATTTCCTGTCCAAGGCGATTGCGGCGTTCGTACTGCATGAAGCCGCTGGCGCGACCTTGGAAGAGGCCGTCGCCGCGAGCATCGACGGCGGCCTGGACCACGGCATCGACTCGGTATTCGTGGCTAACGATCAAACCATCTGGCTCGTCCAGTCGAAGTACAAAGAGTCCGGCTCCGGTGAGCCCGAGCTTGGTGACGTGGCCAAGTTTCGGGATGGCGTCACCGATCTCATCCAGGGCCGCTGGGGCCGCTTCAACAACGCACTTCAGAACCGCAGCGGCGCAATAGCCAATGCATTGAACAGCGGCGTCTGCAAGGTCAAAGTGGTACTCGCCTACTCCGGTACGGCAGTATCCGATGACCGAAGGGACATCTTTTCCGACCTGGAGCGTGCGTTCAATGGGCCGAATCCCGGATTCCTGCGCTGCCACGCTTACGGGCTCACTACCCTTCACGATCTCCACTTGGACGGCATCTCGGCCGAAGCCATAGAAGCCGATGTCGAGCTGAAGGACTTCGGGCACACCCAGGCACCTTACAAGGCGTTCTACGGCCGCATGGAGGCCAAGCGCCTTGCAGAACTGTGGGTGGAGTACGAAGACCGCCTGGTTGACCGCAACATCCGACGCTTCAAGGGAACGACAACCGTCAACGCCGGCCTCACGGAGACGCTGCAACAGGAGCCAGAGCACTTCTTCTACTTCAACAATGGCGTCACGTTCCTTTGTGAGGCCATCAATGAGCAGCATCCTCGCGACCCCCATCGGGAGTCAGGGAGATTTCATGTGCGAGGGCTTTCCATCATCAACGGCGCCCAGACCGTGGGGGCCATCGCCAAAGAGCCGATAGCCCACTACGACGCGAATCCCGCCATGGTGATGGCGACGTTTGTGTGCCTGGACAACGCGCCTGACGGCTTTGGCGATCAGGTAACGCAGTCCCGGAACCGTCAGAACGCGGTTGACTTGGAAGACTTCGCCGCATTGGATGAGCGGCAAGCCATGTGGCAGCAGACGCTGCGGATGGCCGGTATCGAGTACATCGTCAAGCATGGTCAAGACGATGCGCCGGCATCCCCAACCAGTTTCAGCGCCCGAGAGCTGGCACCGTTTTTGGCCTGCACGGTGACGACGAGCGATTGGCAGGACTACCTGGTGGCTGCAAAGTCAGACAAGAAGCGGCTCTTCGGACGAGAGGGTCTCGTCCCTGCGACCGATCCGTTACGCCAGTCCTACGAGCGGCTGTTCGCGGATTCTCTGACGGCCAAGCAGATGTGGCGCATTGCCCAGATCGGCCGCACCGTCATCCGCAAGATTCGAGATCGAGCAAGTGCTGAGGGCGATCCCCAAGGCTTAGCGCCAGGCACGCTGCCCGCCAGAGAGGTGCTGACCCACGGTGCGTGGATGGTGCTGCACGTGATCTTCATCCGGCTGCCACTGCACAACGGTGCCGAATTGAATCTCAGCGCAGACGAACAGACGGCACTCTCTCGCGAGATCGACTCCGTGGCAGATAGCTTGGTCTCCGTCGTTCAAGCAATCCAATGGAACAAGCAAGCTCGCAGCGTCTTTGAAAACAAAACGGACTGTCGATCCGTGAAAGGCCGTTTGATGGCGGCCTTGGCGCAGCAGAACCAGGGAGGAAATCAATAGTGCAAGCCAACATCAAGGGGCTGGTAGACCGCCTGGAGCTTTCCCAGGCCAAGGCCATGATGCCTCTGTACGAGGCCATCTCCAACGCTGTTGATGCCATCGAAGAGCATCAAGACGGCTTTATCAACCACTCGATCCGCATCCGGTTGATCGCCTCCAATGACCTGGCCCACCAGGGCGGAGACGGAACGCTGGTCGTGGACGGCTTCGATGTCATCGACGATGGCGTGGGCTTCAACGACAAGAACCTGGCCTCCTTCAAGGAGGCCCACACCCTTTCGAAGGTGAAGCTGGGTGGCCGAGGTGTCGGCCGCTTCACCTTTCTGAAGGTGTTCTCGTCAGTCCGCATTCGCAGCGTCTTCAAACGCGAGGGCCAGGCCCTGCTGCGCGAGTTCGACTTCAGCATTGAAGATGAGCTGAAGGGCGCGGATGTCACGTCCGAGGTCACTGAGAACTGCGGTACGCAGACCTCTTTGCGCGGCATGGACGAGAAGTTCCGCGCCGGGTGGCCCACCCAGCCCGAGACAATTGCCGAGCGCGTGATCGCGCATTTCCTGATTCGGTTCGCGGCCCGCTCTTGCCCGCCGATGACGCTGGAATCACCTGGTCACGCGCCGATTGACCTGCACGCGCTGTTCCAGTCCACGGTGCTGGCCCACATTGAGGAGCAATTCTTCGATGTGTCCGGCCATACGTTCGCTTTGCAGGCCTATCGACACCGTGATGGCCGCTCGCGCCACGAGCTGAACCTGTGCGCCAACGGCCGGGAAGTCACCACCACCAAGCTGCGAGACCTGCTGCCGGAGCTGCCAGAGAAGTTTCTCGATGACGAGCAGTCACCCTACACCCTCATCGTGCTGGTGACCGGGGAGTACCTGGACGATCATGCCAACCAAGAGCGCACGCGCATCGCCTTCCAAAGCGACGACGAGCCCGAGCTGGAGCAGACACTGGTTTCTCGCCGCGCCTTGAACCAAGGCATCACAGGCGCATTGCGCCCTCTGCTCTCGGGCGACCTGAAGTCAACCAACGAGGAGAAGCGCGTCCAGATCGAGAGGTTCGTCGAGCAAGCGCCGGAATACCGGGCGCTGACGCATCCTCGCTACCGCGAAATCATCGAACAGCGAATTCAACCCGGCCTGTCGGACGAGAAATTGGACGAAGCACTCTTGCATGTCAAACGGGACGTAGAAGACAGTGTCCGCAAAGACTTGCGCCACGCGGCCACCTACTTTGAGACCGAGTCGTTTGAGCAGTATGCCGAGCGATTCCAGGCACTTGCCGAACAGGCCAACGAGCTGGGCAAGGCCGAGCTTGCGAAGTACATCACCCATCGTCGGACAATTCTTGACTTGGTGTCGCTGAGCCTCAAAAAACGACGCTCAGACAACAAATACCCGCTTGAGCGGGTCTTGCACAAGATGCTCTTTCCCATGGGTGCCACATCAAAGGACATCTTCTTTGAGCAGCAGAATCTGTGGGTGATCGACGAGCGGCTTTGTTATCACACCCTGCTCACCTCGGACAAGAAGCTGAAATCAATTGAGGGGCTTGAAGATACGTCCGGCAAGGAGCCCGACATCTGCGCTTTTTTCTACGATACCCCCATCGGTGTGCGGGAAGAAGAGGACTCCACAGGCGCGATTGTCGTCATCGAGTTCAAGCGGCCTGGTCGCGACGACTATCAGGCGGACCCCGCGCAGCAAATCATCAAGCGGTTTGTCGAGATTCAAGAAAGCAAGCTCGATGATGTGGATGGCAGGCCCATCAACGCACGCGGCATTCGGTTTTTCGGCTATTTGATCGCGGATCTAACACCGTCTCTCAAGCGGGAGATGCGCATGAACTATCACGAGTCGATTGACGGCGAAGGCTATTTCAGGACGCTCACGGGCGGCAACGGCTACGTCGAAATCATTTCCTACGACAAGCTTTTGAAGGACGCAGCACGCAGAAATCGCGTGCTGTTCGAGAAGCTTGGTCTGCACAAGAACTAAGGTGACACCACCATGAGCAAACAAAAACTAGAACTCACCTGGATCGGGAAGGAAAAGAGGCCCATGCTGGAGCCGCGCATCCTGCTCGAAGACCCGGAGAAGTCCTACCACGCCAAGTATCGCGTGACCGATAGCGACATCTTCGACAACCGTTTGATCTTCGGCGACAACTTGCTGGCATTGAAAGCGCTGGAACAGGAATTTGCGGGCAAGGTGAAATGCGTCTTCATTGACCCACCGTACAACACTGGCAGCGCCTTTGCACAGTACGACGATGGTTTGGAGCACTCAATTTGGCTTGGGCTTATGCGCGACCGTCTTGAGATCATCCGCCGATTGATGGCCGAGGATGGATCACTATGGATCACGATTGATGACAACGAGTCGCACTACTTGAAAGTGGTTTGTGACGAAGTATTTGGTCGAGTCAACTTCGTCTCAAATGTCGTATGGCAGAAAAAGTCATCGCCACAAGCCAATGCAACATGGCTTTCGGATAGCCATGATCACATTCTTGTCTACGCCAAGGACAAGATGCGCTTTCAACCTAGGAAACTGGGTCGAACCGAAAAGCAAAACGAAATCTACAAGCATTCCGATGAACACGACGGCATCGGAGAAGACGGGAAGTGGTATGGGCGCGGCCCTTGGTTCCCGGGCGATTTCACGCTCAGTCTCGCATCCGGCGCGCGAGGTAAGCAGTACGCGAAGACGGGTGTCAGCGACAACATCTATCCAATCACTACTCCTTCGGGCCGAGAGGTTCTGCCAGCGAAGGGACGCGCCTGGGCATATGTCCGTTCATCATACGAGCGACTTCTGACAGAGCATCGCGTCCATTTCGGCAAGGATGGAAGCAGTAAACCAACCATCAAACGTTTCCTGTCCGAAATTGAAGGTGACGGGGTTCCGGCCATGACGACCTGGCACTACTCCGAAGTCGGCGAGAACCGAACTGCCGCACAGGAGGTTAAGGTTTTTAATCCCGAATCACCATTCGCGACTCCAAAGCCGGAGAAGTTGATTTCCCGGATTCTTGAGATCGCTTCTGTGCCAGGGGATATTGTTCTCGATTCATTCGCTGGCTCAGGCACGACTGGTGCCGTTGCGCACAAGATGGGGCGCCGCTGGATCATGGTGGAGTTGGGTGATCACATCGACACACACATCGCCCCCCGACTGCGGAAGGTGGTTGATGGCGAAGACGGGGGGGGGATTTCGGCGAGCGTTGGCTGGAATGGCGGCGGAGGTTTCCGTTACTACAAGCTCGCCCCTAGCCTCATCGTCAGCGACCGTTGGGGCAATCCGGTCATCAACCCCGAGTACAACGCTGCGCAGCTGGCTGAGGCCCTCGCCAAACTGGAAGGCTTCACCTACGCCCCATCGGAGGTGCAGTGGTGGCAGCACGGACATTCCAGCGAACGGGACTTCATCTACGTCACGACCCAGAACCTGTCGGCTGAGCAGCTCCAAGCGCTGTCTGATGACGTTGGCAGCGATCAGAGCCTGCTGGTCTGCTGCGCAGCATTCCACGGCGTCACTGCTGCCAAGGCATCCGAACGCTGGCCGAACCTGACGCTGAAAAAGATTCCAAAGATGGTGCTGGCCCGCTGTGAGTGGGGCCACGACGACTACAGCCTGAACGTCGCCAATCTGCCGATTGCGGAGAAGGCTGAACCGGCCAAAGAGCCCGAGGCTGCAAGCGGCTCTGCTACACGCAAGACCAAGAAATCCGCCGCCACGAATGCGGGGCAAGGCGGTCTGTTCGGGGAGAACGAAGAATGAATGCACGCGTCCAGAACGCCGTCACAGGCCGACTGTCTCTGCGCCCGCCGCAAGCCGAGTCCCTTGCGAAGCTAGTGCGCGCTATCGAGGCCGCGCCGGAGCTGCTCGGCCACGCCCAGAACGTGGCGGCCATCCTTGCCACGCTGACGGCGGAATTCCCCACGCTGGAGGACTTTGAACGCGAGTTCCCCTCGCTGTGCTTCTCGCTGGCCACCGGCGTGGGCAAGACACGGCTGATGGGCGCGTTCATTGCCTACCTGCACCTGGCGCATGGCATCAACAACTTCTTCGTGCTGGCGCCCAACCTGACGATCTACAACAAGCTGATCACCGACTTCACGCGCAATACGCCCAAGTACGTGTTCAAGGGAATCGCCGAATTCGCTCAGCAGCCGCCCTTGATCATCACGGGGGACAACTACGACCAGACCGGTGCGGTGGTTCAGGACCAGACGATGGGCTTTGCGCACGACGTGCGCATCAACATCTTCAATATCTCCAAGATCAACTCCGAGGTGCGTGGCGGCAAGGAGCCGCGCATCAAGCGCATGCGAGAGGTGCTGGGAGACAGCTACTTCAACCACCTGGCCAGCCTGGACGACCTGGTGCTGTTGATGGACGAGTCGCACCGCTACCGGGCCAGTGCGGGGGTGCGGTCCATCAACGAACTGAAGCCCTTGTTTGGCCTTGAGGTGACGGCCACCCCGTTCGTGGAATCCACGCGAGGCCCTGTGCCTTTCAAGAACGTGGTGATGGACTACCCGCTGGCAAGGGCGATGAAGGATGGCTTTGTCAAAGAGCCAGCGGCGGTGACCCAACGCAACTTCGACCCCAAGGCGCACTCGGCCGAGGAGATCGAGAAGATCAAACTGGAGGACGGCGTTCGCCTGCACGAGACCACCAAGGTCGAGTTGCTGACCTATGCCCGAGAAAATGGCGTGAAGGTGGTCAAGCCGTTCATGCTCGTCATCGCGCGAGACACCACACATGCGTCGCAGCTGAAGACTTTGATTGAGTCGTCGGCCTTCTACGAAGGGCGCTATGCGGGCAAGGTGATTCAGGTGGACTCCAGCCGCACGGGGGCTGAAGAGGAGGAGATGATTGCCAAGCTCCTGGCGGTGGAGAGCGTGGACGAACCCACCGAGATCGTCATCCACGTCAATATGCTCAAAGAGGGCTGGGACGTGACCAACCTCTACACCATCGTCCCCCTGCGCGCGGCCAACGCGCGCACGCTGATCGAGCAGTCCATCGGTCGCGGCTTGCGTCTGCCCTATGGAAAGCGCACGGGTGTCGCGGCGGTGGACCGATTGAACATCGTCGCGCACGACAAGTTCCAGGAGATCATCGACGAGGCCAACCGAGGAGACTCACCAATCCGCCTGGAGCGGGTGTTCCTGGACGCTCCAAGCGCTGACGACAAGAAGGTGAGCGTGCAGGTCAGCTCAGGCGCCATGGCCCGTCTGGGTCTTGCAGAGCCCCCGCCCGTGGCTGCCAGCGCTGTCAGCGCGGGAGCGGCACCGGCCGCCGCGCCTGCGCCCGTGTTCACCACAGAGCGCGAGCGCCAAGCCGCTCGCGTGGTGATGGATGTGATCGGCAAGTACGAGGTGATGCGTGACCTCGTGCCGACGAGCAATGCGCTGCTCACCCCCGAGGTGCAATCGGCCATCCTGGCTGAAGTGACAGAGCGACTGAAGCCTGCCCAGGGGGAGTTGCTGGCTGAAGCGGACGATGCCGCACCGGCTCTTGATTTGTCGGCCGTCGTGTGCAAGACCACGGAGATCGTGGTTCAGCAAACCATCGACATTCCGCGAATAGCAGTGGTGCCTACCGGGGAGGTCACCACTGGCTTCCACCCGTTTAAGCTGGGCTCACTGCCCAACTTTCAGCCGGGTCAACGGGAGATCGTCGGCCAAGAGCTGCGCACGAACCATCAGTTCACCATGAGCCGTGAAGCGGGCATCAGAGAGCAGCGCTTCGAGGACTACATCGTCAAGAAGCTGATCGACTACGACGACATCGACTACTTCACACAGGCCGAGTTGCTCTACGACTTGGCCGGTCAGGCGGTAGCCCACTACCAGGCGCAGAGCTACTCGGAAAACGAGCTGCACGAAGTGTTCGACACCTATGGTGCAGAGCTCGCCCGCCTGATCCGGGCCGAGATGATGGCCCACTTCTGGGAAGAGGCCACGGATTACGAGGTGCAGGTCAGCCGAGGTTTCACAGAACTCAAACCGTGCAACTACACGGCGGTCGCCGGGCAGACGGCACACAACTACCGTGAAACGGTGACCGAGCTGAGCAAGATCAAGCAGATGCTGTTCGGCGGTTTCTCCCGCTGCCTCTACCCACTGCAGAAGTTTGACTCGGACACCGAGCGGCGCTTCGCTGTCATTCTGGAACGCGATGCTTTGAAGTGGTTCAAGCCCGCCAAAGGGCAGTTCCAGATTTACTACAAGCTGGGCAGTGAGCAGCCGGAATACATCCCCGACTTCGTGGCGGAGACCGACTCGATGATCCTCATGGTGGAGACCAAGAAGCGGGACGACTTGAGCTCGGACGAGGTGAAGTCAAAGGCCGCCGCTGCTGTTCGCTGGTGCTCGCACGCGTCAGCTCACGCGGCCACGGTAGGCAGCAAACCGTGGCGCTACTTGCTGGTGCCGCACGATGAAATCAAGGAGTCGGACCGACTGACCGCCTTCCTGCGGTTCGAGCTGAAGGCTTGAGGGAGATGCAGAACCTACCAGCAGGCGCCGCGAAATAAAGAACCCCTCAGCGGCGCACCCGCTCGAAAGCGAGAACACCGAGAGGGGCCGTGTTGCATGCGATTGTGAGGGGCCTACAGCGCAGGGTCAATACAGGCCGTGATGCGGTGGCGCCGTGAATCGGCATCGCAATCGTCCAAGCAATTGCTTTGACGCATAAGGATGACGAAGGGAGAAAAAATGACAGAGCAGACCAGCAACCAAGCGTCCGGTACAACGTGGTTCGTCGGAGCCAGCTTCGGTCACACCGATGATCAGAGCGCCCGCTTCCTCGAAGAAGGCATCTGGGAGATCAGTAGCCCCAGCCAGAAGGAGCAGGCGCTGGTTCGCTCCATGCGGCCTGGTGAGCGCATTGCCATCAAGGCCGCGTATGTGCGCAAGCACGGTCTGCCTTTCGACAACCGTCAGCAGACGGTGTCCGTCATGGGCATCAAGGCCATCGGCGTCATCACCGAGAACCCACAGGACGGTGAACGCGTCAAAGTGCAGTGGCAGCCCGCCGATGGCGTGCGCGAGTGGTACTTCTACACCTACCGCCCCACCATCTGGCGCGTTGTGCCCGGCGAATGGAATGCGGATGCGCTGATCGAGTTCGCATTCAACGGCAAGCCCCAAGACATCGAGCGATTCCGCAACGCGCCGTACTGGAAGGACCGCTTCGGCACCCTGTTCCAGTGGGCGGACTTCTACGAGGCCATCGCCGAGAAGCTGCTGGCCTACGCAAGCAACCGAGTGCCGCTCATTCAGGGCATCCACCAGATTGCTCAGCGTGTGCAGGGCCTGGGCTATCTGCAGGACAAATTCCCAGATGGAAGCAGCGGCCCACTGCAGGACATCTGCCCGTTCACAGTAATGGGCACTTTCAACCGAGGCTTGACGGACGCCAACCGCAAGCTGATTGCTGCAGAGCTGGCGAAGCTGCTTGGCGTCACCGTGCCTGTGCCAGCGACGTTCGAAGGCATCCCCGTACTCAACAACCAGCGCTCCTGGTTCTTCCGTTACGCGGACAAGCGAGGGGCCGGAGACATTGATGCCCTTTGGCGCGTCTTTGCCGCAGCGCAGGCACTGGTTGAAGACGACGGACCGGGCACCCGCGACGAGTTCATCGAGGCCTATGACGCCGCGACCCAGGTCTGGGGTGTGGCGTGGAATCTGTCCACTGGCTTGTATTGGACTGCCCCCTGGGAGTTTCCGACGCTGGACAGCCAGTCGCGGCATTACATCCAGAAGCGCCTGGGCGTTCCGATCACCACCCCAGCGCCGCAAGCGCCATGTGATGCGGCCACGTTTTTGCAACTTGCCGACGACTTGCGTACGCGGTTCGCGGAGGAAGACTACCCGGTGCACAGCTTCCCGGAGTTGTCGCTGGCATCGTGGCAGTTCAAGGATGCGACGCCTGCGCCTCAGGAGGACGAAGTCACGCCAGACATGCCACGCGAAGACGCAGGCGAAGAACGTGCAGCCGAAGTCGTCCAGTCTCAGGCCCCCATCGTTCCCTACTCGCTCGCCGACATCACGCGTGACGGCTGCTTCATGTCGGAGCCAGAGCTTGAGCAGCTACTGGACCGGCTGCGCACGAAAAAGAATCTGATCCTGCAGGGGCCACCCGGCACCGGCAAGACATGGCTGGCCAAGCGATTGGCCTTTGCCTTGATGGGGCAAATGGACGAAAGCAAGGTCAGAGCCGTCCAGTTCCACCCGAATCTTTCGTACGAGGACTTCGTGCGCGGCTGGCGGCCTACTGGTGAAGGCAAGCTGACGCTCGCCGATGGTGTCTTCATGGAAGCCATCAAGGCTGCGAAAAAGGAGCCCGCAGCCAAGTTCGTCGTCGTCATCGAGGAGATCAACCGAGGCAATCCGGCCCAGGTGTTCGGTGAGTTGCTGACGCTGCTGGAGGCAGGCAAGCGCACCCCCAGCGAGGCGTTGGAGCTGTGCTACCCGGATGCTGACGGCGTACGCCGGCCGGTCCACATCCCCGAGAACCTTCATCTCATCGGCACCATGAACATCGCGGATCGGTCGTTGGCGCTGGTTGATCTGGCGTTGCGGCGCCGCTTTGCGTTTGTTGGTCTTGAGCCCCGTCTCGGCCCAGCATGGCGAAGCTGGGTGGTTTCAGCGTGCGGCGTGGATGAAGCACTGGCGTCAGACATTGAGCGACGCATGGCCGAGCTGAACGAGCAGATTGCAGCGGATGCACGCTTGGGCAAGCAGTTTCGAATCGGTCACAGCTATGTCACGCCCGTGCATCGGCTGGATGCGGGCAGCACCCGGCGATGGTTCCAGCAAGTCGTGGACACAGAAATCGGCCCCCTGCTGGACGAGTATTGGTTTGACTCCCCAGAGGAGGCACGTCAGGCCACCGAACGGTTGCTGCAGGGCTGGTGATGGGTCTGATCGCGCCACCGATTTCCGCCGAAACAGGGTTCACGCCCGGATTCGTGGGGCGCATTCCTGTCCGGAACCTGTGGCTGTTGATGCTGTATGCGTCGGACCTGTTTCGGACTGGCGGCACCGCCCATGTGGCAGTCGAAGAAAGCCCAGATGAGTTGCCCGATCTGGTGGCCGAAATTTTGGCCCATGCCGTTGAGACTCGGCTGCATCGTCAGCTGAGCCTGGGCTACCGATCTCGGGAAGAGTGGCTCAGCCGCGTTCGCGGGCGCATCGATGTGCTGACCACTGAGCGGCGTCAGTTGCTGGATCGCGGCTTGGTGGCCTGCCGCTTTGCGGAGCTCACCATCGACACGCCACGGAATCGTTTTGTCCGCGCTGCATTGGAGTCCGTTGCTCGCCTGGTCAAGAAGCCGGCTGTCGCCCATCGGTGTCGATCGCTTGCTGCAGCGATGTGGTCCCGAGGCGTCGCAGGCCAGCCGCCGACCCGCGCCCAAATGAGTGTTGATCGATTCGGAGGCCATGATTCGGACGACCAGTTCATGGTGGCAGCAGCCAAGCTTGCCTATGACCTGGCGCTACCCACGGAATCCGCAGGCGGCAACGTGCTGGCGATGCCTGGCCGGGAGGAGGCTTGGGTTCGTCGTCTGTTTGAGCGCGCCGTTGGCGGCTTGTATGCCGTGGTGCTCAGTCCACTCGGGTGGCATGTTCGTTGTGGCGCCACGCTGCAATGGCAAATCTCGTCCAAGACGGACGGTATTGATGACATCTTGCCCGCCATGCGGACCGACGTGGTGCTCGACCATGGCGGCTCGGGACGTCGTATCGTCATCGACACCAAGTTCACCTCCATCGTCACGGCAGGGTGGTATCGGGAGCAAAGCCTGCGCAGCGGCTACATCTACCAGATGTATGCCTATCTGCGGTCACAGGTCGGCTGTGGCGATGCACTGGCAGACTCGGCAAGCGGCCTGTTGTTGCACCCCGCCGTTGGAACGATGGTCGATGAGACAGTCGTCATCCAGGGTCATCCGCTCCGCTTTGCGACCGTGGACTTGGCAGCGAAACCTGCAGAGATTCGTGCGCAGTTGCTGAAGTGCGTCGAGGTGCCATGTTGACGCGCTCCTGGCCGCTCCCCTCCTTGGGTCGCCACACTGCTGGGCGACATGACGCCACACTGCGCGGCGGGGTGTCAGCACACTGCTGCCACATTGGGCGGAGACCTCTTGACACTGAGTTCGCACATTGCCCCCACCTGCTTCGCACAAAGCAGGCACCGGTCTTCGCCCAAAGGTTGGCACCGTCTGTCGCACACTCAGACTGGACGCACGTTCGCAAAGAGGCTGTCCCCACGGTATTCGGCACATTCTTTGAGTTCGCTTCTTCGAGCTCAAAGAATGTGGCCGCTGGGCGCCAAGCCGACAGGTTTGGTGGGCAGCGGCAGCTGGGGACAGTGCAGGAGAAAGATGCGTCCAGATCAGGCAAAAGGTTGAATCCTTGCTGCGGCCACGGGCCGGTGTGCCGCCATGCGCGGCTGTGGGCGACACCAAATGGTCTGGAATCGCGCACCGAGCACGATGCTCGCCATGGCGGGAGGTTGAGCTGACATGGCCAACCCGCGTTCCCTGGTCTACGCGCTGTACACGTACTGGGACACCGTTGAGGTCTTGGTGAGGCTGTCCCGCGAGTTTGCGGTGCTCACCACCGAACAAGTGCTGGGCTGCATCGCCAAGGTGGCTCCGCAGATGGATGCCGAGGCCCAGGGGGCAGCCCTGCGCGCCATGGTGAATGCAGACATCCTCCAACCCTGCGCACGAAGCAGCGACCTGCAGCTCAATGCCTACGTGCTGGACTTCGTGCGCGGGCTGACTCGCGAGCACGAGCTCGGTCTGGCTGCCGTGCTGCAAGCACGCGTTGCCGCCATCCGCGAGGCCACGGAGGCACTCAACGAGGGCATGCAAGCTGCCGACATGGATCGGGCACGGGGGGCAGCCAACAAGCTCGCTGAACTCTTTCGCCAGATCAGCCTGCAACTGGATCAAGACCGCCACGCGCTGCTGGAACTCGCCGAAGACGCCAAGAGCGCCGACGCCAGCATGCCCATCGCCCAGCGCTACCGGCGTGTGCTGGAGGCCTATGACCACTACGTGGAGCCGATGAACCAGATGATGGACACCGGCCCGCACGGCACGTTTTACCGTTACCTGGAAGACGCCGAGCGCTCGCTGGACCTGGCCTTTGAGCAGCTGTCGGTTCAAGGCGGGCTGTACTCACATCGCCTGCAGCTCAGGCAGGTGGCGCACCAGGCCAAGGAGCTGCGGCGATTTGGCCGTCTGATCGCTCAACAGTGCGCCGACACGGTGCTGCCGTTGCGCGAGGAGATGCGTCAACACAATGCGCTGACCAGTGCCGTCAGCCTGCTGCTGGGTCAGGTGCGCAAGCGGGGCCTGCGCCGAGCCTTGTCACGGCATACCGCCGACACCGCGATGCCCGTTTGGCGCAACGAGCGGGGCTTCCGCTTGCAGCTGGGCGATGAGGTGCGAGCCGTGATGGCCGCAGCGCAGCACTACCAGCCGCAATCGGTGGCCTTCCCGCAAGATGAGCCCGGCAATGCCCCACCGCTGCTGGAGCACGTGGACGAGGCGGCCATCCGGCGGCAACTGAGAAGCAGCCTTCCGGTGGACAGCCTGCTGGACTGGCTGCATGCCCATCACGGCCACCTGCAGGACTCAACGCTGCTGCGCTTGTTCCATGAGTTGCAGAACGAAAGCAGTTGGCAGATTGAAGCCCGTGAGCACCCTGAGACCACCACTTTGCAGGCCATCCGCGTGCTGCACCATCCTCACCGAGTGAGCCTTCCGGAATGACGACCCCGCACCCACTGACGCCACTACTGGCACAGATGCCAGCACTGGCTGAGCTCTTCCGCTTGTTCCTGTCCGGCAAGCATCTGAACCGCATGGCCGAGCCTGCACTGTGGGCCGAACTTGAGCAGCACGAACCAGCCTACGCCGGTCTTTTCACTGCGCTGGGCTTTGAACTGCGCGTGGATGCGCGAGGCTTTGCTTGGTTCCACAGCACCGATGCCAGCAGCAACATCGGCAAGGTCAGCCGCCAACTGGCCCTGCTGTTCATGGTCATCTTCGACGCCAAAGCCAATGCAGGCAAAGCGCTACAGCGCTTCACTGACTGGCTCATTGATCGGGAATGGCTGGCCGAGGTGCACGAACAGCAGAAAGACCTACTGGACGCCGAAGGGCTGTCTCCCGATGGGCTGATCGATCTGCTGGGCCGCGCCTGCACGCTGGGATTCGCAGTGGCGGAGCCGGCAGGCTGGCGGCTGTTGCCCGCCGTCTGCCGCTACCTGGACCACTTTGAGGGCCTGGCCGCAGCCTCCCGAGATGACGACAACGAGGCGGACGCTGCCCCTGAGGAGAGCGGCGACGACGTGCTGAACGACGAGGAGAGCGACTGATGCAGCACGGCTTTCAACGCCTGGTTTTGCTTGGCAGCGCAGGCTACTCGCGCGCCGAGCTTCCGCTGGATGGCGCAGTCTCCCTGGTGGCGCCCAACAACACGGGCAAGACCAGCCTGATCAATGCCCTGCAGTTCCTGCTGATCATTGACCGGCGCCGCATGGACTTTGGCGCGCACGACGTGGAGAAGAGCAGGCGGTTTTACTTCCCCAACAACAGCGCCTATGTGCTGCTGGAGGTGTCGTTGCCGGAATCCGGCACCGTGGTGCTGGGTTGCGTCGGCAAAGGCGTCAGCTTCGAGTACGAGTACTTTGCCTACGCCGGTCCGCTCAAGGTGGAAGAGTTCTGCCTGCCCGATGGCTCGCTTGTGGCACAGCCCAAGCTGGCCAGCCATCTGGCCACCCATGGGCGCCGCGTGTTCAGCTACAGCGGCAGCGAGTTCGCCGACATGGTGTACGGCGGCCGGAATCGCAAGCTCAGCGGATCACAAGACTTCTGCGTGTTCCGTCTGGAGCACGCCAGTGACGCCAGCGTCTTCCAGCGTGTGCTCACCCGGACGCTGCGGCTGGACAAGCTGCGCTCCAGCGAGGTGAAAGACTACCTGCTGCAAATCTTCCGGCGTGATCTGCCGGATGCCAGCATCGACTTCAAGGCGGAGTGGGACAAGGCCTTTGCCGACCTCAACGCTGAGCGCAGTCAGTACCTGGCCGCCGAACGCCTGAAGGGCAGCCTCGCTGAACTGGAGCACAAGCAAGATGCTCGACTGACCCTGCGCGGCAAGCTGCTGTGCTGGCGGCCCATGATCGACGAGGCCCTGGGCCAGTGGCAGCAGCACTTCGAATCACGCCAGCAAGCCCTTCAGCACGAGCTGCAGCAGTGCGATGGCGAGCTGGACCGCTTGCGAGAGCAGGATCGCCAGGCTGTGCGGGAGCAGAGCCAGTGGGAGCTGGAGCAGAAGCAACTGCGCCAGGAGCGCCAACAGCTGCAGGCAATGCAACAGCGATTCGCTCTGGTCGAAAGCCGGGCGGTTCTGGAGAAGTGCCGCCGCGACGTGCAGGCCCAACGAGATGCTCTGGTGGTCCGCTTGGGACAGGCGCAAAGCCGGCCTCCGGCATTCATCGAACGCGAGCTCGCCCGCGTGGACAGAGAGCTGGCCCAGCTGACACAGGAGATGCGCACCCAAGGCCACAACCTCTACCAGCAGCTGGCAGGCGCGTTGCCGCCCGATCAATTGGCGGCGCTGAACAAGGTGCTGGCCAGACCCGTGCTGACCTTGGGCGCCGAAGACTTCCAGCTCGATGGCCAGGCGCTCTCCAAGGCTTTGGGGGATGCCAATGGTGAGCATGCTGGCCTTCCGGGACTGCAGCTGCGCGTCGCCGCCCTGCCTGAGCAGCACCAACAGCGCAGCCTGGCCGAGCTGGGCGAGCTGCTGCGGGATTTGCAGCAACAGCAGGTGCAGCTGAAGGAACAGCTGGCGACGGCACAAGCGCTGGAACTCGTCCAACGCGAACGTGATGGATTGGAACAGCAGCTGGTGCAGCTGGACGCCGAATTGCGGGACTACAGCCAGATGCAGGCCCTGCAAGACAGCGACGCTGAGCGGCAAGCACGGCTGGTGACACTCGACCAGAAGCTCGCCGAGCTGGCCACCAGTTTGGCGCAATCGGCTGCCCGGTACCGGGCGCTGGATCAGCAGCGTCAACAGCGGCAGAAGGATCTGGATTCACTCGGGCAACAGCACCGGCAGATCGAGCAACGCCGCAACCAACGCGTCGATCAGGAAGGCCCGTTCACGTGGCTGTCCGACTCACTCCACCACCCCTGGTTGGCACAGCCGGAGTTCGCGCTGGACCAGCTGGCCGAGCGACTGCAGACCTATCAGGCTGACTGCCGCCAGTTGCTGGAACTGGACGACCAGATCCGCCGACTGCTGGGCGAAATCCACACGGGCGGGCTCACCAAGTACCAGTTCGTCGGTGAGCCCGAGGCAGAAATCGCGCGCCTGGTGGAGTTCGCCCATCACCTGCCGCAGGAAGCCGAGGCCCTGGAAAAGAAGGTTCGTTCGGCGGTGGTGAACGTCGCGGCTTGCCTGCGCGAACTGCGCGATGGCTTGGCCGCGTTCAAGCGCCGGATGCGCGAGTTCAATCGCAAGATCAGCGGGCGCCAGCTCTCCGATTTGGCGGTCTTCAAGATCGAACCCGAAGACGAAACCGCGCTCGTCGAGGCCATCGAGCTGCTCATCAGCACGGCTGCCACAGTCGGCAATGGCGAGACCTTCGAACTCTTCAACCAGCAGAGCGTGCTGGATGATGACCAGCTCAACCGCGCCAAAACCCTACTCATCGAGGAAGGCAATGCCCGCCACGGCTTGCGCGTGGCCGACCTGTTCCGGCTGCGCTTCTGGGTGGGCAAGGCTGGTCGCGAGCCGGAAGCCTTCGACGACCTCGACAGCGCCGCCTCGAACGGGACGGTGCTGATGGCCAAGCTGGTGACCGGCCTGGCCATGCTGCATCTGATGCAGGATCAACGGCGCCCGATCCAAGGCATTTGCTATCTGGACGAAGCCCTGGCGCTGGATGCGCGCAACCAGCGCAGTCTGATCGAGACCGCTGCCGAGTTCGGCTTCTCGCTGATCTTCGCCTCCCCGGCGCCGCTGACCACCGTGCGCTACTGCGTGCCCATTCATCATCGGCAGGGCAGTAACCAGATCAGCCGCTTCAGCTGGCAGATCATCGAACCCGTGGAGGCCTGATGACGGAGCAGGCCCTACGCGCTGCGTTGCTCAAGCTGCAAGGCAAGAGCCCCTTACCCGCCAGCCAGTTCACCGCTGCACAACGCGGGGCCCTGGATCAATTTGCTCGGCAAACTGGTGCCGTGAACTGTCTGCGCCAAGGCCGAGGAGACGTATACAGCGTTTGCAATCAGGCTGTGTTCGACGCTCACGTGACCCAGCTCTCCCCTCAGATGGAGCCGTCAATCGCCGAACAGCTCCCTCTGCGCGCACAGCACGTGGCCCATGCCCGCGACAGCAAGGCCCGGCGCCATCAACACGGCAGCTATTACCCGCTGCTCAAGGCGGTCGGCGACACAGTCAGCTGGCGTGAGGTCGAAAGGGGAGCGGAGTTGGCACTGAGTGCTGCCACACGCGAGTTCGGTGCGGCCTCACTTTCCATTCAGTCAGATGACGCCTGGCACTCCGAGCGAGCACTCTGGCTCGTCGAGAACCAAGCCTTGTTTGATCGTACGGACTGGCTGCCCGAAGGCACGCAGGCCTCGCTGCTGTACTACGGCGGGCAGCTCGACGGCAGGCTACTGTCATGGCTGGGTCATCGGCCCCGTGCCAGCCAGGTGATTCTGTTTGCGGACTATGACGGCGTGGGCCTGAGCAATTTCACGCGACTTCGTGAAGCGCTGGGCGATGCTTGCGATTTCTGGCTGATGCCGCAGTGGGAAAGCAAGCTGGCGCGGTATGGCAGCGTCCAGCTATGGCGGGGCACCTTGCGCCACTTCACCACCGCCGTGGCGCAACTACCGGCGTCTGTGCGCGAGCTGACCGAGCAGATGCAGCACCTGGGAATGGCACTGGAGCAGGAAGCGGTATGGTTGCCTGCGTAGTATGGGCCCTCATCAACAGAGTGTTGATGTAAGGATTTTGATGTAGGCAGGTATCGGATTGACGAGAATAGTACTAACACCAAAAGGTGTTTTTCAAAGCTGAACGCACCGACCACGGTCGAAGAGACCATGGCCCCTATCTGCTTGCGCTGCCCCCGACTTAAGCACCTTTAGCAAGGAGCGAAGGGCTGCAAGTTGTGCCATGTGAGGCGATGGGCGCGACAATAATCGACTGGAGAACTTTACTGCTTCTTCAGCTTATCTTTCTGGCAGGGTAGATCGGTCATTCCAAAGGGGCCTTGGTGCGTTTCGCCTTTCATCGTGCGCATTCAGATCAGCAAAAGATCGTCCTTTTCCGCATTGATCTTCGAACTAAATAGAACACTTTGCCCAGCATCTGAGAACACGGTGTGCAGTCGAAATCCAGGACCCGGCGATCCCATATCCATGTACTCCCCCTGCCCAGTCGAAGCCTGAAACACGTCGGCCTGCTGGAAGATGTAGTCACTTGAGGCCAAAAGTTTTGTATCACCCGTTTGAAGATTCCTCATTTGAACTTTGGCTGGTTCAAAAGAGATTGTCCCCACGGGCATGACGACCTTACCAACACCAAAGTGATGTGATTTTTCAGCGAACATTACATTCGCACTGAGCATTAGACAGTGATTGATCAGAGAATTGTTACTCGCATCTCGCACATAACTTGGCTGATAGATGATGATGCAGTCAGCTTTGCTATCTGGCTCATTTACGATTAAATCAGCCTGTTTCTTTACCACTTCAGAGTCAGCATTGACATGCATTCGGATAAATACCACACGAATAGCATTCTTATCGCCGGACGTGTGTTTATAGATATTACTGGCCGCCGATCTGATCTTCGAAGCATAGCGCTCCATTTCCGTTGCGGGAGATGGACAGTGGATCAAAACAGAGTCCGAAACATGTCCAACAGAAATTCTGGCATTTGTTTGCAATTCGTGCACAGCCACCATTACGCCAGGAACTGGCTCAAAAATCGGTAACGATTGTATTTCCAATTTCTGAAAGGCTGCAATTATCAAATCAAAATGCTCCTGTTCAAGCGGCATTTGAGCCTGCACTCTCAACCCGAAATTCAGGCCTGTCAGGCGCAGCTTCTCCCGCCATTTACTTCGGAGCCTGCGAGATCGAGTTTCGAACGCCTTATAGGCGTCTGAGATGTCAATATTCTTCACCGAAATGTATTGACGCTTGCCCTCAGAGCCGCTTAGGGAGAAGTCATAGCCGGGATTATTTTTCACCGCTGGATCAATCTTCCATTTTTCAGAACCAAAGTAGCCTATGTAGATTATTTCCGTGCACAACCCTCGCGCTTTTACATCACTCTTTTTTATTTCACGAATAACTTTCTTGGCCCATTCTCGGTTCGAAGCAAGCACCTTTTGCAGGCAACTTCCAAATATAAACAGCTCCACAGTGGCGAGTCTATCCGTTCGACTCCAAAGCATTGACAGTGGCTTCTTTTGATCTTTCGATGCGAGGTAGCCCTCGCCAAAGTTATCCAGAATGGCTTTGAGAGCGCCAAGTGCCGCTCCTTCGTCACCTAGGTTCTTGAAATCTCTTCTGAGTGACATTAAAACTCCCTGATACGGTTGATATCTATATAAAATTGACTAAATTTGCTTTCGATTGCAATATGTCGCTCCAGTTTTTCGGAGGCCATCTGGTTTAACTTATGCCGACTACTGCGAAGTGAGGAATTGTCTCAGCCCAAAACCTTCATCTCAATCTTCAACGCCAACTCCGCCGGACTCATCCCCTCTAGCATGGCTTTGCGCAGGGTGGTCTCCAGCATCGCCCAGCCAATTGCATCCAGGCTCGTCGGCACGAAGAGATCAGTGGTTGACGCCTTCACGCGCTGCATGAATCCATGAGCCAGCTGGCCGCAAGGTATCTCACGTCCACCTTGCTCAGCCAAGCTCAACAGCGTTGAACCGACCTTCTCCCGTTCATGGGCTGGAATGCCCTCCAGCGCCACAGGCAATACGATCATGCGGTCCGGCCTGACAATCGCGGCCAGATCGTCCTGCGCAGTAGGACCCGGCGTCAGAGACAGCCGAAACCATGCCTCGCCCCACTGCAGGAATCTTGTGTGGGTCAAGCCGGGATGCTCATCGAGAAACAAGCATCGGGGCGCCACTGGCTCCTGAAGCAGGCTGAAAACGGTGCGCAGGTGCGCCCATTCACCTTGGTCGCTCCAGGTGTGCACCATGTCCGACCGAAGCTGCCCACCTTGGACACCCAGGTGGTAAAGCAACGCCGTCACGCGCGCCGCAGAGATGACCTGCGGTCTACCTTTAAGCCATGCAGACAGGTTGGCCGCGCGAATTCCGGTGGCGTCAAACACCGCTGCCAACGTGAGGCCTCGCAGACGCAAGAGCGCACCGGCCAGTATGGGGAGTTGCTCGCTGCTTAAGGCAGACATGTCGGCCTCCAAAAGAATCACAGTAAATCACTATAACTAAGACCAATGCAGCAAGCGAACACTGGATCATCGCGCCTTACATTGTTATAGTAATTTATAGTGAATCGAAAGTGGCCGCCATGACTCGTCCTAACAGCCGTCGCCCCATGAGCCGCGCCGCCTACCAAGCTCGCCTGGCGGCCTTGAAAACCGAGCACCCATGGCTGGCCAGGCAGGTGGTGGAGCCCGCCCCTGGCCACTTGGCGGTGCTGGCCCATTTCGTGGGCCAGTGCGAGCTGCTGATGAAGCCGGCCGACTACCGCCACCTGCCGCTGTTTTGCGCCACCAACCAGCGCGACAAGCTCAGCCTGCGGGTGGAACTGGTGGGCGCCAGCATCAACAGAGACAGGGCTTTGTTGGATCTGATCGAAGCCGCCCGACATGCCGCCCAACAACATTGCCCAGTTTGCTCCGCGCCCGTGATTGGCGGCGATGCGAACGCAGGCCAGGGAGTCCGCTGCAAGCAGCACGAGGCCACCATCGGGCTCTTCGCCGAAGACCTCAAGCGCAATCACAAACTGGCTGTAGCGGCAGGGCTACTGCCGGCCGCCACCAAGCCCGAGAAGTCGGTGCGTGGCGAGCCGCTCGATCCGTCCATCGACGATGCCGTGCACGCGCTGGTGCAGTCGTTGCCTGACATGCAGCCACCAGCTGCGGCGCCGGATCAGCCCGCCCCGCAGGCACCCCGGGCAACTCCCCAAATCGCATTTCTGGACGCCGCAGGCCTGCGCAGCTTTGTCGAGCGCCATCGCGCCAAGCCCGACGAGAAGGGCAAGCGGGCGCAGTACATCGCCGAACGCATCCGGGCTGCTGGCCACGAACGCCGCAAGCTGGGTGAGCTGCCCGATGACTGGACAGAACTGATCGAAGACTTCCAGCGCGACTTTCCCAACTTCGCGGAACTGGCCGAGGTACTGCACGACCACTTCGCCCTGCATGCGATGGGCGACGGCCGTGTCGCATGGTCGCCTATCCTGCTGGTCGGCCCTGCTGGGATTGGCAAGACAGAGGCCGCCCGCTGGTTGGCTGCGCGGCTGAGCCTTCACTTCCGTGTGATCGACATGGCCAGCACCCAGTCCAGCTCGCCGCTGGCCGGGTCGGAATCGTTCTGGTCGAACTCGGAGCCTGGCGTGGTGTTTGAGCTACTGGCCTACCAGCCGCTGGCCAATCCGGTGATCGTGCTGGACGAGCTCGACAAGACCGACCAGCAACGTCAGTACGACCCGCTCGCCGCGCTCTATACCCTGCTGGAACCTCGCAGCGCGTGCGACTTCATCGACCTCTCGATCCGCGACTTCGCTATCGACGCCAGCCACGTGAACTGGATCGCCACAGCCAACAGCATCGAGAGCATCCCAGCACCGCTGCTGTCACGCATGACGGTGCTGCACGTGCAGGCCCCTACGCCAGCGCAGGTGGCTCACATCGCTCGACAGATTTATGGCCGCATGCGGGCCGAGAGCCCGTGGGGGTCAGGTTTTGCACCGACGCTGGACGACCAGGTGGTGGACAAGCTGAAGAACTTGCCACCCAGGACCTTGGGGCTGGCGTTGAAGCGCGCTGGGGCGTGCTGCTAGAGAAGAGCGGGATCACATTCAGGTGTGCGACCTGCCAGCCCTCGCCATCTCGCCCCGAAAGGCGATGGGATTCGTGGCGTGACAGCACACAACGCTGCACGCGCAGTACGCTTGTGAGCGTTTCAGCGTACATCCAGCCTCTGCGACATCCGTGGGACGCAACCAGGCGATTACGGTAATTACGATAGTTACGGTAATCGCTGCAGCGGTCAGCCCCGCTGATGTGCTTGCCCGCACGTATGGCAAAACCAAGTGTTCTGCCACTGGCGCTTCGCGGCACTGTATGCCTTCGCCTGGGCATGCCAGCCATTCATCAGCAGCCAGCCCAGCGCGATGACTCCAATCCCGACTGCCGCTTGCTTCCAGTTGTAGATGAGCAGCGCCAAGAAGGACATGCCGACCCGGCAACCCCGCTCGAAAAGGTCGCACGCCGTAGCAGCGTGATAGACCGTCGCTCCACCCAACCCAAACGCAATGATGAACGGCATCGGTGACGGCGGTGCAGGCGGGGCGCAGTGCTGGGCCAACGCCGTAGACTGCGAGCCCTGGCTGCTGCCTTGAACGAACTGCCGTATCCGTCCGATCGCCCCACGTTGCGTCCGAAGCGTGAATCAGCTAGCGGTTGTTGAATTCAGGGGGAGTAGTTCATCAATGCGGCCATTAGGCCAGGTGGGGAGACGTTCAAGGGTGGCGGTCAGCCAGGCCAGGGGTTCGAGGCCGTTGAGTTTAGCGGTCGCCAGCAGGCTTTGAA
>NZ_JARRAF010000150.1 GCF_030129945.1 Parachitinimonas caeni
TCAGCTTCTTGGGCACAATCGCCCAGCACTTCGCGCAGCGTTGCGATGGCTTGAGTTGGCGCGTGTTGGCCAGATGCACCCGAGTACCAGCTTCTTCCGCTTTGTAACCAAGCATCTGATGCGCCATGCCTAGCCCCACCGAGAGAATTTCCCGGTTGAGGCCGGCTTTCTGTTTAACCCTTCGGCCAGGTGCTTCTTGCGTGCCTCGGGCCGATCTGCTCATGTTCTTGGGCTGCAACTCTTCCGTCGCAATTAGCGAACACTGGCCGACCAGAGATGAGGTGGTCTTGTGCAGGAAGTCGCGGCGGGCATTGCCGATGCGCTCATGCAGCCGGGCTAGTTGCTGGCTCAGTCGGGTATAGCGCGCCGAGCCTTTGCGCTTCTTGGCTCTCTGCCTTTGCAGATGTGCCAGCTTTGGCAGCTCCCGCTTTACCCAGCGCGGATTGGTAATGGTCTGCCCGTCATCGAAGGTTGCCCAGTCGTTGACACCAAAGTCCACGCCGCGTTGCTGGGTGTCTTTGCGCGGGCGGGCGCATGCTTCTTCCGGCACGCGCAGCGTAATCGACGCGAACCATTTGCCATTTTTTCGGGTGATCGTTAAGTCATTCGTCTTAACGCCTTCGCCAAAGCGATGCTGCCCGCGAGCACGCAGCATCAGTGCACCTTTGCCACTACCGATGCGCAGGGTGCCCCCCCGTTTCCCGGT
>NZ_JARRAF010000151.1 GCF_030129945.1 Parachitinimonas caeni
TGCGCACCACCTTGCTGCTGCCGCTGGATGACCTGCTCGCCGTGACCCGGCGTTTCATCCATGCCGAAGCCTCGCGCTCGGGCGTCAACCGGCTGCTGGTGCGGGAGGGTGTCGGCAATCTCAAGCAACTGCAGGCCAGTCTGCACCCAGAGTCGCCCGAGGGCCCCCGTAAGGGCTTCAAGGACTACGCTCCAGGCTATTTCCATGTCGATATCAAGTATTTGCCACAGATGCCGGATGAAACGGCCCGCCGCTATCTGTTCGTCGCGATTGATCGGGCGACCCGCTGGGTGTTTCTGCGCATCTATGCCGATCAGTCCGAAGCCAGCAGCGTGGATTTCCTCTCCCGCCTGCACAAAGCTTCCCCCATCAAGATCGAGAAACTGCTGACCGACAACGGCAGCCAGTTCACCGACCGCTTCACCAGCAAGGCCAAGATCCCGAGTGGGCAGCATGCGTTTGATCGCCACTGCACGGCACTGGGCATCGAACATCGTCTGATTCCGCCCAGAACGCCGCAGATGAATGGCATGGTCGAGCGCTTCAATGGTCGGATCAGTGAGTTGGTCAAACAGACCCGCTTTGCCAGTGCGGCAGAACTCGAAACGACCCTGCGCGACTACCTCATTGCCTACAATCATCACATCCCACAAAAAGCCCTCAACTTCTTGTCTCCGATTGAGGCTATGAAACAGTGGCAGG
>NZ_JARRAF010000152.1 GCF_030129945.1 Parachitinimonas caeni
TTTCTCAAGATCAAGCGATGGCGCGGGATTGCAACCCGCTACGCAAAACGACTGAAGTCGTTTGTCGCGGCCGTTCAAATACGGTGCCTTGCTCTTTGGCTGGAAATCTCGTGACGACACTATCTAGTTAACTCAGAGCAGTTAAAGTGTGAACTCTTGCTAGGAATAACTACCTGCGGGCGTATTTGTTATAAGAGGACATACGTTATCAAACCACGGAACCGCTGCATGCATAAGCAATACAAGCAGGTACTTCGTTTCCACAATTAGCCCGGGCTGAGGAGGTTTGAATTTGCAGGAGCGGCTTTAGTCTCGCATTGCGCTGCCTTCGCGGCTAAAGTCGTAAAACATCAGCTGTCCTAATTATAAATAGTGACTATTAGCTTGCCTGACACTATGCAAGGCTCGTTAAGGGATCTGCGTATTCCTTTTAATCAAGGCGCCTACATACGCATGCTACTGAGTTTTTCACGAAATCACAAAAATCTTTCTGATAAATTTCGTTATAAATCAGGTATTTGATGAATTGTTGAAAGATATTTTGGTGTGAGGTGTTGACGAGTTCAGGGGTGGGGCGTATAGTTCGCTTCCTCTGCTGCTGACGCAGCGAAACGAAACGGGCAACCGGGAAGTTTAGCGATAG
>NZ_JARRAF010000153.1 GCF_030129945.1 Parachitinimonas caeni
CGGGCCTGGGCACGTTGCTCTAGCGGCAGGGCTTGCAGGATTTTGCGTTGGGTGGGGTCGAGCTGGATGGTGTCCAGTTTCGGGGCCGGTTGCGGCTTGGGTGTGGGGCCGCTCAGTTGGGCCAGGGCGATGAAGCTGTCGGGCTCGTAGAGCCAGCTGGTGGTCTGGCCGGCCTTGGTTTCTTCGGCCAGTCGGTCGCCATCCCAGCTGAAGGTGGTGCGCCGGCTGCCTTCGCGTTTTTCAACTCTTCGGCCGAAGGCGTCGTAGCGGTAATGCAGGCGGCGTTTGCCTTGGGCGGTTTCGATTTCGACTTCGACCAGCCGATGTTCGGCATCGTAGCGGTAGCGCTGGATCTGGCCGGGTTGCTGTTTTTCGATCAGGTTGCCGAAGGGGTCGTAGTGGTAGCGTTTGCCTTGGTGGGACAGCACGCGGTTGTCGGCCAGCCGGAGGCCGTGTTGTTCGGGTCGCCAGTAGTCTTCGCTGCGGAAGGGGTTGCCGGCCGGGTCGAAGTTGAAGCGTTCGTCGTTGGCTTGCAGCAGGCGGCCAGCCGGGTCGTAGTGGTAGCGGGTCGGGCCGGCCAGGGAGTCGTGCAGGGTGAGGAGTTCTCCTGCCCGGTTGTACTGGTAGCGGCGGCC
>NZ_JARRAF010000154.1 GCF_030129945.1 Parachitinimonas caeni
TGTACACCCCGGAGGGCCGTCTCCTGCTGGATGACCAGGCGGCGGCCAGCTGGAACCGGCAGGACTTCACCGCCCCCGGCAGCGAGGTCCTGCTGCTGGTGAATCGCCCGCAGTCCCCTCAGGCCGCACCCATCGCCGTGACCTGCCTGCCGGTCGTGCACACCCATAGCCCGCTGGAGTTGGACACCCCGTTCACCCAGGCCATCGGCAGCAGCAGCGACCGCCTGCAACACACCTTCGAACTGCAGCAGGCCGGCTGGCTGGACCTGGGCAACCTGCAGGCGCAGGGCGTGCAGATAGCCGCCAGACTGCAGACCGTGAACGGCCAGGCGCTTGGCCCCTGGGGGCTGGGCGAGTTCACGCTGGCGGCAGACGCTGCCGCCAGCCCCCGCCACTACTGGCTGCCGGCCGGGCAATACCAACTCGTCTGGCAGGCCCAATCCGCGCCCGCCAGCGGCGCCGCGCTGCACGGTACGATCCGGCAGACCCCCGCGCCTGTCCTGCCCCCCCCTGGGGCGCAGGCGATTGCACTGACCGGCACCGGCCCGCTCAGCGCCTGGAGCCTGGGCCTGCGCCAGGGCGACAGCCTGCAGCTGACGGCGGGGGAATGGTCTGGTGCCGGCGAAGTCCG
>NZ_JARRAF010000155.1 GCF_030129945.1 Parachitinimonas caeni
GATGCAGCGGGCGATCTGGTCAGTGTGACCGACCAGTATGGGCAAACCGCGCGCAGCTTCCGCTATCAGCATCACCTGCTGACCAGCCATAGCCGGTATGGCGAAATCCAGGCCGAATACGACTATCAGGGCGATCAGGCGGGTAGCCGGGTCAGCCAGCAAAGGCAGCCCGACGGGACTCGCTACGACTATGCCTATTATCCCGACCGCACTGAAGTGACCGATCAGCTTGGTCGCAAGCAGGTCTACACCTTTGCGGGCGAGGCTGGCCTGCAGCGACTGACCGCGTTGCAGCGCCCTGATGGCAGCCGCTGGACCTATCGCCATGACCAGGCGGGTCGCCGGATTGGCGAGATCGACCCGCTGGGCCGAGCCCGCTGGACCCGCCAGGGCGGTGAAGGCAAAGTCAGCGGTGCCACCACTCCCGATGGCCAGTCGCTGAGCCTGGAATGGGACAAGGAGCGGCCCTTGCTGCGGGCAGTGCGCGGACCGGATCAGGCGGAATGGCGTTATGACTACGACGAACGCGGTCGCCTGATCGCTGAGACCGATCCCCTTGGCGCCATCACTCGCCTGGATTACGAAGGCAGCGGCCCGCCCGACCGGCCAAGCCGCGTGGCAGACG
>NZ_JARRAF010000156.1 GCF_030129945.1 Parachitinimonas caeni
CTGTATGGCAGCAGTGCGCTGGGCTGGGCCCAGGCCGGGCCGCACCGGCTGAGCCTGCCTGCCACCGGCGGGGCGTATCGTTTTAGCGTGCATAGCAGCGCCGAAGCCGCTTCGCTGCAGCCGGACCAGCCGCAGTCGATGGCCTTCGCCGCCGGTCAGGGGCTGGCGCTGGCCCGATTCGACATACGCGCAGACCGGCACTACCGGCTGGAGGGGCTGCCGACCGACCGCTACGCCTATCAGATCTATGACCAGGGTGGCAATCTGCTGGTGGGCGTACCGGGCTGGGGGGATGGCAGCTTTGCGCTGGATCGGGCCCAGACGGTCTATCTGGCGGTTTACCGCCCGAGCCGCGACCTGGACACGGCCGCGACCGCGACGCTGACCCTGGCGCTCCAGGCCGAGCCGCTGACCGTCGATCTGGGCCGGCTGGCACCGGTGACCCGCCATACCCTGCCGGCCGCGCCGGAAGCGACGGCCCAGTTCCACGTGGAGCGGGCGGGCTGGTGGCGTCTGGACGCCCAGGCGATGGCAGGCAGTCAGGGCGACCTGACCTTGAACGCCCTGGATGCCCGGCGCAGCTACCCGGTCGGGCAGTGGGGCGAGGCCGCCGACAGCCGGCCG
>NZ_JARRAF010000157.1 GCF_030129945.1 Parachitinimonas caeni
CTGTATGGCAGCAGTGCGCTGGGCTGGGCCCAGGCCGGGCCGCACCGGCTGAGCCTGCCTGCCACCGGCGGGGCGTATCGTTTTAGCGTGCATAGCAGCGCCGAAGCCGCTTCGCTGCAGCCGGACCTGCCGCAGTCGATGGCCTTCGCCGCCGGTCAGGGGCTGGCGCTGGCCCGATTCGACGTGCGCGCAGACCGGCACTATCGGCTGGAGGGGCTGCCGACCGACCGCTACGCCTATCAGATCTATGACCAGGGTGGCAATCTGCTGGTAGGCGTACCGGGCTGGGGGGATGGCAGCTTTGCGCTGGATCGGGCCCAGACGGTCTATCTGGCGGTCTACCGCCCGAGCCGCGACCTGGACACGGCCGCGACCGCGACGCTGACCCTGGCGCTCCAGGCCGAGCCGCTGACCGTCGATCTGGGCCGGCTGGCACCGGAGACCCGCCATACCCTGCCGGCCGCGCCGGAAGCGACGGCCCAGTTCCACGTGGAGCAGGCGGGCTGGTGGCGTCTGGACGCCCAGGCGATGGCAGGCAGTCAGGGCGACCTGACCTTGAACGCCCTGGATGCCCGGCGCAGCTACCCGGTCGGGCAGTGGGGCGAGGCCGCCGACAGCCGGCCG
>NZ_JARRAF010000158.1 GCF_030129945.1 Parachitinimonas caeni
TGCCGAAGCCGCTCGACACTTTGCTGGAGGCGATGCCTTCGAACAGGATGACGTCGTTGCCGCCACCGCTGTTGTCGATGACGTCCTGACCTTCGCCTGCCGCAATGACGTAGGTGTCGTCGCCCCGGCCGCCGATCAGCTGGTCGTTGCCGGCGCCGCCGCGCAGGGTATCGGCACCGTTACCGCCTTCGAGCCGGTCGTCGGCCGCGCCGCCATTGAGGCTGTCGTTGCCGTTACCACCGATCAGGCGATCGTTGCCGGCGCCACCGTTGAGGGTGTCGGCGCCGGTGGTGCCGCGCAGGGTCTGGGCGTAGCTGGCTGGCGCCGGGGCGCCGGCCATGCCGAACAGGCCGTAGATCTCCGCGGCGGTGAGGCTGCCGCCATCGGTGAATTCGATGGTTTCGAGGGTGGCGTCGCTGCTGCTGAAGAAGTTGCGGACCGTGACCTGGTCACTGGTGCCGGCAATCTTGAGCACCAGATCGTCGCCGCTACGGCCGATGTTGGAACCGACGTCGTTGTAGTCAACGCCTGCCGCAAAGCGCAGGGTGTCGTTGCCGCCGCCGCTGTTGTCGATGACGTCGACGCCCTCGCCGCGACCGAACAGGTAGGTGTCGTCAC
>NZ_JARRAF010000159.1 GCF_030129945.1 Parachitinimonas caeni
GAGCGCTACACCCAGTGGAAACCGGTGGATAGCGCCGACTTCGACCAGAACTACGAACCGATCAGCCCGAGCTACCCGGCAGCCGTGCCGGGCCGCTACATCGTGCAGAGCGGCGACAGCCTGCGCAGCATCGCCCAGCAACTGTGGGGCGACGCCGACGCCTGGGTCTATCTGGCCGACGCCAATGGTCTCTCCGGCAGCGAGCCTCTCAGCCCCGGCCAGGTGCTCGAAGTGCCGAACCAGGTCACCAACCTGCACCACCGCAGCGACACCTGGCGGCCGTACAACCCTGGCGAGGCCGAAGGCAACGTCAGCCCCAGCCTGCCACCGAGCGTCAACCGCGAACCGTGTGGCGGGGCGGGGCCGATCCTGGTCATTGCCGTGATCATCATCGTTACCATCCTGAGCCAGGGCAGACTGACCCCTTGGGCCGTCCAGACCTTCGGCCCGATGATCGGCCCCACCGCAGCAGGGGCCATTGGCACGGGCCTCTCCGCCGCCGCCGGCGCTGCTGCTGGCCAGGCCACCGCCAACGCCATCGGCATGACCAACAAATTCGACTGGAAAGCCGTGGCCATGGCCGGGATTACGGCCGGCGTCAGCAAATACGTGGA
>NZ_JARRAF010000015.1 GCF_030129945.1 Parachitinimonas caeni
TGCTTGAGATTGCCGACACCCTCCCGCACCAGCAGCCGGTTGACGCCCGAGCGCGAGGCTTCGGCATGGATGAAACGCCGGGTCACGGCGAGCAGGTCATCCAGCGGCAGCAGCAAGGTGGTGCGCAACGCCAGCACAATGGCTTCCTGGGCGGGCGAGAGTGTGGTCTGCAGCTTATGAGGACGATGCGAACGATCAGCAAAGTCATCACGTTTCTGCCACTTGCGCACCGTATCCTTGCTGATGCTGTAACGCCGCATCAGCTCTACCTGCGGCAGGGTGGAATGACGGATTTCTTCCCGGGTAAGCGGGGTGGTGCGCGCATTGCTGTGCAGGCGGTAACTCATGATCAGGAAGGGTTCTCAAGTTGGGCGATCAGACTACGCAAAAGATCTCTGGCCCGATAGAGCGGCCAGCTACGTCTTGGAATGGAATCTGGTGGAACCCAACAGTTTGGTGAATCTGGCAGGCTTGCATGGCTGATCGATATTGTATTTCTCAGCCAAAATGGCGGCGTAATTGTTCAGCCGCTCCAGCTTCATATCCTGTATCTCCTCGCAAAATTTCCGATGTTTTGCGCTGATCTTGTCATATTGAATAACCAGATAATATAAAACCTGCTCATAAAACATAGCCGTGAATTGCACTTGGTCGCGCGGCGAATCTTCACTTTCCAGTAAATTCAGTATTTTATGGTCGTGAATCATCTGTCGGACCATTTCTTCATCTCGCAGAATAATTGCCGCCACCACGCCGTAGTACCAGATGTGATAATCAAATCGATTTTCTTTCTCGCCTTGCCTGACTTTGAATGTGGTGATTTTATCAAGCCAATGCCCAGAAAAAATTTCCTTTGGCTGAAAATGTAGCCGCATCATATACCAGGACGATTGCGCCATCAGACGTAAGTAATCCAAAGCCCCCTTTGTGTCATCGGGGTAGAGTACTAAATGATTTTCCAGATTTGACTTTGAATATTCATGCGTGATTTGCAGGGCGTAAGGATATTCCTCAACCCTACCCATTTGTTCCCATAGGAAAGCCACGTTCTTTTGATGCTCCTCCGCAGAGTCATCCATCATGGTTATCGGTGATATGTGACGTTTCAAGAAGTTCATGTCAATCCCGCCCTGTCGGACATTTTAAGAGCCCACGATTTTACGCGAGACTGGGTACGAAAGAAGCATGATCCTGCGACAGGATATATTCTGATGATGTAAATGGCTGGTCCGCACTGCCTGTCTTTGTGGGCCCGGAAACAATTAAAATAGAGAAGTAATGTGAAATAGAAACTTGGTGATGAATTATCTGCACTGAGTTGTTAAAGGTAATAATCGGAGATTGCCGGATTTGGGGTGATGACCTGAATCATTGAGAATTCTAATTTGCCATAGCGGCTTTTGTATCCCGGATTGCTTTTTTTGTTGCGCCGTATGAGGTTGCTAAAAGTCGATCCTTTCTGATAAATATAATTATCGCTTTGTCGTGCAATGGGGGTTGCGGGGATTCTCAGGTTTGATAAGAAGTAAAAGATTGGTGTGAGATGGAAAAGCGTGAAAGGTTGAAGGAAATAAAAAAGCCACTTCTTTTAAAAGTGGCTTTTTCTTTTTTTAATCCCAGCTCAATGCTCCGCCGGATTGGTATTCAATGACTCGGGTTTCGAAGAAATTCTTTTCTTTCTTCAGGTCGATCATTTCGCTCATCCACGGGAACGGGTTGGTCGCGCCGGGGAACATCGGCTCCAGGCCAATCTGCTGCATGCGGCGGTTGCAGATGAAGCGCAGGTAGTCTTTGAACATGCTGGCGTTCAGGCCCAGCACGCCACGTGGCATGGTGTCTTCGGCGTAGGCGTATTCAAGCTCCACCGCTTTCTGGAACAGCTCGTTCAGGCTTTGCTTGAATTCTTCGGTCCACAGCTGTGGGTTTTCAAGCTTGATGGTGTTGATGAGGTCGATGCCGAAATTGCAGTGCATTGACTCGTCACGCAGGATGTACTGGTATTGCTCGGCGGCGCCAGTCATTTTGTTTTGGCGGCCAAGACTCAGGATCTGCACGAAACCGACATAGAAGAAGATGCCTTCCATGATGCAGGCGAATACGATCAGGCTTTTGAGCAGGGCCTGGTCGGCCTCGGGGGTGCCGGTCTTGAAGTTGGGGTTGGTCAGCGTGTCGATGAACGGTATCAGGAAGTCGTCTTTGTCCCGAATCGACTTGATTTCGTGGTAGGCATTGAACACTTCGCCTTCGTCGAGGCCGAGGCTTTCGACGATGTATTGGTAGGCATGGGTATGAATGGCTTCTTCAAATGCCTGGCGCAGCAGAAATTGGCGGCATTCCGGTGCGGTGATGTGGCGATAGGTGCCAAGCACGATGTTGTTGGCAGCCAGACTGTCGGCGGTAACAAAGAAGCCAAGGTTACGTTTGACGATGCGGCGCTCGTCTTCGGTCAGGCCATTGGGGTTCTTCCACAGTTCGATGTCGCGCTGCATGTTGATTTCCTGCGGCATCCAGTGGTTGGCGCAGGTGGCGAGGTACTTTTCCCAGGCCCATTTGTATTTGAAGGGCACCAGTTGATTGACGTCGGTAGCGCCGTTGATGATGCGTTTGTCTACCGCTGAGATCCGGCCCTTGTTGGCGGAGCTCATGCTGTTGGGGTTGTAGTCAGCGCTGGCCGGTGCTGCCTCGAAGCTGTACTGCGGCTGAGGCGCGGCGGCTGTGGGGGCTGCTACGGGTGCAGGGCGGGCAGCGGGTTGGGGGGTGGGTTCGTCGTCCCAGTTCAACATATTGGTTTCCTTGCTTAATAGTCATTGCCAATCCGCTCGGGAGCACCTCCTGCTTGGAGGGCTGCCGGGCTTATTGGTTTAGTATTTGTATCTCGGGTGCTGAAGCCTTGAGTGCGGGCAGTTCGTCGCTGAAGGTGGGCCGCTTTTGCAGTACGAATTCAATCGCGCATTCCGCAACGGGCGTCAGCGTTTGGTCAAAATTGGCCTGGGCCAGCACTTTCCGGAAGAAGTTGTTTTGCAGGCAAACGCGTTCTACCCCAACCCGGTCGCCGACTTCGCGCAGCAGGTCGAGCACATTGATGGACTTGGGCATCGTGCTTTGTGGCTTGTAGATGGTAAAGCTCCACTTGTGGTCGCTATTACGCTGGCTGGGCCAGTCGCCCAGTTCGTAGTAGTCCTCATCCGGCACGGTGATGATCAGGAAGCCGCCGGGTTTTACCACGCGAATCCAGTTATCAAGTGCGACCCGCACATCAACCATGTGCTCAAGGCAATGGCTGGAGTGGATGAAGTCAACACAGTTGTCCGGCAGGGCTTCCAGATACTGGGCATCGCCCTGTTCCCTGTCCCAGGTCATGACTTCCTGCATCAGCGGGAAAACGCCTACATATTGGCCCAAAGGGTCCGGGCCTCCGCCAATATCAATGCCACGGCCTACAAAGTAACGATTCAGAAATGCACCATCCGAGTGACGACGTACAGCTGCCTTGCTTTGCTCGTTCATTGTTTGTCCTTGAGGCTTTGCTGGCCAATAGTCAACAGAGCCGGGCTAATGGGTATTTTGATAGGCGCCTGCTGGAGGGGCGTGGCCATGACCACGCCCGCTTTCAGTTTTCAGAGAGGCTCCAGCCTATTGCTTGGGTATAAGCAGGGGCCAGACCCGTGCCGTGCCAAATTACTGGCAGGCTTCGCACTCGGGGTTGTCGATCGAGCAGAACTTTGCTTCTTCTGCTGCGCCTGCGGCCACGATGCCACCGCCTACCGGTACTGCGTTCAGCTCGCCGCCACGGCCGGTTGATTTTTCGGCGCTGGTGGCTGCCAGGGTGCGCAGATAGTAGGTCGTCTTCAGGCCACGGGTCCAGGCGAGCTTGTACAGCTCGTCCAGGCGCTTGCCGCTGGCGCCGGCCATGTAGATGTTCAGACTCTGTGCCTGATCAATCCACTTCTGGCGGCGAGCGGCGGCTTCGACCAACCAGATCGGGTCAATCTCGAAGGCGGTGGCATAGGTTTCCTTCAGGTCTTGCGGAATGCGGTCGATGCGGGCCAGCGAGCCATCGAAATACTTGATGTCGCCGATCATTACGTCGTCCCACAGGCTGCGTGCCTTGAGGTCGTTGACCAGATGCTCGTTGATGACTGTGAACTCACCCGACAGGTTCGATTTGACGAAGATGTTCTGGTAGTTCGGCTCGATACTGGCAGATACCCCAACGATATTGGCGATGGTGGCGGTCGGTGCAATCGCCAGACAGTTCGAGTTGCGCATGCCATAGGTTGCAATGCGGGCGCGCAGTTCGGTCCAGTCCAGAGAGGCAGAACGATCCACATCCAGATAGTCGCCACGCTCTTGTGCCAGAAGGTCAATGCTGTCCTGCGGCAGAATACCCTTGGACCACAGGCTGCCGGCGTAGCTGGGGTAACGGCCGCGCTCTTCGGCCATTTCGGTCGAAGCGAAATAAGCGTGGTAGGCCACAGTTTCCATCGACTTGTCGGCAAACTCGACAGCAGCGGTCGAGGCGTAAGGTACGCGCAACAGGTGCAGGCAGTCCTGGAAGCCCATGATGCCCAAGCCAACCGGGCGGTGACGCAGGTTGGAGTTGCGGGCTTTCTTCACCGGGTAGAAGTTGATGTCGATCACGTTGTCGAGCATGCGCATCGCCGTTTTGACGGTACGTTTGACCTTGTTGCTATCCAGCGTGTACTGGCCGTCTTCACCCTTCACCATGTGGTTGACGAGGTTGACCGAGCCCAGATTGCAGACGGCGATTTCGCTCTCGTTGGTATTGAGGGTGATTTCGGTACACAGATTGGACGAGTGCACCACGCCCATGTGCTGCTGCGGGCTACGGATGTTGCAAGGATCCTTGAAGGTGATCCAGGGGTGGCCGGTTTCAAACAGCATGGTCAGGATCTTGCGCCAGAGCTGGGCAGCCGGCATGCGCTTCCAGACGCGCATTTCACCGCGATCTGCCTTGGCTTCGTATTTGACGTAAGCGGCTTCAAATGCTTTGCCATACAGATCGTGCAGATCCGGGCACTCGGAAGGCGAGAATAGTGTCCACTCGCCACCTTCCATCACCCGTTTCATGAACAGGTCGGGAATCCAGTTGGCGGTATTCATATCGTGGGCACGGCGGCGGTCATCGCCGGTGTTCTTGCGCAGTTCGAGGAACTCTTCGATGTCGGCATGCCAGGTTTCGAGGTAGGCGCAAACCGCCCCCTTGCGCTTGCCGCCCTGGTTGACCGCCACGGCTGTGTCGTTGACCACCTTCAGGAAAGGCACCACGCCTTGCGACTTGCCATTGGTGCCCTTGATATGCGAACCCAGTGCACGGACAGGCGTCCAGTCGTTGCCAAGGCCGCCGGCGAATTTCGACAGCAGGGCATTCTCCTTCAGCCCTTCGTAAATGCCATCCAGATCATCAGCGATCGTGGTCAGATAACACGATGATAGCTGGCTGCGCTGAGTGCCCGAATTGAACAGGGTTGGCGTGGAGGACATGAAGTCGAAGCTCGACAACACGTTGTAAAACTCGATGGCGCGGTTCTCGCGGTCGATTTCACGCATGGCCAGGCCCATGGCGACGCGCATGAAGAAAGCTTGCGGCAGCTCAATGCGCGAGCCGTGCACATGCAGGAAGTACCGGTCATACAGGGTTTGCAGGCCCAGGTAATCAAACTGGTAATCGCGCTCGTATTTCAGCGCTGCGCCAAGCTTTTCCAGATCGAAATTGGCAAGTTCGGCATCCAGCAACTCGGCTTCGATACCGCGCTTGATGAACTGCGGAAAGCTCTCGGCATAGCGGCTTGCCATGTCTTCGTGAGTGACTTCTTCGCCCAGCACCTCACGGCGCAGGCTGTGCAGCAACAGGCGGGCCGTTACGCGGCTGTAGGCAGGTTCCTTCTCGATCAGCTGGCGTGCCGACAGGATGGCGGACTTGCGTACTTCCTCGGCGGGAACGCCGTCGTACAGGTTCTTCAGGGTTTCTTCAACAATGTGCTTGGGTTCGGTAACCGCTTCGAGACCTTTACAGGCAGAGGCTACCAGCGCCTCAAGACGGGCAACATCCAGCGGCTTCATTACGCCGGCATCATCGATATTGATGCCTGCCTCGATATTGGCGGCCCGCACGGCCTCGTGCTTGGCGGCCCGCTCCTGCGAGCGCTTTTCGCGGTACAGCACATAGGCGCGGGCAACATCGTGCTCACCCGAACGCATCAGGGCCAGTTCAACCTGGTCTTGAATATCCTCGATATGGATGGCCCCGCCTTCCGGTTTGCGACGCATCAAGGCATTCACCACCGAGTCCGTCAGCGACTGCACTGTCTCGCGCACTGAAGCGGACTGCGCTGCAGCGGCACCATGCACGGCAAGAAACGCCTTGGTCATGGCAACAGAAATCTTCATCGGTTCGAACGATACGACAGCACCGTTGCGGCGGATGATCTTGTATTGGGCAATCACGGAAGCGGATGCCTCACCCTGGCTGGCAGCCGGGCTCAGGCTGGCGTGGTGAGAGCTGGTGGGGGTATCCATGGTTGTATGCATCGAGGATGGGTCCTTGTTCTCGGGTTGGACAGGAAAGTTCATTTTTTGTGCACGGGGTTCAGGTTGCCGGTGATATGCCTTGTCAGACGATCGGCAAGGCCGATTCCGACTGTGGATTACTCCGGGGGTAACTTGTGGAAAAACACTAGATGTTGTGTTCTTTCATCACCCAGACCACCGTATCTAGTAGATAGGTAACTGGTGCGACTTTATCAAGAAACACCCACAACGAGCTAGCCATTGACTTTTTTACGAATTGGGCATGCCCATTCCAGCTCCTTGTTTTGGCTGAACTTTCGCCGAAAATTGCCAGGTGCGTGTTGTGTCGCAAAAGTGGCCTGCTGCCAGCAAATAAAGGCTTTGGATGGACGTGAACTGGCCATTGCGCCGGTTATCTGCAGGCGACGAATGAGGCTTTTACAACGGTCGATAGGCTTTCGCGCGGACGAGCACGCCCATTGCTCGGCTGCCGGTCTGGTATCGGCCAGGGCAAATGGGTGTGCAGGATGAGGGGGACGTGGGCGGTTCCGAATCGAAACGGGCGGGTTCGGGGAGGAGGCTGGCTGGTGCTGAATGGTCTTACCGCAGGCCGCTCATTCGAATTTGTACCCCGCGCCGTAGACGGACTGGATGTATTCGTGATCCGGGTCTACATCGGCCATCTTGCGGCGCAGTTTCTTGACGTGGCTGTCTACCGTGCGATCTGCAACAACGCGGTTGTCTTCGTAGATCTTGTTCATCAGCATGTCGCGCGAGTAGATGCGGCCTGGGTGTCTGGCCAGGAGCCGCAGCAGTTGATACTCGATCTGGGTGAGATCCAGTGTCTGGCCCAGCAGCGTGGCGCGCAGCTTGTCGTCTTCGAACTGGAGCGGGGTGTCGGCTGGCGCTGGGCCGGGGCTGCGCCGACGCAGCACGGCTTTTACCCGTGCAACGGCCTCTCGCATGCTGTAGGGCTTGCAGATGTAGTCATCTGCGCCCAGCTCCAGGCCGAGCAGGCGGTCGATTTCTTCGACGCGTGCTGTGGTGATCAGGATCGGGATGTCGCTGTGGCGGCGCAGCTCCCGGCAGATACTGAGCCCGTCTACGCCGGGCAGCATCAGGTCCAGCATGATGGCGTCCGGCGTGTTGGCGGTAACCCAGGGCACGACAGCATTGCCATTATCCAGCCAGTGGGTGTCGTAGCCGGCTTGACGCAGGAAGTCCTGCAGAAGTCCGGCCAGACGTTCTTCGTCTTCAACGATCAATACGCGCTGCATGATCAGCTTTCCAGTGAGGGCAGGTCGATGGTGATGCAAAGTCCACCCAGCGGGCTGTGGCTGGCGGAGACTTTGCCATTATGGGCATGGACAATATTGGCGACGATGGCAAGCCCCAGGCCAGTGCCACCCGTGGCGCGCTGCCGGCTGGCATCGACGCGGTAAAAGCGCTCGAACAGGTGGGGCAGTGCGTCATCCGGTACGCCGGGGTTGCTGTCCTGCCAAAGCAGTCGCCAGCCATCGCTACTGCGACGCAGCTGGATGGAGACCTTGCCCGGTGCATCGGTATAACGCAGGCTGTTCTGGGCCAGATTGGTGGTCAGCTGGGCCAGCTTGTCGGCATCGCCTTGCAGGCGGGCATGGGCAGGGAGGTCGAAAGTGAATTCGATACCGGCCCGTTTGAAGCTGGTGCTGAAGCCTTCCAGCTCATCCTGCAGTAGCTCGGCCAGATCAACCGGACGGAATTCATAGCGCATGGCGGCGCGCTCGCTTAGCAGCAGTTCCTTGAGCTCATCGACGAGGCGGGACATGCGCCCAACCTGGCCCCCCAGCTGCAGGTTGGTGGATTGATCGTAGCTGCGTACCCCCTCGCGCAATGCTTCCAGCTCGCCCTGCAGGACGCTCAGCGGCGTGCGCAGCTCGTGGGCCAGATCGGTCAGCCATTGGCGTTGGGCATCGGAGTGTTCCTGCAAGGTGGCGGCGAGCAGATTGACGTTGACGGCCAGCCGGCCCAGATCGTCGTTGCTGCCGGTGGGCAGGCGCACGCTATTGTCGCGGGCGGCCAGGCGGGCCAGTGCTTCGTCGATTCGTTGTACCGGTTTGAGCAATATGCGCGAAAGCGGCCAGGACAGGACCACGGCCAGAATGGCGGCGACGCCACAGCCGACCAGCAGCAGCTGCTGCAGGCTGCGAAAGAAAATATTGTCGGCACTGTTGAAGGTCGCATCATTTCGTACTGGCAGACGCGCCAGATAGCCGAAAAGGCGGCCATCGGTGCCGTGAATCGGATATTTTTCCAGCAGATGCGGTGGCAAGCGTGGCCCGATGATGACTTGCCCCTGCTCGTTCAATAGCACGATCGGTATTTGTGGGCGACGGTCAACACTCATGCCGGGCGGTAGCGGGTCACGGTCCGGGCCGGCATCAGCTCCGGCGGGTGGCAGGTCGATGGTGGTGGTGGGCTGGGGGGGCAGCATGGTTTCCAGCGCCTTGTTCCAGACGGGCGGCGAGTCGATGAGTAAGCGCCATTTCTCCGGCGTGGCAAAGCGTGCCTGCACCAGATACTGCAAGCCCAGAACCATCTGTCGCTGGCCTTGATCGACAAAAGTGGTGAAACCCTGCTCAAAACCCAGTCTGACGGTCAGGTACAGGGCGGCGACAATCACCAGCCCGAAGCTGGTCAGGGCCAGCATCAGTTTTGTTCTCAGACCCAGTTGAAACATGCACTGCTCTCCGTGTCGATGCGTCGCAAAGCCCAATGGTAACCGCTGCGGGTTACCTCCGGGCTTGGCATCGGTTCAAGATCGGCCTGACAGCAGCTGAGGGCGGCGAGGTGGCTTGCCTCCCTCAGTGTGACCGGCCCGGCCTTGAACCGACTGCTTTCAGGTGCGATCGGTTAACGGTCTTCGCCTTTCCACCAAGGGTTTTGCCAGGGGCCGATCGGGCCGGTGCCCAGACGGTAGTCATCAAGCAGATTGGTGTATTTGAAGAGCGTGGTGGCCAGGTTGGCCAAGTCGGCATCTTCTACGTAATAAATGTTGCCTTCAGGGTCTTGAACCTTGGTGTTGTCAACATTGATCCGGCCCCAACGGCCCGGAAACTGGGTGATTGGATGGGTAGGGGTGCTGCCGTCTGTGGTGGCCAGTACACGAACGCGGCCGAAGGTGTCCCAGGTCTTGCCATGATTGTCCGTGACATCGCCGACATACAGTTCATAGAGACCGGCAGGGGTGACGATGCCGCGCGAAGTCCAGCTCCAGTCATCGTTGATGATGGTACTGCTGGAGTAGAACCGGTCCTCAGAGTGGGTGCCGTGTGAATTGCGTGCAACGTAAACCCTGGGTCGGTTGTAGGACCAGTCGATTTCATTGGGCGACAACTGACCTTGCTTGCCATGCGCATTCAGGAAAATATCGGTGACTTCACCGCTTTGGGCATCGATGCGCACGCTCATGTGCTCCCAGTCACCCGGATGGCGGCCGAAATTGCACCATTCAAAATTGGTCTTGGTCATGCTGTCCCACGTGTAGCGCTTGGTGTGGGCACGGAACATCTCGCAGCCGTTGTAGCCGAAGAGCATTGAGTAATGCACCTCGCGATAGGCGTGGCCATCTTTGGTGTAACTGACTACGTTGGCGTAGATCGGCGCATTGGCATCATAGGTGGTGCCGTAGGTGGTCGCGTTATTGTCGAGGTAGAAGTCATCCTTCCGGCGCAGATCGGTGCCGGTGATCGTGGTTATTTCAGCCACAGTCTTGGGATAGGCTTTCAGGACGTTACCGTTCTTATCCTTGAGTATCGAGTTTTGATAGAAGGTCTCAATCGAAACCGGGAAGTTGGTTTCTTCGCTGGCAAATCGCATGATGGGAGCCAATGCGTTGGCAAGCTCGGTATCGTTCATGCCGGGGTTCACGGTAACGGCAGCAGCGGGCAAGGCGGCGACAAGTGCGGCAAATACGGGCAGTTGCTTGAATTTCATGATTATTTTCCTGTGGTCAATGAAGGATGTTGTCTGGCGGGCAGTGCAGAGCAACATCCGATGTCGTGCAGACTACAGGGGCATTTCGCAGAAATTCGGGACGAAAATGTCAAAAAAATGACACGCTTTCAGGCATTGCATAAGAGACAGCAGGCTGTTGCCATCAGCAATCATGTAGAAGGTCGGCGCAGGCAAGCAAGGCGACTGGGTCGGGCGCTGCCTGCGTTGCGTTTGCAGGCGCGCCGGGAGATGTGTGCGGGGGTGGGTCAGATATTTGGCGGGGCGCCTGGTCACGAAATAAAGCCGCGCAGCTTGCTTTCGACGATGCGCGGGTTTTCGCCGCTGGCGATGGCGAAGATGCCCTCAATCAGCATTTCCCGACGTTTGACTTCCATTGCGATCAAGGTCTTCAACTTGTTGGCGATCGGCAGGAACAACAGGTTGGCCGAACCTACGCCATAAATCGTTGCGACAAAAGCCACGGCGATACCTGACCCGAGTTTGGAGGGGTCGGACAGGTTTTCCATCACATGAATCAACCCCATCACGGCGCCAAGAATGCCGATGGTCGGGGCGTAACCGCCGGCGGCTTCCCAGATTTTGGCGGCAGCACGGTGCTTGTCTTCGTAGACGTCTATTTCGACTTCCATCATGCGGCGGATGGCTTCGGGCTCGCCGCCATCCACCAGCATCTGCAAGCCGCGTTTGACAAAGGGGTCGCGCTCGGCCTGCATCGGCCCTTCCAGCGCCAGCAGGCCGCCTCGACGCGCGGTATTGCTCCAGCTCACCACCACTTTGATCCAGGCTTCGTAGTCGCTATTCGGGGGCTGGAAAATCCAGCGTGCCATCCTGACGCCCGCCAGAAACTGGGGTCGGGTGCTTTGCAGCAAAACGGCCCCCAGTGTGCCGCCAATGACGATCATGAAGGCGGTTGCCTGCAGCAGGGAGCTGATGTGACCGCCTTCGAGGACCTGGCCGACGATGATGGCGATCAGGGCGGTCAGAATGCCGATTAGGCTCAGGATGTCCATGAATGGGTGTTGGGCTTGTGTTTGTATTGGGTAAAGAGATGGGCTGGCTCACCATTTACGGTGCTTACCGGCCCACCCAGTCTTTCAGCCGGACTCTGAGCCGGCCGATGGCCTGGCTGTGTAGCTGACAGACGCGCGATTCCGACACGCCGAGCACAGCGCCGATTTCCTTCAGGTTGAGTTCCTGTTCGTAATACAGGGCCATGACCAGCTTTTCGCGTTCGGGCAAATACTCTATTCCTTCGATCAGTATGCGGCGAAAGTCCGTGTCAGCCAAGGTGTTGAAGGGGTTGGCATCGTGGTCGGCCACCAGCTGGTCGAGCCGTTCGCCGTCGTCATCGCCATCGAAGTCATCGTAATAGATGAGCTGATGGCCGCGACATTCGCCAAGCATTTCCTGATAGGTCGCCAGCGGGATGCCCATGGCGTGGGCCATTTCGCTGTCATTGGGCTGTCGGCCCAGGGTCTGAGAGGTTTTCTGCAAGGCCGCTTCGATGTCACGCATATTGCGGCGGATATGCCGGGGTAGCCAGTCGGCATCACGCAGCTCATCCAGCATGGCGCCGCGAATACGCTGGCTGGCATAGGTCTCGAACTGGACTCCGGCCGTGGGGTCGAAATTGCGGGCAGCATCCATCAGCCCGATCAGGCCCGCCTGGACCAGATCGTTGACCTCAACGCTGGCGGGCAGCTTGCTGACCAGGTGATAGGCCATCCGCTTGACCAGCGGCGCGAATTCATCAACCCGTGCTTCAATCGGATCGACGGCATGCTGGCGGTAGAGGTCGATAGCTCGGGTAGGCGTCATTACATGAAATCGGTTGAGGCGCCTGCATGGGGGCAGGCATTGCTTCTAATCAGGTTAGCAAGCAGCAAGCCCGGCGACAATCAGCCTTTGCGTAAGATTTTCAGTCGCTCGGCCTTCATCAGGCTGACGACGCTGCATTTTCCAGAGCCTGCTCTGTCGGGTTTCTGGCGGATACACGGCAAAAGCCGCACGGCGGGGAGATCAAGCCGTGCGGCCTTCAAGGGGTTGGGGGAGGGGGAATTTGCCATGCAGTTCAATTGCTTGGCAGATATTGCCGGAGTGGCTGAGTAGTGATTGCCCGGTCTGGCCGGGCAATCCTTCCACGCAACGCTCTGGTTTGCTCAAAGAGCAAACCGGGTGTGGTCGCGATTATTTTGTCAGCCGACTTCCTGCCGGTGAGACTGAGCGTCCGGGGATCAGGGCACGCAGCCAGCCCACCAGCAGTCTCCCTTGCGATAGGGCTGTATGGCTTTCCACTTGACCCAGTCATTGCTGAACTGCTGCTCCTTCAGACCCCAGGCGCCATATTGGCCGGGGGTGCCGATATGGTTGAAAAACAGATAGGTCTGCGCTTTTTCGTCGATCCACTTCTGCATGAATCGCGTATACGCTTTTGCCATGCGGGGATCTCGATTGGCGGCAATCAGTAAGGGTACCCAGTTCTGGTCATTTTCAAGGGCGTTGGCATCTTCGTATTTGCCGCAGCTATCGCTATCTTGTGTTCCTGAGGCAACGCAAACCCATTCGCTGGGGATTTTAACCAGATGCTGTCCGCCTTCGTAGGCGAACAAGGACAATCCTCTACTTTGGGCAAGAGCATAGCTGCTTTCGGTTCGCTTTCGCGATAGCTCAATCGCGCCGCCTTTCACAGAATCTTCAATCTTGCCAAGCAAGGGAGGGTCTATCGCATTACCTTTGGCATCTTCTCCCAGCAATTCTTCAAACACTTTGCTCAGGCCGCCATCTTTTTGGGTGTACCAGGTTTGACGGGCAGCTCGGACATCAGGATTGATACTGCTCAGATAGTCACCAAAGTAGGGGGCGATGGCCAAGGCGTCCATATAGTCGCTGCAGGGTTTGCCGCCTAAATCGGATTGGCTGGCCATGCTGCAATCCAGGTACTGACGAGCGAGGTCAGTCCACGATGCCTGGCCATTCATGACGCACTTCACCCGCTTTGCCTCGGTGCCGAACTGGGACTTAACCAGCTGACAAACCTGGGTAGCCCGCAGCGCATGCCAATTCATACCGAGTTCCCAGGCTTCGTGCTTGTCGTCCCACTCTTTTCGGGCGACCTTGGCTTGGCCTTGTTCTACGTACCAGCCTGTGGCTGGGAACATGCCGTTCCAGGGTTCATTGCCATATTCAAGGATCAGATCATGGCCGGGTGCCAGCATACGCTTGGCCAGCTGACCAAACTGGATGGCGAAGTCATCATCAATCTGCGGCGGGAGATTGATCCAGGGGTCGGCGCCCGCGCTAGCGGCAAGGTCAAACATGGCGGTATAGGGGGCACCTTTGTTGCTTGCCCAGAAGGCGTGGCTATCCTGTGGCCGGTCTGCCCAACGGATCAAGGGCTGCACTTTAGGCGCCCAGGTCGCTGGATCGACATAACCATTGGTCATCCCCCAATCCATGAAACGCAAGGTGCGAAACCCCTTCAGATCGGCCAAAAATGCTGGATGCCAGGTTTTCTGGCCCACGGTATCGGTAAATGGGACGAACGGCCCCGTCTTATCTGTGCACTTTGCGGCACTGTCCGCATAGACCTCGGGCTTCTTGGCGCAGACGCCCCCTGGTGGTATGACACGGATATTGCGGAGGTAATTGGTCGGGTCGGTTTGGGTGATGCTGATGAGCAAGCCTTCGTCACGGGTATTGCTGACGGTCACGACGTCTTTTCCTTGCTCCTGGCTGACAACGGTGAAATTCAGCCCATAGCTGATCTTGCCTTTGCCGTCATAAAGAATGGTGTAATTGCCTGCAACATGAGAGCGGTTGTTTTCCTGAAATAATAAAGCTGAAACATAGCGATATTTATCGGATGAGTTAGCAGTGGGCAGGCGTTTTACCCAGCCATTCTCATCGAGGTCCAATTTGTTTTGTTCGCCGGTATCCCAGTTCGCAATGACCTTGTTTTGATCACCTTCTGGTGCGCATTGAATTTCAACGGGCTGCCATTCTCCCCCGCATTGCGTTAACCATTTATCGGTCAGTTTAAATTGATCAATCGTCGGCAGAGCGGGGGAGTAATAGGCAATGCCCGAGAGATTCAACCCAACACCAGAGCGCGTCTGGGCGTGTGCGGAATTGCTGCCAAGACAGAGACCTGCCATGGCGAAAGCAATGCTGATGGCTTGGCATAAACGGCTTTCTGCTAAGAACACTTTTGCCTCCTTGGTGAAAAATCAGACAATTTGGTCAAATCAAATAAAAGTCGTGCTGAACAGCTGCTTGTATCAATTTGTAAAAAGTGTTTTCTTGGGGAAAAATTCTTATTGTGATCCGGTCTGAATTTTCAGTGGCTAATCATATTGGCAAGGATTTATCCTGAAAACACCGCTCTGATTATTCAGTTGATAAAAAGTGTAAATACTGCAGAAAAGTTGGAGTCACGGGTAAGCCGGGGGACAAAAAAACGGCCACCCTGTGACAGGTGGCCGTTTCTTGATGGACGATGATCTGCCACACCGGCGGCGGGCGCCACCAGCGCAGATTGTTGCCAATCAGGCTTTCTTGATGTGCAGGCCGCACTCCTTGGTGTCCGGGTTCTCCCACCACCAGCGACCGGCGCGCACATCTTCTCCGACGGTGATTGAGCGGGTGCAGGGCGCGCAGCCGATCGACGGGTAATTGCGATCGTGCAAGGCGTTGTAAGGAATGCCACGCTCGCGGATATAGGCCCAGACTTCCTTCTCTGTCCACTCAATCAGCGGGTTGAATTTGTCGAGGCCGTTGTCCTTGTCGTACTCGTGATCGGTCAGATCGGTGCGGGTCGGCGATTGTTCGCGACGCAGACCGGTGATCCAGGCTTTCTTGCCGGAGAGCGCACGCTTGAGCGGCTCGATCTTGCGGATGCGGCAGCACTCTTTGCGCAAATCTACCGACTGATAAAAGGCATTGATGCCACTGCGGTTGACGAAGGCCTCTGTTGCCGCCGTATCGGGGAAAAACACCTTGATCGGTTGGGCGGGGTAACGCTCGCCGGTTTGTTGCATCAAGGTGTAGGTCTCGGCCGGCAGGCGGCCGGTATCGAGGCTGAAGATGTCAATCTTGACGCCCGCCTGGGCGATCAGGTCGGTAATGACCATGTCTTCGGCCCCCAGCGAGTTGGCGAATACGGCGGGGCTGAACTCGCTTTCGATCTTGCGTAGCAAGGTGATGGCAGCTTCGATTTTCAGATCAAGACTCATGGTACTTACTCCATATCAATCAATAGTCGAGGTTGGGTGGGCTCGAATCAAAAAGCCAGTCGGGCGCCAACGGTGGCGAGCATGACCGCGATGATCGGGCGCAGGGCCTGATCCGGGATGCGGCCGGTAAGATGGCTGCCCAGATAAATGCCAGGCAGGGAACCGCCAATCAGGTTGAGTAGCAACATCCAGTCAATATGGCCTAACGTGGAATGACCCAGTCCCGCTACCAGCGTCAGCGGTACGGCGTGGGCAATTTCGGTGCCGACGAGGCGGGATGCCGGTAATAAAGGAAACAGCAGGAACAGGGCCACGGTGCCCAATGCACCTGCACCGATCGACGAGAGCGTCACCAGCACGCCAAGAAACACGCCAGTGATGAGTGTTGCGGCGTTGCGGCCAGCGGGTGACAGCAGGGAGCTGGCGCCTGCGTGTTGTTTGGTGAAGCGGGCAATCGGACCTTTGAAAATAATGGCCAGGGCAGTCAGCAGCAGGGCGATGCCCAGCGCGTGCTTGATCATGCCATCGAGCACGGCATTTGCCGGTTGCAGCAGGTGCATGCCATACAGCGTCAGCGCGGCGGCAGGTACGCTGCCCGCTGATAGCCAGGCAGTGATTCGCCAGTCGATATTGCCACGGCGATGATGGACAAAAACGCCACCCGCTTTGGTAATCGCGGCGTAGAGCAGATCTGTGCCGACGGCCTTGGCAGGGGAGATGCCGAAGGCGAGCAGGATGGGCGTCATCAGCGAGCCGCCGCCGATACCGGTCAGACCAACAATGAAGCCGACCGCCAAGCCTGCAATGATGTAACCGATATCCATGATTGATGTGCCAATTCAGGGCGAATTCGAAGAGTGCCCATGATAGCAACGGGGTCATATAATCCAGAAAGACTGATGTGTTAGACTTTTATAATGATCGGTTATTTAAATTGAGGAAGTCATGAAGTTACAGCAGCTTCGTTATCTGGTTGAGGTCTCGAAACAAGGGCTCAACGTTTCTGATGCGGCTGAAAAGCTGCATACCTCGCAACCCGGCATCAGCAAGCAGATTCGGTTGCTTGAGGACGAACTGGGCGTCAAGGTCTTTGTGCGCAATGGCAAGCGGGTGGTGGATGTAACCGAGCCTGGCCGACATATCCTGGAAATTTCGGAACGTATCCTGCGTGAAGCCAATAATCTGCGCCGGGTAGCAGAGCAGTTTGTGCAGGAGGAAGAAGGTAGCCTGACCATTGCGACCACGCATACCCAGGCTCGGTATGCCTTGCCGGATACCATCCGCAGCTTCTGCGAGCGCTATCCCAAAGTTCGCCTGTCGATCAAGCAGGGTAGCCCAACCCAGATCTGTGAGCTGGTGGTGGCGGGCGAGGCCGATATTGCGATTGCGACGGAAGGCATTGGCCAGTTTCCCGAGTTGGCGGCGCTTGATTGCTATCAATGGAATCGCAGTATCGTGGTGCCGGATGGGCATCCACTGTTAGCGCTGGATCGGCCGATTACCCTGGCAGATGTCGCGGCCTATCCGATTGTGACTTATGACTTTGCATTTGCGGGCCGTTCCAAGATCAACCAGGCCTTCGAGAAGGAGGGGTTGACGCCGAATGTGGTGCTGACTGCGATTGATACCGACGTTATCAAGACCTATGTGAATCTGGGGTTAGGGGTGGGCATCATTGCCACCATGGCGTTCGAGCCGTCGCGCGATATCGGGTTGAAGGCCATTGACGCATCCCACTTGTTTGAGGCTTCCACAACGCGCATCGGTCTGCGACGTGATGCTTATCTGCGTGGCTATACCTATGGCTTCATCGAACGTTTTGCCCCGCATCTGAAACGCCCGCTGGTCGAGGCCGCTCTCGGGCAGGATGAAGATTGATTGCAGCACCTGCTGATTAATTGTTGCAAGTGGCTGACTTGGGCTCTGTAGATGTTTTGCTTCCGATCCGAAGACAAAATGTCAACAGCGCCTTGGTTTCCAGATCCTCCTTGATAATCAAATTGGCGGGCCCGGATTGTTAGCTAAGCCCAGAGTCCAGAAACATCGCCAGCTGTTCCAGCTGGTGTTCATCGAATACGGCGATGCCGTGGGCACGTAGCAAGGCTGCAGTGACACCATCGCCAGCAGTCTTGCCACCGCTAAAGCTGCCATCGTAGATCTGACCTTGTCCGCAAGACGGGCTGCCTGACTTGAGCACCGCCGCCCGGCAGCCATGCAGGTGGGCGAGTTGCAGCGCCTGATTTGCGCCGGCCTGGAAAGCGGCGGTGAGGGCATTGCCTGTTTTGTCCACAACCCTGGCCTGACCTGCCCACACCGCAACGCCCCCGCCGCGACCGATGATCTCGGCCGGTTCTCGCGGGACTGGCAGGCCGCCGGCCATTTCCGGGCAGATGGCAATCAAGCGTCCTTCCTCCCACCACCGTTGCCATAGCGGATGCGGTACCGGCACTGCTTGCGCGTTGTAGCGAACCGGCAAGCCATATAGGCAGGCGCTGACCAGGATTTTTTCCATCAATCAGCGCTGCTTGGTGCCGAAGATCTTGTCGCCAGCATCGCCCAGCCCCGGGATGATGTAACCGTGCTCGTTCAGGTGGGAGTCGATGGCTGCGGTGTAAATGTCCACCTCCGGGTGGGCGGTTTCAACTGCCCGCAGCCCCTCTGGCGCAGCAACCAGTACCAGTGCCCGGATTGACTTGCAGCCAGCGCGTTTGAGCATGTCGATGGTTGCCACCATCGAGCCGCCGGTGGCCAGCATCGGGTCGATAATCAGCGCCATGCGTTCACCCAGATCGCCAACGAACTTTTCAAAATACGGCTCTGGCTGCAGGGTCTCCTCGTTACGGGATAGACCGACCACACTGATTTTGGCGCTGGGGATCATGTCCAGCACGCCGTCCAACATACCGATCCCTGCCCGCAGGATCGGTACTACCGTGACTTTCTTGCCCTTGATCTGCTGAATGGCCACCGGGCCGCACCAGCCTTCGATCGTGACCGTCTCCAGCGCGAAATCCTTGCTGGCTTCATAAGCCAGCAGGCGACCGACTTCGCTGGTCAATTCACGGAATTTCTTGGTGCTGATATCGCCTTCGCGTAGCAAACCGACTTTATGCTGGACGAGGGGGTGGCTGACGAGGTGAACGGCCATGAAGGTCTCTCTTGGAATGTTGGGGGATGGGCTTGACGGCTAGAGGAGATCTAGGCGCTGTTGACGGGTTGTTTCGCAATCCGGAAACAGCAGGTCAACAGAGCCTAGTTTGCCATACCGGCGGTCGGTTTACTGTGCATGCTGGTTTGCCGGCATACTGGCAGGGATAACAAAGGGAGCTCACTATGCACAAACAACTATTTGGACTCATTGCTGCAGCGCTGGCAGTGGGAGGGTGTGATATCAACGTCCAGAAAAGTGAGGCGGACGGCAAGGTCAACATCACGATAGGTAGCGATAAAGGCGATAGCGAAGTCAAGCAGGAGAAACGACAGCTGGCTGAATTCGACAGCATCGAAAGCAAGGGGCCGGTAGATGTGACGGTTGAGATCGGGGATGCCCAGAGTGTCATCGTCGAAGGAAACCCCAAGTACCTTTCGCAAATCACGACTGAGGTAAATGGCAAGACACTCAAAGTGGGTCTGGAAGGCGTTGTGGTGAATAGCCGCAACAATCTGGTGGTCCGGGTGGTCATGCCACGCCTGAATGCACTAAGCCATCTGGGGTCGGGCGACGTGCTGCTAAAGGGCTTGAAAGGGGATTTGCTCGCCGTTAATACCACGGGTTCGGGTGATATCACCCTTGCCGGGCAGCTCAAGCAGCTGAATGTCGAGATGACAGGCTCTGGCGATCTGGATGGCAAAGGCTTGGCTCTGGCGGGGGTCATGGCAAATCTGCGGGGCTCCGGCAGTATGGAGTTGGGCGCGCTGGATGCCGAGAAGGCCGAGTACGAGTTATTGGGCTCAGGGGATATCACCACCGTGGGCAAAACCAAGCAGCTCAAGATCAACCTGCAGGGGTCCGGCACGGTGGACGCGGGCGGCTTGCAGGCTGATAGCGCCAACCTGTCCCTGACCGGGTCCGGTGATATTCAGGCCGCTGTTAAAAATAGCGTCGAAGCGCGCAGTACGGGCAGTGGGGAAATCTCGATTGCAGGCAATCCTGCCGAGCGTAAGACCAGTGGCAAGGGCATTAACTTTGAAGGCTAATATGTAAACTTTTATGTTTACATAAAGGAGCGAGGCTGCTAATTTGTAATCAAACTTGATTACAAATGGTGGCCTCCATGCATTTTCCCCGATCCAAGCTCATATTCATCGCCACCTGCGCCATTGCGCTGATTGCCAACACCGGCGCGGCCCTGCCGTACCCCATACTCGCCCCGCTGTTTGTTGATGTGGCACCCAACGGGTTCAACCATTTCTGGGGCATCGAGCCGAAGTTCTTGTTTGGTCTGGCTCTGGCCGTCAACCCTATTGGTATTCTCATTGGCAGCATGGTGCTCGGGCCGCTATCCGATCGGCTTGGCCGCCGCCCCTTGATCATGCTGACCCTCTGGTTGGCGTTGGGCATGCAGTTGCTGGCTGCCTGGGCTTTGAGCATTCAGAACTACCCATTGTTTTTGCTGGCAAGACTGGCGCTCGGGTTCTCGGAAGGCAATATTGCGGTGGCTCGGGCCATCGTGGCCGATGTTGCCGATGAACTACCCTCAGGTCGCGCCTTTGCGTGGTTCAATACGGCCGCTTATGGCGGCTGGATGCTAGGGCCGTTGATCGGTGGTTTTGGCGCTTTGTGGGGTATGCCGGCCCCTTTCTTGTTGGCAGCTGCCGCGACTTTGCTTTGTCTGGCGCTGACCATAGCCTGTCTGCCGGCAACGGTTGCATCCGCTCCCCAGGCTGCCAGCCAGTCGGGTAGCCTGCGTCAGCTGAGGCAATTACTTGGCGTGACGGAGGTGCGCAAAGTATTTCTGATTCAATTGGCGTTCACTCTCGGGGTTACAACCTACTATGAGTTCAGCCCGATGTGGTTGAGCGAGTTCATGCGTCATTCCCCGGCTCAGATCGGGGTGGTGATTGCCCTGCAGTGCCTGATCATGACGCTGACCAGTGCCAATGTGGCTCCGGACGTGCAACGCCTTCCTGCTTTTACTCGCCGTCATGCCACCTGGTTTGCGCTGGGCATGCTGGCCTTTGCCCTCATGCCATCCTGGCCTGGCGTCGCGCTGATGCTACTGATTGCCATGCCGCTAGCCAGCTATAGTGCGGCCATGCATGCGCTTTGCGCTCAATGCTTTGCCGAGCACGGCAATGGTGCTGTCATGGGCTTGTTGAGCTCAGTATTTGCAGTGGCCAACCTGCTGGTTGCGCTGGTTGGAGGTGCAGTGTCGATGCTGGATACCCGGCTGGTGATTGGGTTGGGCGCGCTGGCATGCCTGGGGGCAGCCTTTGCTTTGCGGAAGCTCGAGCAAGGTGAGCAGCAACCGCTGGCACTGGCTTCGCCTTGATTAGCATTACCCCGGCTTTTGCCAGCAAGACCTGCCGGTAACCTGGGGCCGCAAGGATCCATTGCAATGTTGCGGACGCCGGGGCCGCGAAATTGACAGAGCCAACTGTGCCAGAACGTACCCGCCCGATGGTTCATGTGGCGCGTTCCACGCCTTGATCCGGATCGCTGTACCTCAACACGCCCCACAAACCCAATACCGGTGGAGGCGAGCCCGTGCGATGAGTGGCCATTTCAATAGGCTTGGCGATGTTCAGGCTAGAATAGCCGGCTACTCTTTGCTGGAGCGTCACTGTGATCGTCACTTTCCCTGATAGCCCCTATCGCCTGCATCAGCCATTTCCGCCCGCAGGTGATCAGCCTGTTGCCATCGATAAACTGGTGGAGGGGCTGGAGGATGGTCTGAGTTTTCAGACTTTGCTCGGCGTGACGGGCTCCGGCAAAACTTACACCATGGCCAACGTCATTGCCCGCACTGGCCGTCCGGCTATCGTCATGGCCCCCAACAAGACGCTGGCTGCCCAGCTCTATGCTGAGTTTCGCGAGTTTTTCCCGGAGAACGCCGTCGAGTATTTTGTTTCGTACTACGACTACTACCAGCCCGAAGCCTATGTGCCGTCGAAGGATCTGTTCATCGAAAAGGATTCGAGCATCAACGAACATATCGAGCAGATGCGGCTGTCGGCCACCAAGGCCATCCTGCAGCGCCCTGATTGCGTGATTGTGGCTACCGTTTCAGCGATTTACGGTATCGGCGACCCATCTGACTACCATCAGATGATCTTGCACATCAAGGAAGGCGACAAGCTGGACCAGCGTGACATGGTGGCTAGGCTAGTGGCCATGCAATATGAGCGCAATGACATCGAATTCCGGCGCGGGGTGTTCCGGGTACGAGGAGATGTCGTTGATATTTTTCCGGCCGAGAATGCCGATCTGGCATTACGGGTATCTTTGTTTGACGACGATATTGAGTCCTTGCAGCTGTTCGACCCGCTAACGGGCCACATCAAACAGCGGGTGGGACGCTTCACTGTTTTCCCGTCCAGCCATTACGTCACGCCGCGAGCGACGGTGGTGAGGGCGATTGACACCATCAAGGAAGAGCTGCGTGGGCGGTTGGCGTTTTTCCACCAGAACCACAAACTGGTGGAGGCACAACGGCTGGAGCAGCGCACCCGGTTTGACCTGGAAATGCTGCACGAGATGGGTTTTTGCAAAGGCATTGAAAACTACTCACGCCACCTTTCTGGCCACGCACCGGGGGAGCCTCCCCCAACCTTGATCGACTATCTGCCCGAGCATTGCTTGATGATCATTGACGAGTCGCACGTCACCATTCCGCAAATCGGTGCGATGTTTAAAGGTGATCGTGCCCGTAAGGAAAACCTGGTCGATTTCGGGTTCCGTCTGCCTTCTGCGCTGGATAACCGGCCGCTACGGTTCGAGGAATTCGAGCAGATGATGCCGCAGACGGTGTTTGTTTCGGCGACGCCCTCCGAGTATGAAGCCAAGCATCAAGGGCAGGTGGTGGAGCAGGTGGTGCGGCCGACAGGCTTGGTCGATCCGATCATCGAGGTGCGGCCGGTCGGCACGCAGGTAGACGACTTGCTGAGCGAAATCCATAAGCGCACTGCAGTCGGTGAGCGGGTTCTGGTTACCACGTTGACCAAGCGCATGGCCGAGCAGCTGTCTGAGTATTTTGCCGATCATGGCGTGAAAGTCCGCTACCTCCATTCTGATATCGACACCGTAGAGCGGGTCGAGATCATCCGCGATCTGCGACTGGGGCAATTTGACGTGTTGATCGGCATTAACTTGCTGCGTGAAGGTCTGGACATCCCCGAGGTGTCGCTGGTAGCGATTCTGGATGCGGACAAGGAGGGCTTTTTGCGTAGCGAACGCAGCCTGATTCAGACCATCGGCCGCGCTGCACGGAACTTGAACGGCACGGCGATTCTTTACGCGGATACCGTAACCCGCTCGATGAAAGCGGCTATCGACGAAACCGAGCGCCGCCGCGCCAAGCAAGTGGCCTTTAATACTGCGCATGGCATCACACCTCGTGGCGTGGTCAAGCGGATCAAGGACATTATTGACGGCGTATACAACGAGGAAGAGGCCCAGGCCGCCAGACTGGAGCAGAAGCGCCAGCGTCAGCTCGAAGAACTCGACGAAAAGCAGCTGGCCAAGGAAATCAAACGAATCGAAAAAGAAATGCTGGAAGCGGCCCGCAATCTGGAGTTCGAGAAAGCGGCAGTCATGCGCGATCAACTCAAGGCACTACGCGAAAAGGTCTTTGGCGCGAGTTAGGCGCTATTGCCGCCCATGAGCCATGCTTTGAATGAGGTCTGAAAAATCAAGTGAAAAAAGAGGCGGGAGAAACCCCGCCTCTTTGCTTTGGCAAAAGCATTTGCCAGTCAGGCCAAGCCTTTGGGCAAGGAGAACACAATGTTCTCCTCAATCCCTTTCATCTCGTTGACCCGTTCTGCCCCCAGCTGTTTGACGCGCTCAATGACTTCGATCACCAGCACTTCCGGCGCAGAGGCCCCGGCGGTCACGCCTACCGATTGATGCCCGGCAATCCATTCGGGCTGCAGCTCGTCGGCGTTATCCACCAGATAGGCTGGAATGCCGAGATTTTCAGCGACCTCGCGCAGGCGATTCGAGTTCGAGCTGTTGATGGAGCCGACGACAATCATTACATCTGCTTCGCGAGCCAGTTGCTTGACCGCATCCTGCCGGTTTTGGGTGGCATAGCAGATGTCATCTTTCTTGGGGCCGACAATATTCGGAAAGCGCTGTTTCAGTGCATTGACGATCGCAGCTGCGTCATCCACCGACAAAGTGGTCTGGGTGACGTAGGCAAGCTGTTCGGTATTTTCCACCTGCAGCGTGGCAACGTCGGCCACGGTTTCCACCAGATACATGCCGCCGCTGGATTGCCCCATGGTGCCTTCGACTTCAGGATGGCCCTGGTGGCCGATCATCACGATTTCAAAGCCGGCTTCGCGCATTTTGCGCACTTCAACATGCACTTTGGTCACCAAAGGGCAGGTCGCATCAAAGACCTTGAGGCCGCGTGCTTCGGCTTCCCGCCGGACCGACTGCGGTACGCCATGGGCCGAGAAGATCACGGTGGCGCCAGCGGGCACAGCGTCCAGGCTTTCGACAAAAACGGCTCCTTTGTTGCGTAAATCCTCCACAACAAATTTGTTGTGTACGACTTCATGTCGAACGTAGATAGGTGCGCCAAATTGCTCAAGCGCCCGCTCGACGATGGCGATGGCGCGATCAACGCCGGCGCAAAAGCCACGGGGATTGGCGAGTACGACTTGGATCGTCATGTCTGCTATTCCAGTAAAACTTATTGAGAAGCGGGTTTGGGCTTGCGAAAACTGTCCCACACCATCAAGGCCGCGCCAACACAGATTGCAGAGTCGGCAATATTGAAGGCGGGCCAGTAGAAGTTGCCGTAGTAGAGCTGAATAAAGTCGATGACGTGACCAAGATAGCCACGGTCAATCAGGTTGCCGATAGCGCCACCCAGAATCAACGACATTGCCCAGCAGAACAAGGTTTCCGCACGGTGTTTCAGCAACAGCCGCCCGATTACGCCGGATACGACAATCGCCAGCAGCATGAAGAACCAGCGCTGCCAGCCTCCGGCGCTGGCGAGAAACGAGAAGGCGGCGCCGGGGTTGTACGCCAGTACCAGATTGAACGACGGCATGATGGGGATGACATCGCGTGGGCTCAAAAAGTGCTCGGCAGCCAGCTTGGTGGCCTGGTCGAGCACTATGACCATGAAGGCAATGACAAACCAGCGGACCGCCCCGCCCAGGGCGCCCGTTGGTTTGACGGGATCAGGCATGGACACGCGCTTCACCTTCACCGAATAGATTGGCGACGCAACGTCCGCACAGCGTGGCGTGGTTGGTATCACGGCCCACGTCTGCCCGGTAGTGCCAGCAGCGTTCGCACTTGGTGTAGGTGGAGGCGCTGACGCTTACCCGGCTTTCGGCACCGGCCTTCAGGCTGGCGCGCGAGGTGATGGTGACAAAGCGCAGGTCGTCACCGAGCGCCGCCATGGCATCGAGCGCATGGCCGGTCGCTTCGATATCGACTTCTGCCTGCAAGGAAGAGCCGACTGCGCCTGCGGCACGTGATTCTTCAATCTGCTTGAGTACCAGCTTGCGTGCCTCGCGGATGGCCGCCCAATCCTGGGCAAGGGATTGGCTGTCCGCCGCCACAGGCAACTGATGCCAGGTGTGCAGGAATACGCTGTCGTCGCAGCCTTCGCCGATAAAGGCCCAGGCTTCGTCAGCGGTAAATGACAGGATTGGCGCCAGCAGTAAGGTCAGGCTGCGACTGATATGCCACAGCGCAGTCTGGGCCGAACGGCGGGTTTTGGCATCTGCGGCGGTGGTGTAGAGCCGGTCTTTCAGGATGTCGAGGAAGAAGCCCCCGAGGTCTTCCGAGCAGAAGTTGTGGATTTCCTGCACGGCACCATGGAAGTCATACCTTTCATAGGCTTTGGTAACAGCCTGCTGGCATTGTTGGGTCATGACCGATACCGCATACCGGTCGATGGTCAGCAACTCATCGACAGGCAGAAGTTGGGTCTTGGCGTCGAAGTCGGCGATGTTTGCCAGCAGGAAGCGCATGGTGTTGCGGATGCGGCGATAGGCTTCGATTACACGCTTGAGGATCTCATCCGAGATCGACATTTCGCCAGAGTAATCGGTCGATGCGGTCCACAGGCGCAGCACGTCGGCACCGTACTGGTCGATGACCTTTTGCGGCACGATGACGTTGCCCAGCGATTTGGACATCTTGCGGCCCTGGCCGTCCACCACGAAGCCATGGGTCAGCAGCTGGCGATACGGCGCATGCCCATCCGTAGCGCAGCCGGTGAGCAAGGAGGACTGGAACCAGCCGCGATGCTGATCCGAGCCTTCCAGGTAGAGATCTGCCGGGTGGGCAAGCCCTTCACGGCTCTTCAAGACGGCGTAGTGCGTCGAGCCGGAGTCGAACCAGACATCCAGGGTGTCGGTAAGTTTGACGTAGTCGCGCGCTTCCTCCCCCAGCAACTCTTCTGCCTGCAGGCTGAACCAGGCTTCGATCCCGGCGTTCTCGATCTTCTTGGCCACCGCTTCGAGTAGTGCTTGCGAGCGTGGATGCAACTCGCCGGTTTCTTTGTGCATGAAGAAGGTCATCGGCACGCCCCAGTTGCGCTGGCGGGACACACACCAGTCGGGACGGTTGCCGATCATGGCTTCAAGACGGCCACGGCCCCATTGCGGGAAGAACTCGGTGGCATCAACCGCCTGCTTGGCAACATGACGCAGACTGTTTCCGGCGTTGCCGGGTTTGTCCATGGAAATGAACCACTGCGCGGTGGCACGGAAGATGATGGGTGACTTGTGTCGCCAGCAGTGTGGATAGCTATGGCGCAGCTGTGTGTTGCACAGCAGTAATTCCTTGGTTTGCAGGGTTTCGAGCACAACGGGATTGGCCTGCCATACCGTCTTGCCGGCGAGCATGGGCACGGAAGGCAGGAAACGACCGTCATTGCCAACGGGATTGTCGATGGCCAGCCCGTAATGCAGGCCGACGTGGTAGTCATCCAGGCCGTGGGCCGGTGCGGTATGGACAAGGCCGGTACCCGCGTCGGTCGTGACGTGCATGCCGAGTACGATCTTGACCTGGCGATCAATAAACGGATGTTGCAGGACCAGATGCTCCAGATGTTCGCCTTTGGTCTGGGCGATGACCTCGACGCTTTCGAAACCATAGCGCTGGATGGCCTGTTCGGCCAGATCACGAGCCAGGATCAGCAGCCCTTTGGGGGTCTGGATCAGGTCGTAAGTGAGTTCAGGATGCACGCACACTGCCTGGTTGGCGGGCAGAGTCCAGGGAGTGGTGGTCCAGATGACGGCGTAGGCAGGCTCTCCGCCAAGGCTGCCGCCACCAAAGGCTTTTTCCAGTGCCGCGTTGTCGCATACCTGAAAGGCGACGTCGATTGCCGGGCTGTTTTTGTCCTCGTATTCAACTTCAGCTTCCGCCAGGGCAGACCCACAATCGACACACCAGTGCACGGGCTTTTGCCCTTTCACCAGATAACCGTTTGCGTGGATGCGACCCAGCGTGCGCACAATGTCAGCTTCGGTCTTGAAGTCCATGGTGCGATATGGCTGATCCCAGTCACCAAGACCGCCCAGACGCACGAAATCAGCCTTTTGGCGTTCGATCTGGCCTTGCGCATATTCGCGGCACAGCTCGCGAATGAAGGCTGCTGGCAGGTGGATCGCATCGGCAGGCAGGTCGTTGGCTTTGCGATAGGCGACGATGCGTGCATGGATATCCGGCCAGCGCTTCACGGCATCTTTATCTGATTTCACCAGTTTTTCGATCTGGTGCTCGATTGGCAGGCCGTGGCAGTCCCAGCCCGGCACGTAAGGCGCATCGAAGCCCGCGAGGGTTTTCGACTTGATGATGATGTCCTTCAGAACCTTGTTGACTGCGTGACCGATATGGATATCGCCATTGGCGTAGGGCGGGCCATCATGCAGGATGAATTTGGGGCGACCCTTGGAGACAGAGCGTACTTTGTCGTAGAGCTTTTTGCTTTGCCAGGTGGCGAGAAAGCCGGGCTCACGTTTGGCCAGATCGCCACGCATCGGGAATGGAGTGTCTGGCAGATTCAGGGGATATTTATTGTCGGACATGGAAATTTTCTCGAAAAAGCATCAATTCTGTAGGTCGGCTGCACCAGGCTGGCCGTGTCGTGTGCGGGGCGACTCACCCTCGCTCGTGCCCCGCGTCAGGCCGAGCGAGGGGAGCTAATTCGCTCCCCGAACCAACGGCGAATAGCTTCGACGTCGGCACCAATCTGTGCTTTCAAGGTTTCGAGATCAGGGTATTTGGCTTCATCGCGCAGTTTGTGCAGGAAATCGACCCTGACATGGCGGCCATACAGATCTCCCTCGAAGTCCAGTACATTGACTTCCAGCGCCATCTGGCCATTGCTGATGACAGTAGGACGTATGCCGAGGCTGGCGGCTCCCAGGCGCGGTTCGCCTATGCCATGAAACTCCACGGCAAAGATGCCTGTCAGCGGTGGGCGATTGTGCTTTACCTGGATATTGGCCGTTGGAAAGCCCAGTTGCCTTCCGAGTTTCTGGCCGTGAACAACCCGGCCGCTAATGCTATAGGGTCGGCCTAGCAGGGTGTTGGCGAGTTCGATTTTCCCTGCGGCCAAGGCATCGCGTACCGCCGTGCTGGAGACCCGCATGCCTTCAACGGTAACGCTATGCATGGCATCGACTTCGAATCCAAGTGACTGGCTGGCAGCGGTCAGGCTATCGACGTTGCCACTGCGGCCTTTGCCAAACCGGAAGTCATCGCCGATCAGCACATATCGGGCCTGAAGCTGGGTTGCCAGAATATCGGCAGCGAAGGTGTCAGCGGCGAGCGAGGCGAGCTTGCGGGTGAAGTGGCAGACATAGACGCGATCAACTCCGGCATCGCGCAGTAATTCGAGCTTTTCCCGCAGGCTGGTCAGCCTTGCGGGGGCAGATTCCGGGGTAAAGAGCTCGCGCGGATGGGGTTCGAAAGTCATGACAGCCATAGGCAAGCTACGGCGTTGTGCCTCCTGCCGTAGGCGCGCAAGCATGGTGCGATGGCCGGTGTGCAGGCCATCGAAATTACCAATGGTCAGTGCGCAGGGGCCAGACGAATGAAAGGGAATACCGCGAAATACCTGCATGGTTTCAATAGATAAGGCCCGCTGTAATGGGCCTCGGTCAAGTCAGGGCCAATCTCCACACCAGTAATGCGGGTGGTTTTTGGCCGGGAAACAGGTGATTCTAGCGGAGGGGGGCAGGGTGGTCTAGGAATGAACGGCCTTTCCATGCCCACATAGGTTGATCAGTACTGTATTTCCACCACACCTTCCGACTTGGCCACACCATGGACCGTAGAGCCGGATGCCATCTTGACTGACACCTTCTGCCCTTCCGCCGCATTGGTCAGCGCACGGCCCTCGCTGGTGACTTCGAAGCCATTGCCATGGGCAATTACTTTGACGAATTCATTGGCCTTGACTGCAAATGCGGCGCGCAACTGATCTGAGCGCAGGGGGGCGCCGACTGCCAATCCTCCAACCAGAGTCCGGCCGATTGCCAGTTGCGGATCCAATACCACCGTCGGCGGAAGTTGGGACAACTCGCCTTCGCGCTTCTGGAAGTCGGCTTCTGTCATGACATGGCCAGAAGGCAAGGGACGGCTCGCAACCAAGTAGGGGGCCGTCAGCGAAATACTGACGGGGACGTTCACCGCCCAGTTGGCGCCTTGGGCGCAGCGAACCTTGACCGAGCTGTTGCCGACCAGGCGGTTGCCGGAAGGCAGGCTGACTTCAATCTTTTCACAGCGGGGCAAGATCAGGCGCTGGTCAATTTTGCCGATCTGAAACTGGGCTTTATTGCCATAAGTTCGCAGCTCGTTTGCGAGGTAGTCGTTGGCAGCCGCAACGATGGCGGCGACGTCCTGTTGGTCATCGGCGTGGGCAATCGGGCTGGCGAGCGCCATCAGTGCCGGCATCACAAGTGCAAGGGATAGATTTCGCATGCCCCTATCATAGCCCAAGCGGCAGGTTTTTTTCAGTCGGGCCCATTGCCTTGTGGTGATTTATGGTCGCCGTGTCGCCCGGTGCGGTCTGTGGGCGCTATCATTGGAAGCTGTACAGGCAACAAAAACGGAAAAACCATGCTGGAAATGCTGTTCGGGATCGTCGCAATCGTCGTGTTACTAGCCGGGATGTTGGTCTGGGTCAGGCTGGGGCAACTTGCCAATGCCCAGAAGTTGGTACTGGAAACCATACAGTTGCAACTGGAGGAAAAGCATCGGGCCGTGCTGTCCAGCATGCATGAGGGGATGACGCGGCAGGCAGAGTCGATGACCAATGCGTTTGGCCAGCAGAGTGATCGCCTGCGCAATAGCCTTACCGAATCGAATGACCGCTTGCGGGAAGGGGTAGCTCAGGCTTTTGACCGCCTGCGAGAAGCGGTAGCGCACGAATTGCGAGATACCCGGCAAGTGCTGGATCTGGCTCGCAACAGCCAGACTGATGCCATGCAGGCATTGCAATTGTCGCAGACGCAGTCCTTGGCCGAGAGCCGGGAGGCGATCCTCAGACAGCTTGCGGAGATTTCGACAGCCATCCAGCAACGGCAGGATCAGGCACGCAGCGATACGGTCGAGACGGTCGGCCGGGTGCTGGCCGAGCAAGGGGCTGCGCAGCAGGAGCTGCTGCTGACGACGTTAAGGCAGACGACTCAGCAGCTGACCCAATCAGTCGGAGAGCAGACGCAGAAGGTCGATGAGCGGCTGGAGCAGATTTCCGGCAAGGTCAGTGAACGCCTGGAAGAGGGGTTCAAGAAGACCAATGAGACCTTCACCAGTGTCATGGCTCGCCTGGCGACTATTGATGAGGCCCAGAAGAAAATTGATGGCTTGACCACCAACGTGGTGAGCCTGCAAGAGTTGCTGGGCGACAAGCGCTCCCGTGGGGCGTATGGCGAGGTGCAGCTGGAGCATCTGGTACGCAATGTCTTGCCCGAGGCCGCTTTCCGCCTGCAGGTGACACTGTCGAATGGCACTCGTGCCGACTGTCTGTTACAGCTGCCCGAACCGACCGGCAAGGTCGCAGTTGATTCGAAATTCCCGCTTGAAAACTACCACCGCATGTTCGGGCCGGATGTGACCGAGACCGAGCGTGCTCTGGCCCAGCGCGCTTTCAAGGCCGATGTGAAGCGACATATTGATGCGATTGGCGATAAGTACATCGTGCCGGGCGAAACCTCTGACGGCGCAGTTATGTTCATTCCGGCTGAGGCGGTATTTGCAGAGATCCATGCCTATCACCCCGAACTGGTGCAGCACGCAATGAGCCGGCGCGTCTGGATTGTTTCGCCAACAACCATGATGGCGGTGCTGAACACGGCGCGCGCCGTGATCAAGGATGTTGAAACCCGGCGGCAGGTGCATATCATCAAGGATGCATTGGGCAAACTGGGGCGTGAGTTCGAGCGCTTTGATGTGCGTATGAAAAAGCTGGCGGATCACATTCGCCAGGCGCATGAAGATGCCCTGCAGGTGCAGATAACGAGCGACAAGATCAGCAAACGATTTACCGAGATTGAGCACGTACGATTGGACGGCGAAAATCAGCAGTCACTTCCTGAGCCTGTTACGAGCGAGACTGGTTTGCTTGTATGACGTGAGAATATTAGAATCATCCCTTATTACCACTTGCAAAAAGGAAGTCCGCCATGCGTAACAATCTTTGCAAAGCCTTGATGGTTTTGGCTGTAGCAGGGCTGGCTGCGCCAGCGTTGGCCGAGGTCTACAAGTGGAAGGATGCTCAAGGCAACGTTCATTTTTCAGATCAGCCACCGCCGACGACCGAAGGGAAAGCCGCTGTTACGCAGATCAAGCCCGCATCGGGTCGTACTATGCCAGTGGGACAGCAGCCTGCTGCGACAGAACCCGGCAAAGGGGCTGAGAATATGACCAAGCAGGCCGCCGCTAATGGCCCGGCGGGTGACAAGGATCTCGAAGCCAAGCGTAAGGCTGCCGAGGCAGCGCAAACCAAGGCGCGTGCCGATGAAGAGGCCAAGATCAAGCAGCAGAATTGCGCAACGTCGAAAGCTTGGCTAGCCAAACTTGAGGATCAAGGCCGTGTGATCAAGCCTGGCGCGAACGGCGCGCCGGAGTTCATCAGCGACGAAAACCGTCCGGCAGAAATTGCCAATGCCCGCCGCGAGGTGGCTAAGTACTGTAAATAATTACGTAAAAGACCCGCTTTCCGGGTTGCTTTAGTCAGCAAGTACCAAACAAAACCGGCAACCCAAGGGTTGCCGGTTTTGTTTGGGGTGGTGGGCTTGGTGACTAAGGCAGCCCAGGCTCTGTTGACATTTTATTTCCGGATCGCGTTTCGTTGGATTTGGGCCTGATGCAAGGTGAAAAGCGCGCCGCTTAGTGGTAAGCCACGTGGTTTCCCGTCTGGGCGCACAGGCTGTAAGGTTTGCATGGCAAGCCAACAGCCTGGTAGTCAACGCGGCCGCAGGTCCAAACCCGGCGAAACCCTCCGTCCCCGCAAGGGGATGCCGTGGCCATAAGCCGCTTTGCGGCAACAGCCACGCAAGCCCGAGGTCGATTTTTGGGGCATGGCGTCGTTAGGGTCCGTCTATGTCGCTCGCTAAACCGCACTCACCCTGTCTCGCCCTGCCCCAAAGCTCAGCCCGGCGCGATCGGAAACAAAACGTCAACAGAGCCAGCCTAGCGTAGCTCTCCAAGTAACTCTTTCACGCGGGCTGCGCGCAGGGCAGGATCGGGCAGGTTACTTTCCACCCGCAGCCGGTCTTGGCCAGCCAGCTTGTAGTTCCGTTTGGTCTGAATCAGCTGGATGATTTTCATTGGGTCAACGCTCGTTGTCTTTGCGAATTGGATGACGATGGCGGAGTCCGACGCATCCAGTTTGGCCACCCCCATGGGGCGGGCTACCATGCGCAGGCGGTGGCAATCGAGCAGGATCTTTGCAGGCGCCGGCAGCAGGCCAAAGCGGTCGATCAGTTCCTGTTGCATATCATCCAGTTCCTCGGCGCTTTCACAGTTGGCAAGCCGCTTGTAAAGCACCAGCCGCTCATGAACATCGGGGCAATAGTCATCAGGCAGCAGGGCAGGGGCGTGCAGATTGATCTCCGTGGCTACGCCAAGCGGCGCATTCAGATCTGGCTCGACCCCTTTTTTCAGAGCCTTGACGGCTTCGTTCAGCATCGCCGAGTAGAGTGCGAAGCCTATTTCCTGCATTTCTCCAGATTGCGAATCCCCAAGTACCTCGCCTGCGCCGCGAATTTCCAGATCGTGCATGGCCAGATAGAAACCGGAGCCCAGCTCTTCCATCATCTGGATGGCTTCCAACCGCTTCTGGGCGCCCGGTGTCAGGCTTTTCAGGTCTGGCACCAGCAAATAGGCGTATGCCTGATGGTGCGAACGACCGACCCGTCCACGCATCTGGTGCAGCTGTGCCAAGCCGAATTTATCGGCGCGGTTCATGAGGATGGTGTTGGCATTGGGGATGTCGATGCCGGTTTCGATGATCGTGGTGCATAGCAGCAGATTGAAACGTTGCTGATAGAAGTCCCGCATCACGTGTTCCAGCTCGCGTTCACGCATCTGACCGTGGGCAATGCCGATGCGGGCTTCGGGTAGCAGATTGGCGAGCTTCTCGCGCATGTTGTCGATGGTATCGACCTCGTTGTGCAGGAAGAACACCTGGCCACCCCGTTTGAGTTCACGCAATACCGCTTCGCGGATCACGCCATCACTCCAGTTGGCGACAAAGGTCTTGATAGCCAGACGCCGGCTTGGGGCGGTGGCGATTACCGAAAAGTCGCGCAAACCTTCCAGGCTCATCGCCAGCGTGCGTGGGATCGGGGTGGCGGTCAGAGTCAGGACATCTACTTCATTGCGCAGGGCCTTGAGCTGTTCCTTGTGCCGTACGCCGAAACGGTGTTCTTCGTCGATGATCACCAGTCCAAGCCGCGCGAACTTCACCCCATCCTGCACCAGCTTGTGCGTGCCGATCACGATGTCGATCTGGCCTTCCGCCAAACCTTGCATGGCGGCGTCGATTTCCTTTTTTGAACGGAAGCGCGACAGCTCGGCGATTTTTACCGGCAGATCGGCAAAGCGATCAGAAAAATTCTGGAAGTGTTGTTCGGCGAGCAAAGTGGTGGGCACCAGCACCGCCACCTGTTTGCCATCGGATACGGCTACGAACGCCGCCCGCAAGGCGACCTCGGTTTTGCCAAAGCCGACATCGCCGCAAATCAGCCGATCCATCGGCTGGCCGGAGGTCATGTCAGCAACCACGGCTTGAATAGCCGAGGCTTGATCAGGGGTTTCCTCAAAGCCGAAGCCCTCACAGAAGGCTTCGTAGTCATGCGGGTTGAAGCCAAAGGCGTGGCCTTGGCGCGCAGCGCGTCGGGCGTAGAGATTCAGCAGTTCGGCTGCGGTATCGCGTACCTGCTCGGCTGCGCGGCGCTTGGCTTTTTCCCAGTTGCCGGAGCCCAGTTTGTGCATCGGTGCTGCATCGGGCGAGCCGCCCGAGTAGCGGGAAATCAGATGCAGCTGGGCAACGGGAACATACAGCTTGTCATGGCCCTGATACTCGATCAGCAGCATTTCGGTGCTGCCTTCGCCGAGGTCCATGCTGACCAGCCCCATATAGCGCCCGATGCCATGTTGCTCGTGTACAACCGGATCCCCGACCTTCAGCTCGGACAAGTCGCGCAGCATGCCCTCAGCACTCGACCGCTTGCTTGCCTTGCGACGGGAGGCGCCGACCGGACTGCCATAGAGATCGGCCTCGGTGATGACTGCAACACCGTTCTTGCTGACGAAACCGACCGCCAGCGGTGACACCGCGAGTGCGATGTGGGCCTGGCTGGTTTGAAAGTCGGCCCAACTTTCCACTGCAGAGGTATCGAGGCCATATTCGGCAAAATATTGGGAAAGCGTCTCGCGTCGTCCCAGGCTTTCCGCCAGCAACAGTACCCGCCCTGTGTGATGGTCGATAAAGTGCGTCAGCTTGCCGACGGGATTTTCGGCCCGGCGATCCACACGGATATCCGGCAATACCGACGTGGCCGCCTTCCAGCCCGACTGCACAATGTCATCAACACTGGCGGTAGCCGTTGTCAGTTCGATGCGACGGTAGGGTTTGAGCCCGCCAAACAGGCGGTCTGTCGGCAGGAACAGGTCGGCAGGCGGCAGCAAGGGGCGATCCTTATCGCCGGCCAGCATCTGGTATCGGCTCTGGGTATCCGCCCAGAAGCGTTTCGATTCTTCTTCGATTTCGCCATGCAAGACCATCAGCGCGTCACCCGGCAGATAGTCAAACAGCGTCGCGGTCTGGTCAAAAAACAGGGGCAGGTAGTACTCGATGCCGGCGGGCGTCACGCCGGACGAAATGTCCTTGTAAATGCGCGAGCGGGAGGGATCCCCTTCGAATACTTCCCGAAAGCGCGAACGGAATTTGCTGCGGCCTGCGTCGTCGAGCGGAAATTCGCGCGCGGGTAGCAGGCGGATCTCCGGCACCGGGTAGATGCTGCGCTGGGTATCGACATCGAAGGTGCGGATCGTTTCGATTTCATCATCAAAAAGGTCGAGCCGGTAGGGCAGGGCTGACCCCATCGGGAAAAGATCAACCAACCCACCACGAAACGAAAACTCCCCCGGACTGTATACCTGATTGACGTGGCTATATCCGGCCAAGGTCAGATCAGCCCGCAGCCGGTCGCCATCAAGCCGGGTTTTCTGCTTCAGGAAAAAGGTGTAGGCACTCAGGTATTCGACGGGGGGCAACACCATCAATGCCGTGGTCAGCGGGATCAGCACGACGTCCGCCTGGTTTTGCCGGATCTGCCACAAGGTCGCCAGACGCTCCGAGATCAGGTCGTGGTGCGGAGAAAAACTGTCGTAGGGCAGTGTCTCCCAATCAGGCAGCAGGGCGACCGCCAGTTCAGGGTTGAACCATGCCACCTCGTCTTTCAGGCGCGAAGCGGTCTGTGCCGTTTCGGTCACCACAACCACCGGGCGGGCCTGCGTGGCGAGGTCGGCAATCAGGCGGGCATCGGCAGAACCCGCTGGCAGGGCGAGAGACAGTCTCTGGCCGGCTGGCGGCAGAGGAATGGACGGAAGCAACGAAGACATGGCGGGTTTTGTTGACACGGTTGGGTTGGACTTCGCTCTATTGAGGGTTGAACCCGGCCTGCAGCAGCGGCGGTGGGCCGGTCAGGCTGGCGGAATGTGCGGCTCCCCCTGTATTGGGGAAGCAAGACGACCGCCATAGCGGGCCTCCCACTCTGCCAGCGCCTGGCGATATTGGGCGACTTCCTCGTTGTACAAATCCCAGATGCAAGGTTGACAGCCCGAGTCACAACACTGGGCTGGGTCGGGGGCAACGGGCGGTTCTGGGCGTGGTGGAATCTGCATGAAACGATTGTACTCCGCAGATGGGCAGAATGAGAATCGGCACGGTACGCACCAGGGCCATCTCATTGTCTTGTGGATTATTTTTGGTTATCCACAGCCATGCTTCTTGAGCCTGAAGCCTGAAAGCCCAGATAAGGGGCGGCATACAGACAAAGTGTGAAAAATTACCGGAAGTAATTTACTGGAAAAATTACGCCGATGTCATGGAAAATGGGTGGTCAACCCAATTTCCCGGAAGGGCCGCAGATGGCACTCTGTCGCAAATGGTGTTCCTCATGGTTGCTGGCTGCAGGTCTGGTGCTGGTCAGCAACTGGGCGAGTGCCGCTGATTTTACGCCTCGCGCAGTACCTGTAGGCAGTGTGGAGAAACTTTCACTTTCTCTGGGTTTGTCAGTGACCGGCCCAGACCGGGGGCAGACTGGTGTGGTGATGGTTGCCGCCTTGTTGCCCAATGGCAATCTGTATGTCTTGACACCCAATGGCTGGTCTCCTTTCGATGGCAAGCTACCCGCCCTCTTCAAAGGGGTTCTGGGCGAGCACGAATTTCCGCTGTTTTCAAATACGGATCTGACCCCGTATGTCGGCACCACGGTGTACATCGGTTACGGCAAGACAGAGCAGGACATGCTGGCCCGTCGGCTCTACTCCGGGATTTATACCGTCCCCGCTGCGCCGGCATCGGCGGCGAGCAAATCAGCCCGATTTCTGGCCCAGGCGACATTTGGCCCCCGGCCTCAAGACATCGAACAAGTCGCTGCGACAGGTTACGAAAGTTGGCTCACAACACAGTTCAATACGCCAGCGACCTTACTGCTGCCAAAGATGCTGGCCAGTGCAGAGCCGGATGCCCGCAATACCCGGATGGAGACTTGGTGGCACATTGCCCTGACCGGGCAGGATCAGTTGCGGCAGCGCGTGGCGCTGGCCTTGAGCGAAATCTTTGTCGTATCGGATCGTGGCAATAATCTTGGTGATCATCAGGCCATTGCCTACTACCACGATCTGCTGGCCAAGGATGCTTTCGGTAATTTTCGAACCCTGCTGGAAGACGTGACCCTGAGCCCGGCCATGGGGCTCTACCTGAATATGCTGGGTAACCAGAAGCCGGATCCGGAAAACAATATCCATGCCGATGAAAACTATGCGCGAGAGCTGATGCAGCTGTTTTCGATCGGTTTGGTACAGCTCAATGCGGATGGCACTATCAAAACCGATGCACAAGGCAAACCGCTGCCCACCTACACCCAGGCGGATGTCACGAATCTGGCGCGCGTGCTCACGGGTTGGAGTTGGAATCGGGCCGGTTTTTATGATGGTCCGGAGAATAACCTTGTACAGATGGTACCGTTTGCCGAATACCACGATACCGATGCCAAGACCATCATCGGTGGGGTTCGGATTCCGGCTGGTAAAGATGCTCGCAGCGAGTTGAAAGTTGCGCTCGATACCTTGTTCAATCATCCGAACGTCGGGCCGTTTATCGGCCGTCAGCTGATTCAGAGACTGGTGACCAGTAACCCGACTCCTGCCTATGTTGGCCGTGTTGCGCAGGTTTTTGCCAACAATGGCAAAGGGGTACGAGGGGATATGCAAGCCGTGGTGCGCGCCATTTTGCTGGACCCGGAAGCCCGGGATACTGCACCGACCAATGCCAGTTTCGGAAAGCGCCGTGAACCTTTGCTCATGGTCAGTCATGTCTGGAGGGCACTCAATGCCTCAGCAGGTAACGGTAAATACCAGTTCTGGTATCCCGACTGGGACCTGGGCCAGGCGCCTTACAGCGCACCTTCGGTTTTCAATTTCTATAAGCCGCGCTATGTGCCGGCAGGCCCGCTCAAGATGGCGGGTTTGGTCGGGCCTGAATTTCAGCGGGTGGATGCTTCGTCGATCGTGCAGCTCAGTAATTGGTTTTCCTACAACGTGTTCGAGCACGAGAAAGGGAATCCGGAAGCGCGGCCAGAAGACATCCTGCTCGATTTCGAGCCCTTGCGCGCACTGGCAGGAAACCCGGATAGCGGGCCCTTGGTGGACCGTTTGAATCTGTTACTGCTAAGTGGGCAGATGACGGCGACCAGTCGCCGGTCAATGGTGAACTACCTCAACACGCTGGATACGGATGATCGTGGCAAGAGCCGGATTCAGGAGGCGCTGTTCCTGATCATGACGTCGCCTCAATACCAGATCCAGAAGTGAGACCCGCATGAAGCGTTCATTACTTGAAGCCAGTATCAATCGACGTCAACTCCTCAAATGGGCCTCCGGGGCATCGCTGGGCGGTAGCTCGCTGACTGCAGCACTGGGCGGCCTGTCTGCATTGGGGACTTCTTCAGCATTGGCGGCAGGGCCGGACAGTAGCTATCGGGCGCTGGTCTGCGTATATCTGCTGGGAGGAAATGATGCCTTCAACATGCTGGTACCTAGCGACGCAGCTGGATACAACCAGTATCAGCAGGCGCGGGTGCGACTGGCGGTACCGCAGGCAGGACTGTTGCCCATTCGTCCGCGCTCCACGGATGGCCGTAGTTTCGGTTTCCATTCCTCCATGACTGAAATGCAAAACCTGTTTGGCCTGGGGCGCCTGGCGGTTGTTGCCAATGTCGGTACATTACTGGCGCCCACCAGCAAGGCCGAATACGAGTCGGGTCATAACCTGCCACCCCAGCTGTTTTCGCATTCTGATCAGTCCGATCAGTGGATGATGGGACGTCCGGAAGGTTTGGATCTGCAGGGTTGGGGAGGGCGATTGGGAGACCTGCTACAGGCTCAGAATCAGGCGAATGGTCTCTCGATCAATATTTCTCTGGATGGCGACAATGTGTTCCAGACCGGGGGGGCGGTGGTGCCGTATTCACTCGATGTGAATGGTGTGCAGCAATTCAACCGTCTGAATGAGCCGCACGAGGCCGGCCGGATAGCGGCCTTTCAGGCGATGCTGGACGAGGGCTTGGCCAGTAGCAATCTGCTGGAGCGGCAGTCTGCGGAAGCGACAAGATTGTCGCGTAGCCTGAGCGAGTTGATGCGTAATTCCTTGGCGCAGGCGGGGGGCTTTACGGCATCGTTTCCAGATACGCCACTTGGCAATCAGCTGAAAATGGTCGCCAATTTGATCTCTGTTCGTAGTCGTCTGGGGGCAAAGCGGCAGATTTTCTTTGTGTCGATGGGCGGATTTGATACCCATGACCAGCAGCCAGAGGTACAGCCAAGGCTGTTCAGTGAGGTCAGTCAGGCGCTCTACGCCTTTTATCGGGCCACGGTTGAATTGGGTGTCGCAGAGTCCGTTACCACCTTTACCCAGTCGGAGTTCGGCCGGACACTGACCAATAACGACAATGGAACCGACCACGGCTGGGGCTCGCACCACATGGTCATGGGCGGTGCGGTGCAGGGCGGCGACATTTACGGCCGTATGCCGCAACTCTCGATCGGTGGGCCGGACGACACGAGCGATGGCCATGTCATCCCTACCACCTCCACCTACCAATATGCGGCGACGTTAGGGCAATGGCTCGGAGCAAGTGCTGCCGATGTGGCCACCCTCTTTCCCAATCTCAGTCGCTTTGACCGTCCAAATCTCGGTTTTCTGTCACCGTAAGTGCGGGTCACCCGTACGGTAGACCTGACCAGGCGAAGCCGAAATAGAAGCCTCAACAGGCATGGCATCCCGTTTGTTTGCTGTACGCGATATAGACCGCATCCAGTGTCCAGCCTTGTGCCTGATACAAAGCCTGTGCCGGCAGGTTGGTGCGGGCAGTGGTGAGGTCGAGGCGTGCATAGCCGTTTGTGCGGGCATGCTGCTCGGCGGCTTCCAGTAAGGCGGCGCCCAGCCCGAGGCGTCGGGCAGTCGGGGCAACATACAAGTCATACAGCACATAGACGGGCGCTGCCAGAATCGAGCAGAAGCTTGGATACAACTGGCAGAAGCCGGCGGCTTCGCCGTTGTTGAGTTCCGCCAGCAAGATCTCTGATTGATTGGCCTGTAGCCGTTCGGTAATGAAATTCCAGGCCAACGGCAGATCGGGCGCTTGCTGGTAGAACTGCCGGTAGGCGTCAAACAATGGCGCAATGCGGGCGGCATCGGCCAGGGTTGCCAGACGGATATGAAACGGCGGCAGCGGTCGTTGTGCTTCTACCCAATAAAGCTGCTTATGCCCCAATGATTCATAGTGTTGCCGATAAAATTCGGCGACGCGCCGACTTTCAAAATGGCGCATCAAGATCATATTCCCATTGTCGTCCTGCCGGAATAAATCGGCGTCGCACAAGTCGGCGGTAAATGCCGGATGCTGTTGTCGGCAAATTGCCAGAAGTGACTCATTCAGGTGCGTGGGCCAGTTCTGTAATTCGAGATATTCCAGTGCGGCGTTAATTTCTGCCGTTGCAAAATGAATCAGGCATTGTGTACCGGGCAAGGGGTATTCAAACCCCATCTGCTGGCCCCAAGGCAGTTCAAAGAACCACCAATGCACCGCGTCGGCAGACGCTTCTTTGGCCGTGGGGGCTGCGTGCGGTTCGCCCAGTTTTTGGACCAGATCGGAATACGCAATATCGACACAAATAATAGGGGCCGAAAAAGAAATGGTGGCAGCGGGAATGATTTTGAGGCTGGCGGGTATCGACATTTTTTTGGCGAAGGGGTAAACGTATTTGTATATTTTAAATTCTATTGTGGGTTAGGTGTGGGAATGTGGGTGGCCTGTGTGCCCGATTTAAATGGGTAAATGCGGGTTTCAGGTTCGAGACGGGTATTTTGCAAACGTGCAGGATTCTCTTTGGGAAATGTGGGTCCAAGTGGAAATGCTCCGGCGGATTTTCACCGACAAAGGCGGGCTATCTGAGCTGTCTTAAAGGAAGCGGCCCTTAAGGAAAAAAGTGAAAACACTCGTCATCCTGTTGAAAGTGCTGTTGATCAGTGTTTTGTCGATTCTGGCAATCGGTTTCGGGTTATGCGGGGCACTGGGCTTGTCTATCGGGCAATGGGAAACCGTTGGGCTGGGTGCTGGCGGTGTCGGGATTGCCACAGTGCTTGGCTGGCTCGTTGTGTTGCTGGCGCGCTCGTTGAACCCGGCGCATCCCCCCAAGCCGCCGGAAGATGAGAGCTCCAGTCCGCCGCCCACCTGAGTGAGGAAGCCATGTTTGCTGGCTGTCGCGTTACCGACGTGTTGAAGGTGGTCTGGCAGACCGTGTCGATGTTGCTTCTGACGATTCTGGCTGTCAGCTATGGCGTCATGGGCTTGCTGGTGCTGGCCGGGGCCGCAGGAGGCAATGGGATCGCCGGGGGGCTGGTGTTGCTGGCGGCGTGTGGGTTGTGCCTGTGGGGCCTGTTTTGTATCGCCCACCGCGTGAGTGCAAAGATGCCGCCGATGTGGACGGAGCACTCCGGGGCGGCTGGCAAACCCGACTCGATGAGGTGAGCGGGTGCAGACCCTGATGAAGGCGGTCAAGATCGTCGTGGCCTTGTTTCTATTTCTGCCAGCGTGTGGTTTAGGTTCTGTTGACGTAAGGTTTGCAGATCGCGTTTCACCGGAAAATGGCCTGGAACAAGGCGCAGAGCGCGCCGCATAGTCATTCTATGCAAGCGCTCTGCAACACAGGGCCAGGCCGTTTTCCGGTGAAATCCTGCGTCCCCGCCAGGAGGATGCCGTGGCTGTAAGCCGCTACGCGGCAACAGCCACGCAAGGCCGGGGTCGATTTTTGGGGCAGTGCGTCGTTAGGGTTCGCTTATTTAGCTCGCTAAACCGCGCTTACCCTGCCGTGCGTGGTGGTTGGGGCTTTAGCCCCTTACCATCCACGGCCTACTCCTTGCGGGTATAGCCCTGCCCCAAAACTCGGTCCGGCGCGACTGTAAACCTTACGTCAACAGAACCTAGGCTTATGTGGCGCCATTTTCACTTTGGGCAATGCCGAGGCGTTAATGACCGAACTTTCCGGAGCGAATGTCTGGAATTTGCTGTGGGACTTGTCTTTGGTAGGCGTGTCACTTTTACTGTTCTTCATGATTCATCATTTGCTCAAGTCTGCGCAGCGATCGTCCCCTCAAGTCATCCCGCCCTCTGCCGCCAAGTCGGACAGCCACGGCGATGGCAATCCCCCTAACTGATCTTGCCGATTCATGACTTTTCATCTGGCCCTGTCTGCTCAGCATGCGCTGATTGCCCATCAACTGCTTGAGTTTCTTGGCATGGCCATTGGAGCCCGCTACTACTTGCGGCTGCGCCGGTGTGGTGATGGCCAGTCGGTGCTGGCACCGACCCATTACGCCGTGCTGGTGGGTTGTCTTGCCGGGGCTGCACTGGGCAACAAGTTGGTGTTCTGGGTGGAAAATCCACAGTTGTGGGCGGTTTATGGTCAGGACTGGCGCAATTGGCTGGGTGGGCAGTCGATGGTGGGTGGCTTGCTGGGTGGATTGCTTGGGGTGGAACTCGCCAAATGGCTGACCCACCAGACCCGTTCGACCGGCGACTTTTTTGTTTTCCCGCTGCTGCTGGGGTTGATGATTGGCCGCGTCGGCTGCTTTCTGGCGGGGTTGCATGATGGCACCTATGGCGTGCCAACCAACCTGCCCTGGGGTGTGGACTTTGGGGATGGCCAGCCACGGCACCCAACCCAGCTCTACGAGATCATTTTCTGCGGCCTGCTCTGGCGGGGGCTGCGGCTCTGGCAAGCCGCACTGGCTACGGTACCGGGGTTGCTGTTCAAAAGCTGGGTGGTGGCGTATCTGTTGTGGCGACTCCTGGTCGATGCCATCAAGCCGGTGCCGTATGGGTATCCGGGTGGTTTGTCGGGAATCCAGTGGATCTGCCTGCTGGCGCTCGCTGCTTATCTTCCATTTGTCTGGCGGGCGTGGCGGCTGTGGCGCACGTCTGCATCACTAGAAAGTGCCTCCTCATGAGCCGCAAGAATCGGCCCTACCTCTTCTACGACACCACAACGGCGCTGTGCGGCCAGTGCTATCGCACGGTAGAGGCCAAGATCATCGAGAAGTCCGGCGCTGTTTATATGGATAAGTGGTGCCCGGCGCATGGCAACGAGCGGGTGCTGGTCAGTGACGATGCCGACTACTACCGGCAGTGTCGCGAGGTCTACCTCAAACCGCCGGAGATGCCGCAGCAGTTCAATACATCGATGACTTATGGCTGCCCCTATGACTGCGGTCTCTGCCCTGATCATATGCAGCACTCCTGCCTGTCGATCGTCGAGATCAACGATCATTGCAACCTGCAGTGCCCGGTTTGCTATGCCGGTTCCGGGCCTAAACGCAGCGAGCATCGCAGTCTGGCCGAAATCGAGGCCATGCTCGATGCGGTGGTTGCCAACGAAGGTGAGCCCGATGTGGTGCAGATTTCCGGTGGCGAGCCGACGCTTCATCCCGACTTCTTTGCCGTGCTGGATCTGGCCCGTGCCCGGCCGATCCGTCATCTGATGATCAACACCAACGGCATTCGCATCGCCCAAGACCCGGACTTTGCCGAAAGACTGGCCAGCTATGCGCCGGGGCTCGAAATCTATCTGCAGTTCGACTCGTTCCGCCCCCTGGCGTTGCAGGCATTGCGGGGCGCCGACCTCAGCCGAATTCGGGAGCAGGCCATATTGCGCTTGAATGCGCTCAATCTTTCGACCACCTTGGTGGTGACGCTGAAGCGTGGGCTGAACGATGACGAAATCGGCGACATCATCCGCTATGGCTTGCAGCAGCGCTGCGTCCGGGGAGTGACGTTGCAGCCGATTCAGGAGGCCGGCCGGCTGGAAGGCTTCGATGGCAAGCGCCACCGTCTGACGGTCAGCGAGATTCGTCGTGCGATTGCCGCGCAGAGCGGGCTGTTCAGCCTGGATGATGTACGGCCCGTCCCCTGCAACCCCGATACCCTGGCCATGGCTTACGCCATCAAGCTTGAGGATGAGGTGGTGCCGCTGACCCGTTATCTAGATGCCGACACTCTGCTGGCGGGGGAGCGCAGCACGATTGTGTTCGAACGCGACCCGGCACTCAAAGCCAGTCTGTTCAAGCTGTTTGCCACCAATCATTCGCCGGAATCGCAGGCCAGTTGCCTGTCTGAACTGATGTGCTGCCTGCCCAGCGTTGAGGCGCCACAGGCGCTGACCTACGCCAACGTGTTCCGTGTGCTGATCGTGCAGTTTATGGACGCCAGCAACCTCGATATCCGGGCACTGAAGAAGTCGTGCATCCACTTCGCCCGCCCCGACGGCCGACTGATCCCGTTCGAGGCGTACAACCTGTTCTATCGGGATGACCGGGCGGGGTTGCTGCAAACCATACAGGATGAGATTGCGCAGACCACCAGACAGCGGCAGCGGGTGATGTCGTTGCGGCCGATTTATGGAGAGTAAATATTTGCTTCTTACTTTGCGCTTTGATTTTTAAATGCTTTTGTTTGAGGTGGATGAGTATTTATTCAAATGTGGCGCCTAAATGGATAAACTGGATTTCTCTTCCTGATGGTGACATCAATGAAAAATATCCTGCTGGTAATTTTTGCTGCACTGACGGTGGCCTTGCCGGCAATGGCCAAGCCCTATTCCTTGCCCGGAACTGGTATTCATTTTGATGCCCCCGAAGGCTTTACCGCCATGACGGCAAAAGAAATCGCCGTCAAATTTCCCGTCGCCAATCCGCCTGCGACAGTGGTCGCCAATAAGGCCCGCACGGTTACGATTGCGTATGAAGTGAGGCCACAAGCCCTGCCGGTTGAGATGCTGGAAACCGCTTTGGGTGCTTTTGAGAAGGCTTTCGAGCAAAGCGTGCCAGGGCTGGAGTGGAAAGCCCGTAAGGTGATTGCATTGCAAGATAGAAAATGGATCCAGCTGGAATTTATTTCAAACCGGGATGGTGTTGATATTTATAACATCATGCTGATCACGCCGTTTGACCAGAAAATGCTGGCATTCAATTTTAATTCCATCCGTCATGAATTTTCCAAAATAGAGCCTGCATTGCGAAAAAGCATGCAAACTATTGTTTTGCCAGAAAATAAATGAGCTTTTCCAATTTGCAAAATCGCTTCCGGGGCTGTCTGCTTGGTCTGGCCTGTGGCGATGCTGTCGGCACTACGGTTGAGTTTTCCCCGCGCGGCAGTTTCGAGCCAGTACGGGATATGGTTGGCGGTGGCCCGTTCAATCTGCCAGCCGGTGCCTGGACTGACGACACGTCTATGGCGCTGTGTCTGGCGCATAGCCTGCTGCATTGCCAGGGATTTGATGCGCGAGACCAGATGAATCGCTATACCAACTGGCAACAGCATGGCTATATGAGCAGTACCGGTAGCTGCTTTGATATCGGCGTGACGATAGCGCGGGCCCTGCAGCGGTATCAGCTTTCCGGCAACCCGTTTGCGGGGGTGCCCGACCCACGTCAGGCCGGCAATGGCAGTCTGATGCGACTGGCGCCCGTGGTGCTCTACTACTTCGATCAGCCTGATCAGCTGCCCGGCATGGCAGCGGAGAGTGCCCGCACTACACATGGCGCCGAGGAAGTGCTGGCGGCAACACGCCTGTTTGCCCGGCAGTTACGCGCTGCGCTGGCTGGTCAGAGCAAGGATGCCATCGTGCAGGGGCTACAGGATGAGCCGTGCCCACCCAAAGTGGCGGCCTTGGCCCGAGGCGACTGGCGCGACAAGGCCGAGAGCGAGATCAAGGGCAGTGGGTATGTCATGGAATCGCTCGAAGCGGCGCTTTGGTGCTTCTGGCATACCGACAGCTTCGAGGCGGCGATCCTGCGCGCGGCCAATCTGGGGGATGACGCAGACACCACGGCCGCCATCTGCGGTCAGCTGGCGGGCGCTTACTATGGCGTCGAAGCGATTCCACTGCCCTGGCGGCAGCGGCTGGTGATGGCGCAGGAAATCACCGCCCTGGCCGATCAGCTGCTGGCGCAGCGCAGACATTGAACAAGGATCAAGCATGAACCACCGCGCAGACCTCTTGCTGCTGCATCGGCCGGGTACGGAAGGGGGCAATTTGCGCCTCTGTCTGGAGGCGGAACCCGCCGGCCTTGTCGGATTGAGACTGATGTGGCAGCCGGCCGGGCAAGACTGGCAGGATCTTCACTATTTCGGCGGCTTGCCGGACCGCAGTGCCGCTGAAACCCTGGCCCAGAAGTTGGCCATGCAGAAACAGACGGACGGGTTTTTGATGGCAGGGCAGACGGTGCCTGCCGTTGAGCCCACTGCGCTGAGCCTTGGCGAGGCGAGGCAAGCCCGCTTGCTGAGCCGATTGCAGGCCGATGACTGGCGTTTGCTCGCACCCGGCAAACGGACGCGGCTGGTATGGCAGATCGGTGAATTGCGGCTGAAGCCAGCCGTACCCCGGTTGGTTACCTTGCTGGAATCCGGCGATGACCGGCTCGACTATTGTCTGGCGTGGGCGATTGGCCGGTGTGGCGATACCGGCGCCCGTGACGCCATGCACCATCTGGCGCAGCGCGGTCGTTCCGAGGCGACCCGGCGACTGGCGCGGTGGGCCGAACTGGCGCTGTCCGACTCCGCCGAACGGGATGCCTGGGCTGAGCGTCTGATCGCCGATTGGCCAGCCACCCTGCGCGAAGCCTGGGCCACGCCCTCGATGACACACATCGACGCAGTTCTCTCCGAACTGGCGAGCCAGAAGTCATTCAAGGTTGCCGACTGGCTGGAGCAGTTGGATGAAGTCGCCCAATGCCAGCCAACCGCCCGACCCGTCTTGCTGGCGCAGCTGGCGGATATGCCCTTGGCTGCTGGTAACTTCCGGGCGCTGCGCCACCTCTACAAGGCTGCCGAGTTCCGGGGGGATGCGGACATCTGGGCCTTGCTGCAGCATCGGTTTGAGCAAACGGGCCACAATTTCTACTATGCCTACCCCAATCAATCGGTTTACCTGGGCCGCAAGTGGGTAAAAGTCTGCGACGAGTTACCGCGCAGCGACAGCCGACTGGCGTATTCCAACCGCACCCGCAACTACCTGTTACGCCGGGGTTGGCGCAGTCTGCGACGGCTTGGCGCCTATGGCAGCCCGGAATTTGCCCCCCTGGCCTATGCGGCACTCCGTAGTTTTGACGATGCCAGCGCCCCGGCCCATCAGGTGACCGTTTCAACCTGGGATCGCGGTTACAGAACACATATCGAATACCGGCATGCCCATGCGCGTTCCCCCTTGTTCAACCGCTTGCTGTTCCGGCCGGATGGCCCGATCCACTTCCGGCGAAATGGTGCGCCTGCCTATGCCCTGAGCCTGCTGCCGGCACAACGGCCTGAACGCTATGAACCCTATGCCAAGCTATGGGATACCCGGCCAGATTTGCTGCTGCAGCTGGCACTGGCCAGCCATGCCGAGTGGGTGCAGGCGTTTGCCGTGCGGGCGCTGGCTGATCTGCCGGCCTATTGCGCCCGGATGCAGGACGTGCATTGGCGCAGCCTGTTGGGAAGCCCGTTCGCAGTGACAGCGACATTTGCCAGCCAGCACATCACCCGTCTGCTGGCTGCCGAGACGTCGCCCCTGCAGCGCGAACCCTGGCTGGTGCTGCTGCTGGGCAGTCGTCACGCCGAGGTGGTGCAGGCCGGGCTGGCCCTGTTCGAGCAGGATCCGGCAGCATACGCCCACAGCACACCGCTGGTGGTAGGGGTGCTGACCGCACGCCATGCCGAGGTCAGGCGCCACGCCCGCCTGATCTGCCAGGTGGCGGCAGCCGATTCCGCTGTGGCCGGGCAGATTGTCACGCAGCTGCTTGAATGGCTGACATTGGCCGACACGCTCACCGAGTCGCTGGAGGCCATTGTCGAAAACATCGGCTGGGCTGTCGCCCAACCCTTGCGGCAGGCTGCTGCGCTGGCCGACTACCCGGCCCTGTTGGCGCTGACTGACCACACGCTGCTGGCAGTGCGTTGCCTGGCCGTGGATTGGCTGATTCTGCATCAACAACCCGTGCAGACCTTGCCACCCACCTTGTTCCGGCAGTTGCTGGAGAGTGACGAGCCGCGTCTGCTCGCTGCCGGGCTGCGCCTGTTGGCGGCGATGCCCTTGCCCCTGCTGCTGGCCCAGGCCGAGCTGGTGGGCATGTTCTGCGTTTCACCGCACACAGTCGTGCGCGAGCAGGCGCTCCTGACTGTAGAAAAGCTGCTGACACATGATCCGGCCTTCGCCAATGCCCTGCTGCCGAAGCTGCTGTCGGTGTTGTATCGCACCGAGCAGGCTCCCGGCATGCATGATGCGATTCACGGCTTTCTCACCCAGACGCTTGCATCGGCCTGCCAGAATCTGCCAGTCACCCACATCCTGAGCCTGTTGCAGGCGCGAAGCACCGCTGCACAGCGTTTTGGGGCATGGCTGCTGCCGCAATGGCCGGATGAGAGCCTGTCGGTAGCCGACTGGGTGTCGCTGGCGCGTTGTGATACCCAGGATGTGCGCCAACGTGCCATGGCGGTGCTCGACCGTCTGTTTGCCGGGCTGGCCCCGGCGACCCTGCTGCCGATTCTCGATGGGCGCTGGGACGATAGCCGGCAGCAGCTCCTGAGCTGGCTGGCGCAGCGCGTGCCCAATCGGCAGTGGCAGACAACCGAACTGATCACCCTGGCCGACCATGCCAACCCCTCGGTGCAGGCATTTGGTTGTGCCCAGCTCGCTACCCGTCTGGCTGAAGGCCAGGATGCGGATTGCCTGCTGGCGCTGGCCGAACACCCTTCGCTGGCCGTGCAGGGCTTCGTTGCCCACTGGCTGCAAACCGTGCTCAGCCAGCATCCCGAGCGATTGCCGCAGTTTGCTGCTTACTTCCGGCTGGTGTTGTCGCAGGTCAACAAGGGGCGGCAGATCAAGCGCACTTTGCATGCGCTGCTGCGGCAGCAGGCCATGCATTCCGAAGCGCTGGCGCGGGAAGTGGCGAGTCTGTTCGAGTGGCTGGCTGTGACGGTGGCCATTGGCGACAAGGCCCAGTATGTGGCGGGCCTGTATGAAATCCGCCGACGTTTTCCCGGTATCGAAACACGCCTGACGATTGCGGCACCGGCGGTGCGAGGGGAGGGATAATGCAGTTCGAGTACCGCTATTACGGTGAAAGCCAGGTGCGCCACGATGATCAGGGCACCGGCATCAGCTTTGCCCCCGACACCCTGCGCCAACCCGTGCACTTTGTTGCCGACATCAGCCGCCATCTGCCTTTTCGCGAGGCCATATCGGCCTTGCACGATGTGGTGGTGTCGGATTTGCGCACCAAGCAAAGGGATGTCAGCGCCTACAAAGCGTGGCTGGCGGGGCAGGAACAGGTGATGCTGGCCGAGTTCATGGCGCAGGCGTCATCGCTGCGAGGACAGGTGGAAGCGCTCAGCCAGCAGATCGCCGAGGTACGCACACAGCGCGTGGCTATGCAGGCCCCTTATCTGAAAGCCAAACAGCGCTATTTCAACCATATCTACCAACACAACCGCGACCTCTGGTTTGTGTTGGACCCGGTGATCACCGTCCACCCGGATAGGGTGTTCTTCGAGTGCTTCAGCCAGGATGAATCAACCTACGCCAACTTCAGTTGCGGTCACGAGATGTTCAGCCATCACGGCGACTTTGCCTGTGGCACCACCAATATTGATTACTCGGCGCCGCTGTATGCCGAGTTCCAGAAAATCCGCCAGTACAAGCCCACCCGGCTGACCGTGGAGCCGGCCGGCTTTACCGTGCAGACCGGTGTCGATGACGGTTTCGTCGAGGAAAAAATCGACTTGCCCGAAAGCTGGGTTCGGGGCTTTTTGCAGGTCAGCGCTGCGATGGCCTTGCCGGGCCGGCGTCTGCAGCTGCACCCGATGGATTTGCATAACTTCTGCCTGATTCTGCGCTGGCGCAAGGAACGGGTCGGCCCCCGTTCGATCCGCTTCGAGCTGGTGCCGGGTCAGCCGGTCAAGGCGGTGTTCGAACCCTGGGGGCAGGAGGTAGTCTGCCTACGCTCCAGCCACGATGCGCCAGCGGCCGAGAGCATCCGCATCTGGGGGCGTCGTCGCCTGCTGACGCTGGAGCGGCTGACAGGGGTGGCCGAGCGGGTGCAGGTGCATCTGCTGGGCACCGGCCTGCCTAGCTTCTGGATGGTCTCTGGCGCCGACTGGCAGTACACGCTGGGCCTATCTGGCTGGACGGCGAACGACTGGTCGCGCAATGGACAGTTTGATCTGTTCGGCCCGCGCCAGCAGGTTGATACCGCGACCCAGGCGCAGGTATTCCAGGCCCTTGCGAGTGATTACAAGGCGACCGCTGCGCAGCTTGGCCTGCGCCTTGGCCTGCAGCCATCGCTGGTTGAGTCGAGCCTGCTGGCGTACACCCAGGCCGGGCGGGTGGTTTACGACTTGGCTGATGGCTGCTATCGCCTGCGCGAATTGTCTCGCGAGCCGCTGCCGCTTGAACGCCTGCGCTTTTGCAATGAGCGGGAAGAGCAGGCCTCGCAGCTGGTGTCGCGAGGCAAGGTCAAGGGCCTGAGCATCAGCGCCAGCGACGCGGGCCGGCAGATCTCGGCACAGCTGCAGGATGGCGATCGTCGCCATGGCGTGACTTTGCAGATCGACCTTGATGAGCGCATGGCGGCGGCCCGTTGTGATTGCGACTACTACGTCCACAACAAGCTGTATCGAGGGCCGTGCGCGCACATTCTGGCAGCACGCATGGCGGCCGACCTGCAGGCGCGCCAGCAGCGTGGCTGAGCGCAGGCTCGATACCCAGGGCAACCAAACCGAACTTTTGATTGAGGAGATCACGCCGGGTTGTTAGACTCGGGAATGTGTGAATTTGCCACAGCAGCTGTGGCAGATTCTGGGTGGCAGGGAGGCTCTTGCAACCCGGACGGTGGATCGCCGTCCTTGTACCAAGCTCTCCCACGCGCCACTGGCCCGCTCTTCACTGGGCCGGGGCTCCCTACCTGCTGCATGACGGTGTGGCTTGTTCCAAGCCCGATGCAGCAGGTAGGGGCCCCGGCTTTCGAGTGGAGCGGTCCAGTCTACAAGGCTCTTCGATGAGAACCCTGCCACCCGCACACTCCCGCCTCCGCTATCCGGCTTGCCATCATGAGCAACGCCACCCCTACCAGCCGTGAAGCCGTTCTCGCCCGCATTCAGGCCAGCAGCAAAGAAGAAGTCATTCTTGAAGAAATGCAGCGCCAGGGATTCTGGTCTGCCGATGCGGCCGCCCCCGAGCAAGCCAAACTGACCGAGCTGATGCAGCAAGAGCACACGCTGCTGCGTGAGCTGAGTGCGTTGAATGAACAGCTGCGGCTCGCCAGCGATCCGGAAGCTGCCCTGCAGGCCATGCGCAAGCAACGCATGGCCGATGCCAAGGCGCGGCGTGAAGAAACCCGGCAGAGAGCCGCCCAGCGCCGTCACCAGAAAGCCTTGGCTTGGCACGCCCTGAGCGGCAGGGAGATTTTTTACCTGGGCGAAGGCGTGTCGCAGGGGTTGGCCGATGGCCGGCTGGATGCCGACAGACTCATCGCCAAAGGGCTGCCGGTGCTGGAGGGGCCGCTGGCCCTGGCGACGGCCATGGACATCCCCCTGCCGGAGTTACGCTTCCTGGCCTTTCAGCGCAGCGTCTCGCGCATCAGCCATTACCGCCGATTCGGCCTTCCAAAAAAAACAGGGGGCTTGCGGCTGATTTCCGCACCCATGCCCAGACTGAAACGTGCCCAGTACTGGGTGCTCGACAATATTCTGGCCAAGCTGCCGGTGAGTGAGGCCGCACACGGATTCGTACCGGGGCGGTCCATCGTCAGCAATGCCGCGCCCCATGTTGGGCAGGCCGTGGTCGTTAACTTCGACCTCAAGGATTTTTTCCCGTCAATCCGCTACCAGCGGGTACGTGGCCTGTTCCAGTCGTTTGGCTATTCACGCCAGCTGGCAACGGTGCTGGGACTGCTCACCACCGAGTTGCCGACCGAAGCAGTGGAGATCGACGGCATGTGCTTTCAGGTGCAGAGCGGTGAGCGACATCTGCCGCAGGGGGCGCCATCGAGCCCGGCCATCACCAATCTGCTATGCCGACGTCTGGATAGGCGTCTGTCTGCGCTGGCGCAGCGGCTGGGTTTTCGCTACAGCCGCTATGCCGACGATATGACATTTTCTGCTGACGCGGCAGGCGCCGCGAATCTGCCGCGCCTGCTGTGGCAGGCCAAACGGGTGATTGCCGATGAGGGATTCGTGCTGCACCCGGACAAACAGCGCGTTATGCGTGCCAGCTCAAGGCAGGAAGTGACGGGTGTCGTGGTCAATCACCATGCAACCGTGTGCCGTGCCACCTTGCGTCGTTTTCGAGCGACCTTGCATCAGGTCGAGAAAGACGGCCCGCCGGGCAAGAGCTGGCATGGGAATCCCGATGTGCTGAATGCGCTGGCCGGTTATGCCCGGTTTGTGCGGATGGTCGATCCGGCCAAGGGTGACCTCATGTGCCGTCAGGTGGCGCTGTTGCAAGCCCGTTGGGGCGGGGCGCCAGCCCGGACGCATGGCGACTATTTCCGTCGGTTCCGCGCCGCCAGCGCAGCCGGTCAAGCCTTGCCGGGCAAGATCCAGCTGGCCAAGCCCAAAGCCGCACCTCAGCTCGAAAAGACGGCCATCCAGCTGCAGAAAGCCAAGGAAACGGTTGCTTCGGCAGCCACGCTTACCGTTGATCCGACCCTTGATGCGGCTAGTCAGCCGGCGGTTCCGCCGCCCCAGGTAGCGCAGGCCGAGGCACCTGCGGCAAACCCCCACGAGGCGATGCCTGCCTCGCTATACGTGAATCTGGCGGTGCAGTTTGTGCTGATGCTGGTGGGGGGCATGTTGTCCGGCAATCTGTTGCTGCTATTCGGCAGCGCTGGCTGGGCCTGGTATGCGATGAACAGTCGCAAGGCCAGTTGGTGGGTCTGGCTGGGCGTGGTGGTGGTGTGCCGCTTGCTTTGGCGAATGCGATAGATGGGATGACTTTGCCGCCGGACGATGTTTGCGGTGGTTTGGTCATGTAATTAACTTCCTGATGGCCTGGCGTTGGAAGGTAGGTGCCACACGTTGTTTTGTCGTGGATTTCTGGTTTGATTTCTTTTTGTTTAGAGGGTTTTTAAATGAAAAAGATGTTGGCACTGCTATTAATGCTACCCGCTGTTGCCCTAGCGGACTCCTATGATCCAGTAACCAATCAGCTGACGATTGATACGGTGTCCCTGCCGGGTGATCCAGATGTCGTTTACAAGAATGTGGTTGTCACTCTTGGAAATGTTGTCAGTCCCGGACAGATGGTTTCGATGCGGGGAGCAAGACCCATCCAGTGCAGCGAGAAGAATTTTTCCAATGCCATTGTCAGTGGCATCAAGACTGGCATGACCTTGAGCCAGGTGAACGCCGTCATGGGTTGTACCGCGACAGCGGCACCCCTGATGTATAACACCCCCCAAACCATCTGCTACACATGGTCGATCGGCCCGTTTTCACAGCAGTACTCGGGCCGCGCAGCTTGGGTATACATTGACCGCACCACACAAAAGGTCGGACCGATGTTCGGGGAAGAAGGAGGGGGCTTTTATGCGGGTTGGGCAGGCTTTTAGGCTTTGTTGAGTTTTGTTTCCAGATCACGTTTCGTCGGATTTGGGCCTGATGCAACGCGACGAGCGCGCCACTTAGGTGGTAAGCCACGCGAGGCCGGGATCGGCTTTTGGGGTATGGCGTCGTTAGGGTTCGCTTATTGGGCTCGCCAGGCTGCACTCACCCTACCCCAAAACTCGACTTGGTGACCGGAAGTGTAGCCGGCAGGTGTCGACGGATATGTCGAGGCCAGTATCAGAGTCAGTGGGGCGTTAACGAACGCCCCATTTTACCTTTGGCGGAAGGGGTTGCTTACCACGAGCAATCGCAAGGTGCATCACAAGGTACATCTGGTAGGTGGTTGCAGTTGAGGAATGGATCTGCGCATTCGCAGGCGCCTTTTCCCGCATTACAACCAGACAAGCGTGGTGACTTGTTTTTATCCCGCTTCTTGTTTTCGGTAGGCATGGCAAGCAGGGTGGCATAAGCCATGCGACAGCGCTCGAACTGGCGGGGCAAGGCAACCCAAAGTGCCAGTGCGCCTTTGCGCTGTACGATACGGCGGGCGTATTCCGAGCAGGAATGGTGGCCAGTAAGGTGGCGATACGCACAGCAAAAGCCTTTGTGCGGCGACAGGTAGCGCTGGTAAGCGACGATGGCGCCAAGAACTGCGTAGCGGAGCATGGCCTATCCTGGCTGGTGGATGACAATGCAGGTGTAATCCTGGGGCGGGGCTCTGTCAATTGCCGGGCGTGGCTTATTGCTACGCCCGGTGCCCGTCGGGTTATTCTTTGTAGACGATATCAATGGCCAACCCTGCGGCCAGTAATAGCATGGAAATGTTTTTATCGGCCTGATCGGGCAGGGCGATTACATAGTTATCCGCTGAAGTAAATAGTTCTTTGCCGACGCCGGCCCATTTTTTGGTAACACTGCCAATTTCCTTTTCGTTTTTATCCAGTAATTGGAAGTTCCAGCCTTTCCAGTCGCCTTTGATTTGTGCGACTTGATTGTCTGCCGTATCAAATACCATAAAGGAAGGGCCAATTGAAATCAGCTTGCTTTTAAAGTAACCAATCTTGTTACCCTGGCGGTCGAGAATTTCCACTTTGGGTCGGATCAGTGAAAAGCGACGTTTGATGCTGAATAACCGTTTGCTGTCATTTTCATGGCTGTCGCCCTCAAAGACATTGACGGTGGTGGGGAGCATGCGTTTATTGACAATCAGCCGCAGCACATGAATCAAAGCCCCCGGTTTTTCTTTGGCAATTCCCAGCTGTGCCTGAGTGGCCGGATCGAGAATATCGTAGGTGTCGGATAGTTTGAGCATTCCTACATGCTCACGAATAAAAAAAGTGGTTCTATTGAACATGAATGATTCTTCCTGATAAGGATAATGCGGATTCTGTTTGGATAAGCGCACAATAAAGTTAATACACGAACTGAAAAAGGTTTTTCAAACAGCTCTTATGCGTCAATGATGTGTGTTGAGAATTTACGACTTTAGCATATTTAATGAATTGACCGAAACCCGTCAGGCAGATGGGGAGCAATCGTTGTGACGGGGGTTTACCAGGTGGGACTGCTGGTCAAACATCGCTGAAATCGTCTAGGCTGAAACGGGAGGTCCGCGTTATTGCGGCAAATGCAGGTTCTTTCCATGAGGACTAACCTGAGGCGGAATGCGGGCAAATATAAGATGTGCGAGGAATTGATAGTGAAGAATGCCAGTGCGGGCCTGTATTTTTTACGGCTGCCCGATGGAGTACGAATTGAGCACCTGCCGCGAGGGCAGGCAGTGGTCGAAGTCGAAACCAGGCTGTGCCGGGCGACTTTGAGCGTGCAGGGAGCTCAGGTGTTGAAGTTCGAGTCTCGCGCATCGAATACGCCGATGCTGTGGGTGTCGCGTGATGCGCTGTTTGAGCCGGGCAGGGCGATACGTGGCGGGATTCCGCTATGTTGGCCCTGGTTCAATGCCCATCCGGATAACCCTGGCCTGCCTTCTCATGGCTTTGCCCGAAATCTGGACTGGCGACTGGAGTCGGCCGACATCCTGCCAAGCGGCGAAGCACGGGTCGTCTTTTGCCTCGAAGATTCGGAGCAAAGCCGCCAATGGTGGCCGCATGCGTTCAAGGCGACCTTGGTGCTGACCCTGGGACTGCAGCTGCAGTTGGCTTTTTCGGTGAGCAATACCGGCGACGATGCCTTTGACATGAGTTACGCCTTGCATAGTTATTTTCCGGTTTCTGATCTGAACAATGTCAGGGTTGAGGGGCTGGATGGCCGCTGTTTCATAGATCAGCTTCAGGGCAACGCGCGGCGTATGCAGTCGGGGCCGGTGCAGATTGCTGGCGAGACGGACGCGATCTATCTGGATGTGCCGGATACGCTGATTCTGGTGGATGGAAACCGCATGCGGCGGGTAACGGCCGACAATATGCCCTGTGCCGTGGTGTGGAACCCAGGCCCTCACAAGGCCGCGCGTATGGCGGATTTGGGGGACGATGAATACGCAGGCATGTTGTGTGTTGAACGAGGTCGGCTGGCTGATGCGGCGATACGGTTGGACGCGGGTGCCAGCCATCGTTCGTTGCTGACGCTGGCAGACTTTTAGACTTTTAAAGAGTGAGCAGGCAGCCATGGCCGATTCGCCAGATTCCCCCAATATGAGCGAGCTGATCCAGCGGGCCGAGCAATACGATGATTCAGGCGTGCTGGCCCGGAGTCTGCTGCAGGCCATCCATTCCGGACATATCGGCGTCTGGGTATGGCAGGCGCAGACCGGCACCATGCTGTGGAATGACTGTATGTATGACATCTACGGTCTGGATGCGGCGTCGTTTGCCGGGACGCTGGAAGCGTGGAGTGCGACGGTCCATCCGGACGATCTGGCGCGCGTCAGTGCCGATGTGACCGCAGCGCTGAAAGGGGAGCGCCCTTACAACACCATCTTCCGCATGGTGCGGCCTGATGGCGGAATCCGCTATCTGCGCGGCACAGCCTGGGTGGAGCGAGACGAAGCCGGCAAGCCCTTGCGCATGTGCGGTATCAATGAGGATGTGACCGAGCGCGAGCGCCTGATCAATCTGCTGGCAGCCGTACAACAAAGTACTCTGCGCAATGTGGGGGATGAGTATTTTCAGGCGCTGGTGGCCTCGCTGGTCCGGGTGCTGGGGGTGCGGATGGCCCTGGTGGCGCGGCGCCTGCCACCCGAGCTGCCGGCGTGCTGTTGCAGCATGGCCTTGCTGGATGGCGGCCGGTCGCTGCCGATGGAGTACTTTCCGGTAGACGGTTCGCCGGCTGCGGTGGTGCTAGCGAACGGCAGTTTCGCGACCGAGCGCGGTATTTGCACACAGTTTCCGGCTGATGAGACGTTGCAGCGCAGTCAGGCTGAAGCCTATCTGGCGGTGGCGTTGGAAAACGATAGTGGGCAACACATCGGCTATCTGGCGGTGATTGACGATAAACCGATGCCTGATGTTGCGCACAACCTTGAGCTATTGAAGCTGTTGGCCGGACGCGCCAGCGCAGAGTTGCAGCGCATGCTGGACGAAGCCGAGATCCTTCGCCTGAACTCTGAGCTGGAGCGGCGTGTTGGCGAGCGCACGGCCGAGTTGCGACGCACGCTGAAGGAGCTGGAGACGTTTTCCTACTCGGTTTCGCACGATCTGCGGGCGCCGCTGCGGGCAATCAGCGGATTTGTAGGCATCCTGCAGGAAGAGTACGGGGAAGGCCTTGATGAAACGGGTCGAGACTACATGCGCCGCGTGGTGACCGCTACCGACCGGATGGGGCGACTGATAGACGATCTGCTGAGTCTTTCACGTATTTCTACCCGCAATCTGCATCTGCAACCCGTGAATCTGGGCAAGCTGGCCCACGAGATTCTGGATGAGCTGGAGGTGGATACCTCCCATCCATCTGTCCTCCGTCAGATTCCAGATAACCTGACGGCTTATGGCGATGCAGGTTTGTTGCGACTGGCGCTCGACAACCTGATCGGCAATGCCTGGAAGTTCAGTCGGTATACTGAGTCACCGCTGATCGAAATGGGTGCGGAAGAGCGAGATGGAGGGAAAGAATTCTTCATTCGCGACAACGGGGCTGGTTTTGATGCAGCAAACGCAACGAAACTATTCGCCCCGTTTCAACGTTATCACGGTACCGATCTATTTCCTGGGAGTGGAATTGGCTTGGCGATTGTCCAGCGCATTGTCTATCGCCACCACGGTACCTTGCGCATCCAGAGCTGCCCGGACGATGGTGCAACCGTCTATTTCCGATTGCCGGGAGCCGCCGAGATCTCCTTGCTTGAAGCCCCTTGATCACTGACCGGGCAGGCTGTGACAGCGTGCAGGTTTCCGGGTGGGTGGATCTCTTTTACCTGAAACAAATCGGCAACACCGGTCATATGGGCTTTGCTGCATTGTTTGTCTGCCTGGCGATATTGCGGTAAACCAGTACAGACTCCTGGCAGGGTAGTGCAGACGATGTAGCGTGAAGACTTTTGCGCCCTCTTCAAATGTGCTCAATATGTTGATTTGCCTGAAACTGTCTCAATTTCCCAACAGAAAAATCCTCGCAAACGTTTGATTGTCGTACAGGTCGGTAGTTTGGCAGTTTTTTGTCAACAATTATTCACCTTGAAACGCTAGACTGCGCCCTCTCTCTGGTTCGGGATAGGGGTCTGGTGCTGTTCGGAGCGGTACGCCTTGTCCTGGCCAAAGTTCTACAAACCGGGAAAGGGGTTTTCATGCAGTTCCGCAGAACAACGCTGGCGACACTGATCGCAGCACTGGCTGTTACCGCACAGGCCGACACCACGTATCACCTGTTGGCCAATGGCAATTTTCGGCAGGATTGGACCAACACGGCGCTGATCAGCGCAGACAATAGCTGGGCCAATATCCCCAGCATCATGGGCTATGCAGATGCCCTGACTGGCACGGGTGTCGATGCCAAAACCATTCTGGTTGCGCAGAGCGTCGTCAATCTCAAAGCCAATCAGACTACGCCTAATACCAATACAGCCGGCGGTCTCGCGGAATTTGAACTGACTGACCCGGTCGTTGCCTTCCAAGGCTCAAGCAAAGCCCCGGCTCCGGCACTGGTCATCCATCTTGACACCACCAATAGCAAGAACATCAGCGTCAGCTACCGTCTGCGTGATATCGATGGTAGTGCCGACAATTCAGCTCAGACGGTTGCCCTGCAATACCGTGTCGGCGAAACCGGCGATTTCAAGAACATCGATGCCGGCTATGTGGCCGATGCCTCGACTGGCCCCAGCGCCGCAACCAATGAAGTCAAAGTAGCCGTTACCCTGCCAGCAGACGCCGAAAATCAGGCCAAGGTTCAACTTCGTATCCAGACTGCCAACGCATCCGGCAATGATGAGTGGATCGGCATCGACGACATCGAAATTTCCGCAACCAAGGATGGCGGCAATAGCGGTGGTGGCACAGGCGGCGGTACTGGCGGTGGCTCGGGCTCGCCTGATACCCAGGCACCAGTTCTGAGCGCAGTCAAGGTTACCAGCATCACCGAAAGCGGTGCATCGCTGAGCCTGAGCAGCGATGAAGCAGGTTCTGCATGGTTTGTGGTGCTGCCGGCTGCCGCTGCAGCCCCCAGCGCAGATCAGATCGTTGCCGGTAATGCCGCTGACGACAAAGCTGCGGCGATCAAAGGTAACGGTGCCGTTACGGCAGGAACCGTGTCGTTTGCATTCAGTGGTCTGACTGCGGCAACCGACTACAAGCTCTACGTGCTGGCAGCAGATGCCACAGGTAATCGCACCAACGTAAGCTCCATCGACTTCTCGTCGGCAGCAGCCAGCAGCGTTACACGCATTCATGACATCCAGGGCAAGACCGATGTCAGCCCGCTCAATGGCAAAGCCGTGACGGTTGAAGCCATCGTGACAGCCGTTCATGAGAATGGCGATGGTTCGCTCAATGGCTTTTTCATCCAGGAAGCGGATGCCGATGCAGATAGCGACCCGCTGACCTCGGAAGGAATTTTCGTTTACACCGCCTCGAAGACCGCCACAGTTGCGGTAGGTGATCGCGTTCGCGTCGCCGGAACGGTGACCGAGAACTTCAACAACACCCAGATCAAGACACCCGTAACCACGGTGCTGGCAAAGGGTATTGCCCTGCCCAAGCCCGCCGAGGTGGCGTTGCCCGTGCAGAGCCAGGCCGACTACGAGCGGTTTGAAGGCATGCTGGTGCGTTTTGCCCAGCAGCTGACTGTGACCGACAACTATGGCCTGGGCCGCTATGGCGAAGTGGGCTTGTCGGTAGGTGGGCGCCTGTTGCAACCGAGTGATGTTATTGACATCAACGACGCCAATCCGGACGGCACCAGCTTCACCGGCAAGTCGAATGTGGCGGCACTCAACGCCCTGATCGACGAAAATGCCCGCCGCAAGATTGTGCTCGACGATGGCTTTACCAAGCAGAACCCTGATCCGATCGCCCATATCGACCCGGTTACCAAGACACTGCGTCTGGGCTCTACCGTCGATAATCTGGTAGGGGTGATGGATTACCGCTTCAATATCTATCGCATCCAGCCTGCTGGCCCGATCAAGTTCAACTATTCCGCCCGCCCGGCAGCACCGAAGTTTGCCGAGGCCAACCTGAAAATCGGTTCGGCCAACGTACTCAATTTCTTCAAGACCACGGTCAGCACCGACAAAAACTCGCGTGGTGCCAATAACGCTGCCGAATTCGACCGCCAGTTGGCCAAGACCGTAGCAGAACTCAGCCAGCTTGATGCTGACGTGCTGGGTATTCTGGAAATGGAAAACATCGACCAGACGGCCATCGACCTTCTGGTGGCATCCCTGAACAAGGTGATGGGTGCGGGCACCTACGCCAAAGTCGTCGATGCGATCAAGCCGTTCTCGCAGGGCTCCGATGCGATCAAGGTTGCGATGATCTACAAGCCAGCTGTTGTCGAGCCGGTAGGCGCTTCACAGATTTACGAAGATGCCATCTTTGATCGCCCATCCTTGGGCCAGGTGTTCCGCCACAAAGCCAGCGGCGAAGAGTTTGCTGCGATCATGAATCACTTCAAGTCGAAGCGGTGTGATGGTGCTGGCGGTGCGGATGCTGATCAGCAGGACGGCCAGGGCTGTTTCAATGATCGCCGTCGTCAGCAAGCGACGAAACTGCTGGATTTCGTCAACAAGATCAAACCGGCCAACGGTCGCGTCATGTTGCTGGGTGACTTCAACGCTTACACCCAGGAAGACCCGCTGGATGTTATCCGTACCGGTGGCTTCAGCTCAGTCAAGACACCAAGCGAGTCTTACCAGTTCAATGGCTACACCGGCTCGCTCGACCATGCCTTGGCAACCGCTCCGATGTCCAAGTTGATTGTGGGCGCTGCCCACTGGAACATCAATGCGGATGAGCCGACCTTCGTTGATTACAACCTGGAATTCAAGTCGGCTACTCAGCAGCTTGATATTGCTCAGGGTGGTCTTTATTCCGCTACGCCATACCGTTCTTCTGATCATGACCCTGTGATCGTCGGCCTCAAATTTGGTGCTGGCTCCGGCAATGGTTCGGGTAACGGCAGTGGTTCGGGCAACGGCAATGGCACCGGTACTGGTACTGGTACAACTTTGCCACCAGTCACTGTACCGGGAGGTGTGACCTTCCCGCGTACTGGCGCGATTGGTGAAGTCTTCGCGGGCACTCCGACCAATATCGGCGTGTCGAGCAACGGTGTAGTAGTGGTTGGCGCGGGGGCTTCCGGCAAGGTGGACTTCGTTGGCAGCACACCTGCCGGCACACTGATCTCCATCGCCAAAGGCGGCAAGCTGTCGCTGACCGATGGGCGTAGCTTCAGCCCGGTAGGCGCAGATGCGCTGCTGCGTACCCGCCCTGTCGAGGTGAACGGCAAGACTGTTCAAGTGCTGGATCTGGTGCAGGGTCGTACGGCGGCTGCGGCATCTGATGCCGGCGTCGGCTTGCTGGCATTGCCTGGTGCCACGGTGCTGCAATCCGGCAGCAAGGGTGGCGAGGCCGATATGCAGACAACGGCAGATGGCAGCCGCATCGTTGCCGTTACCAATGGTTCGGCCGCTGTGGTGATGACTTCGGGCAAGGTTGAGCTGTTTGCAGGCGAGCGTACAACGGTCAACGCGAGTGGTAGTGTTGGCGCACTGACGCTGGGCTCGATTGACGGCAAGTCCGGCGTAGCGGGCGACCCGCTCAGTTTGCCAGCTATTGCCGGCATGAAAATCGAAGCCAATGTTGCCAAGGTTGATGCAGCAGTGGCTCGTGCCGGTGGCAAGTCGCTGACCAGCATCATCAGCTCGGTTTCCGGCCTGCAAGTGAATAGCCAACGTGCTGACGGTGTATTGCGCCTCGTAGATCGTGGTGTGACCTACAACGCACTGCCGCTTGGTCCCGTTACGATTGAGCCCGGTCGTGCTGATGGCATGACGACCGACTCAAAGGGGGATGTTTACATCAGCAAAAATGGCGTCGTTGTGCGACTGGTGCCTGCACTGGCAGATCCTGCCGGTTGGATGGCTGCTTTGCGCAAGACTGATCCGGCTGCTGAAGTGACGCTGCGTGCCGATGGCCTGCTGCAAGTTAAAGTGAACGGCCGCACCATGGTGGTTCGTCCGGGCTGGCGTACAACGTCGCTGCGCGCCATGTCTGCCAGCAATGGCCGTCTGTTTGACTATGCAACGTCTAACGGCGAACACCAGACCTTGCACGCAGCATTCCATGACGTTGCCAGCCTTGGTAAGGAGCTGAAGAAGATCGATCAGAACGCCACGATCACTACTGAGGAAGACGGCAGTGTGTCTACCCGCCTGGGTGAGCGTAACTATCGTCTGAGCCCATACCCGACTCTGGATAGCGTACCGGCTGATGCGGGTTCGCAAGCTTGGTGGGTGAATGCTGATGGCCTGATCGTATTGCGCAATAGCGATGCAACCAGCCAGACCTTCACAGCGGAGTAAGTGCTGATTGTCTGCAGATGCCTCCTCGCAGAGGAGGCTGTCTGTAGATAAGAAAAGCCGCTCATCTTTACGGATGAGCGGCTTTTTTCTTGTTACTGAGTAGCGGACTTACCAGATGCGAAGCATGCCCGTCTTGCCGCCAATGATCAGCCCGAGGCTGTTGAGCGCGAGGCGGTTGTTGGCGAGGGTGGTACAGGCTTGCAGCTGCTTCATGGCGGCACTGCCGACACTGTAAGTACCCGTCGAGTTGGCACCACCCGCGACGTTGGAAACGTTGACCGAGGCATAGGTGAAAGTGCGAACCGGGAAGGAAGTACCCGTCTGGGCAAAGGCAACCAGAGGTGCCAGCCAGGCGTTGGGGTCGGTGGTGTAGCTGCCGGTAATGGTGTCAGACGTTGCCCCGCCTGACTTGGTGGTGATGGTGTAAAGCGCCGAGACCGAAGACATATTGGCGTGGCCGGTCGAGGTAAACAACGCTACGGCGTTGTTGGCGGAGACATGGTCGATCACGTACTGCATATAGTCGTCGGTGCCGACATAGGCATTGAACGAGATATTGCAGGTTGCGCTGCTGACCGCAGAGGAGTAGCTGAAAGGCACCAGGATTTCGCCTTTGGTCGCCGAAGGGGCGAGCGGACCGCCGGTGGTGGAGTAGTTACCGACAGCGCCATAGTAGGTGTACGAACTGGCGACGGCACCGGAAGTGGATGCGGTAATCGACCAGCTGGCGAAGCTGTCATTGGATACGCCGACGCTGATGGTGTTGACCATGCCGGCGATGGCCGGAGCAGTACCGAGGTTGGTGCGGCTGACGAAGTACTGCCAGGTGCCGGGTGCGGTGCCGGTGCCTTGTGTCAGCTCCAGCAGAATCACGGAGTCGGAAGACTGGTTACCTGAGGGCAGGAAGGCGGTATACAGCGGCGTTCCACCACCTTTGGCATAAATCAAGGGGTCACCGAAAGTGTGCAAGCCAAGTGTGGAGCCAGCAGCAAAGGCGCTGGCAGAGGTAGCCATCAGGCCAAGACCTGACCCAAGCTTCTTGAGTATGTGTTTCATGAGGAATCAAACCGGGAAAGGTGAAGAGAGGGGCGCCAAGACTGGCTATCTGCCGGCCATATGTGACAGATAGATAGGACAACAGTGAGAGAACTGCTGAACTGGCTTGGCGCCAGCTTGTATTTTGTATTTAGGCAGCCCTCGGCTTGAGATCCGAGGGCTGCACACAACGCATGGCTGTTTAAATGATTGTTTGAAAAGTGTTACCAGATCCGCAACATACCGACCTTGCCGCCTACCACCAGCCCGAGGCTGTTGAGCGCGAGGCGGTTGTTGGCGAGGGTGGTACATGCTTGCAGCTGCTTCATGGCGGCACTGCCGACACTGTAAGTACCCGTTGAGTTGGCACCACCCGCGACGTTGGAAACGTTGACCGAGGCATAGGTGAAAGTGCGAACCGGGAAGGAAGTACCGGTCTGGCCAAACGAGACCAGGGGTGCCAGCCAGGCGTTGGGGTCGGTGGTGTAGCTGCCGGTAATGGTGTCAGACGTTGCTCCGCCTGACTTGGTGGTGATGGTGTAAAGCGCCGAGACCGAAGACATATTGGCGTGGCCGGTCGAGGTAAACAGCGCTACGGCGTTGTTGGCGGAGACATGGTCGATCACGTACTGCATATAGTCGTCGGTGCCGACATAGGCATTGAACGAGATATTGCAGGTTGCGCTACTGACCGCAGAGGAGTAGCTGAAAGGCACCAGGATTTCGCCTTTGGTCGCCGAAGGGGCAAGCGGACCGCCGGTGGTGGAGTAGTTACCGACAGCGCCATAGTAGGTGTACGAACTGGCGACGGCACCGGAAGTGGATGCGGTAATCGACCAGCTGGCGAAGCTGTCATTGGACACACCGACGCTGATGGTGTTGACCATGCCGGCGATGGCCGGAGCAGTGCCGAGGTTGGTGCGGCTGACGAAGTACTGCCAGGTGCCGGGTGCGGTGCCGGTGCCTTGTGTCAGCTCCAGCAGGATCACGGAGTCGGAAGACTGGTTACCTGAGGGCAGGAAGGCGGTATACAGCGGCGTTCCACCACCTTTGGCATACACCAATGGATCACCAAAGGTATGCAGCCCAAGCGTCGATCCGGCGGCAAAGGCGCCTGCCGAGGTCGCCATCAGGCCAAGGCCGATGCCGAGTTTCTTTATCGTGTGCTTCATGTTTAAGGCTCCTTGCAAGGATAAAAGGTGGTGCGCCAGACCAGCTTAAGCGTGAACCAAAAAATAATTCAAGGATGGTTCGTCGGCGCTGCGCGTTCGCCGAAATTCCCGCTTTTGCGATGTGGCGCAAACTGTTTATCGGCGCGGTCTCCGGTTTCTTGAGCGTTTTCTTTGCGTGAATATTCCCGCATTTTCAAATACATATATTTCGGAAACTTTCGAGGTACAGGCAAATTGCGTGCCCGCTGTTCACACCAACAATGGCGACGGCACCCGCCAACCTCGCCCCGAAGGACGCTTGCCTGATTTCGTTATAGAAAAGATTTTTGCCGCTTGCCGTCTTGCTGAAATTGGCCGCAAATGCCGGCCATGTGCTAGTTTTTGTGGGCCAGGCTTGGTTTTGCGTAAAAGATGCCTGCCAGAGCCGGCCAAGGGCTGTCGGTAGCCAATAATGAGAGGATTTGTTCTGGATTGTGTTGAATTGAAATGGGCAATTTGCCTGGAAAAGAAAATATTCAAGTCAGCACGCTACCGGCTCCCGGTTTTATTCAATGCATAAATAGCAGCCGGCAGAATTGGTGGTAATGGCGGCGAAAATTGCCAGGGGGCGATTGCCGCCCAGGACCGCGTCAGCTCTGTGGTGAATGAGCGATCAGGCAAAAACTTAGAGGGCCTTGTTGACGTTTGTCTGGCAGGTCACAAAACAAATGTGAACGGGCTCCAGAAACGGGGATGACATCACAGCTATGCAAAGTGAAACCGAAACACAGGCAGTGCCCGATACCTCCAGCACGTCCACCCCAGCAACGCCACCTCCCGCCCACATTGACCCGGTATGGCATGCGATCCAAGCTTGTGCCGCAGGGCAATTCGACGAGGCACTCCCATTCCTGAAAGCCGTGGTGGAAAACCATCCGGATCATGTCCCGGCTCTGATGGCCTTGGGTGCGGCACATGGTCAGCTGGGCATGCTGAGGGAAAGTAAGGACTATTTTGATCGCGTAGTGGAAGCGGACCCGAAGTCGGCACAGGCGTTTTCCAACCTGGGTAACGTCCTCAAGCTGATGAACGATCTACCTGCCGCAGTCACGGCGTATCGGCGGGCGATTACTCTGCAGCCGGGGCTGGCCGATGCCCATTACAACCTCGCTACCTTGCTGCTGGATATCGGCGATCTGGAAGAAGCCGAGAAGTCGCTGGAACGCGCGCTATTGTTCCGGCCTGCCTATTCCGAGGCGCATAACAATCTTGGCGATCTGCATATGCGACGTGGGAAAGTCGAAATTGCCCTGTCACATTTCCGTCAGGCGCTGGTGTGGAATCAACACTTGCCACAGGCACAGGCCAATCTGGTTCTGGCCTTGTATCGGCTCGGGCTTTATGAAGAAGGTGAGGCGGTTGTCAACACGGCACTGGCGGAGCGCCCTGACGATACACAGGTGCTGATGAATCAGGCCATGGGCTTGCTGGCACAAGGACGCACCGCCGATGCGGAAGCAATTTACCGGGGTCTGATTGAGCGGTTTCCGGAAGAGATCGGGCCGTGGGTGAATCTGGGGGGCGTACTGCAGATTCAACAGCGTTATGAGGAGGCCGCCGAGTGTTATCGCAAAGCCATGTCGCTGAAGGGTGTGAATGCCTCGCTTTGCCTTGCCAGCATGGCGGGTCTCTGGCTGTCGCAGGACCAGCCGGCCAAAGCGATTGAAGAGCTCAAACATGCCGTCATGCTTGAATCGCGCCACGCGGGCGTCCTGGCGAATCTGGGCTGGGCCATGGTCTCGGGCGGCGATGCGGCGCTTGGTGTGGAAAGCATACGACGGGCTGTGGCACTGGCCCCCCAATTGCCAGAGCTGCGCTCTAATCTGATCTACGGCGTACATTTTGATCCGGCACTGACACCCGAAAAACGCTTTGAAACAGCCAGAGAGTGGAATACCTGCTATGGCGACCCCAAGGATAAGTTGCCGATCTTTCCCCTGCGGCAATTCGGAAAAGGGGATCGCCTGCGCTTGGGCATTGTATCGGGCGATCTGCGCAACCATTCGGTTGCGACCTGTCTGGAGCCGCTGTTCGAGCACTTGGATCACGACCGGATTGAACTCAGCTGCTACTACACCTCTGGCCAGCAGGATGCCGTGACCGAGCGACTGAAGCGGCACGCAGACTTATGGCGAGCGGTGGCGCCTCTTTCCTATTTTGATCTGGCGCAACGTATTCGCCGTGATGGCATAGACATTCTGATTGACCTTTCATGGCATACCGGTGGCAACCGGCTGGCCGCATTTGCCCTGAAACCCGCCCCGGTGCAGGCAAGCTGGCTGGGCTTCTTTGCGACAACGGGCCTGGATGCCATCGATTTCCGCCTCAGTGATGCCATCATGGACCCGCCAGGTCAGACCGAAGCCTGGCATAGCGAGCAATTGATCCGCATGCCAACCGCACTGACCTTCCGCCCCCCCGCCGATGCGCCGGCCATTGCGTCGTTGCCGGCAAGCCGCACTGGCAAGCTCACCTATGCCTCGGTGTCGAAATATGGCCGGATCAATGCACGGGTGCTTGATGCCTGGGCACGGGTATTACATGCACAGCCCGATACCCGGCTGATTGTCTTTACAGGCATTGACGCCAGAGATGGTGCAACGCTGGAGCGTGCACGCCGCCAGTTTGCCATGCATGAACTGGACGAGGATCGCATCGACATCCGGCCGCGACTACCGCTTGCCGATTTTTTGGCAGCCCTGACGACAGAGGCCGATGTCGTGCTCGATACCTTTCCCTACTGTGGGGGGGTGGGCACCCTGTACGCGCTGTGGATGGGCTTGCCCACCGTGACTCTGGCCGGCCCCAGCAGCTATGAACGAACCGGCGCCAGTGTCATGACGCATGCCGGGCTGGGTCACTGGATGGCAACGGAGGTCGATGCCTTCGTTGCAATTGCCAGCCATGCCGGTGACGATTTGTCGGAACTCACACGCTTGCGCGAAAGTATCCGGACAAGCCTGAAAGCCACCCCCTTGCTGGATGGCCGGCAGTTTGCGCGGAGCTTTGAAACCGCGTTGTTCGAGATGTGGGAAGTTGCCTTGGCGGCCCAGCAGGCGCAAAAACAAGAAATGACGGAGGGAAGCGATGTTTGATCAGAAAAGCATCATGGTGACGGGCGGTACGGGTTCATTCGGCCGCAAATTCATCCGCAGCGTACTGGCGCGTTACCAGCCACGCCGACTGGTGGTGTTCTCGCGGGATGAACTCAAGCAGTATGAAATGCAGCAGGAGTTCAACGCCCCCTGTATGCGCTACTTTCTGGGCGATGTGCGAGATCGTGAACGGCTGACTCAGGCCATGCGTGGCATTGACTACGTGGTACATGCTGCAGCGCTCAAACAGGTGCCAGCCGCTGAATACAATCCGACCGAGTGCATCCGCACCAATGTCAACGGCGCCGAGAATGTCATCCACGCGGCAATCGAAAACGGCGTAGCGCGGGTGATAGCGCTCTCAACTGATAAGGCTGCCAGCCCGGTCAATCTGTATGGCGCAACCAAACTGCTATCAGACAAGTTGTTCGTGGCCGGCAATAACATTGTGGGAGCCGGCAAGACACGATTTTCTGTGGTGCGTTACGGCAATGTAGTGGGCTCGCGTGGCTCCGTCGTGCCTTTCTTTCGCAAGCTCATCGCCGATGGTGTTAGCGAGCTGCCGATTACCGATGCGCGGATGACACGCTTCTGGATTACCTTGCAGCAAGGCGTGGACTTTGTGCTCGCCAACTTTGAGCGGATGCATGGCGGCGAAGTATTCGTACCGAAGATTCCATCGATTCGCATTACCGATCTGGCCATGGCGATGGCACCACAGCTCAAGCACCAGATCATTGGTATCCGCCCAGGAGAGAAACTGCACGAATTGATGGTGCCAAGGGATGATTCGCGCCATACCATCGAATTTCCCGACCACTACGTTATTGCGCCAGCCATCCGGTTTGTTGATGCCGGCGTCGATTACACACGCAATGCTGTGGGTCTGCAGGGACAGGCCGTCGCGGAGGGCTTCAAGTACAGCTCAGATCTTAACCCTCACTTTTTGACGATAGACGAGTTGGTGGAGCTCGACAGGCAGACGCCGTAAACGATCAAATGGCATACGTGTATCAAAGCAAAATGGGAACGGAAGGTTCCCATTTTGCTTTTTAACGCCTTGCGACGCGGCCATCACATGAAAAGACTCACTGTTTGTGGTTTTTCTTGTTGATGACCATTTCGACCATCTTTTTGGCATGCTCCATGATCAGGTCGGTGTCGTTGAACACTTCCATGCTGTTTTCTGTGGTGATCTGCGCCTGGCCTAGCAGCAGCCCGGTAGGACGATCCTTGATGAATACCGTCGAACGAATTTCATCGCGCCCGGCAAACCAGCCGAAAGCAAGGCGTTCAACCGGATGGCGCATGGCAAAATTCTCGAAACGGATTTCCAGAACCTTATCAGCGCTATCGAGTGAACCCAGCATACTGTGCTTATCCAGATTCTTTTCCAGTTCCGATTTGAATAGCTCTTTTTCATTTCTCGGCATAATGCCGGTGAATATGAAGCTGTAAGCGTATTTATCGGCAGCGGCGACTTCGAGCGGAATCTTGACCTTGGTATGTGTGGCTACGCAGCCTGTGGCAACAACACACAGTTCCGACTTTGCAGGTCTTTGCACACCGGCACACCCAACCAGTACGCCGCAGGCGATGGCGGAAAGGACCAGACTCTTGATTTTCATTCGGGAAATCCTTATATCAAAATGATGCGTTTGCCCGATCAGCAAGACGTAATATAAAAGCCATTCGCATCAGCCAGAGAATTAAAATGGCTGGCACCCTGAATTCGGTGTTTCACACGGCATTTTTGTGTGCCGCTGCTTTTCAAGCATAGCAGACTGTTATCCGGCAGACCGTTTTGTGAAACACTTGGCATATTAACTCAGGCTGAATCGTTCGCAAAAGTCGTTTACCTGTCGGTAAGCGTTCTGCCTGGCGTTGCCAAATAACTTTTACTGGCCAGTCCGTGATGTATGCCAGATAAAATCCAGATACAACAATAGGTTGTCTCCGCTGCAAGTGGTAGGGGAATTCTGATCGGTCTGTGCAGATGTAGCGGATTGGTGCAGAACTTTTTGCCACTGCCCTGTTTTATGCCACTTTGTGGCGACACAGTTCGCAGCGGGCCGACCAAATTACCAGCTGCACCTGAAATTCCATTCTTATGTCTATAGCAGAAAGAAAAAAACGCGAGCGCGATGCGCTTCGCCGCAAGATCATTGATGCCGCCAGGGAGTTGTGTGTCGAGGTTGGCTACGATGCCTTGACCTTGCGCGCCATTGCCGGCCGGATCGATTACTCGACAACCGTCATTTACACCTTGTTTGAAGACAAGGCGGATCTTCTACGCGCCATCGCGGACGAAGACTTTGCCGAGCTCACCCGCCTGTTACAGGCGAACGATGACGAGACCGTGAGTCCTGGTCAGAGGGTGGTGGGATTGGCGAATAGCTTTGTGCAGTTTGCGATGGAGCAACCCGAGCACTATCGGCGTATCTTCATCAATCCGCCGCCACCAGTGTCGGTGGAAGAATCGGCGGCGGAGCACGGGAATCCAAATGAAGATGCTTACGCCTTTGCTCGTTCTCTGTTCGAGGCTGTGGTGCATGACACCCCTCAGATTCTTGAGCGCGACCCGGATGCGTTGCTGCAGATGTTCTGGGGCACACTGCATGGCCTGATTTCAATCAACATGATCCTGCGTGATGAACCTTGGGTGACACTGCAACCCTTACCCAGGCTGGTCGAGGGGGCTACGCGGGCACTGTTGAGAGGGATGGGCGTGGTAGTTTGAGGTAGCAAACCTAACGTCAACATGAGTTTGTAACATGAAGGCAATTATTCTGGCCGGGATTCAGGCAAGTGGTAAGTCCAGTTTCTGCAGACAACAGTTTTTTGATACGCATATCCGGTTGAATCTGGACATGCTCAGAACGCGGCGGCGTGAGGCAATCTTGCTTGAAGCCTGTCTGGCCGCTCAGCAACCTGTGCTGATCGACAATACCAATCCACATAGCGATGACCGACGCCGCTATCTGAATGTGCTGCGCGCTGCGCGTTATCAGGTGGACTGCTATTACTTTCCACCAGACATAGACGGGTGCCTCGCACGCAATGCCGGGCGTGACGGCAAGGCATGCATCCCTGATGTGGCCATTCTCGGTACGGTCAGCAAATGGCAGACGCCTTCGTTTGCTGAGGGTTTCGATCATCTCTACACCGTGAAATTGCTGGAGGGAACGTTTGTCGTCGATGAGGTTATGCGTGAGATTTGAGAGTCCGGACTGTGCCTCCTGGCGGCTGCTTGCCAAGGCTTGGCATGGTTTGGCGGTACGTTATATCCGTCGCAATCATTAGCCAAAACTCAATCGGACTTGACGTTTGCTTCAGCGGGCAAGGCAAACAGGGGGGTAACGCGCCAGCCATGGCTTTGCAAAATGGCTGCCAAGGCATGAGACCGGGTGAGCTGAGCAGGTTCCGAGTCAAACTCGCACAGCCATGCTTGCGGTGCAGAGGTGTGAGAGATCAAACGTCGTAGCATGGGGGTCGGGATATGGGCGCAGGCTTGCAGGCAGAGTTGTGCACGTTCTGATTCTGCTTGGCTAGGGGGCTGTGGGTGACCATGCTGAATCAGCGCCTGAAGGGGTGTTGGGGCGGGCTCCGGTATGGACAGTTGTCTGCTGAAAGGTGGCTCGGACAGATTCCACCAATCTGCAGGCCCCATGGAGGGCGGGGCTATCGCTGCTTGCCAGAGCTGTGTTCGGTTGTCTGGGGTGTTCGGGATGGCCCGGTTATGATCGTCAATGTACATCGCCATTGCATCGGCGGCAGTGCAGGGAACGCAGAGATTGAAATCGCCGGAATTGAAGCTCCCCAGCTCGGCACGGGCGCGTGCCTCATTGAAGATCCCCGCTTCTTCAAGCACATAGACGGTACTACTGTCTTTGGCACGGCGTAGGCTGATGAATTTATCGTCAGCCTGCGTGCCAACAACGCTGATTACATAGTAGAGCGTCATGTTTCAAATTCTTTAGATGGTTCGCCTTGGGCTTGTGTGGCTTCGGCGCTCAATGATCGAGCATTCTGGGTCCGACCTGGGGTCTCAGGAGCGCGGCCGGAACCACAGCCACCACAGACCAAACATGACAAAGCCCACCAGGGCATAGCGCATTGCAAACAGGACTTCCTTCCAGTTGGCACCTTCTACACCCGAAATCACAACAATGTGCATGGTCTCGATATTCAGGTTGCGCGCATTGAGCAAACCCATCGATACCCGGACCTGACTGTCCGACTGGAATCGGACTGGTGCAGAAACCGCCGTGAGTTTTAACTTTTCACCTGCCTTGGCGCCTGCTCGCGACAGGCCGGCCATCGGGTTCGCCCGGTTCAAGCCATTCTCAAAATTCCAACCTGCTTGCCATAACGAGGCGGCATCACCGTCTTCTCCTGCGGTGGCTTCCATAACTACGACGAATTTATAAGGACTCTTGCTGGATTCGACAAACAGCGGCCCACTTTGCCAGTCTTCGGTGCGGGCCGCCATGCGTTCCAGCAGCGATTCATTAGGTTTGATAGGGTCTGGCTTGAATGCGTTGAATTTGGCAATGGCTTCTTTGGGAATTTCATATTCGTAGACGAGTTCCTTGCCATATCTTTTGACCAGCGCCGGCAGGTTATCGACTTGTGCCATCGCCTGATTGGCCATTGTCAGGGTGCACAGAATGATCAGCGTACGTGCGAACAGGAGACGAAGGGGCTGAACCCAAGCGGATTGGAATTTTGGTCTCATACTTTTGGGTTGGAAGCGTTATTGATTGGCAGTGAGCCTAGGCTCTGTTGACGTTGGGTTTGCGGCTGTAAACCCAACGTCAACAGAACCCAGCTGGATTGACTATCCTATAGAGCATATAAAAACGTACCGTGTGCAACCCTGCACAATTGCAAAATGGATCAAAGGCGCCAAGTACTTTGAACAAATGTCATAAGTAGGTCATAGCACGCAGGAGGCCCATGCATTTTCACTCCTTTCGTTTGAAATGGCTAATGTCCATCGCCTTTGCGTTACTTGGGCTGCTGATTTCTTCCGGCCTGGGGATGGCATTGATTCAAGCCGTTGAGGAAGAAATGCGCGAAGAAGTCGGCAACGATCTGGCTGTCACCGCAGTACAGATTCGCGATGCGCTTGATCGTACCGTTTATGACCGCTTTGTCGATTTACGCGCCATGACAACATTGCGGCAAATCAACGAACCGGGCCGCTCACCTGCTGATGGTCGCAAGCTATTGGAGAAAATGCAGATCCACTACCCGGACTTGGCATGGATCGGCTATGCCGACATGGATGGCGTGGTGCGATTTGCCACATCGCAGGTTATGGAAGGCGTGAATGTAGGCATCAGACCTTGGTTCACTAATGGCTTGCGTGATAGTTATGTGGGGGATGTTCACGAAGCCGCGTTGTTGACCAAGTTACTTGGAATGCCCAATTCGCCTGATCAGTCCGTACGTTTCATTGATATCGCAATGCCCGTCAGGGATGAAGCAGGGGTCATACGAGGAGTACTGGGTGCCCACTTGTTCTGGAAGAGCCTTTCTGACATCACCAGTAGCTCTGCAGAGATTGTCCGTGCCCGTTGGGTGCCTGTGGAGTTGTTCATTTTGGATAAAGGGGGACGGGCACTGCTGACACCGCCTGGCGCCAGTAGCGCCATACCACAAACTTTGGCGGTTTTGCAGAAGTCTCCTGGGGTGGCGGCTCAGGTGTTGGGCTGGCCTGATAATTTCGAATATCTGACCAGCGTAACGTTAACCAAAGGTTTGCATGAATTTAAAGGGCTGGACTGGCAGATTGTTGTTCGACAGAGGGCAGACCAGGCATTTGCCTCTATTACATTGCTGCAATCCCGCATTACCATGTTGGGCTTGGCATGCATTGCGACGGCTGGTTTGATTGGGTACCGCTGTGGTAGTTGGTTGGCGAAGCCGCTGCTAAAACTCGTTGGACCCGTACAACTTACCGGCATTGCATTAAAGAGCAGGTCCGAGATCGAACCCAATTGTGCCGAAGTGGCTTGGCTGCTGGACTACTGCGATCGTCAGTCTCGCATGCTCTCTGAGTCCAGGCAGCTGCAGGCTGCACTGGAAGTAGACAGGCATTCGCAACTGGCAGCGGTCAATCAGGCATTGGAAAGCGCCAATCGATCTTTGTGCGGTGCTCTCCAGCAAAGGCAAGAACTTATGGATCAGATTGCGATTCTGACTAGCACCGACAATCTGACGGGGTTGCTGAATCGCAGAGCATTCTATGAGCGCGGCGCTCAGGAGTTGCGATCTCTTGCGCGACAGACAGGATACCTTGCGCTGCTTGTCTTCAATGTTGACGGGTTCAAGCGCATCAACGAGCGCTTTGGTAATGAGGCGGGGGACAGAGCGCTACAACGACTTGCTGCTTGCGCTCAGACCTCTCTCGGGTCAGGCGCCTTGTTGGCACGTTTAAATGGGGATGAATTTGCGGTGCTGTTGCGAGATACCGACGCTAGTGTCGCGCAAGCTACTGCACACCATCTGTTGCAAGCCGTGGCGAGTTTGGGGGTCGAAACAGATCAAGGCCCCATTTCTATGAGTGCTTGTGTTGGTGTCGTGATCAGCAATGGCCGGCAGAGCCTTGAAGTGCTGCTGAGTCAGGCGGATGGCGCGCTAGGTAGAGCCAAGCAGCGCGGCATCAATCAGGTGGAGTGCCAGGCTGCACTAGAGGAGGCGGAAAGTGAGCCTTCTTCGATTCGACTATCTTAATTGGGTAGGTTGAAGGGAAATTTCCGACTGCATCCTGAATGGCACCCTTTGCAATCATGCTCTGTCATCCAGACATTTACAAATCTCAAGCGGCATCGAGTAGTGAGGGCTGCCAAAAATGGCAATAGAAATCCGGCCTGCAGTACCAGAAGACGCTGCGCTATATAACCGCTTTTTTCGAGAGCTGCTGAATCAAACCCGCTTCATGATGTTGTCGGCCGATGAATACAGGCGTTCCGATCAAGAGATGCAGATAGTTTTCAGGAAATTTGCAGAACATGACAACCATCTGTTCCTTCTGTCGATGGATGAAGCTGGCGTCACCGGCTTTCTCTCGGTAGCAGGCGGCGCTGCCAAAAAGAACTGGGGTAATGGCTACGTGGCAATGGGTTTGCTGCGTCGTAGCCAAGGACAGGGAATTGGGGCAGCTCTGTTTGAACATGCCGAACAATGGGCTGCCGTAGCGGGCTTGTGGCGCTTGGAGCTGACCGTGATGGCAGATAATCAGCCAGCACAATGCCTTTACCGTAAGCGTGGTTTTGAGGTGGATGGTGTCAAACGACGCTCCCTGCGCATGGATGGTTGCTGGATTGACGAATTGCTGATGTCAAAGCTGATTGAAGTGAGGAGTTCGTCTTGACTTACTGTGTTGCGATGCGGCTTGCCGAGGGGTTGATCTTCGCCTCTGATACGCGCACCAATGCTGGTGTCGATCACATTGCTACGTTTCGAAAGATGCATGTTTTCGAGCAGCCTGGCGACAGACTGATTGTGCTTCTGACTTCCGGTAACCTCGCAACCAGCCAGAGTGTGGTTGGCCTGCTCCGACACCGATGCGGCCTAAGCGGGGACTGCTTGCTCACAGTCCCAAACCTGTATCAGGCTGCCGTGTTGGTTGGGGCCACCGTGAGGGAGATTCTGGCCAGGGATTCGTTTAATCCAACTGCTGGCCAGAGTATTGACTTTGGGTGCTCGATATTGCTCGGTGGCCAAATTCAAGGTGAAGAACCGGGATTGTTCAATATCTACCCGCAAGGCAATTTCATCGAAGCGAGCGTGGACACGCCATATTTTCAGATCGGAGAAGCGAAGTACGGCAAGCCGATCATCGATAGAGTGTTGCGATATCAAACGCCCTTGAAAGAAGCTGCCAAGTGTACCTTGATCTCATTTGACTCGACGGTGCGTAGCAATCTGTCTGTCGGCTTGCCCATTGACATGATGCTCTATCGAACAGGCAGCTTCACTGCGGCAACCATCTGCCGTATCGATGGTAGCGATCCATATTTCAACCAACTTCGAAAAGGTTGGGGCGAGGGATTGCGTAAGGTATTTGCAAAGCTACCCGACGCAGACTGGTTTTGAATCAGGGCAACCTTGAAGAAAAAATTTCAATATGTAGAGAATCGCAAGTATATAGATAGCTGTGGGCGAGCAAACCATATTGCTCAACAAGCAAATAAGTGCGTCGTAGATAACACCTGCTTGCCTGGCACAGGGTGAATATTGCCACCTAACAGTCTGACAAATTGACTGATGGTCGCATGGATATTAGAATCCACTGATTTAGCTGATGATTTTTGAGAGGATGAAGGGGCTTGAGTTCTGATCTGGTAATACATCTGCTAGCAGAGCTTCTGTGGAATGCTCTGGCAATCTGTGGCCCGCTCATGCTACTTACCATGCTGATTGGTCTGCTTATTAGCGTGTTTCAGGTAGTGACACAAGTACAAGATATGTCGTTATCGTTTGTTCCGAAGCTTTTGGTAACAGTAGTGACACTCGTTGTCGCCGGGCCATGGATGCTGCGGAAGTTGGTAACTTATGCTTCGCATTTAATTGCAAATATACCAAATTATATATAAGGGAATTCCGTGATTATCAGTACGGATATGGCATGGATTGTCAGTGTGTTTCTTTGCTTTGTCCGAATATCAGCTGCCTTGATAATGACACCGGTATTTGGTGGTTTTTCTATTCCTGTTAATTTCAGAGTTCTGCTTATGCTTGCGTTGGCTGCCTTACTGGTTTCCGGTGGCATTGCCAATGTTTCTGCGCTTAAGTTGAGTGCAGGGGTTATTATTGAGGCTGCGGTTGCGGAATTTATCACCGGAATACTATTGGCATATGGGGTGTTTGTCGCTTTTGCAATATTCAGTTTTGGCGGGAAGTTGCTCGACTCTCAAGTTGGATTTGGGATTGGGGGTTTGATAGACCCAGTTACTAGGGCACCATCACCAGTCTTGGCGTCTGCTATTGATATTTTTGCGATTGTATTCTTTTTTACTGCAAATATTCACCATTTTTTAATAAAGGGATTAAAGTATTCATTTGAGATGGTTCCGTTGGGCGTAGGATTGCGTATTGAATCTGCTGATTTGGCACTTCGCCAGTTTGGCCTGGTATTTATTAGCGGCTTCTCTATTGCGGCACCGGTTATCTTTTTATTGTTGTTGATTGATATTGGTTTGGCGGTATTGTCTCGCAATTTGCCGCAGTTCAATGTATTTATGATTAGTGTGCCAATCAAAATTGTAGCGGGTTTGGCGTTGCTTGCAGCATCCCTGCATCTTTTTTTCCCATTGATTAATAAGATATTTTATACAATACCACGATATTTTGAGAGCTTGATCGGATAATCCATGGAAGAAGGTCAAGATAAAAGCCAGCCAGCAACTGAATATAAGCTGAATGAAGCCAAAAAGCGCGGCAATGTTGCCAAGAGTCCGGATGTGGTCTATGTGGCAATATTAGCTGCGGTAGTGGGATTTCTATACGCCATGGGCCCTCGCGTCGTTAAAGAGGAGTTATTGGTGGCGCGCGCTATTTTCTCCAAAATTGGGTCGGTATCTGCCAATGAAGGTGAAGTGTTTCAATTTCTGTCTGGCGCATTAGTCGCCTGGCTGAGCCCATTTGCTCCCTTTTTGCTTCTGGTTGTTGTGCTGGCGGTCGTGGGTTCCTTGGTGCAAACTGGTCCGATTTTAAGTGCCCATCCAATCAAGCCTGATTTTGACAGAATTAATCCTGTTGCGGGATTTAAGAAATTTTTTTCGATCAAGATTATTTATCAAGCATTTAAAAGTTTATTCAAAATAAGTGTGGTAGCTTTTGTATTGGCGGTGACGCTATTCCATCTGGTTCACTTTTTTCTTAAGACCGCACATGCGGAGCCAGTTAGCTACTTGGCGCTGATGTTAGACATAATTGCATCTGTGTTGTTCAAATTGCTCATCGCTATGTTGGTATTGGCTATACTGGATTTTGCTTATACCCGATGGGAATTTTCTCGTCAGATGAGGATGAGCCATAAAGATATCAAGGATGAAGTCAAGCAAAGGGAGGGGGATCCACGCATCAAATCCCGGCTCCGTCAATTGAGAATGGAGCATTTAAAGAAGAGCAAGGCGGCAAAGCAGGCTCCAAATGCAGATGTTCTACTTGTTAACCCTACGCATTTTGCAGTTGCAATTCAGTATAAGCATGGGGAAATGGCTGCGCCGCTTGTGCTGGCAAAGGGGGCAGGTGACCTGGCTGCTAAAATGAGAGAAATTGCTTCACGACATGGAATCCCGATTGTGCAAAACCCCCTGCTTACTCGTGCGCTGTATAGAATGACTGAATCGAATTCCTATGTACCTGAAGAGCTATATCCTCAGGTGGCAAAAATATTGGTTTGGGTGTTTGCAATGAAAAATTCCAGGCAAGCGAGGGTGGTGTGATCGAGTCTCTAAAAAAACTATTGGGAAGAAATTCAGACATCGCGCTAGTAATACTGGTCGTCGGGGTGTTGATCGTATTATTTACACCGATTCCATCCCAGTTTCTCGATTTTTTAATTCTATGTAACATCAGCTTTGCGCTGCTGATACTGCTGCTTACTTTTTATATGGAGAAGCCGGTTGATTTCTCTACTTTCCCAACATTATTACTGATTGCCACGCTATTTAGATTATCCCTTAACATTGCCGCAACACGTCTAATTCTTTCTGAGGGCGATGCAGGTAGAGTAATTGGCGCTGTTGGCAGCTATGTAGTTGGTGGAAATTATGTAATTGGATTTATTGTATTTTTAATACTGATTGTGGTGCAGTATGTTGTGGTAACCAATGGCGCGCAACGTGTCTCTGAGGTTGCTGCACGTTTTACGCTCGATAGCATGCCTGGGCAGCAGATGAGTATTGATGCTGATCTGAATATGGGCTTTATTGATCAGGAGGAAGCAAAGCGACGTAGAAAAGGTTTGGAGAAGGAGGCGGCGTTTTATGGTGCAATGGATGGTGCGAGCAAGTTTGTTAAAGGAGATGCCATTGCCGGCATTGTGATAATGCTGATCAATGTCATCGGTGGATTGGTTATCGGTGTAATGCAGATGGGCATGCGCTGGGATCAAGCCCTTCAAAACTTTACTTTGCTAACTATTGGTGATGGGATTGTTACGCAAGTTCCCGCATTAGTTATTTCTGTTGGCACTGGCATTATTGTTACCCGGTCTGCGTCTGATCAGCAATTAAGCCGTGAAGTTTTGAAGCAGATTGTTTCCTTCCCCAAAACCTTGATTCTTGTTGCTCTGGCATTGATCGGGTTGCTCCTGTTGCCGGGAATTCCCGCTTTGCCCGCATTGTTCATTGCGACAGCTATGTTGTTTTTTGCATGGATGGCCAAAAAATTCTCTCAGGAGGATACTAAAGGCGAAGCAGATGAGGCGTCCGAGGGTGGTTTGGATGGTAAGGACGAATCTTATGATTTGTTGAATGTGGAGGCAATTGAAGTCAATTTGGGAGTTAATCTCGCAGGTTTGGTTGGTGATGAGCATTCCATATTTATGGAAAGAGTATCTGCATTCCGAAAGCAATATGCACTTGAATCTGGATTGGTCCTACCAAAAATTCGCTTTCGTGAATTAAGTCGGTTAGGAACTAATTCATATGAAATTAGTGTATTTGGGGTGGTGGTGGGTAGAGGCGAGATTATTCCGGATCGCATTCTCGCCATTTATGCGGGAACTAATATCAAGAAAATTAAGGGTATCGAAACTAAAGACCCTACATATGGCTTGCCTGCGTTATGGATTGAAGAGTCGGAAAGGGAGGTTGCGCGGGCGGCAAAGTATACCCTGGTGGATGCTGCCACTGTATTGATGACGCATCTCAGTGAGATATTGCGACAACAGTCTGCTGCCTTGTTAACGCGTACTGAGGCAGAGCGATTGCTGACGCAAATCAGGCAACAACAACCGGGGCTGGTTGAAGAAATTGTCCCAACGCTTTTGTCGGTTGGTGATATTCAAAAGGTATTGCAGAGCTTGTTAAAAGAGAAGGTTTCTATCAGGCACTTGCAGGCAATTTTGGAGGCGCTGGCCGATGCTTCTCGTAACAACAAAGATCCGGCATATTTGACGGAAGTTGTTAGACAAAGGCTTGGGGCGATTATCTGTCAAGCACTAGTAACGGGTAACAATGTGCTGCAAGTGCTTACACTTGACCCAGTAATTGAGCATCAATTCTCTCAAGGGGTTAAGTCCATGGAAGCGGGTGCAGGGCTGGCAATGGATCCAAAGCTGGCAGAGCAAGTAATGGGTCGCTTAGCACAGCACGTCGATAAGATGATGAAAAATAATTTACTTCCAGTGTTGCTATGCTCTCCAGAGTTGCGACGACATTTTCGTACACTTTCGGAAAGAATGATGCCTCACCTGCGAGTGCTGTCCATGTCTGAGATTCCGAGCAATATTGAACTCAGATCGTTTGGCACTGTGACAATAAATTAGGAATATATATATGGCAACTAATGCTTTGGCAATATCTGCGCTCAGTATGCAAGCAGATGTGAAGCGTATTGAGCTGATAGGGCAGAATTTGGCAAATATTACGACCCCGGGTTATAGGCGCGTATTTACCGCTACACATTCTTTTCCAGATATCTTTAACGGAAATGTTTCGCCTGAGCGTTTCCCCTATGGCGGAATTGCGGCCGAAAAGAAGATAGATAATCGGGTAGGGCCGATTAAATCGACTGGTAAGATACTAGATCTTGCAATTGATGGTAATTTAGGCTTCTTTGAACTAGCTGGAGCAAATGGTCCTGTATATACGCGACGTGGGGATTTTTCTTTAGATGCCCGGGGGAGGATTGTTAGCGCTGATGGCTTTGCTCTGATGGGGGATTCAGGGGAAATTTTTTTACCGAAAGGAAAACTGGATATTGATGCGAATGGTGTTGTCAAAGTAGACAGTGTGAAAGTAGCAAAAATTAGAATAGCTGTGATAGAGGATGCCAACTCCCTGACGGAGTTGGGAAATGGTTTATATTCTGGCCTTGTCAGTCAGTCAAATAAAGAGGTAGTTGGAGTTGTGCCGGGCCACCTTGAGGGGTCGTCTGTGGTTTCAATGACTGAGATGGTCAATATGCTGGAAACCATGCGCCACTTTGAGGCGAATCAAAAGTTGATGCAGGGCTATGATGAGGTTCTTAGTAAGGCTATTCAGAAATTAGGCGAATTTTAATAAAGAGGGCGAGACATGATAAACGCTATTTATATCGGCGCTAGTGGTATGAGTGCCCAACAGGCTCAAGTTGATACCATTGCAAATAATATGGTGAATATTACTACCCCAGGCTTTAAGCGTAGTGGTGTGAATTTTCAGAATGCAATAGCGCGTGAAATGCAGGCATCAGCATTGCAAGGCCGGAGTGGTGGGGAAGGCGCATCAGGGATTGGGGTGAGTGTCGCGGGGGTCGTGAGAGACTTCGCGATTGGAGAAATTAAATCTACTGAATCACCTTATGATTTGGCAATTAAAGGAGAAGGCTTCATTCAGTTGAGTATGCCTGATGGAACTCTGGCTTATTCGCGTGGAGGGACGCTGAAAGTAAATGAGTTGGGTCAATTGGTTAATCGGGCTGGCTTTCCCATTTATCCAAATATTCAAATGCCTGGTGATGCTACGGGAATAAGGATAAAAAGTGATGGCAGAGTAGAGGCGTTGATGGGCGATGGTAACGATCCCTTGGACATTGGGCAAATTGATCTTGTGTTGTTTGCCAACCCCTCTGGCTTGCAGGCAGGCGCCGATGGCATGTATCGCCCCACTGACAAAAGCGGCGAACCCGCTCTGGCTAGAGAGGGAGACTCAAGGGCGGGTGTATTGCTACAAGGGCAGATTGAATTATCCAATGTGAAAATGATTGATGAAATGATGAGCCTAATGCTCGCTCAGCGGGCTTATGAGATGAGTAGCAAGGTTGTGCAGACAGCAGACGAATTGATGTCGCTTAGCAATAACTTGCGTCGATAGTTAATAAATCATGACTAAATGCGAACCCGTAGGTTTTTGATATTTTTTTCTCAGAGCGTAATTGCTTGGCTATTTATAAGCGGTTTTGCTTTTGCATTGGATATTTCTTTGCGAGAGCATGTGTCCCTGAATGGCAATGTATTACGATTCTTGGATGTGGTGACTAACCCAGAGAGCTTCCTGACCTCAAAAGTCGGATTGCGGGATCTTGTATTGATTAATGGATTGAAACCACGGCAAAGAGTCTATATTGCGCGTCAATCCTTGGCCGATGTTTTACGCAGAGCAGGCTTTGTGGGTGCGGAAAAGATTGTTTGGCAGGGTGCTGAGCAGGTTGTTGTTGATGGGGAGGTAGGGCAGGAGATTACAGAAAATTATTTGGCGGGAGCTGCTGAAAAACATCTGATACAACATCTGAAAATGCAAGGATATCCGGAAGCTGATGTTCGATATATTCCGCCAACAACGGCAACGCAATTGATCGTTGCCAGCGGAGAGGTAAAAGTTACTCCAAGGCCATTGCCGATTGCCACGGTGATTCGTAGTAAAATGACCATTTATGTTGATATTTTTGTAAACGGGCAGTTTGCAATTGGCAGGGAGTTGTTGTTTGGCGTTGCTAACTATACGCCGGTTGCCTTGGCAAATAATGATCTGCCGCATGGACAGGTAATTGCCTGCAGTGATGTTGAATGGAAAATGTTGGATATATTCTCGTTAGCAGAAAAAAGCTTGGACCCATGTCGCCAGAGGGTTATTGCGCGAGAAAATATTCGATCTGGGAGTTGGATCTCTGAGCGCAGAGCGAAAGTGCTCTCAGAGGTCGAGAAGGGAAGCCCAGTAATTTTGCGATTTTCAACAAACGGCGTCACGGTCGAGAAAATGAGTACTGCATTGGCAAGTGCCAATAAAGGGCAGCTAGTATTGGTGCAGCCCGTTGGTGGTAACGCAACTTTAAAAGCGCGAGTAATTGATAGAGGTATAGCTGAACTTGTTCAGTAACAAAAATGAGAAAATATTCATTATTTCTTCTATGTGCATATGTGCTGACAAATGGTGCAGTGCATAGTCAAAGCTTATATAGCGAGAGTACATTCAGATCGCTTGTGGCTGATCGACGCGCCATACATCCTGGTGATTTGCTAACGGTTCAGATATTGGAAAATGCCGTGGCGAGTAGCTCTGCGGACACCGAATTGCAGCGGAAAAACGGTATCGGTGGTGATGCCGGTAGTATTGGCGGTCGACGCTATGGCGTTGATATTCATGCAAAGAACGATTTTGATGGTCAGGGGCGTACCCAGCGTACGGGCCGTTTGGTGGCGCAAATCACTGTTGTGGTGAACACAGTGACGACATCTGGTGACCTTCTTGTGGCCGGCAGGCAGATGTTGGAAATCAATGATGAAAAGCAAGAAATCTATCTAGAGGGCCGCGTGCGGCCGCAGGATGTTAACGAAAACAATGTAGTGCTCTCTTCCCGACTTGCGGATGCCAAGATTTCGTACAAAGGCGATGGTGAGATGGCAGATCGCCAAAGACCGAGCTGGTGGAGCAAATTGCTGACGTGGTTGGGGCTATGATGAGATATCTAAAGGGAAGATCCGCGTTGGTCGGGCTGCTGTTTTGTTTTGTGTCCTTCTTATCGATGGGCCAAGCTGCGGCAGAGGCTATCCGATTAAAAGACTTGGGGCGCTTCTCGGGATGGCGCGAGAATGCACTAGTAGGTTATGGGCTTGTCACTGGCCTTGCTGGCACGGGAGATTCGCTGACCAATAAGGCTACGCGGCAATCTATTTCCAACATGCTTTCGCAATTTGGATTGACCCTTACACCTGATCAGATAGCTAGTCGTAACGTGGCAGCAGTCATGGTGAATGCCAATTTATCGCCATTTGCCCGTGTGGGAGACGGATTGGATATCACTGTCACATCGATTGGTGATGCGCGTAGTTTGGTTGGAGGGGCTTTGATGGTAACCCCGCTCAAAGGCCCTGATGGAAAGATTTATGCTTTGGCACAGGGGGCACTCTCCGTTGGCGGATATAAATATGACGCAGCTGGCAATGTGGTTCAGAAGAATCATCCTACTGTCGGCTCTGTCCCTAACGGAGCAACGGTCGAAGTGAGTTTGCGATCAGAAAACCTCAATCGGGATGGTAATTTGACGTTTCTCCTGACGAGCGCTGATTACACCACGGTGTCTCGTGTGGCTAATGCTATTAACGCAAATTTATGCCGTGGCTGTGCCAAGGCGGAAGATGCTGCGAGTGTTGAAATCAATATCCCCAATGATCAGAAGCATAAGCTGATCGATTTTATGACACGTATTGAAAATCTACAGGTAGAACCTGATAGGCGTGCACGCGTCGTGGTAAATGAGCGAACCGGGACGATTGTTGCCGGGGGGGATGTAAAGATTGATAAGGTGGCTATTTCCCAAGGAGATTTGCGCGTCACGATTTCGACCGAAAATACGGCTTCACAACCAATATTGGTAAGTCAGACCGGTGAGGGTGTGCGGACTGCTATTGTTTCGAATACTCGTGTCGATGTATCTGAGTTGAATGAATCAGGATTTGTCGCGGCTAACAATAACACGGTTGCGGATTTGGTTCAGTCACTAACAAAAATCAAGACCAGTACAAGAGATATTATTTCGGTTCTCAGGGCGATTAAAGCTGCTGGGGCATTGCACGCCGAATTGATTATTCAATAATTCATGATTGGTATTTACATGATAGATAAAGTCGAAGCTGCCTCTGTAGGATTAGTGAAAATGGCCCTGGATGTGGCTAGTCTGCGTCAACAGGTTATTGCGAATAATATTGCTAATTCAACTACCCCTGGTTTCCAGCGATCAAAAGTTGTTTTTGAGGATCTGTTGGGGGCTGCGCAGCAACAATTGAACACAGGAAAACTGGTTGATATGAATATGTTATTGCCTGTGCAACCTATGTTGGTCAATGCAGGCAATTCGTCTCTAGGGAATAGTGGCGCTGATCTGGATATGCAGGTGGCTGACGTTGCACAGAATGCTGTGCAATACCAAGCTTTGTTGAAGGCACTTAACAAGCATATGTCCATTTTGAGCGTAGCAATTAACGAGGGTAAACGTTAATGGACTATCGGAGTGCTTTTGCGATCAGCGCTGTAGGCATGGGGCTTGAGAAGTTGCGATTGGATGTGACGGCGCAAAATCTTGCAAACATGAATGTGTCGGCCCCATCAAATGGCAAATTATATAAGCCGCTTAGATTGCAGGTATCTACAGGTGTTTCGAGTTTTTCAGGTGAGTTCGAGCAAGCTAGTAGCTTGGCTGAAAAAATGCTCAAGTCAGTGAAGTTGGAGGAAATTGATGTAAGCCCCCGAATGGTATATGAGCCTGGGCACCCAGATGCCAATGAATCGGGTTATGTGGCTTTGCCAGGCGTTAACCACCTATCGGAAATGGTTAATTTATCGACAGCCTTGCGTGCCTATGAAGCAAATGTTGTGGCGATGAATGCGGCTAAAACAATGGCCATTAAAGCGCTGGAGTTGGGGAATTAATATGAATATCGAATCTATTGCTGCTATTCGTCCAGTGAGTACGGTCGGCCCGCAAATCCTTGGTAACCAAACTGGTGCAAGCCCTAAGACCAATTTTGGTGACTGGTTTGAGTCTCAGTTAAGCAGCGTTAATGCGCAGCTGATCAATGCCGACGTGAATATGCAGAAATTGGCAACTGGCCAAGCAACCAACCTGCATGAAGTGATGATTAGCATGGAAGAGGCCAAACTCTCTTTGCAGATGATGGTTCAGGTAAGAAATCACTTACTTGAAGCATATCAAGACATTATGCGCATGCAGATCTAGAGGTGCGCAAGGTGTCTATATTTTCTCAGATGTGGGGGCGGTTTGATCTGCGAGCCAAGATCGGTTTTGTATTGGGTCTTGTTGGCATCCTGATCGTGACCATTGCTTTGGCGTTTTGGGCCTTGCGGCCGGATTATCGGACTCTGTTTTCAGGATTGGCAGCTCAAGACTCGGCGGCGATGGTCGCAGAGCTCGATAAGATGAAAGTGCCATACCAAATTTCAGACGATGGTGAAAGCATTCTGGTTGCAGCCGATGCTGTTCATAAAACGCGGATGAAAATCCTGGCAAAGGATATTCCTTTACACGGAACGGTTGGTTTCGAACTATTTAATAATTCCGATTTCGGAATGACGGAGTTTGCCCAAAAGGTAAATTACCAGCGAGCAATGCAAGGTGAGCTTACCCGCACCATCCTCGCGATAGACGATGTGAGCGCTGCCAGAGTGCACCTGGCAATTGGTGAAAATGGACTGTTGAAGAGACAGGCTGCTCAATCCAAAGCTTCCGTTACCCTCACGTTGAAGCCTGGGCGTGTTTTGTCAGGAGAACAGGTTCGAGGTATTCAACGCTTGGTTTCTGCCTCCGTTCCAGAGGTTAAGTACGAAGATGTAACCGTGCTGGATCAGCATGGTGTTGCGCTGACACGCCAGGGCGCTATTGATCCAGAGCTCGACAGGGCAACGACTCGTTTCGATATGAAGCGCAATGCCGAAGAGTATCTGACAAAGAAGGTTCTTGAAGTTGTCGAGCGTACTTATGGCAAGGAGCAAGCTGTCGCGACCGTCAGCGTCGACATCAACCACGACAAGGTGGAAGTGACGACCGAGGATGTTCTGCCAAGTGGCAGTAAAAACGGCGCATCAGGGGTGCTGGTGAAGGAGCGGCGTACCTCCAGGGAAACTTCTGTGCCGAGTGCGGACAAACCTGCTGAAGGTGGAGTTAATACCGTTTCAAGTGAAAGTGAGTATCAGGTAGGTCGGCGGGTTGAGCAGGTCGTTAGTGCTCCCGGTGCCATTTCGCGTTTGACTGTAGCGGTGGTGGTTAAAGCTCCTTTGGATGAGAACCAGTTGGCTAAGCTCAAGGATCTGGTGACTGGTGCGGTCGGAATAGATGGTGAGCGCGGAGATACCTTGTCGGTTCTGACTCTTGCACAGTTGCAGTCACCTTCATCAGTCAACAATGGGGTTGGCTCAGCTGCTCATGACGGGGGCGCAAGAGATGGTGCGGCAAATGGCAAGAAAGTTGAGGAAGTAGCGATTAGTGTTCCGGTTCCGACAACTACTGCCAAGGAGACTTCTAGAATTGGTGGAAGTGCAGCAATTTTTCTATGGCTTGGCGGGGCATTGTTGGTGATTTGCATGGTTTTGTTGCTGACACGGAGTCGCAGCCCCGCAGATTTTTCTGGGTCGGCTCAGTCGTTGGATGATACACAACGCAGTGTAGTGCTGCGGCAAGTTCAGGATTGGCTGGAAGCCAAACCGACACCTGATGCGGATGCAGTGGGAGGTCGGCAGTGAGCGATACCAGGCAAGCAGCGCTGACATTGCATGCCTTGAGCGCTCAGGACCGAGATTGGGTGCTTTCCCGGTTGACGGATGAACAGCGGAGCGAGTTGACGGGGTACCTTGATGAATTGGTGTCTTTGGGTATTCCTAGAGACTCGGGCTTGATTCAAGCCGCTATGGCGAACGTTCCCCCGGTTCAATCTGCATTGCAGGGACTGCCGGCACGGGGGCTTTTAGCCAAGGCGAGTGGAGCGACCATGTATGCGGTGCTAGAGGAAGAGCCTGCATGGCTGATGGCTCAGGTTCTAAAAGCAGGCCCTTGGTCATGGCAGGCTGATTTTATGAGCAGGCTGCCCGAGTCCCGTCGCCGTGCTTTGGCTCAGTCGCTGATCGAAGCGTCCGCAATCGGTGAGAAGGTTGTCGATGCGATGCTAAACAAGCTAGCGCTTCGGCTCACCAGTCTGCCTAACGTGGTGACTGCAAACCCCAACGGCGCGCCGAATCATGACAAGGCGACGGGGTGGGTGACATGGATACGTAAATGGATCCCATAATTAGAACACCGCCTATCGCCAGCGGTCGTAGGGCTCTGGCGCGGCAGAAAAAGGCGGCAGGGCAGATATCTACTTCGGCTGTGGATGCTCGACCGCATGTGGCGTCGGTAACCGCGCCGCCGGTGGCGTCACCCTCATATGCGGCGACAGGCATGGGTACCCCAGCGGTGCCGACGAGCCCATCAGTGAGCAACTCCGGTGTGGCGACGCCGGAGGTTAAGCCTTCGGTGGATATTGAAGCATTGCTAGCTAAAGCCAAAAGTGAAGTCAGGGCTGAGCTTCAGGATGAAGTGGTAAAAGCGAAGGAGCTGGCTCGGCAGCAAGGCTATGAGGAAGGGCTGACCAAAGGGCGCAAGGATGCGCTGGAAGCGGAACACCAGCAACGCGAAGAGCTTGCGTCAATATTGAGCGGCCTGCAGGACATGATAGACCGTGGCTTGCGAAATATGGAACAGGAAGCAGCGGTGATCGCTTATGAGGCGGTGTGCAAGATTGCCGGCTCCGAGTTGTGTACGGCAGAGGGGATTCTAGCTTTTACTCGTCAAGCTGCTGCGAGAGCGCTGCAAGGGCGCCCTATATCGGTGAGAGTCAATCCCCAGTCTCTGCAGCTAATGCGGCAAAGCGAGCGCTGGCTGGAGCAGGAAGAGGGTTTGATTCGCTGGACGGCTGATGAGTCACTGACCATGGGTAGCTGCATGATCGAGTCCGAGTTTGGAAGCTTTGATGCCAGATTGGATGCACAGCTTGAGCGTTTGCGTGATGTGCTGGTCACAGTTCGCAATACACAGCAGGCAAGTACATGAATCCCTATGTCGAGGCAATTCGCGCGGCCGACCTGTTACGCCGGGTTGGCAGGGTCGTGCAATTGGCGGGGTTGAGCATTGAGTCGAGTGGCCCCGATGCTCCGATAGGTGAAGTGTGTGAAATCACCCCGCGCAATGATGGCGCAAAGATTCTTGCGGAAGTGATCGGCTTAAGGGAAGACCGGATTGTATTGATGCCATACGGCGATACCCGGGGTATCGGTGCGGGTTGTAAGGTCGAGGCGACTGGGCGGTTGCCTGACGTGCCGGTTGGTCCAGCCTTGTTGGGACGGGTTGTGAACGCTTTTGGCGAACCGATGGATAGTGGACCTGTCATCGAGGAAATGGGCAAGCGGCCATTGAGGTCGCTGCCGATCAACCCCTTAACTCGACCACGCGTCGATACAGTGCTGGAAACCGGGGTACGGTGCATCGACAGCTTGTTGACCATTGGCCGTGGTCAGCGCATCGGCATTTTTGCAGGAAGCGGAGTCGGAAAAAGTACCCTGCTTGGCATGATTTCCAGAAATGTGCAGGCAGATGTCAATGTTATTGCGCTGATCGGTGAACGAGGACGCGAAGTGCGCGAGTTCATTGAGAAGCATCTGGGTGAGGATGGGTTGAAGCGCTCGGTGGTGGTTGCTGCGACCTCTGACGTGTCGGCACTGGCTCGGGCGCGTGCTGCCTATACGGCGACCGCGATTGCCGAGTACTTTCGTGAGCAGGGAAAGCATGTGATGTTAACCATGGACTCGGTAACGCGCTTTGCCATGGCTAAACGTGAAATCGGATTGTCTGCCGGTGAGCCACCCACTGCGCGTGGCTACACGCCTTCGGTGTTTGCAGAGCTGCCTGAGTTGTGTGAGCGCTGCGGTACGTCTGATTCCGGGGGGTCGATCACGGCGTTGTATACCGTGTTGGTTGAGGGGGATGATTTCAACGAACCAATCTCGGATACCCTGCGTGCGACATTGGATGGTCATATCGTGCTGACTCGTCGCCTGGCGCACCGTGGGCACTTTCCGGCGGTGGATGTTTTGCAAAGTGCCAGCCGCTTGCTGCCTGACTTGGTGCCCGAAGAAGAGGTCAGCTTGGTACATAAGGTGACAGATGCGGTATCTGTTTTCGAGCGCAATCGGGAGATGATTGATATTGGTGCTTACCGGCAGGGTAGTAATCCTGAAATCGATCGTGCAGTGGGCCTCATGCCGGCATTGAATGCGTTTCTCAAGCAGGGGAATGCTGAGGTGGAAACTCGTAGCCAGGTGGTTGCAAAACTTAGGCAGATTTTGGCTGAGGCTCAGCCATGAGCACGGGGATAGATCTACGCGCCTTCAAATACCCGCTGGATGCCATGCGTAAGAAGTGCGACTGGGATCTGACAGCGTTGAAGATGGAGCTGGCGGGTTTGAATACCAGCATCCGCGAGAAGCAAGAGCAGATAGAGGATGTCAAGCAGAACATTGCGGGACTGCAGGCTGATTGGAATAGCCGAATGAATGGTGGAAAGCTGGTTGATCCGGCGGCCAGGAGCTTGCTGATTGCTTTTCTCGGGCAACTCAGCAAAGAGCAGTCAGCGTATGAACAAGAACTACAATCTTTGATGCAAGAGCGCGATGCGGTATTTGAACGCTATGCAGAGCTCGCCAATTTTGCCCAAGGGTTGGATGATCACCGCGAATCCAAATTGCAAGAGTTCAAGGTGGAGGCAAATGCCAGCGCAGCGGCGGCGGCAGACGATATGTGGTTACAGCGTTCCGCTTGGCTAAAGGTAAGAGTATGAAAGTTGGATCTTCAGTAGATAGCCAGATGGCGCCTGGCTCGGCCGGGCAAGCCAATTTTCTCACCCAGAACTGGATGCGTGAGCTTGAAAGGGCCCATCTCGCCCTATTTGCCCAGATGCTGGATGCCGGTAAAGCCGATGCAGCGACTCCGCGACAAGATACTCGGGACGGTACTCCTCAATATGCGGAAGAGCGTCGCCACCGGGATGCAAGCAGTGAACCGGCGATAGTGGATAAGGCGCTGACAGGCCACCCTGTCACCGCTGTAGAGGACATGCAGACACGTTCAACGCTGCAAACAGGTGAAGCTCCGCTAAGCAAGTCGGTGATCGATACAATAGGCCCAGCCACTAATACTCCACAGTATTCAGGCCGGGATGGATTGACGAATCGGGTGGCAGCCAGTCCTGCCGGGCTGTTAGCAGAGCCTGAATCCGACATGGCATCATCAATCGGCGCATCTACAGCCCTTACGGCGGGTAACGATTCGATGGCGCCTGCTTTTGTGCCGTCGGATGTTGGCACAGGCGAGGTCGAGATTCCTTTTGTTTGGGCGCAAGCATCTACGTCGGCACCACCGATGATGTCGTCTTCCTCTGTGGCAAGTCTCGCCGCAGCGCGTGTAGCCAGCATTGAAGGCATGGCCTACGGCTCTGGCCTGCCGCATATGGTTAGCGTGCAACGGTATGCTGAGCCGACGGGGTTCGGAGCGCTGACATTCAGTGCAGAGCAAGTAATCAAGGATGAGACCGGGTCATCGGAAGAGGCTGACTTGTCGAGCTATGCTAGACGCAGTCAGTTGACCGAGGAGTGGGATAAACGAGTGATTCACGTCATGCAGAAAGAGGGTGAAGCCAAGGTGACAATCCGGGATAGCACGCTTGATGTGCTGGCCCAGCAGCGCATCCTTCTGCAAATGGCCAGCCAATTTGCCAATGATGGCTTGCGCCTGCATAGCCTTACTCTGAATGGGCGGGAGATGCGCAATGTCGATTCGGATGCTGCGCCCGAACAGGGGCGGGAGGAAAAGGCCAAGTCGGGTGCATCCTCGGGGCTGCTTGGTTCGGATTTGAAGCTGGGTCGATATTTTTAAGAAGTGCTTTTTTCAATAAAATGAATTTATTCAGGCTGTTGCTGCTTTGATGCGGTACTCGCCAATATCGAAAACATCGGAAAGTAAACCATGACTATTAGTTCAACAGGCGCAACGACTTCAGCTGGCAACTTGCAGGCTGCTGGCCTGGGGATGAATGATTTTCTAAAAATCCTGCTGACACAGCTGACTTACCAAGATCCATTAAAGCCGATGGATAACCAGGAATTCATCGCCCAGATGGCGCAATTTACCGCGCTGGATGGCACTCGCCAGCTGAATGAAAAGATTTCTCAATTATTGACCATCCAGTCTGCAACCCAGTCTATCGGACTCTTGGGGAAAAGCGTGGATGTCACCTTGCCCGGTGGCGCCAAGACCGGCCAGGTGGCGTCATTATCTTTTGCCTCGGGCGAGCCGCAAATGACAGTCAAGACGGCTTCTGGCGAGCTGCTGACGGGCGTCTCTTTTTCACAAATTCGTTCAATTCGCTAAATTTATTCAGAAAGTAAAGCAATGCTTGATTCTATTTTTATTGGCATGACTGGTCTTTCGAGCTACTCGAAAGACCTGAAAGTAATTAGTAATAACGTTACCAACCTGAATACTCCCGGTTTCAAGAGTTCTCAGTTGCAATTTGGCGATATGTTCTATCAGGATCAGGGTGCGCCGCGTGACGAAACCCTACGCTTGGGTAATGGTGTGAACTCCCTGGCAACCAGCCTGAATTTCAAGGCTGGTGAATATCGCCAGACGGGCAATGATCTGGATCTTGCCATCAAGGGAAAAGGGTTCTTCATCCTGAAGAACGATGATGGCTCGTATAGTTATACCAAGGCAGGCCAGTTCAGCTTCAATGATGAAGGCGTGCTGGTGACGCGTTCGGGCGGCAAACCCGTCATGAGCATCGATGAAAACGGCTCGGTAACCCAAATCACCATGGCCGGGATGCGTAGCAGCGACCCCAAGGCGACAACGTTGGTGACATTGACCGACAATCTGTCCCTTAACGACACCACGTTCAATATCGATGGTGTGTCGGTATTTGATGCTGCGGGTAACGAGCACGTCATCAAGCTTACTTTCAACAACAACAACGCCACCAGTCCTGGCAGTTGGAAAGTAACGGTCAAAGAGAAGGATGCCACGCTTGGGACTTACGACATCAAGTTCAATGCAGGCAAGCCTGTGCCTGGCCTGGATAGCTTTGTGGTCAATATTTCGCCAGCTGGCGTGCCGCCTTTATCGTTTACCGTAAAGCTGGGGCAGGATGCCAAGTCAACTGGAGGTGTTGGCGAAACGTCACGTATCAAGGTTGATACCAAAGACGGCTACGGTGCGGGCTCAGTTACCAAAATCACCTTTGATGAAGCCGGTTCGCTGGTTGTGGCTTACTCCAATGGCCAGACATCAAAGACACGCAAGCTGGCAGTCGCCAGTTTCGATACCCTTGAAGGGCTGCAGGCGGTTGGGGGCAACGAGTTTGTCAACAACAACAGCCGGGCCCTGCGTATTGGCAAGGCCGGCAAGGAGCTTGGAGATGTGGCGTCTGGCACCATCGAAATCTCCAATGTTGATCTGTCGCAGGAATTCAGTGATCTGATTATTGCGCAGCGTGGCTACCAGGCATCGTCACAGCTTGTCAGCACCGCAAACGAGATGATCAAAGAACTCTTTGATATGCGGGGCCGTTGATAGTGGAATCTCGCCGTTTCGTGCTGTATCGCCCCGCAATACTGGCGCAGGTTGAAGAACAATTGCTGGCGGTTCTGCAGTCTTGGGCGCAGCCTTGGGGCTTGGACACCAAACTGTTTGCCATCCATGTCGAGCCGGCCCATCAGGTCGCTCAGGTCGCTCGGCTGCAGGGGCGCCATTGGCATACGGCAAAAGGGGATAGCGTATGGCTGGGGCTGGGTGAGGGCATGCTCAGAGCTATTGAGCAGCGTCTGTTCTCGCGGGACCACTCCGATCCTGATACCGAGAACCACCGTGATTCGACCTTGGCCAGCGAAATTGCCGGTGAAGCTGCTACCGACCTGTTGAACACGCTGCATCGTCATTGGGTGGGTGAGGGAGCGACGGAGCTGGCTGCCTGTGCTGTGCCGAAGTCGGCTCGTGGTGATGGGGCGCTGATTTGTACGCTGTCATTGGGCCCACGCTCTGCTTACCTGTATCTGGGATCAGGCCTTTTCAGTAAAAGCCTGAGCAAGCCGGCGGCCCGTGGCAAGCTGGCATTGCTGCCCGCAGCATTGACGCATCAACGACTGCAGCTTGCACTGGAGCTGGGGGAAGTGACGCTGACCTTAGGCCAGCTTGAGACCCTGGCGATTGGTGATGTTGTCCGGCTGGGTACGAATATCGATCAGCCCGCCAAGCTCATTACGACAGATGGCCGCATGGTCTGTCACGGCCATATCGGCGCTTGCGAAGGGGTTCGTGCTGTCGAGGTATTCAAGTAAGCGCCCAGGCCCGGTTGACGTATCCGGTCGTGCTGGGTCGAATTTTGGGGTAAGGCGAGGTAGGGTGAGCGCAGTATGGCGAGTCAAATGAGCGAACTCTACCGACGCCATGTCCCAAAACTCGACCCCGGCCTTGCGTGGCCTGCCTCAAAATCCGATCCGGCGCGGCCGGAAAAACTAGGTTTGCAGAGCCAAAGCTTGGCGCATTCAATGCGCTTGGCTTGAGAAAGCCCCCGTCTTATTCATTTGTGAACATAGTGACCTGCAACGATACGCACTGTCACGCCCGGTACGGACCCGTTTGCCGACGGGTTGTCGAAGCATATAAAGGATTTAACCTTGAGTAGTCAGAACAACACTTCTGCGACTGAGCAGAACGCCCCACAACTCGTTGAATTGCCCGAGTTGAAATCTCACCCCACCAAGACCAGTGCCGTTGCCAATGGCATGGACGTCATTCGTAGTGTCAAAGTCCGATTGTCAGTGCGGCTGGGAGAGACCGATATCTCTGTCGGTGAGCTGTTGGATATGAAAGAAGATTCGGTACTCAAGCTCGACCGGCTGGTGGATGAGTCGGTGGATATTCTGCTGGATGGCAACGTGATTGCCCGTGGTCAGCTGGTGGCTATTGGCGATAGCTTCGGGGTTCAGATCACTGAGAAGCCCAATATGGGTAAGCATTGATGCGACGAATCTGGTCGCTATCGCTAGCGATGTGGTTGATGGGCACCGCCTTGGCTGCAAGCGACGGGGCGCCGTCGGTTGCCCATGCCTTGGGTGGCATGACTCGTCCCGCACCAGCTGCGCCATTCAAAAACGAGCCGGGTGCTGGCGAGCTCCTGTTACGCGCTGTTGGCGGCCTGGTCTTTGCAGGGCTGGCAGCGTTCGGCGCTGCCTTGGTCATCCGCAAGGTCGCGCCCAATCTGTCATTTGGCAACCGCAATAAACGCCAGATCCGGATTGTGGAGTCCGTGCGGTTGTCTGCTAAATCGCAGCTGATTCTGGTGCAGCTGGCTGATGAAGAGTTGCTGCTATCCGAAGGAGAGCAGGGCGTACAGGTGCTACGTTCCCGTGCGATCGACCAGCCCCGGCAAGAGGAAGGGGCAAAGCCTCATGTTTAGATTGAATCGTGGTAACAGGCCGCTTGCCATATTGGGCTGCCTGCTGTTGATGTGCATCCCGATGGCGCTGGCGGCATCGTCTACCTCGCTGGGTGGGATCGAGCTCAAAGTGTCTGGTGGGCCGGAAGGCCCGGAGCAGGTGTCAGCAGCCATCAAGGTGCTGGTCGCCATGACCTTGCTGAGCCTGGTTCCGGCCTTTCTGGTTTCGATCACCTCATTCGTACGCATCACCATTGTGCTGTCGATGTTGCGTCACGCTCTGGGCATGCAGGAAACACCGCCAAATTCGGTGTTGCTGAGCCTGTCATTGTTCCTGACCCTATTTACGATGAGTCCGGCGCTTACCGAGGCGAACAAGACGGCGTTTCAGCCCTATATGGCAGGCAAGATCAATACCGATGCGGCCTTGCAGCAAGGCATCAAACCGTTTCGTGAATTCATGATCCGGCAGACCCGCGAGCAGGATCTGGCGTTGATGATTGAAATGTCACACGCCCCCGAACCCAAGACCATCGACGAAGTGGGCAATATCCAGCTGATTCCGGCTTTCATGCTGTCAGAGTTACGCACCGCCTTCCAGATCGGCTTCTTCGTCTTCCTGCCTTTTCTGCTGGTAGACCTCATCGTGTCGGCGATCCTGATGTCTCTGGGGATGATGATGGTGCCGCCCACCTCCATCGCGCTGCCAATCAAGATCTTGATGTTCATTCTGATTGACGGCTGGAGTCTGATTGTTCGTGCCTTGCTTGGGACGTTTGCCTGACCTTCTGCTGATTCGGCAAGCAAAATGAAAAAAGGCAAGCAGGGTGAACAGGTACTTGAGGCGACGAAAGAGGCCGAGCTATGGCGGGCGTGGATTGACCATCGCGACCAGCATGCCAGAGAGCGTCTGATCGATGGCTATATCGGTTATGCCCGCATTCTGGCGGCCAAAACCTACGCATCCCGAACTTACTACGAGCTTGAGTTTTCGGACTATATGCAATATGCCTCGATCGGTCTGATCGAGGCGATCGACCGTTATCAGCCAAACGACAACGCCACGTTCACCACCTATGCTTCCAAGCGCATCATCGGTGCCATTCTGAGCGGGGTGGAGCAGTTAAGTGAAATGCAGCAACAGGTGGCGTTTCGCAGGCGATTTCTGGCTGAGCGTACTCAGTCCCTGGTTGCGGAGGGGGCTGGTTTCAGGGCCGGGCCTGAGGCCGTGTTTGAGGAGCTGGCGAAAATCGCGCTGGGCTTGGCCCTCGGATTCGCGCTCGAAGATTCGGGCATGATTCTGGAAGATGAAGAAACGCCACACCCTGAAGAAGTTTATACCCGGGTCGAGCTCAGACAGTTGCAGCGACGGGTTGTGGCCTTGGTAAACCGCTTGCCAGACCGCGAACGCAAAGTGATCCGTCATCATTATCTGCACCAGCTGCCACTTGAAGATATCGCCAGCTTGATGAATGTCGGCAAGAGCCGGGTGTCGCAAATACATCGCAAGGGGCTTGATCTGCTACGGCTTGAAATCAAGCAGATCCGGGCGTGTGATGTGGCCTGGTAAGCAAAAGCCTGTCCCCACCAAAACAAATTTGATGTAACTGTAGGTATCTGAAGAAAGGATCAATGTGAACCCGTCCCCAAATCTGGAAGATCCGCGCTGGCAAAGGCTGGAGAAGGTGAGAGGCTATATGCAGGTCGATCCTGCCAATCGCCACTTGCGTGACGAAGAAATTGATCTGCTGCTGGATTTGCGGGAACTGGATGCCGCCCGCATCAAGCTTGATCTGGCCCTGCAGGCAGAGCCGGGCGAGCCCTCGCTGCTGTTCCGGCTAGCGACACTAGCCATGATCAAACGCGAATTCGCCGATGCCGAGAAGCTATTGACCGGTTTGATCGCCGCCGGGGTACGTGAGCCAGGCGTGGCCTACAACCTTGCGTATTGCCAGTTTGTGCAACGGCGCTTTGCCGATACGCGCCAAACCCTGACCAGCTACCCGGAAGCACGGCAAGTGCCCGCCGCCATTCCTCTGGAAGGCCGCTGCCTGCACCATATGGGCGAATTGCCCGCAGCGCAGGAGCTACTGCATGCCCACCTTGCTCAGTATCCCGAAGACGTGGACGCCCTGGGGCTGGCTGCGCTGGTGTGTGTGGACCAGAACCAGTTCAAGGAAGCCCGTGAGCTGGCGACAGCGGCACTGCGGCGAGACCCGAACCGTATTGAAGCGCTGATTGCGATCGGCACCGTCGATCTTAACGAAGAAAATTTCGAGGCTGCCGCCGCAGCGTATCAGCAGGTGTTGAGCATCAACGCGCGCGATGGCCGCAGCTGGCTTGGCATGGGCATTATCATGCTGCTGTCCCAACGCCTGCCCGATGCGACGGAATGCCTGCGCCGTGCTACCGAGGCGATGCCGGAGCACTCCGGAACATGGGTAACGCTGGGCTGGTGCCTGGTCATGCAGAATCATCTGGAAGAAGCGGAAGCGGCCTACCGGCATGCGGTGGAAGCCAGTCGCGCCTTCTCGGAGGCGCACGGAGGGCTGGCCGTGGTGGCTGCACTCAAGGGTGACAAAGAAGTGGCCAAGCGCAGCATGGAGATTGCTCGGAGGCTTGACCCTGGCTCAATGTCGGCTGCCTATGCAGATGCCTTGTTGTCAGGTAACGCCAAGGATGCGCAGGGCTTGTCGAAACTGGCGACCGATCTACTGCAAAGCAAAGGCATGCTCGATCCGCAAAACCCGAGTGGTCGCCGGTTGATTCAGCAGCTGACGCTACTGGGAAAGCGCTGAGCCGGTACCGTTATCCCGCTCGATTCGCTGCTTCGCCAACAAAACGGCCCTCTGCTGGAGGGCCGTTTGTTTTGGATGCGCCGCTGGAATAGGTGCCTGGCTGTGCGGGGAGGTCAGGCCGCTTGGCGAATTGCCATCCCCAGCAGGCCAACCACACAGGCGACGGCGACCAGCCAGGCCAGTGAGCGCTGCCAGGCCCAGTCCTTCAGATAACAGATACCGTGCAAAATTCGGCAGATGATGAAAACAAGCGAAAGCTGGTTGATGGCCTCGTGCGGCACGCCGGCTTGGGTGGCAATCACCACGCCGGCAATAAATGGCGGCAGGGCTTCATGGGCATTCTGCTGCGCCCAGTTGGCCCGCGCCCGCCAGCCGGTGAGCTGTGCTTGCTGGGCCCGTGGCGCATGGTTGTCATAGCGCATGGTGGCCTTCGCGCAGGCGATCCAGACAAGCGGCAAGAATATGGCAATGATGACGCAAATATAAGTAATAGCCATCCACAAGCTCCTGTTTGTTTGAGGTCATGAGAGCCTAATGGATTGCCCCGCTTGCCGCTACCCTATGGGCTGATATCAGCGTCAAAAACGGTGATTCAGACGAGAATGTCGCTGATGATACAAATGGATTGCCGTGAATATGGTTTGCCGTGTGTGATGCGGGGTTCAATTTTAAGATAATCGAAATGGCCGGGTAAGGAATTGAGGCTATGGGCTTCAACTTTTCTTATGTAATCGGATTTGATGCCAATAAGGTAGAGAATGTTTTGCAATCGCTGATTTCGGCGGTCGATGAAGAGTCTGGCGAGGGGTTGAGGCTGATTATTCCGTGGCGGGCGGCGGTGAGTTTCAGCAAAAGAATCGCCACGTCGGAGCAGGTCGGCAGCGCAAGACTGGGCTTTACTGGTATGGGGAAGGCCCTGCATTGCTATGGGAATCACCTCTGCCTGGCACTTAAAATACCGTTCTCCCGTATTTTGCAGAATGATTTTAATAAACATGATTTTAGGTTGGATAACGATTCGGAGTTTGTCAGTCTTGGTTGTGTCTGGACGACAATTAATGTCGGAGAAGAATATGGATTTTTATCGCTAACCGCAGCGACTTCTGCAATGAGCCGGCTTTTTTACGAATCATCTGCGCTCAGGTGTTTTGTAAGGGATAAATTTCTTCATGCCAGTCGGTGCATTCTGCTCGATGTCGAACAGGATTATTTTTATATGCATTTCCCCAGATTCGCAAAAATTGAAATAGCCGATTTGGAGGAAATGTATTTTGAAGATAGCCAGGAATTGTCAGCCGATCTGTTGATGAAAAGGCTGCTGGCAGAAGCCCGATAGCGCGGAGGCAATCAGATCTCGTCCCGGCTTGGGGCCAACGGCTGACTGTTATATCGACGAGGGATGTGCGACCAAGGAGCATGGCGAATTTGCCAGAAACCATTGGGAGACATTCATGCGGCTTGCCATTTTGCTGGCGGGGCTGATTGCGCAGGTATCGGTATTGGCGATGGCTGCCGAGGGATGCCGGCACCAAGATCGCCTGTCTGGCCCACACCAAGCCAGTCTACTGGAGTTGTATACCTCGGAAGGTTGCAGCAGCTGCCCTCCCGCAGACCAGGCACTTTCCGGCTTATTGAACAAGGCAGATCCATCGCTGGTGGCACTGGCATTCCATGTCGATTACTGGGATTACCTCGGCTGGACCGATCGTTTTGCCAGCCCGCGCTGGTCGCAGCGGCAATATCAGCGTGCCCGGCAGGCGGGCGTGCGCACCGTGTATACGCCGCAGTTTGTCCTCAACGGCCGGGACGTCGCGATGGTGGCGGAGCGTCTGTTGCAGAAGCAGCTGGCACAACCGGCTACCGCGCCAATGTCCATTCGCTTGAGTTTGAACGTCGCTGAAAAGGGGCTTGCTGTCGCGGTTGAGGTCAAGCCCCTTGCGGCGGTGTCTGCCGGCAAGGTGTATGCGGCACTGTATGAGAACGGTCTGGAAAGCCGGGTGCAAGCGGGCGAAAACGCCGGCACGGTGCTGCGGCACGATGCCGTCGTCCGGGGGCTGTTAGGGCCTTGGCAGCTGGATGCGGGTGGGCGTTTGCAGATGACGGGCATATTGCCGCTGGGTGTGGGGCAGCGCTTGATGAATAGCGGCGTCGCGGTCTGGGTTGAACATTCAACCAGTGGTCAGGTGTTGCAGGCCCTGTCAGTGGCCTGCCAGTGAGTCGCAGCAAGGGCCTGCGCCCTGTCTCTATAGAGGCTGCAATGTCGGTTGACGTTGGCTCAGGCACCTAGCGTGGCGCCGCCGTCTACCACCAGCTCCTGCATGGTGATGTGGCGGGCGCGATCCGAGGCCAGGAAGCAAACCGTTTCGGCGATGTCGGCCGGGTCGGCGATGCGCCCCAGCGGGATGCCGACGCGGTAATGCTCGGCGGAGCCACGCAGGATGCCATCAAGGCTGTCGGGCTGGGTCCAGAGCTGGCGCTGCATGGCGGTGTCGGTTGAACCGGGCGCCACCACATTGCAGCGGATGCCGAAGGGGGCAAGCTCCAGCGCCAGACAACGGGTGAAATGGGCGCTTGCGGCCTTCGATGCGGCATACGCCGCCATCTGTTGGCGGGGGACCCGGCTGGCGTTCGAGCCGACGGTGATGATGCAGCCACGGCGACGAGGCTGCATGCGACGTGCCACGGCCCGGCACAGGCGGAATACGGCCAGCGTATTCACGGCAAAGGTCTGTTCCCAGTCTTCATCGCTCAGCTCGACCACCGGGCTCATCCGCAGCACTCCAGCCACATTCACCAGAACATCAATCGGGCCGATGTCGTCTTCGATATGGGCAATGGCGGCGTCGATCTGCGCTCCGTCGCGCAGGTCCACGCAAAGACCGGTGGTCGAGGGGCCCCACTGACGTGCCTGTTCGACGATGCCGGGTTGATGGTCCAGGCCGACCACGCTTGCGCCTTGTGTCGCCAAGGTTTTAGCGACGGCGGCGCCAATGCCCTGGGCCGCGCCGGTGACTACGACGATCTGATGTGCAAATTCCATAAATAAGCGGATGACTCAGGAGTAAAGATTGGGATTGCCACTGGAAACGTGAAGCGACTGGCTCAGTACCGCGCCGGGGCGGAGCTGGCCCCCTTCCAGGGGTACCACTACCGGGGCGCCGTCGCCGGGCGCCTTCAAGACGGTGGCTTCAATGTCGTACAGGCGCTTGACCAGCGCCGGGGTCACGATGTCTCGCGGTGCGCCGGCGGCCAACAGGTGGCCATCGCGCATGGCGATCAAGACGTCGGCGTAGCGGGCGGCGGCGGCGAGGTCATGCAAGACCATGACCACGCTGCGACCGCTTGCCGCCAGCAGGCGGATCTGGTCAAGCACTTCCACCTGATGGCCAAGGTCGAGCGCGCTGGTTGGCTCGTCCAGCAACAGCAGCGGCGTTTCCTGCGCCAGCGACATGGCCAGCCAGCAACGCTGGCGCTGGCCGCCCGACAATTCATCGAGCCGGCGCTGGGCGAGGTCGGCAACGCCGGTGGCTTCCATTGCCAGCGTTACGGCGCGCTCATCGGCGGCTGACCATTGGCTGAACAGGCTTTGATAAGGATGCCGGCCATGACGGATCAGCGCCGCCACGGTCATGCCTTCGGGTGCCTGCGGAGCTTGCGGCAGCAGCGCCAGCCGACGTGCCACATGGCGCGGCCGTAGCTGCCAGATGTCTGCGCCATCCACTTTGACCGTACCCTGGTTTGGCGCGTGCAGGCGCGCAATGCTGCGTAACAGGGTGGATTTGCCGCAGCCGTTGGGACCGACGATCACGGCGATCTGTCCTGGTTCGACACTTAGACTGATCCCCCGCAGCACAGGGCGCTGGCCGTGGGTCGCGTGCAATTGGTCAACGATCAGGCGGCTCATCGGGCTTCTCCCTCGCGTTCATTGAATAACAGCCACAGCAGGAATGGCCCGCCCAGCAAGTTGCAGACCACGCCGGCAGGCAGCTCGTTGCCGGCCAGCAGGATGCGACCGCCGGTATCGGCCAGTACGATCAGCAAGGCGCCGGTCAGGGCGGAGCCAAGCAAGGCCAGTCGCCCACCGCCGGCCAGGCGGGATGCCAGCCACGGTGCAGCCAGGGCAACAAAGGCAATCGGGCCACACAGCCCGACCGCCAGACCCGCCAGCAGAACAGCAATCAGCAAGGCAAGCAGTCGTGTGCGTTGCAGATTGACGCCCAGCGTGCGGGCGATGTCGGGATCAAGCCGCAGCAGGTTGAGTTGCCGCAACAGGAGCAGTGTCGGCAGAAACAGGCAGGCCAGGCCGATGGTCAATGGCAGCGCCGCATCCAGGCCGCGACCGCTCAGGCTGCCGGTGCTCCAGTTGTATAGCGCGCCGGCATGGGTCAGATCCTGTCGCGACAACAGCAATTCGACGAATGCGCGCAGCAGGGCGGCAATGGCCAGCCCGACGACCAGAATCTGCTCTCCCCGCCCGGCATGGCGGCCAGCGGCCAGCAGGAGTAGCACGATGGCGACCAGGGCGCCGAGCGGGCCGGTCCACCAGGGGCCGAGCATGCCGCTGGTGCTGGCGATCAGCCCGACAACGGCGCCCAGCGTGGCGCCATCCGATACGCCCAGTACATCGGGCACCGCCAACCGGTTACGACTGAGTGCCTGCGTCAGGCACCCGGCCAGCCCGAGGGCGGCACCGGCCAGCAGGCCGACAAGGATGCGTGGCAGGCGGAATTCGATCATCAGCAGTTGCTGGTCGGGGCTGGCCCGGCCGCTCAGCACGGCCCACAGGTCGGCCGGGGTGAACCAGGTATCCCCCGCCAGCAATGCCAGTGCGATAGCGCCAGCCAGTGCCAGCAGCAGAAGGAGTCCGGTCAGCAGGGGACGCCAGGCTATCAATAGGGAAAATGGTCCCCAGCGCAAGCCAAGTGTGCCGGCTTCGAGCGCGCGTGGCACAAGGGGCAGTGGGGCGTTCATGCGGCGCCTTTCGGCTGACTGGGGGCCTGCCGGGCCAGCCAGATCAGCAGCGGTGCGCCAAGCAGCGCGGTCATCACACTGGCGGGTGTTTCAAACGGGCGGATCACCAGCCGGGCGCCGATGTCGGCCAGCAGCAGCAGGCTGGCGCCCAGCCAGGCCGAGGTCAGCAGCTGCTGAGACAGGGCATTGCTGGCCAGTTTGCGACCAAGAAAAGGGGCCAGCAGGCCCAGAAAAGCAATGGGGCCAGCCAGTGCGACCGCGCTGCCGGCGAGTGCGGTGACGGTCACGGCAATGAGCAGACGCAGGCGGCCGGGGCGGTGGCCAAGGCCACGCGCCAGATCGTCACCCAGGCGCAGGGCGGATAGCGGGCGGGTCAATAACAGTGCAGCCATCAAGGCCAGAATCACCAGCGGTGCGCATTGCAGCACCGTGTCGAGCCGGATGCCGGAAAGTGAGCCCAGCAACCAGAACCGATACTGATCGTAGCCGGCCTGATGACTAAGCAGGATGGCCGAGGTCAGACCGTGAAAGGTGGCGCCGAGTGCCGCGCCGGCCAGAACCAGCCGCAAGGGCGAGCTGATACGGCCCTTGTTGTGGGCGGCCATCATCACGCAGACATTGCCGGCCAGCGCGCCCAGTCCGGCCCAGCCGAGCAGGGCGACGCCGCTGCTGGCATCCATCCATACCATGCCGATCACCACGCCGAGCGCCGCGCCGGCATTGATGCCCAGCAGGCCGGGTTCGGCCAGGTGATTGCGGGTGACGGTCTGCATCAGCATGCCGGCCACCCCGAGCGCAGAACCCACCAGCAGTGCCGCCAGGGTGCGCGGCAGGCGCAGGGTCAGCAACACCGTATGCAGTGCCTCACGATGCTCGGCCGGGGCTAGACCAAGCAGGCCCCCCAGGCTGTCGAGCGCTGAATAATCACCGCCCCCCAGCAGCAACGACGCCAACGCCAGCATCGGCAGGCTGATCAGGGCCAGCGCCCAGGCGCCACGACGCAGACCGGAAGGGGCCGTGGTTGCGTCAGCGGGGCGGCCGGTCAGCCAGGCGGGTGGATGGGTCATGGCTTGCCCAGGGCCTTTTCGACGTCAGCCAGCACAGCCAGCGCCGCCAGCGGCCCACCCAGGCCGGTCCAGAGCGAGCCATCCACTTCCACCACCCGGTTTTTCTTGAAAACCTGCAACTGCTGGAAAGCCGGGGTCTGACGGGCGGCGGCCAGCGCATCGCTGGCCTGGCCTTTGGCGCTGAGGGTGCCAACGAACAGCCAGTCGCCATCAATGCGGTTCAGCGCCTCAAGGCTTAATGGGGGCGAATGGGCAATGCCGGGCTGTTGCTGGCCGGCGGGCCGTTGCAGGCCCAGATCAGCCAGTACGCGGCTGGCAAACGCATCTTTCAGCATGTAGGCCGGCCCTTGCGGATTCCAGCGCACCACGCTGACGTTCGCCCCTTTGCTATGGCCCAGCCGCTGCCTGGTTTGTGCCAGCCGCTGCTGGTAGTGGGCAATCACCCCTTCGCTCTGCGCGCCCTGGCCGACAAGACTGGCGATGCGGCGCAGGGCGGTTTGCCAGTCTTCGCCGAGTTGGTAGCTGACCACGGTGGGCGCAATCTTGCCAAGCTGCGACAGAAGCGCCGGGTCGGGTTGGCCGCCAGCCAGGATCAGGTCCGGCCGGGCGGCTATCACGCGGTCCAGCACCGGGCTGGCAAATGCGCCAACGCTGCTGATGCCCTGAGCGGCGGTTCCCAGATAACGCGGTGGGCCATCCTGCCCCCGGCCATTGGTAGTGCCGACCGGCTTCTGTTGCAGTGCCAGCAAGGCGTCCAGATCCAGTTCTGAGAGTGCCAGCACCCGCTTCGGCTGATCTGGCACGCTCAGCGAGCGGCCCAGAGCGTCGGTTACAGTGTGGTTGCCGGCTCCGGCGGTGCCGGTCAGCAGCGCCAGGGCAACCATTACCAGCTGGCGTCGGCTACGTTGCAGCAAGCGCAGGCTCATGCGGCTTCCTCCTCGGCCAGGGCTTCCAGTTCATCCATGATGCGGTGGCGTTCCTGGTGATAGGCCTCTTCGGTTTGCTGATCTTTCCAGTAAGGCACCGCATACAGCATGCGGCGGGGTACGGCCCGACTCTGGATCAGCCAGTCGCGAATCGCTACCACCTGGCTGTTCTCTCCAGCCAGTGTGACCGATGGCGTGGCTGGCCAGTCGAGCGCCTGCACGGCCGCCAGCAGCTGACGGCTTTCTCCGGCCGGACGCCCTTCACGCGATAACCAGCGTACTGGCATGCCGCTCGGGGCGGGCAGGGGTTGAATCTCTGTGGTGTCGGGGACTTCGATCAGCACCGTGCCTTGCGCCGAAGCCGGCAGTTGGCCGAGTACGGCCTTGATCAGCGGCAGGGCGCTGGGGTCGCCGATCAGTAAAAACCAGTCGGCCTGTGGTTGGAACAAGGCCGGCGCTGCCGGGCCGGCCACGCCAATGGCGGTGCCCGGCTGGGCATGCAAAGCCCAGCTGGAAGCCGGGCCGTTATCGCCATGCATGACGAACTCGACGTCCAGCTCGCCCGCAACGGGATCATAGGCTGCGACGGTGTAGGTGCGGGTGATGGGGCGCTGATCGGCCGGTGGCCAGATCGGGCCATCCGGGCCCAGTGTGGGCAATACCGGCTCGGTCTGGTGGGCTTGCGGCAGCATCAGTTTGATATGCCAGCCTTCGGTTCCGGTTGGAAAACCGGCCAGGGCATCGCCCGCCAGCGTGATGCGGCGCATATGCGGGGTTAAATCCGTAATGCGACGCACTCTCAATAAACGGGGAGGTGTTCGCGTTGGCGTACTCATGGTGCAAAAATCCTTGGAATCGGGAGATGTCATGCAGGCGGGCTGCCGAATGTAACAGATTCTGGCTGCCGCGCCGGCGTTTTATGCTGTTAATCGGCCTATAGACCTACTTTTTCATCGAGGTTTTGTCGTAATGCTGCACAAATCACGGCCAATGGTTCGGTAGTCAGCAGTGTGGAGTGCCCGGCTTCGACCGGGATCACGCAGATCTCGCCATCTACCAGTGGCTGCCAGCTTTGCCAGTCTGGCGCCTGTGCCGTTCGGCGTGAGGCACGGAACAGCAACATGCTTCCCCGATACCGACGGGTTTGCCCTTGCCGATACAAGCGCATGGTGTGCAGGGCGGTTGCGGTCAGACGAGTCAGCTGCTGCGGCGGCAGGCCGCGCAGTGGGCTGCCTTCCCCGCGCAGACGCTGCAGGATTTCGGCCACGCTGAATTCCGGGTCATCGGGCTGCGTCGGCCGGTCAGTCAGGTCCAGCATGGCTTGCAGGGCATCGCGCTCGGTGGGCTCGGGCATATTGCCAAACGCGCTGGACGGATAGCTATCGAGCAGGGCCAGCAGTTCTACTTGTTCACCTGCCGCTTGCAGTTCGGCCGCCATGGCATGGGCCGTACCGCCACCTGACGACCAGCCCAACAGCCGATAGGGTCCCTGTGGCTGCACAGCGCGTATCTGGGCCACGTAGTCGCTGACCATTTCCTCGAAACAGGCGGGCTGCGTCTCGGTCAGGCCGCGTGCCTGCAAGGCGTACATGGGCAGATCGGGCAGGTGGCGGGTCAGGGCGAAATAGGCCCAGCCCAGTCCTTCGGTCGGATGGACGCAGAACAGCGGCCGCCCGGTACCCGTCTGGATGGTCAGCAGCGGGTCGAATGCCTGGGCGCTACCAGAGGGCTGCGTAAGGCGCCGTGGCGCTTGTTGCAATGCCGCGGCCAGTGCGGCCACGGTGGGGTGACGGAACAGCATCGAGGCGGTGACTTCCCGCTCCAGCGCCATCGCAAGCCGGTTGGCGAGCTGGATGGCCTGTAGCGATTTGCCGCCCAGCATAAAGAAGTCCGACGCCGGGCTGAGCTGGGAGAAACCCAGCACCTCGTTCCAGACGGCCATGACCTGTTGCTCCAGCTCGGTGGCGACGACCTCGGCGCTGGTGTCCGCCAAGGGCAACAGGCGCAGGGCGTGGCGGTCGATTTTGCCGTTGGCGTTGCGCGGCAGCCGCTCGACCGCCGTGTAGACACCCGGCAGGGCGGGTGCCGGCAGGCGTTCCGCCAGAAAGGCCCGCAGCTCGGCCAAGGGGGGCAGCGCAGTCTCAACGACCAGGAATGCCAGCAAGCGCTTGTTGCCATGCGCCAGCAGCTGGCCGACTACGGCGGCTTCGCGCACGCCGGGCCAGGCCAGCAGTGCGGTTTCGACTTCCGCCGGGTCGATGCGATAGCCACTGATCTTGAACTCGTCGTCGAGCCGGCCCAGATAGCGTAACTGACCATCGGCAGCCAGCAGGGCCCGGTCGCCAGTGCGATACGCGCGTGGCTGGTCGGGCAGCGTGTGCAGGCTGACAAAACGGCGCTGGGTGACGTCTTCCCGCTCAAAATAGCCCAGCGCCAGCGCACCGCCGACCAGGCACAGCTCGCCTGCCTCGCCGGGGGCGACGGGGTTGAGCTGGGCATCTACCACCACGGCGCTGACGCCGGGCAGTGGTGTGCCGATCGGCACGCTATCGCCGTCCCAGTCCAGGGCCTCTGGCCCAGCCAGTTCGGCGGTAGTGGCAATCACTGTCGCTTCGGTCGGGCCGTAGGTGTTGAGCAGCCGGACCGTCGCCGGTGCCGACTGCCGCCAGCTACGCACACGTTCGGCCAGTGCGGCTTCGCCGCCGATGATGACGAGCCGCAGGCTGGTGGGCAGTGGGGACTGGCTGGACTCCAGATAGAACGCCAGCTCGTGCCAGAACGCCGTCGGCAGATCGAGCACGCTGATGCGCCAGTCTGCACAGGTCGCGACAAACTGCGGCAGCGATTCGAGCATGGCGTCGTTGCGCAGGACCAGGGTCGCGCCATTGCAAAGGGCGACAAAGATCTCTTCGACACTGGCGTCGAAATGCAGCGGCGCAAATTGCAGGATGCGGTCGGTGGGGCTCGCGGCATAGCGTTGGCTGGCACTGGCCACAAAATGGGCCAGCGCAGCGTGGCTGATCAGCACGCCATTGGGGCGGCCGGTGGTGCCAGAGGTGTAGATGATGTAGGCGAGGCCGTCAGCGGGTATCGCCACCGGCTCTGCCAGCGCCGGCACCGTCTGTAACGATGGGGCATCCAGATAGAGCGTTGGCAGCGGGCTGGCCAGTGCTGCGTGTTCGGTCACGGTCAGCACCAGCTGAGGGCGGGCGTCGGCCAGGACGTCGGCAATCCGGCTGGCGGGGCCGTTCGGGTCGAGCGGCAGATAGGCAGCACCGGCCCACAACACGGCCAGCAAGGCCACCACGGTCTGGCTGGTGCGTGGCAGCAGCAAGGCGACCCGGCTATCGCCGCCGACCCCGCGTGCGGCCAGCTGGCCGGCCAGACTTTGCACGGCAACCAGGAGTTGTTGGTAGCTCAGGGCCTTGCCGTCGTGCTCCAGGGCGATCTGGTCCGGGCGCGTGGCGGCCTGCTGGCGCAGGGCGTCTATCACCGCTGTGGGGGGGGCGGTCAGTGCCGGGCCGTGGAGCTGTGCGCGGGGGAGGGTTGGCGCGGGTAGCAATGTTGCCATCGGCGCCTCTGGCTGGTCGGCAAAGGCTTCGAGGGCCGATAGCAAGGAGGCGTGCAAGGCGACCAACTGTTCCGGGCGGTAAGCCGATGGGTTGGCTTCAAGGTCCAGGCGTAATCCCTCCGGTGACGGCGCCATGCTGATTGCCAGATCTTCAACCGGCCCGGCAGAAACCGGCAGGACTCGGGCGGACAGCGCGCCGAATTCCAGGGGGCGATCAAACGGCATGAGGTTCAGTACCGCCCCAAACAGGCGTTGCGTACTGCCTGTCAGTCCCAGATCCTGCCGTAGCCATTCATAGCGATAGCGTTGATGCAGCCTGATCTGCCGCATCAGGTTTGCCACTTGCTGCGCCAGTGATCGGATTGACTCATGCGGATTCACGGTCAGGCGCAGTGGCACGATATTCATGGCCATGCAGGGGATGGCCAGAGCGGCTGATCCCATGCGGTTCATGGCAGGCAGGCCCAGCGTGAGGTCGGTTTGCCCGGTCTGGCGGGCGATCCAGCCGGCAATGGCGGCGAGCAGCCAATGACTCCAGTCACAAGGAATATGGTTGGCTGCCTTCTTCCAGTGGTTGAAGCGCGGTGCCGCCACCTGGCCGCGATGCCGGAGTACGCCATGCGCCAAGGGCTGGGCCGGGGCGAGCAGCACCGGGGTTGGCGCGCCGGCGAGCTGTTGCTGCCAGAAGTCTCGGTCTCGCTCAAGGGGGCCGGACTGCTGGTAGTGCTGATCTTCGGCGACCACGGCCTGTAATGTGGCCGGGCGCAAAATGGGGGTGGGGGCTGCAGTGGTAAGGGCGGCGTAGTGCTCAGCCACGCTACGGGTCAGCAGGCCATAACCAAACCCGTCCAGAGCGAGGTGATGGACTTGCAGATACCACCAGTAGCGACAGGGGCCGAGCTGGATAAGCGCTGTACAAAACAAAGGGCCCTGCTGCAGGTCGGCTGGTTGTGCCAGTCGGGCATCCATCCAGCTGTGCGCCGCTGCCTCGGGGTGAGCCAGCTTGCTGAAATCAATCACTTGAAGGGACCAGGGCCTGCGGTCGGTGCTTTGCCAGGGGGTGCCGTCTGTCAGCGTCACTCGGGCATGCAACGCATCGCTGTGATGGATGACGGCGCGAACAGCGGCTTTGAAGGCAGACCGATCCAGATCGCCGCTCAGCTCAATGATCTCTGCGGTCCAGTAGGCCGGGCTGGCCGGATCAAGCTGCTGGCCGAGCCAGATGCCATATTGCGCGGCGGTCAGCGGTAGTCGTTGCAGCGGGCGATCAGCTTTCATGTTCACTGCTCCGCCGCCAGCAGCGGCCACCATTCCGCCAGCGTCGGCCGCTCGGCCAGATCGACAAAAGCAACTTTGGCGCCGGCATGGCGGAAGCGCTCGACCAGCGCCATCAGGCGGATCGAATCCAGCCCGGCGTAGAGCAGATTGTCATCCAGATGCAGATCGGAAGCCGGCATCTGCAGCAGCTTGGCGACTTCGGCCCGCAACTCGGCCACGGTGGCAGGTAGCGGTGCGACGGGGTTCAGCTGCTGGCAGATGGCCTGCGTGCTAAGGACGACGCCACAACGTTGCGATACATAGTCAAGTGCCATCCGGTGCTGTTCGGGCGAGAAGTCGGCCAGCGCATCGGCCGCCATAAAGGGCTGGATGTCGTGCATGAAGGCGTCGGCCAGGGTCATCAGGCAACCAATATGCGCATACACGCCGCAGACGATCAGCTGATCCCGCCCCTGGGCCTGCATGCGCTCGCGCAGGTCGCTTTTCACAAAGGCACTGTAACGCCACTTGGTCAGTACCGTGTCCTGCGGGCGGGGTGTCAGGCCGGCTACGATCGGCGCCTGTTCCGGTCTGGCAGTCAGGCCAGGCCCCCACCAGTCCTGTAGCAGCCCGCGCTGTTCCAGGCTCTGTTCGCCGGGCTGGGCGGTGTACACCACCGGGATGCCGCAGGCATCGGCGACTTCTCGCAGACGGCGGATATGGCTGATCAGGGTGGGTACCGGCTCGGCGGTGACGTCATAGAAGTCGAGGAAGTATTGCTGCATGTCGTGGATCAGCAGCACGGCACGTTGGGGGTCGGGCTGCCAGTCAACACGGTTGGCGGGCAGTTCGGTGGGCATGGCGTAAGTGGCGATACGGGGAATGGTCATGGTCGCTAGCGGGCTGGCCCTTGGGTGGCCAGCCGTGTCCGTCAGAAGTAGGTGATAGGTGTTGTAGGTTTTCTGCGCCGGCTGCGGCCGGCTATTGCGGGTAATTGCAGGTTAATTGGCCAGCTGTTGCGCAATCCGCTCGCGCAGGGCTTTTTTATCGACCTTGCCGACGCCGGTTTTGGGAAAGCCGTCTACAAACTCGAAGCGGTCGGGAATCTTGTATTGGGCCACCCCGCGTTCACGCAGGAAGTTGGCAAGTTCGATGCCGCGTGGCCGGTCTTCGCGGCAAACCAGATAGGCGCAGGTCTTTTCGCCAAGAAAGCTGTCAGGCATGGCAACGATGGCAGCGTCGTGTACCGAGGGGTGCGCCAGCAAGTGGTTTTCAACCTCTTCGGCGGCCACTTTTTCACCGCCCCGGTTGATCTGGTCTTTGGCGCGACCTTCGACCACGATATGGCCGGAGGGTAGCTGACGCACCAGATCGCCAGTGCGATAGAAACCATCGGTGGTAAAGGCACGGGCATTGTGCTGGGCTGCCTTGTAATAGCCGCGAATGGTGTAAGGGCCGCGTGTCAGCAAATGACCGACCTCTCCCGGCGTCACCTCACGATCTTCGTCATCCACCACACGCACCTCGTCGGCAGGTGAAATCGGCCGGCCCTGGGTGGTCATCACCAGCTCTTCCGGGTCGCCGCAGCGGGTGTAATTCACCAGCCCTTCAGCCATGCCGAACACCTGCTGCAAGGCGCAGCCGAGGGTAGGGCGGACGCGGCGGGCGGCTTCGGCGCTGAATTTGGCACCCCCTACCTGCAATAGCTTGAGGCTGGAAAGATCGTGCTGACGCCGGCTTGCGGCATCCAGCCAGATCAGCGCCAGAGGTGGCACCAGTGCTGTGATGGTGACGCCTTCGGCTTCGATCAGCGGGAAAACGTGGTCGGGCGCGGCCTGTCGGGTCAGTACGACGCGGCCGCCTGCATAAAAGGTACCCAGCGTGCCGGGCGAGCTCAGCGGAAAGTTATGGGCAACAGGCAGTGCGCACAGATACACACTGTCGGTGGTCAGGCCACAGATCATCGCGCTTTCGCGCACGCTGTAGAGATAGTCGTTGTGGGTGCGCGGGATCAGCTTGGGCAGGCCGGTGCTGCCACCCGATAGCTGCAGAAAGGCGACATCGCAGGCTTCGGGCTGGTCGGCAATGTCGATCGGGGCATCGTAGAGCGCATCCAGCGGCGTGAATTCGGCGGCGTCACCCACCACCACCACATGCTGCAGGCTCGGCGCCAGCGCCTGCACTTCGCGCGCCAGCTGGCGGTAGTCGAATCCGCCATCGACATCGGCAATCACATAGGCGCGGGCCTCGGCAAAATTGAAGAAGTGTCCCACTTCGGCGCGGCGATGGGCCGGCAGGGCAAACACCGGCAGGGCGCCCAGGCGGAACAGGGCGAAGCAGACGGCAAAGAATTCGGCAATATTCGGCAGCTGTACCACCACCCGGTCTTCCCGCCGGATGCCCAGGCGGGCGAAACCCGCCGCCAGCTGGTCGGCACGACGGTCGAGTTCGGCGTAGCTCCAGCGTCGATCGCCGCAGACCAGGGCAATCCAGTCAGGATGGCGCTGAGCGCGGTCGCGCAGCATCGCGCCAAAGGTTTCATCGGCCCAGTAGCCGGCGGCGTGATACCGCTCGGCCAGTTCGGCAGGCCAGGGAGTAAAGCCGGGCAGGGGGGCGTGTTTGCCGTATTTCATGATTGGTCCTCCAGTACCGATTCAAGGGCCATCGCCCCGAGCATGGTGCGCAGCTTGGCGCTGGTCTCCGCCAGTTCGCTGGCCGGAACGGAGCCGGCGACAACGCCTGCGCCAGCATAGAGCGTCAGCTGGTTTTCACTGACTTCGGCACAGCGGATGGTGACGGCCCATTCGCCATCGCCATCGGCATCGCACCAACCGGTCAGCCCGGTAAAGAAGCCCCGATCGAAACCCTCGACACTTTCGATAAAGTCGCGGGCTTCGGCCGTGGGGTGGCCACACACGGCCGGCGTGGGATGCAGGGCCAAGGCGAGTTCGAGCGAGCTGGTGCGCAAGGCGTGCAGTTCGCCCCGGATTTCGGTGCCGAGATGCCACATGGTCTGGGTGCAGACCAGGGAGGGGCGGGCAGGTACCTCCAGTTCACGGCAGAAGGGCCGTAGACCCGCTGCAACGGCATCGACAACCAGCTTGTGTTCATGCAGGTCTTTGCCGGATTCGAGCAGCGCCGCCGCCCGTTGCCGGTCTTCCACCGGATCGGCGCTACGCGGCACCGAACCGGCCAGTGGGTGCGAACGTACCAGCCGGTCTTTGCGGGATAACAGCAGTTCCGGACTGGCGCCAACCAGATGCCGGTTGGTACCGAGGTCGATGGCGAAGGTGTAGCCGAGCGGGTTGCGCGCTGCCAGCCGCTGCATCAGGCCCGGCAGGTCTACTCTGGCCTCGACGCTCAGACTGCGTGACAGCACGACTTTTTCCAGCTGCCGGGCCTCGATCTGTTCGAGTGCCAGCGTCACATTGCGGCGGTAATCGGCGGGCGAGGGTGTCATCAGCACCTTGCTGACCGGTTGGCGTTCAGCCGGTGGCGGTGTTCGGGTGACCGGCGCATCCGGCCGGTTGGTGCCGGGGCCGATGGTGACGAGGGCTGGCATATAGAGTTCGGCCGGCTTTTCGCTGGCGAAGGGGACGGCCCCCATCAGTACCGGCAGGGGCCAGCCCTGATTGCGGGCGTCATCCAGCATCGCCTGGGCTGCCTGTGCCAGCTGGCTTGGATCGCACGCCGGCAAGCGGCTTTCCACGCCCTCGGTCAGCAAGGTCTGGCGCGGCGAGGCAAACAGGGTCATGCCTGGCCGATAGCGCTCAACCAGATCGACCGGCCATGCCAAGGCTGCGGTGTCGCGGAGTCTGTCGTTCATCGGTTTTCTTCCTTCGCTACAGGATTGTCGGTGGGGTGTCTGGCGCGTCGGGCTTTCTTCAGGTTCTGCAAGCCTCATGTCAACAGTGCCTAGCATTGCTGCCTGTTTGACGGCAGTCGATGGCTGGCATCCTAAATCAAATGAGAATCGTTTTCAATCGCAAATGAGATTGACTCGCATTTGCAACTTGCGGCAAGATGGCGCCGCTGACTGCTGCAAGTGCGTCTGATCCAGCCCACAAAGCGCTGGTTTGGATTGGGCTCTGTTGACGTCTTGTTTCCGATCCGAAAACAAAACGTCAACAGGGCCCGGAGGAGTGAGGTCAACCCGGTGAAGTCATGCTGCAGTCAGCCCCACGCCATTCGGGTGCATCGCCCGGGTGGGCGTGACGGTAAAAAACAAACCAATGCCACCAAACAAGCGGTTCTTTCTTTATTTTTTCGCTGCAAGCGACTGTCTTGCGGCATCTCAGAGAGCAGATAGCCATGTCCCACCGTCCGAATCCCAACCGATCCCGTCTTTTGCCCCTGCCTGTCACCCTGGCGGTGGCGCTCGCACTCAGTGCGGTAGCGCAAGCTGAAGTTGTCAAGGAAACCGAGCAGCTCGACCCGGTGCTGGTCAGCGCCAAGCGTGGCAAGGACACCAATACCGTGGTGCGCAGCAGTCGTATCGACGTGGAGCAGGCCACCAGCCTGCGTGACATCTTCAAGCAGACGCCGGAGGTCAATGTGGCTGGCGGCCTCGGCGTGGCGCAGAAGCTGTATGTGCGGGGGATCGGCGAGCGCATGCTGGCGGTGACGATTGATGGCGCGGCCCAGCCAGAGTCGGCTTATCACCACACCGGACAGGTGATGATCGAGCCGGAATTATTAAAGCGGGTGGAAATCGAGGCAGGTACCGGCGCGGCCACGGCTGGCCCTGGTGCGTTGGCGGGCGCACTGCGGCTGACCACCAAGAGCGCCGATGACTTGCTGGCCCCCGGCCAGAAAGTAGGCGCGCTGGTGAAAGCGGGCTATCAGGATGCGAGCGCCGGTACCAAGGGCAGTGCCACGGTGTTTGGTCGTCTGGGCGAACAATTTGGCATCGTGGCCAGCCTGACCAAGCTGGATACCGAGAATTATCGCGATGGCAATGGCGATGACGTCGCCAATAGTGCCACCGAAGCGAACTCGGCCTTTGTTAAGTTCAACGGCAAGTTTGATGCGCACCAGTTTGCGCTGGCCCATGAAAAACATGACGACGAAGGCTTGCGTAACAAGCGCACCAATCTGCTGCCTTCGCCCTTCAACCCGACCGAGCGCCAGCGTACCGAGCGGACCTCGACCACCTTCAATTACGGCTACGACGCCGGTAATGATCTGATCAAGCTGCACCTGACCGCCTACGACAACGAGAACTCGGTCCGGCTGGCCATGGGTAAGAAGAACGAAGAAAAAGATGGCACACGCAGCCACGGCTTTACCCTCGGCAATGTCAGCCAGCTGGCAAACCATAAGCTTAGCTATGGTCTCGACTACCGTCGCGATACCGGTTACGCCAACGTGCCCGGCAAATCGATCAAGGATGAGACGGCCGGTGTGACGGGCCTGTATCTGCAGGACGATATGGCACTGACCGAGCAGTGGAGCATTGGCCTGGGGGTGCGCTACGACCGCTTTACGTATACCGATGCCAAAGATCAGACGTTTGATTCGAACGGCTTCTCGCCCAGCGCCAGCGTGGCGTTTGCACCCATCGAGGGGCTGACCATGCGGCTGACGCATGCCCGCGCCCTGCGTGGCGTCGGCATCGTCGAACCCTTCCTCAAGGCGTTTCAGGACAACGACCGTCAGATCGACCCCGAAAAAGCCCGCAATACCGAACTGGCCGTGCAATGGCAATCGGGAGCCTGGCGTGCCAACGGCAGCGTCTTCCGCCAGAACATCGACCACTACATCGGCTACGACGACTTCCGCGACAACATGGGCAATGTGACCGTTGATGGCTACAACGCCAGCGTGGGCTTCCTGCAAGGCCCATGGTCGGCCAGTCTGGGGGTTTCCTATGCGCGGCCGAAGCTCAACGATCAGCCACTGGCCGATAGTGATGCCCTGTTGCTGGGCAATGCCACGGGCCGTATCTGGGTCAATCAGCTTGATTACCACCTCTCGGCCTGGCATCTGAAACTCGGCTGGACTGGCCGCTACGTCGAGAAGCTGACGCATGTGCCGCAAGGGGTTGGCAGCAAGCCGGGTTATCAGGTTCACGATGTCTATGCTCGCTGGCTGCCCACCGGCAAGGACAATCTGAATCTGACCCTGACCGTGAAAAACCTGTTCGACCGCCAGTTCTACGATCAGGGCAGCTTCGGCTATCACCCGCGTTGGGGCAAAGTGGCCGGCCTGCCTGAGCCGGGCCGGGATGTGCGGGTAAGTGTGGCGTACAAGTTCTGACCGGGATCAGGACCGGGTGCCGGACCAAACCGGCTGGCACCTGCTTGCTAGGCGCTGTTGACGTTTTGTTTCCGGTCGCGCCGGGCCGAGTTTTGGGGCAAGGCTAGACAGGGTGAGTGCGGTTTGCGAGCTAAATAAGCGAACCCTAACGACGCCATGCCCCAAAAATCGACCCGGCCTTGCGTGGCTGTTGCCGCAAAGCGGCTTACAGCCACGGCATCCTCCTTGCGGGGACGGAGGGTTTCGCCGGATTTGGGCCTGCTGCGGTGTTGACTGCCAGGCTGTTGGCTTGCAATGCAAGCCTTACAGCCTGTGCGCCCAGACGGGAAATCGCGTGGCTTACCACTAAGCGGCGCGCCTTTCGCCTTGCATCAGGCCCAAATCCGACGAAACGCGATCCGGAAATAAAACGTCAACAGAGCCAAATTCTGCAAACCGATTCCAAGCGCATCAGGAGGAAACCACCATGAAACGTGATCTGCCCACCGCCCCGGTAGCGGCCTGCCAGGCAAGTTGCCCACCCGCCGATGAGGATCTGCTGGCCGAATGCCCGTTTGCCTACACCGAGCCCATGCCCTCGCCAGCGGCGCTGCGACTGGAGCAGCCAGCCAGCAGTCGTGCCATGCAGACGGTGATTCATGGCCGGCGGGTGCTGCGCAATATTCTGGATCGTCGAGACCCGCGCCCCATGGTGGTGGTCGGACCCTGTTCGATTCACGATCCGGTAGCGGGGCGTGACTACGCCCAGCGCCTGAAACAACTCGCGGACGAGCTGGCGGATAGCCTGTATCTGGTAATGCGCGTCTACTTTGAAAAGCCACGCAGCTGTACCGGCTGGAAGGGGCTGATCAACGATCCGCACCTCGACGCGAGTTGCCGCATTGCCGACGGCATGCGTGAGGCCCGTCGCTTTCTGCTGGACGTCGCCGACCTTGGCCTGCCCGCTGCCACCGAGGTACTCGACCCGCTCTCACCCCAGTATCTGGGCGAATTGCTGAGTTGGGCCGCCATTGGCGCGCGGACTGCCGAATCACAGATCCACCGCGAGATCGCCTCGGCGTTGCCCATGCCGATCGGCTTCAAGAATGGTACCGATGGTGGGCTCGATGCTGCCGTCAATGCCATTGTTGCTGCGTCGCGCCCCCATTCCTTTCTGGGGCTGGATGCGAGTGGGCAGGTGGCAATTGTCCGCACCCAGGGCAACCGGCTGGGACACGCCGTGCTGCGTGGCGGGGGTGGCAAGCCGAATTACGATGCCGCCAGCGTTGCCCAGGCCCGCAATGCCCTGCAAAAAGCCGGGTTGGTACCGAGCATTGTGGTTGATTGCTCGCATGGCAACTCCAGCAAAGACCATGCACGACAAAAGCAGGTGCTGCAGGACGTCGTTACCCAATGGCAGGCGGGTGAGGCCGCGATTGTCGGCGTGATGATCGAAAGCTTTATCGAAGCCGGCAACCAGCCGCTGCTGGCCGACCCTGCACAACTACGCTATGGCTGCTCGATTACCGATGCCTGTGTCAGCTGGTCTGACACCGAAACCATGCTGCGTGAAGCCGCCCAAGCCCTGCGCCAGCTGCGCTGATCTCCCTTGTGTTCTGAGGCAATGAAAACTGATACCCCCGCTTCCCCGCGTCTGATCATCCCCTTGATCGCCAGCCTGCAGTTCGTCTATATCCTCGACTTCATGCTCCCCCAGCCCCTCGGGCCGGACCTTGCCGCGGCGCTGGGCTTTCCAGCCAGCCGCCTCAGCTGGCTGATGGCGGTTTATACCCTGGCATCCATGCTGATCGGCGTGGCGTCGGTACGCTGGCTGGATCGATTCGACCGCAGATTAGCCCTGCTGGCGAGCTTTGGCGCCTTCAGCCTGATCACCCTGCTGACCCCCTTGGCGCAAGGCTTCTACAGCCTGCTCGCCGCCCGGCTGCTGACCGGACTGTGTGGCGGGCCGGCCGTTGCGCTGGGGCTCTCCATCGTCATCGACGCAACCCCGCCAGCAGAGCGGGGGCGGGCAATGGCGAAGGTCATGATGGGTTTTCCGCTGGCGGCCATCATGGGCGTGCCGTTTTCACTCGAATTGGCCCGCTGGGGGGGCTGGCAAGCACCATTTCTGGTGGTGGCCACGCTGGCGGCGTTTGTCTGGCTGGCAGCCGTGCTGATCCTGCCCTCTTTGCGCCAACATCTCGGCGAGGCCCCTCCGCCTTCGCCGCTGAGCCTGCTGAGCCGTCCGGCGGTTCGCACCGCCTGCCTGCTGCAAGCGGCCAGCCAGTTCGCTGCATTTCTGGTGATACCAACCTTTGCGGCTTACTTTCTGCTCAATCTTGGGTTGCCGCGTGAACAGCTGAGCCTGTTCTATGGGGCTGGCGGTATCGCCGCACTCGTCGTCATGCAGCTGGCTGGCCGCACTACCGACAAGCTGGGGCCATTGCCGGCGGCGATTGCCGGTTTGATGGCCTTCGCAGTCGGTCTCGTGCCCTTTCTGGGCGTAACCAGCCTGCCGCTGGTCTTGCCCTTCATCCTGTTCATGGGCGGCAATGCCGGCCGCAACATCAGCCTGGCTACCACAACCAGCCAGGTTCCTTCTGCCGGCGAGCGTGCGGGTTTTATGTCGCTGCAAAGTACGGTGCAGGACTTCGGCATTACCCTGGCGGCGCTGGTATCCGGCTTGCTGGTTGGCAGCAACACTGAAGGCCAGCTCACCGGCATGACCAATCTGGCGATATTGGCGATTGGTGTGGCGACGCTGGTGGTGCTGGGTCTGCCAAGCTTAGGAAGAATGACAAAGACGTAAAAATGAAATTGCGTGAGTGTTTTTCTGATGTTGCAAATATAAGCAGCTGATTTTTAATGCTTTTATAAAAAGTGATGCTTGTCTTGACCGTATTTTCAGCATAATTATGGGTATATTATGCGTTTGGCTGATTTGAGCCGATCAATCTCGGCTGCGCCAGATAGTGCAAATGGATCTGAATCAACGATCCAGGCAAGGTCTGTTTGGGGGCAGTCAGGACGGAGAGTTTGATTCGATGGATCAGCCTATTCAAAACATCGCCAATTTAAATAAGAGGTTTCTTATGAAAAATAAATTACCTGTAATGCTGGCAGCGTTGATGGGCGCTTGTATGCTGACATCGGCCAATGCTGAGGTATTGGGTACCTACCCTTGCCCCACTTTGTCGTCGTGGATTCCTACGGACTATGCCGGTTGCCAAGCAGGGGTTGGATCTTGCATCACCCCTTGGAAAGATGCCGGATTGCAGCCTTGGCCAGGCGTTCCTGGGTACTTTCGTGGCTGCCCGGTAGTTGATCCGCTAAAACCGCGCCCACAGTTCCATATGCCGGATGTCGAGATGTCCACCTCTCCCCCCGCAGTGTCAGGCACCGTGGTAGTGCCCCTGGAAACTGATGGAATGAGTAGACCCGTCGTTGTGATGGCTACAGCTTCCACACCCGATCAAGCAATTGGCGGCACCATTGTCGATGGCGATATTTTCGAGAAGATTCCATCAGGCGAAGACAGACACTACTATCGCTACACGCACACGCCGCTTGTGATGGGGCATAGATTTGTCGGGCTTGGGCGCTGGAATTTCTATGCGACAGCGCGTGACAGGCAAGGAATGCAAACAATTAAACAGGGCATTAATGTCATTACCCGATGCCCAGACGGGTATTATGCAGACGCTAAACCACAGTGCCCTGCTAAAGATCCGACTGCGGCTGGGGCGGCGTGCGTTCAAAATGACCGTTCCAGCTTTTTCTGTGTTCCACCGTTCAAGTACGCAACAGATGCGACGCATGTAAGTGAAAACAGCCCTAAATAGTATGTTTGAGTTTATTTGGCGGTAGTTTATTGAACATTGAATCAGTGCTGACCAAAAGACCTAAGAAACCCTGGTTGGGCTCTGTTGGTATTTTATTTTTTAGCTGAGAGTAAAATATTGGCGGGGCTTGATCCAGGGTCTCTTTTTTGTGTGCTTATGTGATTTGCATTGGGCTGCGGATTTAGGCATTCAGGGAGGTGTCTTTCGAAATAGCTGGTGATTTACCGGACTTGATGCTGCATCTGCCTGAACTGCTTGTTTGTGCGATACAAAGGAATGATCCGTTCAATTAAACATGCTGGAATGGGTCTGGGTAGTATGACTTCGATTGTGTCGTCATACACCGACCAGGTTTTATGCCCTTGCTGAAGAAAAGTATATAAAACCCTCCCGAGTGATTTAGCGTCACGAACCGTTATTTGAATGTCCACAAGGAAGCCCTGCTGATGGGCCTGTCGGGCTAGTCGTAGATTTTCATCGGTGATGCGTACATCTGCTCCGACCAGCTTCGTTAACCAGTCCGTTCCAATGGCTGGGTTGAGTTCGATATAGACATCAACCGGCCAATGCTGCACTGAATCGCCAAACACAATGGCCGCAAAATGGCGGTGGCGATGAGCACCTTCGGCTAGCCATTTCCAGAGTGAAGCAGATGAGCGGGGTGACGCAGACGGCAGCGGGGTGTCACGAGGACCGGATATTTGCGGCAGCAACATCAAAGGTACGGCGTATACCCCTTTGCCGCGACGTCCGTCTCCCGTTCGGATACCGCTCCGCCTGATGCGTTTGATATTGGGCTGAGGGGTTAGATGGACAAATTTCATCGCAGAATTCCAAGCCACATACTCGCCGCAAGGCACCCGTTGCCGGCCTCACGGCAAGGCTTTTCCCTTGAACCACTCCAGTAATGAGCGGGTGAGAACATCCTTGCCGGGCCAGCGGACGTGTTCGGCGATGCCTTTGGCTTTGCCGCACGATGCGGTGCAGGCGGCATCGCGCTGGGTGGCGCGGCCACGGGCGTCGAGATTGGTGTATTCGAAGGTCCAGCCCCTGGCTTGCTGGGTCTTGATCCAGTCGTTGGTGGTGGTGCAGGGCACCAGGGCATCGCATAGATTGCGCATCAGGGTCAGGGGTGGTGGTGGGTCAGCTGGCAGGGCAACCGGGCAGGGCGGGCGCGACCAGGGGTTGGCTCCAGCATACTGGCCGACGGCGGCGATGCGCTCACGGCGCCAGCTGGCATAGAGCGCGGCCATGTAGGCGCCGTTGCTCCAGCCAAAGACATATACCCGTTTGGGGTCTACCCAGCCACTGGCCATGACTTCATCGAGAAAATGGTCGATGGCCTGCACGTCCAGATTATCCTTGGGGTTGCGATACCACTCATCCCAGTGAAAGCCCTCGCCCGTGGTCGGGCTGCTGGATGGCCATACCTTGGCGCGCCGGCCTTCCGGCGACAGAATCAGAAACCCCTCGACACCGGCTTCTGGCGATAGTGGGTAGGTGTTATGCAGCTCGAACAACTCATGACCTTCCAGATAGAGGCTGTCCGGTGTGGTACGGGAGCCGTGCAGATAAATCAGCAGCGGCCATTTGCGGCTGCCTTCCTGCGTACCCCGCACCTGCTTGGGGGTGTTCAGGCAGGCATAGCGTGTGATGTTGTCCTGGTCATAGCTCAGTACTTGCCCTTGCAGGCACTTGGGGCGCTTGGTGACCGGCTCAACCGTCTGCATCGGGGGTGCCCCGTATTCGCTGCAGCGGAAGGCTGAATCGGCCTGCGCCGGCAGTGAGGCCGCAACAAGCATGCTGATCAGGACGGGATGGGCAAGGGGGGTCATGGCTAGGCTCTGTTGACGTTTTGTTTCCGGTCGCGCCGGGCCGAGTTTTGGGGCAGGGCTAGGCAGGGTGAGCGCAGTTTAGCGAGCTAAATAAGCGAACGCTAACGACGCCATGCCCCAAAAATCGAC
>NZ_JARRAF010000160.1 GCF_030129945.1 Parachitinimonas caeni
TGGCCGGCTTGATCCGCAGCGGGTCGATGTCACGGGCGATATCGGTGTCGGCCTTGACGATCAGGTGGAAGTCGCCTTCGATCGCGCTCGGCAGCACGAAGGTGGCCCGGTTGGTATACGACTCGCCCGGCTTCAGATAACGCGGCAGGTCGAAGTCGTCGGTCAGATGGGTGGCGCGGATGTGCAGGAATTTTTCCAGATCGGTGCCGCGATCGACCAGCGCATAGTCGCTGTCATCGAGCGAGGCATCCTTCGACAGGAACACGCCGTCGTACCAGTCCGCCAGCCGGGTCGCCCGGTTGCCGCGGTTGCTGACGGTCCAGCTGACGGTGACGGTCTGGCCCGATTGCGGGTGCGGCTGGTCGATCTCGATCTGGTCGACCTGCAGATCAGGTTCGCGGTACACCACCTGCAGGCTGGCCATGCCGATATTGTTGTCGTGGCGCGTGCCTTCATACACCGAGGTCCGGTACAAGCGGTCGCGCGCGTCGGCATTGTCGCCCGCGCTGGCTTCACGGGCCGCTACGGGCTCGCTCTCGCGCGTCGGCGCCAGACTGCCCTCGGCATGCGCCGCATCGGTGATCACATAGACGTAATAAGGCCCTTCCACCC
>NZ_JARRAF010000161.1 GCF_030129945.1 Parachitinimonas caeni
TGCGAAATACTGGAAACAGGGAATGATTCGTTCCGGTTCAAGCAGCGCAGGAGTCAGGCCAAAATCGGATGATCAGATGGAAACTTTTGGATGCCGGTCGCTGGAAAAAATTGGGTGCCGATTGACACGCCCCGGATATCCTTTCTTCCCTCGACACGGCCGCCACCGACCTGTTGATCGGGGGAAGTAACTTCTTCAGTACCGCTTCTTTCCGCTCTTCGGTATACCGCAACATCTCATGACTTTCTCCGCCCCCGTTTTCTTTCCCTTCAAACGATCAGCGCGACAACTAGCCTGACATCAGCAATATCAGTACCACGGTACTGATACGCGTTACCTGTTCGCTTGGTATCAGTATTTATGAGTAAGCGTCCGATCCCACCACCTAGCGCTGCGGTCACCCAGCCACGAAACTCCGGGATTTGATTGGTGGGAGTCAGGTGATGGTGCAGTCATGTGAGTCATGGACAGAGCGGGAAGCACAGGTAGCGAGGTGGCGTAGCAGTGGTTTGAAGGCGGAGGCGTATTGTGAACAGCAGGGTTTGGCCTTGCCGAGCTTCCTGTATTGGGTGAAGCGGCTGCGTCGGC
>NZ_JARRAF010000162.1 GCF_030129945.1 Parachitinimonas caeni
GGAAGTCCGTTATGCCACCCCGCTCGCCACCCAGCCCACCGCCAGCAGCCGGGCGGAAGACATCCAGCCAGCCACCGCCAACAGCCGCACCAGCCGTCGCTTTTATGATGGTGATGGCAAGCTGACCTGTTCGCTGGATGCGGCGGGCTATCTGACGACGATTGAATACGACAACGCCGGCCGGGCCTGGCATAGCACCCGCTTTGCCACGGCCGTCAACCCCTCTTTGATGGCCACAGGCACCCTGGCCCAACTGCTGCCGACGGCCGACGCCAGCAATGATCAGCACAGCTACACCCTGTATGACGCCCAGAACCGCGTGGTTGCCAGCCTCGATGCAGAGCGTTATCTGAGCGAAGTCCGCTACGATGCAGCCGGCAACAAGCTGAGCGAAACCCGCTACGCCAGCCGCGTGGGCAGTGGTATATCCGTCAGCGTCAGCAGCACGGTTGACAACCTGCGCCCAGCCGCCTCGCCGCTCGACAACAGCCAGAGCTTTACCTACACCAAGCTCAACCAGATCGACACCAGCACCGCCACCGATGGCACCGTCAATCGCTTCGGCTACAACGAGATTGGCCTG
>NZ_JARRAF010000163.1 GCF_030129945.1 Parachitinimonas caeni
GCCAGAAAGACCTGGGCCGGACTCAGTGCACTACTCATGGCAATTGCCGCAGTAGCGCCAGCACGTCGGTCGCAGACCAACTGGCCGGCAGACTCAGCTGCCAGCCAGCGGGGCTGCGCAGGGTCAGACTTCCCAGCGCCATCGGGGTCGGCGTGGGTGCCTGCACACTCACCGGCACCAGCTGCAAGGGCGCCACTGGCTGGACAGGCACCCTCTGCCGCCGCAACCGCTTCACCCAGTACAAGAAGCTCGGCAAGGCCAGACCCTGTTGAGCACAGTAGGCCTCCGCCTTCAAGCCACTGCTACGCCACCTCTCCACCTGTGCTTCCCGCTCTGTCCATGACTCACATGACTGCACCATCACCTGACTCCCACCAATCAAATCCCGGAGTTTCGTGGCTGGGTGACCGCAGCGCTAGGTGGTGGGATCGGACGCTTACCTCGAAACAGGAAAGATGATTCCATTGTAGGGCGTTTGCTGCACTGCGAAGCCCTGTTGTGACGCGTGTCCAGGGCAGGTGAGGTCGATCAATCAGAGAGGTGGGCAGAGACTCCCGGCGTGGGATA
>NZ_JARRAF010000164.1 GCF_030129945.1 Parachitinimonas caeni
ATTTGTGACTGGCAGCTTGAGCCTACCAGTGTGTCACCCCGGATATAGCGGATAGCGCCACCCCATGGCGAAATGAGTGCGGATGCGGGAAGACCAAGTGGCGCATTCGCAAAGCTGCCGACCTGGATCGCACTCGGCGTAGGCGCTGCACAGCCCCCCGCCGCAAAGTTCACCCCATGGCCAATCGCTGACCATGCCGTATTCGGTGCGCTCGGCGTACGGATGCTGTTCCCGTTGCGTTTGGCATCGGCAATCAAGGCAGCACTCAAGGTTTCAGCCTGGGCCCGCGCCATCACGGCCGGATCGCTGATCGTGCCCGACTTCTGTAGCAGGGCGGTGGTGTCTGCGGGCTGCATCCACCCTACCGAGTCGTCAAACTGGTTCGGGCCGGCGTCAGCGAAATCTGCGTAGGTCAGGGTGGCATTGTTATCCGTGTTTTCTACCTCCCGGGTACCGGCACCCGTCAAAGTGAAACGCTGGCCTGACGCATGGTAGATGTAACCGCCGAATAGATTCGGTCCGTGAGACACCAAAGCGACCACCGCATTCTG
>NZ_JARRAF010000165.1 GCF_030129945.1 Parachitinimonas caeni
CTCAACCCCGACACCACCCAGAGCCCGGCGTATACCAATCTGCCGGACGAAGCGGCATTCGGGACCGTCTGGGCAGGCGTGGCGGGCAACCAGAACCTCATCGGCTCGTCCGATGCCGACCTGCTCGACGGCGGAGCCGGCAACGACACCCTCGATGGCGGCGCTGGCAACGACGCCCTGCTCGGTGGTTTTGGCAATGACGTCTACCAGTTCAACACCGGTAGCGGCATCGACACCGTGATCGAACAGGACGCCACCGCAGGCAACCTCGACAGCGTGCAATTCGGCGCTGGCATCAGCAAAGACCAGCTGCGCTATGCCAAGGTCGGCAACAACCTGGAAGTGACCATCACCGGCAACACCCGCGACAAACTGATCCTGCAGGACTGGTATGTCGGCACGGCCAACCGGGTCGAGCAGTTCAAGTTCGCTGACGGCAGCAGTCTGGACGCCAGCGCCCTGCAGGCCAAGGCCCCGGCCAATGTAGTGATGGCGGAGGACACGACCCGCGAAGCCGACATCGACAGCGTGACTGGCCTGCCGGTTCCGC
>NZ_JARRAF010000166.1 GCF_030129945.1 Parachitinimonas caeni
ATAAAAGTCGCTTCAAACTCAAGCAGGAAGCGGCTTCTGGTGGGTGGGGCATGGTAAAATCCGATCATGGATATCGCTGCCGAACTCGCCCGTTTCAACCCCGATCCCGCCTTGGCGGAATGGGTGATGGCGCAGCTGGCAGAGCAGGCGAACGTCGCGCAGCAAGCCCAACACCATCTGCTGCAAGCCAAAGACCGGGAACTCCACCTCAAAGATCAGGAACTGCGCAACAAAGACCTGAAGATCCAGGCGCTGACGCTGGAGCTGGCGCATCACAAGCGGCTCCGGTTTGGCGTCAAAAGCGAAGCCCTTGCCCCCGAGCAACGCGACCTGTTTGACGACACCTGTGCCGAGGACGGCGCAGCCATCATCGCCGACGTCGAACAACTGCAAGTTCCCGCCGAACGTCCCCAACGCAAGCCCACTGGTCGCCAGCCTTTGCCCGCCTCGCTGCCGCGCATTGAGCACCGACACGAACCCGCCACCTGCACCTGCGGCCAATGTGGCCAGAATCTGGTGCCGATCGGCGAAGACATCAGCG
>NZ_JARRAF010000167.1 GCF_030129945.1 Parachitinimonas caeni
CAGGTTACCGTAGACCTGAGCCCCGACGACAACAGCACGGCCGACGGCAAGGTTTATCAGACCACCTACCGCTATGACGGCAGCAGCAACCGTCTGGCCGGCATCGACCAGACCGACGGCAGCAAGCTGTCGTTCACGTATCTGCAGGTGAATGGCGAGTACCGGCTGGAAACCGTCACCGACGGCCTGAACCGGGTGACGCGCTTTGCCTACGACACCAGCACCCGCACCACGACGGTGTTCGACGCCTACAACTACGCCACCCGCTACCGCTACGACACCGAAGGCCGCCTGCTCTCGGTCAGTGCGCCCAGCACCGCAGCTGGCGTCCAGTCAGTCACCTTCCAGTACGATGGGGACGGTAATCTGTTCCGTAGCGTCGATGGCCAGAACAACGCCGTGGTCTATACCTATGACGCGGCCGGCAACCAGATCAGCCAGCAGGACGATCTGGGCAACCGCATTGAGCGAACCTACGGCAGCGCCAACCAGCTGCTGACCGAAACCACCTTCGTCACCCCCGACCCCGATGGCGCAGG
>NZ_JARRAF010000168.1 GCF_030129945.1 Parachitinimonas caeni
CGGGTACGGGCCGAAGTCAAAGACCCGGATGGTATCCAGGCTCGCACCGAGTTCCGCTACGACGCCGCTGGCCACACCACCCGCATTGATGCCGGCGTGACCTATAGCGCCATCCATGACCCGGTGACCGGCAAGCAGACCGGCGTGGCGCGTCATGTCCACACCTCAACCCAATACGTGTTCGATGCCCAGGGCCGTCGCGTCCGCGAAATCCTCGACCCGGATGGGGTCAAGCAGACCACCGAGTACTACTACGACCAGAACGGCAACGTCAGCCTGAAGATCCAGCGGGCAAGCCCGGATAGCCCCACCACGTCCGAAACCCGTGCCACCGCCTATCTGTACGACGAGAACAACCGGCCGACCTTCAGCTTCAGCCTGCTCAATGCGACCGAAGTGGCGGTGACACAGACCGAGTACGACATCGCCGGCCGCATCACCAAGACCGTGCGCTACGCGACCCCGGCCAAGCTGTCGGTGGTGGCGCCCTTGTTCAGCCCGGTCAGCGGCATGGCGGGCCAGAACCTCAGCCCT
>NZ_JARRAF010000169.1 GCF_030129945.1 Parachitinimonas caeni
TCCAGTCCTGACCACCGCCGCTGTTGTCGATCGTGTCCTGACCGAATGCACCGCTGAAGACGTATTTGTCGTTGCCGGCACCACCGACCAGGCTGTCGTCACCGGCGCCACCGCTGAGCTGGTCGTCGTCGGCGCCGCCATCGACGGTGTCGTTGCCTTCGCCACCATCGAGGTAGTCGTTGCCGGCTTCGCCCTTGAGCCCATCCTTGCCATCTTCGCCGAACAGCTGGTCTTTGCCGGCACCGCCTTCGAGGCTGTCGTCGCCGGTATTGGCGGCGTTGCCGCTACCGCCCATCAGGGTGTCGTCGCCGTCACCGCCTTGCAGCAGGTCGTTACCACTGAAGCCGTAGAGCTGGTCGTTACCACCCAGGGCGCGAATCCAGTCGCGGCCATTCGTGCCGAGCAGTTGTTCGCCGGCGGCGGTGCCGTCGAGGGTCTTGTCAAAGTTGCCGGAAGGTGGCGTGCCACCGCCAGTGCCACCGCCAGTGCTGCCGCCACTGGCTACGGCTTTTTGAACCTCTGCCAGACCATAGC
>NZ_JARRAF010000016.1 GCF_030129945.1 Parachitinimonas caeni
GCCTTACAGCCTGTGCGCCCAGACGGGAAATCGCGTGGCTTATCACTAAGCGGCGCGCTTTTTGCCTTGCATCAGGCCCAAATCCGACGAAACGCGATCCGGAAATAAAACGTCAACAGAGCCTAGGTGAGAAGCCGCGTGTTTAGCGGCGCTTTTTTCGCTTGACGGCTTTTTTGCCACTACCTTGATGCCGGCCGTATTTGGTTTTCTTGGATTTACTGGAACTCTTCGCCTCGGATTGACTGCTGCTGGATGACTTATCCTTCTCTTCGGCGGATGCTTGGGCAATCAACTGCTTGAGAATTGGTGAACGTTCCGAGACGGTTTCCTGACTCACGCGGCGCGCCCCATTGAAGCGCTTGTGCCAGTAGGAGTCGGTCATCCGCACCACCTGGATTTTGCCGCCGGAAGACGGGGAGTGAATGAAGCGATCGTCTCCCAGATAAATGCCGACATGCGAAAACTTACGGCCCAGTGTATTAAAAAACACCAGATCCCCTGCTTTCAGATCTTCTTTTTCGATCTCATCCCCCAGCCGACTGATCGCAAAGGCATTGTGAGGGAGTGCGATATTCAGCGCCTGCTTGAAAACGTAGCGGATGAAGCCACTGCAATCGAGCCCGGTTTCGGGAGAATTGCCGCCATAGCGGTAGGTCACACCGATCAGGCCCATTGCCTGCAGCAAGATATCCTGCGCCAGATCCATCGACTCTTGCTTGGCCTTGCGGCTTTCAGCGAGCTCCGATTTTTCAGTGCGAGAGCGTTTGTCGACTTTCTCGGGTTTATCTGATTTTTCTGGCTTTTCAGCCTTTTCTACACGTTCAACCTTCTCGGTTTTTGCTGCACGTTCGACCTTGTCGGGATCGACTGCAGGTTGGCTGGTGAAGGTGTCGGTATCCTGTTTGTCTGCGAGTTTGAGAGTCTCGTCCGTATGGCCTAAAGGTGTAGCGATTGTCGCGACCAGACCTGCGGCAATCAAATGCCGGATAAATGTGTTTCGAATCATGCTATATCGGTTCGGGCGCCGCGGAAGGCCGCTAGGATAATGGCATCGAACCTTCGCGGCAACGCCGCCTGGGCAAGCGCGGCTTGGCACTAGCCGCTACAATCGGGCTTATGCTGCGCGAAACCATCAATCTCATGCGCGACCTGCCGCGCATCCGCGAAATTATCGGAACGCTTGCTAGACACGGCTTCGGCGATTTGGTTCGTCGTATGCGACTCGAACGGACGTTCGAGCGTGCTGGCGAGATGTTGCATATTCCCCGCGACGAAAACAGTTCCCCGCTTGAACCGGCTGAACGGGCCCGCCGTGTGCTGGAAGAGCTGGGGCCGACCTTCATCAAACTCGGCCAGGTGCTGGCAACGCGGGTCGATGTCTTTCCGCCTGAGTGGATCAGCGAGTTTGAAAAGTTGCAGAGCGAAGTACCGCCGCTGCCTTTCGAACAACTGATTCCCGAGCTGGAAGCCGTGTGGGGCAGGGCGCCCGATACCATTTTCCGAGAGCTGGATCCGCATCCGATCGGGTCGGCGTCTATTGCGCAGGTGCATCGGGCACGTCTGGTTGATGGCACGCCCGTAATCCTGAAAATCCGCCGCCCGAATATCGTGGGCAAGATTGATGCGGATTTGCGCATCCTGCGCCATCTGGCCGGGGTGATCGAATTTGAGTTTCCCGAGTCGCGTCGTTACCAGCCGGTTCGTATCGTCGAGCAGTTTTCCCGTTCACTCAAACGGGAGCTGAATCTTGCGGCCGAGGCACACAATCACAGCCGCTTTGCCAAAAATTTCGCGAACTCCCCGTTCATTGTCATTCCCGAAGTGTATTGGGATTGGACCAACGAGATCGTCAATGTCCAGAGCTATGTTGCCGGTGTGCCCGGAAACGATCTGGTGGCAGTTGGCAAGGCGGGGCTGGACAGGCATCTGCTGGCGAAGCGCGGCGCCGATGCCGTCTTGAAGATGATTCTGATCGACGGATATTTTCATGCCGATCCACACCCCGGTAATGTGATTTATCTGCCGGAAAACCGGATTGCCTTTATTGATTTCGGCATGGTTGGACGGCTGCCGCATCCGCGTCGTGACGAAATTGTCGATCTGCTGGCGGCACTGGCCGGGCGTGACGAGCAGGGCATTCTGGCGGTATTGATCGAGTGGACCGGCGATGCCATGGTGGACGAGGGCAAGCTGGGCTCGGATATTGCCGAGCTGATCTTCAACTACGAAAACCTGCCACTCAAAGATATCCGCTTTGGCAATCTACTGAACGACGTGATTGCCATCATGCGCGAGCATTCGATTACCTTGCCGGCTGATCTGACCCTGTTGTTCAAAGCGTTGATTACCCTCGAAGGTCTGGGCCGGCAGCTGGACCCCAATTTTCAGATGGTGCCCCACCTGACGCCGTTTGTCCGTCAGGTCATCATCCATCGCTACATGCCGGCAACACTGGCGCGCAAGGGGCAGCGCAGCCTGATCGAGATCGCCAATATCGCAGGCGGGCTACCGCGTGATGTAGCACGGCTGCTGAAGGCAGCACGGCGGGGCAAATTGCCGATTGATCTGGATCTGAAACGGCTTGACCATTTTGGCCAGCAACTCGACAAGAGCACCAACCGGCTCACCTTGGGGATTGTGACCGGTTGCCTGATCATCGGATCATCCATCGTCATGACTGTGCCGGCCGGCCCAAGACTGTTCGGGCTACCGGCATTTGGCCTATCCGGCTTCCTGATTGCCTTTTTCAACAGTATCTGGCTGATCTATTCGATCTGGCGTTCCGGCAAGGATTGATTCATGACCCCCCCCTCCTTCTGTCAACACGACTTCCCGTTCCATCCTGATAACCGGGTGTTCGACCGGAATCGGTGAGTATGTGGCCCAGGCTCTGGCGCAAGAAGGCTGGCAGGTATTCGCCAGCGCAAGGCAGATGGCTGATGTGGAACGTCTGCGTGCGCAGGGCTTGAACGCGTTATGGCTGGATGTGGACTCGACCGAGTCGATCACCCAGGCCGTCGAGCAGGTACTGACTGCGACCCAGGGACGGCTGTATGCCTTGTTCAACAATGCGGGATTCGGTCAGCCGGGGGCTGTCGAAGATCTGCCGCGTGTTGCCTTGCGTGAGCAGTTCGAAACCAATCTGTTCGGTGCCATCGAGCTGACGAACCAGCTTTTGCCCGCCATGCGCCGTAATGGCACAGGGCGGCTGTTGTTCAATAGCTCGGTACTGGGTTTTGCCGCCATGCCCTATCGTGGCGCCTATAACGCCAGCAAGTTTGCCATGGAGGGTATGGTCGATACGCTACGGCTGGAATTGCGCGGTACCGGGATCTGGCCGGTGCTGATCGAGCCGGGGCCGATCACCTCTCGTTTCCGGGCGAATGCCGAAGCGCGTTTTCATCGACATATCAACGCTGAAGCCAGCGCCCATTACGATGTTTATGCCGCCATGCAGGCCCGGCTGGCCAAACCAGGCCCTGCCAGCCCCTTCACACTCGGGCCGGAAGCTGTGCAAGCCGTGGTGCGTAGAGCGCTGCTGGCTCACAAGCCGGCAGCGCGGTATCGGGTGACGACGCCGACACATCTGTTTGCTTGGGCAAAGCGCCTGCTGCCGACTGCACTGCTGGATTGGCTGTTGATTGCCGGAGCCGGCGAAGAGGCCCGCAAGCTGCGCTAGGCTACTACTGGGCGGCCTGCTCCCTGCAGGTTGGCACCCGACCCGACCAAGCTAGCGACTGCAAACCTAGCCCACTAAACGGCGCGCTTTTTGCCTTGCATCAGGCCCAAATCCGACGAAACGCGATCCGGAAATGAAATGTCAACAGAGCCTAGGTTTTGGCCGGATCTGGGCAGGTGAACGCCTTGATTGGTGACCGCATCAGAAATTCGCGCACGATTTTCTGCTCAACCTCATTGCGTTCATTCAGCTGGATCGGCAGCCGCAACTGCAGATGAATTTTGCCGGCTTCCGGAATCAGCACCGACACCCGTGGCTCGGGAGATGGGGTGTCGAACCAGCTGCGCTCTGTAAGGGCACGCAAATGCTGGCGCGCAGATTCCAGCCAGGGTTCGCAGATGGCGTTGGCGATTTCCAGCAAGATTGCCTCGGCACGTTGCCAGTCGGTATCTGCACAGAGCGGGATGGTGATGTTATGAACCGTGAATTCGCCCATGAACGATTCTTTGAACACAGGCTGAGTCAGTAACAGACTATTGGGAAAGATGACAGCGCGCCCGGTCATCAGCGGCGCGCCCTTGCCGGCAGGGGAGTATTCGATCAGCGTGGTCGAGAACCAGTTGATGTCGATCACCGTGCCGCGATAGCCGCCCACCTCAATCCGGTCGCCAATGGCGTAAGCATTGCCGCCCCCCCGATAGACCGACCCCGAAAAGCAGAGGATCAGTTCCTTGGTGGCCAGCACAATCGCTGCTGCCACGGCCAGCAGCGATACCATTGCCGAGCGCAATTCCGGCCCCCAGATCAGCAAGATACCCGACAGGAACAGCAATAACAGGCCATTGCGCAAATCGACACGCCAGCGACGCCGAGTCTCCAGATTCAGTGCCTCGTTGGTGGAGATTGCCCTGACCGCCCAGTGGCGAACGCCGACAATCAGGAGTACCAGGCAGACAGTGGCGATCAGATCCAGGGCTAGCGAACGGCTTATCAGGGCAAAGTTGATCATTGCGCGGGCTTAGTAGATGCGACGGGCGAGATTGGCTTTGTGCAAAATCGTACTCGCCAGTTCCTCTATCGACTTGCTGGTGGTGTTGAGGTAGGTCACCCCGGCATTGCGCATTAACGCCTCTGCTTCCTGAATTTCAAATCGGCAGGTGTCCAGCGCCGCATAGCGGCTATCCGGCTTGCGTTCAGAGCGAATCTGCTGCAGACGCTCGGGGCTGATGGTGAGTCCGAATAGCTTGTGCTTGTAGGGATGCAGTAGTTTCGGAAGTGTCGGCTTGCCAAAGTCTTCCGGTGTCAGTGGATAGTTGGCGGCCTTGATACCGTACTGCAAGGCCAGATACAGGCAGGTTGGCGTTTTCCCCGAGCGCGATACACCAACCAGGATAATGTCGGCTTCGGCCAGATCCGGCTTCATGCCGTCATCGTGCGACATGGCGTAATTGACCGCTTCAATCCGCTGGTTGTACTCCTGAAAATTCTGAATGCCATGCGAGCGGCCGACGGTGTGGGAAGACTCCATAGCCAGCTCGGCTTCAAGTGGCGAGATGAATACCTCGAAGAAATCCAGGGTCAGCGCGCAGTCGATATGAATCAGATGGCGGATTGCCTCATTGACGATCGTGCTGAACACCAAGGGCCGGATCTGATCTTGCTCGGCGGTCTGGCGGATGCGCTCAGCGACCTGCGCGGCCTTCTCCGGGCTGTCGATGAATGGCAGCGTCACCCGCTTGAATTCAATCCCTTCAAACTGGGTCAGGAGCGAATGACCCAGCATTTCGGCGGTAATGCCGGTGCGGTCAGAAATAAAAAACGCAGTGCGACGGTGCGGCATGGCAGCGATCCTCGACGGGCATGGAATGTGACGATCTTGCCACAAAGGCATACCTGGCCTCCAGCCACGGCAGATACGGCATTTCCGCGACAATCCGAGCCTGATTGCGCATTGCCATGTTGTGCTTGCGCAACAAATGATCGGTTGGCATCACGAGTTTGCACCGCACAAAAAAATCACGATATTTTGCTCAAATGTCCGTCACTTCACCGTTTGACGCAGGTTGCTTGCTGTCTTCGAGGGGCGAAACAAGCTAAAATCCAGTCAATTTCGTGTATCCCCGATCCATTACAGGAAACAGACAATGGCCGAAAATTACGTCGTTTGGTTCGACCAGCTGCGCATGACCGACGTCGAAAGCGTGGGCGGAAAGAACGCCTCTTTGGGTGAGATGATCAGTCAGCTCGCCGGTGTGGGAGTCCGTGTGCCGGGTGGCTTTGCCACTACCGCTACCGCTTTCCGCGACTTTCTCTCCCATGCCGGTCTGGCTGATCGCATCCACGAGGCCCTGACCTCGCTGGATGTCGAAGACGTCAACGAGCTGGCCCGCGTCGGCGCCCAGATCCGTCAATGGGTCGTAGATACGCCTTTCCCCCAGAGACTGGATCAGGACATCCGCAGCGCTTACGCCAAGATGATTGCGGACTCCGGAGCTGAAATCTCTGTCGCCGTGCGCTCGTCTGCCACGGCTGAAGATCTTCCCGATGCGTCGTTTGCCGGTCAGCAGGAGACCTACCTCAATATCAGCGGTATCGACAACGTGCTGGTTGCCATCAAGCATGTTTTTGCTTCGCTGTATAACGACCGTGCGATTTCCTACCGTGTTCACAAAGGGTTTACCCACGCCGAGGTTGCCCTGTCTGCCGGTATCCAGCGCATGGTGCGTTCAGATTCCGGCGCTGCCGGTGTCATGTTTACTATCGATACCGAATCCGGCTTTCAGGACGTCGTGTTCGTCACTTCCTCCTACGGCCTGGGTGAGACGGTGGTGCAAGGCGCGGTCAATCCGGACGAGTTTTATGTCTACAAGCCGAATCTGAAGGCCAATCGCCCGGCCATTCTGCGGCGTTCACGGGGTTCCAAGCAGATCAAGATGGAATTCTCGCCCGAAGCGGTTGCCGGCAAGTCGGTGCGTACCGTGCCGGTGTCGGATGTGGATCGCAACCGTTTCTCGATCACCGATGCCGAGGCCGAGGAGCTGGCGCGCTACGCCCTGATCATCGAAAAGCATTACGGGCGCCCGATGGATGTCGAGTGGGGGCGCGATGGGGTCGATGGCAAGCTGTATATCCTGCAAGCCCGTCCTGAGACCGTGAAGTCTCAGGAAGATCGCGTTGAAACCCTGCGTCGTTACCGTCTGAAGAACAAGTCCACGCTGGTGGCATCTGGTCGTGCCATTGGCCAGAAGATCGGCCAGGGCGTGGTCAGGCTGATCAAGAGTGCGGCTGAGATGGACCGTGTCAAACCAGGTGATGTGCTGGTGACGGATATGACCGACCCGGATTGGGAGCCCGTCATGAAGCGTGCTGCGGCGATTGTGACCAATCGCGGTGGCCGCACCTGTCACGCCGCCATCATCGCTCGTGAGCTGGGTATTCCCGCTGTGGTGGGTTGTGGCGATGCGACTCGCTCGCTCAAGGATGGCGACTATGTCACGGTCAGCTGTGCTGAAGGCGATACCGGCAATATCTATGAAGGCAAACTCGATATCGAAATCATCGACCTTGCCTTGGACAAGATGCCCGCTTCGCCTGTGAAGCTCATGATGAACGTGGGGAACCCTGAGCTGGCGTTTGATTTCTCTCACCTGCCGAACGAAGGGGTGGGGCTGGCCCGTCTGGAATTCATCATCAACCGCATGATCGGTGTTCATCCAAAAGCCTTGCTGGCTTACCCGAATCTGCCTTGGGATCTGAAACACCAGGTCGATGAGAAGATTGCCGGCTACCCTGGTGCCGTCGATTTTTATGTCGAGAAGCTGGTTGAGGGGATCGCCACCATCGGTGCCGCCTTCTATCCGAAGAAAGTCATCGTGCGGATGTCCGACTTCAAGTCGAACGAGTATTCGAACCTGATCGGCGGGCAGCAGTACGAGCCGCACGAAGAGAATCCGATGATCGGCTTCCGGGGTGCTTCGCGTTACATCGCCGAGTCGTTCCGCGATTGCTTCGAGCTGGAATGCCGTGCCCTGAAGAAAGTCCGCGATGAAATGGGGCTCACCAATGTTGAGGTGATGATCCCGTTTGTTCGGACCATCGACGAAGCGCGACGGGTGGTCGAGCTGCTCAAGGAAAATGGTCTGGAACGCGGCAAGAACGGCCTGCGTCTGATCATGATGTGTGAAATCCCGTCCAATGCGATTCTGGCCGAGCAGTTCCTGGAGTTCTTCGATGGATTCTCGATTGGCTCGAATGACATGACGCAGCTGACGCTGGCGTTGGATCGCGACTCCGGTGGCCCGATTGCTTCCTTGTTTGATGAGCGTAACGAGGCAGTGAAGGCGCTTCTGGCAATGGCGATCAAGGCTTGTCGTGCGCAAGGCAAATACATCGGTATCTGTGGCCAGGGGCCATCGGATCACCCGGATTTCGCCAAGTGGCTGGTTGAGCAGGGCATCGAGACGGTGTCGCTGAATCCTGACACAGTCGTTGAAACCTGGCTGTATCTGGCGCGTGAACTCAATCAGTAATCAGTCTTCTCGCGTATTGTCACCGGCACAAAGGCAACCCTCGGGTTGCCTTTGTGCATTTTGTCCGGGTGCTCGAAACCTCCACTGAGCCGCACTGGGTGCCGATTCAACGTCGGTCATGGTGGCGGTTACCACCTTGCCCTTCGATTTGGTGTTGATCCCGTGCAGGGGATGGCGGCGGCTCGCTTGGCTGACGCTCTTCCAGCGTAGAGGCAGGGGAAGGGGAGGGTGGTGTAGTCGGTTGCATTTCCAGATCGCGTGGGTTGGCCGGGGATGGAGGGCGCGATGGGGACGGTGGCATGGTGTCTTCCGGCGCCCCAGATGCCGGTGCGCCCGCCACTTCCAGCGGAATGCCGGCTTCGTTGGGGCGACTGCTGCGACGGACACCGCTTTCGTCGGGGCCACGCCGTTGGTTGGGATCCCGTTTCTGGCTTGCCGGCCCCTGTTGGCCCTCGATCGGTGCATCGCTCCCTACCTGGCCGATGTGACGATCTGATGATTCCCCTGTGGTGCGGGCAGGGTAGTGATCCGCCTGATCATGTACCGGATTGCTGTCTCCGGTTTCCAGTTCATTGTGACTGGCGCGAGGGCGTTGTTGCCCGGTCACCGTAGATGCCCCATCTTCGATATCGCTGCCGGCGCGGGCGGGTCGGTTGTCACTGGACGACGGATTGCTCGCTCCAGCAGAGGGAGTGTGGCTCCCTTCATATTGCCCCTCTATCCCCGCAGAACCCCCGCCACCCGCCGCAGATGGGGTGGGGGGACTGCCGCTGGCGGGTGCCATATCGGCTTGTGCATTGGCGCGTTGGTCGATAGTGCCTTGGCCGCCGACGCCTTCCAGATCTCCTTGCGGTGGCAAGCTATCCGATTCCGAGCGCCCCTTGGGGGGGCGACCGGCGCCCGCGCCACTGGCAGCACCGCCCGCTGCGGCGCGCTGGCCACCCCCGGCGCGGTTGCTATTCATGGCGGACATCACGCCCTGAGCACGGTGGACAACCCCTTGCGCACCAGATTGCATACGGCTGGAAGCCGCAGATTCGCCAAGATCCGGAATGCCGGCACCGATCCAGCGCAGGATGTGATCAGGCAGCGTTTGGGGCAGGGCGAACAGCATGTATAACACCGGCATCAGCAGCATGCCGTAAGCCAGTAGATAGAGCAGGATCGACAGAGGGCCGAACCAGCTGCCGGCGGTATTGGCTGCCATGATCTGAATGAAGACGCTGTTGATATACCCGACCACGGTATCAACCAGGACGATGGAGGTAAACAGGCCGAAGATCATCAACGAAGGGCGGCTGAACAAGGCGAAAATCATCAGATAACCTTGCTGCTGACCACCAATGAAGGAGCCCTGGCTGGGCGTCAGGTGCATCATCGCCCACAGCGGGGTGGCTGCCACCGCCTTGATTACCGCCACCAGCCAGCCAACCACACCGATGGTAAAGATGGCGTAGGGCAGCATGGGCAGGTAGATGGAAAAGTAGTATCCAACCAGCAGGCCCCATTCAGTCAGACGGTCGAGCATCGGGAAGGCTGCGCTGGATAACACCTGATATTGATTTCCTGCGGCTTGCGTACCCGGCATGCCGGCCTGTGTCATGGCATTGACGGTGGCGCCGCCTGCCTGGGTGGCGAGACTGAGCTTGGCCAGCATGGCGGCTTCGGAGTACTGCAGGACGACATCGCCCACCAGCTTTAGCCGGTCCAGGACATTTTTTTCTCCAACCAGCGAGTGAATGAGCCAGCGCGTCATCGACTCCCCCATGGCGGACGAATACTGCTTGAGGGCGAATTCGACGTCTCCCGAGGCAATGACATCCCGCGCCAGAAAATCTGCGGCAGCGGGGATGACCTTCATGTCCAGGCCCAGTTTACCCTTATCCGACGACAACTTGAGTTCAAGCTTGGCCTGGGGTGGCTTTTGCAGATATTCGTTGTTGGCTTGGCTGATGATGGCGTTAGTGATGGTTTCGTAGCTGGTTTCGACAAATTGCCGGCTGGGATCAATCGGCAGCCGTTGGAAATTTGGGCGTGTTTGCGCCAGCTTCAGGCGGAATTCGCCCTGAATGGCGTTCTGGATGGCGGCCAGCTGCAGATTCCATCCGCCGGCGCGTGACCAGCCCTTGGCGGCCAGATCATCGGCCCAGCCATAGCCTTCGGGCATTCTGGACCGTGAACCTCCGCTGGAAGACGACGCAGACAGCTTTTTCGACCAATACTTTTGCAGCTCTGGAATGATGGGTGCCTTGACCTGCACCTGAAGTGGGCCGAGGTCCACCTCGGCCAACTGCCAGTCGCCCGACAGCGCTCGTTCGTAGCGCTGGGCAATGCAATTGAGTTCGGCCACGTCAACTCTGGTGGTGTTGCCCGGCTTGCTGGTTCCTCCAGACGATGTTGTCGAAAGGCATTTCTCGGTACTGCCCCCACTGCCCCCTGGCCCGCTGGGGGCACTCTGGCCGACATAACCCGGCATGATGACCGGCAGATACGCATCGAAGACATAGGCGCTATAGCTCTGTACGGAATCGAGCATAGTCTGGGTGGCATAAGATTGCTTGGCCCGGATCAGCTGACGAAACAGGAAGACCTGGCTATCCAGTTCGCTGCCTGGCAGATAAAAGCCGAGCGTATCTTCAAGCAGGGTTGAGACCGGATTGCTGGGGCCACTGGTGACCTTTCCTTTGTCCTTATTGGGGGAGGAGAAAATCATCTTGCCGCAGATGGGCGTGCCCCCACTCAAAGAAGTGGGGATGCCTTGACTGATGCGGTCGTCGGCCCAACGGACGCTGGCCCAGTTGCCGAGCAGATCATTGGGATTGGTAATGTCGTTGTTGAGGCGCGCAACCGACGCGTTGTAACCGTAATTGATGGACCAACGGCAGATTTCTGACCGAAACACCGCCATCACCGCATCGCGTGCGCCGATTGTTGGCAGATCCAGGCTGACAGGATCGTATTGATAGGTTTTGGCATAAGTATCCAACCCCGTCCGGTAGACATCGTTTGCCAAACCCACGCTCCAGATCACCACCTGCAATAGGCCGATCTGGATCAGCGAGAAGCCGGAGGCGGTCGGCAGCAGCATGGAGGCACCGAGCGCCATGCGCAGCGGGGTCCATACTGCTGACCAGCTGCGCCCCATGGCTTCGCCATCGTTGGCGGTGTTGGCCACCCCGATGATCAGCACATAGGTGATGATCATCGAACCGACCAGTAGTAACCCGCTGTTGAATACGCCAAACATGGCCCCCAGTACGGTGACGGTGCCATCGCCGGCATTGCCGGCATTTTCGAGCAGCCTGTCGATAACCGTGCCGAAGATATCCCGCAACATTTGCAGGGAAGGATCATCTTTATCGGGGTTAAACATAATGGACTCAACCCGGAATTGGCAAAATGGCTGGTTTAATCGTAGTACATCATTGATTTTTCATGGTCAGGGCTATGGAAATAAAACAATTTAATAAACAATGAGGTGTGATGTTTTTATTTTGTTGGTAAATCTGTTTTTTGTATAAAACAGCGAATGAACATTTGTTGGGGTTTGAATAAAACAATAGCCCGCATTTGCGGGCTATTTGAAATGGAGAGTTATGTGCAGGTTCGGTTGATATTTTTCTGGAAACAAAACCTCTATAGAACCTAATTCAGCCGGGCCCCCACATGCAGGGCGATGGCGGACTGAGCGGGGATCGTCATGGTCAGCCGGCCATCCGAGTTGACGGGAATGGCGTTGGTGCAGACGCCATTGCCGGCAATCGTCAGGGCATCGCAGTAAACGCCGCCAGGCAGGCTGGTTTCAAAGGTGCGCGAAACGGGTGTGGATTCACGGTTGATGGCGACAAACCCCTTGTTGCCGCGACCAAATGCAATGGCGTTGCTGCCGTTATCCCACCAGTTGCTGATGGAGGTACCGGCGACCATTTTGCGGAAAGCCAGCATGCGGGCCACGGCGGTGACGCGATGCTCACAAACCCAGCGGCCTTTGCTGATGGCACCATCCACTTTGGCAGGGCAGTCCGGCGTGTTGTCATTGACGTAGACCGGACGAGTAACCCCTCCCGCACTGGCTGGTGGACCAGCATCGGTGCCTGCCTTGCTGCCGCGATCAAAACTGTAGCCCGACATGATCGACGGGTAACCATAAGGCTGCGCCAGCATGTAGATGGTGGCGAGGTGGTAGAGCGCGTCGTCGGCGTAATACAGACCGTCACTGCGCTGAGTGTCATGGTTATCCACAAAGACGACGGCTTTATCGGAAGGCATCAGCCCCCAGCTTTTCTCATTGAAACGTGCAGGATTGAGGTCTGCCAGCTTTTCTCCTTTGGTATTGAGAAATTTGCTGCCGATACCACGGAATTTGAATTCGGTGATGTCAGAGGCGCCAGAAGAGTCATAGGCCACACCGTAATAGTCGCTGGCTTTAACCGCTTCCCCGCCATTGTCGATGACTTCCAGAAAGTAATAGGGTAGGGGCCGGCCGGCGGCACTGAGTGTGCTGTTGACCTTGCGCAGGATGTCATTGAGTTCGGCCGCGTTGATATGTTTGGCTGCATCAATCCTGAAGCCGGCTACACCCAGCCGAGCCAGCTCAACCAGATAGTTGCTGATCTGTTGCTGGACATTGGAGCCCCCAGTGTCCAGGTCAGCCAGCCCCAGCAGCTCGCAATCCTGCACGTTGGCAGCGCTCTTGTAGTCGCTGACGCTGCAGGCGGTGTGAAAGTCGCTACGCGCGTAGAGCGACGGGTAATCGTACTTGCTGTAGGGGGTGCCGTGACTACCCGTGCCAGTGCCGGCAGTCATGTGGTTGATGACGGCATCAACATAGATGCCAACCCCTGCCGCCTTGCAACGGCTGACCATATCGACGAATTCGGCCCGGGTGCCACTGCGGCTCTGGTCCAGACGGTAAGACACGGGCTGATAGCGTTGCCACCAGGGGTAGCTTGCGCCACTGCTGGCTGCTGCAATGACCGCGTGTTCATTGGGTGGCGATACCTGCACGGCTTTGAAGCCCCTTGGCCCCAGATAGTTTTCACACTCGCGCGCGACATCGGTCCAGCGCCATTCAAACAGATGGACAAAGGCATCGCCTGCCGCGCCGGCATTACTGGCGCGATAGGTGGCGGGCACGGTTCTGCGTGAAGGCTCGGGCTTGGTACCACCCCCTGTCGAGCCGGAGTCAGAACCTCCACTACAGGCAGTGAGGACAAGCGCGGATGAGACGAGCAGACAAAGCGGGCGTCGCATGGGATCTCCTTGCAGGCAAATCCAGCGAGTGTGCTTTCAGACGAAATCGGAGTCAAATTACCGGGCCTACAACCTGAAGCCCGGCGCGACCGGAAACAAAACGTCAACAGAGCCTAGACAAACGGCCCTGATTGCCGGGTAAGCAATCAGGGCCGTTTGGGGCTGACAGGGGGCAATGGCGTGTATCGCGCCCTGAGCAGTGGGTTCAGGCTGCTGAGCTTTGAGCGATGTCCTGAGTTCCTTCATATAGCGCACGGGCGATTGGGCAGTGAAACTCCAGATCGCGCATGGCGTATCCGCGTTGCAACAGCCAGTACCACTGGCCATCTGGCGCAGGGGCAAGACCAGTGTCGGCGTAGCCCGCGCGATGCAGGGCTGCCAGCAGCGGCGGGAGCGCGGCGTCGAAGCGGATACGCAGATGAATCAGGCGATTGCGGGGCAGGCGGGTGATTTCTTCAACGCTTTCCGCGCTGGCATGCTCCAGCGTGACATCCACCCGCTTGCCGTGTGCCGAGATCAGCATCGGGCGATCCAGCTGGCGATCACCGCTTGAAAGCGGGCTGCTGCCAAAGCGCTCAACCAGAGGCTTGATCCAGCTCGCGGTCTCGCGACCCGTATGGCATTGCGGAATCGGCCGATCCTGCAGGGGCATCACGCCAATCACGACACTTTCGCGACCATCGTTACCAAACGGTGATGCGACGTAGTCCAGCAGCAGACCCGTGGTCTGAAAGCCAAGTGTGCGCGCAAGCCGCTGCGTTTGCGAATGGCTCGATACCATCTTGATGGTCAAGGTGGCCAGCCCTTGCTGCCGTGCATACAGGCACAAATGCTCACCAAGGCGGGTGGCAATGCCCATGCCGCGTGTCGAGGGATGGGCCACGATCATGGCAAGCTCGGCGCTATCCGGGCCGGCAGGGTCTTGCCACAGAATGGCGTGACCGACGATGCGGCCTTCCAGCGTCGCGACAGCGGTGCGCCAGAGCTGTTCAATATTGTGATGACGGATCATCGAGGGCAGATAAACGTCCGGATAGACGTAGTGCTCACCATAAACGGCCGAGAACAATGCGCTGACGCCTTCGGCATCGCCTTCCTGAAAGTCGCGGATTACGACAGGTGCTGCTGCGGGCTTCATGCGGCACCTCCGGGTTGTGCGCGGTAATCGCGGCGGTCGATAACGCGCTGCAGCTTGCCAGTGCGGGCTTGTAGAACCAAGGCCGCCTGACTGCACCATTCCACCGCCAGAACGGTCTGACCATCAGCCATTTGCTGGGCGAGGCCAGGATCTTTCGCCTCCAGGGTGTCGATCAGCTGCTGGGCCTGTGCTGCAGTACCTTCATGGGCAATGCGCAGGCATACCTGATCCTTGCCATCGCGGTGATCAATGACCAGTTGCCAGTGGCACTTGCCAACAAGCTGCTGAATCAGCTCTGACAGCTCATCGGGGAACAGCGAGGCGGCACCGACACGCAGGCGGTGGCCAAGGCTGCTACGCCCCAGCAACACAAATTTGCGCTCAGAACTGCCTTCCGGTTCGACCCAGGCGGCCAGATCGCCTACCGGGTAGCGGATCAGGGGCATCAGGGCGCGGGTCAGGTTGGTGATGACCAGCATGCCGCTGCGGCCGGTTTCGCGAATGACTTCGCCGCTGGCTTCGTCAATGATCTCAACGATGGTTTCGGGCTCGAAGCACCGATGTTCGCCGAGCTGGCAGTCGGGCGTGGCAGCACCGATCAGGCCGGCATCAACGCTGGCGCAGCCAATCGAGGCAATGCGGGCGTTGGGGAGTACGCGATGCAGCAAATCCAGCTGTTCGGCAAACAGGCTTTCTCCGCCATAGAGCAAGGCCGTGACGCAGGGCAGCTGGATGTCCTGGCTGGCCAGGTCGGCCGCATAGCGCAGCAGCTGGGCGGGCACACCAACCAATACGTTGATGTGATGGCTGAGAATCTGCTCGGTCAATGTTTTGGGGTCTGCTGCCCCGGTGAACGGGTACTCACACACCGGTGTATCCATGTGGGCGAGCGAGCCATGAATGAACAGGAAGCTCGCGTAAAGGTCGCCTGCAAAAAACAGATTGGCGATGCGATCTCCTGTATTGAGCTGACGGGACATGCCGCGACCAAACGTGCGCACGAAAGTCCGCCATTCCTCGCGGGTGTAGACCGACATTTTTCCGCTGCCGGTCGTACCGCCAGTCTTGAAGACATGGGCGTCGGCGATAGGGCCGGTCAAGGCCGGCCAGTCGTGCAGGCCACCATTGTTTGCCCAGTACTGGACGGGATCGACCAGAGGCAGGTCGTTGATCTGCCAGCCTGTTGTCGGCACATCGCGATAAAGTTGCGCGTAGTAAGGCGAGTGATGGCGCGCAAAAGCCACCAGGTGTTCTAGCTTCAACATGATTTTCTGTGACTCCCCACCGCTGGCAGGATCCCGGTCGGATCGTGTGCGGCGTGAATAGTCTTCTTTGGTTTTCAAATAATCGGTTTTCATTGGGCTTCTTCCCACTCTTCTGCCTAGGGGGTAACCGGGGCAGCGGTGGCGAAGTCGGGTTGCCTGGTCAGCCACAATGGGTAACTGTGGGCTGACCGTAGTTCACTCAATTTACTTTTCAGCGACGGCGGTCCATCACCAGCGGGGTCTTGCCGCTATGGGTGTGCCGCTCGAATTCGGCTACCGGGCGGCTGGAGACTTCCAGCTCCAGTAACTCGGTATCGAGGCCGAGTTTCAACTCCGGATCGGTGCTGACTCGGGCGCGTACCGCTTCGGCATCGCCATCAGCCAGCAGGCGGATGCATTCGCGGCCGGCTGAACCATATTCGAGGATCAGCTGGATCGGGACTTCGGCCAGGGCGGCCAGCTTCTGCGGCTGAACAAACATGGTGCCGATACGGATCAGCGCGCCATGACGGCCCTGCAGCTCGAAGCGTGGGCTTTGGGCGCCGCAGGCGCATTCGCCATCAACCCAGCGCCCCAGATCGCCGATTTCGTAGCGGACGACTTTCTGGCCTTCACGGGCCCGGGAGGTAAACAGCAGGCGGCCGGACTCTCCTGGCGCCACGGGCTGGTCGGTCTCGGTATCGACGATTTCCAGCCACTGGGTATCTGTCAGCAGATGGAAGACGCCATCCGGGCTGGCATGGCAGGCATGGCCAAGTGGGCCGGCATCGACCGAGCCATAAATCGCCGAGCGGATGGTGGTGACGCCAAAGCTGGCAATGAACTCGCGCTGGCTGGCACCGAGGTGCTCGCCACCAAGCATCAGTTTTTTGATGCCGCCATAGGCACGCAATGTCTTTTCTTCGCGTACGAACAGCTGATAAATCGTGCTGGGCATGCCGATCAGGGTGTTGACCTTCTGGCTGACGATCACGCTGGCGATTTCGCTGTAATCATCATCATTCGGACCACCCATCGGGTAGTGGGTAACTCCCAGCTTGTCGAGCAGGGTGAAGAAGCTGAGCAGGCCACCGTACAGATTGCCCGCGTACAACAGGTTCAGCACACGGTCGCTGGCGGGTTCGATACCGGCCGCGAACAGGCCATCGGCAGCGGCCTGCATCTGACGGTGGTAGTCGCCATAGCTGAAGCCTGCGAGCTTGGGCACGCCGCTGCTGCCGCCACTGCGGAAGAACAGCTGGGCACCATCGCGCATCGAATCATTCAGGAAGGCGGCTTTGTCCATGACGGGCTGACCGACGATGCTGGCAGGTGCCACGGGGGGCAGATCCAGCGTGGCTTGCCGTGGCAGCATGTCGGCGGCCAGCGTAACCGAGACGCGACGTGCCAGGCGGCTCAGGGCATACACGCCATCGTGTGGCTCGCCGCTGTAACCCTCGTGCATGGCCTGCATGGGGGCCAGACGGCCTACGCCCGCAGCAATCAGGGCATGGCTGAGGCCCGCCATGTCGGCAGCATTGGCCACCAGGCCGCAGCTCTGCAGGCGGGTGCGCCACGGGCGCAGGGTGTCTACCAGACGGGCTCGGGGCAGAGGCCGCAACAGCACGCTGCGGAACAGTGGCGATGGCTCGATGGCGGCTTCGTGCTTCCAGATGATGCGCCAGCCTTCGCCAGTCCAGATCCGGCTTGGCACTGCACCAAACACCTGGTCCAGACGCGTAAAGGCCAGACGGCTGGTGATGTCGGCGGCTTCCTGTTCGCTGGGTGTCAGCGCGGGCCACTGACTGGTGCGGCGGGCCATGGCTTCGGCCAGTTGTTCACCAATTGCCTGCAGGGTGGCTTGATCATCGCTATCTACAAAGACGACTTGTGGGCTGGAACAGGCTTGCTGGTCGAAACGGCAGACTTCATCGGCTACGGCGTCCAGTGCGGCGCTGTCGATGGCATTCGGAACCAGATAGGCAAAGCTGATCTTGTGTCCCCAGTCGATCCAGCGGCAGCCAGCGGGCAATTGCTTGCGAATGGCTTCCAGGGCGCTATCGCCACCCCAGGCCGAGACGCCATCGGCGTGAACCATCAGCTGTGGCAATTCGCTGGTCTTGGCGGGGGTGACGGCAATGAAGTCGGCCAGTTGACCACTGGTGTCGCAGCTGAGGAAAGCCTGCAGCAGGCGTGCATTGATGCCGGCATCGCTGGAGCTGGGGCGTAGCCAGTTGACGTTGCCCAGCAGCAGACTTTCCAGAATGGCAAAGAAGGGTAGCAGGGGGGCATTGGCCGGCGTGACATGCACCACCAGGCCCAGCGGGCGCCATGCCTCGAAATGGGAGGCGCGGTAATCAATGCGGCGCAACGAGAAAGGCTGCTCACCCAGTTCGCGCTTGAGTTTGGTTTTCAGGCTGGCGGGGGTGCAGAAGGCGGCAATTTCGTTACGTGCGGCGGCATCGACTTCGCTGCCGAGATCGAATTCACCGGCAGTCAGTCTGGCGGCAAAGCGTTCGGCAGTCGCCAGAACGGTTTCGATGTCGCAAGGTTGACCCAGTGCAATGGGAAGCCGTGCAGTCAGGCTGTTCAGGGCCTGATCAAGGCTGAGGGTTGGGCTGAGTTGGCCGTTGATGAGGTACATGGATCAGGACTCCCGAATCAGTTCAGAGGCGGCAAGGGCGCAGCTGCGGGCCTTGCTGGTGCTGGCACGTCCCAGCAGTTCAAACCAGTCTGTGGCAATACCGCAGCCACATTCATCGGCGCGGTGCAAGACGGCGAGGTCACTCATGACCACGCTATGGGCCGGGCTGGAGGTGATGTAAGGCGACACAAATTGGATGAAACCGCGCTGGCCGTAGTCCTGCACGGCAAACGTTGCGGTATCGCGGACATAGGCACGGGCATAAACCGGTACGTGAAAGCGGTGATTCGAGCACTCGACGTAAGGCACGCAATGCTCAACCGAGCCGTAACCATCGCGGCAGCGAATGTCGGGAATACCCAACTGTTCGCCAAGACGGGCATAGAGCTTGGCCTTGGGGATTTCCTGGTCGGCGTGGGTCTTCCAGCCTCCGCCAAAGAACACCAGTGAGTCGGGATGCAGCTTCAAGGGCGGCAGCCCCATCTCGCGCATGCGCTCCAGCACAAACCACATGAAGGCAGGGAAGCCCAGAATGCGCACGGGGGCGCCATCTTCAGCAAACTCCTGCAGGGCGCGGATTACACCAAACGGATCAAACTCATTGCCCTTGCCGGTGTGGCGCAGGGCATAGACGGCGCGCTTGACCGGCGCGTACTTGCACAGGAACTGGTCGGTATAGGCCGTACCCAGTGTGATGGTGCCGGCGGGCTCGTAGCTCAACAGCAGATAGTTGCAAGGGGTGTCGGGTGTTTCCCAGCCATAGTGGCGGAAGATATGGTCAACCATGCCTTGGGCTGCACCGATGCTGCGGTCGTCATAGCGCATGCGGCTTTTCTGGCCGGTGGTGCCGGAGGAGGTCAGCTCCAGTGCTTCCTTGCCCGATTCGCTCAGCAGCAGGCGCTGTTTGAAGTAGTTGGCAAAAATGGGTGGCAATTGCGACCAGTCCGGATTGGCGCCGAGGGTGTTGATATCAAAGCCATTCGCCGCAAGCCATTCGGCATAGTGGGGGCTGTGCTCATTGTGGTAGGCCACGATCTCACGCATGGCGGTATCAAACAGCCGATCGGTGTCGGCACTGGCTTGGTAAGGGTGGTCGAGCGCGCAGAGGGCGTCGACGTGGGCGAGGTTCGCCACGGCAATTCTCCTGGTTTGTATGAATTCGGTCTGGTGCAGTCGGGAACCAAATGGGGTTGGCTCCCGACGGCGTTGGGGGCTAGCTGGCTTGGTTGGCCAACGCCGGCTCAGGCGGCTTGACCAACACACGAGTGATCGGTAAGGCGGCGGCAAACGCAGGGATGCTTGCCGCGATGATGTAGGCGGTCAGACTGTTTCCGGCGCCCAGGCTGGCCAGCAGCGAACTGCCGAGGCCGAAAATGGCAACCGAGATCATGCCGAGCATGGCCGATACGGAACCTTTGCCGCTTTCACTGGAGAACAGCGTGATGCGATAGAGGGTGGCATTGCAGATGCCCAGGCCGAAGGCGTAGAGCGACAAGCCGCTGATCAATGCAATGACATGGCCGGTGGCCAGTGTGGCAGCCAATGCCAGCGCGAGGCCGCCTAATACCGGGATCAGAGCCAGACGCACCAGCTGTTCGATCTCAAATTTCTCGATCAGGAAGTTGAGCGCAAAGTTGCCGGCGATCAGCGCGCCAAAGATGGGCAACTGCCACAGCGCGTATTCCGTCGTACTCATGCCAAGGTTGTGCATCAGTAACAGGGGGGACAAGGCAATCCAGGCCAGCAGCGGCAAGCCGGTCAGGCCCAAGGCGATGCTGCCGGACATGAAGCGGCCATTGCGCAGCAGGTCGAGATAAGCACTGGCAATGCTGCCGATATGCAGGGGCTGTGGCTCCAGACGGCTACCATCCTTACGCGTGACTCCAATGGTTTCCGGCATCAGGCAGTACAGCCCCAGCCAGACCAGCACGCCGAGCAAGGCAATGGCCAGAAACAGGGTACGCCAGGACATGACGGACAGCAGGGCACTTCCTACCAGCGGCCCAAGCAGCGGCGAAAGCAGGGCGATATTGGAGAACATGGCCATCAGCTTTACCGCGTCTGATTCGGCAAAGCCCTCCTGCAGGGCGGGGTAGCTCACCACGACGACAAAACCCAAGCCAATGCCCTGGATGAAGCGCAAGGCGGTGAACAGGCGAATGTCGGTCACCCAGGGGGTGGCCAGGCAAGCCAGCGCAAAGCCTACGCAACCGATCAGCAACAGGGGGCGACGACCAAAGCGGTCAGACAGCGGGCCGATCAGCCATTGGAAGGCCACGCCACCTAATAAATAAGCATTGAGCGAGAGTGGAACGTAACGGGTGTCTGCGCGCAGATCGTTGACGACGCTCAGCATGCCAGGCATGACGACATCGCTGCCAACATAGGTCAATAATTCGAACAGAGATAACAGCAGGCAAAACAGCAGTGCGCGCAAAGGCGAAATGGGTAGTAGCGAATTGGGCATCAATTGTTCAGTTCGGTGGTCTGATAAATGTGGCCAACTGGGTAAGTTGGGCTTAATTGTGCTGTGCATCATAACTGAATTTGCGATTTTTTTGAAGAGAAATTTGTGTTTATATTCTTTGTGTTACATCATTTTGATGATAAATGACCATTGGATTGCACAGCACTATTGAGCCAATATTTCAGAATTGTTTTGTCAATTGGATGTTTTCCCTAGCACGTAAAATTGAGGGGTAAATACCGACAAAAAAGGTGAACTATCTAAGTTGATGTCGCATTATCGATATATCCAAATGGACTATTTTGATAAGAGAGCGTTCTTAAGCGGCCTTGCCGGTGGGGTGTCTTGATGCTGTCAAGTCATGGCGGGGCGTCAAGAGCCTAGCTATAACAGAGTGAGAATGACGAACCTGGATGTGGCGTGATGGGAAAAGGCTGGCTGGCTGGCTTGATAATGGTGATGGCGGGTACCGCGCAAGCCGAGTTGTTGCGGGTGGGTTTTGGTACCAACAAGCCGCCTTATATCTTTGAAGCGGAGAAGCGCGGTCTGGAAGTGGACATCATTGAGCAGGCGGCACTACGGGCCGGGTACGAGATCGAGCCCTTTTTCGCACCGCTGGAGCGCCTGCACCAGATGCTGGGCAGGGGGCAGCTGGATGCGATTGCCACTACGAATCAGATGAGTGGTATCCAGGCGCATTATTCAGCCCCCTACATCCAGTACCAGAACTTTGCTGTGGCACTGGCCTCGCGGCGGCTGGAGATACGCACTATCGCCGATCTTGGCAAATACTCGGTCAGCGCATTTCAGCGCGCACGATTTCTGCTCGGATCGGAGTTTCAGGCAATGGCGAGCAGCAATCCCAACTATCGGGAGGAAGCTCAGCAGATTGTTCGCAATCGGCTGTTGTACGCCGGCCGCATCGACGTGATTGTTGGCGACCGTCGCATAATCGAATATTTCAATCGGGAAGTGGGTAATCTGGTCGATGTCAAACAACCGCTTACCTGGTTTGCCATCTTTCCGCCTACGCAATATCAATTGGGTTGCAAGCTGGCGACGCAATGTGAGCGCTTCAGCGATGGCTTGCAGGCTTTGCGCAGCAGTGGGGCGTACGAGCAGATCGAGAAGCGTTATGCCGCTTTCTGATCTGTGGGCCTGATGTGGCGGAGATGGGGGGCGCCATGCGGTTGTTTGCTTGCACGGCGCGCCCGCAAGCCCGGCAGGTTGCCGGGCCGGTCTGGTGAATGGTGGCGGTAGCGCCACTCACTATTAAAAGCTATCGGCGGGTACTCGAATCCAGCCTTCCATAAGAACCCGTGCGCTGCGGCTCATGATGGCCCGGCTGACGGTCCAGTCACCATTGATTTGCTTCGCCTCTGCGCCAACCCGCAACGTGCCGGACGGGTGGCCGAAACGTACGGCAGTGCGTTCGCCGCCGCCCGCCGCAATATTGACCAAAGTGCCGGGGATCGCGGCGGCTGTACCGATAGCCACCGCACAGGTTCCCATCATGGCGTGGTGTAGCTTGCCCATCGACAGTGCCCGTACCTGCAGATCAATGTCCTTGCCCGCCACGGTTTTGCCGCTCGATGCCTTGTAATCGGCAGCGGGGGCCACAAAGGCGATTTTCGGGGTGTGCTGGCGGGTGGCGGCTTCGTCCAGCGTCTTGATCAGCCCCATGCGCAAGGCGCCGTGGGCGCGGATGGTCTCGAAGCGCATCAGCGCGGCGGTATCGTTATTGATGGCTTCCTGCAGCTCACTGCCGGTGTAGCCGATGTCGGCTGCATTGACGAAGATGGTGGGGATGCCGGCGTTGATCAGGGTGGCTTTGAAAGTGCCGACGCCTGGCACCTCAAGGTCATCCACCAGCCTGCCGGTCGGGAACATCGCGCCCCCGCCGTCGCATTCCCCCTCATCGGCCGGATCGAGGAATTCGAGCACGATTTCAGCGGCCGGGAAGGTCACGCCATCCAGTTCGAACTCGCCGGTTTCCTGCACCTGGCCGTGGCTGACCGGCACGTGGGCGATGATGGTCTTGCCGATATTGGCTTGCCAGATGCGCACGGTGCAGACGCCGTTTTCCGGGATGCGTGCCGGGTCAACCAGTCCGGCATGCAAAGCAAAGGCGCCGGCTGCGGTGGATAGGTTGCCGCAGTTGCCGCTCCAATCGACAAAGGCCTTGTCGATGGAAACCTGACCATACAAGTAGTCTACATCGTGATCAGGCCGCGAACTTTTCGACAGGATCACGCACTTGCTGGTGCTGGAGGTAGCACCACCCATGCCGTCGATATGTTTGCCATAGGGGTCGGGGCTGCCAATGACGCGCAGGAACAGCTGGTCACGGGCGGGGCCGGGCTGTTGGCAGCTTTCCGGTAGATCCTGCAGGCGGAAGAACACACCTTTGCTGGTGCCGCCACGCATATAGGTGGCGGGGATCTTGATCTGGGGGGGGAGTGTCATGGGTGCGCGTTTCCTATGTTCGGCTTGAGACCCTCTCTTCCCCGTATGGAGGAGGGGGCTTTTTAATTAACGGTTGTAGCCAATGGCAGGATCTTTGGCGTTGAGCGCCTTGATGAATTCCTTTTCCTTTTTGTTCAGGTCTTTAACCATCACGTTTTCGGCTGAGTAGAGAATTTCCTTACTCACGGTGTAGGGTATTTGACCGTTAAGGTACTCACCCATATCGGCGAGCATGTCTCGTTTTCCTGCTTTCGGTGAACCAAAGTACTTAAAGAAGTCCATGTTGGCCGTAGCGGCGGTATCTCGACCCACATAAATTTTGCCGTTGGGAAAAGTGACCTTATACACACATCCCCAAGGGATGATGTTGGTGCCTTTCTGTGTCATGGGCTCAACTCTCAAGTTGTCGAAATAGTGCTATCGCTGCTGCCTCTGCCGCCGATCGCTGGCGGCAGAGGCAAGGCTGGCTAGCTATTGGCCGCCGCCAGAAAATCCTGCGCAAACCGTTGCAGGACGCCGCCTGCTTCGTAGATCGACACTTCCTCGTCGCTGTCGAGACGGCAGGTGACGGTGGCTTGTACCTGTTCGCCATTCCTGCGATGGATGATCAGTGTCAGATCGGCGCGGGGCTTGCGCTCGCCGATTACATCGAAGGTCTCGGTGCCGTCAATGCCCAACGTCAGGCGGTTGGTACCGGGTTTGAACTCCAGCGGCAACACGCCCATTCCAATCAGATTGGTGCGGTGAATGCGCTCGAAACCCTCGGCGACGATGGCTTCGACACCTGCCAGCCGCACGCCTTTGGCCGCCCAGTCCCGCGAGCTGCCCTGGCCATAGTCGGCGCCGGCGATGATGATCAGCGGCTGCTTGCGTTCCATATAGGTTTCAATGGCTTCCCACATGCGGGTGATCGTGCCTTCGGGTTCGATCCGGGCCAGTGAGCCTTTCTTGATCTGACCTTCGACCACCACCATCTCATTGAGCAGCGTCGGGTTGGCAAAGGTGGCGCGTTGCGCGGTCAGATGATCACCGCGATGGGTGGCGTAGGAATTGAAGTCCTCTTCCGGCAGGCCCATTTTGGCCAGATATTCGCCTGCAGCGCTGCTGGCGAGGATGGCGTTCGACGGCGATAGATGGTCGGTGGTGATGTTGTCACCCAGCACGGCCAGCGGCCGCATGCCACGCAACGTGCGTTCGCCAGCCAGTGCGCCTTCCCAGTAGGGGGGGCGACGGATATAGGTGCTCATCGGGCGCCAGTCATACAAGGGGCTGACGGCAGCTGCACTATCGGTGCGCACGGCAAACATCGGCTCGTACACCTTGCGGAACTGCTCGGGCTTGACCGCCTGTTTGACGACTGCATCGATTTCCGCATCGCTGGGCCAGAGGTCTTTCAGGCGGATTTCACGACCATCGACCACACCGAGCACGTCTTTTTCGATGTCGAAACGGACGGTGCCGGCAATGGCATACGCAACAACCAGAGGCGGCGAAGCCAGGAACGCCTGCTTGGCATAGGGGTGAATGCGGCCATCGAAGTTGCGGTTGCCGCTCAGCACGGCGGTTGCATACAGGTCACGGTCGATGATTTCCTGCTGGATCTTGGGGTCGAGCGCACCCGACATGCCGTTGCAGGAGGTGCAGGCGTAAGCCACCACACCAAAACCCAACGCTTCCAGGTCACGCATCAATCCGGCTTCTTCCAGATAGAGGGTGACCGCTTTCGAGCCCGGTGCGAGCGACGACTTGACCCAAGGCTTGCGCGTAAGGCCCAGCTTGTTGGCATTGCGGGCCAGCAGGCCGGCTGCGATGACGTTGCGGGGGTTGCTGGTGTTGGTGCAGCTGGTGATGGCGGCGATGATGACAGCGCCATCCGGCATCTGGCCCTCGGCTTCCTGCTGGCGGGCTTTCTCCAGATCAACCGCAATGCCCCGTGCTGCCAGATCGCTGGTCGGGAGGCGCTTGTGCGGGTTGGAAGGGCCAGCCATGTTGCGTACCACGGTTGCAAGATCGAACTTCAGCACCCGTTCGTATTCGGCGGTCTTGAGGCTGTCTGCCCATAAGCCGGCTTCTCTGGCGTAGGTTTCAACTAGCTGAACTTGTGCATCACTACGGCCCGTCAACCTCAGATAATGGATGGTCTGTTCGTCGATGAAGAACATGGCGGCCGTGGCCCCATATTCGGGAGCCATGTTCGAAATGGTGGCGCGGTCACCCAGAGTCAGTGCCGAAGCGCCTTCGCCGTAGAACTCCAGATACGCCCCTACCACCTTTTCCTTGCGCAGGAATTCGGTCAGGGCGAGCACCACATCGGTCGCAGTAATGCCGGGGGCGGGTTTGCCGCTGAGTTCGACGCCGACGATGTCGGGTAGACGCATCCACGACGCCCGGCCCAACATCACGTTTTCAGCTTCCAGCCCGCCGACGCCAATGGCGATGACGCCCAGCGCATCGACATGCGGCGTGTGGCTGTCGGTGCCGACACAAGTGTCGGGATAGGCCACACCGTTATCGGCATGGATGACCGGCGACATTTTCTCCAGATTGATCTGGTGCATGATGCCGTTGCCGGGCGGGATCACATCGACGTTTTTGAAGGCCTGCTTGGTCCAGTCGATGAAGTGGAAGCGGTCTTCATTGCGCCGGTCTTCAATGGTCCGGTTCTTGGTGAAGGCGTCGGGGTCGAAGCCGCCGCATTCGACAGCCAGCGAGTGATCGACGATCAGCTGCACCGGCACCACGGGGTTGACTTTGGCCGGATCACCACCCTGGTCGGCAATGGCATCGCGCAGGCCGGCCAGATCGACCAGGGCAGTCTGGCCAAGAATATCGTGGCAGACAACGCGGGCTGGAAACCAGGGAAAGTCGAGGTCGCGCTTGCGCTCGATCAGCTGTGAGAGATAGGCGGTCAATTTTTCCGGTTCAGCGCGGCGCACCAGGTTTTCGGCGTGGACGCGAGCGGTGTAGGGCAGTTTGGCCCAGGCACCTGGCTGGATGGCCTCGACGGCGGCGCGGGTGTCGAAATAGTCGAGCGAAGTGCCGGGCAGGGGTTTGCGGTAGGCGGAGTTCATGGCTGATTGATTGATGGCTAGAACGGTTTGACGCTTCGCTGGCCGGGCCGGCGAAGCGTCATCAAGGGAGCGTCGGGGCTCAGCGCTTTTCGATGGGTACGAATTCGAGATTTTCCGGCCCGGTGTAGTTGGCGCTTGGGCGGATGATCTTGCCGTCGATGCGTTGTTCGATCACATGCGCGGCCCAGCCCGAGGTGCGTGAGATCACGAACAGCGGGGTGAACATGGCGGTGGGTACGCCCATCATGTGATACGAGACAGCCGAGAACCAGTCGAGGTTGGGGAACATCTTTTTGATATCCCACATCACGGTTTCTAGGCGCTCGGCGATGTTGAACATCTTCATGTCACCGGCTTGCTGGCTGAGTGAGCGGGCGACTTCCTTGATCACCTTGTTGCGGGGGTCGCCAATGGTGTACACCGGGTGGCCAAAGCCAATGACCACTTCCTTGCGCTCGACGCGGGCGCGGATGTCCGCTTCGGCTTCGTCGGGGGTTTCGTAGCGCTTCTGTACTTCGAAGGCCACCTCGTTGGCGCCACCATGCTTGGGGCCGCGCAGGGCACCAATTGCGCCGGTGATGGCGGAGTGCATGTCGGAGCCGGTGCCGGCGATGACGCGGGCGGTAAAGGTCGAGGCATTGAATTCATGCTCGGCGTACAAGACCAGCGAGGTGTGCATGGCCTTGACCCACTCTGCCGGAGGTTGCTTGCCGTGCAGCAGGTGCAGGAAGTGACCGCCGATGCTGTCGTCGTCCGTTTCAACCTCGATGCGACGTCCGTTATGGCTGAAGTGGTACCAGTAGAGCAGCATCGAGCCCAGTGAGGCCATCAGGCGATCGGCAATGTCGCGCGCGCCGGGGGTGTTGTGGTCATCTTTTTCTGGCAGGGCGCAGCCCAGTGCGGAGACGGCACTCCGCATGACGTCCATGGGATGGGCGCCGGCAGGAATCGCTTCGAGCACGGCCTTGACGCTGGCCGGGATGCCGCGCAGTGATTTGAGCTTGGCCTTGTAGCCACGCAGTTCTGCCGCATTGGGCAGCTTGCCGTGGACCAGCAGGTGGGCGATTTCTTCGAATTCGCAGGCGTCGGCCACGTCGAGGATGTCATAACCCCGGTAGTGCAGATCGTTGCCGGTACGGCCAACCGTGCAAAGCGCGGTATTGCCCGCAGCAACGCCCGACAGGGCAACGGATTTCTTTGGCTTGGGTAGGACAGTTTCAGTCATGGCGGACTTTCAGGATGAGTTAAAAGAAATACGTGATTGACACAGCTCGGAGAGATGAGCCGTGAAGATTCAATACCAGTAATAATGCTGTGCTTTTCAGTTCAGCTGGAAGATCGGCCAAAATGGCGCGCCAGACGTTTAGATATTCGAGCATGACAGGCTGAGGCACCGTTTAATCGATGGAGAAATAGGCAAGCCCTTTGCCTTCATTCATGGCGACCGTTGCGAGCTCCTGCAGGGCAAATAAGCAAACGAATAAATCGAAAGGAGAATCGCCTTCGTCTGGTGTTTCAATTTCATGCGCCTGCCATGCGGCGAGAATGCCTTCAATTTCAGCGACCTCTGCAAAATATTCGTCAAATGCATCGCTATCCCAGCTGTCTGCGTCAGTCCACCCATCTGCTTTGCAAATAATGGCGAGCTCACTTTGTAGGGCAGGAAGCTCTTGTGCTTCATAGCCCCACATTCTGCCCCCGAGTTTTTGCAATAGAGGCAGCTGTAGCCTGCGGGACTCAGCGGCAATGATTCGGGTGACCCAGCTATTGCGCGACCACATGGTCAGCGCATTTGATTCATCGATGATGTCGCCGGCAACGGCTTCATCAATGGTAGCTTCATGGCCATCGCCACCGGGATAAGTTCGCAATATTTCAACCTGCGAGGGTAGGATCGGGCAAAAACCGAAAACGTGGTGATATGACATCCGTGCAGCTCCTCGCTATGTGTAAGAAATAGTCAAAACAAAGACAGCGTTGTGCCGTGACCCGGTGGGGTGTCACGGCTGTCTGGAATTGAATCGAGCATAGCGCCGGCAATTAACTCGAAGTCCTCGCGGCTGATTTCGACCTGACCATAGCGGAAGGCATACCCCCAGCGCTGTTTGTCGCGGATAAAGGCCAGATCGTTGATCATCGGCCGGATAGGGGTGCTCTGGCAGGGTAGGTAATGTACGTCGCGACGGTAGGGCACAAAGTCATCGCTCATCCTGAACAGGTAGGGCTCGCCTTCGGCAATCTGACCGATTGCCGTGAACTGCTGGCAGGTGCCGCTTTCGCCCATTGCATTGTTTGGCGAGTAATAAATCAGCCAGTCACCAGGCTGCATTTTTTTGAGCGGGCCATTTTTGCCATGGCAGAGCTGACAAAACCCGCCCGCAACCCCCCGCTGCACATGCTCCCACGACACCACTCCTATCCAGTACCGCATGGTCAGCCACCGCTATGTGCCAGCCAGTCTGCGCGCGGCAAGCGATAGAGCACATGCCGCTGTATCGGATGCCCCGCTTCAACTCTCGGATGATCGAAATCGTCGGCAGGGTTGTGATGCATGCCAAGCCTCTCCATCACCCGGCGCGATGGCGTGTTGATGGTGGCGGTCAGCGCGACGATTTCGTTCAGGACCAGTGTTTCAAATCCGTAACGCAGAACGGCCCGCGCCGCCTCGGTAGCGTAGCCTTGCCCCCAGAAGGCCGGGTCCAGGCCCCAGCCGATTTCCACGCAGGGGGTGAACGGCGCTTCGAACGAAGTCTGGATCAGCCCGGCATACCCCGCAAAACGGGCCAGACCGGGGATTTCAATCGGCCAGAAAGTCATGCTGCCGTGATGGCCATCGTCCCGCAGGCGACGTGCCACGCCGTCGCTTTGCTCCCGGCTCTGCACCGATGGGAAGTACCGGCGGAATACAGGATCGGCATTCAGGCGGGCGAAAGGTTCCAGGTCGGCATCGACCCAGTCCCTCAGAACGATGCGACCGGATTCGAGCCGGAACGGGGCAAACATGCGGTTCAGCCCTGGTCTTGCTGGGCGAACAGGGCGTCCAGCTTCTGCTCGAATTCGTGGTAGCCCAGGTGGTCGTACAGCTCCATACGGGTCTGCATGGTGTCGAGTACGTTCTTCTGGGTGCCTTCGGCGGCGATGTGGCCGTAGATATTCAGTGCTGCCTTGCTCATGGCGCGGAAGGCCGACAGCGGGTACAGCATCATGCTGACACCGGCAGAGCCCAGCTCGTCGCGGGTAAACAACGGCGTCTTGCCGAATTCAGTGATATTGGCCAGCACCGGTACCTTCACGGCATCGACGAAGGCTTTATACATATCGAGGCTTTCCATCGCCTCGGGGAAGATCATGTCAGCACCGGCTTCTACGCAAGCACAGGCACGGTCGATAGCGGCCTGCAGACCTTCAACGGCCAGGGCATCGGTACGGGCCATGATCACGAACTCGGGGTCGGTCTTGGCATCGACAGCCGCTTTCACCCGGTCAACCATCTCCTCCTTGCTGACGATGGCCTTGCCGGGGCGGTGGCCGCAGCGCTTGGCCATTACCTGATCTTCAATATGCACGGCGGCAGCGCCGGCACGGATCATCTCGCGCACGGTACGGGCGATATTGAATGCGCCGCCCCAGCCGGTGTCGATATCCACCAGCACGGGCAGCTGGGTGCGGTCGGTGATGCGACGAACATCAATCAATACGTCTTCAAGCGTGGTGATGCCCAGATCGGGGATGCCACAGGAGCTGGCAGCAACGCCCCCGCCTGACACATACAGTGCCTTGTGGCCCGAATGTTCGGCCAGCAGGGCGGCATAGGCATTGATGGCGCCAACAATCTGCAGGGGCTTTTCAGCGGCAACAGCTGCGCGGAAACGGGCGCCAGCGGAACGTGAACTCATGCGGGACTCCTTGAAACGTAAAAATAATGACTGCTATGAGGCAGTAGTCTTAGCAAAAACCTTGCCAGTACTATGGTCTTGTGGCTTCTTCCGGTAAATCATCAGCTTAGTCTTTGGGGGCTTGACGTGCAGTGCGGAGTATATGTTTCATTATTGAAGTTCAGTGTTTCAAAGGTGAAATGAAATGCCTGGCAACAAGCCCCAGATTGCAATTGTGGCCTCGCGTGGGCTGGTTGATCTGATTCGCAGTCAGCTGCCTGCGTACAACGATCTTGCCGCGTGGCGCTTGATCGACCAGCCCTACGATATTGCCCAGACCAGCCTGGCGGAGCTGCAACGCGCAGGACAGGTTGACGCTGTCGTCGCTGCGGGGGCGGGGGCGGATCGTATCCGTAGTGCCTTGAGTCTGCCGGTGTCGGCGATCCGGGTGGGCGGTGACGACATTGTGCAGGCACTGGCGCGGGCCAGCCGTGTCGGCGTCAAGGTCGCCATTGTCACGCGGCGCCGGCTGGCCGAGGAGTTCGACGAAATCGTGCCGGTGCTCAATCTCGATCTCTCGCGCCACCTGTATGAAGACGATGCCTCTGCCCGCGTCTTGCTCGCCAATCTGGCAATTCAGTCTCGGCCAGCCGTGGTGGGCTCCAGCGAGATTGTCTATCTGGCCGGGCTGTACAACCTCACGGGGGTCTTGATCTACTCGGCGCGGGCGGTGCGTGCCGCGCTCGAAGGGGCGCTGGAACTGGCCAGGGTGGCAAGGCTGGAAGAGGCCAAGCGCGAACGCCTGGACCGGATCCTGGAAAGTCTGGTCGAGGGAGTGGTGGCGGTGGATGCTGATGAGCGCATCCAGACCATCAACCCGGCCATGGCTCGTCTGATCGGGCTCGGTGAAGACTGGGCCAATGGACGCCGGCTGACTGAAATTGCGCCGGAACTCAGTCTGCGCGGGGTGTTGCAAACCGGCGAGGCCCGACGCGACGAGATTGTCGGCGTAGCAGGCAAGACCCTGGTGACGCAACGTTTGCCGCTGTTGCAGGCGGATGAAACGGTAGGTGCGGTGCTGACCTTTCAGGATGCCACGGCGATTGAGCGCGCTGACCGGAAGCTGCGAGCAGAGGCCCGCAAGAGTCAGTTTCAGGCCCGCTACCGGCTGCACGATGTACTGGGCGAGTCGCCCAGCATCGCGGCGGCGCGAGAGCTGGCATCGCTGTATGCGCAGTCCGATTCCGCCGTGCTGATCGGTGGCGAATCTGGCACTGGCAAGGAACTGTTCGCCCAGGGCATTCACCTGGCATCGCGGCGGGCGCAGGGGCCGTTTGTAGCGCTCAACTGCGCCGCGTTTCCCGAGAGCCTGCTCGAATCAGAACTGTTTGGTTATGAAGAAGGGGCGTTTACCGGTTCGCGTCGCGGTGGCAAGCCGGGCCTGATCGAACTTGCGCATCAGGGCACCTTGTTTCTGGATGAAATCGGCGATATGCCCTTGCCCCTGCAGACCCGCTTGCTGCGTGTTTTGCAGGAGCGCCAGGTGTTACGGCTGGGGGGGGCGGAACCGACGCCGGTGGATGTGCGGGTGGTGGCAGCCACCCACGCCGATCTGAAAGCCAGGGTGGTGGAAGGGGGTTTCCGTGCGGATTTGTATTACCGGTTGAATATTCTCAACCTGACCTTGCCACGGCTGGCCGAGCGCGGTGCCGATGTTGGCCTGCTGGCATTGGCGGCGGTTCGGGATGCCCTGCGCCGTCTGGGCTCCGGCCTGGATCCGCAGCAGCTATTGCAACCCTTTCTGCGGGCGGCGCAGGGCTATGGCTGGCCTGGCAATGTGCGGGAATTGCAGAATCTTGGCGAACGGCTGGCGGTATTTTTGCATGTGGCCGGGCGGCTGGATGAAGCGGATGTCCGGCGGCTGGCCCCCGAACTCAGCGAAGCCGCGCCCGCGCCAGATCTACCTTCCACCCGCCGTCAGCAGGAGCTGCAGCACATCCGCAAGATCCTGGCCGCCTGTGGCGGCGACCAGACCGAGGCGGCACGCCAGCTCGGCATCAGCCGGACAACCTTGTGGCGCCGCCTGAAGGCCGGCGAATAGCCGGGCCTGGGTTCTGTTGACGTAAGGTTTACAGCCGCGCCGGGCCGAGTTTTGGGGCGAGGCGAGGCAGGGTAAGCGCGGTTTAGCGAGCTAGGCTCTGTTGACGTTTTATTTCCGGCGAAACGCGATCTGAAAACCTTACGTCAACAGAACCTAACTCTGCCCACTTCGACTGGTCACGAATCCCTGCTTCGCTGCCCATAGATTGATGTCCTGCTGCTGAATTGCATTGGCCATCAGCTCGGCAAAACGGTCGGGGGTGCAGGCGAAAGTCGGGATATTCAACGCGGCGAAGTGCGCTGCGTTGCGATGATCAAAACCCGGTGTGCCATCGTCGGCCAATGCCAGCAGGCAGATGACGTTGACCCCCGCTGCCTTGAGTGTCGCTGCCCGCTTGAGCATTTGCTCATTGTTGCCGCCTTCGTACAGATCGGTGATGAGGACCAGGATGGTCTTGTCAGGCCGGTCGATGATCTGCTGGCAATAACCCAGAGCCAGATTGATATCCGTGCCACCCCCCAGCTGCACCCCGAACAGCAGGTCTACCGGGTCTTCGGCTTCATCGGTCAGATCGACCACGGCCGTATCGAAAACCACCATCCGTGTCTTGACAGCGCGCAGGCTGGCCAAGACCGCAGCAAATACCCCGGCATACACCACCGAAGCCGCCATCGAACCACTTTGATCGACGCATAGCACGATGTCGCGCAGGGCAGAGCGCTTGCGTCCGTAGCCGACCAGTTTCTCGGCCACTACGGTTTTCTTCTCGGGCAGATAGCGGCTCAGATTGGCCTGAATTGTCTTGTGCCAGTCGATTTCATTCAGGCGGGGGCGCAGATTGCGTTCGGCCTTGTTCAGCGCACCATTGACCGCCTGACGCATCGGTTCGTGCAAGCGCCTCTCCAATTCTTCGACGACACGCCTGACGACCATGCGTGCGGTTTCGCGGGTCTTGGCCGGCATGACCTTGCCCAGGGCAACCAGACTGGCTACCAGATGCACATCCGGCTCGATGGCTTCCAGCAACTCGGGTTCGAGCAGCATTTTTTGCAGGTTGAGGCGGTGGATTGCGTCCTGCTGCAGGACCTGTACAACCGGCGTTGGGAAAAACTCGCGAATATCACCCAGCCAGCGTGCGACATTCGGGCAGGATGGACCAAGATTGCCGCTGCGTTCTGCATCGTAGAGGGCCGCCAGCGCCGCATCGGCCCGCTGCAGATCAGGGCTCAACGGGGCACCACAAGTTTCGGCAGCCGCATCGCCGAGTATCAGGCGCCAGCGTTGCAGACGGTCGGTTTCGAAAGCGCTTGGTTGCGTCATATTCAAGGTCCAATCAGAGCAAGCAGTGTCGGCACGACCTGCGCGGCGCGTACATGGTCGAGCGCATCATCGGCAGGTGTCGCGGCCTGGGTTTGGCCCAGATGACGCACTTTGTCGCCCATCTGGCGTCGTTCCGGCCGGGTGAAGCCACTGAAGGCCCGCCGTAGCAGGGGCAGCCGTTCGCGGAAGGTGTCGTGATCGAGCTGGCCCAGCCAGTGGTCGATGGTGTGCCAGAGGGTGTCATGATGCAGGAGCAGCAGGCCACTGCCACGCAAGAGACCTGTCAGCCAGCCTGCCGACTCCGCTGGCGGATTGCCGGGCGCCAGGGCCAGACTGGCTTGTCGTGCCAGCGCTTCTGCGTCGATCTGCTGTCGGTCGAACAGCAGACGCAGGGCAAAGCCGCGCACAGCGGGTGCGGTCGTATCCAGCGCTGCCAGTCGGCGCAGACTGTCAAACCAATCCTCACGCAGGTCGGTGTGGTCCAGCGTATCAAGTGCGGTTTGGACCGAATCGATATGCTGGATCAGTGCTTCTGCGGCAGCTTCATCGATGCTGCTGGCCGCAGGCAGAATGCCGACGGTGATGCGTTCGACCAGCGCCATGATGATCGGCAGCACATTGTCGGCCTGCGTGCCCCGTACATCGCCATAGCGGGCAACGTTGACCAGCGGCGGCAGGGCTTCCATCAGATGCGAGAGGTCGGCAGCCAAGGCTGCTTGTGTTTGTACGCACCCCAATAACACGGTGATGGCAACGGGCAGCTGGGCGAGTACGGCGTCGTCGAGCATCGCCGTCAGGCCCGGCAAGTCAGCGCCGTTGCGTGCCTGTTCGCACAAGGCGTGGCTGGCAGCGGCCTCGATGGTGTTGCCGTAGCGGCTGGCGGCAATCAGGCGTACCACCAATTCCGGGTCCCATTTCAGTGTCCATGACTCGCGGAAGGTGCCTGTGCGGTTGCTGTCATGCCGGCGCTGCCCCCACTCCACCTGGATGATCTGCAAGCGGTGCAGCAGGCGACTGCGGGCACGTCCACTGTCTTCCCGCAGATCAAGTTCCAGCAGCTTGCTCTCGGTGCTGGGCTTGAGGCGCAAGCGCTTTTGCTGGGCTTCCAGGTCTCTTTGCAGTGGGGCAGCGGCGGTATGGGCGGGTACGGCGCCAATTCGATAGCCGATCTCCAGCTGCTGGCGGATCAGGTCCATCGGCGATGTCTGGCCGTGGCAAAGCACTGACAGCATGGCCTCGCGGTTTTCCGCCAGACCGGGCAGGGCGGCGCCCCGCAAGGCGGCCAGCGACTCCGCCAGCCGAACGGCCTCGATCACGCTGGCGGAGGAGGCATCCAGCCCTGCTTCGCGCAATAGACGGGCGGCTTGCGTCATCCAGCGCAGGCTGGCCTGATCCGGGCTTTGCCAGAGGTGGCGATACCAGCCCGGCGAGGTGACGCCAGCGCCATAACCACTCTCAAAGGCCAGCCGGTCGTCGCTCCACGGTACCCAGGTGGCTGAAACCCTGGTTTTGGGCAGACCTTTGAGCAATGCGGTGTCGTCTTTGGCGGGGGGCATCTGCTGCAATGCCGGTACATGCCAAGCCCCGCAGATGACAGCAATGGTTTGGTGACCGGCCTTTTGCGCCTCCCGAATCTTGCTGCGCATATGGGCTTCACGCCGCGCCTCGCGCAGGCCTGGCTCGGGCGCGTGCTCGCGCAGGGCAGTCATGGCCTCGGCAATGGCTGCGAACAGCTCGCGGGCATCGCGCCTTTGCTCAACTTCGATTTCCCACCAGGTTTCATGGTCATCGTAACCGGCAGCCCGCGACAGTTCGCCGATCGGGTCCATGCGCCAGCGCTGCAGCGTATCGGCGGCGACATCCGGGCCGGCATCGGCGGCCGGGGTGACGGCATCTGCGGCGGGAGCATCCAGCTCCGGTGTGTGGTCGCCGTCTGAGGAGGCTTCACGGGTGGCGTCTGCGGCCATCTGCTCGGCGAAGCCATGCGTTGGCGGCAAATCCATAAACCAGAGTGGAATCTGACGAGCCGTCGCGTGGCGAATGGCACGCCATTCCGGCGAAAACTCGGCAAAGGGATAAAACACCCCATGCTGGGGCGCATCGTTGGGGTAGACCAGCAGCGCCACCGGCGGCTGCATGGCGGGGTCTGCCGCCAGGGCGATGACGTCATCCGCTTCTGGCGGGCCTTCGAGCAGGATGATGTCGGGAGCCAGGGCCGCCAGTGCGGCTTCAAGGGCCCGTGCGCAGCCGGGGCCGTGGTGACGGATGCCAAAGATATGGGTTGTCATGACGTTTACCTGACGACGGCAGCGAGGGGATTCTGTTTGTGCATGCCTGCCTCACACGACATCCATGCAGGCGCGGTACAGGTCCTTCCAGCCGTCACGCTCCTTGGCGACGGTTTTCAGATATTCCAGCCACACCAGCTTGTCTTGAACCGGGTCTTTGATCACCGCGCCGGTCAGACCTGCTGCCAGATCGGCGGCACGCAGCACGCCGTCGCTGTAGTAGCCGGCAATGGCCATGCCGTGGCCGAGCACCGAGATCGCCTCTGCTGTGGACAGGGTGCCGCTGGGGCTCTTGAGTTTGGTCTTGCCGTCTTCGGTCAGGCCATTACGCAATTCACGGAACACCGCCACCACGCGCCGGACTTCTTCCAGCGCAGGCTTTTCGGCAGGCAGCTCCAGCGCCCGACCCAGCTCATTGACACGGCGGCTGACAATGGCCACTTCCTCGTCGAAAGTGTCGGGCGTGGGCAGAATCACCGTATTAAAGCGTCGCATCAGGGCTGATGACATTTCGTTCACGCCCTTGTCACGGTTATTGGCGGTGGCAATCACGTTGAAGCCGCGTTGGGCCTGTACTTCGATTCCCAGCTCGGGGATCGGCAAGGTCTTTTCTGATAGTAAAGTGATCAAGGTGTCTTGCACCTCGCTGGGCACCCGGGTCATCTCTTCGAGCCGGGCCAGCTTGCCATCACGCATGGCTTTGAGCATCGGGCTGGCAACCAGTGCGTTTTCAGAGGGGCCTTCAGCCAGTAATCGGGCGTAGTTCCAGCCATAGCGCAGGGCCGATTCATCAGTGCCTGCGGTACCCTGGATCAGCAAGGTCGAATCGCCGCTGATGCCGGCGGCCAGGTGTTCCGATACCCAGCTCTTCGCGGTGCCGGGAACACCGTACAGCAGCAGGGCGCGGTCGGTGGCCAGCGTGGCCACCGCGATCTCGATCAGACGTGCGCTGCCGATATATTTGGGGCTGACTTCATAGCCGTTGTCGAGCTGGCCGCCGAGCAGGTAGGTCTTGACTGCCCAGGGTGACAGTTTCCAGTTGGCTGGGCGGGGCTTTTTGTCCTGGCGGGCCAGTTCGGCCAGCTCTTCGGCATATTGTTGTTCGGCATGCTGACGCAGGACGGCGTTCAGGGTTTGGCTCACAGCGGTATCTCCTTGATCAGGGTTTGGCGGGCAGCAGCCAGCGCCAGAGTCGTTTCGGCACGCCGGTTGGCGTAATGCAGATTCCAGTCGTTCTGAAGGCCGGGCGCCTGAATATGGCTTCGTACGGCAAGGGTGAAGGGTTCGAGCCAGTGGTCGGGGCCGCGTAGCACGGCAAGCTCAAGCAGCGATTGCAGATCGTGCCGCTGGTCTGGTCGTAATTCGCTGCCGGTGGGGAGTTGGGTCAGGGCGGCACACAGTACATCGCTCCAGCTTGCGGTCAGCGAGGCGAGGCCCCGTTCCGCTTCCTGCCAAAGCCCGGCCTGCAAGGCTGCCAGCACGGCGGTTCCACTCTGACTGGCGGACAGCACCGCCCAGAGTGCGCTGCTGCGTGGATACAGCACCCCGCGCCCGGCGTGGTGGGCGGCAACCAGGGCTGCGGCCCACTCGCTGTCTGCAAAGCGGCAGGCTGCGTCGGCCAAGCCCAGATACAGGCTGTCTGCCCAATCGCTTTGTGGCAGCAAGGCCAGCAATTCGCCAGCGCTGGCACCCGTTTGCTGTGACCAGCAGGCTGGAGCTACCAGTGCAACGATCTGTTGCAGCCACCAGGCACGAGGGCCGGTGCCGTGAGGCGGTGTCGCCAGAATGCCTTCGCGTTCCCATTCCTTGAGGAGTTCGGTTGGCGGGTTGGCCGCTACCTGTCGGCCTGCCGAACTGACGGGCCACTGCAGGCATTGGCTGGCGCGCTGCTGCCATAAGCCGGACAGGGCCGAGCCGGGTATCTGCACCAGCAAGTCAACCACCAGCTGCCGTACGTTCTGGCTGCGGTCGTCCAGCAGCGATTGCAGTAGTGGCTCATCAGCCGCCGACAGGCCGTCTTTCAGGACCTCCAGAAAATGGCAGCGCTGTTCGGCTTTCTCCTGAGGCAGGGCGGCTTGCAGCCACTGCCGGGCCTGGTCGGCATTGCGCTGGCGTAGCAGGGCCAGTGCCTGCCGACGTTCGGCGGGCCGGCCTTCCTGCCACAACGTTTCGAGCTGGGTGTCGTCCAGAGCACGGGGCGTGGCATCCGGCGCGGACCAGTCCGGGTGCTGAGATGCCAGCCACTGACCGCGCTGGCCCGCCACGCCAAACCAAAGCTGACGCCGTTCGGCGGTTGCCAGCGCCAGTGGCAATAGCCGTGCCGGCAGCCGATAACCGGCTTGCAACAAGCGGGCGGCAGCCCAAGGCGCCAGTGCGGTATGCGTGCCAGCGATGATGTCTGCAAGCGGGCTGTTAGCGCTGGCGGGGGCTTCCGGCAGCGTGTCGGCAGGCGCCAGACCGCCGGCGGCGAGCGGCGTTGCCAAGCCGCCTGCCTGTCGGTAGACGGCCAGTGAACCGGCCTGCAGCAACAGCCGCCGCTCGCGGCTGTAATCCAGTAACTGTGGCTCAAGCGCAGCAAGGCCAGCCGCATCGTTGGCGAGATTGGCTGTGCCAACCAGAGCCAGTCGGGTGGTGTCATGCATGGCGGCGCTCCGTCAGCGGTTCGTAGACCTGATTGATATAGGCACCAAGCGGGCGCAGGTAACGGCCGTCCCATTCAACGGCAATGTCGTGGCTGCTGCCACCGGTCAGCGCGAGCCATAGCCAGTAGTCACCGCCGATGAGGGGCAGGCTGTCCCCCTGTGCATCGCGCAGGAACCATTGCGATTCATGCCGCACCGGGCTGGCCTCGGCGATGGTGCCGGCCAGCCTGTCCTGCCACGGATTGATCGCCAAAGCCTGGGCATAACGGTTGAGCAGGGCAGAAATGGGTTCCGCCTGCCAACTTTGCTGGGGCGGCGGCAACGGGGCTGCGCTGCCTTTGATCATGGCCCGGTGTGAACCGGCTCCTGGCCAGAACACCAGCTCGGCATCCAGTGCCGTGCCGGCCGGCAGCACCGTGCCGAAGGACTGACCCAGTCCGGCCGCAAACTGCAATTGCATGGCAAAGCGCCGGGTCTGCAGGCCATAGAGCCAGGTACGCTGAGTGCGCACCTTGTCGCTTTCCTCAATCCACTGGCCGATTACCTGCCACTGATCGCGTATCACCTCGCCGTTGGCGAGCACTTCCTCTTCCTTCAGATTAAAGCCGATGTGCTGCCGCAAACTGGCTTGCAATGGCCCTGGCAGGCTATCGAGGCGCTCAAAGCCATGTAACGCCAGCGCAATCTTGCCGATTTCTCCTGACAGTCGCTCCGGCCAGTCGGCCCCGGTGCCCGGTAAATCGGCGAGGCTGCGCAGGCGATTGGCAAGGCCGGGTGCCTGCGCATCAATCAATCTGGCAGCCTGCTGCTCCCAAATGGCTGGCCCTTCGGCCGGGAGGCGTGCCAGACCATTTCGCACCAGGTCCTCCAGCCAGACCTGCAGGGCGGTCAACCCGTCGCGTACCCGGTTATCACGCTTCTCCAGCCGCTTCTGCTGAGCAACGGGGTCCACTTCGGCTTCGGCCCGCGCCTGGGCTTTGGCTTCCTTTTTTGCTGCGGCGTCAGAGCGCTTGTCCAGCCACTCGCTGACCCAGTCCGGCTCACTGGCGTCTGCCACCAGCGCCGGTTGACTGGCCGTGAGCAGCAGCAAACCCAGGGCATGCTTGCAAGGAAACTTGAAGCTAGGGCAAGAACACTTGCTGGCGAAATCGGCGAGATCCAGCCGCACCTGATAAGGATTCTTGCCACTGCCTTGGCATTCGCCCCACAAAGCGCGCCCGCTGCGGCCCAGAGTCGGCCAGTTTTTGGCTTGTGCCAGCTTCTTGCCGTTGGCGGCCGAGCCACTATCCGGCGCCAGGGCCAGCACCTGTTGTTCGGTGAGTTGCATCATCGATGCGCAGGAAAGGTTGAAAACGCCCACGCTACCATAGAACGTTCGTTCTGCCGATGCGTGCAAACTGGCGCCCGGCGCCACTTTGCTATGCTTGTCCGGCAATTTTCTTTTGGCTCAAAAACTTGGCTGCAGCGTGAATTTTTGCATTTGTCATGCCGTGCCTGGATGTGAACGGCGAGCGATCTTCCGCTGATTGCGGACAACCCTGATCGGGAAGGTCCGCATCGACAAAACGGCAACTGTTGATTCCGCCAATGTCCATGCAGCCCGATTCCAGGTCTACTGATGCTTATCGGCACATACCCATTGCGCGCCCGGCCCCACTACCCGCACGAAGCCAAGCTATAACTCATTGAATGGGGTGTCGCAAGGTGGCCCCGCTTGTTTTCGTCATGAAATCGGGTGCGGAGGGAATCATGTTCAAGCGTTTGCTGATGGTGTTGGGTTTGGTGTTGCCGATATGGGCGCGGGCGGAAGATTTTGCTGCTCCGCCGGGGTGGCGCGTTCCGAATATCAAAGACTATTCCCACGACTGGGCGGAAATCAAAAGCCGGCTTCCCACCCCCTATAAATTGGCCGGAGATTTTAATGGCGACAAAATCCAAGATCAGATCTGGATTTTGTTCAAGGCGGGCCAAAAGCATAGTGATAAGGATTGGGGGTTATTTGCACGTATATCCCGCCCTGATGGCAATTACGACGTTCAAAAGCTCGAATCCTATAAGAATTGGGTCGAAGCACAAACCATGGCATTAGAAAGCGCTGAGCCTGGCGTTTATAAAACGGCCTGTGGCGAAGGTTATTGGAAGTGCGCTAAAGGTGAGCCGAAATCGGTAAAACTGCAAGGTGAAGGTTTTTTCCTGGTGGCAATAGATAAAGCATCGACGCTTTATTACTGGGATGCAAAGCGGAAGAAATTCAATAAAGTGGCAGAGTCTGATTAATGTCCCCAATGCGGCACATTATTCGCAATACATGAAGCGGAGAGTGTATGAACAGGAAAATTATGGCGGCCTTGCTGGCTGCGCTGGTGGCAATGCCGGCCATGGCGGATGATTTTGACAAGCTGAAAGCCAAGGGAGAGTTGGTCATTGGTGTGCGGGATAGCTCACCCCCTTTTGGCTTTTTCGATAAGGCCAAAGGGACGGTTTCGGGCTATGACATTGATTTTGCGCTATGGATTGCCAATAAACTCGCCTTGAAACCGGTATTCAAAACCGTCGATCCGGCAGACCGCATCAAGGTGCTGAAAGAAGGAAAAGTAGATATCGTCGTGGCCTCTCTGGCCAAAACCGCAGAGCGGGAAAAGGAAGTGGATTTCAGTTTTGGTTATTACGTTTCCACCCAGAAACTGGTCGCCAAAAAAGGCAAATTCACCGATTTATTGCAGCTCGATAAAATGTCGGTTTGCGCACCTTCCGGTACGACCAATGCCAAATATCTGCAGGATATTTCGCAGAGTGTAAAAATTGTGGCACCACCCGATTATGCCGAGGCTTTCTCGGCATTGGTCGCGGGTAAATGTGATGCAGTATCCGGTCCGGAGGCAACCTTGCTCGGGAATCTCGCCAAATTACCGAACCGGAATGAGTACGAAGTGCCCGATGTGCCGATTGCCTCCGAAGCGATCGGGGTCGGTGTGCGCAAGGGGGAAAAGCGCCTGCTCAAAGCCGTGAACGATGCGCTGAGCGAAGCGGAAACCAGTGGCGAAGCCACCAAGATCTTCAACCGCTGGTTTGGCGAATCGGCAGCCGTCAAGCTGCAGCGGACGTTCAAGATCAATCGCTAATGCACAGGACGGGTGTGCGTAATCACATCCTTCCTGGCGATATCCCCTGTGATAGGCGGGCCACTGAAAGCTGCGCGCCTAGCCGTGGTGCTGGCGGCTATCGGCAGGCGCTTCATCGCGCTCGTGCATGCTGTAGTCTCGCAATATCGTTGCCACCCGTAAGCGATAGTCGGCAAACACGCCATTCCGGCCGGCGACTTGGCTTGCGCGATGCGTTGCCTGATTTCGCCAGGCTTTCACGGCCGCCTCATCCCGCCAGTACGATAGCGACAACAACTTGTTTGCGTGCTGCATGCTGGTGAATCGTTCAACTGAAATGAACCCGTCCATCTGCTCCAGCTGCGTGCGAAGCGTGGCGGCGTAGGCCAGATACGCGGATTGTTGCTCCTCGGGAACCTCTACCTCAAATATCACGGCAATCATGGTGTTTCCGTTGTGGGTTGGCGGCAAAAGGTACTGTCGAGAGTTTCGCAAAAGCTACGCTCTTCGCGCAGGATAAACCGAAGCTCCTGAGCCATTGCAAAATTGGACATGCCTTCCGCATCTTGTTTCAACCGGGCGCGATACGCTTCATAGGCCGCCAGACTTTCAAAGGCGATCAGGCCCCAAGCGATATCGTTGCTGCCTTCATGTGGCAGGAAGTAACCCAGCAGGTGGCCGCCGCAGCGGGGAATGATACGACCCCAGTTTTCGGCGTACTGTCTGAAAGCCGCTCTCTGGAAGGGATCAATTTGATAACGAATGAAACAGGTAATCATGGGTGCCTCCTGAATGAGATGTCCGCCAAGATAACGGCTTGTCAGATCTAGATGGTTCGGCCAAGATCGAACCATGAAAGACGGACCGAATATCGTAGTTATTGCAGCCTTGATTGGTGACCACAGTCGGGCTGACATCCTCACCGCGCTAATGGCTGACCGCGCCATGACTGCAACCGAGCTGGCCAATCTCGCCAACATCAGTAAAGCGACAGCGAGTGGACATCTGGCAAAACTGCTAGAGGCAGGTTTGTTGACAGTAGAGGCGCAAGGCCGCCATCGGTACTACCGGTTGGCGGATGAGGATATCGCCCAGTTACTCGAATCTTTGATGGGAGTGGCATTTCGAACGGGCGCAGTGCGCCTGCGTTCCAGCCCGAGAGAACCTGCCCTTCGCTATGCCCGGGTTTGCTATGACCATCTGGCAGGGGAGGTAGGGGTGCGTGTTTACGATAGTCTGAAGCGGTCAGATGCCTTGATTGCCGCAGAGGATGGTCTGGTACTAAGCGAGTGTGGCAGCAAGCGGTTTCTACAGTTAGGAATAGACCTTGATAAGTTGCGATGTCGCCATCGTAGTTTTTGCCGCCCCTGTCTGGATTGGAGCGAGCGACGACATCATCTGGCCGGTGGTCTAGGTGCCGCCCTGTTGGCGCGTGTATTGGAACTCGGCTGGGCAAAAAGGGATAAGGACTCGCGCATCATCCGCTTTCATCCACAAGGGCATCATGCACTGGAGCAATGGCTGTCAGCGGGAACCTGACACTGCCGACGTTCAAGATCAAGCGTTGAATCTGACCCAGCCTCTGCGACCAGGGCCGGACAAGTCGAAGAGGGGCCGAAGAGGGGCCGAAGCACCCCTGCCAGAGCCGTTGCGGGCGGGGTTTTGCACGGGTTATGGGTTTTGATTCAGCCCTGCCGGGTTGGCCTTGGCGGTTTGGTGCGCATTTTTGCGGTTTGTTGGCATTTAATGCCAATGCTGCGCTGCTTTTCCGGTAATTTCGCAATCACATTGCGCGGTCGGTTTCGTATCCTCTCGCCATTAAGACCAAATAAGCGCGCCTGTTGGCGCGTCGCTTCCCCAAAAACCGGATAGAGGATTACAGCATGGCCGATCTTTTCGACAACCCCATGGGACTGATGGGTTTTGAATTCGTTGAATTCGCTTCTCCGAAGCCTAATGTGCTCGAACCCCTGTTCGAGAAGATGGGTTTTACGCTGGTAGCACGCCATCGCTCTAAAGATGTGCTGCTGTATCGCCAGGGCGATATCAACTTTATTGTCAACCGCGAGCCGAAGAGCCACGCTGCCTATTTTGCGGCTGAGCATGGCCCTAGCGCCTGCGGTATGGCTTTCCGCGTCAAGGATTCGCACCATGCCTATCACCGTGCGCTGGAGCTGGGCGCCCAACCCGTTGAGATCCCGACGGGCCCCATGGAACTGAAGCTGCCGGCGATCAAGGGTATTGGCGGTGCGCCACTGTATCTGATCGACCGGTTCGAAGATGGTAAGTCAATCTACGATATCGACTTCGAGTTCATCGAAGGCGTAGACCGTCACCCCAAGGGCTACGGCTTCAAGATCGTCGATCACCTGACCCACAACGTTTATCGCGGCCGGATGAAGTTCTGGGCGGATTTTTATGAGCATCTGTTCAATTTCCGCGAGATCCGCTACTTCGATATCAAGGGTGAGTACACCGGCCTGACATCAAAGGCCATGACCGCACCGGATGGCATGATCCGCATTCCGCTGAATGAAGAAGCCTCCAAAGGCACCGGCCAGATTGAGGAATATCTGATGCAGTTCAACGGCGAGGGCATCCAGCATATCGCCCTGCTGAGCGACAACATTTTTGCCAGCATCGACATGTTGCGTGAAGCCGGTGTGCCCTTGATGACCGCACCGCGCGATACCTATTACGAAATGCTGGAAGAACGCCTGCCGGGACATGGCGAGAAAGTGTCGGAACTGCAGATGCGCGGCATTTTGCTTGATGGCACAACCGAGGGCGGCAATAAGCGTCTGTTGCTGCAAATTTTCTCGGAAACCATGCTTGGCCCGGTCTTCTTTGAGTTTATCCAGCGCAAGGGGGATGAAGGCTTTGGCGAAGGTAACTTCAAGGCGCTATTCGAGTCGCTGGAACGTGACCAGATTCGCCGTGGTGTGATCAAGGCGGAGGCCCAGGTATGAAGATTGATCGCATCCACCACGTTGCGTACCGCTGTAAAGATGCCAAGGAAACCGTGCTCTGGTATCAGAAGATGCTGAACATGGATTTTGTGCTGGCGATTGCCGAGGATCTGGTGCCTTCCACCAAAGAGCCGGACCCGTATATGCACATCTTCCTCGATGCCGGTAATGGCAATGTGCTGGCCTTCTTTGAACTGCCGACCAAGCCGGAAATGGGGCGTGACCCTAATACGCCGGTGTGGGTGCAGCACATTGCTTTCAGGGTGAAGGATCGCGCTGAGCTGCTCGAATACAAGGCGCATCTGGAAGCGAATGGCGTGGAGGTGCTGGGTGTGACCGATCACGGCGCCTTTCACTCAATCTACTTCTTCGACCCGAATGGTCATCGCCTGGAGCTGGCTTGTCCGGACCCAGATGAGGCCAATATGCTCAAACGTATGGATGAAGTGAAGTGGGACATGCTGGAGGAGTGGTCGCAGACCAAGCGTGCACCCAAGCATGCTGCCTTCTTCCATAAACGAGAGTTTGAGGAACAGCAGGCATGAGCCAGACCGCAATACCGCCCGCCGAGAAGGTAAAGCATGGCATGGCCGATCCGGACTTGGCAGCGCCGAGCCCGGACTGGACCATTGATCAGGGCTGGGAGAACTACACCGCCGAGGAGCATGGCGTTTGGAAGACGCTCTACGAGCGCCAGATCAAGCTGCTTGAAAACCGCGCCTGTGACGAATTCGTTGCCGGTATGCACGCCTTGCCGATGGGGCCGGACGAAATCCCCAACTTCAAGAAGTTATCAGAAGTGCTGATGAAGAAAACCGGCTGGCAGGTCGTGGCGGTGCCGGGCCTGGTGCCTGACGATGTATTCTTTGAGCACCTGGCCAACCGGCGTTTTCCATCCGGCAACTTTATCCGCAAGCCGCACGAGCTGGACTATCTGGAAGAGCCGGATGTATTCCATGATGTGTTCGGCCATGTGCCGATGTTGATGAACCCGGTATTTGCCGACTATATCCAGGCTTATGGCGTGGGTGGCTTGAAGGCGCAGAAGCTGGGCATGCTCAAGCAACTAGCCCGGGTTTACTGGTATACCGTCGAGTTTGGCCTGGTTCGGCAGCGCAACGGCCTGCGTATCTATGGTGCTGGCATCGCGTCGAGCTACACCGAGAGCCTCTTCTGCACCGACGATCCATCGCCGAATCGTATCCGCTTCGAGTTGGAGCGGGTGATGCGCACCAATTACCGCATCGACGATTTTCAGGAAGTCTATTTCGTGCTGGATAACCTCGAAGCGTTGCTGGAGCTTGATCGTATCGATTTTGCACCGATCTATGAGCGCATCAAGGCGCAGCCAGAACTGCAACCTTGGGACGTCGCGCCAGAAGACGAAGTGCTGCACCGTGGCACGGGTGTCTACCACGACGCCAAACGCTGATGGAAACCCTTCCGCTGCCAAGGGGGTGGAAGGGTTCAATTTAATCAAGACGGGCTGCCAGCCTCTCGGAAAACTAGATACATGAAACTTGCCTCTCTCAAGCATGGCCGCGATGGCCGCCTGGTCGTGGTCAGCCGCGACCTCAAGCACTGCGTCGAAGTCTCTGATATTGCCAGGACGATGCAAGCCGCTTTGGACGACTGGGCGCAGATCGAGCCCAGATTACGCGAGGCCTCTGACCGTCTGAATGCCGGCCAGGAAAGTCGCGCCCAGGCTTTCGACCCTGCGCAGTGCGCAGCGCCGTTGCCACGCGCTTATCAGTGGGTGGATGGCTCGGCCTACCTCAACCACGTTGAACTGGTGCGCAAGGCGCGCAATGCCGAAATGCCACCTTCTTTCTACACCGACCCGCTGATGTATCAGGGCGGTTCGGACGATCTGCTGGGCCCCCGTGATGCGATCACGATTCGGGATGAAGCCTGGGGAACCGATCTGGAAGCGGAAGTTGCTGTCATTACCGATGACGTGGCCATCGGTACCCAGTCGGCCGATGCCCAGAAGCACATCAAGTTGGTGATGCTGGTAAATGACGTCAGTTTGCGCGGACTGATCCCGAATGAGCTGGCCAAAGGCTTTGGCTTTGTCTTGTCAAAGCCTGCCAGTGCCTTCTCGCCGGTAGCGGTGACGCCTGATGAGCTGGAAGGCCATTGGCGCGAAGGCAAGCTGCACTTGCCGCTGCGCACCTGGATTAACGGCAAGTGGTTTGGCGAACCCAACGCCGGGGAGGAAATGACGTTCAGCCACGCCGATCTGATTGCCCATCTGGCAAACACCCGCAAGCTGGGTGCAGGTTCCATTGTCGGTTCTGGCACGATTTCCAACAAGGATCGTTCCCGAGGATTTTGCTGTATCGCTGAAGTACGAATGATCGAAACCATTGAGCAGGGCAAGCCGGTGACCCCTTTCCTCAAGCATGGGGACTCCGTGAAGATCGAAATGCTCGACGATAAAGGCCAGTCAATTTTTGGCAGCATCGAGCAAACCGTACAGCTCGTGTCCTGATAGGGTTTATGGCCCGAGGGGCCGCGTCCCTTTCTTGAATCGTATAGGTCGCTTGTTGCATCAGGCGGCCGCTTTAGCAGGCTTGGCTTGCTGAAGCGGCCGCCTTTGTATTTTCCAGCGTATTTGTTCCATATTGGCTCGACATCCTCGTCTGATCACCTTCGCGATGGGGGGTCGGCAAACCTGACGTCAACGGAACCTAATCGGAACATTCGCAGTGGGGCGGTGTCCCACCTGCTGCCTGTATTTCCCCGTCAACGATTCGTTCGATTCTCTCGCCATGGTCAAACCACTGTTTTCTTCTGCCTTCTCTCGCGGGATGCTGATGCTCGGCTTGTTGCCTGGGCTGGCTATTGCGGCAGCAAATCATCAGCAAGTGGTGCCAACGCCCGCTACAGCGGGGCCATACCCGGTGGCTTGCAGCAATCTGGCGCATGATGCGGGGGCCATCAATCGTCTGGGGGCATCGCTGGACCAGTTGTGGAATGGTAAGGATGGTCAGCCGACCTATTTGTCGCAGGTGCTGGCTCGGCCTGACGATGCCGTGCAGTTCAAGTTGCGCATACCGGATGACGGCAGTTTGTATCCCCGCTTTGCCAATCAGGAACTGCCGATTGTCTCGCTGGTGTGTTATCCAACCATTGCCGATAATCCGCGCCCCAGCTATCGCTTGCCTGATGGTCAGGAAATTCCCCATATGGATGGTGCGGGGGAACTGCCCCTGCTGGCCGAAGGCGGCGAGCGTCTGCCGCTGATCGTTTACAGTCATGGGCTGGGGGGAAGCCCGCTCAATGAGCATGCATTGGGGAGCATCTTCCGGTTCGCCAGCTACGGCTACATCGTGCTCAACCCGTTTCATGGCGACAAGCGGATCAAGGAAGTCAAGATCGAGAATTTCAGCGACGTGGCGGATATGTTGCTGAATTTCAACCAATATGTGGAGTTGCAGGCCCTGCGGCCGCTGACCTTGCGTGCCGCCATTACAGACTTGCTGCAACGGCCAGGATACCGCGAGCGTATTCATCCTGACCGTATTGGCGGTTTCGGCGGCAGCCTGGGCGGGGAAGCTCTGATGCTGGCGATGGGGGCTGAGTTGACTCGCAACATCAAGCTGGATTCGCGCCCGGTGGAGCAAGATCCCCGAATCCGGGCCGCTGCCGCATTTGTGCCCTATTCGGGTCAGACCTTTCTGCCGGCATTCGGACGCGGCCAGCAAGGTGCCCGTTTTGTGACGCGACCATTCATGGCCATTTCGGGCAGCTCTGATCCGGTGGCTCCGGTGGATATGACTACAGATGCCTTGCGGAAAGTGCAGGGTAGTCGCTACCTGATTACCCTGCAGGACGTGCCCCACCGTTATCTGCCAGAGTACGCCAACGACATTTATGGCTGGGTGATCCCGTTTTTCGACGCTTATCTGAAGGAAGATCTGGCTGCGCTGACGCGGTTGACGCGCATGGCCAGCGTTGATGGCGGGTTGCAGGATCAGATTGTGATGGACCGCACCTTGCCCACACCGCTTTCAGCCAACCAGGTAGTGCTATCGGAATTCGTGAATAGCCGCACCGGTCATTTTCTAAGCGCTGTGGATATACCAGAGGTCGAGCTGCTGATGGCACATGCCAGCCAGGGATGGACGGCCACCGGTCAGCGCTTCAAAGCCTGGCAAAGCGGCGGACCTGCCAGCATCTGCCGTTTTTACCGCGCCGGTGGCGGGGTGCTCGATGGGGCGGATAGTTTGTATTACACGCCGGACCAGGCCCTGTGCGACTGGGGGCGAACCTTGCCGGACTGGCTGTATCTGGGACGGCCGATTCAGCTGGCACAGCCCGGTGCTCAGGGTGAATGCCCGTTGGCAACGCTGGGGGTGAGCCGGGCTTATAACCGCGCGGCGCACGGGACGATCAACTACCGCTTTGTCACCAGCCAGTCTGAACTACGCCAGTTGCAAAATGAGGGCTGGCAGATCGAGGCAACCGATCTGTGCGCACCCCTCTAGGCTCTGTTGACCTGAGGTTTGCAGAGACAGGCTTGGCGGTGACTTGGCAGGCTAAATCGCCTGCTTTGATAGTCGGCCTTGATGACTATCAATCAATTCGAAAAATTTGCACGGATTTTTGTCAGGCAAACGAAATTCCATACAATCGCATTGATCTTCAATTGGCCATGATGGATGGCAGGCTCGGCATGGGCCGAGCCGTCTGTCGGATCAGGAGGTCATACGATGAAGCGGGTCTTTTCGATTGCCTTGGCCGGGACGCTGGCCACTTCCCTTCCCGTTTTTGCTGACAGCCTGCTGCTGCGCATGGAGCAAAGTACCGTTGCGGGCAGCAAGGATTTCACTTTGTTGGGCGCACAGTCCGGCTCGTTTCGCCACCAGCCGGGGTTGACCACGGCCGGGCAGGATTATTTGCTGCTGGTTGGTCGCGATGCCCAGGGGCATACCCTGTTCGAGCTGCCAGTAGATAATCCTGGCCGGTTGCATGCAGAAGGCTTCAGTCTGCAGTCCGGGCAGATCGAATTTGTCCGCGATATTCTCCGCCCCAGAGCTTATTTCGAAGTGAGTGTGCCGAATCCGGCAGGACTCGACAGCGTGGTGGTTGTCCCCAGGCACGCCAATGGCAACGGTTTTGCCGAGGGTGGGCGGGTTTTCGACAGGCAAACACTGGATGCCGCCTTGCAGCGCAAACATATCAGCGAGGGTAGCTTCGCCGCGACGGCAACCGATCTGCACGTGAGTGGCCCGGCTGCACAGCGGATGGATATCGTGTTGATCGGAGATGGCTATACCGGTGCCGAGATGACCAAGTGGGCTGCAGATGCCCAGCGCGTGACAGATGGCCTGTTGGCCGACCCCCTGTTTGCTGCGCACAAGAATCAGATGAACATCCGCCGGGTGGATGTCGTCAGCGCCGAGTCGGGTGTGGATGAGCCCGACAAGAATATCTACAAGAACACCGCACTGGGGGTGCAGATCAGCTGCTATGGGCTTGATCGGCTGGTTTGTGCCGACGAGGACTTGGTATACGGCGCAATCAGCCCGGTCTTGGCTGCAGATGCGCGGGATGTGATTGTGGTGATTGCCAATTCGACCCGTTATGGGGGGGCTGGCGGCAATATCGCCACCATGACCATGCACCCCTCTGCAACCGAGCTGGCCTTGCATGAAATTGGCCATACTGCATTCAAATTGGCTGATGAATATGACTATGGCACCTGTGATACCAGCCAGGAACCCGCACAAGCCAATGTAACGATGCAGACCAATCGTGCCAGCATCAAGTGGGGCAGTCTGATTGATGCGTCAACGCCCGTGCCGACGCCAACCGGTACCTACGCCAATGGCACGGTCGGACTGTTTGCCGGTGGCCAATACTGCAAGACTGGCAAATACCGGCCAACTGAAAATTCCCGCATGCGGGCGTTGGGACAGCCCTGGCATGCCGTTAACGAACGCCGGGCGGCAGCCGTGTTCGATGCTTACTCGGGCGGCGGCAGCAACAATGGCCCCGTCACAGTCAATGGCAGTCTGAGCGTCGGCCAGAGCGTGAATATTCCGAATGGCACCAGTTATCGCAGCAATAGCGGCGGGCAGTTCACCCTGCAGCTGACGGGGCCTGCCTCGGCAGACTTCAACCTTTATCTGTATCGGTGGAATGGTTCAGCTTGGGCGCTCGTTGCGCAGGCAACCGGCCCTGGTGCCAATGAGACCCTGCAGTACAACGGCAGCCCCGGCTATTACTACGCGAAGATCAGGGCCAGTTCGGGAAGCGGTGCCTATACCTTGAAGTACACATTCCCCAAGTGAGCGTCAACAGAACCTAGTTTGGCCAGCGCGGTTCCCACGAGACCCAGGTCGGTTCGGACTGGGTCTGCAACCATTTGCGATAGTGCGAAGGGTTGACGCCGATCATCCGGCGAAACTGGCGGCTGAACTGGCTGTGGTCGTAAAACCCGCACTGCTGGGCAATATCGCTCAGTGTGTCGTCACCCCGGCGCAGCAAGGCACACGCCGAGCGGATACGGTTGCGCAGGATCAGCTCGGCGGGGCTGATGCCAAAAATCTTGCGCACGCGCAACGCAAATTGTTCAAGCCCCAGACCCGCCTGGCTTGCCAGATCGGCAATCTGCAGCTTCTCATCAAAATGCATCGAGATCCGGTCTAGTACACCCGCCAGTTGATGGGTGATCAAGCCGTGTCGGGAGGCGTCGGGCAGGTCGTGTGACAGGCAAAGAATGCCCAGCATCTGGCCATCACGATCAAGCAAGGGGTACTTGCAGGTTTTACACCAGCCGGTTTCGCCGTGGTTGTATAGGATGGGGTCAATCTGGTCGATGATGGGCAGTCTGCGTGCCAGCAGCCAGCGATCCTGCGCCACATAGCGCTGCGCCAATGCCTCTGGCCAGATCTGGGCGGCCGTCAGACCACGTATGTCATCTGGCCAGCGTGCCTTGACCCGCTGCAGAATCGATTGGTTGAACGCCACATAGCGACCTGCCGCATCTTTCACCACATAGGCAAATCCCGGCATGCCATCGAACAGCATGGCCGTCTGCGCTGCCACATGCAGCGCCTGTCTATCCGGGCTGACAGCGCTTTCAGATTCCTCGGCGGTGGCTTCCTTCATGGCTGATATCCTTTCCGATCCAGACCTCGGTGTAGCCCGTATGGCCCGGTGTTTTTGTTTTTGGCTCTGTTGACATTTTATTTCCGGAAACAAAACGTCAACAGAGCCTAAAAGCCTGCCGGGTGACATGACTTCATTTGGCGCTGCAGATGTTTTGTTTCCGGCTATGCCAGGCCGAGTTGTGGGGTATGGCGCGACCGGAAACAAAATATCAACAGACCTTGGATAACGGAAATTGACGTATCGGTGTGCGAGTCTGGGCAGACAGTGCATGAGCACAAGCCGACAGTCTTCAGGATAGGGAGGGATGGTGCTGTTTGCCAGCGTGGCCGAAGGTCAGTGTGCTAGCCGGTGAAATCCCTTGCCAGCAAGCCAAACTGCAGCAGGTCGTGATAGCGGCCGTTCCAGTAGCCAGCTTCGCGCAACCGGCCTTCTTCGGCAAAGCCCAGGATGCCCAATAGTTTGATCGAGGCGATGTTTTCGGGGTGAACCTGGGCTTGAATCCGGTTGAGCGCCATGTTGTGAAAGCCCCAGTCGAGGATTGCGATCAGTGCCTCACGCATATATCCCTTGCCTTGGGCGTTGCGTGCCAGCTCATAGCCCAGACTGCAGCAGCGCCAGCCTTTATCCCACTTGAACAAACCACAGCTACCCAGCAGCTGCCCCCTGACGACATCCTCGATTCCCCAGCGAGTGCCGGGGTTCGGCAGCTTGCGCCAGCCGGCAAATGTCTGCACCAGCTTTTGCGCTTGTGCCAGCTCGGTGAGCGGGTCGGTGCCAAACCATTGCATGGTTTCCGTGTCGCCATGAATGGCAAGAAGCGTTTCGGCGTCGCTCTCAATCATCTCGCGCAAATGCAGGCGCGGGGTATGTAAGGTGGGGAAGGGGGAGTCAGCTTCTATCATGCATGGCAAATTGGTTAACGCCAGCCCTCGGCAGGGCTGGCGATTTGAAAACGAGAGCCTAGCGCAGCGTGTGCACAAACTGGTATTTGCCGTTGAGCATATCCTGTTCAGTCTGACCATAGCCAACGGCAATGCGAGTGCCCCGAGGAACCTGGCTGACGTCCATATGTTCCAGCACGGAAATCTTGATGCTGTCGTATGAAGCGGGTTCGTCAAAGGCGATGGGGATAGGCTTGCGGAACGGCACCCACTGCTTGCCCTCACGCATCAGAATCCCGCCATCCGGCAGAAACGCTGCAATGTAGACCTTCACCGGCTGGTTGGTATCCTGTGACCATCGCGGCAGCAGGACTGATAGTGAAAAGTCCTTGGCATCTCCGCTTGGGCTGACGGCGGCTGTCTGGGGGATGGGAACGAGTACCGGGCTGGTTTCCATTTTGGGATTTTTGGAGGCTGTACCGAGCTCACCGCATTGGTTGCTTCCCCAGGCCCAGACACTACCATCTGACTTAACCGCAACGGACACCCCATTGCCGACACCTGCTGTGACGTAGCCATCACCCACTTTGACGGGGGTCAGCTGTGCATCGGTATGTCCCAACCCCAGCTGACCTGCCGTATTGCTCCCCCAGGCCCAGAGTGAGCCGTCGGCTTTGAGTGCCAGTGTATGGGTGGCGCCGGGATAAACCGCTTGATAACCACTACCAATCAGCGTCGGTGTGATGACTGCCTGCTTGTGCCCAAGACCCAGATAGCCTTCCGCGTTATTTCCAACAGCCCATAACTTGCCATTGGTATCAATCAGATAGCTGGTGGCGTCACCCGCTGCAACGGCGGCATAACGACCTGGAATGCTGCTGGGCAGAGAGGATGGGTTCGGCATGGTACCCAACCCCAGCTCCCCTTTTTCATTGCTGCCCCAGGCCCAGGCGCTGCCGTCCTGTTTGAGTGCGAGCACGTGGTTGGCCCCTCGGGAAACCTGTGTATAGCCGCTACCACTGGCTTGAGCGATGCCGCTGCTGGAGGTGGTGGTGCCATTACCTAGCTGGCCTGACTCGTTGTTGCCTTCACTCCATATCGTGCCGTCGGTGCGCACGCCGGCCCAATGACTGAATGCACCGGAAACGCTGCGATAGGTACCTTCGATGGGGGTGAACAGGTTCTCTGAACTTAGATAGAAATAGCCCAAGCTACCATCTTCGCGAATGGCATAAGTATTAGTAAACGAAGCGGCAGCGTTGGAAACCTTGTCTACCAGCCTCTCGGGCCCTGCGCCACTAACCCATTGGCCGGTTGTGATAGCCGGGCAGCGGTGAAAGGTCGTTCCCCATTTCCAGAGTTGACCTTTCTCATCGACGTGTACGGAATGATAAAGACCAACTTGAACTTGCGGACTGGCAGCCTGAGCAAGCGGGCCGCCCAGACTGAATCCGACAGCAAGCAGGGCGTGGAATAGGGGGGAAGGCAGAAATGGTTTTGTTGGCATTTGATATCCTTTAGAGGCATCCGGGTTTTATGGATGAGTCATTTGAAAGATCTGCTTATTTAAAAGAGATAGGTGGCTATTTAAAAATCTATATGCGAAGCATGTTTAAATGGAGGCAAGAAAATTTTGTCAGGGCTTGTGAAAGAAATGCAGTTGCATATTTTAACTGACTTGTATTGCAATACTCCAAGTATCTTCCGGGCCTGCTTTCAAGAAGTTGTCTGAAGTTTCGCCAATACAAGCAATTGGCGCCGTTCAACGGTAATAGTAACAAGAGATGGAGAGGGCTTAAGACGGCGAGCAAGTGACGTTGACTTCAAACTTCAGAAAAGATTTGGTTGTGCTATGGTGAGTCGGCTTGAATAGGTTGCAGTTCGATGTCGAGTTATATGGCTGGGCTTATACTTTTCTATTCCTAATTTATTCTCTGAAATGGATGATTGCGGTGCAGAGGGTTGTCTGATGAGTAAACTCTGATTTCAAATAGAAAGACCCGGAAATCCGGGTCTTTGGATGCACACTTAATTACTGGCAGATTCAGGCTGGCTCGCCTTGCAAGGTCGGGTAATCAATGTATCCCTGCGTGCCGCCACCGTAGAAGCTGGAGGGATCCCAGTCAGCCAGTGGTGCCTGGTGGCGGAAGCGATCTACCAGATCGGGGTTGGAAATGAAGGGTTTGCCGAAGGCCACCAGGCTGGCATAGCCACGATCAATCGCAGCTTCGGCGGTTTCCCGGCTATAGCCACCGGCAACAATGTAGGTGCCCTGATACCGGGCGCGCAGGGCGGCAAAGTTGAATGCCTGGGTGGGGTCATCGGAGGGAGTGTCAATCACATGCAGATAGGCCAGCCCATAGCGATTCAGATTGGTGGCAACGTATTCAAACAGGGCTTGTGGGGCGCTATCGCGCATATCGTTAAAGCCAACCACCGGCGACAGGCGTACACCGACACGCTCGGCGCCCCATTCCGCAACGACGGCATCCAGCACTTCAAACAGGAAGCGCGCACGGTTTTCGACGGTGCCACCATATTGGTCATGCCGCTGATTGCTGCCATCCCTTAAGAACTGGTCGATCAGGTAGCCGTTGGCGGCATGAACTTCGACCCCATCAAAGCCGGCCGCCAGCGCGTTGGCGGCGCCGTGACGATACTGCTCGACCACATCGGCAATTTCTGCGGTTTCCAGTGCGCGGGGCGTCACCAGCTCTTGCAGGCCATTCATGGTATAGACCTGGCCCTGAGCCCGGATGGCGGACGGCGCAACGGGCAACTGGCCATTGGGCTGAATGTCCGGATGGGAGATACGGCCGCCATGCCACAGTTGCAGAAAGATGCGGCCACCCGCGGCATGCACCGCATCGGCTACCTGTTTCCAGGCTGCAATCTGTTCGTTGCTATGGATGCCCGGTGTGGCGATATAGGGCTGCCCCTCGGGGGTGACCTGAGTTGCTTCGGTAATGATCAGACCTGCGTTGGCGCGTTGGGCATAGTAGGTGGCCGTAAACGCCTGCGGCGCGTTGCCGGCACCGGCACGGCTGCGAGTCATCGGCGCCATGACGACACGATTAGCGAGGGTATAAGGGCCAAGTGGTGTCGGCGATAAAAGTTGCTGCATGGGCATGGGAAACTCCTGTTGTTGGGTAGCTAACTAAAATCAATTGAAAGTCTGATACGGCAAAGTGCATCCTGGTGCGCCAAGCTTGCAGCGCCTTTTACAGAACCTACAGGGCCTCAACCCATTGTCGAGACCAATGCAGATTGCGGCAGATAATGTCGCAGTCATTCAAGGCGTTTGCCAGCAGCGCAGAACCTTGCAATGAAGCGAGCAGGCGTTCGGTCAGGAATGAGGCATCGTCCCGACCCATTGCCCGGAATTGCGCTTCCAGCCAGTCAAACTTCAGGCGAAGTACCGCATCGGCTTTCTCTGCCGTTGCGGCCCCGGCTTTGGCCAACTCAAGACATAAGGTGCCAACCGGACAGCCGTGGCTCTTCAGGGAGTCCCGCTGCTCGTGAATGGTTGCCAGGTAGCGCAACAACCGGCCTTTGGGACTGGGCTCGGCCGCTTCGAGTTCTTCGACAAACTGCTGAAACTGGGCTTCGTGGTCGGCGGCAACGGCTTCGACCAACTCATCCTTGGTCTTGAAGTAGTAATAGACATTCCCCAAGGGCACACCCGAAGCCGCCGAAATATCGGCCAGCGTGGTCTGGGCGAAGCCTTGTGTATGGAAGAGGGTGCGGGCGGCATCCAGCAGGCGCTCGCGTTTATCACTACTTCGGGCCATGGTTTTATTAAGTTAGATAACTAAGTTGAACTATGCGCCTGGGTAAGGGGTTGGGTCAAGCACAAAGTGCATCCAGGCAGTCGCCAAAGGCCGCCAGCAGGCGAGAGACATCGTCCGGCCGGGTATGCGGGCTGACCAACAGCATATTGTGGAATGGCGTGATCAGGACACCGCGATTGAGTAGATAGAGGTGGATCAGCGCTTCGAGTGCATCATTCATCGCCGCTCGGGCTTCTTGGCCGGTGCGGGGTTGTACGCTGCAGAACTGGAATTCGCACCGTGCGCCAATCCGGGTGACGCACCAGGGCAGGTCATGGCGGGTAATGTGTGCTTCCAGTCCTCGTGCCAGCGATTCGGCCTGCTGGCCCATGTGGGCGTAAGCTGCTGTCGTCATCAGGCTTTCAAGCGTAGTGCGGATGGCACGCGTCGTCAGCAGGTTGGCGCTCAAGGTAGTACCTATCCCGGAGTGGCCGTCCGGGGCATGGTCTTTGGCGTTCTGCATGCGGCTGGCAACGCTCGCGCTGAAGCCGTAGACCGCACAGGGCAGGCCGCCGCCAATCGCCTTGCCGATCACCAGCATATCCGGCTGCAGGCGATGTTCACCGCAATAACCGGACGGCCCGGTGCTGAGGGTATGGGTTTCATCCATGACCAGCAGGCTGCCATGCTGGCGGATCAGGGTGTTGGCCGCTTCCCAGAAGCCAGGTTGCGGCAGGACCATGCCGACATTGGTCATGACCGGCTCTGCCAGCACGCAGGCAACCTCGCCACTGCGCAGCGCTGCCTCCAGCGCTGCGAGGTCGTTGAATTCGACGGCGACGGTATCGACTGGCCGGGCATGGGTTGTGCCGAGCAGGCTGGCGCGCCAGTGCGTCTGGCCTTGGTCGTAGTCAACCAGCGTGTCATCGACGGTGCCGTGATAGCAACCGTCGAATACCAGCACTTTGCGCCGCCCGGTAATGGCTCTGGCCCAGCGCAGGACAAAGCGGTTGGCATCACTGGCGCTCAGGGTGAATTGCCAGAAAGGCAAATTGAAGCGGGCGCTCAGCAAGCGGCTGGCCTCGACGGCGTCTTCGGATGGCAGCATGGCGGTCATGCCAAGAGCGACCTGCGAGGCGAGTGCGTCGGCCAGCGCTGGCGGGGCATGGCCAAACATCGCACCAGTATCGCCAAGGCAGAAGTCAACGTAGCGGTGGCCATCGACGTCAGTCAGGTGTGCTCCTTGTGCCTGGTCGATAAACAGGGTGAAAGGTAGTGGCCAGTCACGCATCCAATGCAGCGGGACGCCGTACAGCATGTGCTCGCTGGCCTCAACCGACAAAGCCTGGGACTGGGGGCGGGCCAGTGCAAATTGCCGTTGCTCGATCTGAGTCAGATCCTGGATACGCTGGGGCGAGAGTATCGCGGGCATCGGGATTTCCTTTCTGAAAGCGCAGCGGATGAACTCACTGCGGCAGGGATGCGGCCATCGGTTTCGTGATAGCCACGGGACCCAATACTTGGCGCGCATTCTCGCTGGTCTGGGCGGCAACGGTGGCGATGTCGATCTGGCGTAGCTCGGCGAGTACCGTGGCAATCCGGGGCAGGTAGGCCGGCTCGTTGCGCTGCTTGTAGGCCCATTCCGGAGAGATGTCAGGCGCGTCGGTTTCAAGCACGATGCTCTCCAGCGGCAGCTCAACGGCGTGACGGCGCAAATTCAAGGCTCGCTCGAAGGTCATGGCGCCACCGAATCCCAGCTTGAAGCCGAGTTTGATAAAGGCATCGGCCTGCTGCCGGCTGCCGTTGAAGGCGTGGGCAATGCCGGCACGAGGCCGATAGCGACGCAGCTCGCGCAGTACCTCATCCTGTGCGCGTCGCACATGCAGCAATACTGGCAAGTCGAATTCCAGTGCCAGCTTGAGCTGGGCACGAAAGACCTCCAGCTGACGCTCTCGATCCAGCCCATCCACAAAGAAGTCCAGGCCGATTTCTCCAATCGCCACGGGCATTTCCTGTTCGACCCTGGCTCTGAGCGTTGTGAGTGCAGCAGTATCGTGCTGGTCGACGTAGATAGGATGCAGGCCCAGCGCAAGGGGACAGCCATAGGCACGCCGCATTGCCAAGGTCAAATCGAGCGTGCCAGCAGTGATGGCCGGAACCACCAGTGTCTGTACGCCGGCTGCCTGGGCGCGCGCTACCACGGCGTCGCGGTCGGCAGTGAACTCTGGCGCATCCAGATGGCAGTGGGTGTCGATGAAAGACAACATGAAATGTCTGTAAAACCTGAACCAAAACTCCAGTATAAATCGGGCAGGGACGGCCTGATGGGACGAACTATACTTGGTAGATAGCCGAGCCAGAGGGCTGTGCCATGCTGCAGGATCACTCACTCAAGACTATGAAGGTGGATGTCTTTGATCTGCTGCGCGACAAGGCAGCGCGGGAGAAGCTCGACATTGCCGAGGCCCTGGCGGATTTGGATAAGCAGGAAATGAACTACTTTGCCGGCGTGATCAAGGCCTATCAGCTACCGGCTGGCACGGTCCTGTTCCGTGAGGGGGATCCGGCCTCATATATGGGGGTGGTGCTGGACGGCCGGTTGACCGTTTCCAAGCGGAATGACGAAAACACCGGCAAGCCGGTTTACAGCATGTCGGTTGGCAAAATGTTTGGAGAGATGGCCATTCTGGACGGCGAGCCGCGCTCGGCCACAGTAACCGCCGCAACGGACTCGGTGATTGCCATCCTGTCTCGCGACGCATTTCAGGCTTTGTGTCGGGACCGCCCTGGCATTGCCCTGAAGATCATGCTACGGCTTGGCCGCTTGCTGTCCCAGCGATTAAGGCGAGCGACTGGCTTGCTCGTAGACTACTTGCCTTGAACCCGGTGGATTGATGGATTGCATGGCGAGCGCTTGCTTTGTAATCTGCTGCTTTCGCAAAAATCAAACCGGAGACAACTGATGCGTGCTTTACCTTTGGCAGCCACCCTTCTTGCAGGTCTGCTCTGTTCCTCGGCCTGGGCCGCCGAATCCCCATCCCCGATCGGTAACTGGAAGACTATTGACGATAACACCGGCAAGCCTCGTGGCTTGGTGCAGATCTATGAAGAAGCGGGTGAGATCAAGGGCAAGATCCTTAAAAACTACCCCAAACCCGGTGAGCCCGATAACCCCGTCTGCGATAAGTGCAAGGGGGATCGCAAGGATAAGCCTGTGATCGGGATGGTGTTTCTGTGGGGGATGAAAAAGAATGGTGAGAGTTGGGCCGGCGGCGAGATCCTTGATCCGGATAATGGCAGTGTTTATAGCGCCAAGATGGAAGTGATCGAGGGCGGTAGCAAGCTGAAGGTCAGGGGTTTTCTAGGCTTCTCCCTGCTGGGCCGCAGTCAGATCTGGCTGCGCGATACCGAAGCGAAATAGGGCAGTAAGCAGGCCTCTGTCAGCGCGCAATGTGTACTGACAAACAAAAAGAGCGGACCTTGTGTCCGCTCTTTTTCAATGTGGCTGCTGTGGCTTATTTGCTGCCCAGCAAGCCGGCTTTCAGGTCATTGCTGACGGCATTCTTGCCAAGCCAGATTTTGAGCATGGCTTTCGCAAAGTCATCGCCACCGATAACGTCTTTGAGCTGGCCCTTCAGTGAAATCTGGGTGCCTTTGCCAGGCAGGAAATCCAGCGTCACCACATCCCCTTTGTTGACTTCCTTAACCGAAGAGAAAATGGCGTTCATTTCGCGGATTTTCGGTTGCAGGGCTGCGAGTTCTGATTCGCTGGTGTTGTCCTTGAGGCCATCCATCAGGGAGTCATGCAGCTTTTCCGACTCGACATCGCGCAGCATGGATAGGACGATCCGGCGCGGGGTATTGGCGTTGATGATTGCGTCGGCATTGGCGTTCTTCTGGGGCAAGTACAGCGCGGCCACGTATACCTTGGCAATGCCGAACTTGGTCCGCAAGCCTGCGCCATTCAATACCAGCTCGGTGTTGGCTAACTTGGTAGCGTCTTCGAGTTTGACTCCCTGCAACTCCAAAGCTGCAGCGGAAAGGCTCGCCGTGGCGAGGCAGGCAGCAACAAGCAGTTTGCGCACAATATTCTCCTTATCTGGCCATTTGAAACGTGGCAACGCCTATTGGGCTTGGGCGTTTTATGCAGCCCTGAAAACCGGATCCCGGTTTGTCAGGGGAGGCGAAACCACCACGCCGAGCGCTGACGGCGCCGAGCTATGATAGTCGAATGCAGTGAAATTGTTACAGCAATTGACGCAAAAAGCGGCCTTTTCATTGCACAACGAAGCGGATAGCGAATTTTCATCGCAGGTACGGTTTACGGCATAGATGCTTGTGCCAATCGCTTAAGCTTTGTTTATGCGGGGAAATTTTTTGCAGAGTAAAGGCCGGGTGTTTTGCGACGTGCCAAGAAAAAAGCCGGCGTCACAAACGCCGGCTTTTCTTGTTACAGGGCCTGGATGATCCCGGCGGCACCCATACCGGTACCGATACACATGGTGACCATGCCGTACTTGCCGGCCATGCCACGGCGACGCATGCCATGAACCACGGTAGCGGCGCGGATTGCGCCGGTTGCGCCCAATGGGTGGCCCAGAGCAATAGCGCCGCCCAGCGGATTGACGCGGCTGGTATCAAGACCCAGGTCACGAATGACGGCCAAGGCTTGAGCAGCAAACGCTTCGTTCAGTTCCATCCAGCCGATATCGTCGAGTGTCAGTCCGGCCTGGCGCAAAGCGGCAGGGATGGCTTCCTTCGGGCCGATCCCCATGATGGCGGGCGGCACGCCCTTGACGGCGAAAGTGACATAACGCGCCAGCGGCGTCAGGCCATACTGCTTCAGGGCCTTCTCAGAGACCAGAATGACGGCACCTGCGCCATCCGACATCTGCGAGCTGTTACCGGCAGTGACCGAACCTTTGGCCGCAAAAACAGTTTTCAGCTTGGCCAGACCTTCTGGTGTGGTATCACGGCGTGGGCCTTCATCGGTGTCGAGCAGCTTTTCGAGGATATCGACTTCACCGGTCGCCAGATTCGGGGTGCGATATTGCACCTTGAGCGGGCTGATTTCGTCGCGGAATTCACCAGACTCGATTGCGGCAATGGCACGGCGATGGGACTCAACGGCAAAGGCGTCCTGATCTTCGCGGCTGACTTTCCATTGTTCGGCTACTTTTTCGGCGGTCAGGCCCATGCCATAGGCAATGCCGACGTTTTCATCCCTGGAGAAAATGTCGGGGTTGAGGGCAATCTTGTTACCCATCATCGGCACCATCGACATCGACTCTGCACCTGCAGCGATCATTACATCAGCCTCACCCATACGGATGCGGTCTGCAGCCATCTGTACGGCGTTTATGCCGGACGAGCAGTAGCGGTTGATGGTAATGCCACCAACAGTATTGGGCAGGCCAGCCAGCAGAACGCCGATACGGGCAAAGTTCAGCCCTTGTTCGCCTTCGGGGAAGGCACAGCCGACAACGGCATCTTCCACGCTGGCAGGGTCCAGCGATGGCACTTGGGCCATGGCAGAGCGGATGACATGTGCCAGCATGTCGTCTGGGCGCACATGCTTCATCATTCCGCGCGGGGCTTTGCCGACCGGGGTGCGCGTGGCGGCAACGATATACGCTTCTTGTACTTGCTTGGTCATTTCGGATTCTCCAAATCGGTACGCTCATCCCTCGTCTCGAGGGGTGGTCGGGGGTCGTTTCCCCGACCGGTCAGCCTTCCTGACGGCAGAAGGCCGGAGGTTCAAACCGTTGCGGTCGGGCACGGTGGCCACCGACTGCAACGGATGTCCTGCGTGTTTAGTTTCTCAGTGGCTTGTTGTATTGCAGCATGTAGGCAATACGTTCCTGGGTCTTGGGGTTCTTCAGCAAGGTCAGGAAGTTGCGGCGCTCAATTTCGAGCAGCCACTGCTCGTCAACCAGCGTACCGGCTTCGACGTCACCACCGGTCATGACTTCAGCAATCAGGTCGGAGATGAAGTAGTCGTGCTCGCTGATGAAGCCACCTTCCTTCATATTGGTCAGCTGGCCACGGATCGAGGCACGACCGGTGCGGCCGGCTACGGCAAAGCCGGTAACGCGCAGCGGTGGGCGATAGCCGGACTCGGCCATTGCCAAGGCTTGTTGCTTGGCAACGTGCAGAAGTTCGTACTGGTTGAATACCACAAGGTCCGACTTGCGCAGATAGCCAATCTCCTGGCCTTCCATGGCGCTGGTGCCAACCTTGGCAGTCGCGATGGCCATGTAGTAGTCCTTGAGCGCGGCGAACAGGTCACCCTTCTGCTCTTGCGCGGCCCGCAGCGCAAATTCCTTGCAGCCACCACCACCCGGCAACAGGCCGACACCCACTTCAACCAGGCCGATATAGGTTTCGAGATGGGAAACCACGCGATCACAGTGCATCAGGAACTCGCAACCCCCACCGAATGCGTAGCCCTGTGTGGCGGCTACAACCGGAATCTGGCTGTAGCGGATGCGCATCGAGGTGTCCTGGAAGGACTTGATCATCGACTCGATCGAGGCCCAGTCCTGCTGCATGAAGGCGGGCAGCATCGAGGACAGATCAGCACCTACCGACCACGGCTCTTCGGTATGCCACATCACCAGGCCCTTGTACTGGGCTTCTGCAAGGTCAATGGCCTTGTTGACGCCTTCGAGTACCGCTGGGCCGATTGAGTGAGCCTTGGACTTGAACGAAACAACCAGCAGCTCGTCGCCAGTGGTCCAGGCGCGTACACCATCGTTTTCGAATACGGTTTCGCCATAGACGGGCGCTGCTTCGCCAACCAGACGGGCAGGGAACAGCTGGCGCTTGTATATATCGAGCTGGGAACGGCCAACCAGCTTGTTGCCGCTGGCACTGTAAGAGCCTTCCGGTGCGTGAACGCCGGTACGGCCATCAAACACCCATGCCGGCAATTCGGCATTGACAATGCCCTTGCCCGCGGCGATGTCTTCCTTGACCCATTCCGCAATCTGCTGCCAGCCAGCGGCTTGCCAGGTTTCGAATGGGCCTTCCGACCAGCCAAAGCCCCAGCGGATTGCTAGATCCACATCGCGGGCGTTATCGGCAATATCCGACAGGTGGTAGGCAATGTAATGCCAGACATCACGGAAGCAGGCCCACAGGAACTGGGCTTCTGCATTCTTGGACTCGCGCAGCTTGGCAAAACGCTTGGCCGGGTCTTTGATCTTCATCAGCTCCTTGACCGCGTCATCGCCCTTCTTGTTGGCTTCAACGTAGTTGCCGGCGGCCGGATCAAGGACCAGTTTGGTCTTGCCTTCCTTCTTGTAGATACCGACCTTGGTCTTGGCGCCCAGCGCACCGGCCTCAATCAGCTTGGTCAGCCACTCGGGTGACTTGAACAGCTCGGCATGCCAAGGATCGTTTGGCAGGGTGTCCTGCATGGTTTTGACCACATGAGCGAAGGTGTCCAGGCCAACGACGTCTGCAGTGCGGAAGGTGGCAGATTTGGGCCGACCGAGGCGCGGGCCGGTCAAGTCGTCAACCACATCAAAACGGATGCCGAACTTGGCTGCGTTGTGAATGGCAGCCAGCATCGAGAACACCCCAATGCGGTTGGCAACAAAGTTGGGGGTGTCCTTGGCGCGGACAACACCCTTGCCCAGTGTCGTGACCAGGAAGCCTTCGAGCTGATCCAGCATCTCGGCATCAGAGGTCACACAAGGGATGATTTCAACCAGATGCATATAGCGCGGCGGGTTGAAGAAGTGGATACCGCAAAAGCGGGGGCGCATGCTGGCCGGGCAACCTTCGGCTAGCTTGTTGATGCTGAGGCCGGATGTATTGGTCGCGAAAATCGTCTTCTCGCCCAGATGCGGCGCAACTTTCTCGTACAGACCCAACTTCCAGTCCATGCGTTCGGCAATGGCTTCGATTACCAGATCGCAGTCTTTCAGCAAGTGCAGGTGCTGGTCGTAATTGGCAGGTTTGATGGCCTCGGCACGGGACCGGACGCCAACTGGGGACGGATTCTGTTTCTTGAGGTTTTCAATCGCCCGCAGCACGATGCCGTTCGGGTTGCCCTCCTTGGCCGGAAGGTCGAACAGAATCGCTTCGACATTAGCGTTGGCGAGGTGTGCGGCGATTTGAGCGCCCATGACACCGGCGCCAAGCACCGCCACCTTACGGACGACGAACTTGTTATGAGACATCGTGCTTTGAGACATGGTCTTCCTCGAAGTCTGAGTGAGTCGGAGGCTCGCAAAATCCAGCTTTCTGCCAAGCGCTTGCTTTAAAAGTGCATGCAAGCTGAATTTTCCGAGCATCCGTTACGAGCGGGTTTCAAAACTGCTGGCGCGGCAGCTCGTGTTGTCGCGCCAGCAAAACGGCTATCAGAAGCGATAGTTGTACTGAATTCCAATGATGCTCGACTTGACGTCGTATTCACCGACGATGGTCGCGCAGCTGGAGGTGTTACGGGTTGAATCGCAAGTCGGCTTGCCATCTTTGTCGGTCACACCACCGTTGTCGAAGGTGTTGATCGTCGATTTGTTGAGCTTGACAAAAGAGTAGGCGAAGTCGAGCGAACTGTCTTTATTGATTGCCCAGTTTCCGCCCAGCGAGAACCACTTGCGGTCGTTGTCAGGAATCGACGGCGTGCGATTCTGATCGGTGACTGGCGAGCGGTCGTACGAAATACCGGCACGCAACAATAGAGCGTCGGACAAGCGATAGGTTCCGCCAAACGATACCTTGGTGGTGTCACTCCAGTTTTCCGGGGTGTTTGAATCCGCCAGGGTCGAATGGAAGTCGATTCTCAATTCCTTGAAGCGGGAATGGCGTGTGCGGGTGATGTCGGCCATCAGCGCTGCTTTGTCACCAATCTGCTTATAGGCGGAGATGGAGAATGATTCTGGTGTATCAATGTTGAGCGATGCACCGCTATCAACATAGCGGCCATTCAGATCGGCCAGAACCAATGCGCCTGCAGCCCCCAGAGGGCTAGTGGCCAGGGATTGCGGAACGGTCCAGTCAGCGGTACCAGCCAGCTCGTGCTTGATGGCAGAGCGGTAGGCGATGCCGAAGCGAGTACCAGCATCGAGTTCAAACATCAGGCCGAGGTTGTAGCCGTAGCCCCAGTCATCCCCCTTCACGACAACGCTGCCGTCATAGGTCGGGTTGCCAGACATGACGGGTGTCAGTGCGGCGGCTTGCGCGGCGCTGATCTGGCCGGCGCGGGCCAGTGCTGCAACGGCGCCAGAACCGAAATCGGCGCTCTTGGTCAGCTTGCCTTCAATATATTGGGCAGTTACACCCCCACCCAGCGTAATGCTGTCAGTTAGCTTGAAAGCCACCGAAGGGTTGATTGCCAGCGTCTTCAGATCGGTTTCCTTGACGTTGTAGCGACCTACCCAGTTGTCGTCATATTTGGTGTGCGAACCAAACGGAACGAATGTGCCAAGGCCAAACGTCACTTTGTCGCTGATCTGGTGCGACAGGAAGAAGTGCGGCACGGCAGTGGTGCTGGCGAATTTGCCGCCATCGCCGCCACCTGTAGGCTTGCCGAGCAGGGTACGAGAACCTTTGTCGGTGAAGCTTGCCTCAGGAATCACGATGTCGAGCACGGCTGAGGCAGTTGTGCCTTTGACGTGGCTCAGGCCGGCTGGGTTGGAGAAAATCACGGTTGCGTCGTTTGCCTCGACACCACTCGCATTCGCAGTCCCCTGAGAGCTGACGGACTGGGTACCGAAATGGTAGCCAGAAGCCATTGCACCGCCAGAAACAACAGCGGCGCCAAGGCCAATCAGCATGATGGAAAGGCTTAGCGGGGTTTTCCTCATTTTGTCATCGCTCCTTACTAATCAGGGATGGGTGTATCTAGTTGTTGCTCGGCCGGTGTTCCGGCTCGCTTTCAAACCAACCCACGACCGCTGGGCTATACAACTTGCGGCGGTGCTTGATGGCGGGATGCTTCGAATGCAGTCCGGAGGCACTTCCCAGACCGCCAAACAAACTGGCCGAGCATAACACAAGGCTAGAGTGTTTGATCTACGCTGCACGCGGCTTCCCGCCTGGCGTGACGTTCCCGCTACACTGCTTCGCGCACCCCTACGCCAGCGTCATGAGACTGGAGTTCCTGATCGAAGTCATCAACCATGACAACTTCACGTTTGAGCTGCCTTGCCCGCACCACCGCGTCGCGTTCGGCCGTGGTAAGCAGGCCTGCCGCAACCGCTTCGTCAAGGCGATCCTTGGCGCGTATAGCCTTCAGCTTGCCATCACGCTGTGCCTTACGAAGCTTGCCCTCTAAAGCCTCTGTTTCAATCACGGCTTTCAGGGCGAGATCCAGAACGCCGACCGAATCGGACTCGGACTTGGGCACAAATACGTTCTGCGTCAGACGTGCGCGGCTAGCGCTTGGCTCCATCAGCAGCCGGGCGATCTGGGTGCCCGTGTGATCTGACGGCTGCTGGAAGCGACGGCCCAATGGGAAAATCACCTTGGACAGCACAAAGGCCAGCGGACGACTTGGCAGGTTGGCCAGGAAACCGTCCATTGCTTGCTGGCAGTCATACAGTGCTTGCTCTACGGCCCAGCGTACCAATGGCAGATCTTCCTGCGGCGCGCCGTCATCCTCAAAACGCTTGAGCGAAGCGGTGGCGATGTAGAGGTTGGACAGCATGTCGCCCAGACGTGCTGACAGCTTTTCCTTGAACTTGAGCGAGCCGCCGAGGCTGAACATTGCCATGTCTGACAGCAGCGCAAAGGCTGAAGACAGGCGTGTGATGTCGCGGTAGTACCCGGCTGTCGGGCCGCTGCGTGGACTGCTGGCTATCAGCGAGCCGGTCAGGCCCAGAACCAGTGAGCGAATCATATTGCTGCCGACAAACCCGAGGTGTCCGACGAATGCGTCATCGAAATCCTTCAGGTCCTTGTTCATGGCAGCCCGCATTTCCCGCAGAACGTACGGATGGCAACGGATGGCGCCTTGGCCGTAGATGATCATGCTACGGGTAAGGATGTTGGCGCCTTCAACGGTGATGGCGACGGGAATGGCCTGATAACCACGCGCCAGGTAGTTGCGAGGGCCCACGCAGACACCCTTGCCGCCGTGTACGTCCATGGCGTCGTTGATGGTCTTACGCATGCGCTCAGTGTTATGGTACTTGAGGATGCCTGACAGTACGGAAGGCTTTTCGCCCATATCAAGGCCGCTCAAGGCCAGGCGCTGCGCGGCATCCATCTGATAAGTGAAGCCGCCAATGCGGGCGATTGCTTCGTCCACGCCTTCAAAGCGACCAATCGACAAGCCGAACTGATCACGGATACGGGCATAGGCACCCGTTGTGAATGAGGCGAGCTGACCACTGGCAACCGACATTGCTGGCAGCGAGATGCAGCGACCTACGGACAGACACTCCACCAGCATCCGCCAGCCTTGGCCAACGTAAGCTTGGCCACCGATGATCCAATCCATCGGAATGAATACGTCCTTGCCCCAGTTCGGACCATTCTGGAACACACCACCAGATGGGTAGTGACGACGGCCGATCTGGACACCTTCATGCTCGGTCGGGATCAGGGCGCAGGTGATACCCACTTCTTCCTTGTCGCCGAGTAGATGGTCTGGGTCGTACAGCTTGAAAGCCAGGCCGAGAATTGTCGCGATCGGACCCAGGGTGATGTAGCGCTTTTCCCAGGTCACACGCATCCCCAGCACATTTTCATGGCGTTGGCCGGTGCGCGGGTCGGTGTAACTACCACGACAGACGATGCCGAAATCGGGAATACCGCCAGCGTCCGACCCAGCCTGTGGGCTGGTCAGTGCAAAGCAGGGAATTTCCTTGCCAATCGCCAAGCGCGGCAGGTAGTAGTTCTTCTGTTCTTCGGTGCCATAGTGCTGCAGCAGTTCACCAGGGCCCAGTGAGTTTGGCACCATCACCGACACGGCCGCAGATCCACCACGTGTGGCAATCTTGGTCACGATCTTTGCGTGGGCAAAGTTGGAAAACTCCAGGCCGCCATACTGCTTCTTGATGATCATGCCAAGAAAGCCTTTTTCCTTGATGAAGGACCAGACTTCAGGCGGAAGGTCTTTGAGTTCGTGGTTGATTTTCCAGTCGTCGATCAGCTTGCACAGCTCTTCGGTTGGACCGTCGTAAAACGCCTGTTCTTCCGCACTGAGCTTGGGTGCAGGGATGTCATGCAGGCGCTTGTAGTCGGGCGCACCGGAAAACAGGTCGCGATCCCACCAGACTGTCCCGGCGTTGATGGCTTCCTGTTCGGTTTGAGACATGGCAGGGGTGATCTTGCGGAAAATCCCGAAGATCGGACCGGTGAGGATGGCGCGCCGAATGGGTTTAACGTTGAGCAGTACGCCCAGCGCCAGCACGACGCCAAGTGCAATATAAGAGCCGCATTGGTAGGAGGCCGCACCGGCAGCCGCAACGGCACCAATCGTCCAGACGATAAGCGGTGCGCGGATAAAACCGAGCACCAGGATCGCCAGCAGGGTGACCAAGAGTGCAATTAGCATTTCAGATTCCTTTTTAAATCAAACAACAGACCTATCCGCTTACATGGCGGACCGACCGACATTGACGGGAGGCGCAGTCAGGCCGGATACGATGAAAGGGACAAGGTAGGTAGCAACCATCTGCGGGTCTTTGGCATTGACTGCGTTCTTGGGAATGAACAGGCGCAGAATGTTGTTGCCGGCAAACGCGTTGAACATTGCGCTGAAGGCAAAGTGAATGCGCCACTGCAGCTCTACCTCATTCAAATGAGGAAGTGCCCGGGCCAGAGAAGCGGTAAACCTTCCGACCAACTCGGCGTAGTGTCTTGGCAGGGTTTCGCGCAGAACCGGGTGAGGTTCGATGAATGTGCGCGACAGAAGCCTGACGAAGATCACGCCACCGCGTTTCGGATCGCGGCTGACTTCGAGCGCTGCATCCATAAAGACACTGATGATCGAATCGACAGACGGAACCTGATTGCCGCTATCGCGTTCCAGCTTTTCAAGATTGGCAATTGCCAGCTGAGTAAGCGGGGTGAGCCGTCGGGTAAATACGCCTTGAAACAAAGCGTCTTTGGAGCCGAAGTGGTAGTTGACTGCAGCGAGGTTAACTTCTGCGCGCTGAGTGATCATGCGCATGGAGGTAGCTTCAAAGCCATGTTCGACGAACAAGGCCTCTGCCGCATCGAGAATCCGCGTTGCCGTGTCGAGCTGTCTGGCATCTGCGACCTTGGCGTGCGTGGCTTCACTCATATCCTCGTGGACTCCTGACTCAACAATAAACACGACATGCGGTTGCAGGTCGTCATCGTTTCGATCAAACGATTGTTTGAAACATACGTTTCGGACATGCCGCTGTCAAGCGTCTGACCAAGCAATCCGCCAGACGGTTAGTCATGCTGATTCAGCAATGTGTAAGAAATTCAGAAGTTTGTTTTGCGGATGCCGGGCAGGGCAGGCAAGAAAATAATTTGCAGGCGAGGGGGTAAAACGCAGGACGGTTTGGCCCGGTCTTGACGGGATTCGGCCGGGCCAGAGTTCGATCAAGTTTTAGTTCGATCAAGTTTTGGGTAGGGTGACGCCAACCTGTCCTTGATATTTACCGGCACGATCCCGATAAGAGGTTTCGCAGATATCGTCGGCGTCGGCTTCGAAGAACAATACCTGCGCGCAGCCTTCACCCGCATAGATTTTGGCGGGCAGCGGTGTGGTATTGGAAAACTCCAGGGTGACATAGCCTTCCCATTCTGGTTCGAACGGGGTCACGTTGACGATGATGCCGCAGCGGGCGTAGGTCGATTTGCCCAGACAAATTGTGAGTACATTGCGCGGAATGCGGAAGTATTCGACGGTTCGGGCCAAGGCAAACGAGTTGGGCGGAATGATGCAGTAGCCCTTGCCGGAGACGTCTACAAAGCTTTGCTCGTCGAAATTCTTCGGGTCGACAACGGTGGAGTTGAGATTGGTGAACAGCTTGAATTCATCGGCACAGCGGATGTCGTAGCCATAGCTGGACGTGCCATAAGACACGATGCGCTCGCCATTGGCTTCCTTGACCTGATTCGGCTCGAAGGGCTCGATCATGCCGTGTTCCAGTGCCATACGGCGGATCCACTTGTCGGACTTGATACTCATTTCAATGCTTCTTTCTTGCGGTTCTGATTTTTATGGAATGAATCGAAGGGGAACCGCGTTACCCCCTCGTGAAAGTGATGGTTCGGATTCTGCGCGGTGTGACTGGAAACAGAACGTCACCAGAGCCTAGTTATCGGAAGCCTTGCTGCCACAGTCACCACAGAATTTTGCGCCCGGAGCCAGCTGCGCGCCGCAATCTCTGCAGAATGCTTGAGCAGCCAGTTTGGCTCCACAGCCCGGGCAGAACTTGGCGCCGTGGGTTTCGGTGCCACATGCGGGACATACCAGCTGTTTGTCGGCCTTGACGTCTACACTGCCCGCACGATTGCGGCCTTCTGCGTGGGCGGCTTCTTCAACCGCTTGAACCAGTCCCTGCGCCTTGGCAGCTTCGCCGTGAACCTTGGCGTCTGGTGCGCAATTGCGGCAGAGCCCTTTGCTGGTGTCCCAACAAGGGTCACACACATATTGATAGCACTTGGCGCAGCGATGAAAATGCTGCTTGGCGGATTCGATGGCTTCCTTGAAGGCCTCGTCACGGGCTTCGCCAAACCCGGCATCGGCAAAGCCATCCGCCGCACGGCCTGCATCTCCCAGTACGCCGCCAAATATGCCGGCGGCACGCCCCAGCCATCCTGAAACCTGGCCTTTACGATAAGCCGAGAACGGCGTACGCCAGGTATCCTGGCAGCGTTCACAGTAAAACTCGAACTGAAAACCCGCGTCCACACCTTCCCTGCGACAAAGATCGCGATAGTTATTGGAAAACTTCACGTCAGACACGGCGTACCCCTTTCTACTATGTTGATCGGTTGTTCGGGTGGTGTTCGGCGGTTGGCCCGATCCGGCAAAGCGTAATCCGGAGGCAAAATGCCATCACGGCCGGGCTGTGGCTGGCCGGAAAAGGGCCATAAAGTTCTTAATTATTCTGGATGACAATTTTGGGGAACTTGTTGCTATGGTCCTGAGCCCTTTCCCCGACCTTCACAGCGACCCGCCTGGCGATTTGCTTATAGATTTCTGCAATCGGGCTATCTGGATTCGCGGCAACGGTGGGTGTGCCGGAATCCGCATCGCGACGAATCATCAGATCCAGTGGCAGCTGGCCAAGCAATTCGATGCCATAGTCCCCCCCCATCTTGCTGCCGCCCCCCTCGCCAAAGATCGGCTCGATATGACCGCAATTCGAGCAGACGTGCATGGCCATGTTCTCGACGATGCCCAGGATGGGTACGCCAACCTTTTCGAACATTTTCAGCCCTTTGCGAGCATCTATCAGGGCGATGTCCTGCGGAGTGGTGACGATGACGGCACCGGTGAGCGGGACTTTCTGTGACAGGGTGAGCTGAATGTCTCCAGTGCCAGGCGGCAGATCGACAACGAGGTAATCGAGTGCATCCCAGCGTGTGTCGTTCAAGAGTTGCATCAGTGCCTGGGTGACCATTGGTCCGCGCCAAACCATTGGCTGTTCCGGGTCGATCAGGAAGCCAATCGACATCACTTGAACATTGTGTGACAGGATCGGCTCAATGCTTTTCCCGTCGGGCGACTCCGGGCGCATGTCATCACACCCCATCATGATGGGCTGAGAGGGGCCATAGATGTCCGCGTCGAGCAAGCCCACCCGAGCACCTTCGGCGGCGAGTGCCAGCGCCAGGTTGGCGGCCGTTGTCGATTTGCCCACACCTCCTTTGCCTGAGGCAACTGCAATGACGTTCTTGACCTGTTTGAGTAAAGGCACGCCCTGTTGCACGGTATGAGCAACGATTTCGCTTCGGATGGTGATGTCAAGTGCGCGACTGCCCGCTGTATTGGCCAGGTGTGCCTCGGCCGCCTGTCTGCGCAGCGGGGCCACGCTCTGGCTTGGATAGGGCAATACCAGCTCCAGCGCTAGGCGATCGGCGCCGATTCGGATATTACGCACGGCCTTCATGCTGACATAATCTTTGCCGGTATCCGGGTCGATCAGGCTCGATAGCGTGGCCAGTACGGTGGATTCGGTCAGTTCGGGAAAAACAGTACTCATGGCGTTGCACTCCAGTGCTGTCCGCATCCAGACGAAGCTACGGCGTCGCGGACAGCAGGGTATTGATCATTATGGGGTGGCCGATTTTAGCTCGGAAGCTGCGTCTGTTGAGCATTTCATTTCCAGTTGCGCCAGAACCGGCATCGCAGCATGGCCTGACGAGCGGGTGTTTGGGGGTGAGCAGGGAAGGGCCGGGGCGCCGTCAAGTACTTAGCAACCGACAGGCACTTAGGAATATTGCGCGCCATGCTTGCACGGGTCCGCTGGCTTGGTGCCTGAATCGGCTATAATCACCGCCCCCTAATTGAATAATGAATGGGATGAACGTCATGTCTAATGTCTCTCCTCGCAAGATTCTGGTTACCAATGCGCTGCCGTATGCCAACGGCGCCATCCACCTTGGTCATCTGGTTGGCTATGTTCAGGCTGATGTCTGGGTGAGGTTCCAGAAGATGCGGGGGCATACCGTTCATTATGTCTGTGGGGACGACACGCACGGCACACCCATCATGATCAATGCCGAGAAGCAGGGTATGACGCCTGACGCTTTCGTCGCCAAGATGTACGACGAGCATGTGGTCGATTTCGCTGGTTTTCATGTCGGGTTTGATGAGTACTACCACACCAACTCACCAGAAAATAAAGAGCTGGCGCAGTCGATTTACCGGCGACTGAAAACGGACGGCAAGATTGCTGTGCGCACCATCAGCCAGCTGTTTGATCCGCAACGTGAAATGTTCCTGCCTGATCGTTTTGTGAAAGGCGAGTGCCCCAAGTGTGGTGCCAAAGACCAGTACGGCGATAACTGTGAAGTCTGCGGGGCAACCTACGCGCCTACCGAGCTGAAAAATCCATATTCGGCGGTTTCTGGCGCGACACCTGTGTTGCGGGATTCTGAACACTACTTCTTCAAGCTGTCAGATTGCGCGGAATTCCTTGGCAAGTGGACTCGTGAGCCCGGTCGCTTGCAGAAGGAGGCAGCGAACAAGATGGGTGAGTGGCTGGGGGCGGGTCTGCACGACTGGGATATCAGCCGCGATGCACCTTACTTCGGCTTTGAGATCCCCGATGCGCCGGGCAAGTATTTTTATGTCTGGCTGGATGCGCCGATCGGCTATATGGCCGCGACCAAACACCTGTTTGACCGGATCGGCGAAGATTTCGGCGCGTATTGGGGCAAGGATTCAGAGGCGGAGCTCTATCATTTCATCGGTAAGGACATCCTGTATTTCCATGCCCTGTTCTGGCCAGCGATTCTGGAATACTCGGGGCATCGTACGCCGACGGCTATTAATGTGAATGGCTTCCTGACGGTCGATGGCCAGAAGATGTCCAAATCGCGTGGCACCTTCATCACTGCGCGCAGTTATCTGGATGTTGGCCTGAACCCTGAATGGCTACGCTATTACTATGCAGCCAAGCTGGGTGGCGGGATTGAAGATGCGGATCTGTCTTTGACTGACTTTGTGGCCAGGGTGAATTCCGATCTGGTGGGCAAGTACGTCAACATCGCCAGTCGTGCTGCAGGATTCATCACCAAGCGCTTTGCCGGTCGCCTGTGTAACCAGTTGCCAGACCTGACGTTGCTTGATGGCGTACGCGCTGCTGCTGGCCAGATCGCAGCTTCGTTTGAGGCCCGCGAGTACGCCAAGGCGATGCGCGACATCATGGCGCTCGCAGACGAGGTCAATCAGTATGTTGACAGCGTCAAGCCGTGGGAGCTGGCCAAGCAGGAAGGCAAAGACGCCGAGCTGCATACGGCCTGCTCGTTGCTGATCAATCTGTTCCGTTTGCTGACGATCTATCTGAAGCCGGTATTGCCTGCGCTTGCGGCCAAGGTCGAGGATTTCCTCAATGTTGCCCCCTTGACCTGGGCGGATGCGCAGACTCTGTTGCTTGATCATGAAATCAAGCCTTATTCACATTTGATGACCCGTATTGACTCGAAACAAGTGGAAGCTCTCGTGGAAGCGAATAAACAAAGTTTGGCCCCTGCAGCAGAAGTAGTGAGTGCACCGGTTTACGAACCGATTGCCGAGACGATCGGCATTGGCGATTTCTCGAAAATTGACTTGCGTATCGCCAAGATCGTGGATGCCCGGCATGTTGAAGGGGCCGAGAAGCTCTTGCAGTTGACGCTGGATATTGGCTCCGGCACCCGTAATGTGTTTGCCGGGATTAAATCGGCTTACAAGCCAGAAGATCTCATTGGCCGACTGACTGTAATGGTTGCCAATCTGGAGCCGCGCAAGATGAAGTTCGGTTTGTCCGAGGGCATGGTGTTGGCCGCGAGCGGTGAGGTTGGCCCTGGCTTGTTCATCCTTAGTCCAGATTCAGGCGCCATGCCGGGGATGCGTGTCAAATAATCGACTTCTGATCAGGACATTGCAGCGCAAGGTGATTGGTGACTTATAGCCAGCGCATGCAGGTTTGGCACTACGCACAACGTTTCGTGTAGATCACTGTCGTTTTCCAGACAGCAAGCAGCCTTCAAAACAAGCCCCGACGCTTCGCGAAACTTGCGATGTGTCGGGGTTTTGCTTTGGTGGGGTGTAAAGTTTCCTGGCTAGATCGAAAGTTATGGTCATTCATTGTGCTGGGCGCACTGCTGGCTCAGGATTTTTTCTTTGGCGGCTTGGCATGGGCAGCGCGCAGGGCGACGCCTAGTGCCGCTCTGGCCCATTGCAATAACTCGGCTTGATCTTCGAGTGCATCTGCCGGAGCTGTGTAGTACGCCATCGACATCAAGGTTCCGTCTTTCTTTGGGTAGGTGAATGGCCCCAATCCTTTACCGGTAAAGTCGGGGATAGTTTCGGCATCGGCTTTGAAATAGAGCTGGTCTTTATCCACTACCGCGAATATCCGTTCATCACAATAAATGCCCCAGCCACCGAACATGGCCTTGGCCCGCAAGGTGCCAAGCGGTGCCAATTGTTCGAGCAGGTATTCCACAAATTCACTGCGTTTTGCCATAGCAACCTCCCGTCTGAATGTCTTTCAACATCATAGCCGGATGAGCGGTATTGGCGATGCGCAGGCTCTGGGGGAGTGACCCGTGTGCCGATTCCAAATAAAAACAGCACGTCACCGGGATGACGTGCTGTTTGTTGAGGACTGCCCTAAGCATGCCCAGGCACCCCCGCCGCGCATCGCTATCAATGGCAAGGTCGGACGGCCTGTTCGGCTGCTGGTGGCAGCCTACGCTTCAGGCTGGGGGATCAGCGCAGTTTTACTCCGAAGTTGTCTTCCACGCACTTCACGTAGTCTCCCTTCTGCAGTGCGCTGTAGGCGGTCTGATAACCAACCAGCTTACACTGATAGGATTTGCCATCAGGGCTCTTCGGGTTGTAAGACCAGTCCTGATCCCAGGCAACCAGCATGGCACCACCGCCGTCGGTGCTGAATTGCTTGCTGCCGGCGCAGCCGAGTACTTCGTCCGCAGGGATCGGCACATTCAGCTCGTGGGCAAACTCGCGATAGTAAGCGATGCGATTGCGTGACTGGGCTACTTCAGTACCCCCTCCGCACTCCACACCACCATTGATGATGACGGTGGTTGCCCCAAAGCCTGGCGACAGGTTGTTGGCGCGGTCTGCCGCATTCGGTTTCCAGGTGCCATCAATCACATGGATCATGCTGGGCTTGGGTGGCGCTGGGTAGGCAAAGAAGAAGGTTGCCGAGGCCAGATTGAGCCAGGTATCTGCAACCAGCTCGGGTTGCTGCAACAGGCGCATGTCACCAAAAATGGCTTGCGAGAACGGGCCATAGTTGAAGTTGTAAGACAGCTGCTTGGCGCCGCGACCGAAGTATTTCTTGCCCGGCGCACAGGCCCAGAGCTTGCCTTGCCAGGTGGTTGGGTCGCAGGTGCCGCCGGTGTATTCACAACCTGCGCCTGTCTCGCTACAACCCATTTCGCGGACGTGATAAAGCGCCTGCTTCCACTGAGGGGTGCTGGAGCTGCCGTCATGCGCGCCAGTTTCCTGGGCAAAGTGGGCAAACATGGTGGCTAAAGACTTGCGGCAGATTGCTTCGGCATTGCGGCCATCGCTGTAGTCATCACACACGCCAGGGAATTTGGCGATGGCCTTGAGGAAGTTGCTATATGAGTATGCGGCGTTGCGCATTGGCATCAGCTCATTCCAGCGGGCTTCGTTGATGATGCGTTCCACGCGCTTGACGTTGGACGGGTTGTTGGCATCACCGGGGCGTACCATTTCAACCTTGGCATTGTCGAGTGTGCGGATGGAGGCCTGAACCTGCTTGAACAACGATGTGTTGGTCAGCGCGGCTTCGTTGGCTTCTGCTTCGGCCTTGCTTGGAACGCCGCTGGTTGGGGTTGTGCCACCACCGGTTCCTCCGCCTGTGCCCCCGCCAGTCCCTCCGCCAGTACCACCACCTGTGCCCCCGCCAGTCCCTCCGCCAGTACCACCACCTGTGCCTCCGCCAGTGCCACCACCGGTACCGCCACCATTTCCTGAGCAGCTTCCCTTGTCAGACCACGGCCCCCACTGATCCTTGCCAGGTTGGTCGCCCTGAGTCCACCACTTGGCCGCCCAGCGCTTGCCATTAAAACTGGCCTCCATGCTCTGTGTGTAAACCGCCGTTGCATTCCAGGCGGTTGGACAGGTCGTGGTGCCCCCGCCCGTGCCACCACCGGTACCACCACCAGTGCCACCACCGGTACCACCACCAGTGCCACCACCGGTACCACCACCAGTGCCACCACCAGTGCCACCACCAGTACCGCCGCCAGTGCCACCACCGGTACCACCGCCAGTTCCGCAGCGGCCGTCATCGCGCCAAGCGCCCCACTGGTTCTTGCCGGGGTACTCACCTTGCGTCCACCACTTGGCAGTCCAACGCTTGCCATCGAAGCTGACTTGATTGTCCTTTACATAAACCGCCGTGTTATTCCAGGCAGTCGGGCAGGTGCCGGTGCCTCCGCCAGTACCACCGCCAGTACCACCGCCAGTGCCACCACCGGTACCACCGCCAGTGCCACCACCGGTACCACCGCCAGTACCACCGCCAGTACCACCACCGGTACCACCACCAGTGCCACCGCCAGTGCCACCGCCAGTGCCACCGCCAGTGCCACCGCCAGTACCACCACCCGAACCACCCACAGCCAGGTCGGCGGCGAGCTTGTTCAGCAATGACAGATTGGCTGCCTTGACGTCACCAGACAGCTCCCAGAACATGGCGCCGCCCAAGCCCTTCTGCTTGATATAAGCGGTTTTGTGACCGACAGATTCCAGATCTTCGTAGCTGATGACGACGCCCGTTGCCGCGTTGTAAGCCCAAGGTACCTTGGCTTCGTTGTCCCAGAAACGCTTGAAGCCCCCGCTGGCCAGTTTGCCGACCAGATCGTGGTAATCGAAGACGCCGGCTTCCCAGGTGCCTTGTGGCGCATTTGGCGTTGTGCGCTGGAACAAGCCGTTGTTGGCGCCTGCGGTGGCGGTCCAGCCTCGACCATAAAATGGCACACCAAGCACCAGTTTGCTGGCAGGGGCGCCGGCTTTGATCAGATTGTCAATCGAGGCGCTGGCGTTGTAGTTCTGCTTGATGTCGCGGCCGCTTGGGTCATTGCTGCTGGGGTAGAGCGGGGCGTGGTGATTACTGATCTGCTCCCAGCCGCCGTGGTAGTCATAAGTCATGACATTGACCCAATCAACGGCTGCCATGAAGGCAGGTACTTCCAGATTGGCAATCTTGTCGTGGCCGGCGCCCAGCGCTGCGGTCAGGTAGTAAGGTTTGCTGTCGCGCTTGCCCTGTGCGTCGAGTTCCTGACGCAGTGCCTGCATCAGCAAGGTGTAATTGTGCTTGTCTTCCGGACGGTACTTGTTGCTCTCCAGTCCGCCGCCAACCGGGTATTCCCAGTCGATGTCCACGCCATCAAAGCCATATTTGGCTGCGAACCCCACGCATGAGCGTGCAAACTTGGCGCGTGACTCAGCGGTGAGCGCAACATCCGAGAACCGGCCCGACCAAGTCCAGCCGCCCACCGAGATCAGGGTCTTGAGGTGGGGGTAGCGCTTTTTCAGATTCAGCAGCTGATTGAAGTTACCCCAGAACGGCTTGGTTTCGTTCCACGAATCACCCTTGTCGGTAAAGCGCTTTTCGATGTCCGCAAAGGCATCCCCGGTTACGCACTCGCCTTCAGGAGAAATATTGATAAAGGCGTAGTTGATATGCGTGAGCTTGTCGCCGGGAATGTCGGCAACCTGATAGTTGCGACCGTAGATGCCCCAATTGGTGAAGTAGCCGACAACTTTGGTGTCTGCTGCATAGAGATTGGCGGACATTGCTGCAATCAGTGCAGCGGTCAGCGGCCGAATACGCAAAGGTCGTGCCATGGTGAGCCCTTTCCTCGATTGTTTATGCCAAGTAAATACATTGTTACAGAATACTTCATTGTATTTGCTTATGTAAACGGCATATTTGGCGAGTGAGGCGCTTGTGAATGCTGGATTTCCCTTGGATTTTAATGAAATCCTTATTTATCAATGGTTTCCGAGATCAGAAAAAATTTCTTTCGGCAAGAAAATTCGACGAGTGGTAGCTAATTTTTCAAAAATACTGATCATTTGAAGGGTGGTCAGTGATAAATTTCCCGACTTCAGCGCAGATTCAACCCCCTTTTCCTGCGGGGAAGACGGGTGGGATGAATTGTTAAGAAAAGAAGAAAAGTTCTAACAGGGCCGGCCAAAGCGATGGCAGCGGAACATGAAGGGCCAATCCCTTTGGCGCTCGTCAGCTCGGGCGTCATCAATCTGCTCGCGCATCAGGTAATCCAGAACCTTGTCAGGCATTCCAGCGTCGTGAAGGCGGATAACCTCAGTAGCAGTAAGGGTGTAACGGGCGCGGGACTCGCGCAGGCGCTTGATCATCTCGTCGGGGTTGGCGCCCGTTTTGCCTTCTGCTGCCAGTTGGCTAAGGTCGAGTGGATGAACGGCGAATACGGCGCAGCCTGACAGCATGACGCTTGTTAGCAAGACAATAACGAGTGATTTGTTCATCATATTTTCCTCTGGGCTGAGCCTGATTGGCAGGGTGCGAAAAAATATTCTGAAAACCTGACTGAATTTGCAAAGGGCATCCGCTTGTCTGCGGTGACCGTTTGTCGAGTGCCTGCACGAGCGACTGCTGAATATAAGCGCCAACCGCGCCACCTTGGCTTATGACGGTTTGACTAAGCCGGCTTGCCAAGGTGCCCGGTTTTTGGCGGGTTAACGGCTGCCCGGGTGAATGAAACGGCTACAGAACCCGGTGTTCAGAAGTGCAGCAGGCCTGGCCGTGGAATGGAAAACCAGAAGGTGGTGCCATCGCCTGCCTCGGAGCGGAATGCCATGCTGCCGCCATGCCGCTCAATGATCGCCTTGGAAATGCTGAGCCCGAGTCCGGTGCCACCACGTTTTCGGATGGCTGAGTTGTCGGCCTGCGAAAAGCGCTGGAAGACTTTATCGCGAAACGCGGCGGGAATCGGGTCGCCCCAGTTGTGAACGCTGACCTTGATGGCGTCATCCACCTCCTGCACGGTGACCTGGACGGTCTGACCCGGATTGGAAAATTTGGCAGCGTTGGACAGCAGATTGGCCATGACCTGCGATAAACGGTGCTGGTCTGCGCCAATGGTTTCCAGTTTGTGGTCCAGGGGCAGGTTCAGGTTGAAGACGACGCCAAACTGGCGAGCATAGGCTTCGTTGGCGCGCGCGGCCTGCTCGACCAGTGCGACGATATCGACATCGGTGATCTGCAACGGCATCTGGCCGGCTTCCAGCTTTTCGATGTCGAGCAGGTCGTTGATCAGTAGCAGCAGACGTTCGCTATTGTCGAAGGCGATTTGCAACAGGCCCTGGATGCGCTCGTCGACTTTCCCCAGCACACCATTGAGTACCAGCGATAGCCCGCCCTTGATCGAGGTCAGCGGGGTGCGCAGCTCGTGGCTGACGGTGGCGATAAAATCCGCCTTGAGCTGATCCATGCGTCGTCGCTCTGAAATGTCGCGGCCGAAGACGACCAGGAGCACCTGGTCGTTGACGCCAATGACCTTCTCGATAGCGAGTTCCACCGGTACCCCCTCATCGGCATCAGACGATAGCGTGCTCTCAATACCAATCCAGCGCTCGGTGCCTTCCAGTCGGTGCAGGTATTCGGTCAGCTGTTCGGCCGACAAGGCTCGACAAAGCGCCACGGGCAGGATGGTGTGGATCGGCAGATGTACGAGCCCGGCGGCATTCAGCAGGCTGCGGTTGGCGTAATTCAGTGTTGCGCTGTGCGGGTCGATGATGGCAACGAAATCATGCGCATCGTCCAGCAGACGTTTGAACAGGCCAAGCGCCAGCTCGGCATCGCGCCGTTCGGTAATGTCGATCCAGCAGCCGACGCTACCGACGCCAGCGTCATCTCCCAGCCTCGGGGTGCCTCGGGCCAGCATCCAGCGCTGGGTGCCATCGCGGCGGCGCGCCCGCAGTTCCATGCTCGCCGTGTGGCCGGATGCGATGTACGTCAGCATCTCTCGATACCGGGCACGATCAAGTGGCTGGATGGTGTCGAGCCAGCCTTCGCCATGTTCCTGATCCATGTCTCGGCCGGTAAAACTCAGCCAAGGCTGGTTGACATAGCTGCACAAGCCGTTTGGGTCGGCTACCCAGATCAGCACGGGTGCCGAGTCGGCCATGGTCCGGAAGCGCTGTTCGGTTTCCTGCAGGTTGCGGGTATTTTCGTTCACCCTCAGCTCCAAGCCTTCCTGATAGCGTCGCAGTCGTTCCAGCATGGTACGCAGGCTGGTCGATAGCTGGCCCACTTCGTCATTGCCTGCCGCGGGAAGATCAATCGGGATGTCGGACTGAGTCGAAATGCTGTCGGCGGTGCTGGCCAGTCCCGAGAGCGTCTCGGTCAGGCGGCGTGCCTGCCTGTAGGCGATGACATAGGCGGTAGTGCCGGTCAGGCCGGCAGCGAAAATCCCGGGTAGCAGGAACTTGGTCCAGAAGTGCGACAGATGGGACGAATGGTCGCCGATGAAGACATCGAGCGTTGTTTCATAGTGAGAGGTTTCGCGGCTTTTCAGCCAGTCGTGACGGCCGAAGGTCAGGGTATCGCCATGAACATGGCTTTCGGCATCTAACGTTGAACCATATTGGGCGATGATGAGGCCGTCCCGACTGATTCGGGCACGGGTGCCGGGGCCCAAGGCCTGCAGCTGGGTCAACAGCAGATGGCTCAGATCCAGCTCCAGCCGCAGGTAGCCATCTGTCTTTCCGGTGGCTGGATTTGTAACGGGCTCGACCATGATGATCCAGGTATTGTCACCCCGGGTGACAAAGCGCAGGCCCTGCTGACGGAACCAGCCGGAGAGCAGGCTGGTGTAGTCGGTGATACCCGCTTGCTTGGTGGCCAGATGCTGGCCATGAACATCGGCCAACAGCAGGAAGTAACGGTCTACACCGGCGACGCGATGGCTGCGCACGATGGCTTGCAGGGTATCTGACTGTTGGGATGGCGTCTGCAGGGCCTGCAGTAACCCAGGGTGTTGCGCAAGCAGATGCAGGTCTTCCGCTGCACCATCCAGCAAGGCTCGGCTGTTCCGGATTACCAGCCGGGCGCGGGTTTGGCTGTCGTCATCCAGACTGGCATGTACCAGTGCGTACAAAAGGGCTGCCAAAGTCAGGGTGACGGTGATGGATACAGCAATGGCCAGCAATGCCGAGGCCACACCGAAGCGGCGAGCGATCGACGCGCGCAGCCAGGATCGTATGGCGCGTATGGCTGGCGGTTGCCAAATCATGCCGCGCAGCCTCGAAGGCTGTGGCATCGAGCCATGCCGTTACAGCGCTTTGGTATCTGCTGCAGCGCTGGGTGGTGGCTCGACTTTGTGTGATAGTTGGGTTTTATCTGCATCAAAGCGCACATCAGCTGATGTCGGTTAGGTTCTGTTGACGGTGTTCGAGGGGCGGCAAGAGAACACTGTATGGATATGCCAAGGCAGCGGACTTATCGACTTATTAAAAATAGCCAAGCCATTTGCCGGGTGCCAGGCCCTGTGCAGATATCCGGCTCGGCGAATTGATCGGGAGGCGGGCCGGCTTGGGCCCGATAGCATGCAATGCATAAGAAACGCACGATTCATCCTCGAATCCGCAAGGCGCTGGCCCGGCAGATCGAAGCGATTCAGCGAGCCAGAGTGCGTCTGCAGCAGGGAGATGACGCCGAGGCGCTGCACGACTTCCGGGTAGCGCTACGACGCACCCGCAGTCTGTTGCGACCGCTGCTCGATATCGAAAGCAAAGCGCAGCGGCTCAAACGCGCTGGCCGGCCGCTGTGGCAATACGCACGCCAAACCAACCCGCTACGCGATGGCGAAGTCCAGGCCACGTTGATTGCGACACTGCCCCCAGAATTGTGGGGCGCTGCGCAGCAGGCTTGGCAGGCGGACCGCCAACAACGACTCGATCAGCAACGGCACGAATTGATCGAAGCGCTGTGTCGGCCACGCCTCCTCAAACAACTCGATCAACTCAGGCGGGCCGGCAAGCGGGTGTTGGGGGAGCTGGGGCGGCGCGAACTCATGGATGCCGGCAGGCTGGACCTGCACATTCTGCGGCGTCGTCTGCTGCGTATGCTGGCGGATGGTGCGGAACATCCCGAGCATTGGCATGCGATTCGTCTCGACGCCAAACGCCTGCGCTATCTGCTTGAAGGGTTCGGCTATCTGGAAGGGACGGATTGGGCAAGCGAGCTGGCGGCATGCAAGGCGGCACAGGATAGCCTTGGCGAGTTGCATGACGTGGATGTGCTGATCGTTGATCTCAATGCTGCGGGCCTGCTCAACCCGGCGCTGGACGAGGCGCTGGGGGCAGAGCGTCAAAACCGGCTGGCATTGGCCAAGGTTGATCTGCAGACCCTGGCGGCAATACTGCGGCATGATCCGGCCCCGCCAGCCTGAGTCGCCTGTCTAGCCACCGGGTCGCCCAATCTCGTGTTTCAAACGATGCCTCCTGGTGTTCGGCACCTCAAGAAGCCGCCAGCAGACGGCTTGATGTGGGAAAATGGTGGATTATTCCGTATCCGCCAGAGTCCGCATGCAAGCCAGCCCCCTTTCTGTTTCCCATGTCATCGTTCATCAGTTGAGCAAGTCCGAACAGGGCGAGGCGTCTGTGCGCCTGCGCGATACCCCGTTGCCGCTGAATGCGGCTGCGCAGCGGTTGGTTGAACAGCTGGTTGGATTGTATACCGCCCGCCTGGGCAAGAGCTTTGGTCAGTTCGAGGAAGACGAAGCGAGCTTTCCTTTACCGCGCTGGTTACGACAGTATCTGCAGGCGCAGTCGCTGGATTTCTCTGGCCTGAGCGCTCAGATGGCCGAGGCCCTGCGGCAGCGCCTGGAACAGGAGGCGCTGGCAACCGGTGGCTACTTACTGATTGCCCACGCAAAAGAAGCTTCTTCCGACAGCCTGCTGGTTGCTTTGCTGACTGAAGCCCAGGGCTCGGCACTGACTGCCGAGCTGGATGTGACCGACTGCAGCTATCTCGACCTGTCCAGCCTGAAAGTAGCAGGACGAATCGACCTGACTGCCTGGCAACAAGGGGGAGAGCGCTATATCAGCTTTCTCAAGGGCAAGGGCGATGTCGCCCAGTATTTCAAACAGTTTCTGGGGTGCAGCGACGTGGTGTCGGCCTTGAAGGAAACCCAGAAGCTGGTGCAGGGACTGGGGCAATTTGTTGAATCCCGGAAACTGCAACCGGCACAGAGGGATGAAATTCTGGAACGCGCACATAGCTATCTGGAGGGACTGGGCGAACAGGACGTTCCGTGGAGTCTGGATGAGGTAGCCCAGCAGGTGTGGCCGCAGGAGCCAGCCTGCCTGCGCCGCTCTTTCGATGAACAGGCAATTGAGGTTTCGGGTGGTTTTGTTCCTGACAAACGCGCCATCAAACCGCTGGTGCGCTTCAAGGCGCAAGCCCAGCAATGGAAGCTGGAGTTCGATCGCAACAGCCTGCGCTCGGGCGCCGTCATCTACAACAAGCACAACGATACTCTGGTGCTGTACGACGTACCCGAACATCTGAAACGTGCCTTGCTCGAAGGCAGCGGGGAAGACAATTAGTCCCGACGCCTGCTGCGTTTCAATCAAACAATTTATAAATAAGGATTGCAGAATGACTTACCAGATTCGTCCGGCTGTCGTGGCTGATCACGACGCCTTGCTTGAACTGATTGCACGTTGCCAGCGCAACGATGCGCAACACTGCCTGCACTTTGATCGTACGGCGGAAGGCATTGCATCTGACCTGATCAAAGATGACATGGATCTTGTTGAGGGCTGGTGGCTCGCTGAGCAGGATGGCCGGCTGACGGCAGCCTTTGGCCTATCCCCCGACGAGGACGAGGCTTATGTCTATGGCCCTTGGTCCGACCAATTTAATGCCGAGTCGGCGCATGATCGGGAATTGCGTCGCGCCTTGATCGCAACCGCCATGCATGAGCACGGCTACAGCAAGATCACCGCGTTTGTTGATCAACGGGCACCAGCGATCATCGAGGATCTGCAGGCGGCGGGACTGCCTTTCTACAACTACACCCAGGTGATGCGTTGCGAACAGCCGGCCCTCCAGCGTGTCGAGCCGCCAACCGGGGTCGTGATCAGCCCGTTTGAGGCGACCCAGCGCCTGGGGGTTACCCAGATCCACGATGCCGAATTTGCCCATACCTGGCTCGACGCCGAGGGCTTGATCGAACGGGCTGCCAAGGAAGGTAGCCTGCTGGTAGCGACCAACAGCAGCGGAGAAGTGCTGGGTTACGCCCAAATCTGCCGCATTCCGGAACAAGCCGAGTTCGACCTGAACTATCTGGCAGTCAGCGCCGGCAACCGTGGGCATGGGCTGGGCGCGGCTTTGCTGGACGCAGCATTGCAGTGGGCTTGGCAGCAAGCCGACTGCGAGGCAGTCAATCTGACGGTAACCAGCGTCAATCAACAAGCTTTGCGGCTGTATGAGTCGCGTGGTTTTCAGCTGGTCTATGTTGGGGTCGGCATGATCTGGGAAGGCTGAACCCACCGACGGGATTTGCCCGTGGCAGCATCTGGCTCCCCGGGGTGCTTGGCCTTCAGGCGAGTCGCCGAATATCGCGGTGCGGCGCCGTGTCTCGGGGCCTGTCCAGATCGGGGCTCACAACTCAAGGCGTGATGCCTGTCCTGCAAGCGGCGTGGCCGATATGGCCCGCCGTTTGCTTTTGAGCTGCAGGCCTTATCTGACTGATGTGCTTTGTTCACAAAAACCGACGGTACAATTGCGCGGAGTACACATCGGCCTTTTGGGCTAAATTCAACACATTCAGAGGTTTATCCGATTTTTGTAATGGCTGTGAAATAATTCTCTCGATGCGGCAAAGTGGCGCATGCCCGGAAAGACATATAATCAGTCTTCTTTAAACCGGTTTACAGGAAATTTCCGATGGCTTTGTTTAACGTCCACAATCTCGAAAAGCTCGAAGCGCAGAATGTGTGCGAGCCGGATCGCCCGCTCGTTTTGGTGGTGGACGATGAGGAACATAACCGTCGCGTAATCCGGGCCATTCTCGAACCTCATTATCGGATTCTCGAAGCTGAAGATGGCGAAGCGGCATTGCAGTGCATAAATGCTCTCGATGAAACCGAAACCCTGGCATGCGTGATTAGTGATCAACGTATGCCAAGATTGACGGGTGTTGAATTATTCCAGCGACTGGCGCCTATTTTGCCGCGTGTATTGCGGATTATCGTGACCGGTTATCTCGATATTGATGCCATTGTAGATTCAATCAATAAGGCTGAGATTTACAAATTCATTGTAAAGCCGTTTGATCGCGATGACTTTCTGCTGACCGTAAAGCGTGCTGTAGAAGCTTTCGAGATGCAGAGAAAGCTTGATCGCTATCACAGTGATCTTGAACAAGAAGTAGAAGAAAGAACCCGGCAACTGCTTGAAAAGACACAAGAACTGGATGGGGTGCTGGCTGTTTTGCGACAAAACAGGGCGATTGGTGCCGATCAGCGCGGTGCGGAAGAATCGTGGAATCGTCGTTATTGCGCCATTTGCGATGCCAACGGCCATTCACGCTATATCGAACATGGTTTCGAAGCGCTGATCCACGCGGAATGGCCGAATATGGCCAATGGCTGGCCGATCGATAAAATCGCCAGCTTCCTGCATGCGGCAGAAGAAACGTTTGTTGGAAATGCCGTCATGCTGGCCAAACGCAATATTGAAGGCTGCTGGTTTATCTGGGCTCGCGGTAAATTACCGATTGATTCCCTGACCCCCCGGGAACTGACCGTGGTTGAGGCAATGGCGGAAGGATTAAGCCATAAGGAAATTGCCCAGCGGCTCGATCTTTCTCCTGCTACGGTGCGATCGCATATTCAGCGTATTCATGAAAAGCTGAATGTTAAAACCAATGCAGAATTGATTGCCAAATGCTTTGTCTGATATGGCTGATCAATTGAATATTTATGACAAATAAACGGGCAGTTTGACCACAAAGCGACTGCCCAATCCTTCCTGCGATTCCACCAGAATCGTGCCCCGGTGCCGCTCGACGATGCCAAACGAGATCGACAATCCAAGGCCCGTGCCTTCGCCAACCGGCTTGGTTGTGTAAAAGGGTTCAAAGATCCGCCTGACAACTTGTGGCGACATGCCGCAACCGTTGTCCTCAAATACGATGCGCAGATAGTCGCCATCCTGCAGGCTGCGGATGGTCAGCAGGCCCGGTGGGGGCGATACCTCGTTGTGGCGCCGGCTCTGGATGGCTTGTGCTGCGTTGGTCACCAGATTCATGAAAACCTGGCTCAGCTGCGCCGGCCAGCATTCCAGATGGGGGTTGTAGTCGAGCTTGCTGTCGATATGCATGATCGGCGCAAGGTGGCGGCTGACCAGATTCAGGGTGGATTGCAGACAATCGCCGATGTTGACCACTTTGCGCTCGGCTTCGTCCAGCCGGGCGAAGGTGCGCAGGTCTTTCACCAGATTGCCGATGCGTGTGGTGCCTTCGATGATGGTGCGGGATTGGTCGATCAGCGCATCAATCCGCTTGTTCAGGCTCTGCAACAAATTGGCCGGGGCATCTTCGCCGGCCAGATCCAGCAAAAAGCTCCGGAATCGCTCCAGGTCTATGGCCAGCGATTGCGCGCCAACGTGCGCAAAGTTGGCCGGATTGTTGATTTCGTGGGCAATGCCGGCCGTCAATGTCCCCAACGATGCCATTTTTTCCTGATGCACGAGCTGCGCCTGGGTCTGGGTCAGCTCACGCAGTGTGGCATCAAGTGTGCGGTAGGATTTGGCGTTATTGAGCGCAATCGCACCATAGGCGCACAGGGTGCGAAACACCATCTGTTCGACCTCGCCATAGGCATTGGCCTGTTCGGACTGTATCGACATCGCCCCTAGCACTTTGCCTTCGGCACACAGCGGTGCAAACAGGGTGGTGCGTATGCGGCGCGGCCCTGGAAAGCGGTTGGGAACTTCCTGCTCCGGGTCGATATGGCGCAGGATCTCGCGCTGCTGTCGCACGCACAGCGCGGTGTCGGAAATCGGCGAGTCGAGCGGGATGCTCAGGTAAGGCAGCGGCTCGCCGCGCAGCAAGCCGATGATCATGTCCAGCGTGCCATCTTCCTCGTTGAGCTGGTAGATCTGCACCAGCTGACAGTCCAGCATGTCGGCAACGTGGCGGGATAGCGCGTCGAAAACCCGTTCGCTATCAAGGCAACGGGTGATTTCCTGCCCGATATTTGATAGCGCCAACAGCGTATTTGTGCTGGCTTCCAGCGCCAGGGCGCGTGCCTTTTCGGCGTCTGCCAGCGCTTTCTGGTGTTCGGCAGCGAGTTTGGCCTTTTCTGCTTCGTTGCTCACCTGCAACGCCTTCACCCGGTCCATCGCTTTCTGGTTGCCGTGTCGCTCCAGCATCTCCGAGCGCTTGCGCTCGTACTCTATCGCCTTGGAAAGATTGCCAAGCTGTTCCCAGGCTTGGGCGTAGCGCGCCAGCAGGCTGGGTTCGGCAACATAGGTGGGGTCTTTCTGCTTAAGCGCCAGAAAGCGATCCAGATAATGCAGGGCGGGACTCGGGCTCAGCGTTGAGCCGGGGAAACGATGTCGCAGATGAATCTCGGCCAGCACTTCGAGCACCGTATCCTGCGCGCCGTAATAACCTTGCTCGGACGCAGTGAGGGCCTGCTGTGCGATCTCCAGGGCTTGTCGGTGCTGGCCAGACTGCGACAAAGCTTGCGCACGCCGTGCCAGGACAACAGGTAGCAAGCCCATGTGCCCACCGGCATGGATGGCCGCTTCACTGAGTGCAAGGGATTGCTGGGCGGCATCCAGTTGCTGTTCGTGCATCTGCACCACGGCCAGTTCAAACGTCACCACGGCGTATAGCCACGAACGGTTGAGGGCGGTCAGCCAGCTGGCCGCCTCTTCATAAATTTGCAGGGCCGAGCTGAAATTGCCGACAGCCCGCATCGACTCGCCCAGCGAGCGCAGGCTTTGCCCCATGCTGAATGGCCAGTGCCGGGGCAGGGCAATGGACAGCGCGTGCTCGGCCAACAACGACTCCCGCTCGTATTCACTCAGATTGCCGGCGGCGGTGCTGGCATTGTTCAGGCAGGTGATGGCCAGGCGGATCAAGCCATATTGCTGCAACAGCGTGGCGGCATCCTCCCAGCCCATGGCGGCATCGTGATACTGGCCGGCACTACAGGCGACAAACGCGCGGCAGAACAGCAGGAATCCGGCGGGCAGGCCGATGCCGGGATGCTGGTGCTGCCAGTGTTCGAGTACCAGCGTAGGTTCGATGTCCCGTTCGAAACTGGCGAAATAGGCCGTCCAGGCCAGAATGGCCGCCTGCCGGCACGGATCGCCGCTTGCGTCGTAACAGCGCTGGCAGGCAGCCTGCAATTGGCGTCGTGCTTCGGCTTCCCCCTTGTCCCACGCCAGCTGAACGGCCAGGAGCCGGCAATCCCCTTCGCCGGCCGGGTCACCTAGCTGGGTGAAGGCTGAAAGCGCCTGCTGCAGCGAGTGCTCGCAGCTCGAAAAATCACCAAACAGCCAGCTGCTTTCTGCACGCAATAGCGCCAGCCGCGCCTGCAGTTGGGGGAGAGAGGGGGCGTCCCCGGCGGCATTAAGCAACGCTGCGGCTTCATCGGCCAGGGCCAGTGCGCGGTGGGTATCGCGCTGGCGCAGATGCCAGGCCAGCGCCACTCGCTGCGCAATCGATAGCCCGGCAGGATTGATCCGGGCAGCTGTCTCCAGCGGCTGCAGGGCATCTTTATCCAGATAAAGTGGAAAGTCTGGCGTAAGGTCTGTGAGTGTCTGGGGCATGATGACAGGATGAATGGCAATCCGGGGTCGAACCGGCATGTTCCAATAATGCTTCAGCAGTGGCTAGGCTCTGTTGACGTTTTATTTCCGGATCGCGTTTCGTCGGATTTGGGCTTGATTCCAGGTGAGAAGCGCGCTGCTTGGTGATTCCTGCCTGCGCATCATCCCCCGGTCTGCGGCACGGCGGTAGGAATGGCTTTTGTGCTATGGCACACTGCCTGGCTTTTGTCACGCAAGGGGATTTGCAGTGAATCGATACCTGATGCCGTCACTTTGGCTGAGCCTGCTGTCGGTGTGTGCCTGGGCCGCCGAGCCGCTATCGCCCGCCCAGCAGATTGCCCGCTTCCACAGCGCCATGCGGGAGGGCGACAAGGCCACGGTAGAAGCCATGCTGAGCCCAGACCTGCAGGTGTTCGAGGCGGGCTATGTCAACCCGAGCCGTAGCGACTATCTGCAACACCACCTGGGCGATGACATGGCTTATGCCAAAACCTCCACCACCCGGGTGTTGCAGCAGAAAGTCGTTGAAACCCCGGACATGACGCTGGTGCTGTCAGAAACCGAGACAAAAGAACACGGCAAGGCGCCTGTCACCTTTACCGGGACCGAGACGATGGTGCTGAAGCGGGTGCAGGGTGAGTGGAAAATCACCCACATCCACTGGTCTTCACACCGTCAGAAGCCCTGACCGGCCTTAATCAGGCAACGCTGACCTTGATGGCGTCTGCCTGCTCGGTCAGCGTGAATTCAACGGGCAGGAATTTCTCGATGACTTCGATATTGGTGGAAAGATGCCCGGAAACGCGGGTGGTGGTAAAGCTGCCACTACCGGCCAGCGCAATGGCCAACGCCAGTTGATCGGCCAGATGTTCATCGACACAAGCGCTGCTGGCCATATAGAGCCGGGCCTGCTGGCCGGCGTCGTCGGCCACCAGTTCGGCCGAGCGACCCTTCTCGCCAAACGCCGTCAGGACTTCTGTCACATTGGCATATCGCACTTCCACCAGCGCCACATTGCCGGGCCCTTCGCGCGCCGGCAACTCACGAATCTGCCGCTCTATCGCGCCCAGCTGCGCGCTCAGCCGGTCCAGCTCGCGGTTGGCAACCGTCACCGGCACCGCCGCAACCAATGCTTCGCCGCGCACCCCTAACAGCTCACCCCGCTCACACAGGTCCAGTGGCTGCGGTTTGCCTGCAGGTTCGATGCTGGCGACGATTTCTCCCCCGCCTGCCGGATAGAAGCCATGCCGGTTCAGCTGCAGGGATTGGCGGATGCCCATGCGTGCCAGCAGGGGTGCCCAGGCGCGTTGCAGAAAATCAAATGGCGGCGCGGCCTGATTATGGGTGCCACCGCTGACGCTGATGCGGCTGGCACTGTCAGCAAACCAGAGTGCGGGCAGGGCGGTTTGCAATACCAATGTGCAGCTGCCGGCGCTGCCGATCGCAAAGCGGTAGTCGCCGCCCTGGATCGGTCCGGGGATGAATTGCAGGCTGGATGAGCCAAGCTCGGCACCTTCCACCTTGGCCCCGCAAATGGCGCGTGCGGCTTCAACCGCTGTCAGATGTTGGCGCAACAGGCCGGGCTTGGCGCGCTTGGCGCGGATGCGGTCGATGCGAAAGGGTGTGCCGGTAATCATGGACAGGCTCAGCGATGAGCGCAGCACCTGGCCGCCGCCTTCGCCTTCACTGCCGTCTAGTGCTATCAGATGTTCTGGTTTCATAGGTTTCAGGTATTTCTATTTTCAAGTCGGATTTGGCTAGGTTCTGTTGACGTAAGGTTTGCAGATCGCGTTTCGCCGGAAAACGGCCTGACCCTGCGTTGCAGAGCGCTTGCATAGAATGACTATGCGGCACGCTCTGCGCCTTGTTCCAGGCCGTTTTCCGGCGAAACGCGATCTGCAAACCTTACGTCAACAGAACCTAGACGGTTCCGAATGGATTTTCACTTGAGCAAGTTCATGCCCCTCCGGTGTCTGCGCCGGACGACGGGTATTAAATGTCAAATTAGGTAATGCTTGCCGGTTGTTGCCGTGTCGAGGTCTGGTTCTGCACCGGTTTTCCGGGGCGGAGGTAGCCAGCCACAGGGGACATGCAAGCAGCCTTCAACAGGGTGCGGGTTTCGAACCCGTCTGCTTGCCAAGACCCCCATTTAAACCATGCGTAACGCAGATTGCAAGCTGAGCGTATCGCAGGCTGGCTGGTAACAGCCACCATCTATACTGATGAGAACCCGCCCGACCCGGCGAGGGGCATGTTGTACTGCAGCAAAATGGCGGAAATTTGCTATGAAGGTCAACAGAGCCACCAACTACTGACTGGATGATGCCCATGAGCCAACCACGCGGCAGATATGCCCCCAACGACCGCAGTCTGGTGCAGACCGCGCTGCAGGACTGGAATAGCCAGAAAAGCTGGGATGCCATTGATCAACTGCGCCTGCACGCCAGCCCTGACACGGTCGCCCGCCTGGGCCGACTGGCGGCGAGTCGTAACTGGCGCAAGCGCGTATTGGCGCTGGAAGTGGTCGGAGAGCTGCATCAGCTTGATCCGCGCCACCTGATTTTCTCTGAATACGCCACGGAAGAAGCCCATAAGCTGCTGCTGGCGGCGCTGGATGATCCACATCCCAAAGTGGTTGAATCGGCGATTTTCGGACTCGGGCATCGACCGCACCCGGCCGCCATCGACAGGCTGGTGGCACTGGCCAGTCACCCAAGTGTCGATATGCGCAATGCGGTGGCCTATGCCTTGGGCGGATATGACAACGAGGCGGCAATTCATGCCCTGATCAAACTGGCGACGGACAGCAGCGACATCGTGCGGGACTGGGCGACGTTTGCACTGGGTAGCCTGAGTAGCAGCGACATGCCGGCGATTGGCGAGCAGTTGTGGGTCAATACCCAGGACCCGGTCGAGGATGTGCGGATTGAGGCCTATATGGGGCTGGCGGCCCGTCGCGATTCGCGCATCATTCCCGCACTTGAAAAGCTGATGCACGATCCCGACTGCCATAGTTGGGTATTCGATGCAGCCAATCAGCTGGCGGATGCCGCGCTCTACCCGGCGCTGGCGGATGCCATGGGTCGAATCGACCCCGAGCATGCCGCCGACCAGCACTGGTATCGCCACTTGCAGTCTGCCATCGAAGTGTGCAAACCGGTGATCTAGGCACAGCCACCTTTCCCTTTTTCCTCTGGATGGTTGGTCGGGACTGGCGCGGGTGTCTGGTTCTGGCTGGAATTGATTTGTTCTGTCGGCACGGTGCTTGCTAGACTCGGCGTCTATTCGTCATGCAACAGGAATTCTGGCAATGAAGCAGCGCATTCTTACCGGGGTGACCGCCACGGGCATTCCGCATCTTGGCAATTACGTTGGCGCCATTCGTCCGGCTATCGCCGCCAGCCAGCAGGCTGATACCGAAAGCTTCTTTTTCATGGCTGATTATCACGCCCTGATCAAATGTGATGATCCGGACCGGATCGAGCGTTCCCGCCTGGCGCTGGCCGCCACCTGGCTGGCCGCTGGCCTCGATCCGGCGCGCGTGGTGTTCTACCGCCAGAGCGATATCCCCGAAATTACTGAACTCAACTGGTTGCTGACCTGCGTGACCGCCAAGGGCCTGATGAACCGTGCCCACGCCTACAAGGCAGCTACCGACGCCAATACCGATGCCGGTGAAGAGCCGGATCATGGCGTGACCATGGGTCTGTTCTGCTACCCGGTGCTGATGGCGGCCGATATTCTGATGTTCAACGCCCAGCGTGTTCCCGTGGGGCGCGATCAGATCCAGCACATCGAAATGGCACGCGATGTGGCACAACGCTTCAATCATCTGTTTGGCCAGGGCAAAGAGCTGTTTGTGTTGCCCGAAGCCGTGGTGGAAGAGCATGTGGCCCTGTTGCCCGGTCTGGATGGCCGCAAGATGTCGAAAAGCTACGACAACACCATTCCGCTGTTTGAAGGTGGTGCCAAAGGGCTCAAGGAAGCCATTGCACGGGTGGTGACCGACTCCCGCTTGCCGGGAGAGCCGAAAGACCCCGATAGCAGCCATCTGGTGCCGTTGTACGAAGCGTTTGCTACGGCAGAAGAGTCTGCCCGCTATCGTGCCGCATTGCGGGAAGGCCTGGGCTGGGGTGAAGCCAAGCAGCAGCTGTTCGACTTGATTGAGCGGGAAATCGGCCCCAAACGTGCCCATTACGAGGCGCTGATGGCAGATCCTGATCAGATCGAGGCGATTCTGCAGGCGGGCGCCGTCCGTGCGCGCAGCTACGCCACGCCATTGCTGGCCACGTTGCGCGAGGCAGTCGGCCTGCGCCGGTTCCGTACCATCTCCCGTCAGAATGCTGCGGTTACAACCGAGAAGAGCCTGCTGCCCGTGTTCAAGCAATACCGCGAAGCGGACGGACGCTTTTACTTTAAGCTGACCAGCCACGACGGCCGAGTACTGCTGCAAAGCCAGGGGTTCGAACAAGGCCGCGAGGCTGGACAATGGGTAGGCCGACTCAAGCAGGAAGGCGCTGCCGCGCTGGCCGGGGCTCCCGTCAGCCTGGGTGAAGGCGTGTCGAACGACGAGTTGGTGACGGCTCTGGCAGCGTTGAATCAGGAATAATCCCTTCTGCAAGGCGCGGTGGTGTTGCATTGCCGATTCGTTTGAACGGCCAATGCAACGCCCACGGCGCATGGCAATCCCCGCGCCACCTCAAATGCCCGCTCACCTCGACCACGCTATGTGAGCGACTTGGGCAGAGCGTGCTTTCATACTTTCGGCGCAAGCGATTTCACGCTTTGTACGCTGCCGGCTTGAGATTGGCTGCTATCTGCCGTCACGGTGTAGGGGGCGGAGGCTTTGCAGATCCAGCCGATAATAGCTGCCTTCCCACCATTGAAACCCCATACGCGTGAACAGATTGATGGAGCGTTGATTGGGGGCGTCAATATCCGCTTGCAGCTGCTGCAAACCCAAGTCGTCACGGGCGAAGGTCAAGAGCCGCGACAAGGCTTCGTACATATAGCCTTGCCCCCAGGCTGCACGCGCCAGCATGCAACCCACCTCGGCAGTGTGATGATTGGCATCGAAGCTGTGCAGGCCGCAGGTGCCGATCAGATTACCGCTGTCGGCAATCACTACCCCCCATTCCAAAGACTCACCCTGTTGCAGGAGCTGGGCGACGCTATCGAGCATCTGTCGCACCGTGGCGAGGTCGGCGAAGGCGGGATCACTGGCATAGCGCATGACTTCAGGGTCACCGTAGATGGCAAACAGGGATTCGCAATCCTTATCGGCAAGTGGTCGTAGGGTCAGGCGCTGGCTGCTGAGGACGGGCAGGACGGTAGGGAGTGGGGACATGGTTCTGGGCGAGAAATGTACCGGGCAGGGCTCAGGACAGTTGGCTGAGAATATTTTGTTTGTCAAAAAAATTGATGTTATGATCGTTGCCAGACCGGAATATTCTGTTGGCCTCTTGTGTTGAGTCAGGTTTTGCCGGCTTTGCTATGACCACGCAATTGAAAGATTGGCGTTGTCTAGATAAGTGTGAGCTGGCGGATTCATCCCTGTCAACCGTGCCTGCATAAATCAAACAAAAAAATTGTTGGAGGAAATATGCAATCGCCACATTTCCATCATCTCCCGCTTGTTGCCTGGGCGGCAAGCGCTGTTCGACCCACGCAGAGAAACTGCCTGACAGTTTCTGTGTGCCCACCCCCTCAAATCACTTCTGATTGCCTGACATCTGGACCTGGCTAGCGCCGTCATCTGACTGGCGGCCTTGTTGGCTGCATTGTCCGGCATGACGTATTGCCGCCAGCTGCACCGATATTTATTCGACTTGGCAAGTCACGATGGTTGCTGCAGCGAATATCGCTCAACCTGCCTGAGTGCCGGGCCTGCGTCCCTGATGTGGTAGTCACCACAGCCGGGGAGAGCACTTGCAGAGATTTCGGGAATACCTGCTCATCGCAGCGGGTGTTTTCCACTTGCAGTACCTAAATTGGCCATTCCCATTACAAAGGAGAAAACAATGAATAGACGAGACATGCTACGGGCTGGTGCTGGTGTGAGCGCTTGGCTGGCGACGGGAGCGACCGGATTGCCCGTGCTGGCCAATACACCGGCCAGTGCCGTGCTGCCGACGGGTGCTGGCGGGCAGTCCAGGCTTGAAATGCCGGCCCTGCCTTGGGATGTCGCCAGCCTGGAGCCAGTGATTTCAGCGAATACCGTGGGGTTTCACTACGGCAAACATCAACGCACTTATCTGGATAATCTGCTCAAGCTGGTGAAAGGCACGCCACTGGCGGATGCCTCGCTGGAGTCGATCATGCGCAGCACGGCCGACAAGCCGGAGAGCCAGGCTGTTTTCAATAATGCTGCTCAAGTGTGGAACCACACTTTCTATTGGCACAGTCTGTCCCCCAAAGGGGGCGGCAAGCCACCCAAAGAGCTGACGGAGCGCCTGGAACGTGACTTTGGTTCGCTGGAAGTGCTGAAGAAAGAGTTTCTGGCCGCAGCAGGTAGCCAATTCGGCTCCGGTTGGGTCTGGCTGGCGTTCGACCGCAAAGCCGGGCGCATCATCATTACCAAGACCGGCAATGCCGGTTCGCCGCTGACGCAGGATCAGCTGGTGCCTTTGGCCGCCCTGGATGTCTGGGAACACGCCTATTACCTTGACTACCAGAATCGCCGGCTGGATTACGCCACCGCCCTCTACGACAAATTGCTGAATTGGCAGTTCGTCAGCGACAACCTGCAAAAATCCACCTGAACCGTGTCTGCCCGAGGAAAATGTGATGAATGCTCCCGTAATAGATCGGCAGCAAGAAACGTTGCCCGATTCCCGTACCCTGGCTGCTTCGGCTTACTCCCCCAATCTGGTCATTGTGACTGCGTTTCGCGAGCTGTTTGAAAATGTCGCGCTCGATGCGATATTGCTCAACGACTATGAGCAGGCGATTGCCGTGATCCAGGGGCCGGGGTGTGACGCGCTGTTTTGCGATGTCGGTTCACTCGATGGCTCAGGGGGCGGCTTTCGCTTTGCCAAACGCCTGCGCAAAGCCGGTTACGACCGGCCGCTCTATCTGATGACCACCGAGCCCAAGCCGCACGACGAAACCTGGGCCATCACCTGTGGTGCTACCGGTCTGATCCGGCGTAGCGTCGCGGCGATCCTGGCGGTGGCGCCCGTCAGCCAGCCGGCAGCGGCTGCCACCGCGCTTCAGCCGGCAACGTCCGGCTTTGACCGACTGGTGGTCAGGGTCCGCGATGCGCTCAAGCTGCACACCGGGCCGGTTGCCCAGCTGATTGTCGAGGACGCAATCGGTACACTGTCGCGCCGCTATGGGTTTTCACCGATCCCGGCGGCTGAACTGGTAGAGGCGGTTGCGTTACATATCAAAGATGGTCGGGCGCGTGCTGCCTTTGTCCAGGAATTCAATCACAAGGAGTAAGGATGTTGGGTCTATGGAAGCGGCTGCCGCTGGCGGCGCAGTTTGTGGTCTTGTTGCTGTTTACGGGCCTCGTGGCTATTGCCTGCGCATACCAGATCGGTGCGGCCATCTATCAGGCCGAGGTGCGCAATCAGGCGCGCACCGTGGCCGACATGGTGGATAACTTCGGTAAATGGGCGTCGCAGTACAAGGGCATCTGGGTTAAGGGGGATGTACAAGACCCGTCCATGCAGGTGGGGGATTATCTGGAGCGGGAGCTTTACGCCAAGGCTGGCAAGAATATTGCCAACTTCAGCGAGAGCGAGCTGTCGTTGATGGCCGATGTCGCCAGCTTTCACCGCAAGAATCCAGCCCTGATCCAGCGCGAACTGTCGGAGATCACCCAGGCCTCAGAGACCAAGACCAAGTTCCGTATCACGTCTGATCGCTTCATGAACCCCAACAACGCACCTAACCACTTCGAGCTTTCTGCCATGGAGAGCATGAAGGCGCAGGGGATCAACGAAGTGTCGGAGGTGCGCAACGGCATGTTTCTGTATGCGCGACAGCTGGTGGCAACCAAGGCATGTCTGAAGTGCCACGACAGCCCGGCCACAGCCCCCAAGGCAGTGCGCACGCTCTACCCGGAAACACGCGGCTATGGTTACAAGGAGGGGCAGCTGGCCGGGGTGATCAGCGTTTCGGTGCCGATGAACTACACGCCCGATTCATTCGTGCGGGAGTTCGATGCCAAGTCCTGGCTGGCGATTCTGGGGCTGTTGCTGGCGATCTGCGGTGTCCTGCTGTTTGTCCGCCGCGCCATCATCGCACCGGTGCGCCGCCTGCAGCGCTTTGCCGCTCAAGCTGCGAATGCGGATCTGGGCACATCCTTGCGCGAGCTGAGCTTCGACGAGAACGAACACAAGTCGAAGAATGAGATTCACCGACTGAATGCCGCCATCAAGGCCATGCACTCGTCGATTGAGTTCCTCTATCAGCGCAAACGCTCCGAATCGAAATCCAAGTCGCCCAATAACTGACACTCAAGCGCCTGCTGGGTAGGCCGGCCCCGCTGATGGGGTGAGCTCTGTAAGCCGATTGCGCCACTGGCGTGATCGGCTTTTTGTTTGGTCAACAGCGCCCGCTTACCCGATTGGGCGGCTGCAAGATACAGATGCTCAAAGGCTTCAGAGCGGAGCAGGGCAGTTGACCCGCCGGTGGGGGCGGGCTATATCGCAATGAATCCCTCTATCGCTGGTGAAAATGAACCGACTGCACCGTTGGGTCATGATGGCCATCTCGCTAACCCTGTTATGCCCTGCGTTGTCGGCACACGGGGTCGTGGTGGCCTACAACACCTATCAGACGCCCCCTTTCGTGCTGAATGATGGCCAGCAAGGCTTGGCGGCTGATCTGGTGTCCTATCTGAATCAAAGACTGGCGGGACAATATTTCTTCGAGCTGCAGAATGTGCCGCGCACCCGCCTTCTCAATGGCGTGCTCTCCCGGCCTGCATTCAATGGCGTGGTCCTGTTTCTGTCGCCCAGATACGTTGATGACCTCGAACAAACCCACTATCACTGGAGCCCGCCATTCATGGAAGATGGTGGCGTGTTTGTTTTCCGTACCTCTCAGCCGGCCAGCCAGACCCGGCTGGAAACCCTGGCGGGCCTGAGGTTCGGCGGAGTTGTCGGTCACCATTATCCGTCACTGGAGGCCCGCCTTGGCCGTGACCTGCAACGGATCGATGCCCGTAGCGAGCAGGTCAACCTGCAGAATGTCCAGCTGGGTCGGATCGACTTCACCCTGTTGGCAGAAAGTACCTTCCTGTTTTTCAGCCATACCGAGAATTTTGATCAGCTGCAGAAGGTGGATTCGCCCGAGGGCCGATTCGGACGGCACTTCCTGGTTTCCCTGCGCAGCTACAAGCTTGGGATGGCTCTGGACCGGGTGGCCCGTTCAATGCCGCAAGACCCGGTCTGGAAAGCCATTCTTGTCAAATACCATCTCAATTAATGGGGCCATGCTGGGTTTAGGATGTTTGAGTGCAGTACAAACCGCCACGGCAGCGGAGCCTATTCGATTCGCAACCTATCATGGTCAGTTTGTTTATGTGGCGAATGTATATCGGGGGGCCTTGGGTCGTGGTCCTGAGATTCGCGAATTAACCAATCATCTTTATACCTTGGCCGGACAAAACTGTTCAGCCAGTCAGGCTGCGGGTCTGGCCCGCAAGATATTTGGTTCTGCTGAATTTTCCGGGTTGGGATTGAACGCTACCCAGAAAGTGACACGCGCCTATCAGGCCGTATTGTCCCGCGCACCCGATCAAGATGGCCTGGCCTATTTCGTTGGCCGCCTGAACCAAGGTGCCGCCATTTCGGAAGTTGCCGCTTCAATGGCCATGTCCCCTGAATTTGCCGACACACAGTTGCCGGCTTTCTGCACCTTTGAAATGGTCTGGCCACATCCTTACGAAGGCTGATTGTCTGTCTACCACCATCAAGGGGGGCCTTATAGCGGGCACTGCTTTGGGGTGGGTAGTCTTCGATGCTGCAAAGCCCTTGCATGGTTGCCATGCAAGGGCTTTGTGCATTGAGGGGTTTGGCTTTTCGTTTAACCTTCCATCGCCCAGATCAGTGCCGCGACCGTTTCGCGCAGGTGGCTGCCGGATAGCAGGGCGTGGTGATTGGCGGGGATAGACCGTTCACGATAGCCACGCAGGGCCAGCGGGTGCCAGTTGCGATGCATTGACGCGGGAATCGGGTCGTCCACCTTGGCCAGCAGGTGGGTGATCGGGCTGCTGAGTGCCAGCGTGGGCGAATACAGATCCAGCATGCGGCAGTAGCGTGCATCCTGCTCGGCCAGCCGTTCGCGAGCCTCCTCCAGTGTCTCGTCAGCCTCGGCGGCCAGCGCCACCAAGCCATCGCCCAGCGGCGTTGCGGTCAGCTCGGTCAGTGCCTGGCCGGTGTTCTGCCAGCAGTCGAGCAGGATGACAGCATCGACGACCCGGCCATGCCCGTGCAACAAGCCCGCCAGCCCCAAGGCCAGCTTGCCGCCGCCGGAATATCCGAGTAGCACCAGCTTTTCGCCTTGCGGAAGCTGGCAAGCCTGCTCGCACAGCGCCTCCAGCCAGGTTTCGATTGACTGATCAAAGTCAGCATCCAGGCTGTACAAATCACAATCCGGCAGATGGGCGGCCAAGCCCGCATAGACCACACCCAGACCCGGTGCAGGGGGCAAGGCGATCAGCGTGATGTTCTCCGGGCTGATCGGGGCGCTGCCGTAGTGACGCAGCTGCCCGGCCACCAGTGGCGCCGGCCGGTGCAGGCCGTCGGCCAGCTGGCGTGCGGTTGGCAGCTGAAAGATCAGGCCGGCCGGGCAGGGGAGTGACAGATGCTGTTCGATGCGCCGCGCCAATTGCATGGCGGCCAGGCTGTTGCCTCCGCCCGTAAAGAAGTCCGTATCCGGGCCGATGCCGGGCAAAATCTGCTGGAACACCTGCAACACCTGCTCCGCCAGCGGACTGAGGTCCAGGGCTTCGGTCTCGATCGGTGTCGGTGCGGGCAGCGGCAGCTTTGCCAGTGCCGAGCGGTCCACCTTGCCATTGACTGTGAGCGGCAGCTGATCAAGCCAGCGTACATGGCCCGGCAGCAGATGCAGCGGCAGGATCTGTGCCAGCCGTGCCCGTAGCACCTCGTCGGAAATACGCTGGCCTTGCAGGCAGGCCACCAGCTCGGCGCCAGTCGGGCCCTGCTGCACCAGTACCGCCGCCGCGCTGATGCCCTGCTGAGTGAGCAAGGCGGCTTCCAGCTCGCCAGGCTCACAACGCTGACCCCGTATTTTTACCTGATCATCCTGCCGGCCCAGATAGCAGATCTGACCATCAGCCAGCCAGCAGGCGAGGTCGCCGGTACGATAACCACGCAAGCCATCGTTGCTCAGGTAAAACCGGGCGGCGGATTCCTGCGGGCGGTTCAGGTAGCCGAGGGCGACGCCCACCCCTTCGACCCAGAGTTCGCCCGGCACGCCCAGCGGTTGTGGCTCGCCAGCCGGATTGACGATACGTACCCGGCTGTTGGCAACCGGTCGGCCGATTGCCAGATGGCCCGCCTCATCGACCGCCCGGCTGGCCATGCCGAGAGTAGCGCAGACGGCGGTTTCGGTTGGTCCGTAGGCGTTGAAGACGCTGAGGCCGGGGCGGGCAATGCGGCTGAGATCGTGGCCAAATGCGGCCTCGCCCGCGAGGATCAGACAGCGCAAGGTATTCAGATCTGCCGGCTCGATCTGGCGTAGATGAGAGGGTGTGAAAGTGGCAACCGTTACCCCGCATTCACGCAGGAAGCGGCCCAGGCGCTGGCTGTCGCGGGTGGTCGGGGTGTCAACCAGAGCGACCGTGGCACCGGCCAGCCATGCCATGAAGAACTCGGAGAGCGAGGCATCAAACGCTGCTGCCGCCAGCTGGAGCACGACATCGCCGGGTTGCACGCTGAAGCTGGCTATCTGGTCGGCGATCATATTGGCGAAGGCGCGGTGCGATACCCGCACGCCCTTGGGCTTGCCGGTCGAGCCGGAGGTATAGAGCAGATAAGCTGGGGCTTCGTCGGCCAGGTGGGCGGAAAAATCGGGCAGGGCGGGCAGGGGGGCGCCATCGTCGTCGCTGTCATCCCAGATCAGTATCTCAACTGAAGCGGGCAGACCAGCCCGGCGCATGCGCTCGCCCAGCTGCGGCGACGTCAGTAGCAACTGGCAGTCCGCGTCGGCCAGCAGGTCCAGCAGGCGCGCATCGGGGTGGCGGGCATCCAGCGGCAGGTAGACACAAGCTGCCTTGAAGCATGCCAGCAAGGCGCTGGCCCAGGGGCTATCCCGATCCATCAGCACGGCCACTGGCAGGCCGGGCTGGCCGCCAGGGCGCTGCAAGAGCTGCATGGCCAGCTGATGTGCCCGCCGGTCGAGCGTCTGGTAATCGACCGTACCTGACCGGCAAATCAGCGCCTGCGCGGCGGGACGTTGCCCGGCCAGCATGGCGATGCGGTCGGCCAGCGACCACTGCGGCACCGGCATGGTGCGACCCCGTCCGAACTGGTCAAGCTGGCGCGCTTCTTCGATGGTCAGCATCGGCAGCTGGTTGATCAGGCAATCGGGGGTGGCAATCGCCTGCTCCAGTAGCATCTGCAGGCGGCCCAACAGGCGTTCGGCGCTGGCGGCCAGATAGAGGTCGGTGCTGTAGCGCAGGGTGCAGCGCAGCCGGTCGTCGGCGTCGATGCCGAATTCAAATACCAGATCGAGATCGGCGGTGCGTGTCGGCAAGGTGACGTCGCAGACCTGAATACCCTCCAGGCCACTGGTGGAGCGGGGGCTGTTCTGCAAGACCAGCAGCACATCGAACAGGGCATGGCGGCCTGGCTGGCGAGGCGGTGCAAGAGCATGCACCAGTCGATCGAACGGCAGGCTGGCATGGTCGAGCGCCGCCTGACTGCGTTGGGTGGCCTCTTCAAGCAGGGTGGCAAAGCTGTCTTCCTGGTCGATGGCGAAGTCGAGCACTACGGTGTTCACGAACAAACCGATCACCGATTCCAGCTCCGGCCGGTCGCGACCGGCTACCGGGGTGCCGATCCGCACCTGGTTTTCGCGATCATGGCGGAACAGCAGGGCAGCCAGACTGGCGGCCAGAAAGCTGAACAGGCTGCTGCGCTGCTGGGTCAGCTGGTTTTGCAGTCGGCTGACCTGGGTCAGCATGGTCCGGCTCAGACTGTGGCCCTGCCCCGACGGCTGCAATGGCCGGATATGGTCGGCCGGAATGCGGGCAATCGGCGGCAGGTCGCCAAGCCGCTGCTGCCACCAGTCGAGCTGGCTGGCCCATTCGGCTTCTGCTGCCGGGCTACGGCTCCAGACTGCGTAGTCGTGGTAGCGCAGGCCGACACTGTCAGCGCAGCTGCCACCGTTGTAGGCATGGGCGAGCTGTTCGAGCAGCAAGCCAAAGCTCCAGCCGTCGCCGGCAATGTGGTGCAGGACGATGCCCAGCACGGCATCGGTCGGGCTCAACCGGTACAGCACAAAACGGATGACCGGATCGGAATCGAGCTCAATCGGCTTGTGCGACTGATGCACCATGTCTTCCACCACGGCCTGCAGTGGCTTGCCGAGCCAGTGCATGACTTCGAGCACCTCGCAGTTCGGGGTCAGCCGCTGGCGGATGCCATCCGGGGTGTCGTGGTAGACCGTGCGCAGAATGTCGTTCTGGCTGACCACCTGCCGGCAGGCCTCGGCCAGCGCGGCCAGATTCAGCCGGCCAGCAAGGCGGAATGCCGCAGCCAGCTGATAGGCGGTGCTGCCCCCCAGACGGCTCAGCATCCACATGCGCTCCTGCTGCGGCGAGCACGGGAAATCCTGCGCATCCGCACTGACGGTGATCGCCTCGCGCGGGCTGGTCGGGCTGCTGGTCTGACCATCGAGCCAGCTCGCCAGCTCGCGTACCGATTCGTGCTGGAAGAAATCGACAAGCGATACCTGACGGCCCAGGCTGCTTTCGATGCGTGACACCACGCGGACAGCGTGCAGGCTGTGCCCGCCCTGTTCGGAAAAGCGCCGCACCACATCCACCGCGCCTTGTCCCAGCACCTCGGCATAGAGGGCGGCCAGCGCCTGTTCTGTCGGTGTTTCGGCCAGCGTTGCGGCCTGCGTGATGGCCGGGCCGAAGTGGGGGGACGTGGCGGTCCAACCTTGGCAATAGGCGAGTAGTGGCAGGTAATGCAGCCGGTGGCGCAGCCTGGACTCGTTGCTCAGTACCAGCGGAAATGCCGGGCGCTGCGTGGGTGTGGCACCTGGGGTTTCCAGCCGTGCGCTCAAGCCCGCCAGCGTACTGGCATGCTGCGCGCCGCTGCCCGGATCTTCAACAAACTGATACTGGTCGAGCAGGCTCACTGCGTCGATCTCGGCGGCCAGCATGCCCACTTCGCAGTAAAAAAGATTCTGATCATCGGTCTGCCAGGGGGCGTGGCTGAGAAAATCGCGCAAGGGCTGGTTGCGATCGGTCCTCAGCAGGGGCGCCGCGATGCGGCGGCAACCAGTCTGCCGGGCCAGTCGGCCCAGTGCACACAGAATGGCCCACTCAACTCGCCGGCCCAGTACCCGGCAACTGAGCAGCAGAGTATCGAGCAGCAGGCGCTGCTGGCTGTTATCCACCTGCACCAGCACGGCACCGGTCAGGCCATAACGGCCGAAGCGGTCTTCCACCTCCACGGCCAGCACCTGCCAGTCCTCACACGCCGCCAGTTCGCGGATCTCCTCTTCAGTGCGCCGCGTGCCGCTGAGATTGAACTGATTGGTCCGCTGGGTCAGCTGGGCCAGCCGTGCAAACTGGAAGGGCTGTGCCGGGCCGATACGCAGAACCAGGCCGATCTGCCTGGCGAAGCTGCCATCATCGACGCTGGGCAAGCCTTGCCGCAGCGCATCGCGTTCACGCTCCGCCCGCATCATGTCGGCACGCTCGCGGTCTTCGGCGGTGATATTCGCGACATCGAACGCCCAGATGCTGCCAAGCCAGGCCGCAAACTGACCGGCATCAGCCGGCAGTGGCAGCGCCAGGGCTTCCGGACAGTTCTGCATGACTTCGGTGCACTCGACCAGGCTGTCGTCGAGCAGGATGACGCTATCGACCCCGACATTCAGCTCAGACGCCAGCGCGCGCAGATTTTCGGATTTCGGCTGCCAGTTGATGGCGGCTGCCGACAGATGTTCACGCTTGAGCAGCATGTCGGAACGCTGCTCGAAAACTGCCCAGACATCCTCAGCGACATTCTTGCTGGCCAGTGTCAGCAGCCAGCCTTCAGCCCGGCGGGCCAGCAGGAAGGCCTGCAGGGCAAGGTGGCCGGCAGTCAGAACGATGCCTTGCGGGCCGGCTTCGCCACATACCCCTCCCCACAGCGTGTTGTCGCAGTCGATGGCGAGCACTTTGAACGGGGGTCGGGCCCGGCACAGTATCTGCCGGGCGATTTCAGCGCCCAGGGCCGCAAATGCGGCCGGCGAGTAGGGCAGATGGCCCACGTGGTCGGCAACCGGGTCGAACAGGGCGCCATCCACCGCCCGTCGCATACCCTCCCCGGCTGGCCAGACACTGACGCCGGGCAACTGGCGGCACTCGGCCTGCAGGCGTTGTTGCCATTGTGCGGCGGCCTCGGCCAAGGTCGAAGACAGGGCGGCGGCGGGTAGATCCAGAATCACCAGCGGTTGCTGGCTCGGGCGGTGACGGATGGCCTGCAGCAGGGTTTGCCCCAGCTCATCCAGTTGGCGCTGACCTTCCGGGCTGTCCGGCAGATCGCGCAGGGCATCGGCAAAGCGAAAGGCCAGAATGCCCAATCGCGCCTGATTCAGCGGGCTGTCCGCATGGTGCAAGGCCTGCAGGCACTGGTTGTAAGGCGCAAGCACCAGCGTGCTCGGGCAGGCCCATTCCCGCAACCAGCGGCGGGCGGCCTCGACGGCAGGTTCGGCGGTAAAGCTGGCCGCCAGGGCCACACTGGCAGGCGCCTGCAGACGCTGCTCAGCCGGCCACAGGGCATCGACCCCGAGCTGCGGCTGCGCTGCGGCAACGCGGGCCAGCGCCTCGAACTGCGCGGCAATCGTCGCCATGACGGCCGGGTCGTAGCAACGCGCATCAAAGCGAAAACGCAGCACCGTTTCCTCGCCGGGCAGGAACTGGCATTCAAACGGATAGTGGGTGTACTCGAACAGCTGGACATCGTCGTTGCGAACCCTGGGCAGGGCCGGATCGGCTTCGGCATTGGCGCCGAGCGGGTAGTTCTCGAACACCAGAATATGGTCAAGCAGCGCCTGCCGCAGCGGATGGGCGTTCATGACCTCCGCCAGGGGCTGGTGGTGGTGGGGCTGGGCGACCAGATTGCCGGCATGAACCCGTTGCAGCAACTGGATCAAAGTCGGTTGATCGTCAAATCGCACTCGCACCGGCACGGCATTGATAAAGATGCCGACGGTGGTTTCGGCGTTCGGCAGATCGGCCGGCCTGCCCGAAACCGTGGCGGCAAACACGGCATCGCGCCGGCCATTGAGGCGACCTAGCAACAAGCCCCACAGGGTCTGAACCACGCCATTCAGGGTAGTGCCGGCGGCCTGGGCCAGCTCGCTCAAGCCTTCTACGGTGGCGGGGGCCAGACCATGGCGCCATTCGGCGGCCTGATACTCGCCCGCTGGCGTGGCGAAACGGGCTTCAATGCGGCGGGGCATCGGCGTGGGTTGCTCCAGCCCGGCCAGCGTCGTTTGCCAGAAAGCTTGTGACTCAGCCCGGTCGCGCCCGGCCAGCCACTTGATGTAGGCCACAAATGGCGGCGGCGGCGGCAGGCGCAGGGTTTCTTCGCGCAGCCCGGCCAGATACAGCGCATCCAGATCGCGCTCCAGCATGGCCAGACTCCAGCCGTCGAGCAGAATGTGGTGGAAACTCCAGACCACCCGATGCGAGGCCGGACCTTGCCGGAACAAGGCGAGCCGCAGAGGGACTTCGGCAGTCAGATCAAATCCGCGCGCAATATCTTCGGCCTTGTAGCGCGCAATGACTGCCGCCTGTGCCTCAGCCTCCTGCGCACTGAGATCTTGATAATGAAATACCAGTGGCGCTGACTTGAGCACAATCTGCACCGGCTGTGGCACTTTGCGCACGGCAAAGACGGTGCGCAGGATGTCGTGACGGTCTACGAGCCGTTGCCAGGCGGTTTGCCAGGCTTCCACCTGCAAGGGGCCTTCCAGCCCGTAATCCAGCTGCTCGAAGTAAGCGCGCGAGGTGGGCTCGCGCAGGGCGTGGTAGAGCATGCCTTCCTGCAAGGGCGAGAGGGCATACAGATTCTTCACATTGGAACGTTCGATCATGGCTGTGTGTCTGCGCGAAAGGGCAGGCACCCCTGGCACGCCGGCAAGCCGCGCCGGTCACGCGGGGTGCCCTGTTTGTTTATTGGGCTCCCAACAGGTTTGTAGATGGTTTTGGCAGATTTGCAGAGATAAAACGTCGATTTATGCAGGGAATGGCAGATTTGCATGCCGAAAGCACACTGCTGCGAGCGGAGCAGGATTTTTTATTAGGCTCTGTTGACGTTTTGTTTCCGGTCGCGCCGGGTCGAGTTTTGGGGCAGGGCGAGGCAGGGTGAGTGCGGTTTAGCGAGCTAAATAAACGAACCCTAACGACGCCTTGCCCCAAAAATCGACCTGGCCCGGAGGGTTTCGACGGATTTGGGCCTGCTGCGGTGTTAAAAATCGCTTGCTTAGCCCACTAAGCGGCGCGCTTTTCGCCTTGCATCAGGCCCAAATCCAACGAAACGCGATCCGGAAATAAAATGTCAACAGAGCCTAGGTTCTGTTCGCTGCCACACGGGGCTTGAAAGGACACCGCAACAATGAAAAAAGCCGGAGCTGTTGGCTCCGGCTTTTTCATGAATTCTGGTCGGGGTGAGAGGATTCGAACCTCCGGCCTCTACGTCCCGAACGCTTAGCCCTTGTGCCGGTTTTACTGGTGTTCTAAGCTGTTCTCTGATTATTTGGGCCATTCTTGGGCCATTGGGCCATCAGGGAGACGTATGGGGCAGATCACGAAGCGTGGGGAGTACCAGTGGCGGGCCAAGGTCAGGCGCAAGGGCTTCCCGGAGCAGTCGCGCACCTTCACCTACCGGGAGGACGCGGAGAAGTGGGTTCGCATGGTCGAGAGCGAACTGGAGACCACGGGCTTCATCGACAGGCGAGAAGCAGACAAAACCACACTTGCGGCAGTCCTTCAGCGCTATCAACGCGAGGTCACCCCCTCTAAAAAGTCGGCAGCCATCGAGTCCGTGAAGATCGATGTGCTCCTGCGCGACCAAGCGCTGGTCGGCCTGAAGATGACCGCCGTCACAAGCGCGGAGGTCACCAAATGGCGGGACCGCCGACTCAAGGATGTTACCGGGGGGACCGTCAACCGTGAAATCGACGTGCTCTCGACTGTATTCAACCATGCTCGGCGTGAGTGGGACATCCACGTCGAAAACCCGATCCAGTCCATCAAGCGTCCCGAAAAGGCGCGCGCGCGGGATCGCCGCTTTTCGTCTGAAGAAGAGTCCTACCTGCTGGCCGCGCTGACGGGTGGGGAGCGCCTGGTCGATGGAACGTTCAGCAAAGGAGCTCGCAACCCGTGGCTGTTACCTCTTGTGAAGCTCGCCATTGAAACGGCCATGCGGAGGGGGGAGTTGCTTTCGCTGACTTGGGAGAACGTAGATCTGGAGCGCCAGACCGCTCATTTGCCCGACACCAAAAACGGCGACGCGCGAACGGTTCCGCTCTCGACGCGTGCTGTGGCCATCCTCAAAGCGCTGCCAACACCAGAGGCCGAGGAGGATCTTGAGGGCAACACGGAAGTCCAGCGCTCGGGGGCTGTGTTCCCGACAACTGCACTCGCCCTGCGAAAGGGCTTTGCGAGGGCCATTGAGCGCGCGCAGGAGCAGTATCGGGCCGACTGCAAGCAGGCCAAGCGCAGGCCCGCCCCGGGCTTCCTCGAAGATGTTCACTTCCATGACACGCGGCACGAGGCTGCGTCACGGCTGGCTGAGAAGCTTACAAACGTTCTGGAACTGTCGGCGGTCACTGGCCATAGAGACCTGCGCATGCTGAAGCGCTACTACCATCCACGCGCGGAAGACCTTGCCAAGAAGCTGGGTTGACGTGGATAAGCTCGTGGACAGCAAAAGTTGTCCACGTTAGATCGCCCCGGCTCGGCTCGATAGATCGCCCCTGCTGTAACCCCGGTTCCTCGATAAATCGCCCCAGTCAGGGTCGATAGATCGCCCCTGTTCTATACAGATAGGGGTTCTGATAGCTCTTCAGATACTTTTACTGGTAGTTGGGCTGCGCGAATCTGTGGAAATCCGCTCGTAGCGCACTTGGTCCATCCCACAGAGCATTTGGGGACTCAACCCTCAGTCCAAGACCTTGAAGCGCTCCGGATCGACAAGGTCTTTGAGCGGGATCTGCAGGGCGTCAGCTAGCAGCCCCATGTTGTCGATGGACACGTTTCGCTCTCCGCGCTCTACCTCGCTGACGTACGTCCGTGACAGCCCCGCATCAAGTGCCAGGGCTTCCTGAGAAACGTCGCGCAGACGGCGGGCCAGGCGCAGGTTGGCCGCAAAAACCATTCGAGCTGACTGCTTTTCCTTGTTCTTCTTCATGCAGCCAAGCGTGACTACTCGCGCCCGCGTCGGCTACAAGCTATGAGAGACTTACTGTCAACCATAAGTGACATTAAGTCGTTAATGGGCAGATGAAAGTAGCCTATGGGAGAAGATGAATGAGGATTGCTATTGGCCTATTCTTCGCCGCCATGATCGTGGCTGGCTGCGCGACGACAGAGCAGCCGGATGGCAGTACCCGCGTGTCGGTGTCGTTGAGTGACAAGCTCGGCCTGCAGCCTAGGAACACAGCCAGGGCACCGGCCAGCACTACTGAGGCCACCCCGGCCGCTGACGCCGCACGGGCTCCTGCACCGGCTCCCGGTGCAGGGAGGCAGAGTGATACCCCTTCGAGCGCTCCTGCTGCACCGCGCGTCTCGGCGACAAAGCTGGCGGATGTCTTCGCGAAGCATCCCTACGACGGAACGCCCAAGACCTACTTCCCACGCGTGGCTGTCACGGTCACGGACTGGTCGCGTAACGACTGCTGGGTCGGCACAGCCACCATTTGGTGGAGCAAGTCCAAGTCCGAACCCGTGCCCGCCTTCTCGGTGTGCTGGGGACAGTCGGTGGGGTACGCGGTCAACAACGCCGCGAACCTGCACCTCTTCATGCAGCAGATGGCGGTCGAGCACAGCGGCAATGTCCGCACTGTTGGCCCCAAGCCGCCCATGCTGGCCATCCCCGACCGGCAGCCGATCAGCGAGCGGCAGCAGCTCGCCTTCCAGGGGTTTATCCAGCAACTGGTGCTCGACACCGGATGGCAGCCGGGCGCACCGACCAATCTCTGGTTGGTAGGGTATGACGCCAACGCGGTCATCAAGCCAACCGTGCCTCCTGCCTCCAGCAACGGAGCGTCGCAGCCCGTGGACGCCAAGACCAAGGCGCAGCTCGAACAGGCGCTGAGCTGCACGGCCATCGGTCCACGATTTGAACTGGCTGAGTCGCTGCTCAAGCAGTCGGGATGGAATCCAGATCAAGGCGTCACTCCGGTCACGCTCGCCGAGCCCGTCAAGGTCTATGGGTTCGGCGTCCGCAAGGTAGCGGTGTCACGTGACGGGGGGGAGCAAACCTACCGCAGCTACTTGCCCGGCCTTACGGTCCAGCAGCTTGCGGGATCAGGCTCGCTGAAGCTGGGCAAAGACGGCAAGATCTATGGCCGTTTGACCAAAGTCGGCGTGTTGTCGGCAGGTATGGAGGGCAGCGAAGCCACGCTGACCTGCACAGTCAATACCGAAGGCTCGGAGGGCTGACCATGGCGATGCAATGCCCGAGCTGCGGCAGCACGCACATCCAGCCTATGGCCGTTGTGCATGCGGGCGGCACGCAGCACCTCCACGCAACGCACACGGCGGTCACTTCAGATGGGCAGTTCGTAAGCGTCCGACCGTCCCATCTACCGATTCCCGCGTCAAGCCACCACACTCTGAGATTTCCTTGTCAGGAGCGGAGCGATGGCGCAAGAAAGTGAATCCTGGGCGCAGCGAGAGGCGCATGTTGAA
>NZ_JARRAF010000170.1 GCF_030129945.1 Parachitinimonas caeni
AGTTGATGCAGGCCGTCATAGCCCAGATGCAGGCGACACGGCCCTGCGTGATCGTAACGCTCGACCAGATTGCCGTGGGCGTCGTACCGGTAGTCGATGGCGCCATCGAAGTCGATCCGGTTGCCGGGCCAGCAGTCGATGGGCGGCCGCGCGCTGGGGTGGGGGTCAAAGTCGGGGGCCAGCAGGTCGAAGTCGTGGTTGTCGAGGTTGGCCCGCACCTGGCTGGCCCAGTCCCGATGCGGTTTGGGGGGCAGGGGTGGCAAGGGGGCGGGCAGCCGGTTACCCGCCGGGTCGAAGGCCCAATCGGCCGCCTGGTCGGGCTTGCGCCAGCCCACCAGCCGTTGCTGGGCATCGTAGTGATAACGCCAGGCTTGGCCGGCCTGCTCGCTGCCGATCAGCAGGCCGTCGGGGTCGTATTCCCACTGCCAGGCCAGGACCGGCTGATTGCTGTACTGGCGGACCAGCCGGCCCTGCAGGTCGTACTGGCGTTGCTGCCAGCCGCCAAAGCCCTGGCGGCCGGTTTCGCGATGCAG
>NZ_JARRAF010000171.1 GCF_030129945.1 Parachitinimonas caeni
TGTATTCATATTCGGTTTCCAGCTCGCCCAGCTTCTGCCAGCTCAGGCGGCCATAGCGGTCGTAACGGTTCTGCACCTGGCCTTCCATCGGGGCACTGCCGGGTTGGTCGCTGATCCGGGTCTGGTACTGGCTGACCACCCGGCCTTGCAGATCGAGCGCCCGCACCTGGTTGACCCCGTTGCTGACGATGCCGATCAGCTGGTCGTCTTCGCTGTAGTCATAGCTTTCGGTCACCGTGCCTTTGGCATTGGCGAAGCTGGAGCCCTGGCGCCGACCGGCCAGGTCGTAGCGGTAACTGACGCCGCTGTCGATGCTGCCAACGGCGCTCGGCAGCCGCTGGCCATCCGGCTGGTGGCTCTGCAGCAGGTTGCGGCTGTTGTAGGTGTAATGGTCGGTTTCGCTGCGGTTGTCCTTGCGGGTGGTGGTGGTGCGCACATTGCCGTTGGCGTCGTAGACGTAGCTGACTTCGAGCTGGTTGCCCGAGGCCTGCCGCTGGGCCTGCGCGTTCCATTGCCAGTCGGAGACGGTCA
>NZ_JARRAF010000172.1 GCF_030129945.1 Parachitinimonas caeni
GTGGCCGCCACGCTGCCGCCGGTGTAGCTGACGTGCTGGCGGATGCGGTTGCCCGAGAAGTCGTACTGATAGGTTTCGACCGGGGTGACCGCTTCGGTATTGCCACCCGGGTTGTCGCCGACACCGCCCAGCCAGCGCTGGCTCTGCGGCCGGGTCAGCTTGATCAGGTTGCCTTGCAGGTCGTAGCGGTAGTGGGTGACGAGTTCGTTCCCGTTTTCCAGCCCGCCCACCACGGTCGCGCTGTCTTCGACCACGCGCTGGGCGGTCTTCTGGCCAAAGCCGTCGTAGTCGGTGCGGGTGATGGCATCCTGGCCGCCGGCCGAGGCTTTCTGGGTGACGGTGCGGGCCTGCAGCTCGCCGGTGCGGGCGTTGAGGGTGTAGGTGTTGTCGCTCAGCCCGTAGCTGTACTCGGTGACGTTGCCACGCCCGTCGGTGATCTGCTTGAGCCGGCCGCCGGCGGTGTAGGTCATGACGGTGCTGGCGGCCTGGGTCGCCAGGGTCTGGCTGTCGCCGGCGTACTGGTT
>NZ_JARRAF010000173.1 GCF_030129945.1 Parachitinimonas caeni
TTCAACATGCGCCTCTCGCTGCGCCCAGGATTCACTTTCTTGCGCCATCGCTCCGCTCCTGACAAGGAAATCTCAGAGTGTGGTGGCTTGACGCGGGAATCGGTAGATGGGACGGTCGGACGCTTACCAACGACCTCTCGGGCGGGCCACCGATGGTGGTGTTCGACTACCAGACCAGCCGCAGCGGCAGCCATGCCCGGGCCTTTTTGCAAGGCTGGCAGGGGACACTCATGGCGGATGGCTACGGCGGTTACAAAGCGCTGTTTGGTCAAGGCGTGACTGAGCTGGGTTGCTGGGCGCATGCCCGGCGGAAGTTCTTTGATCTGCACGCCGCCAGTAACAAGCCGCATGAGATGGCTGAAGTCGCGCTGCAGCGAATCGGGGAGCTCTATGCGATCGAAGCCCAGGCGCGTGAGCAGTCACCCGCAGAACGACAGATGCTCCGTCAGACCCAAGCCCTGCCGCGCCTGCAGGCTCTGCATGCCTGGCTGATCCAGCAACGCCAGCAAACGACAAAGACCT
>NZ_JARRAF010000174.1 GCF_030129945.1 Parachitinimonas caeni
CGCAAGCCCACTGGTCGCCAGCCTTTGCCCGCCTCGCTGCCGCGCATTGAGCACCGACACGAACCCGCCACCTGCACCTGCGGCCAATGTGGCCAGAATCTGGTGCCGATCGGCGAAGACATCAGCGAACAGCTGGATGTCATCCCCAGTCAATTCATCGTCCACCGCCACATCCGGCCGCAGTATGCCTGCCGACATTGCGAGACGATCACTGCCGAGCCCGTGCCGCCTGCCATCATCGACGGCAGCCAGGCGGCTCCCGGCCTGCTGGCCTGGGTGGTGATCCAGAAGTATCTGGATCACCTGCCTTTGTATCGGATCGAGCAGATCAGCGCCCGTCAGGGCTGTGGCATTGCCCGCTCGACCTTGGCCGACTGGGTGGGCCGGGTTGGCGTGGCCTTGCAGCCACTGGCCGACCGGCTGGCGGTCCGGCTCAAGCAGCAGACGGTATTGCACGCCGATGAGACGCCCGTGCAGCAACTGGACCCGGGTGCCGGCAAGACCAAGCGGGCGTATCT
>NZ_JARRAF010000175.1 GCF_030129945.1 Parachitinimonas caeni
AGCTTCAGTTCGTAAGTAACGTGAATATCACGCGTCGGCTGCAGTACGGCGCGGGTATCCCACACCAGGCCCTTGCTATCCCAATACCAGCCGGCTTCGACCGGCCGGGTGGCCGGGGATTTATAGCTGAACTGCGCTATCTGGGTCACATCCGGCCGCGTGGCCTCGATCACATAGGTCTGGCCATTGGCGGTGTAGGTAAACTCGATGTGTGAGACCGAACCGGGCAGGTCAATTTTTACCAGCTCGACATTCTGCGGAATCTCGGTGCCGGCGGTGCGATCGACACTGCCACGACGCAGCAGATTGGCCGGGTCGCGGCTATTGCCCTTGTAGAGGTCGTAGCGGAATTTCATCCAGGACTGAGGCGCCTGGTTACCGTGTTCGAACACCAGGCCACCCCAGGCATTGGCCTTGGCGTTGACCGACGCAACTTCGCCGTTCTCGCCGGTGAGCACCAGCAGCAGATCACTGTTAGTCACTCCCGGCAGATCGATCAGATGCAGGTT
>NZ_JARRAF010000176.1 GCF_030129945.1 Parachitinimonas caeni
ACCTGGGGTAGCGACGATTTCGGTCAGCTCGGCCTTGGGCGCCACCATCCCGATCCAGCCCCTGTCCGTCTACCTGGTCTGGATGAGTATCGCTTTGAGACCAAACCACAAGGTCCACTCAAAAACCTCAGTCTGGCAGTGAACGTCGTGCCCAGCCAGGCCGACAGGGGCGTGCCGCTTAACCTCTATCTGGCTGTCATTTTACCGGATGGTAAATGGCTGATCAGTGATAACGGGCAATATCGGTTGCTATCGAGCCAGGACATACCAAGTCATCAGACCTTCAGCACAGATCGTGAGTACTTGCTGCCCGTCTTGTCACCTGCTCTGGATGTGTCTGGGCTGGGTGGGACCCAGGTGATCGTTGGCTACGGCCGTACCGCTGACGAAATGCTGTCACGCCAGCAATATCAAACGGTTTATACCGTGCAATGACATAGCGAGCGGACTGCCCGCGATATCAGGGGCCCAAGGGGTGGCTGCAGGA
>NZ_JARRAF010000177.1 GCF_030129945.1 Parachitinimonas caeni
ATGACGCGGCCGGCAACCAGATCAGCCAGCAGGACGATCTGGGCAACCGCATTGAGCGAACCTACGGCAGCGCCAACCAGCTGCTGACCGAAACCACCTTCGTCACCCCCGACCCCGATGGCGCAGGTGCCGCCACGGCCAGCCAGCCGCTGACCAGCCGCTACGCTTACGACAGCCGGCTCAACCTGCGCTACACCCTCTCAGCCGAAGGCCGCGTCACCGAATATCGCTATAACAGCCTGGGTCAGCGCATCAGCCAGATCAGCTATCTGGGCAACCGCTATCCGGTATCGGCGCTGGCCAAAGAAGCCAGCCTGAGCGAAGCCCAGCTGGATGCTTGGGTTGCCGGGCAGAACAAGTCCCAGACCACCCGCGAAGATTTCGTTTACAACCTGCAGGGGCTGCTCGACACCCGCACCCGCTACAGTCAGGTCGATGCCAATGGCAGCGGCATTCCCACCGGTGCCAGCCAGACCCGTCAGGTCTA
>NZ_JARRAF010000178.1 GCF_030129945.1 Parachitinimonas caeni
ATCGTTTACGGTCCAGAGACGGTAGTGGGGGTCATCGATATGTGCCACTTCAATCGCGATACCTGGTCTTCCTATCGCGGTGGGGCCATCGAGGTGATTCGCGCCTGCGTGTCCCGCTTCGGCATTGACCCTTTGGAAATCCGGGTGGGGAATCGCGGCCGGGTTCACACGGAACGAGGAGTGTTTGCCCCTGATAGCCGGATTCGGTCAATCAGCAACCCTGACGAGCAGATGCGCGTTCTGACGCTGTTGCAAGAGGCACTGCCAGTGCTGCGATTTGACCGATATTCGGTAGAAGGTGGCGGTCCGGCGATCTGTATCGCAGTCGACTATGAGAAAGTTGATACCACCCCCTCTGAAGAACCCCTGCTCGACATTGCTCAACGGCAGGTAGACCGCTTATTGCAAGACTTGCCCGCGCAACCGATCCGTAGCAACTGGGATGCCTTGGAGCTGCTGGAAAACCTGGCCGTTAACGCGCCGGT
>NZ_JARRAF010000179.1 GCF_030129945.1 Parachitinimonas caeni
CGCCCGTCGCACGCCATGCCGGTTCAGTTGCGCGGCGTAGCCGGCGGTCAGCGCGGCAAACCCCTCCCAACTCAGTTCGCCTGCATCGTCGATGATGGCCAGTTCGTGGCGCAGTTGCTGGAAGTTCCGGCGCAGGCGCTCGTCAATGGCCAGGGCCGGGCCGGGCCGACGCGGGGGCTCGAACGGGTCGGCGGCGCCGATCCAGGCATCGACCGGCCAGTCGCTGGCGGGCTGGCTCAGCACTTGCCGCAGAGCGTCGCGGTAGCTGGCGGCCAGGGCGTCAATCCGGGCTTGGCTGAACAGGTCTCGCTGGTATTCGAGTGCCAGCTGGCAGCGGTGTGCGCTCTGGCCAATGGCCAGACTCAGCGGCCCCTGGGCTTCGATGGCGAAGTCGGGGGCGTGGCTGGCGTCGGCTTCGGCGCCTTCGAGGTAGGAGTAGGCGATATTCAGCAGCGGGTTGCTGCCAAAGCGCCGGGGGTCGT
>NZ_JARRAF010000017.1 GCF_030129945.1 Parachitinimonas caeni
TCAGTAAGAAATGGACCATGCCAATCCGTGACTGGAAGGCAGCGCTGACTCGCTTTACGATCTGCTACGAAGACAGGCTGCCGCAGCAGTAACACAACCCCGGTTACACAAAATTAGGCACACCCTCCTACGACACGCAATCGCCCTTTCAAAGGCATCTCCATTTCCAATTTGGTGTGGTGCGGACGCTATCAGCGAGTCCGACTACGAAGCTCTCGACGCTGGTGATGTGTCCCGCTTTAACTATCCGCTTGCTGGTGAGCCGAGTGAAATACTGCAAGGGGCGATTGAAACGATTGCAGAACACCACCCGAATGCAACCGTCTGGATTGAGCATGTATCCGCGCTCTAACAAGTCCGCCAATGGGACGGTAAACTGCTGCGGTGTCTGGTTCTCCCCGCTGCGCTCCTGCGCCCGTTACGTTCAAGGTTAGAGGTTCTTTGTATGCCTATTGCATTGCCAGATGAAATCAACACAGACCGACTAGTCTTGCGTCAACCCCAGCTCAGTGATGCTGCTGCTTTATTTAATGCCTATACGCAAGACCCGGTTGTTGTTCGCTATCTGGTTTGGTCGCCTCACAAAAATATGGCAGAGACCGAAAACTTTATCGCCTACTGCCGCGATGCTTGGGATAAAGGTAAAACGCGCCCCTACATCATTTCACCGCAAAGCGAGCCAACTCGCCCGATTGGCATGTTAGACGCTCGCTTTCATCGCCATATGGTTGATCTAGGCTATGTGTTGGCCCGGGAGCATTGGGGGATGGGCCTAATGACCGAAGCGGTCAGTTCGCTTACTAACATCGCCTTGGCTAATCCTTCTTGTTTCCGTGTTCAAGCCACCTGTGATACAGAAAATTTGGCCTCTGCTCGAACGTTGGAGAAAGCAGGCTTTACTCTTGAAGCCACCCTCCAACGCTACATCGTGCATCCCAACATCAGCGACACCCCAAGGGCGTGCTTCATGTATGCAAACTGCAAGTAAGCGAATCTCTATCCGTTCAGTCAACCTGATTACCCAAAGCTACGCTTTGGGCTGCCACTGTTGCTGCGCAACTCCGGCAGCAGGTTATTTCCAACGTTAAGCGTGGAGCCACAATGAGTATTACTCGAATTAATGAGTTTCAATCTGCACCGGGCAAGGAAGAGGAACTGTTTTTGTTCTTGAATTCGATATTGCCATATATTGCTTCGTCAGAAGGCGCCATTTCCTGCGAGGTTTTGCGCCACGCAGAAAATAAAAGCTCTTTTGTTGTAATTGAAAAGTGGCAAAGTATTGAGGCGCATAAACAATCAGTTAGTCAATTTCCAAAAGAAAAAATGCAAGCTGCAATGAGTCTCTTTGGTCTTCCGCCAAAAGGGGCATACTATGCCTAATGCTTCGTTTAACTTGGATCGCCAACAAGGCTGGCAGCTTCACCTGCTTTCGGCTTTGCTGCCTGCCGGTTAACTCAAACTTTAGGCTAGATGCATGACCGAAAAAGAAAAGCTTCACGAAATTCACTATGTATTGAGCAATTTCAGCCATTTGCTTAATGAAAATGAAAGGATTGCACTAGGTGCCTTTGCATTCATTGCTGCTAAAGATGGCCATACTTCCAATGAGTTCGTTTTAAAAGGCGGTGCAGAACCAAATGCAGAATCGAGGCAATTACTTTCCGATGGGATGCAACCTTTAAGGAAAAAATTGGCGGATCGCTTATTGAATGAATACAAAGCGCTTATTTATGAAAATAGCTGCAAACAATGCGGCCGCCTTCCTGCGACACCGCGCGCGAAACAATGCCTTGGCTGTGGTTATTCTTGGCACGCGGGGTAGGGTTTGGCCTAATGTGTGGCTCTAGCCAACACCCAAAAGCGTCGCTTTTGGGTTCCCTCCTCTATGCTCCGATGTGGCTTGACTCTCACGTTAGTGCCGCACGAGCAACCTATGTTTGCCCTACCTCGCGTAAGGATCTGCGGCATTTCCAGCGTTGAAGAAGTTCAATTGGCAGTCCGGGTGGGTGCGTCCGCCCTTGGGTTCGTTTTGCATATGCCTAGCGGACCAGTGTCATCTCAGATGGCATCCCCCAAATAGCAGCGGTTGGCCATGGCCGCTGCAGCCGGTTTAGCGCGAAGACAGCAGTTTTTCTTTGGCGAGTAACTGACTCAGCCCCCACACGCAAAGTATTGAGCCAAGCAGGGGCACCAGCCATGCGGCAAGCCATTCGGTGCCCATGACGGTATCGCCGCGTAGCACTTTACCCAGCAACAGATATTGGCCGTTGATCGGCACCCAGACCAGCCAGTCCGGCTCTTTGGCGAAGCGCAGGATCGACGCCAGTGGCATCAGCCCCGCCAAAGTCAACAGCACGGTGATGGAAGCCTGGGCTTCCTTGACGCTGCGGCCGGTTGAGCCTGCCAGCAACAGGGCTGCCGGCACCAGCGCGGCAAAGGGCGTCAGCACTGCCAGGAAGCCCGCCGCTTCGGGCAGGCCGAAGCGGAAGGCGATGCCGCTATCGGGCAGGGGTACCAGGTTCATGGTGATGTAATAGCCGGCAATGCTGCCAACGACGGCGCAGAGATTGTAGGCGCTGGCGGCCAGCCACTTGCCGGCAGCTATGGCCAGTGGTGATACCGGCAGGGCGATCAAGGGCTCCAGCGACTGTCGTTCGCGTTCGCCGGCGGTCAGCTCCAGTGCGGCGGCCAGCGAGCCCATCAGACCTGTGAACAGGGCGTAGAAGGCGATCAGCATCCCGGCGGAGCTGGCGCTTTGTGCCGGGGTGGCCAGGTCCATTTCCCCGACTTCCAGCGGTTGTGCGACGACCGGCGCAAGGCCCCGCAGCAGCAGGCGGTCTCGGCCCCAGGCTTCGCCATAAGCCTTGAGCAGACGTTGCAGCACCCGCTGCGTGGGGTTGAAGCGGTCGCGTGAGCTGTCGATCAGCAAGGTAACGCCGGCTGCCCGGCCTTGCTGGATCTGGCTGGAGAAGTCTTCGGGGATGAGCAGGACTGCCGCCAGTTCGCCATTGGCAACTTGGCGCCGGTAGTCGGCGCCGGCATTGCTGGTTTCGACTCCTTGCCGTTGCAGGAATGCCAGCAGTGCCGGTGCGCTGGCGCCGTTGACGACCGGCAGCTCGATGCGCGAGAGCTTGTCTTTCTGCGCGTGGGCGGCGAAGGCCAGAATGCCGATCATCAGGGGGCCGGAGGTGATGATGATGATGGCCAGTGCAATCAGCGATTTGCGGTCGCGCCGTAATTCAGTGAATTCCTTGCGGAATACGGTCAGGATCGTTGCGATCATCCGAACAGCCCTTCCTCGGTACCCAGTAGTTTGACAAAGGCATCTTCCAGCTGATCACACCCAGACTGGGCCAGGAGGTCGGATGGAGTGCCTGCGGCGACGACCTGTCCGCCGTGGATGATGAGGATGCGGTCGCACAGGGCAGCAACTTCCTGCATCAGGTGGCTGGAAAACATCACACATTTTCCGGATTGCCGCAGATCTTGAATCAGCCCGCGCATGGCTCGGGTGGCCAGGATGTCGAGCCCATTGGTCGGTTCGTCCAGCAGAATGGTTTGCGGATCATGCACCAGTGCTCTGGCGACGGCGGTTTTCATCCGCTCCCCTTGTGAAAATCCCAGCGCCGGGCGGTCGGCGATCTTGCTCATGCCCAGCCGCTCGATCAGTTGCTGGCTGCGTTCGGCAGCAAGTTGGTCGGGCAATCCTTGCAGCTTGGCAAAGTACTCAATGTTCTCGCGGGCGCTGAGTCGTGGATATAGCCCTTTGGCATCCCCCAGCAGGCCCAGCTGACGACGGGCTGCGGCACCTTCCCGCTCGATGTCATGGCCATCAATGCGGACGCTGCCGGAATCGGCCCGGATGACGCCGGCGAGAATCCGCAGCAGCGTGGTTTTTCCAGCGCCGTTCGGGCCGAGCAGGCCGGTGACCTCGCCATCGGCGGCGGTAAAGCTGACTTCCTTCAGGGCTTCGACCTGGCTTTTGACTCTGCGTAGGCGGCCGGTAACGGTTTCGAAGTGCTTGGCAACTTTGATGACTTCGATCATGGCCGTGCCTCCAGAGTGGAGATGTAGGCGGGGGGGCGTGGTGCGCGCGTCAGATCCCGCACGCAGTCTTCAGACAGCTTGCCAAAGCCTGCTTCGTCGATAAAGGTTGCCAGAAGTTTGGGCATGCAACGATACGGCGAGACAATGTGCCCGTAGTTCGGCAAGACGATATGTCGGCTGTTGCTGAGGGTTTTTCGGGCCATTTCTGCCATGGCGGGAGGGGTGACCGGGTCCATGCCGCCCGAGAGCAGCAGGGTAGGGATGCTGGAGATGGTTGGACGGAACTGATCCGGCGGGGCTTTGCCGTGGGGAAATCGCTGGCAGGTGCTGGCAAATTCACTGGCCATGCCGCCAAAAACCGGGTTGGCCGCGCGGATGGCCGCATGGTCTCGCTGCTGCTGGAAGTCTTCGGCGCACAGCACTGCCAGACGCATCTCGCTGCCTATCTGCTCGCCAATCTTTGACTGGGCTTCAAAAGCCATCGCAAACAGCGGGGCGACGTCACCGGCTTTGGCTTGTTCGATCAGCCGTGGGATCAGTGCGGTGGTTTCTGGTAGATAGAGCAGGGGCTGCAGGGCTGCGGCAACGCTGGCGCGATGGATCTTGCCAGCCAGCGGTTTGCCCGTGGCCGGATGGCTGAACCGCACTGCCAGAGGCTGCTGGTCGAGCTGGTCCAGCCAGCGCAAGAGCCCGGCGTAGCCTTCGGGCTGGGCTTGTCGGCAGGCGGTCTGCTTCTGGCAGTCAGCAAACACTGCCTTGAGCGAGGCTTCGTTGTGGGCGACGAGATCCAGCGGGACGGCTACCGATGACGGTGCGACGCCATCCAGTATGACGCTGCGCACCTGTTGCGGGTAACGCTTCATATATTCGAGCGCGACTCGGCTGCCATACGAGCCTCCCCACAGGTTGATGCGTAGGTAGCCTAATGCGCTACGAGCGGCATCGACATCTCGCAGGTAGTCGAGCGTGGTATGGGCCGCCGGATTGCCCTTGAGGCTGGCCAGGCAACGCTGGATAGCGGCTTCGGCATCAATCTGGCCTAGCAGCGCTGCCAGCGGATCTTTGGCGCCAGGGTCTTCACAATGCAAGGTTGGGCTGCGGCCGGTACCGCGCTGGTCAACCAGCACAATGTCACGTTCTTTGCGGATGCCTGCCAGTGCCTGCGCAACGGGGGCAAGGTTGCTGGCGGCTTCTCCCGGTCCGCCAGCCAGCAGGAACAGCGGGTCGGACTTCGGCGTGCGGGCAGCGGCTGGCAGTACGGCAACGTGAATGGCCAGCATCTTGTCGTTGTTGCCAGGGGATTCTGGAACCATCAGCTTGCCGCAGCGGGCTGCGCTATCGAGCTTGGGCAGCCAGCATTCGGCGAGGGTCAGTTTCTGAGGAGGGGTGGCATGGGCCGGCAAACCACTTAGCAGCGCCAGCGCACTCAGGACGAATACAGAAAATCTCATAAGCAGGAACGGTCTTCGTCGGCGAGGAATGGCAGATTCTCTACGAGCGCTGGCTGTGGCGGCAAGTCTTGTCCGCGTCGATATCCGCCTGCTGGCCCGGCGTTTGTGGGGGCTACGATACTTTTTATGGTGCTGCAGTCGGAGTTCGCGCATGTGGCAGGCGGTTTTCGTGCTGGATTGCGGTAGTATGGGCGCCGCCCAAGAGGCCACTTAGAAAACGTCAATAGAGCCTAACTACATATCACCGAATATCAGATTCTGGAGCGAGACCATGTCCGATACTGTCTGGACCCCTAGCCCGCAAGCAATTGCCCAAAGCCAAATCAGTCGTTTCATTCAATTTGTTAATGCCGAGCATGGCCTCACCCTGCGGAACGATCGCGAGCTGTATGACTGGTCGGTAAAGGAACTGGCCACCTTCTGGCACGACATGTGGCGCTTTGCGGGTATCCGGGCCAGTCGGCAGCCAGAAGTGATACTGCAGGATGGCGACAATATGCCGGGGGCCAAATGGTTTGTTGGTGCCCGTCTCAACTACGCAGAAAATCTGCTGTCACGTCGAGATGACGCACTGGCATTGGTGTTTCAGGGGGAAGACAAAGTCAACCTGAGCCTGACGCATGCCGAACTTTATGATCAGGTGGCCCGACTGGCAGCCACCCTGCGCCGGATGGGTGTGGGCGAGGGCGATCGTGTTGCTGGGTTCATGCCCAATATGCCGCAGACAGTGATTGCCATGCTGGCGACGGCCAGTCTGGGGGCCATCTGGTCTTCCTGCTCGCCGGATTTCGGTATTCAGGGTGTGCTCGACCGCTTTGGTCAGATTGCCCCCAAAGTCTTGTTCACCGCCGACGGCTATTACTACAGCGGCAAGCAGATTGATTCTCTGGAGCGTGTCGGTAGCATCCTGGCGCAATTGCCGAGTGTCGAGAAAGTCGTGGTTGTGCCCTATACCCAGTCTGAGCCTGATCTGGGCAAGCTGGGCGAGTCATCGGGCCGTGGCGTGGTCTGGAATGATTTTCTGGCTGCCGAGCAGGGGCTGGATATCGTGTTTACCCAGGTCGCCTTCGATCATCCGCTCTTCATCATGTATTCGTCCGGAACGACCGGCGTACCCAAGTGCATCGTGCATTCAGTGGGGGGAACCCTGCTGCAGCATGTGAAAGAACACATCCTGCATGGCGATCTGACACGTGACGACCGGATTTTCTACTACACCACCTGTGGCTGGATGATGTGGAACTGGCTGGTGTCGGCCCTGGCCATCGGCGCGACAGTGCTGTTGTACGATGGATCACCGTTCCATCCGGGCCCGCGCGTACTGTGGGAATTCGCGGCCAATGCCAAAGCCACCACATTCGGCACCAGTGCCAAGTATTTGTCTGCACTGGAGAAAACCAGCTATCGCCCTATTGACAAGGTAGATCTGTCAGCGCTGACCGCGGTTTTGTCCACCGGCTCGCCATTGCTGCCGGAGAGCTATGATTTTGTCTATCGCCATATCAAGGCCGATATCCGCCTGAGCTCGATTTCGGGCGGCACCGACATCATTTCCTGCTTTATTCTGGGCAATCCCTGCAAACCGGTGGTCCGGGGTGAATTACAGCAGCGGGGCTATGGCATGGCGGTGGATATTTTCAACGACGATGGCAAGTCAGTCCGGCAGGAAAAAGGCGAGCTTGTCTGCACTCGACCGTTCCCGTCGATGCCGATCGGATTCTGGAACGATGCAGATGGCAGCAAGTATCACGCTGCGTATTTCGAGCGATTCGACAACATCTGGTGTCATGGGGATTACGCTGAATTGACGGCTCATGATGGCATTGTGATTTATGGCCGTTCCGACACAGTTTTGAATCCGGGCGGGGTGCGGATTGGTACGGCCGAGATCTACCGGCAAGTGGAAACCTTTGCCGAGATTGCCGAGTCGATGGCGGTTGGCCAGGACTGGCAGGGGGATGTGCGTGTGCTGCTGTTTGTGAGGATGCAGCCAGGGTTCACGCTGACCGACGAGCTGATCAAGCGTTTGAAAGACCAGATCAAGCTGGGCGCCACCCCGCGCCATGTGCCGGCCAAGATCATTGCGGTGGCGGATATTCCCCGCACCATCAGTGGCAAGATCGTCGAGCTGGCCGTGCGCAATGTCATTCACGGTATGCCCGTCAAAAACAAGGACGCATTGGCCAACCCGGAAGCCCTGCAGTTATTCGAAAACCTCGCCGAGCTGCAGAGTTGAGGATGCGCTGAGCGGGATCAGTGCTGATCGGAAGGGGATGCGCAGGCATCCCCTTTTCATTTGCCCGTGCGGTCTCCTGATCAGGACTTGGTCGCAGATCGGCTATTGCCACAGTTAGGTGGATTGACCTCTCAAAAAGGGCGGCGATCTGAAAATGTCTTGCCTATGATGGATTAGGCGCGATGGATGCTGGCTGCAGTTTTGTCTCGGCTTATCAGCATTCCGTGAAAGACATCAGGTGGGTGCACGCCGGGCGAAGCGCAAGCCAATAATCATTGGTGCATCCAGCGAGGAGGCAGGCATGTCCACAAAGGTATTGGTTGTCGATGACGATGAAGATTTTCGTAGCCTGATCACCGAGTCGATTTGTGATCAGTTTGCCGTGTTGGGGGCTTCCACCGGAGTGGAGGCACTGAGCACGGTGCGACGTGAACACCCCCCCATCGTATTGCTCGACGTCAATATGCCGGGCATGAACGGTTATCAGACCTGCGAATCGCTAAAAGGCATTGATCCCGAGATCCGCGTGGTATTCGTTTCCGCCGAAGACACTCTGGATGCCCGCATCAAAGCTTATGATGCCGGAGCGGACGACTTTGTGCAGAAGCCGTTTCGGGTGGCAGAGCTGGTACGCAAGCTGCGGGTGCTTGAGCAGCTGGTGGACGATGCCGACCGCCTGCGCGAAGCGGTCAAGAATGCGTCGGACTTTGCCATTCAGGCAATGGTTGCCTCGGGCGAGCTGGGGGCGATTGTTGATTTTACCCGGCGCGCCTTTGGCAGCCACGATGCCGATAATTTGTTGAAATCACTGATCGGCGTGTTGTCTTCGCGCTTTGATCTCATCGCCTCGGCCCAGGTGCGGATTGAGGGCGGGCAACGCACGCTCAATAGTGATGGCCGGTCCAGTCCGCTGGAGGCCGAGTTGCTGACAGGTCTGGCCAGCGACAATCGGCGTGTCTTCGAATATGGGCGACGGCTGGTGGTGAACTTCCCGCATGTCACGGTGCAGATTCGTGATATGCCGCTGGAAGATCAGGAAGCTCGCGGCCGGGTGCGTGATAACGTCCAGATGCTGGTGGAAATCGCCGAAACCCGCATCGAAAGTCTGGTCATCGAAAATCGCATCCATGCGCACAAAGTCCATGCGCTGAATGCCATTGAGTCCACCCGTACGGTTGTGGTCGAGCTGGAAGCCGAATACAAGCGTCAAGCCTCGATTTCGCTGGCGCTGTTTCAGGATTTACGCCGCCAGTTTGAAGACCGTCTGCTCTACCTTGGCCTGACCGACAAGCAGGAACAGGCGCTGGTCCAGTTGATTGCGGGTAGCGCAGATCAGGCGGCGGCACTGTATGAGGCAGGCTTGGCGTTGGATAAGCGCTTCGCCAGCATCACCCGCGAATTACAGGAGTCGCTGCAACTCAAGGACGAAGGCAGCGCCGAACTGAAAGCCAAGTCATCAGGCAGTGAGTCGATCATGCTGTTTTGAGCCCATAGCCACAGCGGAGTGGCGGCTGATACGCACTGCAAGGTGAGAGTAGGGTACGCCTTTGATTCACATCAGCTACTTCTTCGGCCTGGCCGCTGCGGGCACCTTCTTCTTGTCGCTGACTCTGGGTTTTGTACTGGAGCAGTGCCTGGACTTACTGGCGCTGCTTGTGGGCATGACGCTGCCCGCAGAATGGCTGCGCCCCCTGATTTATCTATCGATAGCCTTGATCTGGATTGGCTCGCTAGCAGTTTTGGGCTGGCGCAGACGAGGACTGTCGCCGCCGTTGCGCCGCGCGGGCCAACGGGACCGGCTGGTAGTGGCCGGCCACATTCTGCTGCTGACAGGGCATGCTCTGGTGGCGGCAATGCTGATCATCGACAACATCGGCCTGCTTTTGATTCTGCCGCTTATCGCGGTAGTCAGCCTGTATGCCGCCGCCGTGCTATTGCTGGAATTGTCACGGCGCCAGGCACGCCGCCCTTCGCAAGCTGATGACCCAATATCCCCCTGAAAAAGTCGCGCACGCTAATTGGCGGCTGCTTCCGGTGAAAACTGGCAGCTTTTCTCTCCGGGGTCATCGAAGTACAAGCCATTTGCGTGATTCTGGAAGTTGAAGTAAGCGAGAGTGCGTTCTTCAGTCGCCAGAGCCTCGGCCCGCGTCTGCATGATGCGACGATGCATGTCCTGCGGGGTGGTGCGAGCTTTGTTCATGACGGTCGGATTCATCAGACAGGCGATGGCATTGGCAATCTGCTGACCAGCCTGTCGCGCAGACTCTTTGTCGTGGACGGTCTCTACCGCTTGCATCCAGCCGTGCGCGAGTTGGCGCATGCCTTGTCGCGTGACGGCCGAATCGGCAAATTCCTTGTCGATATATTGTTCGATATGGTCAGGCAGCCCATTGCGATCGGCATCGACTTCCAATGCCCGTAGCGCAGCACTATCGCCCGGTTTCGGTTTGAGCATCGGGTGCAGGTTTGGGGTTGCCGAGGTCGCCATCACTGGAGGGGCTGGCGGGGGCGCAGTGGGTGTTGCAAGGGCTGGCGGGGTGGCACCGGGCCACCAGATCAAGGCAACCAGGCCGGCGGCACAGAGCACCGCTGCGACAATCAGAATCCGGGATTTCATACCGATCAAAGCAAGCCCGGCAGAAGCCGGGCTGTTGGTTTAGCGCAGCACGGGAGCGGCAGAACGGCGGTCGATTTCACGCACGATCGCAAGCTCAGCCGGCATGGAGCTATCCATATAGATTTTCGTGAACGAATGGCCGAGGAAATCCTTGAAGGGATGAAAGCCCTGGCTGATGTTGGAGGGCAGTACGCTCTTGATGATGCGTAGTGCCCCGATTACGGCATCGGCAGATGAGGTCACGTAGGTTGAATTTGGCATGGTGCGGGCCGCAGGCGAAGCCACGCCCACTGCAAACACATTGGGTGCTTGCGCTGCAGATTCGCCGATCAGGATATTTTGCGAAATATTGGCGTATAGATTGCCTTGTGAGTGTGGCACCAGAACCAGCTTGCGATTGGCTGAAAGATGCTGCCGATAAAACTTCAGATGCTCGGGCAGCTCGGGGGTGACTTCTTTGCTCAGTGTGGCGACATATTTATCGCGTAGTGCAGTGCTCATCCAGCCGGGGGTGACGTTACCGCCATCGACCATCTGCCAGAAGCCCGATACCTTTTCCCCCTCCTGTCCTTTTTGCTTGAACACTTGGTAGAGGTCGCTGAAGAAGCCATTGGTGGCGTTATAAGCGTTGCCGTAGACATAACCTTTGCCGGCACCACGCGCCGATACCCGCTGCTTCAAAACCTGCATGCTGGCGATGGCGTCATCGAAGGTGTTGTTCATGCCGTTGACAAAAACGACGGCGGTTTCGCCGTTTGCGGCAAAAACCGAGGCGCTGGCAAAGGCCAGCAGCGTGGACATCAGGGGTTTGAGCAGGCGCATTTTTAATTAGGCTCTCCATGCGGGTTGACGTTGTCTCCGTTTCACGCGGGCTGTCTTGTGAAAATTGCAGCCATATTTCGTGAAACTTTTCGCATGGTAGGGGAGCGCGTGCTGCGCAACAAGCTTTTTTGAGTTAATGCTCCATTTAATAAAATCTGAGTTGTACAATAACTCTATAAATGACTGTTGGTCTGCTGCGTCAACGACTTAGTCTTCTCGGGATGGCGGAGACTGGCGCTCCTCGCGGTCTGGTGCCATACAGATTAGGGGCGCCATACGGTATTTAAGATGAGGTTGCGCCAAGAGAGCATTTGCTCTGGTTGCTTGATGCCTTGCTTTTCGCGTGCGCGCCAGCCGTTTTTATCTGGCTAGGGAAATGGCTGATACCCAAAGATGAAGAAATAGGGCAGAGGTGCTGAAATAAGAATAGTTATCAATAAGCTGCGAAGGGGTTCTGGATTTGCGCCAGATCATGAAAACGTCACATTTTGGCTATGTTTTTAATTTTCTTGGCGTTTTAGCCTAGAAAACGGTTGCGCCGGGGGGGGAATTGCTCCACAATCCGCCCTCCTTTTTTGCCGGCAGTTCTTGGGGCGGTTAGTGAGTTGGGCTGAGATATTGGCTTTTTTCATTGATGCGCACTCGATCCAAACCGGCTAGTTGGGTCGATATACTGCGTCGAAACTGCGGCGCGGCATGTCTGGTTTTCTTACACCTTCGGGTTTCCCGATTGCTTGGGGGTATGGGATATGTCCAACCTGGCTCAGTCGAACCTGCTGCAGGCTGCCAATGCGCAACTGCCAGTTTCCGCCTACTTTGACGAATCACTTTATCAGCTCGAATTAGAGCGCCTTTTCGCGCGTGGCCCGCGATATTTTGGCCACGAATTGATGGTGCCGAATACCGGTGACTATCAGGTACTGGAAATGACCGATGGCGCGCACTACCTCAAGCGCGCCGAAGACGGCATCAAACTGCTTTCCAATGTCTGCCGGCATCGCCAGGCAGTCATGCTGCAAGGGCGCGGCAACGCATCCACGACCGTTTGCCCACTCCATCGTTGGACTTACGACAATGGCGGCAAGCTGATTGGTGCGCCGCACTTTCCGCAAAACCCCTGTCTGCATCTGCCTGAAACTGAGCTGGTCAGCTGGAATGGACTGCTGTTTGATGCACGCCGAGATGTATTTGCGGATCTGGCCAAACTTGGTGTTGCCAAGGAGCTGGATTTTGCCAACTACCATTTCCACAGCGTACAGGTCGAACATTACCAAGGTAACTGGAAGACTTTCATCGAGGTGTATCTGGAAGACTACCATGTCGTACCTTTCCATCCGGGTCTTGGGCAGTTTGTTGAATGCGATGACCTGAAATGGGAATTTGGTGACTGGTACTCGGTGCAGACGGTTGGTGTCAATAACCGTCTGGCCAAAGCCGGTTCCAAGGTATATGCCGACTGGCACAAGCAAGTACTGGACTTCTACCAGGGCGAAGTGCCTGCCCACGGTGCGATCTGGCTTACTTACTATCCGGGCATCATGGTTGAGTGGTATCCGCATGTTTTGGTGATTTCCACCATCGTGCCGACGGGTGTGCGTTCTTACAAGAATGTGGTCGAGTTCTACTACCCAGAAGAAATCGCCCTGTTCGAGCCTGACTTCATTGCCGCTGAACAGGCGGCTTATATGGAGACGGCGGTTGAGGATGCCGAAATCATCCGACGCATGGAGGAAGGTCGTGAGGCCTTGTACCGTGCCGGGAGAAACGAGGTTGGCCCGTATCAGAGCCCTATGGAAGATGGCATGGCCCACTTCCACGAGTTTCTGCGTCGAGAACTTGGCGACGCAATTCGCGACTGAGTGGGATCTTGCGTGTCAGAAAGGGAGCTTCGGCTCCCTTTTTTCTTTTGCGCTGATGGTCGGTGGGGGCTGAGGTCAATGGCTCGACTATGCTCAAAGTACAGACCGTAGTTGTTAGGTCGCAGCCGGAGACACGCGGCAAAGTAGTGACGATGGTGGCGTATCCGCTGTTCAGAGGTCATTTCTGTAGCGGATCGGCAACGATGTAGTCAGCAACGGGGTTGTCATTGAGGTCAATACGCGACGAGCCGGATCATGCGCTTCCCACAATATTGGGCTAGTGCCCAAACAGAAATCCTTGTTGATGATCGTCGATTCGCAATCGACATCTGGCGGAGCAGTGATGATAGCCAATCTGCAGCGGTGCTGGCGGCCAGAGAGGCGGCGGAGGCTATGCGCGGCAGAAGCCCTCGTGCTGAGCGCCCTGGTTGCTATGGCTATGGGGACCACCCCTTGCGGGAGGAGGTGCTGACACGCATTCAGGATGAGCGGGGGCGGGAAGTAGCCGTCATCAGCCGTAATAAAATGGGCTGCCGAGTGCTCAATACCCACCACGCCCTGTTTGTAGATATTGATTACCCTACCCATCATCCCTCGCTACTGGAGCAGCTGAAGATCAAAGTTGATCATTGGCTCGGGCATCCAATACTGCCAACTTTGCGCAATGCCGATGAAGCAGTGGCCTTGGAACGCGTGATGCATCTGGTGCGCCGGCATCCCGATTGGCAATTCCGTGCCTATCAGACTTATGGCGGTATGCGGGTGTTGCTGGGTCATGCCCTGTTTGAGCCAACTGATGTGACGACGCTGCAAATCATGGATGAGTTGGCGGTTGACCCGCTGTATCGCCAGCTGTGCATTCGCCAGCGCTGCTTTCGTGCCCGCCTCAGTCCCAAGCCCTGGCGTTGTGGATCACCACTGGCCCCGGGCGCCTTTCCCCGCCAATCACCAAACCAGCGTGAGGATTTTGCGAAATGGCTTGGGCAGTATCAGCGCCGTAGCGCGCACCGGGCGGTGTGCCGTTTGATCGGGATCTACGGCGCAGGAACTGTGCATCCGCAGTTGCAGGCCATTGTGCAGTTACACGATGACGCCACGGGTGTGGGGGAAGCGTGGCCGCTGGCTTGAATGAAAAGTCTTGGTAAGTAGCGCCAATGCCTGACGGGCTTGCGTTGATCAGGCCAGCCAGGCGTTGTTGCTTACATCGATTTAGCGCAGGAGCGACAGGGTGACGGACGGCAAAGCATTGGCTTGAGTCTGGACTGCCAGTGCGGCTTGCTGACTGATCTGTTGCTGCACCAATTGGGAAGTGGCACTGGCGTAGTCCGTGTCGGCAATCCGGCTGCGGCTGGCGGCGAGATTTTCCGAGCTGGTCTGCAAGGCGTTGATCTGGGCGCTGAAGCGACTGCTGACGGCGCCAAGCTGCGCTCGGGAGTCGGCAATCGAACTTAAGGTCTGATCAAGGCTGGTCAAGGAGGCGGATGCAGCCGCTGCGGAAGAAAAGTCCAGCCCGCTGCTCGCACTCTGGTTGGGCAGGCTGAACGAGATTTGGTCGCCGGCATTCGGGCCAGTCTGGAAGTTGAAGCCACTATTGCCCTGGAATAAAGGCTGACCGTTGAATTCTGCTGTGCGCACGATGTCATCATTGGACTGGGCCAGCTGCTCGGCTTCGGCAGCCAATGCCTGCCGGTCCTGTGCGCTGAGTGTGCTGTTGGCGGCAGCCACGCTAAGTTCGCGAATTCGCCCGACATTTGACTGCAGCTGACCGAGTGCCCCTTCAGCGGTCTGCACCAGAGACACGGCGTCATTCAGATTGGCACGCGCCCGGTCACTGCCAAGAATCTGGCTGGCCAGCTGAGACGCAATCTGCAAGCCCGCGGCATCATCGGCGGCCCGGTTGATGCGTGAGCCGGACGACAGTTTCTCCAGCGACTGAGTGATGCCTGTGTTCGCCCTTTGCAGGGGCACACCCGAAACCGCATTTGAGTTGACCGATGTGATGGAATTCATGGTGTGCCTCGTTGCGTGGTGAACCAGTCCAGAACTTTGCAAGCCTTGAGGAATTCAGGATGGATTCACCCATCAGGATAGGGCTTGGCAATTCAAGTTTAGCGAAGATGGCTTGCTGACGGAATTTGACCCGCCAAACGGTCATGTCAGTGGTTGGTCGGGCGCTGCCTGGCGCAGCAGCCAGTCTCGAAATGCCTTGAGAGCAGGGTTGGTGCCATTGGCCTCGGGATAGACGAGGTAGTAGGCGCGGCGAGAGGGGCCGGGGTGGGGATGGGCAATCCGCAGGCTACCGTTGGCCAACTCGTCGGTCACCAGGGCATGTGGCACCAACGCTAGCCCCAGACCCGCCTTGGCGGCACCTACTGCCATCGAAAACAGTTCAAAGCGCGGTCCTTTCAAAGGGTTGATGCCATCCATATCGGTACCGCTAGCCTCAAACCACTCCCGCCAGGCCTGTAGCCGGGTAGGAAGCTGCAGCAGGGTGATGGCTGCAAAACCCTCGGCCCGCAGTCGGGCGTAAATGGCCGGGCTGCAGACGGGTACACATTCTTCTCTGAATAGATAAACGCACTCAGCGCCGGGCCAGACCGGGTCGCCCGCATGCAAAGCCGCATCGAAGCTGGTGTCTGCAAACAGAAACGGTTTGGTGCGCACGCTGAGGTTGAGGGTGATGGCGGGCTGATGTGCGTAGAAATCTGGCAGCCGGGGGATCAGCCAGTGTGTGGCCATGCTGGGAAGTACGGCCAGTTCCAATACGCCGCCAGCACCGCCTTGCGCCATGATGTCCAGTACGTTCTGCTCAATCCGGTCGAGATCAGCCGCAACCTGGCGCCAGTAGCGCTGCCCGGCTTCGGATAGCGTCACGCCCCGTTTTCCTCTAATAAACAGTTGCATGCCGAGCGTGTCTTCCAGCGTGGCGATTTGCCGGCAGACTGCGCTGTGCGTGAGCGCCAGCTCTTCTGCGGCCTTGCTGAAACTACCGTGGCGTGCGGCGGCTTCGAAGGCGAGTAAGGTGCGAGTGCTTGGAATGATGCGACGCATGGGGTTTTGGGTCTGGAAAAAACAAGATGTGCAATTTTTGCACAGTATTGTAAAGATAAATCGCTTGTTTGCTGCAGTGCGGTTTGCCTATTCTCGCGCGTTATTGCGTCGTAAAGCACGATGCTCGGTGGCGATGCCGTGCTGTGTCGGATGCGACGGATGATTTTTTTTCAAGCATTGCTGGCAGGCTCCCGATCTGACTCGGTAGAGCCGGTTCTTAAATTACCGTAAAGAAGCCAATGTCCATGAATTCCACCCCTGTTTCTGCTTCTGCCGGTGTGCGTACTGGCGCCCAGGCGCTGGTTGATGCCTTGCTGGTCCATGGTGCCGATACCGGCTTCTGCGTACCCGGCGAAAGTTATCTGGCGGTGCTGGATGCCCTGTATGACGTGCAGGACCGGTTCAAGCTGGTGGTGTGCCGGCAGGAAGGTGGTGCTGCCTATATGGCCGATGCCTACGGCAAGCTCACTGGCAAGCCGGGTATCTGTTTTGTGACGCGCGGTCCGGGTGCGACCAATGCCTCGGTGGGTATTCATACCGCGTTTCAGGATTCAGTACCGCTGATCCTGTTTGTCGGCCAGGTTGGACGCGATGCCGTCGAACGCGAAGCCTTCCAGGAGGTGGATTACCGCCGCATGTATGGTCAGATGGCCAAGTGGGTAGCGCAGATCGACGACGCGAGCCGGGTACCTGAGTTCATCTCGCATGCTTTCCATATTGCTACCTCGGGTCGTCCTGGCCCGGTGGTGCTGGCGCTGCCGGAAGACATGCTGCACGACCCGTGCCCCATGCCCCAGCCGCAGCCTTATCGCCGGGTGGCGGCGTCCCCTGCAGCGGCGGATATGGCTGAGTTGGCTGATCGGCTTGGCAAGGCACAGAAACCCGTGATGATCCTGGGTGGTCGGGGCTGGACCGAGCAGGCATGCGCCGACATCCGCCGTTTTGCCGAGAGCTGGCAGCTGCCCGTCGCCTGCGCCTTCCGCTATCAGGATTTGTTTGATAACCGGCATCCGCAATATATCGGCGACGTCGGTCTGGGCATCAATCCCAAGCTGGCGGCCCGCATCAAGGAAGCGGATCTGGTGCTGGCAGTGGGGCCGCGCCTCGGCGAGTCGACGACCTCAGGTTATACCTTGTTCGATATCCCCCGGCCCAAACAGACATTGGTGCATGTGCATGCGGGTGCTGAAGAGCTGGGGCGTGTTTATGCGGCCGACCTGCCGATCAACGCCGGTTACCCCGAATTCGCCGCCATGGCAGCGGCACTGCCAGCGCCCGCCAATCTGGCATGGGTCGGCAGCGCCTCGGCAGGCCATGATCTTTATCTAACCTGGAACGAACCAACCCAGACCCCTGGCGACCTGCAGATGGGTGAAGTGATGCGCTATCTGCGTCGCTCCCTGCCGGAAGACGCCATTGTCACTAATGGGGCCGGTAACTACGCCATCTGGCTGCATCGCTTCTATCATTACCGTCAGTTTGGCAACCAGCTGGCGCCGACCAGCGGCTCGATGGGCTATGGCGTGCCATCTGCCGTGGCGGCCAAGATCACGCATCCCGAGCGGGTGGTGGTGTCATTCTCCGGCGATGGCTGCTTCATGATGAACGGACAGGAGCTGGCCACTGCCGTGCAGTATGGTGCCAATGTGGTGTTCATCGTGGTCAACAATGGCATGTATGGCACCATTCGCATGCATCAGGAAAAGAACTATCCCGAGCGGGTAGTCGGTACCCAGCTGCATAATCCGGATTTTGCCGCCTTGGCCCGGGCCTATGGTGCTCATGGCGAAACGGTGACCAAGACCGAAGAATTCATCCCGGCTTTCGAGCGGGCGCTGGCTGCTGGCAAGCCGGCCCTGCTGGAATTGCAGGTAGAGCCCGAGGCGATTACGCCTGCGGCGACGATTACGCAGATTCGTGCTCAGGCCAAAGCCAAGTGAGTGTCGGGTCTGATTTGAACGTGATGTGAAGATTTGAAAGAACAGGAGCCGATCATGGCTGGAAAAGTACAGTTTCACTGGGAAGACCCCTTATTGCTGGAGCAACAGCTGACCGGCGAAGAGCGCATGGTGCGCGAGACGGCCTACAAATATGCGCAGGAGCGACTGGCTCCGCGTGTGCTGGAGGCGTTTCGCAATGAGAAGACTGATGCCGCGATTTTCCGCGAGATGGGGGAGTTGGGTCTGCTGGGGGCGACCATCCCTGCTGAATACGGTGGCGCGGGCCTCAACTACGTCAGCTATGGCCTGATTGCCCGTGAAGTTGAGCGTGTCGACTCAGGCTATCGCTCGATGATGAGTGTGCAGTCCTCGCTGGTGATGGTGCCGATCAACGAATTCGGCAGCGAAGAGACCAAGCGCAAATATCTGCCCAAGCTGGCTTCTGGCGAGTGGATTGGCTGTTTTGGTCTGACGGAGCCGGATCATGGCTCCGACCCCGGCAGCATGGTCACCCGTGCCCGCAAGGTGGCAGGAGGCTATGAGTTGACGGGCAGCAAGATGTGGATTACCAATTCGCCAATTGCCGATGTCTTCGTGGTCTGGGCGAAGGATGACGAAGGCGAGATTCGCGGCTTTGTGCTGGAAAAAGGCTGGAAGGGCCTGTCTGCCCCGGCGATTCACGGCAAGGTTGGCCTGCGCGCCTCGATTACCGGTGAGATCGTGATGGATAGCGTCTTCGTGCCAGCTGAAAACATGTTCCCGACCGTCAAAGGTTTGAAAGGGCCGTTTACCTGTCTGAACTCGGCCCGTTACGGCATTTCGTGGGGTGCTTTGGGTGCGGCGGAAGACTGCTGGCACAAGGCCCGCCAGTATGTGCTCGACCGCAAGCAGTTCGGCCGCCCGCTGGCCGCCAATCAGCTGATCCAGAAAAAGCTGGCCGACATGCAAACCGAGATCACGCTGGGCCTGCAAGGCTGTTTGCGTCTGGGGCGGATGAAGGACGAAGGCATGGCTGCTGTCGAGATTACCTCGATCATGAAGCGCAACTCCTGCGGCAAGGCGCTGGACATTGCCCGCATGGCGCGGGACATGCTGGGTGGCAACGGTATTTCGGATGAGTTTGGCATTGCCCGCCATCTGGTCAACCTCGAAGTGGTCAACACCTACGAGGGGACGCATGATGTGCATGCCCTGATTCTGGGTCGGGCCCAGACTGGCATCGCCGCGTTTGGTAATTAATCGCTGACGAGCCTGCCTCGTCACCGGGCGCCATGCTGTGCGGCGTGGCGCCTTTCCCTTCACTTCCCCTGCAGGAAAACTCCCTATGGGTGCTCTCTCCCATCTCAAGGTTCTCGATTTATCGCGGGTGCTGGCTGGCCCTTGGGCGACCCAGTTGCTGGCTGATCTGGGCGCTGAAGTCATCAAGATCGAACGGCCCGGCACAGGTGACGATACCCGTGCCTGGGGGCCGCCTTGGCTGAAAGACGAAGCAGGCGAAGCGACCTCCGAGTCAGCCTATTACCTGTCTACCAATCGCAACAAACAGTCTGTTGCGATTGATATGGCCAAGCCGGAAGGCCAGCGTCTGTTGCGTGAGCTGGCAGCGCAGGTGGATGTGCTGGTCGAAAACTTCAAGGTGGGGGGGCTCAAGCAATACGGGCTCGATTACGAGTCGTTGCGGGTAATCAACCCCCGGCTGGTCTACTGCTCGATTACCGGCTTCGGCCAGGATGGCCCCTATGCCGCACGGGCAGGTTACGACTTTCTGATTCAGGGGATGGGTGGTCTGATGAGCGTCACTGGCCGACCGGATGGGGAGGAAGGCGCGGGCCCACTCAAGGTTGGGGTCGCCCTGACCGACATCCTGACCGGCTTGTACGCGGCCAATGCGATTCAGGCAGCTTTGCTGAGCCGGGAGCGGAGCGGCCAGGGTCAGCATATTGATCTGGCCCTGCTGGATGTGCAGATTGCCTGCCTCGCCAATCAGTCGATGAATTATCTGGTAGGGGGCCAGCCGCCCAAGCGTATGGGCAATGCCCACCCCAATATCGTGCCGTATCAGGATGTACCAACGCGGGATGGTTACATGATTCTGGCCATCGGTAACGACAACCAGTTCGGCAAGTTCTGTGAAACCATTGGCCACCCCGAATGGGCTGGCGATGAGCGTTTCGCCACCAATGCGGCCCGCGTGGCCAATCGGGCGCTGTTGATTCCGATGATCGGTGAGGTCACCCGAACCCGGGATATGGAAGAGTGGATTACCTTGCTCGAAGCGCAAGCGGTGCCCTGCGGCCCCATCAACAACCTGGCACAAGTGTTTGCCGACCCGCAGGTTCAGCACCGTGGAACACGGGTCGAGATGGATCACCCGCTGGCGGGCAAGGTGCCGCAGGTGGCCAATCCGATTCATCTGTCAGCCACACCGGTCGAGTACCGCAATGCGCCGCCCTTGCTGGGGGCGGATACGCATTCGGTGTTGTCGGGTTTGCTTGGGCTGGGAGAAGGGAGTCTGACCGAGCTGGCTGAATCGGGCGTTATCGCAGCAGTGCGCAAGCAGGAGAAATCAACATGAAAGCGAATTACATCGGCGGTGAGTGGATGGAGTCCGGCCGGAGTCGTCCGAATATCAATCCCTCAAATACCCTCGACATCATCGACCACTACGCACAGGCCGACACGGATACCACCCGTCAGGCGATTGCTGCCGCGACAGCCGCTTTTCCCGCCTGGGCCACTGGTGGCATCCAGGCCCGCTCTGATGCGCTCGACAAGATCGGTGCTGAATTGTTGGCCCGCAAGGATGAACTGGGGGCGCTGCTGGCACGGGAAGAGGGCAAGACGCTGGTAGAGGGCATCGGTGAAGTGGCTCGGGCGGGCTATATCTTCCGTTTCTTTGCGGGGGAAGTGCTGCGTTTACGGGGCGATCGCCTGCCTTCGGTGCGGCCGGGCGTGGAGGTTGAGGTGACGCGTGAGCCGATCGGTGTGGTGGGCATCATCACCCCGTGGAATTTCCCGATTGCCATCCCTGCCTGGAAAATTGCTCCGGCATTGGCCTATGGCAATTGCGTGGTGTTCAAGCCGGCCGATCTGGTGCCGGGTTCCGCCTGGGCGCTGGCAGAAATCATCTCGCGCAGTGGTATTCCCGCTGGCGTGTTCAATCTGGTGATGGGGCGTGGCCGCGAAGTGGGCCAGGTGCTGCTGGAAGATCGTCGCATTCATGGCATCAGTTTCACTGGCTCGGTGCAGACCGGGGCGCAGGTCATGGCCACGGCGGGCGCCCGTTTTGCCAAGGTACAACTGGAAATGGGCGGCAAGAACCCGCTGGTGGTGCTGGATGATGCCGATCTCGATATTGCGGTGAATTGTGCGGTGCAAGGCGCCTTCTACTCCACCGGCCAGCGTTGCACCGCATCTTCGCGTTTCATCGTGCAGAAGGGCATCTATAGCCGCTTTGTTGATGCGGTATCGGCCCGACTGGCGACGCTCAAAGTGGATGACGCGCGCAAGCCCGGCACCGACATCGGTCCGGTCGTCGATGAAGGTCAGCTTGATCAGGATCTGCGTTATATCGAGCTGGGCAAGCAGCAAGGCGCAAGACTGGTGCTCGGTGGCGAGCGTCTGCAGCGTGAACAGCCGGGCTTTTATCTGTCGCCCGCCCTGTTTGCCGATGCTGACGCCAGCATGCAGATTGCGCGGGAGGAAATCTTCGGCCCCGTCGCCTGCGCCATTCCCGCCGATAGCTACGAACATGCGCTGGTGCTGGCCAATGACAGCGAGTTCGGACTCTCTGCCGGCATTTGCACCACATCACTTAAATATGCCAGCCACTTCAAGCGCCACGCCCAGGCCGGCATGGTGATGGTCAATGTGCCGACAGCCGGGGTGGATTACCACGTGCCATTTGGAGGCAGCAAAGGCTCCAGCTACGGTGCCAGAGAACAGGGCAGCTATGCCGCCGAGTTCTTCACGACCGTCAAGACGGCTTATACCGCTCCCTGATGTCGCCGCCGTCCATTGCTTGAACGGGGCAGAGCTGGCAGAAAATGAAGGCGAGGCTACAATGCCCGCCTTTTGTTTTCTCCGGTGCGGTTGGTTGTGATGGCTGAGTGATTCAAAGCTACTCCCATCGGCAGCTAGTCACCGCCCGATTGCTGTGCAGCGGGTAGTCGGTTGCCGCTGAGGCGCTTTTCGTGTTGCCACGCAGGGCTTCATTGCCTACCCGCATCGCACGGCAGCACGGCAGTGTTGCAAGTAAATTCTTACTTGACGAGGAAGTGCTGCTGATAGGATGGACGGAAGGCTTGATGGCAGGCGAGGCAGCTATGCTGCACCTGAGCGTAACGTTTGATTACCTCCTTGCCATCCCCCTTCTTTGCAGCCTGCCCCATGTCTTCTGCTGCCTTATGTACGGCGTGGTCCAGTTCACGGAACTGCCCGGCCCTGTTGCCAAGAAAGTTAAGGATGCGTGCCTTTTCTGCCATCGGCGGTGCAGGGTGTTCTGCGATCAAGGGCGCTAACTCAGCAATCTGCGCCCAGTCCTCGCGCGAAATCGCGCCAGCCACCTGCTGCATATTCTGCCCCAGGTTTTGCATAATGCGCCGCAACTCACCCGGTGTTTGAGACGGTGTGGTTTCGGCGTGGGCGAGTGCAAGGGTGGTGGTGGTGATCATCAAAGCTCGTAAAACAGTACGCATGAAACAGCCTCCAAATTTAAGTCAGTGGGTTGGGGAATGCGGTGAAGTTGGCGCTGAGGCCATCACTGGGGTGGTTTGCTGCTGCGCCCGCCGGCGAAATAGCCGACCCAGCCCATGTTCCAAGTCGTCGACATAGCTGAACACCACCGGCACCATCAGCAAGCTCATTACAGTGGACGACAGCAGACCGCCGATCACCGTGATGGCCATAGGCTGGCGGAAGCTGGCGTCGGCACCGAAGCCAAGTGCGAGCGGCAGCAGACCGCTGATCATGGCAACCGTGGTCATGGTGATGGGCTGGGCGCGCTTATGGCAGGCATCCAGCAAGGCTTCGCTACGGCTCATGCCTTGCTGACGGGCGACGATGGCGTAATCGACCACCAGAATCGAGTTCTTGGTCACGATGCCCATCAACATCACCAGCCCGATCAGCGAGGGCAGATTAAGCTGGCCCTGGGTCAGCAATAAGGCGGCAAAAGCACCACCTACCGATAGCGGCACCGCCGACAGAATGGTGAAGGGCTGGAACCAGTCTTTGAACAGCAGCACCAGCACCGTATACAGCAGCGCTACGCCGGCCAGCATGGCGCCGCTCATGCCGGCAAATAGCTCGGCCTGATTTTCTGCATCGCCCGATTCGAGCAGCTTGACCTGAGTCGGCCTTTGCGCAAGCGCTGGCAAAGCCTTGGCGGCTTTGAGTGCGTCGCCTAAGGCATGGCCAGATAGATCGGCCGTCAGCGTCACCTGCCGTTCGCGATCGAAGCGGTCGATCTGCGATGGCCCTTCGGCCAAGCCGACCTCGGCCACGCTGCCCAGCGGCAGCAAACCAGCACGGCTCGGCACATTCAGGGCAGCGATTGCAGCCAAGTCGTGTCGTACTGCCGCAGGCAACAGCACCCGTATATCCAGCTGGCGTTGATCGAGATTGAGTTTGGCCAGCGCAGCCTGCCTGTCGCCCTGCAAGGCCACCCGCAGCGTATCGGCAATGGCCATGCTGCTGATGCCATGCTCGGCAGCGCGGCTGGCATCGGGCCGCACCACAATGTCCTGCCGCACCATGCCGGCGGTTGAGACGATGTTATTCAGGAAGGGCAAGCCGCGTAACTGCTGTTCCAACTCGCGTGCGCTATGCAGCAGCGCGGCCTCATCGCTGCTCGACAGCACCAGTTCCAGCTTTTCGCCCGAGCTGCCACTGCTGAGCGAGAAGCGCGCGCCGGCTAGTTGATCCAGCCGCTGTCTGATTTGCTGCTCCACCGCACGCTGCGCTGCCCGCTCACCACGTTCGGCCAGCACCAGCACCATGCTGGCACGGCGCACTTCGCCCGCCAGGTTCTGGCTCGGGTTGCCGGCGTAGATAAAGATGGTGCGCACGCCCGCTACATCCTTCACCGCAGTCGCCGCTTGCTGGCTCAGCGCCATGGTTTGCTGCAAGCTGGCCCCAGGTGGTAATTCGATACTGACCGTGGTGCTGCCACGGTCAGCTGGTGGAATAAAGCCGCGTGGCAATAGCGGCAGCAAGGCCACCGACAGGGCAAAGAAGGCCAGCCCGGCCAGCAGGGTCCAGCCGCGATGCTGCAAGCACCAGCGCGCCCATTTCAGGTAGATCGTCATGGTGCGGCCATCTTCATGCTGCGCATGCTGGCCCGGCTTGATCAGCCAAACCGCCATCATCGGCGTAATGATTCGTGCCACCAGAAAGGACAAGGCCACCGAAATCACGATGGTCCAACCGAACTGCTTGAATACCAGCCCCGGCACGCCGCCCATAAAGGCGGTCGGCAGAAAGACCACAATCAGCGCCGCTGTGGTGGCGGCTACGGCTAGCGCAATTTCATTGACGGCATCTTCAGTGGCTTGCCGAGCCGATTTTCCGCCCTGCATATGGCGAGCAATGTTTTCGACTTCGACAATGGCATCGTCAACCAGAATGCCCACTACCACCGCCAGCGCAAGCAGGGTGATGGTATTTAGCGTATAGCCAGCCCACTGCATATAGGCGAAGGCCGGAATGATGGAGAGCGGCAGTGCAGTGGCACCAATCAGCGTGGCACGCCAATCGCGCAGGAACAGGCCGATTACCAACACTGCCAGCAACGCCCCCTCGAACAGCATATGCATCGACCCTTCATACTGCTCATGGGTATGCTCGGTTGTGCCATTGACCTTCTCGATGCGTAGATGCGGGTGGCGCTGCTTCAACTGCTGCAGTACTGCATCCACACCCTTGGCAATACGAATCTCGTCAAAACCCTTGCTGCGCCAGAACTGAAACCCCACCGCCGCTTTACCATCCAGCACAGCAGCCTGGCTGCGTTCGGCTGGACCATCATGTACAGTGGCTACTTGATCGAGGCGCAAACTGCGTCCGTCGCTCAACACCAGCGGCAAGGCACGCAATTCCTCCGCTCTTTGCACCGTGGCAAGCGTACGCACACTCTGCTCGGCCTCACCCAGCTGACCGCGACCGCCCGACGCTTCCAGCTGTACCCGTCGCAGGGCGCGCGAGACTTCCGCGGCCGTGGTGCCCAAGCTATTGAGCTGCAGGGGGTCGAGTACGATCTGTACTTCGCGCCTTACCCCGCCCAGGCGGGTGAAGTCGGCCACGCCCGGCACGCTTTGTACCGCCTTGGCCACTTCATCATCCACCAGCCAGGACAGCGCCTCCTCATCGAGCTGATTGCTAGCGAGGGCATAAGTCGCCATCGCCCCGCCCGGCCCAACCATCACCTTGCTGACTCTTGGCTCTTCCAACTCACTGGGCAGCTCATTGCGGATGCGATCGACCGCGTCCTTAGTATCGGCCAATGCCTCGTTCAAATCGCGCTCAAGGGCAAAACTGACCGTAAGCAATACGCTGCCATCATTGATCTGGGTGCGGATATGTCTTAAGCCACGCATGCTGGCCAAGGCATTTTCCACCTTGCGTGCCACCTCGGTTTCCAGCTGGGCCGGCCCTGCACCAGGTTGGCGTAGCTCCAACTTAACCGTCGGTAGATCAAGATCGGGCAGTTCCTGTATGCCCAGCTTCTGAAAACCGGCCATGCCGGCCAAGGTGAGCAGCACAAACAGCAAGATGGCTGGAATCGGGTTGCGTATCGACCAGGTAGCGAGATTCATGCTTACTTCCCACCTGCTGCGACCACGCTCAAGGCTTCTCCACCCTGTAGAAAGCCAGCCCCTTGCAAGACGACCGACTCACCCGGACGCAGCCCTTGCACAATCTCGACCCACTCGCCTTGCCTTCTACCCGTTTGCACGGCCTGCTTGAGTGCCCGTCCCTGCACCAGTTTGAACACTACTGGCCGTCCATCACGCAACAGCACGGCAGTCGCCGGCAATACCAAGGCTGGCCGGCGGCCGAGCTCGATTTGCCCACTGGCATACATGGCTGCTTTGGCACTGCCGGGCTGAATCAGATCGACATAAGCCAAGCCGAGCCGGCTTTGCCCCTCCAGTGCACCGGCCAGTTGGCGCAATTTACCCTGGGCGCTGCCGCCGTCGGGCAATTGCAGCTGCACAGCAAGGCCAGGCTTGACCTGGGCCAGCTGTTGCGCCGTCAGCTCGGCCCGCCATTCCAGCTTGTTTTGGCGTATCAGTCGAAATAGCTCACCACCCAAGGCAGGCACCTGGCCCAAAGTAGCCGGGCGAGCAATCACCAGACCATCATCGGGCGCCTGCAGCCGGGTATCGCTCAATTTGGCACGCTGCAACGCCACTTGTGCCGCTGCAGCCTGCTGCTGCGCCTGCGCCAAATCGGCCTGGGTATCGGCATTCAGCATGGCCTGATCATTGATCAAACCACTTGCACGCATGCTGCGACTGCGCTCGCGCTCTGCCTGTGCTTGCCGCAGCGCCACCTCAGCTCGCCGCAAATCTGCCTGCGCCTTTTGCAGCTCGGCTTGAATCAGTCGGTCATCAAAGCGCGCCAGCACACTACCGCGCTTGACTTGCTCGCCCACCGCCGCATTCAGCTCCAGCAGCGCGACACCCTGTAGCCGATTGCTCAGCAGCATCTCCTGCCACGGCGCAATCACCCCCTGCGCCGCAATGCTGTCTGACCATAGTTGCTGCTGTAGCTGGGTAGCGCCGACCTTGATGCTGCGCTCCGCCGCCTGCGCCCAGCCAGCCAGAAAAAGAAAGAAGACCAACAGCAGGCGGCTCATCAGCGTGGCTCCAGGCCGCGCTGGAAAATGGCATAGACACGCTGCGCCTCCAGCTTCAAGCGCTCCGCATTGCCCTGCATGATGGTCTGCACCACCAAGCCCTGGATGGTGCCGACATAGAGCGTGGCCGCCGCTTCTTCATCCAGATCAGCCGCAAACTCGCCAGCCTGCTTGCCTTCTTGCAACAGCTTTTCGACACGCTCGCGGTAACTCTGCACCAAGGTCTTCACCATGCGCTTGGGCATGGTCTGCCCCGGCTTTTGCAGCTCGCCCAGCAGCAGGCGTGGTATGCCAGGGTGTTCGGCAATAAAGCCGATATGGCTCGTAAACACCGCTGCCAGCGCCGCTTTTGGCCCATTGGCCTGCTGTGCTGCGGTGTCAACTCGGCTCAGCAAGCGCTCAGCCACCCAGTTCACCACCGCCTGCAAGATGGCGTCCTTATTGGCGAAGTGGCGGAACAAAGCGCCCTGGGTCACCCCCATCCGCTCGGCAATCGCGGCGGTGGTGATGTCATTCGGGTTTTGCTCGGCGGCCAGTTCAACTACCGTTTCCACGGTTTTGGCACGACGTTCTTCAGCAGGCAGGATGACGCCGCTGGCGGGCATAATGGGAGGCATGATTTAGGTAGTAAGTGGTTACTATCTAAATGTATCGATTCGCCTCAGTTATGGCAACCCCTGGCGACATACGGTCAAAGTGCCTTATGGGCAAATGTCGGATAGATGACGCTAGGTTCTGTTGACGTTTTGTTCTCGGATCGTGTTTCGTCGGATTTGGGCCTGATGCAGGGCGAAAAGTGCGCCGCTAAGTGGTAGGCCACGCCATTTCCCATCTGGGCGCGCAGGTTGTAAGGCATTGCGATGCAAACCAACAGTCTGGCGGTCAATGCCGCAGCGGGCCCAAATCTGGCGAAGCCCTCCCTCCTCGCAACGGGGATGCCGTGGCTGTAAGCCGCTTTGCGGCGACAGCCACGCAAGGCCGGGGTCGAGTTTTGGGTGGGGCGTCGTCTGGGTTTGCTTAGTTAGCTCGCTAAACCGCGCTTACCCTACTTCGCGCTGTCCCTGAGTCTTCTCACGCCATCGGCCTGCGGTCGGGTAGAAGTCAGAGGGACCTGAGCAGCAATGGGCGCGAATGCGCTGCCGAGCGATCTGGATTGCTCTGGCATGTTGAGCCTACAGCATCGGCGATCCTGGTTCGGCGGTGGCTACCAAGCAAAGGCGGGCTACAATGCCTGCTTTTGCTTTTTGGTGTGGCGGTGCGGGTTGTTGTGATGGCAGACGGATTGAAAGTCATCACGGCGAGACCTGTGCGCCGGCTTTCCCTGAGAGGATAATGACTTTTTCGCTCGCTTCATCCTGTGCAAGCGCCTCGGCGCTAGTCCTGTCCCACGTTGATACGCTCCTGCCCTTTGATCTGGCCGATCTGGCATTTCAAAGCTGTGAATTCCGGTTTGCCCCCACGGGGTGGGAGACGGTGCAGTCGGTGCAGGTGGCGCCGATGGCATGCGCCGTGAGGGTGCCAGCCCGCATGGAGAGAGCCGTGCCCAAGCGTAAGGCAGAGTTTGTCGCCGGGCGCTTTTGTGCCATGTCGGCGATGCGGGCGTTAACGGACGAGTGGTACGAGGTGCCGATCCACGAAGACCGCAGCCCGATCTGGCCCGCGCATCTATTGGGTAGCATCAGCCACCGTGAAGGGCAGGCGGCGGCGGTGGCGGGCTTGGCCAGTCAGTGGCGTGGACTGGGCCTGGATCTGGAGCCCTTGATTGATGCGGATCAGGCGGAACGCATCGGGGACATGATTGTTTCCGAGGCGGAGCTGCAATTGCAGCCCGTGGGGTGGAGCTTTCCGCAATATCTGACGCTGGTGTTTTCAGCCAAAGAAGCGTTTTACAAAGCCATTTACCCGTTTGTGAAGCGGATACTGGACTTTCATGAAGTGGCCGTTTGTGCCGTCGATGACGGCACAATCACCTTGCGATTGCTGCATAAGCAGCCAGCTGAAGCGCTGCCAGACGTCCAGCTGCCGGTGCGGTATGTGGTGCGGGAGGGGGTGTATCTGACGCTGGTGGCCTGGCGGGCCTGACAATTGGCACGGGCGTTTGCGCCGGCTGCCCACTGGCCACAATTCACTTCAGCTTCACCAGACCATTCAGCAGCTGATCCAGCCCGCCGAATACCGAAATCTTGTCGATCCGCTCAGCCAGTCGCTCCAGCGTCTCCAGTTCCTTCAGGCGCAGGGCGGTGGGGTTGTCTTCCATTACCTTTGCCGTGTTCAGCAGTGAACGGGTCGCGGCCGTTTCTTCCCGACGCCGGATCACATTGGCCTGAGCGGCCTTTTCGGCCTCTACCACTTGTGCCAGTAGTGTTTTCATCTCGCCGGGCAGGATGATGTCCTTCACTCCCAGGCTGCAGACTTCCAGGCCGAAACCCGGCAGCCGCTGTGCCAGATGGGCGTTGACTTCGTCGTCGATCACCTGTTTGTTTTCCAGTAGCTCATCCAGGTTGCGGGTACCTACGGCAGCCCGCAGGCCGAACTGTAGCTCGCGATACAGATGCTCGGCCGGTTTGGCTAGCTGACGGAAAGCCATGTTCACATCGCTGAAGCGCCAGTTGGCGTTCAGGTTGATCCGCAGGCTCACCTTGTCACGGGTCAGAATTTCCTGCCCGCTCACTTCGAGTGCCTGCAGGCGGGTATCCACTGTTTCCACCTTGATTTCCCGATTGAAGCACCAGAAGCCATAGCGCCCAGGCGGCAGTAGCTCTTGCTGCTTGCCATCCACCCGCAGGATGCCGACGTGTTCTGCCGGAATCTGTACGCGCAGTACCGCATTCAGCCCAGAGATGCCACGCCCGCGCAGACCCACCTGCGTCATTGAAGCCAGCAGCGAGTCTGGTACACGAAAGTCCTGTGTCAGATTGATGCGTTCCAGCTTTTGTGGTGCGCCGTCTTTCCAGTAGAGCTGGCGGGAGCCGGGCGGCAGGACTTCGACCAGCAGGCCGTTTTCATAGCGCAGACCGGCTTCGTCATCGCCCAGATCAAATACATGAAAGTGGGTGTCGAGCGTTATGGCTTCATGCTGACGCAGGTAATCGACCAGCTTGTGCTCGAAAACTGTCTGATCCAGCGAGAAGACTTCGGTGCTGTAGCGCTTCTTCCAGTCGAACAGCTTGTGTTCGCCAGAGGTCAGAATCTGCTCAAAGTCACCATCCTTCAGCAGTAGGGCGCGTTCGTTTTTCTTGATATGAAAGTTTTGCCACATACAGATTTCCTTTGATGCGTAGTCCGGTAGGCACCAACCGGGCCGAGAGCCAGGGCGAAGAAGGCGGGGGCCAGGTGGCCTGTCGCGTGATCGGGTATGACCTCGTTCAGACTCACCGCTGCCGCCTTCCTGGCCAGGGCTCCGGGCCGGGTTGGTGGAGGCTGGGCAAGCCGGAGCGAGCCCAGTCTCGCCGGGTATTACTTTCTAATAGCGTCTTTGATGACGATGAATTCAGGAGTCGAACCTGATCGGCGTCAGTCGGTGACCGTTGCCTTACCGTGTGGTGCGGCCCCGGGAATCGAACCCGGCAAAGAACCAATAGCCGTCCGTCAATCTTCCAACGGAGCGGTATGCACGACTGCAACAGGAAATCCTGGCAGCGGGCACCCGTGCGGTCGATAAGCCGCGACGCAAGGCGCCGTTTTGGGATTGGTGGCAGGTATTTAGCGAATGGCGTGCCAGATGGTGGGGCTTTCGGTCATCTTGTTGATAATAAATAGCAATTGACCAAAGTTGCGGTTGTAGAAGGTGGACGGGTTCGAGAAGGTTGTCGAAAAAAATATCGACTTTTATCTTATGGGATAGCTAAAGGCGTGGTAGGTTCAGCAGGCTGCCAGCCGGCCAAAATCGACCAGAGGAGGCAGCTTGCCGTACCAGCCGGAAGTTCAGGTTGGGTTGGGGGGAGGGGGTTCGGCGGGCTTGACCTTGGTTACCCAGATGATCCCGAAGACCACGAGGACAAAAGCCAGCCAGCCAACGTGGTTGTAGCCTTCAATCCGCCCCTGTGGGCCCGTGCTCAGAAACAGGCCGCCAAGCCAGGCGCCAACGCCGGATCCCAGCGACTGCAAGGCGCTGTTGACACTGAGAAAAGCGCCACGCTTGCTGGGTTCTGGCACTGTGGTGAACAGGGCCTGTAGTGGAATCATCCGGCCGGACATGCAAATCATGAACAACGGGAAAAACGCCACCATCCAGATAAATGCGATATCCGGCAGATTGGTCAGGAACAGCAGCGGCAGGGTGGAAAGCCCGGCCATGAACCGGAAGACATCACGCTTGCCGAAGCGGTCGGACAGGCGACCAATCAGGCGTGACGTAAACAAGGTTGCTGCGCCACCAGCCATATAAATCCAGGAGATCTGCTGTGGCGCGACGCCGTGGTTTGCGACCAGCACTGGCGAGATGAAGGGAATGACCAGCATATGTGACACCAGAATCACAAAGGTCAGGGCAAAGGCGATCAAGTGGCGCGGCAGTGTGATCAACGCCCATAAATTGGGCAATGCCTGGGAAAGCGGCGGCGGGGTCTGGCTCAAGTGTGCGGTCAGCGATGGCACCAATCGCATGCCGGCCCCCCAGATCAGCATCGACACCAGAACCAGCACGTAGAACGGCGTGGACCAGCCCAGATGCGCACCCAGTACGATGCCAAAAGGTACACCTGCGATGGCTGCCATTGAAAATGCGGTCATGACGGTGCCGGTGGCTGCGCCGCGCCGTTCCTGCGGAATCACGTCGGCCACGATGGCCATCACGATCGACCCCATGACACCACCGGTTAGCCCGGCAAAGGCCCGGGCCATCAACAACAGAGGGTAATTCGGGGCGGCAGCGCAGATCAGGTTGGAGACGGCAAACAGTAGATAGACCGTCAGTAGCAATTTGCGACGGTCAAAGCGGTCGATGTAGGTAGCTGCAAACAGACCAGATAAGCCAGCACAGATCGAATAAGCCGAAACTGCTACCGCAAAGGCGGCCGGTGTGATGGTGAATGCCTGCATGATCTGCGGGCCTAGCGGCATCATCACCATAAAGTCGGTAATGACGGTAAATTGGGTCAGAGCCAGCAGCCACAGCAATTGGCGTTCGCGAGAAGGGGGCAGGGAAGTCATGCTCCGGAACCTGTCAGCCATTCGTGTTGGAGTAAGGCAAACCACAGGTCATCGACCCATTGGTTTCTGATCCAGCTCGCTTGCACAAACCGGCCTTCTTCTCGCAGGCCGAGTGCGCGCAATAGCCTGATCGAGCCTGCATTGGCCGGGTCACAGGCGGCACTGAGGCGATGGATGCCAAGCTGACCGAACAGGTGGGTGAACAATGCCCGTAACGCTTCGTTGGCGTAGCCTTGACCCTGCGCCGGCTGGCTGAGTGTGATGCCGATTTCCGCTTGTCGCCCTTCGTCGGTCAGGCAAAAAGCACAGTCGCCGATGAGCTGCCCGGTGTCCTTCAGGCAGATGCCGACTTGTCGCCAGCGACCTGGTACAGGCGGCAGGTTGGCATCTGCGTCCTGTATCAGCTGCTGCGCGGCCTCCGTGCTATAGGGCTGGGGCCAACTTTGCCATTGCGCCACGGCCGGATCGTTGCGATAGGCAACAAAGGTATCAAGATCGGCATCTTGCAATGCGCGCAAAACGAGGCGGGAAGTAATAATCTGCATTTATGCGTTTGATTTTACGGATTAAATTAAAAATCTTCCAGGTAGGTTGGCTTGATTTATTTATATCTGGCGTTTTAAAAATGCGGTAATTGATGCGTTGAATGGTTAGGCTGAATGGCCGAGGGTATGGCTTTTCCAGTGTGGCGATTCAGCTACGATTCTGCGGGCGAAGCCCAATGGGCGTCAAATGACGTATGGGTAAATTATTTCCCTTGTTGAGGGAACGACGGGCATGCAGAATCAGCCTATCTATTTACGAATTTATTTTCAGGAGACGACAGAATGCGTGGCGCAGGGGGAACGCAAGGGGGAATTGGCGAATTCGTGCTGGGCTTGATCATGATGTGCGGCGGATTTTATTTGCTGCTGAATGCGATTTCGGTGAATTCAAGTTTTGGCATCGGTTATTCGATATTCGGCTTCTCGATGTTCGGCGGTCATGTTTCGATAACCACTGGCATGGTGATGATTCCGTTCATGATTGGTATTGGTATTATTTTCTATAATAGTAAAAATTGGCTCGGCTGGTTGTTGGCGGGCGGGTCTTTGACTGCGCTGATTTTTGGGGTGATCGCTTCGATCCACTTCAATTTGCGCTCCATGAGCCTGTTTGAACTGATCGTGATTCTGGTGCTGAGTATGGGTGGGTTGGGCTTATTTCTGCGCTCACTCAAAACGCATTGAAAGGATGTCGGCAGCCAGTGTTGAAGGCTGGCTCATTCGTTTAATTGATCAACCATCCGTTTTTCCATTGCACCAATATCCAGGTATCCGGTTCTGTTGACATTTGAAGTAACCGCTTAATTTTTAAGGGTATCAAGAAATTTAAAACTCAGATTTCCAATTTAAAATCAATCGCTTGTGTGAGAGGTTCAACAGGGCCTGGCAAGTAAGGGGCTGATGTGGCGGCGCAATCGGCCTCCTCTCGCTTGCTCCAGTTCGAGGGTGGCTCGGTTAGAATAGCGTCTTTGTCAGCAAAAAATAGAATTTCGAAAGAGCGGCCGCAGGCCGTTTTTCTATTTTAAATCAGTCATGTGCTGACCAGATGTAGCCCCAATGATGAAGTTCGGCGGCGGCTTGGTCTGATATCCAGCCTATTGTTATTAGGCTCGGTTGACACGTCTTTTACGGTCGCGTCGGGCGGCAATACTTGACTCGGCGTGACTGGAAACAAAACCTCAACGGTGCCTAACGCACCATTTACCCAAACAGAAATCCGTAATATGACGAAAAGTGGCGAATCGAATCACACGCCCATGATGCAGCAATATCTGCGCATCAAAAGTGAGCACCCCGATAAACTTGTGTTTTATCGAATGGGCGATTTTTACGAATTATTTTTCGATGATGCAGTAAAAGCAGCGCGTCTGCTCGATATCACCCTGACCGCACGAGGTCAGTCTGGCGGTCAGCCCATCAAGATGGCTGGCGTGCCTTTTCATTCGGCTGAACAGTATCTGGCGCGGCTGGTAAAGCTGGGTGAGTCAGTCGCAATCTGCGAGCAGATTGGTGATCCGGCCACCAGCAAGGGGCCGGTTGAGCGCAAAGTGGTTCGCGTCATTACTCCCGGCACCCTGACGGATTCCGCGCTGCTGGATGACAAACGCGAGAATCGGTTGCTCGCGATCGTTGCGCATCGAGGCAGGCTGGGTTTGGCTTGGTTGACGCTGGCATCGGGCGAGTTCCGTGTGATGGAAACCGCAGCCGACAAGCTGCCGAGCGAGCTGGAACGTTTGCGCCCGGCGGAAGTGTTGGTGCCGGAGGATCTGCCCTTGGCGTTGCCGCAGCAGATGGGATGTGTGGTGAAGCGATTGCCTTCCTGGCAGTTCGATACTGATGCAGCAATGCGCAATCTGGTGCGCCACTTTGGCACTCAGGATCTCTCGGGCTTCGGTGTGGAGCCTGACCAGCCGAACTGGCTGGCAGTGGGGCCGGCCGGTGCGTTGCTTGAGTATGGTCGCGCCACCCAGGGCGGCGCGTTGCCGCATGTTACCGCGCTGACGGTCGAGACAACGGGGGCTTACGTCGAGCTGGACGCGGCGACCCGGCGGAATCTGGAGCTGACGGAAACCATTCGTGGCGAGGCAGCGCCAACGCTGCTGTCTTTGCTTGATACCTGCGCCACCAGCATGGGTAGTCGTCTGCTGGCCCACTGGCTGCATCATCCCCTGCGCCGCCAGTCGAAGATCGTACGCCGCCGTGATGCGACACGGGCCTTGCAGGAGGACCGTCAGTTCGAGCCGGTACGGCAGGTGCTTGGCGCCGTCCTGGATATTGAGCGCATCGTGTCACGCGTGGCTTTGCGCAGTGCCCGCCCGCGTGACTTGTCCAGTCTGCGGGATAGCCTGCGTGCCTTGCCTGAGTTGATTCCGCTGTTGCCGGGTAACGAATTGTTGCAGGAACTGGCGCGTCAATTGCCACCGCCTGCCGGGGTGCTGGAGCTGCTGCAGGCCGCGATGGCCGATGAGCCCTCGGTTGTGGTGCGGGAAGGCGGGGTGATTCGCGATGGCTACGACGCTGAACTCGATGAACTGAGGGCGATCCAGACCAACTGTGGTGAATTCCTGCTGGCTTTGGAGAGTCGCGAGCGTGAGCGCACCGGCATTCACAACCTCAAGGTTGAATACAACCGGGTGCATGGTTTTTATATTGAAGTCAGCAACGGACAGGCTGACAAAGTGCCCGACGACTACCGCCGACGCCAGACCCTGAAGAACGCCGAACGCTATATCACGCCAGAGCTGAAAACCTTTGAAGACAAGGCGCTGTCCGCTCAGGAGCGGGCGTTGGCAATGGAAAAACGCCTGTACGAGGCCTTGCTGGAACAACTGCAGCCCCATGTACCGGCCCTGCAGCTGACGGCAGCGGCAGTGGCCGGGCTGGATGTGCTCTCGACCTTTGCTGAACGCGCCTCCGAGCTGGATTGGGTTGCGCCGGAGTTTGTTACCGAGCCGACATTGAATATTGTGGCTGGCCGTCACCCGGTTGTGGAGGCGCAGCTTCGTCAGGCACAGGCTGGTGAGTTCGTCGCGAACGATCTCAACTTTCACGCAGGGCGCAAGCTTCTGCTGATTACCGGCCCGAATATGGGTGGTAAGTCTACTTATATGCGGCAGGTGGCGTTGATTGTGCTGCTGGCGCACTGCGGCGCCTTCGTGCCTGCCAGAGCGGCCACCATCGGGCCGATAGACCGCATCTTTACCCGCATCGGGGCCTCGGATGATCTCGCCGGGGGGCGCTCCACCTTCATGGTGGAGATGACCGAGACCGCCAATATTCTCAACAACTCGGCCGAAGCTTCGTTGGTCTTGATGGATGAGGTCGGGCGTGGCACCTCTACCTTCGATGGGCTGGCCCTTGCCTGGGCGATCGCCAGGCAGTTGATCGAGAAAAACCGCAGCTACACGCTATTTGCCACCCATTATTTCGAGTTGACACGACTGGCCCTCGACTACCCACAGGTTGCCAACGTCCATCTTGATGCGGTCGAACATAAGGACAAGATTGTGTTCCTGCATAGCGTGGAAGAGGGGCCAGCCAGCCAGAGCTATGGCTTGCAGGTGGCCCAGCTGGCGGGGGTGCCAAGAGAGGTGATCCGGGCGGCACGCAAGCATCTGGCCGAGCTGGAACAGCAGAGTGTCACTGCATCTGGTCAAGGCGATCTGTTTGCCAGTGCCCCTGTTGTCATCGAGCCGGAACCCAACCCGGCCTTGGAACGTTTGCTGGCGACCGATGTCGATGAACTCAGTCCGCGTGCAGCGCTTGAGTTGCTGTACGAACTCAGGCGCCTGGCGAGCTAGGTGCTGTTGACGTTTTGCTTCCGGCCACTTCTGGCCGAGGATGCCGCGTCAGCGGTTGCTGGGGAGTACGGTTGGATTGTCTGGTGATTGGCTGTCATGAACAGATGATTGTCAGACTTGAAGATCGTACTTGGTAGACGCGCAAAAATTCGCTATAAACGGATGATCAGGATATTTATCAGTAATTCCTGATCCAGACATGCAGGACGACGAGGCTTTGGCTGGTACAAATTCAAATTTTTGAAATTGTCCAGGCAGGCAGAAACGAAGCTGAAAGTGAAACTTAAAAAAGCGAACAACAAACCGTGTTGTTTGCATTGCCGAAGCTTCAGCTTCTTCGGCGTTCAGTGAGTAAAGCCGGACGGGCGGGGGCCGGGCCGGCATTAGCCCAAGGAGTTTATGAACGGTGGATGCAGAAGTGAAACAACTTGACGCGGGCATTGCCCGCATCTTTGGCGCAGATCCGGCGGAGCCGGGTCTGAATCTGGACAATATCCGTACCAAGGCATCGACCAATCTGGCCGCCTATGCCCGGCATCTTTCCGAGCTGTTTGCCCGGCAACAGGTGCCAGTGCCGCCGCCAGTCAACCTGCAGTGGTGGCATGAAGGCAGCCGTATCATGGTGGTGGGCAACCACCCAGACCGTGAGCGGATCGAGATCCTGCTCAATGGCGATGGTGAGCTGGTCGAAGAATTCAAGGAGCTCGAATTGCTGCACGAAATCGTGCGCAATGCCGAGCTGGCCGGGGAGGCAACAACCGAGAACCAGCACTTCAATATCGGATTGACCTCGACAGGGGCATTGGCATTCTTTACAGCCTGATCCGGCAGAGGTAATCGAATAAAGCGGCCGGGGAAACCTGGCCGCTTTTTATTTTTTGGCCGCTGCAAGGCGTTGTGGACACCTTTTTACGGCGACCGGAAAAATGTGTCCGCAGCACCTAAGCTGGCAGAATCCGAACAGACAAAGGAATAGCGTATGAGCTGGCAACGTGCATTGTTGCTGGGCAGCGTGAGCAGCCTGCTCTCGACTGCCATCTGGGCGCGCACCCCTCTGACCATATGCTACGAAGACGTGACATTGCGCCCGTGGAGCATGCCTGAAGGCAAAGGGCTGAGTCTGGACTTGTTGCGTAGCGTTGAAGCGAAGCTGGGGGAGTCGTTCGTACTGGTCAGCAAGCCCTGGAAGCGCTGTCAGGCGGAACTGAAGGTTGGTAATGTCGATGCAGCCTTGGGTATGGCGCACACCGCAGAGCGGCGCAATTTTGCCGTATTTCCAATGCTCGCAAATGGGGGGGTGGATCGCACGGCAGCTCTGTTTGAGGACGACTTCCATGTTTTCGCCCTGTCTACCAGCGCACTCGAATGGAACGGGTCTACTTTCCACAACCTGAACGGGCCTGTTGCCGTACAGGCTGGCTATGTGGTCGAGGGCCGTTTACGTGCGATGGGGATCACGGTAATCAGCGAGGATAAATCAGTACAGGATGGATTACGCATGGTTGAGAACGGCACGATGGCGGCTGCCATCCTGCAAGGGCACGAGAGCGTGCTACTGGCTACTGGCAACGAGCGCTTCAAGCGTACAGTAAGGCGCTTGCCGCAGCCGTTTTCTCACGAAGCCTTCTATCTGCCCTTCAGCCGGCAGCGATATGCCAATGAGGCCAAACGCATCCGCCGGATCTGGGCCACCATTGCCGAGTTACGCAAGTCTGCCGCTTATCAGCAAAAAGAGGCCGATGCGCTAAAGGCAGCTCGTTGATTCGCCAAGCGGGAGCGCGGTTGGTTGTTCTCAACCCCGCTCCAGGCGGCTAGGCTCTGTTGACGTTTTGTTCCCCGGCATCCCCCTTGCGGGGGCGGAGGGTTTCGCCGGATTTGGGCCTGCTGCCGTGTTGACTGCCAGGCTGTTGGCTTGCGATGCAAGCCTTACAGCCTGTGCGCCCAGACGGGAAATCGCGTGGCTTATCACTAAGCGGCGCGCTTTTTGCCTTGCATCAGGCCCAAATCCGACGAAACGCGATCCGGAAATAAAACGTCAACAGAGCCTAGGCGCGCCATTGATGGGTGACGATTTCAGCCAGTTGCGTCAAGCGGCCGTGAAAGAAATGACTTACGCCAGGAACGACGATGAGGGGAAGGTGCTGTGGGCGGGCCCAGTCGAGCACGGCGGATAATGGAATGACTTCGTCCTGCTCGCCATGTATGACGAGGGTGTCGGCGGGGACGTGCGGAATGGCGTACTTGCCGCAAGCTGGGCCAGCCATTATCAGGCGTTCGATGGCGCTTTCCCCCAAGCGCTGGGCAAGCCGGGCCTGCACGTAGGTGCCGAATGAAAATCCTGCCAATACGATCGGCAGGGTACCGTGCTCGGCCTGCACGTAGGCGTACACGGCGGCCATGTCGTCCACTTCGCCCTGGCCGTGGTCATGTTCGCCCGCACTTTTGCCAACGCCGCGCAGGTTGGGGCAGTAGGCGATGTAGCCCAGGCGCGAGAGGGTCTTGGCCAGGGTATGAACGACTTTGTTGGTATTGGTGCCGCCCTGGGTCGGATTGGGATGGGCCACGAGGGCGATGCCGCGCGGGGCGCCATCGGTGCTATGCGGCAGCCGCAAGGTGTCCAGCTGGCCAACCGGCCCATTGATCATCAATGGCTCGAATTGGGGAGCTTTCACAGCTTGAGCCTTTCTACGACGCGGTTGTGGACGAAGTGCTCTTCGATGATTTCATCGATGTCTTCGTTGTCCACATAGCGGTACCAGGTTGCCTCGGGGTAGATGACCAGCACGGGGCCTTCCGCGCAGCGATCCAGGCAGCCAGCCTTGTTCACGCGGATCTTGCCGGCGCCAGCTAGCCCCAGTTGTTTGACTTTGTCTTTGGCGTGGCGAAAGGCTTCGCTGGCACCGCAATTGTTGCAGCACTGTTCGCCTTCCTGGCGCTGGTTCATGCAGAAGAATACGTGTTTTTCAAAGTAGCTCATGGCTGTCCCTGGCGGTTGGCGGTGGTGTCGTGGGCGGTGGGGAAGTAAGGCAGATCGTCTTTGAAGGCAGGCTGTACTTCGGTCAGTACACGGATGTCGTCGATCTGGCATTCGCGCAGCAGGGCGCTGGCGTTCTGCTGGATCAGCTCAACTGAGTCCAGAGGGTCCAGTGGCCAGACGAATCCTTCCCAAAGTTCTGAATTGCCTGCGGCGCTGAGGGTGAAACGCAATTCATTCTGTGGGTGGGCACTCATTACTGCCACAGGGGTTTCTGCGCTCTGGCGGATTTTGCGGATGATGTTGCTGGCAAAAAACTGGAAGTGCAGTTCGTGACGGGCAAAGTGGCCAACGTGGCGGGCTGCAAGCCAGCTATTGGGTTGGCGCGGAATGGCAAATAGGGTGACTCCATCCTTTTTCAGGGCATCGCCCAGCAACTTGGTCAGCGGCATGCCCCATGCGCCGACTGGCCCCCCGAAGTGGACCGGATTCGGGCAGGTATCGATGACTTCGGCAAACCCGACGATGTAGCGCAGGAATACCCCATCACCGCCAACTTCGATCGGTGCGGCTGGCTGGTGGACGAAGGCGGCACCTGGGTCGTTGATCAACTCCCGGGTCCAGCGGCGCAGGGCTTGTGGGCCGACTTCGTCGAATACCTTGCCGGCAATCAGTTTGGGTGACAGATAAATCCTGGCATCTCGATTGAATACGCCGTGGCTGGTGAGCAGGTCTTTGATGGCTTCGATATTGCCAAGGGTGCCAAGCAGGCTGGCCTTGCCTTTGACGCCGGCAACCAGAATGACCGGGATCGCGAATGGTAGTGCCCATCGGTTGCCAGAGCCGCGTACGCCGGTTTCGATGGACTGATTGATCAGTTCATATACTTGCTGGCTGGGGGCGTTGGCCAGCGCGGTTTCCAGCAAGGCTGCGTCATCTTCAATGCCACGATTGATTTCAGTAAGCAAAGCCAGGCGGCGCTCTGGCTGGCGGGCCGCATCGGCCTCGGTCAGCAAGGCCATGGCAGTACGGATGATGGGGTGCTTGGGGTCTACTCTCGGGTAGAGCCGTGGATCGGGCAGGTGCATGGCGTACAGATCGTCCAGGTGCGACAAAGTACTGATTATATCAGCCTGCCCCCGGCCTGATCCGTTTGCTCCGAAGTGTGCACTATCTTGGTGCAAAAAGTCGCTGACCTCACCGTGGCGCGCCTGTTTCGCACCATTTTATTGCGCACCGCACCAATTTGGGTTGACAGCGGAAGGTAAATAAACCGATAATGCGCCCCGTTGAGATGCATTGATTGCTTCTTGATAGTTTCTCCTCTATTTCTCCTTTGTAGAATTCAGCCCGGATTGTCAAATCCGGGCTTTTTTTTTGAATTTTTCATAAGGAGAAATCCGATGTCCTCTGTAACCCGCATCAGCGCTCAATTGTTGGACACGGTGACCGCCGCCGCACAATCACTTCCACGCCGTCGGCGCAATCATAATTTTCATAATTCAGATTCGGCAATTTGCCACAGATTATTAAATGCTGTTGAGCCGGAGAGCTATGTCGCGCCCCATTGTCATCTCGATTCAACAAAAGATGAAATGATGGTTGTGTTGCGGGGCAGCATAGGCATCGTGATTTTCGATGCCGAAGGCGTTGTGATCGACACTGTAGTGTTGAGCCAAAATGGTCCGGTTTACGGGGTGGATCTCCCGCCGGGCACCATTCACAGCCTTGTGTCCTTAGAGTCGGGCTCGGTTATTCTGGAAGCCAAGGCTGGCCCCTACCTGCCGCTGTCGGATGAAGAAAAGATGCACTGGGCGCCCGCGGAGAATGCTCCGGGTTGGGAAGTCTACCGCGACCGGCTGATTGCTCTCTTCAAGTAGGCCGATTATTTCATAAACCCATTGCGGGGCGGGATGGGCCAGATACCGGGCGTGCGTGGTACGCACAAACTTTGGACTGTCTACTGCCTCGGTGGCGCTGGTGTGGCGGACAAAATTTCACCCGTGAGAACGGAAAGCAGGCTCATTGTGGCCTGCTTTTTGTTTTTCAGCGTGAGCTACTCCAATAAGCTCCCGTATCCAGGGATACGCTATTTGACTTCACGAATCGTCACCAAAGCGGCGCCGAAGGCGTTTGAGCAGGGATTAGTGGCCGAGGTGTCGCTCTGACAGTGACTGGTCTGGCTGCCACTGGCCAGCGCCTGCAGGCTGCGGCTGGCGCTACGGCTGACGGCGAGAGCTGAAAACGGGCCGGAGGGGCGCATGCCCAAGCCGGAGAAGTCTCGCGGGGTATCCGTCACGATGGCGAGCAATTGGTTGCCGCCCGCTGGGCCCTGCGCCGTGATCTGCCAGCTTTCGCGGGGCAGTCGTAACGGCTGGCCGGCGGTGACGAAGTTGTCGCGGTCGATCTGATTCGGGAACAGCAGATCGAAGCTTTTACCGTCCGAACCGACCATCAGCACATAGAGATAGCCCGACTGATTGCTGGTAACGGTGAAGTCGAGGCTATCTTCGCCGATTTTCAGCTCAGGTTTGGCTGGGGCGAGGCTGACGACGCGGCGGTCATCCCGACTATTGAATAGATCGCGTAGCGTGGCGCTGGCGGGGGCATCTCTGCTGCCCGTTTTGCCGGCGCCTTCGGGCAGGGCAAAGACCGAGCGGCTGTTGCCGGCCAGGGTGATGGTGGATGGCTTGATGTCTCGGGCGCCGGCGAGTTTTTGTTCCAGCTTGTTTTGCGCACACAGGCGCAGCTCATCAACACTGAGGCCGCCGCTCCGATCGGTATCAGCCCCCGCATTGATGCAGGCCAGCCAGGCGGAGGTGACCAGCCCGCCTTCCTTGGGATGGTCGAACGATACTTCATTGGCCTTGGCTGCTGCGATGTAAACGTAGTTGTTGCCACCGCTGCCCAAGGAACGACTGGCGACCCGCAGGTGTTCGCTCAGAATGTTGACCGGGACCGAGCAGCTATCCTGTGCGCCGGCCCTGACGGCAAATTTGGGGCGTAGTCCTGCCAGATCGGCGCTGCGCTTGTTTACCGAGCGGGTGGTCACGCCGCCAGAGTGGCAGGCGTCAATCATCACAACCAACCGGCTGGCCTGCTCGCCAAGCCTTTTCAGGCGCTTTTCCAGTTCAAAGTCGAAAAACAGCAGGCCATCGGTGGCGACCAGTCCTTCCGCACAGCGTTCGTTGGGGTCTTGCACCAGGGCACGGCCACCGTGGCCCGAGTAATAGACGAAGACCTGATCACCCTGACGGACGCGCTGTTCCAGTTCATCGAAAGCTTTGTTGATGCCGGAATAAGTCAGCTCGCTATCTTTGTAGAACCGCATATTCGCTTCGCGAATGCCCATGCGACGGCTGATTTCGCGTGCATTGTCGATATCGTGCCGCACACCGGGTAGTCCTGGCATATCGCTGGTGTATTGGCTGATGGTCAGGATCAGGGCGTGCGTTTCGGCAAGGGCGGGGCCCCAGCACAGGCTGGCGGCTAGGGTCAGACCCAGCAGGCTGCGCATTTTATTTACCTCCTTCGCCGCCCATCTGATCATCCATGCGCTTTTTCATGGCTTCGACGGTCTGGTTGGCTGGCTGCCGCTTGTGCATATCGGTCAGCAGTTTCTGCGCCTCCTGATATTGCTTGAGGCTGATCAGTTCGTTGAGAAAGTAGAGGTCGGGCAGCAGATCATCCGGCGCAGCTGACTGGCGCAGGCCGGCATAAGCCTCACGCGCCTTGGTCAGCTCGGAGTTCTCGCCGCCTCCTTGGCGAATGAACAGCACGCCGGAGAGTTGCTTGACCTCGCCGACTGTCGTGGGCGCCCGGTTGAGGGCCTGCTTCAGCAGGGGAGGCAACTGTTTGACTTCAGCGGGGGTGGCGCCGGCACTTCCCTTTGACTCCACTTCACCCACCTGCAGTTCGGAGGGGCCATTCCACGATTCCTGCCGGCCGGAATTTGACCAGGCGATCTGCAGGCTGGCCTTGCTTGCCAGTTTCACCCGATCGCCACTATGCAGTTGCATGAAGGCTTCAACAGGTTTGGCGCGGGCCTGCTTGCTGGTGTAGCTGACCTGACCTTCGACCTTGGTGACCAGGATGGTCACTCGCTCGGTAGCCAGGCTGCTGGCGGTCAGTAGCCAGAAGATGGCCAGCGCACAGGCGCGGTGTAATGACTTCATGATGCTTCCTCTCTGATCCCGACGACTTCGAATACTTCGACTGCTTCTTCCCGTCCCTTAACCTGTAACGAGCGCTGGGCACCGGTAACGATGCCGCTGCCGGCAGCGCGGACGGTTGCCGCACTGGCGGCAACCGTGCAGCCCAGAACCTTGGTGAGCCCTTCCAGCCGGGAGGCGATGTTCACGGTATCGCCCACGGCGGTGTAGTCGGCTTTCTGGGTTGAGCCGATATTGCCCAGCACGGCAGTGCCGGTGTGAATGCCAATGCCGATACGGAACAGCGGCAGGTCATGCCGGGGAAAGCGTTCGTCCATCCACTGCTGGAACTCAATGGCGATCTCCCGCATCCGCAACGCAGCACGCAAGGCCCGGCGTGCGTGGTCGGGCAGGGGCAGCGGCGCCCCGAATTCAGCCATGACGGCATCGCCAATGAATTTATCCACGCTGCCGCCTTCTTTAAGAATAGGCTCGCAAACCCGTTCAAAGTAGGCGTTCAGCATTTCCACCACTTCATTCGGGGCAAGTTTTTCGGAAATAGTGGTGAAGTCCCGCAGATCGGCAAACAACACCGTCACTTCAGCGGCTTCGCCACCCAGATCGGGCATGCGGCCGCTCTCCAGGACGGCTTCGAGTACGGCGGGTGATACGTAGCGCCCCCATGCCTGGCGCGCCAGCGCACGGTCGCGGGCTTCCTGCGATAGCCGGGCCGCAAACGCCAGCAGCAGGGCGACAGCCAGACCCAGTTGCAGGCTGGCCAGCGGTAGCATCCAGTCGGCGAGGAAGGCTTGAAAGGCGGTCGAGGCGGCCACTGCCGATAGCGCGGCAAAGGCGATCAGGGCGGGGGTGGAGCGCAGCCGCCAGAACAGGGCGGTGCCAACCAGCAGGAAGCTGCCAAGCCAGGCCCAGCGCCAGTGGTCGGGCGCCGCTTCGTAACGACGGCCACTCAGGAGGGTTTCCACGGCATTAGCCAGGATTTCGGCGCCCGCCATGAAGCTACCGTGCTGGATCACCCCCACGGCGTAGGGCGTCTGGTGCCAGTCGAACAGCGCGGTACTATCGGCGCCAATAATGACCACCTTGCCGCGTAGCGCCAGAACCTGAGGATCTTGCAGAGCCCCAGGCGCCAGCAGGCGCGAAATGGAGACGCGGGGCACAGTATTCGGTGGTCCGTAAAAGGCGATCGGGAATGGCGGATCTCCCGGCAGATACTGGCGGCCACCAATATTCCAGCCAGCGGCGTCGGCTTTGAGGCCAGCAGCCCGGACCGCGAGCAACGCAGGGAGTGATAGGCGCGGCGAACCTTGGCGTAACTCGGGCCGTAGGTTGATGGGGGGGGCAAAGGGCATGCGGCGGATCAGGCCATCGCTATCAGGCGGTAGGTCGGCCAGGCCCACGGTCGATACCAGATCGGGGGCTGAGAGCAGCACTTCAGGTTGGGGGAGGCGGAACTGATCGTAGCCGGCATCAATCGCCGGCTGGGTTGTGGCTGCAAGGGCCACCTTGCCCGAGGCGACTTCTCGCCGGAAGTTCTGATCAAAACGGCGCGCAATGTCGGTGTTGGGCAAGTCCATCTTGGCCAGCCAGCGCTCGGGAGAGATTCCATACAGAATATCGAGGCCAATCGCCGAAGCACCCACCTGCCGCAATACCTGCGAGGCTTGGGCGACATAGGGGGACCAGAATACCAGCGGGTCATCCGGATATGCCGCCAGGCTCTGATCGTCGATCACCACCAGCACCACATGGCCGGGCGTGGCGCGCACTCCGGCAAGGCGGTGCCACAAATCACTGTAGAAGTGCTCAATCCGCTCCGTCGCATTGCTGCGATACAGCCCCTCGGCGGCCGTCAATGCTGCCAGCACGGTGGCGACCAGCGCCAATCGTCGCCGCAAGCGAAAACCGATGAAGGGCAGAAGGGGCATGGCGTCTGTACACCTGTTCAAATTCGCGGCGACTGCCGCTTGCGGCTGAGGGGGTGCTGAATGGGTGGGACGACTGGCTAGGTTCTGTTGACGTTTTGTTTTCGACTGGAAAGTAGAACGTCAACAGCGCCTCGTACTGGTTTCAGTATCGTCAAGCCCATGGCCATTTGCCATTGCTGGCGGCGATGACCGATTAACGGTCGCGTCGGTGTGGTGGGCCTTGAGTCGGAATTGATCTTGCGGCAAGGCGAAAATCAATCAATTAACGTTCAAGGAGTCAGGCTCTGCCTGGGTCGAAAGCGCGGGCGTACCAACGAACTTAGCGGGAAACCGCCTCCTGCAGGGTGCGCTGAATTCTTTCTCTCAGAATGTTGGCCTTGGCTTTCTCCCCTTGCGAGTCATCGGCGGTCTCTATGGCCGCCAATGCCTTATCGGCGGATGTCAGGAGTGCCTGGGCCTTGTCCCGATGTCCTTCGAGCAAGGCCAGACGGCCGAACTCGTATTGCAGGCGGGATTCCCACAAGTTGGAGCGCTGCGTTGCAAAGAGTGTCTTGGCACTCAAACCAGAGAGCAATTCGGCCACCCCCTGGATTTTCTTTTGATCGAGCCGGGCGCTTGCCAAATTGTATTGAAGGATTTGAATGGCAGGGCTGCTGGCCTCGATTTTGGGGCTGGCGAGCGCGAGTGCTGCAATCAGAATTTCCTCTGCCTTGGCTGGCTGTCCGACGCGTATGAAATTGGATGCTGCATTGGCATAGATCACCGCAGAAAATTTAACCTTGCCGTTGGCTTTCTGATTCATTTCTGCAGCACGCAAAGCTGTATTGGCCGCAGCCTCAAACTGACCGGCATTGCCGTACACCCGACTCAAGGTGTGGTAAGCGCGCGATAGGCTCAGATTATTATCACCAATTGCTTGTTGCATGCAGGCTATGGCGTCCTGGGCATCCTTGATGCTCTCGGTGCTTAGCCCTCGCACTGAGCGTATTTCGGCCATACTCCGCATGGCTTCACAGCTCAGGTAGTGCTTGCTCCCGAAACGGGCTTGAGCCTGATCCCATTGCATTTGCGCGATCTGCTGGGCCCCTGCCAGATTTCCGGTCATGCGCGTCGACTGCGCATTGGCGTGGATAATCTGGTGGCGCAGCACCGGGTCGGCCTGCCCCAGACGATCCTGAATTGCCAGCGCATTTTCATAAGCTTGTATCGAGGCTTTCCATTGAAAGTTGCTGCCAAGAATACGGCCCCTTACAAACCAATAACGAGCCTGGGTGTCGTCAGTGGCGAGGCGCTGCAGAAAGCCGGATTTCTCAACCAGATCAAGCTGTGCGGCAGCGTCGGCATTCTTGTCTTGATTGATGAGGCTACGTGCATAACTGATCCGGATTTGTGCAATGAGTGTCGGATCAAGCCGGGTGGCTTGATTGGCGGCAGCCAGCGCTTTCTGCGCCTCGGCGGTTGCTTCACCGAATTCATCCAGTTCGTTGAGGGCTGTCTGGGCGGCGGCATGGACGGTAGCGCGGATCTCGGGTGACAGCGGGTTTGGGCCTTGATCAATCTCGGCTGTGGCGGTTTTGAGTGCCTCGGCCAGGGTGATGCCGACGCGGCCCGAAACAGCCGGCCCGGCCTTGGCCACCAGATCACGGGTCAGAAACCGGTTCAGGGCGCTGATGTTCCGGTGTTCTGCGGCCAATGCCTGCTCACTGCGTTTGAGCGCTGAATAGGCATAGAGGCTCGTTGCCAGCCCCGCGATCAGTGTGACGACAACACTAATCACCCAAGGCCGACGGGCCCGGTTGCGGCGAATGGCTTCGCGATCGCGTGCAATCTGCTCGCGCTCTGCGATTTCCTGCTGGCGTTGCGCATGGCGTTGCGACAGGTTGGAAATCTCTTCCAGCAGGGCCTGGGCGCTACCGGTGCGTTGTTCGGGGTTGCCGTCGGTGGCGTGGGCGATGGTTTCGACCAGCAGGGCGTCATCGATCTCGCGTTCCCAGCCAGGGGCCAGCGCCCGCTTGAAATCGCCGATCAGCAGCTGATACAGCATCACGCCCAGCGCAAATACATCGCTACGTTCGGTCGATGTCTCCCCTCGCAGTACCTCAGGTGAGACATAGAGGGTCGTTCCGAATGCAGAGTCGAGTGCCAGTGTTTGTACCCCGGCAGGGTAGTGATCGGCCTGACCGGAATCGATCAGCCGTGCCGGGTCACTCAGGCGGCCACTGCCAAAGTCCACCAGCTTGAGCTGGGCACCGCTGCCGGCTTGGGGGGTGATGAGCACATTGGCTGGTTTGAGGTCTTTATGCAGTACGCCAACAGAATGGGCGGCCGCCACGGTAGTGGCAATGCGGCAAAACAGGCTTAGCCTGTCGGCGCGGGGCAGCGATGCCAGGGCTTGATCTTTGGCGGACCATTCCACCAGATTGATGCCGCCATACTCGCTTTCCAGAAAATAGGGCTGCTCGGTGAAGTTCCAGTCGAGAACACGCAGAAAATCGGCGCGCTCGCCCAGTTGATCATGCAGCAGGCACGACAGGCTGGCTTCGCGTTTTAGCGCCTGCAATCCCTCTGCGTTATGGCTGTATTTGAAGACACGCTCGATGCCGCGCTTGCGCTGCCGGGCGAGCCACACTTCCGCCCCCTGGCTATAGCCAAGTTGCTCGACCAGCTCGAATGCGTCGCGCAATGGCGCGGTTTTACCCGCTGCGAATGCCGTCGTGGTATCGGCTGGCCTCTCAATCGCTTGGCACACCACTGGCGCAGTGATGCGATAGCCCAGTTTGGGTAGCGCTTCAATCAACCCGGCATGCGACTCCCCTAGTGTAGTGCGCAACCGGGTGATGGCGCTGGCCAGTACGTTCTCGCCAACATGCCGTCCATTCCAGATGTTTTCCTCGATTTCAGCCCGGGGGACCAATTCGCCGGCACGCGCCAGCAGCAGGCAGAGGATGCGCCAGGACTGTGGCTGGATTTCCACTTCCAGCCCGTTGATGGTCAAGGTGCCGGTGGATTCATCAAGAAAGCTGGCTCCAAACTGATATCGATTAGGCATACGCAAGGTAGAAATTTGACAATGAGCGTTAGGGGGGCGGTTTGCCTTCCAGACACGCCAACGAGAAGCTGCCGCAAAAGGAGTGGCGTTGAGGCCGGGCCGACGACGTGTGATTCGCCAGAAGAGTTGACTATGTTACTCGCATTACCCGTTTGAAAGAATTTTGTAAGCAAATGCGGCGATATTGCGCCAGGAGGATCTGCCTCGGGAGAGATCTGGCAGCCAAAAAGGGCGGGTGCTGGTTTCATCGCCTTCTGGATGAAGACCAGGCACCCGCCATTGGCAGCGCTTAGCGCTTGGCGATCAAGGTATTTTGATCATGCACCAGGGCCCAATGCGATCCTTCTTTTTTGAAAATCAAATTCAAGTAGTAATCAAGATGATGCAGTTTTCCGTGTTCGTCCTTTTCGTCATAGCTGACAAGTAATAAAGCACTCGCCATATCGACCGACTTTTGTTTGCTGACGAGGCGGTATTGGAGTTTCCAGCTTTGATCGGCAAACCATTCTTTCATCATGGCCCGAAATTGCTCGGCGCTCTCACTGAAATGGCCATTAGGCAAAATCAAGGTGAGATTTTTGCCCTTGGTAAGCGTCTTCTCAAATGCCGGGTAATCCCGTTTCTCTATGGCATTCAGGTGCTGTTGCAAAGTGCAGTCAAAATCGCATTCTGCAGCTTCGCTGATTTGGGTGGTTTCCAGCATAAGGGCGAATCCTAAAAAGAGTATTTTGAAAAATCGTTTCATTTCAAATATCCGGTTTACTGGGTTTTGCTGAGCGCCAGCCTGGCGGCCATTCCCCAAAACAGCAAGCCGAGAAGACCACTGCTGTGCCGGGAAAATCGAGCCGACATCACGACCCTGGCGCGCGCCCTGGCAAAGATCCAGGCGGCCAGCAGGTTGTAGAGCAGCGCGAGGCTGGTCAGCAGCATGCCCAGGGTGAACAGCTGCAGACTGCTGTGGCCCAAGGTCGGGTTGACGAACTGAGGCAGGAACAGGCTGAAGAACAACAGGGCTTTGGGATTGAGCAGGTTGTTGACCAAACCTGCGGTGATCAGCCTGGAAACCGGAACGTTGCGGGGCGTGGGCCGGTGGTTCGGAGTGGGGCTGGTCTGCGTACGTGCCCAGTTCCGCACCAGACCGAATCCCAGCCAGGCCAGATAAATCGCTCCGATCAGTTTGATGGCAAAAGCCACGTTCGGCATGGTTTCGAGGATATGCCCAAGACCGAAAGTCACCAGCAGCGTTTGAATCACCCCTGCCAGGGCAATACCCAGACCACAAGCGGCACCATGCCGCCAGCTATTACTGACCGACTGCGAGAAAATCAGCAGCATGTCCGGTCCGGGTACGGCCAGCAAAATGGCAATGGCTGACAGGAATAAAGGCAAGATAGTTAAGTCAATCATTCGGCGGTCTCCTGTAAAGGGCATTGGCCAATTTGGATGAAATAGAGGGCAATTAATTTATTTTTCAGATGAATCGATTCGCGGCCATGAATCACCCTGCTTGCATTGTAAGGTTTGGGGCATTTGAAAATATCTCTTTATCTATTCAAATCGCGGCACCGGCATTTTATTTACTCGTCAGAATGTTTTGCGGTGCCTGAATATTTTCTTGCCATACGTGGGATCACGCCGGGAAAACAAATCGCCACCCATAGCGGGTGGCGATTGTTGGATGGACTGATCAAGACCACTTCCGTTCAGGTGATACGGGCTCTAACTCTGGCCAAAAATGCTGGCCAGACTGGCCGACTGCTGCTTGCGTGTAGCCAGACACTGGTCGATTGACTCCAGCGCCAAAGCCAGATCGCGGGGGCCGCCTTCATACTTGTCGGCCCGTTTGCCCATAAAGCTGGCTAGTTCCTGCCGTGCTCCGGCCTCGCACAGGTGGCTGACTTTGTGCGGAAAGCCTGCCGGGTAATCGCGTGGCAGGCGCTTGGCCAGCTCGTCGAAGTTCGACTGCAGGAAGGCCCAGGTATCGGCGGCCAGCAAGGAATCGCGTCCCCCTTCGCTCAGAATGGTCATGGCTTCACGCGGATCAAGCTCGGGTGCCAGGGTCAGCTTGCGGGCTGCGGCAGCACGCCCCGGATCGCTGAAGCTGCCCAGTGCCTGATACAAGCGGCGCAACTCGGCGCGGTCTTTGCTCGTTCTGACTGCTTTGACCAGCGCATCGAACAAACTGGCGTCGCCATGCCGAGCGGCCGCGACCAGAATCGGCTCCACCAGCGAGCCGGCAATGGCCTTGCGGTCTGCCAGCCATGATCGGGCACGGCGGGTCGCTTCCTGTGCCAGCTGCGGGTCATCTCCCAGCTTGCCGATCAGCCGGATCAGGTTGGCCCGCAGCATCTGGTCGTCGTCACTCTCGCCGGGCTTTTCGTCCAGGCCCAGTGCGGCCAGTCTGGGGCCATAGATCTTGCGCACCAACGCGGCAAAGGCTGGCCGCTGTTTGGCCTCCAGCAGGCGTTCAGCCGCTTCGACGATTTCGGTGGTCTGCTCGACCACTTCACGTCGCGGATGGGCGGCATAGCGTTCTGCAATGGCCAGAGCTTCAGTGGCTGGCAGATCACCGCTGTTGAACTGGGCTTGCACGTCGTCGAGCGTTGCCAGCAGGCCATTCAGATTCTTGCTGTCGATGGGGCCATCCAGCAGCGCCATCAGGCCGCCCTTGGGATAGATCGGCCGGTAGTAACCCACGCCACCCGGATTGGCATCCAGCACAGTTGGGCAGCCGGCAAGGGTGATTTCTGTCTGTGGCGTTTCAATGACTTCACATTTTGTTGCGGCACCATCTGCGCTGTAGCAGAACGGCAGTGTCCAATGCTGGTTGCCACCGCCCCAGCGGCTTTGCTTGATGCTGAGCCTGGTGTTGCCGTTGTCGCAACGGCTGGTCAGATCAAGGCGGGGGATGCCCGGCTGGTCGATCAGGCTACGGAAGGAAGCCGCCACTTTCGGTGAGTCGCCGGCAACAGCCTTGATGAAGTCTTCGGCCGTGGCATTGCCCCAGGCATGGGTTTTCATGTAGCGGCGAACGCCATCGCGGAATTTCTCCGGCCCCATCCACGATTCGATCATGGTCAGCATCGCCTGGCCTTTGCTGTAGGTAATGCCATCAAAGGCATTGCCGAGATCGTGGTAAGTGGTCACCGGCTGACGAATCTTGCGGGCCGAGGCCAGGCGGTCGGCTTGCATGGCATTGGCGCGGGCGTAGGCGCTTTCGACACCCCAATTCCACTCGGGTTTGACTTGATCGGTGATCTTGTCCCCCATCCACGAGGCAAACGATTCGTTCAGCCACAGATCATCCCACCACTTCATGGTGACGAGGTTGCCGAACCACTGGTGCGCCAGCTCGTGCGCAGCCACGGCCACATAGTCGCGTTTGAAGTGAGCGGTTTCAAATTCGGGCGCAGCCAGCATCAGGCTGCTGCGGTAGGTGATGAGACCGGCGTTTTCCATGGCACCGAAGCCCACGGTCAGTGGCAGAACCATTGAATCCAGCTTCTCATAGGGGTAGGGCATGCCGAAGTAGCGTTCCAGCCGGTCCACGATGCTGGCAGTGACTTCTGCGGCATAGCGGGCATCGGGGCCGCGCCCTTTCGGGGTGATGAAACGGATTGGCATGTCGCGTAGCGATCCGCCATCGACCACGTCGAAGCGGCCAACGCCAAAGGCAACCAGATAGGTCGGCAATGGCTTGGTCGGGGCAAAGCGGACGATCTTCCAGCCCTTTTCAACCGGGGTCTCGGACACCATTGGCGAGTTGGCAACGGCCACATGGTCCTGCGGAACGCGCAGACTCAAGGTCCAGGGGGTTTTCCAGCCGGGTTCGTCAAAGCACGGAAAGGCGCTACGGGCGCCGGTTGCCTCAAATTGGGTGAAGGCATACCACTCGTTGCCGTCTTTCTGGCGGAACAGGCCGTCAGTGTCCTTGCCCTCGATATGGCCGGAGAAGGCCATTTCGAGCTTGGCTGTGCCGGCAGGCAACGAGCGCTTGAACCGCAGGATCACCGTGTGTTCGCTGTCTCGCTCAACCACTGCACGTTGCGGATGGCCACCTGCTGGTGTCAGCTCGGCCATGCCGATCTTCAGATCGCGGGCGGAAAGCCGGATCTGGTTGGTCGCGGCAGCCAGCTTCAGATCGATTTTGACATTACCAATATGGCTTTCACGATTGGGATTGACGGTCAGCTCGACGGCGTAGGCGGTCGGTGTGACCGACTTGTCCAGCTGCATCGCCGCTTCGCTGGTCTGGCTGGTTTCCTCGGCCTTGGCTGGGGTCGCAACAGGCGGTGCCCTCTTGGACTTGGCAGCCCGAGTGCTGTGTTTGGCTTTGGCGGGCTTCTTGCTGTGGTGACGGGCAGCTTCTGCGCCGGTGCTGGAAAGCCCCAGCGCAAGGCCGATGGCCAGGGCAATCAGGGACTGACGGGGTGTAGGCATGCGGACTCCTCTGCGGTCTATTGACGGACCGCCAAACGGGGGCTGGATGTTGGCGCATCGCCCACCGGAAAATGGGATGGGTATCTGGTCACTTAGGCTCTGTTGACATTTTATTTCCGGATCGCGTTTCGTCGGATTTGGGCCTGATGCAAGGCGAAAAGCGCGCCGCTTAGTGAGCTAAGCAAGCGGTTTTTAACACCGCAGCAGGCCCAAATCCGTCGAAACCCTCCGGGCCCGGCGCGAGCGGAAACAAAACGTCAACAGAGCCTAGGTTCTGTAAACCTTACGTCAACAGAACCTGGGGGAGCCGGTGACTTCTTGTCGGTGTTTGACTGCTAAAAATCGGTTTCCAGGCGCTGCCCACGGCTCTCTGACAGCCTTGAAACGCCTACAGGCCACACAGACTACTTAAGTAACCAAGGAAGTTGCGTGCGGCCACACGGTCGTAGCCGCCATCTTCCAGCCGGGTGGCTTGCAGGTATTGGTACAGCGCAATGACCAGTTTCATGGCTCTGGGTTCGTGATGAACATTGGTCATATTTCCCAGCCGATCAAACGTCAGGCTGGCGGCCAATTCCAGAGCGTCCAGATCAATCGCTTCAGTTTGCCGGTTGCGCTCGCCGTCCCCGGTGGCTAGCCATTCGAGCGAGCAGCCCGTCGCTCGGGCAATCTGGCTGGCACGACCCAGGCTGGGTTCAGAACCGGTCAGATACTTACGCAGCAGGCTTTCACTCAGGCTCACCCGGCGAGAAAACACCGACAACGGCTGGTCGCCGATCAGTTCTCGCAGACGTGAGGCAAAGTCGGACACGGTTGTCAGGTTTCTGTAAATAGGGGAAAGCGGCCGAGCATAACATGGACAAACGACGCTGCAACTATCCAAACGATGGAAGCTCTTTAAGCGACGCCGTTCTTGTGATGGCGCTGGCCGGCCAGGCGGCTGCTGGACTTAGGTCAATATGCCGATGTCCCGGTATTGCTGCCTTGGTCGGACAGCCCGGCAAAAGCAAGCTGATTTGGCGAGGTTTCGCATTTGGGGTGGGCTGGTGTCATGGCGGGGTGAAATAGGTATTTCAAATCAGGCAAGTCACTTCAAATTGGTCTAATACTGAATTCAAAACCTGGCACGGGATTAAATAGATTGTTTATATCCGTATTGAACAAATACGAACGGATAGGCCCGGAATTGGATTTGTCTGAATTGGCTGTCGAGCGTTTTGTCAGCGAATGTCTGGGTCAAGATTTATTAAATACTATCCGTGAGTTAGAACAGTCTGAAGACTGGACGGCCGACCATCCGGCGCATTCGCCACGAGAGGTGGAGGAATGGCTGGATGCGCTGACGCAATTTGGTCGCGAATCGGCTAAATACCTCGATCCGCGTTCCGGCCGGTTTTATGATTTGATGGCGCATTTAAGTTTTGGCCGCCGCATGGCGTGCCTGGCATTTATGTGGAAGCAGCATCCTGATTTTGCCGAGGTATTTACCCAGCTATTTGCCGAGGGGGACGCTATTGCCGACGCCAATTGGCAATTGGTGAGGCGTAGCGTTCTGCTGGTGGACCATCTGCTGGAAGTGAAACAGGCCGCTGAAGCAGAAAGTCGGCAGCGGCTGCGTCGGCAGGCGGTCCGGCACGATGCCGAGCCGGACGATGACTTGCCGCAACCTAACGTCAACAGAGCCTAGGTGGTGTTCGTGCGTTGCGGTGTCTGGAGGGTACGCGATGAATCTGTCAGCCTGCCTTGACTGGCTCGGTTATCAGCGTGATTACGCCAAACTGGCGGCGATGTTTGCGGGTGGGATGGCGTTTGCGGTGATGATGCTGGCTACGGCGGGTTCGTCGGGCAAGGTGGATTCTCAGACCTGCGAGCTGAACAAGGCTGCAACCGATGGTTTGTCCATCCATACCGAGATGGCGGCGATTGCGCCGGATGCCTCGAAATATTTCTCGACCTGTCTGCACGACTGGGCCAGCCAGGATGTCGATCTCTCCGGCCTGATTACCGATTACACCGGCAAGGTGTCTGCCCAGCTGTCTTCACTCAACAAGCAATACGACCCGGCCTTGCGCAATGTCTGCCGGGCGGTACGCAGTGCTGCCGGCGATACCATCGAGAACCTCAACAACGGTCTGCAGGCACGCGGGATCGAGCCGCGAATCAAGGCCGGGGCACAGCCTGCAGGGGGGGGAGGCGACTATGGAAGCGGTCAGGGCACTGGCGGTGGAGCGGGGGCCTTTTTGCCAGCCGGTGCTAGCGGTGGGGGCAAGACCGATGTACCGACCTTCCCCAGCGAAAGTATCAAGGGCACGAAACTCGACCTCAGCAAGATCAAGGAAGGCACGCAGGGCCTGTTCAGCCAGAACCTTGGGGAAATCCAGTCCGCCGCGCAGCGCGAATACACCGAGGCACGTACTGAGTACGACCGATTGCGCCAGAACGGCACCAAGGGGGAGGGGTTGACCGCTGCCAAGGACCGTCTGGACCGGGCCCGCGACAGCCTGCAGGCCGTCGAGAACGTCAACAGTAACTACGGGGTATCGTGGACCAAGCCGAGTGATCTTTCAGCGCCCGGCAGCACGGCAGGAGGCAAGCAATGAGACGCGGGCACTGGCTGTGGATGGGGCTGGTCATGAGCGGCATCACTACCGGCACGCTGGCCAGCTACGACATCCGCAACTGGCAGGATGCTTCGCGTGAAGCGGTGGCAGCCTGGAAGGTGGTGGACAAGCAGGAGGCGGTGATGGCCGACAAAGTGGCCGCCACGGTCAAAGCGGGGAGCGATGGTCAGGCGACGGGTGTGGTGTCGATATCGGTGAATCGCCGCATTCTGGACAAGGTGCGCGATTTCGGCCGATTTGCCGGTCAACCGCTGGCGACGTCCTGCGACACCCTGCAGCGGGATCGCTATTGGGCGCGCAGTCTGGCAGCGATGGTTGACGCCACGGCCGACAGCACACTGGCCCTGGCCAGCCGGGGGGGGCTGGATCTGCTTGAGCTGTCAAAGAGTCAGATGGATCAACACAAGCGCCTGTATTGCAGCGTGGCTGAGGCGCAGGCTCATGCCTGCGAGCTGGTGCCCACTGCCTTGCAGGGCGGCGATGCGGACTACGGCGCGTGGGCGGCTCCGCTGGTGCTGGATCGTCCGGGCATGGCGGCCGGCATGGACTATGTACAGCAGGTAGCCTCCTTGCGCAGCACGCCGGAGAGCGCCTGCAAGCAGGAGGAATGCAAGGCCATCAAGCTTGAGGACTTGTCACGCAATGCCGCCAATGCGCTGGTTGGCCATGTTCTGCTGGAGCAGCTGAAACAGCGGGGGGCCGGCGACGATGAATGAGTGGCGGCGCTCTGCACTGCAGGCTTCATCTGTTCTGGACCTGCTGCCGGGGCATGGCAGGCGGGGCATGGCGGCACTGGCACTGGCAGGTGCGCTGGCCAGCGGCGCGGCATTTGCCCTGCAATGCGGCGGGCCGGCGGAGGCGATGGTGATTGCATCGGGCATCATTCCGACGACCGAGATGACGCTGGAGTGGCTGGCCGAGGCGACTGAAACCATCGTCAAACAGCTGAATGACGATACGCGGGAGATTCTGGCGGCGATCAAGGTCAACACCAAACAGGTGGTGGTGAGCACCGACAAACTGGCTGCCGTGACCAAGGCCAGCAAGCAGGCATTGGCCAAAACCATCGTCGAAACCGACAAGGAAGCCGCCCGCCAGGATGTCATGGCGCGTTTTGGCGCAAGTACCGGCCAAGGCTACTTTGCCTGCAAGGTACAGACCGACAGCCAGAAGCTGCGCCAGGCTTATCAGGATCTGCCTGAGCAGGTCTGGACGGCGGTGCGGGAGCTGGATGGCACCGCCGGCCGCTTTGGCGACCCGGTGAACACGTTGCGTGATCGCATCACCCGGCATATCTACGCCCACTGCACCGAAGAGGAAGCCAAGCTTGGGCTCTGTGCCAACAAAGGGCCGGCGGCAGGCGCGGATAGTGATGCCTCGCTGTTGTTCCGTCCGCTCGACCCGGACAGCGAAACCCGCAAAGGCCGGGATCTGTTTATTGCCAATGTGGTGGGCCTGCCCGACCCTTCGCCGCCGCACGCCGACGGCAAGCTGTCTCCCGAGGGCGAGTCTTATCTGTATTACAAATACCGCAAGGACACACTGACTTCGATTCCTGCTTATAGCCTGCAGGCGGTCGCGCTGGCCAATACCCGCAGCAAGGCGCTGGATGGCAAGTCGCCAAGCGAGCTGCTGGCAAATCGTCTGGGCCAGTATTTTGGTGGTGACGGTGCGGCGCAGTGGACGGCCTCGCTACAGCAACAGGTTGGGCGGGGGGTGCTGATTGAAGTCAACAAGTTGCATGGGCTGGAAGCCTGGCTGCGAGTGGAAGAGTACCGGCGCAACGAGCGTATCAGTGCCAATCTGGCGGCCATGCTGGCGCTGCGCGGCGAGCGTCTGCGCGAAGAGGTTCTGGCCGCGCATGTCGCGCTGGTGCGCTCGCGGACGACTGCAGCAACCATGAATTCGGCAGGGGGAAGCCCATGAGTTTGCCGCTGGAGAGGGGATTGCCGCAGGGGCGGCGTCTGTTGCTGCTGCCTGCGCTGTTTACTTCGGCAGCGCTGGCGACCTACTACTGCCCCGACTTCATCTGGCCAATGGTCAATGCGGCGTTTCAAACCAGCCAGAATGTGATCGACCAAGGCATCCAGACCATGGTGAAGATCATTTCGAAGCAGGAGGAGCGGAATTTTCAGGAGATCATGGCGGCGCTGAAGGTGCTGACCAAGCAGAAGAATATTTCGTCAGAAAAGCTGGCGGCCGTGAACAAGGCGGGGGATGAGGCCCTGGCAACCGTGATGGTCGAGACCGATCGTTCACGTCGTATCCAGAAAGCCTATTTTGATTTTCACCCCAAGTTCGGACAGGGCTTCGAACCCTGCAACACTTACGCGGCGTCTCGCAAGCTGACGGCAGCCGCAGATGCCCTGAGCGAAGAGGCGGCCAAGGCTGTGGGGCAGCTGGATGCCGGCCCCGGCAAGTACTTCAATCCGATCTGGACGCGTAACCTGAGTGTGACCAATAACCTGCGCTATTGCGACAAGCAGTTGTCGAGCAACGGTCTGTGCTCGGATACGACCGAGCTGCTGGGCGAGGACAGTATCGGTGCCAGCGTTCATTTCGGCAGCCTGCTCGATGGTGACAAGCCCAATCGGCAGCGGGCGCAGCAGGTTTTCCTCAACAATATGTTCGGCCAGCCCGACCCACCGCCGCCCACCTTGCCTGCGAACAGCCCTCCCCATTCCCTGCACGAGATGGATGCCTACCTTGCCATCAAGCTGCGCAAGGACGCCTTGCTGGCGCCGGCCATGCAGACCATGCAGGAAATCCGCCTTGCCCATAGTCCGCGTGAAGGCGATGAACCCGGTCTGGTCAAACAGATGGATCAGCTTGCCGGGGTCTACTTTGGTGGCGATAAACATCAGGACTGGAACAAGGCCCTGGCCCGCCAGACCGAACGGGGCCTGATGGTCGAGTTGCTGAAGGTCAAGGGGTTCGATCTGATGGTGCAAGGCCAGCAGTATCGGCAATGGGAGCGGATGGAAGCCATGCTGGCCAATCTGGTTGCCAGCGAGATTGCCAACTCTCCGCTCTCTGCCAGAGTCGAGGCCAATCGCCGGGCCAGCGTTGACAGTCAGATCCGCAACCGTTCCGGAGCACCCTGATGGGGTGGCGGTGCTGGGCGGCGCTGGGCATGTTCTGGCCTTGGCTGGCGATGGCGGGCGAACAATGTCTGGTTGACCCCGCCAAGGGCAAGCTGGTGGCGGTGGCACCGTATGGCCGGTTGCCGGACGGGCGTAGCCATGCCGGCCTGGATTTCGAGCTGGCACGGGCGGGTCAGCTGCAGGCGCCTGCCGATGGCGAGATGCGTTCGACTTACCTCAGTGGCCAGGGGAATATGGTCGTGATCGAGCGTAAAAACGGCGATGCCGTGTTTCTGAGCGGCCTGGATGCCGTGCTCGAACCGAAAGAGGGCCAGCCGTTCCGGCGGAGCATCCATGCCTCAGGCGGCTTTGAAAAGGCCGGCAAGGCCAATGCCGGCAAGCCGATTGCTGTTGCCGGCCAGGCAAGCGATGCCGGCACGGCGGGGAATGAGGCTGCCAAGAGCCGCTTTCATCTGGCGTATTCCCGTGCGGCGACAGGGCGCAAGGAGCTGGATCGCTGGTTGCTGCAAGGCCGTGCCAAGGCTGACATCACGGCTACCCATGGTTTACCGGAAGAAAAGCAGGCTTGGGAAGCTGTCGAGCCCGGCAGCCAGCTTTGCACGAGCTTTCCGCTGCAGGAGGCCGGGCAGACCGCTGGCGATACCCGCGCGCTCAGCCAGCAGCGCAAGCAAGGTGAGCTGCCGCTGGAGGAGGGGCCGCAATGGGTGGCCGCACAGGACCTGCAACGCTCCAAGACGTCGCCCCTCAGCAATGGCAGTCGCTACGGCATGAGCAATCCAGCCCTGCCACGCCACTACGGCCAGCTCTCGTTTGCCGCCATGCTGCAGACCGAAGCCAGCCGCCGCTTCGCATCGTGGGAGTGGAACGAAGGCTTGACCCGCTGGAGTGATCGAGCACTTTGGGTGGAATACGCGCGCATGATGGCTACCACGGCACGCCTGCGGCAGGAGATTGACCGCAAGAAACAACATGCCGAGCTGCTGCTGTCTTTATGGACCCTCTACGCGACGCAACGCGAGCTGAAACCAAGGGTCGAGGCCAATTTCCGCAGCGCGCAGGATAGCCGGATGAAGGCAATGACGAGTCAGCAGGAATCTGCACCAATCAAGAAATAAGCATTTGACATATATAGATTTTTGTGTTCGTGGTGCCGCCACGCAGCAAGATGTGACATTTCTTGACAGGCAACTGTGCGCGAACGCGCGGCGTCATCCAAAACATCCCACCGCTCGGCGGTTGCATGGCGCCTTCTGTCTGGTGTGAACCGATCATCCCGCCCAGTCACCGCATTGGCATTGCCATTGCTAAGGTAAGGCTAACCAAGAATTTTGCTGTGAGGCGTGCTATGAAAAAGCTGCAGCGAGGCTTCACCCTGATTGAGTTGATGATCGTCGTGGCCATCATCGGCATTCTGGCCGCCATCGCAATAGTGCAGGCCTTGGGTTTCATCCGGCGGGCTGAAGACAAGTCAGCGCAGTCTGATGCGCGCAATTTCATCAGCGCCGCTACAGCAAACTCCAGCAACTAGGTGCTCTTGGTCTTGAGCTCTTGTCGCTGGAGGGAGAGTCGCCGCCCTTTTGGGGGGAGAGGGTTTGTGTCGGGTTGTCGACACGAGCTTGGTCGTTGCGTTGGCAGGGAGTGGTTCGAGGGTCCAGTTTTCGCAGTTTGGTGTGACAAACAACCTGGTAGTCTCAATTTGAACGAAAGGATGTTGCAATGAAGAACTTGCAGAAAGGTTTTACCTTGATTGAGCTGATGATCGTTGTTGCCATCATCGGCATCCTGGCAGCGATCGCCATTCCGCAATTCAGCGAGTACCAGAAGAAAGGGCAGGATAAAGCTGCCCAGGCGGATGCCCGCAATTTCCTGACTTCGGCTGCTTCGAATACCACAAGCTAAGCCGAGTTTGCTCCGATTCTTTCAGCGGTTTTTGATAGTGTAAATCGTGCATTCAGGAGAATAAGTCATGGAAAGAAGCAGCAAGATTGTCATCGTGGGTGGGGTTATTGCACTGGGCATTGCTTCGGGCTCTGCGAGTGCGCAATCCGAGGCCGCTAGCGCGACGGGCACGACCGGCACCTGGTCTGTGACGGCTGGAAATTTCGTTCAAAATGCCTTTACGTTCAAGCTCTCGAATAACGTCGCTTTGATTGCCAATGATAGCCCGACTGCGGTGGCGGTCAGCACCGCCAGTACCAAGGGAACCCGTGCTTTCGGCGGTGGTAGCAGTGGGGGTGGTGTGAGGGATTGCGATGGCTCCAGCGTGGCCACTCCAGCACCGAAGACCGCTACCGCAACGGGGGATGGTTGCTCCTGAGTAGGTCGAAGTGACGCTTAAAAAATGGCGCAGCGATTGCGCCATTTTTTTCGCTTTTATTCGATCTTCTCAAGCAAGCGGGGCCACCAGCTCGGCGAAGCGTCGCATATCGACATTCCCGCCAGAAATCACGATGCCTACCCGTTTATCCTGAATGTCGAGTTGGCCTGACAGTGCCGCTGCGGCTGCCAGGCAACCTGTCGGCTCGACAACCATCTTCATGCGGCTGGCAAAGAACTGCATGGCAGACGCCAGTGCCGGGTCGCTGACGGTCACGATGTCGTCAACGTATTCACGAATAACCGGGAAGGTATGCTGACCCAGGGCCTGGGTTTGCGCGCCATCCGCAATGGTCTGCGGGGTGTCGATGCGGATGATTTGCCCCGCTCGTAGACTTTGCTGGCCGTCATTGCCGGCCTCTGGTTCGACACCGATGATGCGCGTGCCGGGGCTTAGATGCCGGCTCGCCACCGCGCAGCCCGATAGCAGACCTCCCCCGCCCAGACAGACCAGCAGCAGGTCCAGCTCCCCGACCTCTTCAATCAGCTCCTTGGCAACGGTGCCCTGGCCTGCCATGACGTGGGGATGATCATAGGGCGGGATCAACGTCAGGCCACGCTCTTCGGCCAGCTGGCGACCAATGGCGTCTCGGTCCTGGGTGTAGCGGTCGTAGAGAACCACTTCGGCGCCATAGCCGCGCGTTGCGGCGACTTTGATGGCAGGGGCATCTTCCGGCATGACGATTACCGCCTGCATGCCAAGTTCCTGTGCCGACAAGGCAATGGCCTGGGCGTGATTGCCCGAGGAGAAAGTCACTACCCCGGCCGCCTTCTGTGCCGGTGTGAACTGCGACAGGGCATTGAATGCCCCACGCATCTTGAAGGCCCCCATGCGCTGAAAGTTCTCGCATTTGAAAAACAGCTGTGCGCCGGTTTGCTGATCGGCCGTACGCGAGTGCAATACCGGTGTACGGTGGATCGCTGCGGCGATACGGGTGTGTGCTGCGGCAATGTCTGCAAAGTCGATGGCCAGTTTGCTCATGGGGGATCACCTTCTGGTGGGAGGTAGGTGTAAACGGTGGATCGGGCGACGCCGAGCATCTGCGCGATGTCGGCGACAGCATTGCGTTGCAGCAGCAAGCCATTGGCCGCCAGGGCGCTGATGGCTTCACGTCTTTGTGCGACAGTCATGCCCCTGGGCGTGGTATTGCGGCTTGCTGCAAAGTGCTCCAGCGCGCTCTGGATTGCGTCGATGCGGGTGCGTGCCGGAGTGCCTGCGTGGTCGAGCGGTGAGTGCTCGGTTTGAATAAGCTGGGTGAGGCTGTTACTGACTGCCGCTAGCTGGCTGGTGTCCATATTCAGGCAGATGGCTGCAACGAAGTGCCCCTGGCTGTTTTTCAACCCAATCGACGTACTTTTGGCGGGACGGCCGTCGGCAAACTGGCTTGGGTAGTTTTGCAACACTTCAGGAAAAGCCGGGTCGAGAATCCGTGCAAGGCCTATATTGCTGGCTGGTTCACCAATGGCTCTACCCGAGAGATTGTTGGCGATTGCAGTGATGGCATGGTCAGGGCGGGTCAGGTCGTGCAGAACGACTTCTACCAATGGCGCCAAGGTCTTGCCGAGCGCTTCGACAATTTTCTGGCCCTCTCGCAGCAATAATTGGTCTTCGGTCAGTAACATTTTGACAAAAAGTCAATAATTGACGATTTGTTTATTCTGGTGCTGAAGTTCCTTCTTCGCAATACCTTTGCTATTTTCGCTGGAAGGCCGATATTGGTATCAGGGCCAACAGCAACAAGCATTAGTTCGCGCCGACTGGTATCGTATCGGCCGCAGAGGTGGGTTCCGGCCAGCCGGGCCACCCCATTACAGCTTTCTGAGTAGTTGGCTTGCCAATGCTTGACTGCCAGAATCCGGTCTTAGCTCTTGATCGACCCAATGTAAAAAAAAGAGGATTTTTATGCGCACCAAAAAAGAACTTATCGACACACTGGCAGAACGTACCAGCCACACCAAGGATTCCGTCGAAACCCTGATCGACGCTTTGGGTGAAGCTGTGCAGGCTGCTCTGGCGCAAGGCAATGAAGTGGTGCTGCCTGGTGTTGGCAAACTGACGGTCAAGGAGCGTGCAGCCAAGGCTGGCCGTAACCCCAAGACTGGTGAAGCCATCACCATCGCGGCACGCAAGGTGCCGGCTTTCTCGGCGGCCAAGGCATTGAAGGATGCGGTTGACGCCAAGTAAGCCGTATCGCAGCCACAACGGTTTCGCCGTTTTGGGCACAGCAACAAAAAGGGTCGCATCGCGACCCTTTTTGTTTGCCACTCGCATCAGCGCACCTTCCTGATGCCGCTGCTGTTAGGCGTTGTTGGCACTTTATTTCCGACTGGAAACAAAACGCCAACAAAGCCTAGTGGGCGATTTCCAGCAGGCGTGCCATACCTAGAGCGTCACGGTACTGCTCGCCAACGCGGGCGTGGCGACGGAATTTGCCTTCGATTTCAAATCCGAGCTTCTGGTAGAAGGCAATGGCGGGTGCATTGTCTTCGAACACTTGCAGCTCAATTCGATTCAAACCCAGTTCAGCGGCAGCCTTCAATGCCAGCTGCACGAGTGCCTGCCCCAGCCCCTGATTGCGCCAGGCGGGCAAAACGCCCATACCCAGTGTGCCAACATGCCGGTAAGGCAGTGATAGTTTGGGTTTGATATCGATCCAGCCCACCACCACGCCATCAACCATGGCGACAAAGTGCTGCAAATGGTGGCGTAGTTGCTCCAGCAGCTGGGTGCGCAGGGTGTCGAGCGGCGGTGCTTCGGTGATCGGCAGGTACTTCTGCTCGCGGACGATTTCTTCGAGGACGTGGTGAAAGCCGGGGATCGTATCCTCGGTAAGCGGCGTAATCTGGATATTCATTATCTGATCGTTATTCTGGGTTATGGGTACAAACCCTGTCCGATCAGCACATCGGCAGGGGCACGAAGGGTCTGCCGCTGACACTGCGGGCCAAGGCCGGCAGTGTCAGGATCTCTTTAGGCTCTGTTGACGTTTTGTTTCCGGTCGCGCCGGCCCGGAGGGTTTCGCCGGATTTGGGCCCGCTGCAGTGTTAAAAACCGCTTGCTTAGTCCACTAAGCGGCGCGCTTTTCGCCTTGCATTAGGCCCAAGTCCGACGAAACGCGATCCGGAAATAAAATGTCAGCAGAGCCTAGGCTTCGGGAGTGCCGGCCCAGCAGTGCGGGCCGCGAAAACCGTCTGTCAGGATCAAGGGTCAGACCTGCACCTCGGGCTGCCTGCACGGTCTGATAAAAAGACCTGTTGTGCGTGGCCGCCAGATGGTGGAGTTCATCCGTGCCGGCTTATATCCGGCACGAATCAGAGGCGATGAAAAACCTGTTGCCAGATCTTGTCAACTCGGCAATCTGGTTGTCTGGTTGTTTGGCAGATGGGTTGTATTCCAATTTTGCGGAACGTGCCCTGCGGAAATCCTGCCGCGTGGTACGGGGGCTACCTGTGGTCAAGCGCGATCAGAGAGCGGCTGCCCTGCGCAGATGAAACCCGGTCCCGCCGCTATGATCGTGGCGGGACCGGGTTTGTTGGCAGCTGGATCAGCGACGGTAGGCTGGAAGCTCGATGACGTAGGTATCAACCGTCCGCTCCCCGCCCCAATCGCTGCCGAACAGCAGGCGAGTGCCGGTTGGGCTGATGACGACATGCGGCTCGGCCCAGTAACCCAGATTGCCACAGGCGCCGCTACCGCCACAGGAACGGTGATGGGCTAGTCGGCAGGTCTTGCCACCCTGGTTGGTATTGACCAGCAAAATCTCGTTTTCCAGCAGACCTTGCCCCATCTTGCCATTGCGGGCATCCCCGACGATCGACAACGCCAGCCAGCCCGGATTGCGATAGGCAAGGGCAGACATATGGGTGCCTGAGGGCGGATAGGGGTAGCCGGTTGCAGGGCCGATCAGCACGCGGCTGGCGCCGGTTGTCATGTCCGATGCCACCAGTGACCCTTCCAGCGGCGCGTCGAATTGCACACTGAAAAAGGTGTCACGACCATCCTGCATTCCCAGCGAGCCGTGCTCGTTGGAGCTGGGCAGGTTGAGCTGGCGCAGGACATTCATATCCTTATCCAGCACATAGCCGGCTCGTCCCAGATAGTTGAGGAAGTAAGTGTTGCCGGATGCCGAAGCCTGGGGCGCATTCTGCGAGCCGCCTTCTCCCGTCGTCATGGTCACGATCTTACCGACCGTATCGGTTGCCAGGTTGTACGAGAACAGCCGGCGCCCGCAGGAGAAACCAAGTTGTTTTGAATCCCAGGAGGTGAACATTGGATCAGAACCACCGATCAGATCTTCCGACGCGGTACATGAAGTCGGTGCCCGTGAGAAGTCATGGATGACGGCTGATGTCGCATGCGTATCCGTTTCGACATTGAATCGATGCAGCTTGCGGGTGACGCGATCGGCGTAATAGAGAATCTTTGGATTGCTGGTATCCCAGTACACCTGCTCCAGGTCGGCCGGGCGGATATCCAGTGGCTTGAGGTAACGGTAAGTCTTGCCGTCATACAGATGGTGTCCGCCCGGCGAGCCGGCGCCCTCCTGGCTGGTGTGATAGAGAATCAGATAGCTCTCATCGGCATTCCAGGCCTGAATGGTGGAATACATGGGCTTGGCCACATTCCAACGGCCGGCGGCGGCATCCGAGATTCGGCGGATGCTGCCACCAAACTGCGGATCAACCACCACTTGCCCCAGCGAGGGCTTGGCCATGGCGCTCATCGGCCGGGCCAGCTTGTCCTGCGGGAAGTTGGCACATAGATCATCGCCTGAAGCGGGCGGGTAGGCCCGGCAGCTATCGGTGCTGCCTCCGTTGCTGCCCTGGCAACCCCACTGCCAGGGGCCGCTACCGCTGACGCTGGTGGCGGTACCGACTGCACAGAGATTGCTGGTCGGCGCGGTGGGGGTGGTGCTGCCATTGGCGCTGCCACACCGGCCATTGACCGGGGCCGGGGGCTCTATCTTCACTTCGGCACGGCAACCCACCGTGCTGCCACCGTTGCTGCCTGCGCAGGCCCAGGTCCAGGGACCTGTGCCGTAGAGGGCGGATGCCAACCCAACCGAACACAAGCCACTGGTCGGTGCCGAGCTGTAGGCCTGGCCGTTGGCCGGGCCGCATTTGCCGTTAACGGGCGTTGGCGGCTCTATCTTCAGCTCCGCCCGGCAGCTGGCACTTGTGCCACCCCCGGTGCCGGCGCAGGTCCAGGTCCACGGGCCGGTGCCGGCCAGCGCCGAAGCTGCGCCAGCCGCGCATAAACCACTGCTTGGGGCGGAGGGGAAGGCCTGCCCATTGGCGCTGCCGCACTGGCCATTGGTGGGGCCGGTTGCTGGCGTGTAGCGCACGGTGAGTGGCGCTGTCCAGGTTTGATTCTGACTGGTGTCATAGGCCAGTGCTTTCAGTACATAGTTGCGACCCTTCTTGGAGGAGGGTGTCCAGTAGTAGCTATAAGTGGCATTGGGCGATGCCTTGCACATCGCGGTCTTGTAAGTGTTGTCGATGTACAGGTCTACACAGGACACCTGCACATCGTCCCTGGCCTGCACTTCGATCTTGATCTTGCCGCTGATTTCCTGGCCGTCGGTGGGTGAGACAAAACTGACCGTCGGTGCCGTCGTATCGGCATCGACCTTGGCGGCATTGCTTGCCCAGATCGGGGGGGCTGCCAGGGTCAGGCCGCTCAGGGCAAGCATCAGCGGAAGGGGGCGACGGCGGGAAGGCGAGGGGTGGCACAACCTGCTTACTGCATGGGGTATCTGCATGAGAGTCTCCTGAATGCGGGAACGGTCAGCGGCATCCCCTCGGGCAGGTTCAGGGCTCAAGGAAATGTGTCTGCTGACATGACGTTTGCGTATGCTTTTGTCGTTATTGCAGCAGGAAGGGGGCGACGCAATCTGTTTTTATAGGTATGTGAATTATTCACAATGTTAATGTCTATCAAGTTTATCAAATCAATCATTCCAACGAATAAACTTAAAATTCTTACGGTATTTTATTGATTTTATAATGAAAAATTATTTGGTACGGTTTGGGTTTTGGGTGATGTAGCAAACAAAAATAATATAAGTGTTGACATTTTCTTAATGATTGGTCAGCGATTTCTATGTGTGGATAGAGATTGTGGATAAGGTAGTTGGTAGGCTAGGAAGGGCAGTCGTGCCGAGCTCTTGGTGAACGGCGTATCCGCCGCAGTGGCCATCTGGAGGAGTGTAAAGAAGAACCAAAGACCCATTGAAAAAGCCCCGCGCAGTGAAACTGGCGGGGCTTGGTGGTGCGTAGCCTAACCTGCTGTAAGACAGAATCTAGAGCACGAATTCCAGCCCCTTGAGCAAGGCGCCCGGCAATAACAAGCTGGAAGTCGAACGCTCGCCATACGTGGCGGCATCGGGCAGGAACTCCCGCTCCTCAGTTAGCGCCAGCAAGTTGTCGCCGAGCATCCGGTACAGGCTGTCATCGAAGCGCATAACATTCAGCGGTGCCACAATCTTGCCGCCTTCCACCCAGAACGAGGCGAAACGCGTCATGCCGGTCAGCCGGCAGGCGGTGCGGTCGGAGTAGTTGAGGTACCACAGATTGCTGATATACAAGCCGGTATCCAGCGCTTCGAGTGCCTGCGACACCGGCAGCTCACCGGCAGCCATCTGCAAAGACTCCGGAGCTTCACTGGCATTGGCGCCATTCGTGGTCAGGCGGTATTCGCGTGCCGTGCGAGGCGAAATCAGGCTGCCTGCGTAGCGGCCACTCTTGATCAGCGGCGTGCTATCTGGCCGCAGAAAACCCTCATGCTGAAACGCAGGAGCCAGGCCGCCAGCACTGACTTCAGCCAGCGACACCAGCGGCGACAGGCGCGCAGAGCCTTCTCGCAAGCGAAGCAGCGGGCTGCGCTTGGCTTGCAGCTCCTTTTCAGAGAAACCACCCCAGTTCAGGGTATCCAGCACCTCGCCAAGCGCGGACGGCGTCAGATAACTACGATAACTGCCTGGGGCAATGGTCCGGGCCGGGCGCTGCAACAGCTCCAGCTGGCTAGCCGACTGATGGATTGCCGCCTCCATCCCTTCCCTTTGCCAATCAAAGCCCGCATAACTGTGTTTGACCGCCTTATCGCCGCCCGCGTACAAGCTCCAGTCGAAATGAAAGCTCGCTGTTTCGTGCCAGTTGCGCTGGCCTTCCGAACTGGCGAAGCCGTGGCAGACCGGGCCTGCCGCCAGAAAGCCGACCAGATCGTAACGGGCGGCGGCACTGACAATTTCCTCCACCATCGCTTCGGCCGGTGGCAGGCGCGAAGCTTCTGTTCGCTCGGTTGAGTGCACCTCATCCGCCAGCAGCAGATGCGGATCTTCAGCGACATCGGTCAACGCATCGCGCAGCCGCAGCAACTCTGCCGCCAGCAGCTGCCGGTCGTTGTCGAAATCGGCCGAGAGCGAGATCGACGCATGCACATGCCGGTAACCCTGCACCAGCCGGAGTGAGAGATACCACTGCCTGACCTGGCCGGACTGGCGTACCCGACCATGATTGAACCGGATGAACTGCGAAGCCTCGCCAGACAGCCAGAGGGTGTAACGTTCACCGCCGCGCAGCTGGGTCTGCACATGGTCGGCGAGCTGGTAAAAATATTGCTGCATAGTGTTGGTCTCTTGGGCGCAGGTGCGCCAGTGGTGATCCGTCCGGCGCAGGTGCGCCAGTGGTGATCCATCCGGCGCCTATGCGCCAGAAAGTGGGTACGGTTGCATCGTTCATAACCTGAACGGCTTCTCAGATTTCGCCGCCGAAAACCTCGACGTCGCCAAACAGACAAGCCGGCGATGCGTGCCCAACCCGGATCGCCTGATTCGGCTCGCCCTTGCCGCACGAAGGCGTACCCATGACTTCAAACGTCGATTCATTGCCAACCTGCTTGAGCGAACGCCAGAACGTAGCCGAAATCCCCCGATAGCCGGGATTCTTCACCATGCCGGTGATTTCGCCGTTCTCGATCAGCCAACCCACCTCACAACTGAACTGGAACTTGTTGCGAGAGTCGTCGATAGACCACGACACATTCGTATCCATCAACACCCCACGTTCAATCGAGCCAATCATTCCTTCCAGCGTTGACGAACCCGGCTCGACATTCAGATTGGCCATGCGATCAATCGGCGGCCGGTTCCACGAGCACGCCCGCGAATTGGCTACCCCAGGCATCCCCGCCCGGGCCTGCGAAATTGCCCCGCCCAATGGACGCTCCAGCAGACCATCCCTGATCAACCAGGTTTTCTCGCCGGCAGAACCATCATCATCCCAACCAAACGTTGCAAACTCATCCTGCCGGCTGGGGTCGTAAGTCACATTCAATAGCGCCGACCCATACTGATACTGGCCGAACATATCCAGCGTCACAAAACTCGTCCCCGCATAATTACGCTCGTCGCCCAGAATCCGATCCAGCTCTAGCGGATGACCAATCGACTCATGAATCTGCAGCATCATCTGCTCGGGCATCAGTAGCAAATCCATCGAACCCGTCGGGCAATTCGGCGACGCCAGCAACTGCAAAGCCTCATCGGCCACGCGGCGGCCCGACCCCACCATCCGGCTACGCTCGATGATCTCGACGCCACCCTGCTGGCAATAGCCATTTCCCTGGCCGCCCAGACTGCGGGTTTGCGCCTCGCCATCGGCAAAAGCCGTCACCATCACATTCGGAATCACATAATTGAACCGCTGCATCACCTCGCCGCCATCGTTGGTCAGATACAGCTGCTCGACCTCGGCCATCATCAACGCCGCCGACCAGTCCACAATCCGCTCATCCCGTTTTGCAGCGGCCGACTCGGTATGCAACAAACCCAGCATATCGCGCCGGTTCCAGTGCAGCCGGGGCGAATCCACCTGATAGCGGCCCTGCGGATGCCCCAGGCGCGCCTGATTGAAATCAAAAACCGAATGCCGTCGCGTACGCAAAGCCCAGGCTTTGGCCTGCTCCAGTGCAGCCTTGATCCCATTACTCGAAAGATCACTCGTTGCGGCGTAGCCATAGCCCCCCTCGTGGATCACGGTGATCATGGCTCCCCGATCAATCCAGGTAGACAGCGGCTGCTCCACATTCTGCCGCACACACAACTGCTCTCCTCGTTCCTCGACATAACGCAGCGAACAAAAATCCACCTGCGTATTCAATGCCCGAAAGCGCTCTCTTACAGTTTCAATCACGATTCGCCTCTTATTTTGGTTACAAGCGATGGGTTAACAGGAAGCGCGCACACAAACAGCCTTCACCATCATAGGCCATCCTCGGTACCTGCCCTGCCACCCAAGCCAGTCGGCCGGCCGCTCACACAATTATCAGCCGTGACAACGGGCAGACATTTTAATTTGCAGCTGTCTGAAAGGGCGGCTGAATTCCGGCCAGAATGTCGTAGTAGGTACAGTTATTGATGTTTCAATTCGCGGCCGTCTGAATGGACGGCCGAATTATCCCAAGGGCGATGCGGACCTGTTGCGCCGAATGTTTCAATTCGCGGCCGTCTGAATGGACGGCCGAATTCAAGCGGCGGCCGAGCGACTTTTTGGTGGTCAGTGTTTCAATTCGCGGCCGTCTGAATGGACGGCCGAATTCTGGCTAGCTCGACTGCGACCCGTGCCATTGTCTCGTTTCAATTCGCGGCCGTCTGAATGGACGGCCGAATTGCTGTGATAGGCCGACTGATGCAGTCTTTGGAGTCAAGGTTTCAATTCGCGGCCGTCTGAATGGACGGCCGAATTATCAAGCGGAAAAAGAGGGAATTGACAACGTAACTGTTTCAATTCGCGGCCGTCTGAATGGACGGCCGAATTTGGAGGTCAATCGAAAGCGATCCGATGCCAATGTGTTTCAATTCGCGGCCGTCTGAATGGACGGCCGAATTGTGCAAGCATCTTCGCTGATCATGCAACGCTACGCCATGTTTCAATTCGCGGCCGTCTGAATGGACGGCCGAATTTCTACGTCGTGGGCGGGGATTGGCTCGCTCAATCTGTTTCAATTCGCGGCCGTCTGAATGGACGGCCGAATTTACTTTCGGACGAGGGCATAAAAGGCGCGATTAAGGGTTTCAATTCGCGGCCGTCTGAATGGACGGCCGAATTCGGCATTGCCGCAAGGCTCTTCAGAATGGTCCTACGTTTCAATTCGCGGCCGTCTGAATGGACGGCCGAATTAATAGCCAAGCCTATTAGGCCGAGGCGCCCCCGCAAGTTTCAATTCGCGGCCGTCTGAATGGACGGCCGAATTGAGATGGAGCGACTGGTTGGCGAGGATGTTCAGGTGTTTCAATTCGCGGCCGTCTGAATGGACGGCCGAATTACGTTACGTCCGTCAAATCCATTTTTGATAAAAAGGTTTCAATTCGCGGCCGTCTGAATGGACGGCCGAATTCCTGTTCTACGCCATAACGCCAGTCTGCACTACTGAGTTTCAATTCGCGGCCGTCTGAATGGACGGCCGAATTTTTCCGCTTGTGGTATCTGTCCAGACGACAACATAATTGTTTCAATTCGCGGCCGTCTGAATGGACGGCCGAATTTAACAAGTGCTCACTGATCACGAGCAGCGCTTACGGTTTCAATTCGCGGCCGTCTGAATGGACGGCCGAATTACGGTGTTGCCGGAAACGGACACGTCTACTCCGGTGTTTCAATTCGCGGCCGTCTGAATGGACGGCCGAATTTAGCAACACCAGACAAAGCGATAGGTGTAATCATTGTTTCAATTCGCGGCCGTCTGAATGGACGGCCGAATTCACATATCGGTAAATGGTGCCATTCTGCTCATTTCGGTTTCAATTCGCGGCCGTCTGAATGGACGGCCGAATTTTCGTCTAGATCGAGCGTCAGTATTGGCAAATCGTTGTAGTTTCAATTCGCGGCCGTCTGAATGGACGGCCGAATTTCTGATTGCCGAGCGTGCCGCCCTGGACCTGGAGTTTCAATTCGCGGCCGTCTGAATGGACGGCCGAATTTTGCTGACTAGATAGATACTCATCGGCGTAAGAATCGTTTCAATTCGCGGCCGTCTGAATGGACGGCCGAATTTACATTATTGCGCTGCCAGCCCGGCCTCCAATCAACTGTTTCAATTCGCGGCCGTCTGAATGGACGGCCGAATTCTTGCGGGCGTGGCGTTCCGAATGATGACCGACCAGTTTCAATTCGCGGCCGTCTGAATGGACGGCCGAATTTCTCCTGGTGCTCGGTGATGATGACCGCCACGTTGTTTCAATTCGCGGCCGTCTGAATGGACGGCCGAATTACCTTCATCGCGGCTTACGAAACCGCCAGAGCAGTTTCAATTCGCGGCCGTCTGAATGGACGGCCGAATTAAGGCTGGTAGCGAAACCGTGCCATACGGCCTGTGGCGGTTTCAATTCGCGGCCGTCTGAATGGACGGCCGAATTACGAATGGCCGCTTGTTGTGCCGCGATCTTGTCACGTTTCAATTCGCGGCCGTCTGAATGGACGGCCGAATTATTTCACCGACCTTTTGCTAGGCAACCGGCAATGTTTCAATTCGCGGCCGTCTGAATGGACGGCCGAATTACGAAGCGATGAAGGTTCGTGCGCTCGGACTGATGTGGGTTTCAATTCGCGGCCGTCTGAATGGACGGCCGAATTGGAAATCCGCCTAACCTGCTGGCGGTGAACAGTGCGTGTTTCAATTCGCGGCCGTCTGAATGGACGGCCGAATTCACTGCGTGATTGAAATCGCACAGATGCTGGAAAATGTTTCAATTCGCGGCCGTCTGAATGGACGGCCGAATTCCGCCTGCAAATGGCGGCACAGCCACAACGCCATGTTTCAATTCGCGGCCGTCTGAATGGACGGCCGAATTACAGAAAGACCCGGAAAGTATTGCCTGCAAAGCGGTTTCAATTCGCGGCCGTCTGAATGGACGGCCGAATTACTGGACGGGTACGAAGATCTCGAGGCAACTGTTAAAGTTTCAATTCGCGGCCGTCTGAATGGACGGCCGAATTGTCTCTAAACGTGGGATTTTCAAATACCATGCCGTGTTTCAATTCGCGGCCGTCTGAATGGACGGCCGAATTCGCAAAGCAGTTATCCACTGCTGTTCAAGCTCATCGTTTCAATTCGCGGCCGTCTGAATGGACGGCCGAATTATGGAGTGACTATAGCGCAGCTGAAAAATAAAAAGTTTCAATTCGCGGCCGTCTGAATGGACGGCCGAATTGTCGGAGTAGCACGTAGGCTGGCCAGCCGGCGGTGTTTCAATTCGCGGCCGTCTGAATGGACGGCCGAATTAGGCAAATGAAAGGCGAAGAATTTGAAAGGCTTATAAGAGTTTCAATTCGCGGCCGTCTGAATGGACGGCCGAATTCCGCCACCTCAGACCCAGGCATGTCAACCCAGATGTTTCAATTCGCGGCCGTCTGAATGGACGGCCGAATTAGCTCTTCATCGGTTAAGCCCTTATCAGCTAATAGCTGTTTCAATTCGCGGCCGTCTGAATGGACGGCCGAATTGCAGTTATTACGTAAACTGTCAAGCAGGCGTCAGAGTTTCAATTCGCGGCCGTCTGAATGGACGGCCGAATTGTCGCGCCGGTCAGCTGACAGCTTCTGTTTGACGGTTTCAATTCGCGGCCGTCTGAATGGACGGCCGAATTCATGTCGAGCAAGATGAGCAGGGAGTGTTGCACGTGTTTCAATTCGCGGCCGTCTGAATGGACGGCCGAATTCCGCTAAATACGAACCAAGCTTCGATCCGTATCGGTTTCAATTCGCGGCCGTCTGAATGGACGGCCGAATTGCCAGAAATCACGGCTAGATAGCACATTCCACGGTAGGTTTCAATTCGCGGCCGTCTGAATGGACGGCCGAATTTTACGGTGAATAAAGGTGATCCTGCTACATATCCAGTTTCAATTCGCGGCCGTCTGAATGGACGGCCGAATTCCTTCTTCTGCAAGCTACTGAAAAACAAGTGAAAAAAGGCAGGCTTGCGCGTACCTCGTCTGTTTGTCAGTAAGTTGTCAGCAGGTTTGGGTTATGGCTGTTGTTTCTCCATGTTTTTAAAGAGTTTTTGGCTTGCGCGAACCTGCCGGGAATTTCAGGGGTGATAGGGGTTCGCGCAGGCCGGATTGGGTCTCTCATTATAGCTGGGGCGCGTGGCTTATAGCGCCAATGGGCCTTCGAAGTCGATGGCGCGGAATACGCCAAATTCCCGTACTTCTGTCCCTGCGCCGGCATTGAGTCGATATAGGCGCAGGTTGTCTTGTTGAATGTCTATTTCGGCCAGCAGGCGTCTTTGCAGGTCTTCAAATTGCATGAGGTTTACCTGGCATTCAAAAACGGACTTCTGAACGCGCTGGCCGGTGCTTTCGCAGACTTTGGCTACCCGGCGCAGGCGGCGACGGCCTTCGCGGGTTTCGGTGTTGACGTCGTAGCAGACGATGATGAGCATGTTTTTTCCTCGGCCTGAATAGAAAGGCTCTCAGGCGGTTAACGGAAGGTAAACGGCAGGTAGCCTGCTGTTTCTTGTCGAATGGCGCGGGCCATCAGTCTGGCTTGCACCAGCGGTAGCAGGCCGAGTGCGATGGTCTGTTCGAACAGCGGGTGGCTCATCGCTTCCTGTTTTCTTTCCTGATAGGCCACCGAGACGTTGCGGCGAGCGTCGCCTTCAAGCAACACGGCGCCGCCTTCATAGGTCTTGAAGTCTTGCGGGGTGACTTGTTTGCGATTGATGAGGCTGAGCACCAGCCGGTCGGCAAAGGGGCGGAATTCTTCGACCAGATCAAGCGCCAGTGCGGGCCGACCTGGCCGTACCACATGCAGGAACCCTAGCTGCGGGTCGAGCCCTGCTGCTTCGCAGGCGGCGCGGCAATCGTGGGTGATCAGGGTGTAGAGGAAAGAGAGCAGGGCATTGACCGGGTCGCGCGGTGGGCGCCGGGTGCGGCCTTCGAACCGGAAGTGGGGTCGTTGGTCTGCGCGTATCAGGTGGTTGAGGCAAGCAAAGTACTGGCGGGCAGCTTCGCCTTCGGTGCCTCGCAGGGCGTCGAGGTTTTCGGTGGTGGGGAGCGCGCGCAGGCTGGCAGCCAGGTCGGCTGCGCCGCGTTCAAGCGCCTGCCGGTCTGATTCGTCTTTGGCTTCGCGTGCGCCGCGCAGCAGCACCTGCCGGCAGTTTTTCAGTTTTCCGGCCACGCAGGCGCGGGCGGTGCTCAGGGCAAAGGTGGGGTCGGCGGCGCGGGCATGTTGGGCTTGGCGCAGCAGAATGTTGCCGGTCTGGGCGCCTTCGAGCCGGGCTTTGAAGCGGCCGTGGGTGTCGAGCAGGGTAAGGGTGATGGCTTCTTCTGCCAGCCGGTGCATCAGGGGGGCTGAGAGGTTGACGTGGCCAAAGGTCACAACGCCTGTGAGGTGGTGCAGGGGGACTCGCAGGCGGGTCTCGCGCCCTATTTCGACTCTCAGGGTGTCGTTGTCGAGGTGGAGGTAAGCCTCGGGCAGGGTGACGTAGAGGGTGTTGAGTAGTTGCATGGCTAGGGCTCTGACTAGGGCTGATAGAGCTGTTGCAGCAATAGTGTTTGGCGGCTGGTGTCGGCCAGGGCTTGGGGTTGGCAGCGGTCGTAGAGCGAGCAATCGCGGCAGCGATCGTCGTTGACTGGGGGCGGCAGCTTGCCTGCCTGCAGCATGCTGCGTACGGCTTCGGTTGCTTGCTGTACTTGCTGCCGCAAGGAGGTATCTATGGTCACCACGCGCCGCTTGCCCGAGCTGGCGTAGAACAGCGCGCCTTCGGGTACGGCTTTGCCGATCATTTCTTCCAGGCAGAGGGCTTGGGCGGCCAGTTGCAGTTCATCGTAGCGCTTGGCCTTGCGTCGCCCTTGTTTGTATTCGATGGGGTAGGGGCTGCCATCGGGCAGTATTTCAACGGCGTCGGCCCGGCCGATCAAGCCCAGTTGTTCGCTCCAGATCGGCATGGCGCGTATCACGCGATTGCCGGCATGCCGGTCTTCACCGGGGGTGTCTACCCTCGCGTGCAGGGCGTTGCCACGAGCGGTGTAGACGTTGTCGTCAAAGGTTTGTTCGATGTGGATCAGTGCACATTGTCGCGGGCAATAGCGCCAGTGTTGCAGGGCCGAAATCGGTATCGGGTCGAGTGGTTCGGGCATGGTTGCGGGCCTTGGCAGGAGGGCGGCCGAAGGGGCCGCCCCGGGCTGATCCGATTCGCCGTTATCCGACGCGCCGGATCAGGCTGACGCCGGCAGGGAGATTGCTGTCATCAATGCTGATCTGGAAGTCGGCAAAGCTGCGCAAGGGTTCTCCCTCAGGTTTGCCGGGTTTTATCCGGATGCGGTCGAACAGGCTGTGGGCGTGGGCGTTGCCGAGTTCCGACTCGTGTTTGAACACGTAGAGGCCACGGGTAGCCATCTGGCCGCGTGCGGCCGAGCGATCATGCTCGAACATGTTTTCGAGGGCGGTAAAGAAAAGCTCAAGATCGTCTTCGGAAAAGTGGGTCTGTTTGGCCAGAAACGATGAGACAAAGCCATGTGCCACATATAAGCCATAGGGCACGGTGTATTTGCGGCCCATGGTGCGGTTGTCGCCTTCCTGCTTTTCGGCTTCGGCTTCGGTGGTGACGGCCATGCGGGTGATGCTGTGTTCTAGCAAGGCAATGGGGCTGACCGAGCGGGCAAAAGTCAGTTGCACTGGACCACGCACCTGGCCGCAGTTAACGCCGGTGCTCATCACGGCGCCGAAGGTGCGCACGTCGTAGAAGTTCTGGCACATCCAGCGGCGGGCATCGTTGCTGGCGTCGCCACCGCCTTTGCGTTTTTCCTTGGGTTTCTTTTTGCCATCGCTGCCTTTGTCGCTGCTTTCTTCGGCGGTGGCGGTCAGCTGGTCGGCGTGGTTGGTTTGAATGTATGCCGTTTCGTGCAGCTTGTTGAGAATGGCCTTTTCTTTGACGTAGATATCAAACGGCGCCTGAAAGTCTTTGACCAGGCCGACAAAGTTGCGCACTTTGCGTTTGAGGCAGACATCGGTAATCAGGCCCTCGCCGGTTTCGGTATCGATGCGCGGCAGGTTGCCGGCATCCGGGTCGCCATTGGGGTTGCCGTCTTTCACGTCGAATAGCAGAACAAAATCGTAGCGGTTGGCGAGTGTCATGGTCAGTTTTCCTCCTGATTGGTGTTTTCGGTATCGCTGGGGGTGTGCTTGGTAAAGAGTTCCTGCCGCTGCTGGTAGTAGCCAAGCCAGAAACTGCCCTGATCGACGAGTGTCAGGTGGGCGGGAAAGCGGCTGCCGAGTCCGAAGACAATCTCGCTGATCAGCCGTTCGAGGTTGATGCTGCGGCCACGGTTGAGCTTGGCCAGATGGTGGGGCAACAGTCGCATCAGGGTGGGAAAGACGGAGGCCGGCGTGCTGGAGGCGGCACCGCAGAAACGATCACGGATGGTGGCGTTGATGCCGGGCTGGGCTTCTTCCTGCACTTTTTCGAGCGCGGCAAACAGTCGGCCCAGCCGGTAGCCGGGTTGCGTGTTGTCGAGGTCTAGCATGGGCTTGAACTCCTTCTCCTGGGTATTGTGGGTACGTTGGTGTCGGTTGAGCCAGGCTTTGATGGCAGCTGCTCTGGCGTAGGTGATCTTGCGTTCGGCCCGGCAGCGCAATACCGCTAGCTGGATCATCTGCATCGGGTAGACGCCACCGGTGAGGATGGCGCGCAGAACATCGCCACCCAGTCGTGGCGGAATATTGTCGGCCTTGCCCTGCACCACCAGAGAGACCAACAGCCGGAACAACGGCAGGTGGTCGGGCTCGTGGCTGCCGTGGGTGAGTGCGAGGTCGTCAAAGTGCTGGACGATGCGTTGCGCCAGTTCGGCCAGCGGCAGGCACTGGTAGTCGCGGATGGCGATGCGGGCGGCGTTGGGCGCCAGCGCCAGCACATGAAACCGGGTCTGGCCGAGGTCGCCTTGATAGCTGCCCTTGTGGATTGCGGCGTATAGCTCGGCAACCCGGCTTACGTTCCGGTCGGGGTCGTCCACCACGGCCCGGAAAGCATGGGTCATGATGGGGTCGTCGTTGTCGGCCCAGAAAACTGTCGAGGCATCGGCCACTTGCACCCGGTTCGGCGAACCGCTTGCCAGCATGGCATTGAGTGCGGTGGTGTAGGTCTGGGCGGCAATGTTACCCACCGGGGCGTTATCACCTTGGCCTTTGCCGTAAGAATCAAAGGCCGATAGATTGAAACTGACGATCTTGGCTCCCGAGGTCTGAGCTTCCCAAACGCCTTTGATGGGCGGATGCAGCCGAGCGATAGTGTCGGGCACGCCGCGCACCAGGCATAGGCGCTGTTCTGCGTCGTCGCTATCACTGGCCCCGGCCAGCGATTGCAGAATGGCGGGGCGCTGGCAGATAAGGCCGTGGTATTCATCGTCGTTGAGCTCGAAGGTGAGGTTGGGCTTGACCTTGGCCTCAATAATCTCCAGCCACAATGCTTGGGCTTGCAGTTTGGCGAGTTCTCGGTCTGGCAGGTGATCGAGAAAGGTCAGAACCGCCCTAAGTCCCGCATCGCTGGCAGCTGGCTCTTCCAGCGCCTGTAGACGGTTTCGGAATGCTTGGTGTTGTGCAGCCGCTCTTTCGGGATTGCCTTGGATATCAACGCCGAGAACGTATTCGGCAGATTGCCAGAGTAGATTTGCCTCAATACCTGAGGTTTTATCTTTTCCTCGCGGCACCAGAAACACGCCCGGCTCATGCTTCTTGCCCCGCAGCTCCCCCGTCTTGCGCAGTTGTACCAGCTGGCCGCTGCGGTCTATCACGATCAGATAACCGATTGCCTGATCAACCAGCCCGATGGGGGCCAGGCGGCGGGTCGGGTCGGGATGGGCGGCGCGGCGGCGATAGTAGTCATCAAGCGCTTGCAGAATCATGCGAGCGTCTCCTTGAAGTCCGGCACGTCAACGCGGCCATCGCGCAGGCTGGCGGCAAAGAAGTGCGGCTGCGGGTTGGCCGGATCGGTGAAATCGAGGTCGTACAGCATATAGCCCAAATCGCGCGGGCGACCGAAGCCCAATTGGGCGCGGTCGGTGTCGGTAAGTTGGCTGTAATCGACTTCGGTAACCGGATCGACGAGGCGGAAGCAGGCGCTGAACTCGCGGCAGCCAAGATAAGGTTGGTTGATGCACTGGCCCCGCCCCGCCCGGCGCAGAAACATCTCATGGTATTTGGCCGGCGGGTCGCCGCCGGGCTTTACCAGCAATTCGGCATGCAGCCGATAAGCGACATCGCGCAGAAATAAGCCGGCCCGTTGCTGCCGTTCATCTTCGATAAACAAGCCCAGATCTCCCCGGCCCTGCTTCATCGCGCTCCCCACGCTGCCGACCGGAATGGTCTTGCCGACCTCGTTGCGCCGCAGGTTGAGCCAGCGGATCGGTTTGAGTACGTCGATGTGGTGAATGCGCCAGTCGATCTGCGGCTTCCACAAAATGGACTGGAAGATATTACGGGCGGCTGACGGGGTGATGACTTCGTAGCTGACCCGCTCGACTTTCATTTCGGGGCGGGTGAAGCAGGCAAAGTTACCGCCTACTTCAAGACAGAAGCGACTCATGGTTTCTTCTCCTGCGGTGGGTGTCTATGTCTAGTTTTGGGGGGAGGGTTGATGCGAGCTGTTGCGGGAAGCCTCAGCATTGACATGCTGATTGCAAGAGACAAGTGCAGGTGACAATAGAAGCAGCGCCAGCCCGCATAGCTTGCCGGCAGAGCCACGGCCTGTTTTTAACTTGAGCTGCTTCCTCTGTTTTGTGATGTCGATTTTCAGATTCATGAGAGTCCACCTCCTTAATGTTGTGGATCGCATCATGAACCTGAAGTTGTTTTGCTGTCAATGCAGATATAGAGAATTTACATCTAGTTCACATGAAGAATTAAATTTGATTCGCCTGATTGTATGAAGTGTGCCGATACGGGATTTCGTCGGCAGACGTTAACGTCGCATTGACAGGTATACTAGGCGGCTGCCGCATCTTTGCATGGGGCGTGAATTGAAACATGTGAGCTAGTTGCAAAATTCTTCCATAGTTGAAAAAAGGGCGGCCTTGGCCGCCCTTTTTACTATGCCAAACGCGCCTTGCCTGCGCATGAGTCAAAAGCAGTACCCCTTCGCCGAAAAAATCAGCTGGTCGGACGTCTGCAGGCCCAGGTATGGGTGGTAACGCTGCGCATTCATCAGCCGGTAGCTGCCAGGCATCACCGGTTCCAGTTCTCCTGATGTGTGTAGGTGTTTCGCATCTGAAACGGAAATCGTCACCACATAGCGCTGTAAATCTCTTAGCAGCAAGCGGTCGGGTTTACCGCGATCAAGCTGCTCCAGCTTTTTGAGAACGGCAGGGTCGTCTGCCGGATAGGGCACGTAGACCAGAGCGTCCTCCCGCTCTTCGATCAGATGAAAATTGTTGGCAGCCGTCCTGAATGAGACGGCAAGGGGGTCATGGTCATCGAGAACGCCTTTCGTCAGGGCCTGCACGATGCCCGGCCGGTCGTGTCCTTCGGCATCGGTATAGAACCTGGCGAAGTACTTAGCCATCAGCGCCCGGTCGGCCAGCAGGTCTTGCGGGTTCGGGTAGTCATGCAACAGCTTGCGGGTGGTTGCGGCGGCATTCTGCATCTGACTGGTGTTGGGTTCGCCGTTGGGGGAGACGAACAGCCGCAGGCGGCCCAGCCCGGCCAGCTCGCCTTCACGGTTGCAACGGCCTGCCGCTTGGGCGATCGAATCCAATCCCAGTAATGCGCGCCAGACCACAGGAAAACTGATGTCCACCCCGGCTTCAACCAAGCTGGTGCTGACGACACGCAGCGGCTCTTGGTCGGTGCCTGCACGCTTAGCGGCCAGCCGCTGCCGTATCTGTTGCAGCAGCGTGGCGCGGTGGGCGCCGCAGAGTTGGGTGGTCAGATAGAGGGTGCCTTCGGGCAGCTTGTTCCAGAGTTCGAGCGCATCATTCTTGGTGTTGACGATAACCAGTACGCAGTCTTCCTGGCTGATTTCGTTGACCAGGGCCTCCCAGCTGCTGCGGGTGTTGAGATCGGGTGGTAACTCGACTTGCACCCGCCTTAGCTGGTTGAACAGGTGGTCGGGGTCGGCAATGATGTCGCGCACTTCTCTTGGGGCGAAACCTCGCAGATTGCGGCGGGTATCGAGTAGTTGCCGGCTGGTCAGCACTGGTTGGGTGGCGGTGCAGAACACGACGCTTACGCCGTAGTAGGCAATCAGCAGCCGTAGCACATCCAGAATGGGTTGCAGCAGACCCACCGGCAACTGCTGTGCCTCGTCCAGAATTATTACGCTATGGGCCAGGTTGTGCAGCTTGCGGCAGCTGGAGGTCCGGGCGGCAAACAGGCTTTCGAACAGCTGCACATTGGTGGTGACGATCAGCGGTGCATCCCAGTTTTCACAGGCCAGCCGGCTGGCGAGGCTGTTGCCATCCTGTTGCGACTGGCTGTGGTGTTCGATGACCGGATTGGGCTGTACCTCTTTGAATACTTCCCGGAAAACATCGGCTGTCTGCTCAATGATGCTGGTGTACGGAATGGCGTAGATTACCCGCCGTTTGGTGTGAAGCACGGCATGCTCCAAGGCGAAGGCCAGGCTGGAGAGTGTCTTGCCACCACCTGTCGGAACGGTCAGCGAGAAGGCACCCGGTGCTTGCTGCGCCGCAGACCGGCATTCCGCCAAAATGCCGGCGCGCAGGCGATTGAGTGTCGAGTCGGGCTGCACGAGCGCTGCCGTTTTGTGGTCCATATAGAGGTTGAAGGCAGGTAATAGCTGGTCTACTTCAGGAAACCGGCTGCGCTGAGCGAAGTCCTGCGGGTTCATAAAGCGCTCGGTGTCGAGAAAGTCGGCATCGACCAGTGCAGAGAACAGCATGCGTACCCAAAGCGCGAAAGCGCCCTTGGGCTGTGTCGTGTCGGTTTGTTCTAACTGGGTCAGCCCGAGTATCGGGTTCAGGGCCTGCATGGGGTCAAAGCCATCATCGGTCAACACTTCGGCCGGTGGTAAGGCTGCTAGCGCCTGCTGATATTCGAGCTCGCCGTTTTTGTCATTCAGGCGGTTGCCAAGGCAGGGTTGAGTCGCGTTGTGCCAGTCGTAGAGACCTGCGTGATGGCTGGCAATGAGGTAAGCGAGCACTCGTGCAGCAATTCGGCCATTCTCGCCAGACCGCTTTTCAAACTGCCGGATCGCATACAGGGCACCTGCCGTTGAGTGGCTGATGGAGTGCAGTCCCCCCTCAACTTCAATGTGGGCATCAGGGTCGTAGCCGCTGCGCAATTTGAGCTTGGCCTGAAACGGCGGCCGATACTTGCCCAAGTCATGCCAGCGACCAGCCAGACGGGCCCAATCTGCGCCACCGAACGGCGCCGCATTGTCGGCAGCGAGCTTCGCGACTTCATGCAGATGTTGGTCGAGTGGGTGCAGGGCCCAGCCTGTTTCGGTCTCGGGGGCTGGGCGGACGTGGGCCAGTGGCATGTCTGTGGGGGATGACAAGATTTCCTCCTTATTGGGGGCTGCAAAGCGGCCTGTATGTGATCTTGCTACAAGGTATGCATGGACTCTGGTGTTGGGGGCTGTATATTTGACCCGGACAACAGATGTTTTAACGGTAGGTGCGGCTTTAGCCGCGAAAACTGCGTGATTCGCAGCTAGGCTCTGTTGACGTTTTGTTTCCGGTCGCGCCGGGCCGAGTTTTGGGGCAGGGCGAGTGAGGTTTAGCGAGCTAAATTAAATGAACCCTAACGACGCCCTGCCCCAAAAATCGACCCGGCCCGGAGGGTTTTGCCGGGTTTGGGCCTGCTGCCGCGTTAAAAATCGCGTGGCTTATCACTAAGCGGCGCGCTTTTTGCCTTGCATCAGGCCCAAATCCGACGAAACGCGATCCGGAAATAAAACGTCAACAGAGCCTAAAGCTGCACCTACAAAATTCAAACTTCAAAAGCCCGGATCAATAGTTTCTGATTCGGCAAGCCCTTGGTGGATGCATATTTAAAGCTCAGACCAGCTTTTGCGTCTAAAACAAAACGTGTTGCCGGCGGTTTGGCGTATTGGGGCGATGAATAGATTTAGAAACCAAGCGCTTGCTTGACTTGGGGGTGTGGTCAATGCAGGCTCGGCGACTTCAATAAGAATGTCGAGGAGACTCTTTCATGGTCTGGCAGACCCACAAGGTAATCAATCAGTCTGGCCCGCTTGCGGACTACAACCTGTTCAGTACCGATGTTGCCCTGAATGAGGCCGTGCGGCGGGAGGGGGCTGGGTGGGCGGTCGAGTCGCTGCTGGCGATGGGGGCCGAGTTGGGGAGTGCAGATAGCTTCGAGCATGGCCGCCTGGCTAACCAATATCCGCCCGTGCTGCGCAGTTTTGATATGAAGGGCAACCGGCGCGATCAGGTGGAGTTTCATCCTTCCTGGCATGCGCTGATGCGTGGCATCGTCAGCCGGGGGTTTCATACGGGGCCGTGGGCTGATCCGCGCCCCGGTGCGCATGTGGCGCGGGCGGCAGGCTATCTGCTGCAAGCTCAGGTGGAGGCCGGTTCTCTCTGTCCGACCACGATGACTTATGGTGCGATCCCCGCTTTGCGACGCCAGCAGGAGCTTGCGTCCCACTGGCTGCCGACTTTGTTCTCGCGTGAGTACGATGAGCGCGATCTGCCTTTCGCGCAGAAGCGGGGCGGCTTGATCGGTATGGGCATGACCGAGAAGCAGGGCGGTTCCGACGTCCGGGCCAATACCACGACGGCACAGACCGATGGCCATGGCGGCTATGTGCTGACTGGGCACAAGTGGTTCTTCTCTGCTCCGCAAATCGACGCCCATCTGGTGCTGGCGCAGGCGCCGGATGGTTTGTCCTGCTTTCTGGTCCCTCGCTGGCGGCCTGATGGCAGCAAGAATCCGGTTGAGATCCAGCGTCTGAAAGACAAGCTGGGCAATTGCTCGAATGCGTCGAGCGAAGTCGAGTTCCGTGGTGCCTGGGGGCAATTGCTGGGCGAGGAAGGCCGTGGCGTGCCGGTGATTCTGGAGATGGGCACTTATACCCGGCTCGATTGCGTGTTGGGGACCACCGGCATGATGCGCCAGGCGCTGAGTCAGGCGATTCATCATTGCCGCCATCGCAGCGCATTTGGCGCCAAGCTGGCTGATCAGCCGCTGATGCGGAATGTGCTGGCCGATCTGGCGCTGGAGGTTGAAGCCGCAGTGGCCTTGAGCCTGCGCATGGCGCGTGCTTTCGATGTGCAGGATGACGAGAGTGAAACGTTGCTGCGTCGCCTGCTGACCCCGGCCGCCAAATACTGGATCTGTAAACGCGGGCCGGAACTGGCGGCCGAAGCGATGGAGGTGATGGGGGGGAATGGTTATGTCGAAGAAGGCATACATGCCCGCATCTACCGTGAGATGCCGGTGAATTCGATCTGGGAAGGTTCGGGCAATGTGATGTGCCTGGATGTCTTGCGTGCCATTGCCAAAAGTCCCCGCACGGTGGAGGTGCTGCAAGGGGAATTGGCCCTGGCGACGGGCCGCCATGCCACTTACGACCAGTATCTGACGCAGCTGCAACGGCAATTCAGCCAGCCCGAGCGGGAGACCCAGGCCAGACGGCTGACCCAGTCACTGACTCTGGCGATACAGGCCAGCCTGCTGCTGCAGCATGCGCCCGAGGCGGTGGCTGATGCGTTCTGCCGTTCTCGCCTGGCAGGGGATTGGGGGGACAGCTTCGGCACGCTGCCGGCGAATACGGATTTTGCCTTGCTGATCGGCCGCGCCCTGACCGAATAGCCTCACGACTCGCGAAGTGGTCCGCAAGGACGAGACTGGGCAAATGGCATGCCCTTTTCCGGCCAACAATTCACATCCACTGGCATGCATCCGGCGCTGACATTGCGTGGGATTGAACTATCCTGAATGGGGAGCGACTTCGCTTGTCGCTTTCCGTTTCGCTGGCCTAGCGCGCTTGAGTCAGAGTCTGGCAGCGCATGTAAAACGCCGAACTCGGCGTTTCAGGCCGATGCAGGATGCAGGCACGGCGCTTGCGCAAACGAATTGTTGATATCTACAGAATCTGTTCAGCATCTGTATCGCGCAACCGAGAACGGCTTGAATTGGCCGGTGGCGGGGGCCACCGCGCCTGGCAAGCCGCTCTGGTGAGCGAACAGATTCCCGGACTGACCGACTACCCGGATCTGCCATGCCCAAGTTCGCTTCTTTCCGATTATTGTCTGCTTTGTGGATGCTGCTGGCAGGTGGCCTACTTGCTGCACCCGCATCGGCTGCACCGGCAGTCATTACCGGGGTAACCGGCACTGCCACCCCGACCACTGCCAAAGTGGGAGATGTTGTCACCATTACCGTCACCTTCAGCCCGGCGGTAACCATTACGCTCGGCGGCGGAACGGTAACGCTGGACCTGAACGCCGGGGCATCTACCGTCGCCAACTGTGCAGCGGTAAGCAATGCGACCGCAGTGACCTGCACCTATACCGTGGCAGCCGGCGACACCACCGCTGGCGCCAAACTCGACTACGACGCCACGACCTCTCTGGTGGCGACAGGCGGTGCAACCGTCTTGACCCCTTCTGATAGCAATTCAGCGGCGAATCTCACCTTACCCGCACCGGGCACCGCGGCATCGCTTTTCAATAGCAGTCTAAAGGTCGATGGTGTGGTGCCAACGGTTTCTTCACTGACGTTTGTAGATAGCACCAAGCTCCGCGTGACTTTCAGCGAACCGATGGACCCGACCACGGCCGCCACTGCCAGCAATTACACCTTGTCCAGCACGGGGCTGGCGACGGCGCTGACTGGCGCACCCAGTGCAGCAGCCTTGAGTAGCGATGGCCTGTCGGCCACCCTGACCATTCCGGCGCAGACCGCGATTGCCAATGGCAATACGATTACCGTGACCATTGGTACTGGCGTGAAGGATGTCGCGCTCAACCCGCTGGCAGCGGCCGTACCGGCGTCGATCACAGCCGATGTCACGCCAGCAGCGTTTACCTTCAATGCGCTGACGAACGTCATCGCCAAGAAAACCTATGAGTCGGAGCCGGTGACGGTCTCCGGCATCAATGTGCCGGCGCCGGTTGCCATCGTGGCTGGGTCTGATACCAGCCTGATGTGCGCGATTGCTCCGGCGGCGACCGGGACATTCGGCGCCTTTGCCAGCTGCACCGCGACGCCGCCGCTGACCCTCAATAGTGGTGACAAGATCAAACTGCAGCTGATGAGTTCAGCCTCGGCCAATACCACCTTGACAGGCGGTGTCAGCATTGGTGGCCTGGCGGCCACGGCAGATTTTCGTGTCTCGACCGCTTCTGCCGTCGGGATACCCGCCGGCGTAACCGTGACGGCGCTCACGGCGGTGACCAATGCCTTTACCACGCCTGATCCGGCCATTTACATCAGTGCCAATGGCGTAGCGGTCATCCCGAAGACCATCACAGCCCAGCAGACCATCGCACCGACCATCGCGGGAGGTACGGCGATCCTGCTGCAGAACACGGGCACCTACCAGCTCAGCCTTCTGGGGCAGATCCAGACGATCAAGCCGGTGGAAGGGGATGTGATCGTGATGTCCCGCTCATACAGCATTGACGGTGTTGCCGGGATTCCCGTGCTCGAATTACTGGCGGGGCGAGCCACCATCAGCTACACCGGTTCGGCCAGCCCAAGCTTGGGCGGCCTGTTTTTGGGAAGCGGCACCACCACCAAGCAGATCCTGATCGGCACACAAGGTACAGCGCCGGTTGCGTTTGAATACCAGCGCACCGACATCGGCGAAGGAGTCGTTGCCCTGACCGGCGGCAAACTGACCCTGCGGCTGGCGTCTGGGGCCTCGACAGTTGCTGTCGCCGACAAGGCCACCGTGGTTTACGCCAACGAGGTCGTCTCGCTGGATGAAGCCGGCAAGATCAAGGATATGCGCGTTGGCTCGCTGGCAGGGACGGGCGCTGGGGTGGGGGACCCGCTGACCTTGCAGCTACCGGTTGGCATTACCAGTAAAGCCAAGATTCCCAATCTGAACCCGCCGCTGGAACGGGTTGATCCGAGTCGTTCGCTGATGTCGGCATTGTTTGATTTTGTCGGGTCGCGCACCACGCTCACCTCCACATCGCAAGGCGTTACCGGCCAGATACCCTTGCAGCTCGATCAGCTGCCACTGTTTATTACTCCGTATGGCGACGTAAAAATCGACACCCAGCGGCCCGATGGCATCACGCTTGGCGATGATGGCCACTACGAGGTCTGCGCCAAAGGGGTTTGCGTCAAGCTGACAACCACCGTCGCCGGCATGAGCTTCTTTGCGTCGGCCGTGCAGACGGCTTACGGTGGCAGCGTGGTCATTACCCAAGACGGCACTTTTGAAATCAACAAAGGCGGCCGTACCTTGCTGGTCAGGCCTTCGATGACGGCCCCGGTTTCAGCCTCCAGTACCATCGGCCTCACCCAGAACGAGAAGAACCAGCTGGTATTCCAGACTCTGGGTTTCGATCAGGTGCTCTACCCGCACTTTTATGACCTGAAGCAGCTGACCGTCACCTTTGCATCGTTCGACGACAAAATGACCTTGCGCGATAACCTGGATGGCACCATTACCGCCAATGTCAAAGGCACAGCTTACACACTGACCCCCGAGTACGAGGTGCTGAGCCCCATTGGCGGTATTCCCCCGGAACATCGCAATGATCCGTGGTGGACCGATGCCAATACCGGGCTGCTGTACTTCAAATACCCAACCGGCGGCGCGCAGGGCTTCTCGGTGCGCTGATTCCCCTCATGGGCACTCGCAAACAAAAACGCCCGTCAGATGACGGGCGTTTGGCTTACTGCGTTGTGGATTAGAAATCCAGGCGGTTGGTGATATAGCCGCTGTAGTGCCATTTTTCACCCATGCACTGCTCGTCGCCGATATATACCTTGAAATAATTGCCGGCTGGCGCGTGAATGCCATATGCCTTGCCCATACAACCGTTACAGACCAGCACGCCATTGCGATAGATATCCCAGATGCCCGAGATGATATCGGTAGCGCTGCTGCTGATGCTGACCAGATTGAACTCGTATGAAAGGTTAGGGTTGGCCTGTGCGGTAATGTGCATATGGCCGTAGCGTGTCTTGCTGTTCCAGGTAGAAGCCATCGAACCCTTGATTGGTGCGAAGCTGCCCTGTGTCGGGTCAACCAACGCCAATGGCTTTTCCGACCAGACACTATGCGTAGCGGCCTGTGCGCCAGCAGACAACGCCAAACCCATTGCGATGGCCATGCTGAATTTGGTAATGGCTTTCATTTATTGCTTCCTTTCTTTTGTAATAAACGTTCTAAAAAAAAGAATCTATAGCGGCTTGCACAATATATCGTCTGCCTAACGGTTATCAAGTGGCAGACCGGCAGATGGATTGTTGGAATATCCGCGTAGATGGCTATATTTTCTGAAAATAACGGAAGTTGCCGTGTGCTTGCTGTAAGAAGCGGAAACAAAATAAATCGCAAAGATGATTACCCTGTAAACCTTTACAGGTAAATCTATGTCAGTAAATATTACCAATATGGCGCAAAGGAGTTGGGCTGCGGGCTAAGGTTGCGATGCTTGAAAAGCACGATGTCGGCTGGGCGAGGAATAGGTGCTGCTTGCCGTCATGAAAAGCCCCCTGAGAAGACCAATCAAAAGCAACATACAATGAAATGTTGCGGACTCGTCCTCTCTGGAGAATGCCATGAGCCAATCATTCAATTCCGGCAGCGACCACGACATAGCCACCCTGGCAGGAGGCTGCTTCTGGTGCTTGGAAGCCGTGTTCCAGCAACTCAAGGGCGTAGACAAAGTCGTGTCAGGCTACATTGCCGGCCATGTTGCCGACCCAAGCTATCGCGAAGTCTGCAGTGGCGAAACCGGCCATGCTGAAGCCGTTCAGATCCTGTTTCGACCGGCAGAGATCAGCTTTGCTGACCTGCTCGATGTCTTCTTCGCCATCCACGACCCGACCACCCTCAACCGACAGGGCAACGACGTCGGCACCCAATATCGCTCAGGCATCTACTATCACAGCACCGAGCAAAAACGCATCGCCGAGCAGATGATTACCCGGCTGGATGCCGAACAACGCTGGACCAGCCGCATCGTCACCGAATTGGTACCGGCCAGCCACTTCTACCCGGCAGAGCCCTATCACCAGCACTACTTCGAAAACAACGCCCGCCAACCCTATTGCCAGCTGGTTGTCGAACCCAAAGTCGCCAAAGCCAAAGCTAAATTCGGTGCGAAGATGCGGCGGTAAGTGCAATACCCGAAGGACGGTGCTAACACATCCATTGATATGGGCGCTCGTTTGGGTTTTCGCCGGGCCTATACAGAAACCGTCTTAACGGTGATCAACCCAATGGATGGGATTGGATATTCTTGGAAGATATTTTGATCAATGATGGCTGACGTAATTGCTTTCAGAGTTTTCATATTCTCGCTTTTGATTTATGGGATTTTCTTGATCGTAAATCCAAGTGGAATTTCAAGTTTGCAGCAGAAGATCGGGTCACCGAATTTTTGGGTAAGGTTGTTTCACAAAAATGCTTACAGAACGAGGTTGCTTGGATTTTTTCTATGCTTTTTCTCGATAATGGCAATTTATATGCACTGTTCAGATTAGGTATTGTCGCGGAAGCGGATCTCGGGGGCTTGTTGCGCCAGACATAAGGAATTTGTACGCTAAAGTCCCAAGGCGCACCATTATTGAGCAAAAAGCGACCAAGATAATAGATAAATTAACAGGTAGGCAGTCTGAATCTTATGAGAGATTTAAAGAGCTTAATTCAAGGGGGCTGCCAGGGGGAAACAAGCATGGTTTGAACGGAGACCGTAAGGGCACTTCTGCATTTGATCTAAATGGAAGTGGGGGCGAGGTGGTGTGAGAATTGTTTATACCAAAACAAAAAACGAGGTCGTTATTCATGAAATTACTAATTACCATTAAAAATAGGGGTTTGGAATGGGAACTTGGAATTATCGAGTAGTGAGAAAAGAAGAGAAGCTGGCTATTCATGAGGTCTACTATGACGACAATGGAGAAATAAACGCTTTTACGTCACTTCCTATCGCTCCTTATGGGGAAGATATTGAGGATTTGGGATATACATTGGGTTTTATGAAAAGAGCATTGGAGTTGCCGGTTTTAGATTATGATGAGCTAATGCTGATTGAATATAGGCCGCCAGATTGATTTGCCACTTTAATTCTACAAATGCTCTGGGTCGGTGGAGATTAATTTCTCATAAGAAGCGTTTAGTTGATTAACCAAATTTAACTTGGCAGATTCAACTGGCCCGCTCTAAACTGAAGTGCAACACTTTCGCATATGTTTGAAGGTGTTGCACTTCAGTTTAGAGCGGGCCCATAAGTTGTCGTTGTGCGAAAAGATGGGACACTTGTTCCAGAAAATCCTGATGCGTTATCGGTTTCGGAGAAAAAGGTAATTCGCGACTTAAATGAAGGTGAGAAAAGATATCTCAGAAAAGCTTGTAAGGAAGTTTTTCATAATAATGCTCCAGCATTGCCAAAATTAAGAGGGAAGTATTTGGGGGTCTTGGGTACTATTACCTCGTTGATTAGCATTGTGCGAGCATGTGATGCAGACATCAATCATCAGATCCAAGAGGGAGTGTGTGAAGATGAATAGGTCTAGCGGAGGATTGATTGAGGTAAATGAACTATTGAGGCAGGCAGAAATGCTTTATGAGGAGGAGAGTTTTGAACGAGCTCTTGAAATATTTCAGCAGCTTGCGTTGTTGGGTGTTGCTGAGGCATACAAGTATATTGGCTTGATTTATAGGTATGGCGAGGGGGTTCTTTCTGAAGGTAGCCATCAATCAGAAATCTGGTTTTCTAGGTATATCGACCAGTTACATGAAAATTTGAGAAATGGAGATTTGGAGTCTGGCTATATCTTAGCATTGAGCTATCAGTATGGTGACATGGTAGAGATTGATGAAGAAATGGCTAAGAAATTGTTCATGTCTTGTGCTGAGAAGGGACACGGACCATCTCAATTTCGCTTGTCCACATTATGGAGATATGGTTGGTGTGGCTTAGAAGTGGATATTGAGAGATGTATGCATTGGCTTGATAGGGCAATTTCTTCTGAATATCCAGAGGCTCTATATCAGAAAGGCTTGGATCTAGTAAATATGGGAGGGAAAGAAGCTGAAGTGCAGGCTATGACTTTAATAAGTAATGCTGCGCAAAGAGGCTTTTGGCCCGCAGAGGATTATTTGAAAAATTGTAGTATTAGATAGTCATAACTCCCTTGTTTGGGGTTTGTAAACCGAACTGTGTAAATTCCGTTATTGCAGACACCCCAGCTACAGCTTTTGGCCGATATTGGCTGAAAGTGCTGTGGCAAGGGGCATCACCTTAAACCCCAACACAGCCGGTGCCGATTTATCCGCACCGGCTTTCTTTCATTTTATTGCCGTATTTTAGATAAAGCCTCGGCGGCAGCGCCATCCAGCTCGACCCCAAGGGCAACCAGCTTAACGACGGCAAGATAGCCGACAGCTACGACGATAGCGGCCGGCTGGTGCAATCCGTGGTCAACGGCAAAACGATCACTTTCGGCTACGACCCGCTGGGCCAGCGTGTCAGCAAGACCAGCGACGGCAAAACCACCCGCTTTGCTTACGACAGCGAAGGCCACCTGATCGGCGAATACGACGCCGACGGCAAAGCCCGGCAGGAAATCGTCTGGCTGGGTGACTTACCGGTCGCGCTGTTCACCTATGAAGCCGGCAAACTCAAAGACAGCTTCGCCATCCACACCGACCACCTCGGTACCCCGCGTGAACTGACCCGCCAAGGCAACACCGTGGTCTGGCGCTGGGAAGGCGAACCCTTCGGCAACAGCCTGCCGAATGAAGATGTTGATGGCGATGGCCAGAAAGTCAGCTTCAACCTGCGCTTCCCCGGCCAATATCACGACAGCGAAACCGGCAGGTTCTATAACTACTTCAGAGACTACAACCCAGCCACTGGCAGGTATGTGCAGAGTGATCCGATTGGGTTGGCGGGGGGGGGATGAATACGTTTGGGTATGTGGGGGGGAATCCTGCTATCTATGTGGATCCCCAAGGAACAAACCCCGTGGCAGCTGTGGCGTGGTGTGCATCCAATCCAGGTTGCGCAGCTGGTGTCTTGGGTATAACTGCTTATGTTATTGGGAAAAATAATGAGAACCACGGAGGGTCTTTACCAACCCCTGATCCTTTGGAGATGGCAAAGGGAGGTAGGCAAAATAAGGACAATGAATATTCCCGTGAAGCTAATATGATGCCGGATCCTTGCGGTTGGTTAAAGCAGCAATATAAACAGGCATCGAGCAGCGCAGAGAAAATGAAAATAAAGACTGCACAAAAAGTATTAGGGTGTCGTCAAAATTCTACGCTTGATGATAAATGTGAGAGATGAGAATGACTTGGTTTGTTGCTAGCTTGGTTATGAGTATTAGGATTAAGTCTGGTGTTCAATTTGAACTTCCTGTGTATGAGAACTTTGTTTTGATGGAGGGTGAGTCCTCGGATGTGGCACTGAAAAAAGCTATTGCAATTGGAAAAAAAGAGGAATTAATAAATGATGATTTAGAGCTTGATGGGTTGCCCGCTAGAATGTGTTTTGAAGGAATTAGAAAGTTGATCAATGTGAGCAACCCTGAGCCTCTTGATCTAGATGGAGATCAACCTGTATCTGGGACGGAGTTAACATACTCTCAATATTTAATCCAAGGAGAGGAGGCATTAAAATCTCTGGTGAATGGAGATGAGGTGGAATTAAAGTATATTGAGTGACTATTTGTTGGGTTTCACCAGATTCCATTCCACGACGCAGCTGGCCGCTCTATCGGGCCAGAGACCTTTTGCGTAGTTGTTGGGTTCCGCCTGTTTGCATGCCTAATAGTGTAAATTCCGTTATTACAGACACCCCAGCTACATGCTTTTAGCCGATATTGGCTGAAAGCGCTGTGGCAAGGGGCGTCACCTTAAACCCCAACACAGCCGGTGCCGATTTATCCGCACTGGCTTTCTTTCATTTTATTGCCGTATTTTAGATAAAGCTTCGGCGGCAGCGCCATCCAGCTCGACCCCAAGGGCAACCAGCTTAACGACGGCAAGATAGCCGACAGCTACGACGATAGCGGCCGGCTGGTGCAATCCGTGGTCAACGGCAAAACCCTCACTTACGGCTACGACCCGCAGGGCCAGCGTGTCAGCAAGACCCGCGATGGCAAAACCACCCGCTTTGCTTACGACAGCGAAGGTCACCTGATCGGCGAATACGAAGCCGACGGCAAAGCCCGGCAGGAATTCGTCTGGCTCGGTGACTTACCGGTCGCGCTGTTCACCTATGAAGCCGGCAAACTCAAAGACAGCTTCGCCATCCACACCGACCACCTGGGCACCCCACGCGAACTGACCCGCCAAGGCAACACCGTGGTCTGGCGCTGGGAAGGCGAACCCTTCGGCAACAGCCTGCCGAATGAAGACGTCGATGGTGACGGCCAGAAAATCAGCTTCAACCTGCGCTTCCCCGGCCAGTATCACGACAGCGGAGTGACCTGATGGATTTATCAAGATGGTATGGTCTGGGTACAAGGTTTCGCGGTTGGAAATTCGGGAGCTCAATCATCCCGCGTCAATACTTCCAGTAGTTCGATTTCGAAAATCAGGTTGGAGTTCGGTTGGATGTGGGCGCCGATCTGGCGTTCGCCATAGGCGAGGTGGGCAGGGACGTGCAGTTTGCGTTTGCCGCCGACTTTCATGCCCATCAGGCCGATGTCCCAGCCTTTAATGACGCGTCCAGTGCCGATAACGCATTGAAAGGGTTTGCCGCGATCATAAGACGAGTCGAACTGGGTGCCATCTTCGAGAAAGCCCCGGTATTGCGTGGTGATCAAGGCACCTTTTACTGCGGTCTTGCCGTCGCCAATGGCGATGTCTTCGATGATCAATTCACTAATCATAATTAACGCCTTGTTTTGTATGAATGATGCCGAACCTGTGAGCTCGGGAAATGACTGGGCGCCCATGATAGCGGCAGGCGCCAGCGCTCGCATCTTGGTAATGGCTGCAGAGGAGGCTGGAGGGGCTTGGGCGCGGTTGATGTTTTGCTTCCGGATCGCGCCGGGCCGGGTTTTGGGGCAGGGCGAGGCAGGGTGAGAGCGGTTTGGCGAGCTTTGATATGCAACCCTTAACGACGCGATGCCCCAAAGCGGCATGCCTTTCGTCTTGGTTCAGGCCCAAATCCGACGAAGCGTGATTCGGAAATGAACCGTCAACAGAGCTTAATTCTGATCGGCAGCGGGTAGCGGCGTAGAAGTCAGCACTGGCTCTTGCCGTTCTTGCGGGGTGAGCAGGATCGGGGTGTAGACCTCTACCGCCTGGATTTTGCCTTTTACCGTTGCTTCGCCGAGCTTTTTCAGGGGGATGCGGTCATTGATCTCGGTGGCGGTGGCGCCGGATAGCAGAATGCCGGTGCCGTATTCCTTGTTCATGCCTTCCAGCCGGGAGGCAAGGTTTACTGCGTCGCCAACGGCTGTGTAGTTGACGCGACCGATGCGCGAGCCGAGGTTGCCGATCAGGGCCTGACCGGTATGTAGGCCGACGCGCATTTTGATCTCTGGCAGCCCTTCTGCAGCGAAGGCGGCGCGTAGGCGCTCCATTTCCGCCTGCATTTCAATGGCGGCCTGCGTGGCATGCAGTGCGTGCTCGGGGTCGGTCAGCGGGGCACCCCAGAACGCCATGATGGCATCGCCGATGAATTTATCGACAGTACCGCCATAGCGGATGACGATTTCGTGCATGGCGGTGAAGTGGCGGTTGAGTACTTCGGCGACCGTTTCTGGCGCTGCCGATTCTGACATGCTGGTAAAGCCTTCCAGATCGGTAAACATCAGGGTGACTTCGCGTCGCTCGCCGCCAAGAACCAGCTTTTCTGGGTGGATGGCGAGTTCGTTGGCGACGGCCTCGGGCACATAGCGCGAGAAGGTGCGACGGATTTCTTCACGCTGGCGGCGTTCTCCCACATAACCAACGACGGCCTGGCTGGCATAGACAATCGGCAGCGGCAGAAGGGCGTCGGCTACGGGTAGCCAGTAGGCTGCAAAGACAAACAGACAATAGCCCAGCGTCAGCAGGCCGACGGAGCTGAGAATGACCATGCCGGCGTAGGTCAAGGGGCGAAAGCGGCCTCGGCCCATAATCAGCAGCGCCAGAAATGCCACACTCAACATCAGCCCGCTTCGTGAGTCATCTGGCGCGGTCTGGATCGTCAGGCCGCGCACGGCGTTTTCGATCAGCGTCGCATGGATTTCCGGTCCGGGTGTGTGTGCGCCGTTGCCCAGGCTGCTGTACGGTGTGGCAAAGGTATCGGTCTTGGCCATTGATAGTTCGGCAGTCGATGCTGCTGTGCGGCCGATGATGACGATGGCGTCTTGTAGTTCGGGGATGGCTGCGGGCAGGTTGCGCTTCAAATCCAGCGCCTGGTAGTACGACACACGCGGAATCACGCCCGGTTCACCCAGATAACGCAGGCGGGGATTGGATGGCAAGGGGTGATAACCGGGAAAGTCTGGTACGCGTTTGGCGCCCATATCCAGAATGGCACGCCAGAAAGCGTTGTCTTCGGTCGGGGCAATCCGCACGACCCGATCAGCATCGAAATAAATATTCACCCGGCCTTCTGTGGCGCCTGCCTTGCGAAAGCGGATCAGGGGGCGTTTGAGCAGTGTGGTGTAGCCATATTGGGTTTCTTCCTTGATTTCGCCCAGTGCCAGTACCACATTGCCGGCGCGGCGGATGGCGGCTTCGAGCGCGGCGTCATCCGCCTCGGAAGATGGGGTGTCGAATGTCACGTCAAAAGCAATCACGCCAACGCCGGCGGCTTTCAGCTCGTCGATGAGCTTGGCATGCAGGCGTCGTGGCCAGGGCCAGCGCTGATTGAGTGCGGCAATCGAGCTATCGTCGATGGCGATCAGAAAAATCGGCAGCTTCGACGTTGGCGCCGGGCTGGAGACCGTCCACAGGTCGAATTCCTTCAGCGCAAACTCGCGCCACGGCGGCGTCAGCGTTATCAGCCATGCGAACAATATCGCTGCCAGCCCCGCCAGCGGTGGCCAAAGCTTCTGCCATAGCTTCTTCAGACGAGTACGCTGAGGGGAGGGGGCTGGCGGATAAGACTGCATGTGCAGGGGCGTGAGCGGATGGGATGGCAAAAGGGATAAGAGGGCAATCCAAACCGGCGCCCTCTATCACTTTAGCAGCTTGATCCTTGGAGCTGGCATTCAGATAAGCACAGAGGCGGTGGCTTTTTGTAGCGTGTTGCGCCGTGCATGCAGGATAGCCCGCCAGAAAGCTGGCCGGCGTTCCGCAGAAACGGGCAGACAGGGGCCAATGGCATGATCCAGCGCCGCCATCATGGCGGGGTTGTGCTGAGTCGAGGTGGGAAAGTTGGCAAGCAGGCCATCCATCCATGGCCGATAAAGTTCGGCAATCAGTTGGTGAAGGCCTACGGGTGCCTGGGGCGTTTGCGTATCAAGAGCTGCAGCAAAATGCAGCAGGCGGGCCTCATAGTTGGCAGGCAGAAAATCAAGTGGGATTTTGAGTAGATTGCCGCTGTGGACGCCTAGATCCAGCAGCTGCCTGATGCACCAGTGGGCGCGGCCACATTGAAGCAGCTTGCAATACTCGGCCACGGCTCGTGCCGCTGGGGTGTGTTGCAGGGCGGCGAGAAGCCAGGGTGCATGCAGTAGTTGCGGGTCGGTGATAAAGCCTTCTCGTGCCAGAAAGCGTACCAGTCGCAACAACAGGTGAGGCTGATAGACCGGTACGGCGTGCTCGGATAGAACAGGGCGCAGGAGATGTTGCTGCAAATCGGCCAGACCGTTGTATGGGTCGGTCAGGATACCGCGCTCAGGGTCCAGGCATAGTGTGTTGAGGGTGAAATCTCTTTGGGCCAGATCAATGGCTACGGCTTCGTCGAAGGTCTGGCCTGAGCAAACATCGACTTCCAGCGAGGCTATATCTATTTCGATGCCTAGCGTGGCTTTCAGCACGATGCTGGCGTCGCGCACGGGAATGCCCGCTGCCGGCAGGCGGTGCAGCAAGGTGGAGGCTGGTGCAGAGGTCAGCAGATCCAGGTCGCGCGGCGAGTGGCCCAGCAACTGGTCTCGAATCCAGCCACCGATGATCAGATAGCTGTATCCGGTTCGGCGGAATACGTTTTGTAGGGCCGCAAAGCCTGGGGGCAGTGCAGACAGCAGATTCTGCGTCGCAATCATGAAAAGTTACGGATGCCGTGATGCGCGGCGAGGCTGCTTCAGGGCAGAGCGTGTCATCACCGAATAGGCTGTGATGACGCGACCAAAGAACAATGCCAGATCAACATAATCGCCTGTCAGATCGAAATGGCGCAGGCGGATTTCCTGGCCGTAATCCGCCAGGTCGAAACACTCACGTAATGGCAGGTAGTGGCCACGCAGAATACCAACACCTTGCAGCAGACTATGCAACAACGCGCGAGCTACCCTGCCATTGCCATCGGTAAACGGATGAATGGCGAGAAGCATGGCGAAGATTCTGACTGCCAGTGTGAATTGGTGGATGGATACTTCGCGCCGCTTAGCGGTTTCTGCCGGCAGGGTGACCAGCTTCCGGCAAAGCTGATGCAGCATTTGCAGGTTGGGTTGAACCGCCGATGCGGCCAGATATTGCCAGCGCCGCCCATTCACATCGGCCACAGTGGCAATCTCGCGGCTACGAATGACCGTCTGCTGGCCGGTCATGGCGGTGCCACAGGCTTCAAGTGCCGAACAAAAGTTTGCGAAGTCATCGCCACAGCATGCCGCCCAAAGGTTTGCCTGGTGCGCATGCAGTACAGCCTGCTCAACCTGACTCGCTGCCTGGATCTGATCCAACCGAGGTCCAGGGTCAGGGGAGCCGCGTTTTATTTCCACGGCATGGGCGGATAGTTCATGCTCAAGCTGGCGTAGGCAGCCACGTTTCCGGTTATAACGGCGAGAGTGCGCCAGTTGCCATAGTGTGGACTGAAGTGGGCAGTGCGCGGTCTGTTGCAACGTTCGTATTGCTCGCTGGATTTGCCTGCGTTGTGCGACTGAAAGGCGGATCTCGACAGAGAAATCCAGTACAAGCGGGGGCGTCAGTTTCATGTGGGGTGGCTCAAGTGGGGCTGCCAGGCGCTGTTGATACGTTTTCAGTGGTCACAGAGAAAGTGTCAGCAGCACCTATTGCTCGGACAATCCAAATACCAAAGGAGCGGCCCATTTAAGGGTGCTACCGGTGGCCAAGGTGAGACAGGTGAGGGCAACCCCTGTATGTTTACCTAGCAAGCCGGTCTGAAAGCCCTCGCGCTCAAGCTCAGCTTCGGTCAACCGGATCGCCCGTTGCAGCCAGTCATTCCGTATCTTGGCAAGCTGCTCGTCACGGTTGATCCGATATAGCCACTCGGCGATCAAGGCAATGCCGGCCGCGCCGTGGCACAGGCCGCTATCACTCACACCACTGGATACTTGCGAGTTGAGGCAGCGCTGCTGGAAGAGGCTGCAACCTGCTTCCAGCAAGCAGGCGTCATCGGCGGTCAGGCCACGCAAAGTCTGGGTGATGGCAACGCCCAGGTCGCCATAGCACCAGGCAAGGCGCGAGTCCATTTCGTGACCCACCCAGCATGAATATCGGCTATGTGCCGGGTGAGGGCGTGCCTGTCGCTCCATCCAGCGCATACCGCCCTGAATGAGATCATCTACTTGAAGATGGGGCTCGCGGGACGTCAGCGCCACCAGCGCTGCAATCACCCCGGGAACGCCATGGGCGTAACCCAAATCTAGCGGTTCTGGTTGATTGGGTGGGAACGGCTCACGCTTGTAACGGCCAGGAAACATCCGCCAGTGAACACCGCCTTCGGCATCCATGACGGCGCCTTCACGCAGGCGGGCGGCAATGGCATGACGCAGCTGTGAGACCGTGGCACTGTTCTCGCGCTCGGTGGCGTAAATGGCTTGGCTGGAGAGGCCGGAGATGATGTCGAGGTGCCGGCCCGACTCTGCACGCGATGTGTAATGCAGCAAATGCTCGTCATACTCACCCATCAGCTCGGCAATCGCTTCGCGGTGCAAGCCATGTCTGCGCCCGGCGTAGTCAAGCGTCCACATGATCCCGCAGATACCACTCCATAGCCCGGTAGGAAGTGGAGTGGACTCCACTGCCTCGGTTACCACCTCAAACAGCGCCTCGATTTTCAGGTCGATAGCAGCCCTGGGCTGATGATGGGCATATTCCAGCAAAAGCAGCAGGTCGCCGCTTGTACCGCGGGCCAGGGTAATGCCCTCGGCAGCATTTGCTGGCTGCGCCAGTACTTCCGCGACGAGCCGATCGGCAAGGTCAAGGGCTTGAGTGGTCAGGGGGCCCGGCAGCGAAAAAGAGGCGGAATCCTCTTTGCGGGTCTGGATGGGAGAAGGTGCAGGCGCCAGCGTCATATCAATTTGAATCGGAAGGGAGATCGGATCAGCGCTACGGCCGCTGCGTTACGGCAGTAGCGCTTGCATACTGATGCGGCTATCGGGTACTCAGACTGGACAATCGCAAGTCACCTGGGTTTCGCAGGTGATATTGGTCGGGCAGGCATCTGAGGGCAGGGTAATGCTTGGGCAAGGCATGGTGTCCTCGCCTGGGCCGCAACCGCCAAAGGCTTCAATGCAGGTATCCGTGCAATCATCTGTAGGGCAGGGGGTGGTTTCTTTATCGGTTAGTGCCCCGCCTGCCACTAGCTGGGCTTCGTCCTCTGTCAATACACGCAGGGTTTTCTTATTCAGCTTGAGTTTGCTTGCCATGAAAAGTACTCCTGTTGATGAAAGATAAGGAGCGGCGTATCCGTTGCGACCGCAGCACTCCCGACTACAGAACGCCAACCTGAACAACTTCCAATGAACCTACGGGCTGTGCGCTCGATGCGTCTGCGGCACTCGCCGCTGCCGCAAATCAAAAACGATGCGCCCACATCGCCACGCTCTTGCCGCCTGTTGCGAATGATCGTGTGGGCCGTGTTTGGAATGGCATCACGCCTCAATTCGGCGAAATGCGATCAGCAAATCTAACGCCAACAGAGCCTAGCAACCTTCGCTTGGGCAGTAACACTCCGAAGGACTGACGCTTGGCGGGCAATCGGCGGATGGGTCGGTGCAGCCATCAGCTGTTGGCTGCGGGCACTCCATCATGGAAGGGCAACCATCATCGGCAGAAGGGCCACACCCACCCCACGAACAGTCGTCGGTCGGGCAGAGTGACGTATCGGTCCGGTCCGTCATCGCGCCGCCAGCTACCAGTTGCGTTTCCTCCTGAGTGAGTACGCGCAGGGTTTTTTTGTTGAGTTTGAGCTTCTCGGTCATGATTTATCCTCGGGGTAAAAAAACGACAATTCAGCTACTTGTTGGGTGCGGCCAGATTTCAAGTCGAGATATTGATGAATTAATTTCCTGGTGGCTCTGGCGGGCAATCTGTGGTTTCGACGGTTTCCGTACAGAAATGATCAGTGGGTTGATGACACTCGTCATATATTTCGGTATCACAATTTTCCGACGGGCAAAAATCCGTTTCATCGGTACGTGCGCCACCTGCTACCAGATTTAATTCGTCTTCTGTTAAAGAGCGAAGGGTTTTTTTGTTTAATTTAAGTTTTTGCACTGGGTGATCCCTTTTCTAAAATCTGATGCCGATCCAAGTTTCTGCATGGCATCCGGCGTGACTGCCAGACGCCAGGCATCAACAGCTGAGATAACTTATTCGCGTTCTACCGGTGCAATGATGGCCTCGGTACAGAAATGCGCGGTGGGGCCGCAGGAGTCGTCGTCACTGACACAGGGAGAAACCCGCAACGAACCTTCGCCTGGCCTGCCTGCGCCGCCAACCATATCCAGCACTTCATCATTCAGTACCGACAGCGTTTTCTTGTTAAGTTGTAATTTGCTTTTCATTTGAAAATTCCTTTTAATTTGTCGTAAATAAAACAAATGCCTAATCTGGCATTTTCGACGAAAACAAGTGATTATCCACCCGGATTTCGTCATCATTGCAAAGTGACTTTGCAAATCCTTTTATCGTTATAAAATGCAAAATGGTATAGGTGGTACGGGCCCTGTTTTCCCGAATCGGCGTCCGAGATAAACCGGTACCTATTTTTTTGGGGGGGAGTGCGGATTATGGATGAAAGCATCAGGCCGTCTCCCTTAAAGCTGAATCGATTTTTTCTATTATTTTCTTTTTCCGTGTTGAGGGTTTGCGATGACTTTGCTCCCGCCTGAAAAGGCGAGCACAGATCGAGCGTGCGCAATATTCGCGAATCTGGGAGTTGCCGCTTAAATACCGATTACAGAACATGTGGATCAGACTATCGAGCAGCCCAAAACTCAGATCGCTGTCAGCCGGATGGATCTGCGATAGCGCCCGCCAGAAATTCTCATAGGCTGGCTTATGCCGGTTAAGCAACTGGCGGGCTTGCTCCAGTAGAGGACTGACGGGCTGATTTTGGTGAAAGTCCCACAATGTAGGGTTGATCTGGCGGAACAAATCCCCGGCTTCGATTTCTCGGCGACTTACACGGCCTACTCGGTTATGGGTGCGACTGTGTTTGGCTAGATAGCGATCTTGTGTTGCCTGCTCAGGCAGGTATTGCTGAATGGCGTGGTGAATGCGGCTTGCGGCGACGACCATCTGTTGATCGGGTGTCAGCTCCAGAGTCAGCAATTCTTGGGCCAGCTGGCTTTCATTGCAGAAATGTTGTTCACAGAGCTCCAGGCTGTCAGCCCCGCCATAACGCTCAATTTCCGGCCAGTAGGTCGCATACTGCATATCGCTGACCAGCCCGGCTTCCAGCATCGGACACAGCGTGATATGCAGGGTCTGCATCAACATTGGCAGCCAATCAGCCTGCGTTAGCCTGAAACGGATGCGCAGGTGGAAGTCCGGGTCGCGGTATCGGATGAAAAACCATGAAAGATCAGGCACGGCATGGCGTTGTGCCCAAGCGGGCAGCGTCGCGACGATCTTGCCCAGAACTTCGTTAGCGAGTGATTCACCGCAGTAGACTTTCAGATACAGCCAGTCCGAGCCTGGTGCTTTGAAGCGGGGTAAGGTTGCGGTGGTGAGAGCCTGACGGAATGTCTGGTTGTGCTGCCCCCATGCTCTGCCGGTTGTTTGGTGCAGCATGGGAATAACAATTTCATGCGCACAGGGTTCATCGCCCAGTCGCGAGTCGTAGGCAAAGTCACTGGGAAATAACTCAAGCAGATCGTAGCTGCGTCCACTGCGCAGCTCATCAACAAAAGCCTCAATACTGGCAGGACTCTTCAGATCGACGGTCAGCCAGTGATCGGATACTTCAAGTATGAAATGGCGAGGCAGCTGACGACGTTGTGCCAACAAAGGCATCACGGTTTCAAGCGTTCCTGCTTTCTGCGCCTGCTTCAACTCTCGCGTTTCTTCACCAAACAGATGCCAGCGCGCCAAAGCTAAAACCGTGTTGCGGTAGGTGATGCGCGGGCAATGCCCGTGCAGGCGAGCATGATCCACCCAGGGTTTGTGGACGTGGACATCCCCTTGGCTGGCGAGACTGGCAAGAAATTTATAGAGCTTGAATTTGTCGGTCGAGACGTTGTGCGCACAGTCAAGTCGAGGTACGACTTCCTTGTCCAGAGTGCGCGAGAACAGCACCACTCGCTCGTTGATGACGGCCAGCCACAGATCATCGAGTGCAATGGCTGTGCCTTGTCCATCGGTGTGGTCGGCAAACGGCGAGATGGAAAACTCCCGCAAGGTGGGGCGACTGATGAAGTTGGCAAAACGAGGCTGGGGCACATGCCTGAGTTCGGCCAGAATTGCGCCATCGTACTGTGCCTGTTCGTGGGCCAGCATGGCTTGCAGCCGCTGGTGCAGCGTGGCATCGGCAGCGGTGAAACGGCCGACGACGGTTGCAGGGTTATTGCTGCCGCACGACTTGAGCAGAATGCGTGGTGGGCTGCCGGGGGCGTCGGGCGCTTGTTCGAGCACCACCAATGCATGTAGCGCCCCCTGAATCTTTTCGGCAGGAATGGCGGAAAAGCGCTCAAGGTCGGAATCGCTCAGAGCGATTCCGACGCCCTGTTCCGACGGTGAGGGCTGGCGGTCTCGCCACCAGCTCTCGAATTGCTGTTTGCGGTCGTTGGCCAGATGGCTGTCAGGGCTGGTGGCGATAAACAGACTGCGTCCCAGCCCGATTTCTTCATCTATCGCTTGCAGCAAGGGGACCGCCCGCCGCTCATAACGCTTGCTGAATGCTTCGCGGAAGCTGCGCAAAGGGTCGGATGGAACGCCGAAGCGGGTAAGCAAAACCCCGGCTGCTGCCTGGACTTCCTCGACCACGGCAAATGAAATTTCGCAGCGATCGGCTGTCGGCGTGCTGATGATGTTCAGGATCTTGGAGGCATCCTTGCTTAGCCCCTGATCCAGCACGGATGAGACAAGCTGTCGATAAATATCCAGGCTGCTGGTCTGTGCGGCAGCTTGCCGGTCTGCCTGCACCAGCCACGCATCAATTTGTGTTCTCTGTGCAGTGCTGTCTGGGTGGCTGGTGGGGCTCCAGAGGCTGTGGGTCAGAGGGGGTTGGGTCAGGCGGGGTTCGGTATCTGCCAGCAGCAGTTGGTTGTGGATCAATTCGCTGATGAAATCAGCGGCCTCGTCGGTTTCGATTTCTGCATCAAGTTCACGTAACCCTGCGATGAGGGCGGGCGGATATCCTGGCTGTTGTCGGCAGACATTCAGAACGTATTGCAGGTAAAGGCTGTCATCAACCTGACTTTTGATGTACGAAAATTTCCCGCCATGCAGCTGGCGTTCGATGTACTGCACCGTATCGTTGACCTTCAAGGCTGTTGGATTGGCATGTAGCCGGGTCCGGGTAGCCTCAATTTGCTGGCTGGTCTGGCATTGCTGATAAGCGATCTCGAAGTCAGCGCGTGAAAAACGCGGGTTGAAAGCCTGCTGTGCAATCTGAATCTGGTTCGCTGAACCGATTTCGCCGAGCGTGCCGCCCGCAAACAGGCCGAATGGCGTGGTGCGCAAGGTGAGCCGGGCCAGAATATTGGTGAGTGTCCGACCTTCTTTTACGCCCAGCTCGGCGCCCTCGTCCAGAAATCCTGAAATCGATTCATACAGTGTTGGCGAGTAAGTGAACAATGCTTCCCGCACTTTAGGCTGCGAAAAAATCTGGCGCAGATGCTCGGTGTGCTCGCACGCATCGCTACCGATGGTGGTATAGGCGCTCACGGGTAGCAGAGGCGTGCGGACGAAAATGAAATCGCTGACGAATTTAGCTTGCATAAAGCATGTGGTATCCACCCAGGCCTAGGCTCTGTTGACGTTTTGTTTCCGGTCGCGCCGGGCCGAGTTTTGGGGCAGGGCTAGGCAGGGTGAGCGTGGTTTAGCGAGCTAAATAAGCGAATCCTAACGACGCCATGCCCCAAAAATCGACCCGGCCCGGAGGGTTTCGCCGGATTTGGGCCTGCTGCGGTGTTAAAAATCGCTTGCTTAGCCCACTAAGCGGCGCGCTTTTCGCCTTGCATCAGGTCCAAATCCGACGAAACGCGATCCGAAAACAAAACGTCAACAGAGCCTAGCTCAATTAACATTTTTAGCCGGCTAAACCGCAGTCACTCTGGCGTGCGTGGGGGTTAAGGCTTCAGCCCCTTGGCGTCCACGGCTTATTCCTTGCGGGGGTCGCCCTGAGCTAACACTCGACCCGGTGCGACGGTAGACCTGATGTCAACAGAGCCTGGACAGGCAGAATGTATCGGGCATCCTTAATTAAAACATTTTGTCTGATTGCAAATTGTTGATCAATTGTCCGTTGGGTCAGGTTTTCAACAGAGGATGAGTCGTTGGTGGGGTAGGAGAAATATAAGAAATTATTAAATTTTTCATGCAATAACAGCGCTATTCATGAATTTATAGTGCGATGAATGTTGTTCATGCAGTTTGGTGGTTATTCTACGAAGAGAGAAGGGCCGGTCGGTAAAGCGTCAGACTTTACGGTGGACCCGGAACGAGGCAGGAAGCGCGCAAGCGCTTGGTGCTGGCGGGAATTGATGGGGAGATGGGGGTAGGAAGCTGCAGAGAGCAGCCCCGGCATTGGCGCCGGGGCGATGAGGTCAGCGGCGGCGCAGGCTGTTGACGACGCTGGAGAAGTCGGCCCCGCCGTGGCCGGCGGCGCTGTGCATGGCATAAAGGTTACGTGCCGCTGCACCCAGCGGGGTTGGAGCGCGGGTGGCGAGCGCGGCTTCGAGCGCCAGGCCCAGATCCTTCAACATCAGATCGCTGCCGAACCCCCCTTCGTAATTGCGGCTGGCTGGAACATTGTCCATGACGCCTGGCCACGGGTTGTATTTTTCCAGGCTCCAGTTGCCACCAGAGCTGACGCGCATGATGTCGGACAGCACCTTGGGGTCGAGCCCATGCGCCACACCCAGATTCAGCGCCTCGGCGGTGCCGATCATATGAATCGCCAGCAGCATGTTGTTGCAGATCTTCGCTACCTGGCCGGCACCGCTATCGCCTGCGTGGAAAATATTCTTGCCCATCTTGTCGAGAACCGGGCGGGCGCGTTCGAGGTCGCTGGCGCTGCCGCCAACGATAAAGGTCAGCGTGCCGGCTGCGGCGCCTGCCGTACCGCCGGAAACCGGGGCATCCAGCATGGCCACGCCACGCGCCTGGGCGGCCTTGGCCACCTTGCGGGCGCTGTCCGGGGCGATGGTCGAGCATTCCAGAATCAGACTGCCGGGGCGGATGTGCTCTACCAGTGCGGTTTCGCCCAGATAGAGCGATTCAACGTGCTGGCTGGCCGGGAGCATCGAGATGACGACTTCGGCTTGAGCAACGGCGGTGCGGGCATCTGTGGCGGCGGTGGCGCCAAGTGCGACGGCGGCTTGCACCGAAGCGGGGACCAGATCGAACACTGTCAGGCTGTGCCCGGCTTTGATCAGATTGGCTGCCATGGGGCCGCCCATATGGCCCAGACCGATAAACGCGATTTGCATGTTGTCTCCTTGTGGGATGTTTTGAGTCGCGCCCTTGGCGCGGGTAGCGCGATCAGGGCTGGCGGGAGTCTCGCCCTCTGCGCGGCATGATGCAAGGGGCTACTTCGATTTATCTGCCTTGTCCGCCTTGTCCGCCTTGTCCAGTTTGTCCTTGCCGGTGGTCGGGGCATCAGTTCGGGGGGCGTCGTCATCGCCCGCTACTGCTTCGGCCACTTTCACCACCGCCTTGCCCGTACCGACGGCCACCTTGGTGGCAACCTGTACGCCAGTAACGGTGACATCCACTGCCGCACTGGCAACGGTCGCACCCAGGCTGACCACGGCACAGCCGCTGCAAAGCACACAGGCGGATAGCACCGCAAACAGGGTTTTATTCATGGTCATTCCTGTGGGTTGTTTTGCTGTACTTCGGTTTGGGCAACGGCGGGCGGAAAGGTCAGTACCACTTTACCCAGATTCCGATTGGCTTCGAGATGGGTATGGGCAGCGGCAGCAGCGGTCCAGTCGAAGGTGCGATCCAGCGTTAGCCGCAATTCGCCACGCAGAATGCCAGGCAGAATCTGCTCGCGGAGTGCTGCAGTTAGCCGTGCCTTCACCGCCAGGGGCTGACTGCGCAGAGTAGACCCCTGCAGGCGCAGCCGTTTAACCAGAACCAGGCCGAGGTTGAGGCTGGCACTGCTGCCCCCCATCAGCCCGATGTTGATCAGCCTGCCATCGGGTCGCAAGGCAGCCAGATTGCGGTCGAGATAATCGGCGCCGATGCAGTCAAGAATCAGATCGACACCCCCTGCCGCTTTGACCGCGCCGGCAAAGTCCTGCTGGGTGTAGTCGATGGCCAGATCGGCCCCCAGCTCACGGCAGTGGGCGCACTTGGCTTCACTACCGGCCGTGGCGAAGATGGTTGCACCAAGCCGGCGTGCCAGCTGGATCGCCGCCGAGCCAACCCCGCTGGCGCCGGCATGAATCAAGACTGCCTGCCCGGCCCGCAGCTCGCCATGCTCGACCAGATTGAACCAGGCAGTCATCCAGGCCTCCGGCAGGCTGGCGGCTTCAGCCCAGCTCAGCGCGTCGGGCTTGCGCAGGGCAAGATCGGCATCCAGCAGCACGTATTCGGCGTAGGCGCCGCCAGCAACCAGGCCGAACACCGGATCGCCGGGCGCGAAACCAGTTACGTCAGTGCCAATCGCGACCACCTCGCCTGCAGTTTCCAAACCGAGGATGGGTGAGGCGCCCGCCGGCGCTGGATAACGCCCTTCGCGCTGCACAATGTCGGCCCGATTGACGCCGGCGGCGTGGCTGCGTATCAGCAACTGGCTGGCGCCGACGGTCGGCATCTCAATCCGGCCGAGTTGCAGGGTCGAGGCATTGCCGGGCGCGGTCTGGATTATTGCTTGCATGATAGGCTCTGTTGACATTTTATTTCCGGATCGCGTTTTGTCGGATTTGGGCCTGATGCAAGGCGAAAAGCGCGCCGCTTAGTGGACTAAGCAAGCGTTTTTTAACACCGCAGCAGGCCCAAATCCGGCGAAACCCACCGGGCCGGGTCGATTTTTGGGGCATGGCGTCGTTAGGGTTCGTTTATTTAGCTCGCTAAACCGCACTCACCCTGCCTCGCCCTGCCCCAAAACTCGGCCCGGCGCGACCGGAAACAAAACGTCAACAGAGCCTA